>NZ_JAHKPJ010000020.1:44549-416295 GCF_018860345.1 Psychrosphaera sp. F3M07 | reverse complement strand
TTTACAAACTTCTCTAAGATTTCTTGCTCCAAACCCTAATTCAAACTTGTTGTTTTAGCGGCTTGGCGTCTTCCTGACAACGTGGGGCGCATTATAGGGAGATTTTATAATGGCGCAAGTGTTTTATTGAATTAATTTACCGAGTGACTATTATTCCTACACAACGTGTATTTATTGACTTATTTGGTTAAATTTTAAGGTATTATACAGGTAAAAGTGAGGACTTATTATGAATCAAACAAATACAAAAATGTATAACGGTATCGCTCCTAAATTAGAAGATAATGTTTTTATAGAGGGTACTGCTGTACTTTATGGTGATATAACCTTAAAAGAAGACGTTAGCATTTGGCCAATGGTTGCCGCTAGAGGTGATGTTAATACTATTTTCATAGGCGCAAGAAGCAATATTCAGGATGGCAGTGTTTTACATGTCACTAGAAAGTCAGCGTCTAATCCAAATGGTAACCCACTTATTATAGGAGAAGATGTAACTGTCGGGCATAAAGCTATGTTACATGGCTGCACTATAGGTGACCGCGTTTTAGTAGGTATGGGCGCGATTGTTATGGATGGGGCTGTTGTTGGCAATGATTGTATTGTTGGTGCAGGATCTTTAGTGCCACCTCATAAAGTATTAGAAGATGGCTACTTATATGTGGGTAACCCGGTAAAAAAAGTAAGACCGTTAAAAACCAGTGAAATGGAATTTCTAACGGTATCTGCAGATAACTATGTACGCCTTAAGAATGAGTACCTAGAGCAGCTATGATCTTGTTGCATTTTTTCGTTCTATTAAACGTCTTACTGCTCTCTTAGTAATTTTCTAATTTGGGATGTGTCTGGTCGAATGCCGTGCCAAATTAGAAATGACTCTGCCGCTTGTTCCACTAACATACCTAATCCATCGATTGTTTTAACATTTGAGTGGCTATTTTTTATTACGTATTGGTTAAAACTAGTCACATGAGGTTTGTAACTCATATCGTAACTAACTGATATGTGTTTAAAACAAGAGGTGTCCATCTCTGGTACGTCATCGGTTATTGAACAAGAAGTAGAATTGATCACAATATCAAAGTCCCCTTCTATTGTTTCTAATCCACTGGCAAAAAGGTTATTCACATTTATAGCACTTACTATTTGTTCCGCTTTTGATTTGGTTCTATTGGCAATTACTATACTGTGAGGTGACTCTTCGATTAACGCGAGTATTGCGCCTTTTGCTGCACCACCAGCACCTAACACTAATATTTTCTTATTAGTCAGACTGAAATTATGAAACTTAAGATCTGTTACTAATCCAATGCCATCGGTGGTGTCTGCTTTATAAATGCCATCATCGATATATAAGGTATTAGCCGCTTGCGCTATTTTAGATTGAGCAGAGGTTTGATCCGCATATTCATACGCATCCTGTTTAAACGGAGTTGTCACATTAAGACCTGTTCCACCATTTGAAAAAAACGCATCTACTGTTTGTTTGAACTGGTCTGGTTCAGACTCTAACAAGGTATAACTCAACTCAATATTAAGTTGCTTGGCAAATGTTTGATGAATTAGTGGCGATTTAGAGTGGGCAATTGGATTACCAATAACAGCAAATTGTTTCATTAGATACGATTCAAGGTAGTTGAGTTATCAAGATAGTCTCGAAATTCAGCTTTGATCACAAGGTCATAACAATAATTTATATGTATAAGTTAAACTCCTCTGGGTATTTGGGGAAATTTAACTTATACGATTCTCGATGAAGATTATTATTAACGGCTTAACCAGTTTCTAGGTACTAGATACTCATTCAATTTAGCTTCTTGGCTATTTTCATCTGGTGAGTATTGATACTCCCAACGTACTAAAGGAGGTAACGACATTAATATAGACTCAGTTCTGCCACCGGTTTGTAAACCAAATAATGTCCCGCGATCAAAGACTAAGTTGAACTCTACGTAGCGGCCCCGACGGTATAATTGAAACTGACGTTGTGCTTCATTATATTCATCGTCTTTTCTAGCGTGAACAATTGGTACGTATGCTTGGCAAAATCCACGACCGATATTTTGAGTAAATTCGAAACACTTATCAAAACCCCATTCGTTTAAGTCGTCGTAAAACAGACCACCAACACCACGAGTTTCATCTCTGTGTTTTAAATAGAAATATTCGTCACACCATTTTTTATATTTATCGTACAAGTCATCACCAAACGGTTGGCAAATATCTAATGCCGTTTGATGCCAATGAATAACATCTTCATCTTTTGGGTAATATGGCGTTAAGTCAAAACCACCGCCAAACCACCAAACTGGATCTTCACCTTCTTTTTCAGCAATAAAAAAACGGACATTAGCGTGAGTTGTTGGAATATGTGGATTATGTGGATGTATAACCAAAGACACACCGCAGGCATTAAAGCTGCGCCCTTTTAATTCAGGTCGATGTGCGGTAGCAGATGCCGGCATATTAGCACCATAAACATGGGAGAAGTTCACACCTGCTTGCTCAAACAAGTTTCCGTTCTTTAATACTCGAGAGCGCCCACCTCCCCCTTCTTCTCTTTGCCATTGATCTTGTTCAAACGCTTTACCATCAAGCTCAGTTAACGTGGTGCAAATATCATCCTGCAATGACTGCAAGAAACGTTTAACTTGTTCTAACATTGTATTTTCCAACTTAACTCCTTATTACTTTTCCGGTAAATGCGTGTTTTATGGTTGAAGGGTTTGTATTCCCACCTAAAGGCTCATCTACATAAACAGCAACTTTATCGTCAAACAGTTCTTGCAGTTCATTTAACGTTTCACATGTTGGCTGACCCGTTAAATTAGCGCTAGTAGAAACAATAGCGTCCTCGAATTCATTACATAAATTTATGACTGTTGGGTGGTTGGTAATTCGCACCGCAATTAGATCGCTGCCACCTGTAACCCAATGTGGTGCTATCTCTGAACAAGGTAATAACCAAGTTACAGGGCCAGGCCAAGAATCAAATACTTGTTGTTTAATATCTGAGGATAGCTTTTTTATATCTACATATTTTTCCACTTGTGCAAAGTCAGCGGCAATTAATATTAACCCTTTTTCTATTGGTCTTTGTTTGATCGTTAGCAAATGGTTTACCGCGATTTCACTTTGCGGATCACATCCCATCCCCCATACAGCTTCTGTTGGATAAACAATAACTTGGTCTTGTTTTAATGCAGCAACAGCTGCCTTTCTTATTACATTATCTTTCATATTAATCAGCTTTTGGTGGCACTCGAACATGGTGGTTACAATTAGGGCAATGTAATTCATTATTATGTTCTGTCATTACAGCCCAATCACACTCATCACATTTTACCGCAATTGGTTTTTGATTTAATAGATAATCGCACTTGGGGTATTGATCACAAGCATAAAAGCTTTTGCCTTTTTTATTCGCCCGCATATGTAATTCACCCTTTTGGCATAAAGGGCAATCTACAGGCTCATAATCATCATCATCGTCATCTTTAACAGTAAAACTACAATCAGGGTAATTTAAACAACCGATAAACATTCCAAACTTACCGGTTTTAACCGCCAAATCTCCTTCACATTCTGGGCAACAAACATCATCTAGGATTTTTAAAGTTTGTACTTCGGAGGATTGGGATAAAGCGCGCGTGTAATCACAAACAGGATAAGTAACACAGGCTAAAAAGGCACCAGACGAGCCTGTTTTGATGGTTAACTCTGAGTTACATTTAGGACAGAATTCTTTTGTTTTAGTAGATTCAAACGGATTATCTTGGTCCGGGGTCATATGCTCAGAAGTCGAATAAATGAAATTTGCAGTGGATCTTATCCACTACAAATTTATAAGCAATCAAAAGTTAATCAATTATTAATCTAAATCAGAAAGTGCTTAGTGTAATGTGCCGTCAAATTCATCAAATACTAGATTTTCCATTTGCTCAAAGGCAGACTCTTTACCGGGCACATTAAATAAAACCATCATGACAACCCACTTCAAGTCTTCTAGTATAATTTCGCTTTCCTCTAATTCCATTACCCTATCAATGACCATTTCTCGAGTAGCAACATCTAATAAATTAATTTGTTCTAAGAAAAGTAAAAAACCTCTACATTCTGCATCTAGTTTAAAACTTTCTTCCAATGTATAAACTCGAGTGGATACGGCGGTTTGCCCTGCAATAAATGGGGCGTTATCAGTGGATTGTAAATCGGCTAAATCTTCTAACCACATTAACGCTTTATAAATATCGTCGTCGTGGAATCCAGCCCTTTTGAGCTCCTTAGATAGTGCATCATCATCTATCCAAACTTCAGAACTGTCATTTACAATATTTTCAAACAAATACAAAAGGATATCAAACATACATTGCCCCTTTGTTTATATAGGCTAGGTTAACTACTTACCTTTAAATAGCCTCCGGGTACTGCAACAATTAACCCTTCGACTTCTAAACTCAACAACTTAGTCAGTACCTGTTCAACAGGTAGATTAGATTGTTGAACGATGACATCAATTGACGTTGTGTCATGTCCTACACTAGCTAACAATTTATCCTCTGCCAAGTCCTTTTTATTAGAAAAATTGTCCGTTTTTGTTAATCCAACGTACTCTTCTATTATATCGTCAATACCTGTCACAATTTTAGCACCTTGTTTGATTAAATGGTGGCAACCTACTGACAAGGGATTAAAGATACTGCCAGGTATCGCAAATACATCTCTCCCTTCTTCTACCGCTATTTGTGCCGTAATAAGAGAACCACTTTTAATGGCTGCTTCTACCACAACGGTGCCATTGGTCATCCCAGCTATAATTCGATTTCGTTTAGGAAAATTGAACTGTACTGGGGGAACGTTAGGTAAAAACTCAGATACCAACAAACCGTCTTGTTCAACAATTTGTTCAGCTAAATATAAATGACGTTTAGGGTAAATTTGATTTAGACCCGATCCCAAAACCGCTATAGTTTGACCCTTAGCCGATAACGCTGCTTTATGTGCAATACCATCAATACCAATCGCTAACCCACTTGTAATCACAACCTGTAAACCAACTAACTCACGAACAAAGTTTTTAGTCACTTGGCTACCATAAGCGGTGGGGTTGCGGCTACCAACAAACGCTAACTGAACTTGGTTTAATAATTTGATGTTGCCTTTTAAAAATAATAAGACAGGTGGTCTGGCAGTATTGAATAATAAACTTGGGTACAACATATGATTAAATGGCAATACAAGTATTTGTTGTGATGTTAACCAATCGACTAACCTGTCTATATATTGCCAATCCGGCATTAATAGTTTGGTTATTTGTTTGGGAGATAATTTATAATTAGGAAGCTCACTTTCTGGGAGTTGGAATACGCTTAATACATTGGGCAATAACGCTTCTAATTTTTTTAACGATCCTATGCCTAATTGGGGGCAAAGATATAGCGCCATCCATAATCGTAATTCCGATTTAGACAAAAGTTCTGAGTCTTTGAATTCATCCATAAACACCCCACATTCCCAATAATAGAAACATAGTAAACTAACTGAATAATTGCGAATTTATAATGACGGAATAATAACCATCAATTCCTGTTAAAATTGGGGATATAAAGGTAAAATTACTTTATCTGTGTTTGTAGTAGCGATGAGAGTCGACTGACTAAACACCTTATGTTTCCAATATTTTGAGTAAAAGAATAATCATGACTGTATTAAATGTTTTGCAATTCCCAGATGAAAGACTACGCACAGTAGCAAAAGAGATCACTGAAGTAACAGACGAAATAAAAACGCTGATTGACGATATGTTTGACACTATGGATGAAGAGCAAGGCGTTGGCTTAGCCGCTTCTCAAGTCGATCAACATATCCGCTTATTTGTATTAGATACATCGGCGGAACGAGATGAACCTCTAGTTTTTATTAACCCAGTGATCACGCATAAAGAAGGTATGGTGATCAATGAAGAAGGCTGTTTATCAGTTCCTCATTGTTATGCCAAAGTTGAGCGTGCCGAAACAGTAACGGTGACCGCCTTAGATAAAAATGGTGAAGCCTTCACTAAAACCGCTGAAGGCTTAATGGCCATCTGCATCCAACATGAATTAGATCATTTGGATGGCAAACTGTTTGTTGATTATTTGTCACCATTAAAACGTGACCGTATTAAGAAGAAGTTGGAAAAAGAAGCTAAAGCGCTAGCAAAAGAAAAAAGGTAAGTTGAGTGTCAGATAAAAAGTTGAATATTATTTTTGCGGGAACGCCAGAGTTTGCCGCAAAACATTTAGAACACTTAATTGCAAATAACTACAACATCATCGCCTGTTACACTCAACCAGACCGCCCTGCAGGCCGAGGTAAAAAGTTACAACCAAGTGCCGTAAAACAAATTGCACTGGAGCACAACATTCCGGTTTGCCAACCTCAATCATTAAAGACAGACGAAGCTCTAGATGAATTGTCTGCATGGAATGCTGACCTAATGATAGTGGTCGCTTATGGTTTATTACTGCCTAAAGCAGCATTAGATGCACCTAAACATGGTTGCATCAATGTACATGGCTCGTTATTGCCCAAATGGCGAGGTGCCGCGCCAATTCAACGTTCTGTTTTAACTGGTGACGCTGAAACTGGTGTCACCATTATGCAAATGGATGTTGGCCTTGATACTGGCGATATGTTGTTAGTTGAAAAGTGTGACATTACTGATCAAGACACAAGCGGCTCTATTTATGAAAAATTACAACTAATTGGCCCTAACGCATTAACCAAAACAGTTGATCAAATTGCAGCTGGAACAACTACTCCAGTAAAACAAAATGATGCATTGGCAACGTACGCCCATAAATTAACTAAACAAGAAGCGCTCATTGATTGGACATTACCAGCCAATGAAGTTGAAAGAGCAATCCGCGGTTATCAACCTTGGCCTGTGGCATATACAAATTTAAGTGGTAATACGGTAAAAGTTCTGCAAGCCGAAATAGTGACTTTCTCAGATAAACCTGCCGGTGAAATTATTAGCGCCGATAAAACAGGTATTACTGTGGCCACAGCAAAAGGCGCAATTAATATTACTCAATTACAACCTCAGGGTAAAAAACCAATGTCGGTCACTGACTTTATAAATGGTCGTGCAGATTGGGTTAAACCAGGAACCAACTTGTTAGTGGATGCAAATTAGAACTTCATTATGAATAAAACTAAAAACGTAAGAGCAGAAGCAGCAAAATGTTTGGTCGCCGTATTAGATAAGGGATTATCATTATCTGATGTATTGCCTAAATCGCAAGCTAACCTAGCCCCTAAAGACGCCCCTTTACTACAAGAGATATGTTTTGGCGTATTACGTTATTTTCCAAAATATGACTCAATAACTAATTTATTATTAAGTAAAAAACTTAAAGGCAAGCAACGCATATTCCATCATCTGATCATTGTTGGTTTATATCAGATAGACAAAATGCGTATTCCTGAACACGCTGCAGTTGCAGAAACAGTACAAGCCACTGTTGTACTTAAAGCTCCTGGACTAAAAGGGTTAGTAAATGCCTGCTTACGTAACTTCACTAGAAATAAAGAGGCTTTAGAATCTAAAACTGACAATTTGGTTACTCAATATAGCCACCCAAGTTGGTTTATAAAGCGTATTCAAGCAGCCTACACTGATAACTGGACGTATGTTTTAGAACAAAACTTAGAGCGTTCACCTATGTGGTTGCGTGTACATACCAATAACGTTTCAATTGATACTTTTATAGAAGAATTAAACAAGGCGAATATTGCGTTTGAACAGCCTTTAACACACAAAACTGGTATTTTGCTCAACAAACCTAGTCCTGTTGAGTCCATTCCTGGATTTGAGCAAGGCTGGTTTACTGTACAAGATGGCGCAGCTCAACATGCTGCACTGTTGTTAGAACCTAAAGATGGTGAGTTAATTCTAGATGCATGTGCTGCCCCGGGCGGTAAAACATGTCACGTATTAGATTTAGCAACCTGTGATATGGTGGCTGCAGATATTGATGAAAATAGACTAGAGCGTGTAAGCCAAAATCTAACGCGTTTAGGTGAAGACGCTAAAATTATTTGCGGTGATTTATCCGACCCAAGCGTTATTGATGAAACTATCACGTTTGATCGCATTCTGTTGGATGCTCCTTGCTCTGCAACAGGTGTCATTCGTCGTCACCCTGACATAAAGTGGCTTAGGCGTAATGAAGATATCGAAGCACTAGCTGAACTACAGAAAAAAATACTCGATACTTTATGGCTAAAGCTGAAACCTGGCGGCATTATGTTATATGCCACTTGCTCAGTGTTACCAGAAGAAAACAAGCGTCAAATGGCGCAATTTTTACTCAATACCCATGATGCTCAATTAGTAAAAATAGATAATTCAGAAACAAATGAAGCGCCTGGTTGGCAAATATTACCAGGTCAGCTTAATATGGATGGGTTCTATTACTGTCGCTTGATGAAAACATTAAGTTAATAATAAAAATAACAGGTTAGTTACTATCTCGATATGAAGATAATTATATTAGGTGCAGGACAAGTCGGTGCGACTTTAGCAGAAAATCTTACCAGTGAAGAAAATGAAATCACAGTGGTGGATATTGACGCAGAAAAATTACATGAATTACAAGACAAACTCGACTTACAAGTTGTATGTGGTCACTGCTCTCACCCTGATGTATTAAGACAAGCAGGCGCAGAAGATGCAGATATGTTAATTGCCGTTACTCGAAGTGACGAAGTGAACATGATGGCCTGCCAAGTTGCCTATAGTATATTTTCTACTCCTACTAAAATTGCCCGAATTCGTTCTCAGCAATACTTAAAATATAAAGAGCAGTTATTCCATAATCATGATTTGCCGGTTGATCATTACATTGCTCCTGAGCAACTAGTTACTCAATATATACATCGTTTAATAGAATACCCAGGTGCACTGCAAGTGTTAGAGTTTGCCGGCGGTAAAGTGTCATTGGTTGCCGTCAAAGCTTACTATGGCGGTTCTTTGGTTGGATACGCTTTGTCCGCATTAAAAGAACATATGCCTACAGTAGAAACTCGAGTAGCGGCTATTTACCGTAAAGGTCAAGCAATCAAACCATTAGGTACCACAGTTATCGAAGCCGATGACGAAGTGTTTTTTGTTGCTGCATCAAAACATATACGATTAGTGATGAACGAGTTACAAAAACTCGAAGAAAGTTATAAACGTATTATGATAGTTGGTGGAGGTAATATTGGTGCTGGTTTAGCTAGAATTTTAGAAACTCAATATCGGGTAAAACTGATTGAACGAAACCAAAAACGAGCAGAATATTTATCACAACGACTTGAGCATACAGTAGTATTTACCGGCGACGCTTCTGATCAAGAGTTATTAGCTGAAGAGCAAATCGACCAGACCGATGTTTTCATTGCTGTCACAAATGACGATGAAGCCAATATCATGTCCGCCATGTTAGCGAAACGCATGGGTGCAAGAAAAACCATGGTACTTATACAACGCAGTGCGTATGTTGATCTAGTTCAGGGTGGTGAAATAGACATTGCCATCTCGCCACAACAGGCTACTATTTCTGCGTTACTGACTCATGTTAGACGCGCTGATATTGAAAATGTATATTCATTACGCCGTGGTGCTGCGGAGGCCATTGAAGCCATTGCGCATGGTGACGAAAACAGTTCTAAAGTCGTTGGACGTGCAATACAAGAGTTAAAATTGCCTCCTAGAACAACAATAGGTGCAATAGTAAGAGGCAATGACGTTCTTATTGCACACGATGATACGGTTATTAATAGTAACGACCATGTCATATTATTTTTAGTGGATAAAAAACATATAACGGAAGTTGAAAAATTATTCCAAGTGAATGCATTTTTCTTATAAATATTATGAATAATCAAAGCACAGAACACAGCAGTCAAGATAACAACACTGAAGGTTACCAAGGCAACTATTTCGGCTTTGGTCATATCATTCGTTGGGTTGGTATAAGCTTAATTATTATTGCAGGGATGACTTACCTAGCCTATCACTTAGGTTCCAATGAAAATATAATTAAAATAAACCAACTAAACAAAGACATTAACCAGTTGGGACAAGTTAGTTCGTTAGACGCTTTAGTAACTGAATTTCAATCCATTAGCGAAGACCTTAAATTATCGAGTAATGAACGTTCTCGATTAACTGAATTACTTGATCAGATAATCCAACACAAAACCAACTTAAAACAAGCTGAGAGTGAGCTCCAGCAAACTAAGCTTTCTTTTTCTAATATTACAACTCGATATAAAAACCAAATAGCACAGTTAGAAACAGAAAACACTGAACTAAAAGCGCAACTTAAAAAAGTTGAATCTGCAATGTCATATTCTCACGGTACGGTTAAAAACTTTTCGATCAGTGTGAATGACTCTTACTCTATGTTATCTGAACCAACTTCTCGTATAGGGCTTCAACGAATTCTTAATAATGGCAGTGCTCAAATATATGTGGGTAACGCATTAATGTTTTTCCATATTGGTCATACATTAAGATTTAGATTTGCGCCGAACTGGCTATGTGATGTGACGTTAATAAAAATTGATGATGTTGCAGAAAAAGTAGAATTTGAATATGTATGTAAGCTTAACAATTAGTAATTAATCCCCTGAGTTAATATCTATAGATAATTAGCTCAGGGATTAGCCATGTTAATTACGCCAAAATGCTGGGGTAAATAACACCAATAAAGTAAATATCTCAAGTCGTCCAAACACCATAGCTAACATTAGTATCCACTTAGCGCTGTCACTTACACTGGCATAATTCACCGCAACTTCACCTAACCCTGGGCCTAAGTTATTTAAGCACGCAGCCGTTGCTGTAAACGCAGTAATATTATCTAACCCGGTACCAATCAAACACATCATAATCACAACAAAGATCAATGTATAAGCAGAAAAGAATCCCCATACCGCTTCAACAACTCGGTCAGGTAACGCTTTTTTTCCCATTTTTATTGAAAAAATAGCCTTTGGATGAATTAAACGATTTAATTCACGAAGTCCTTGTTTAAACAACAAAATCACCCTTACTACTTTTAATCCACCACCAGTAGAGCTGGCACAACCGCCAATAAAAGAACTAAAAATCAAAAGGATGGGTAGAAATACTGGCCAAGTAGAAAAGCTCGTTGTAGCAAACCCTGCGGTGGTAGACATAGATACAGATTGAAACAGCGCTTTATCCAAGGATTCAAAGTTAGACGCGTATTCACTTTGATCAACCAAAACGTACCAACATAATAATACTAAAGCTAATTGGATATATAAAAACACCCTAAACTCTGGATCTCGTATATATTGTTTTATCGAGCGATTTGTCATCGCTGCATAATGCAAAGAAAAGTTAGCTGCTGAAATTAACAAAAACACCACACAGACTAAATTAATTGCAGTGCTGTCGTAATATCCAATACTGGCGTCGTGATTAGAGAAACCACCAATTGCGACGGTAGAGAATGCATGGCTTATGGCATCAAACACATTCATACCAGCAAGCCAATAACTGACTGCACATAACGTAGTTAGTGCCACGTAGATGTACCAAAGATGTTTTGCGGTATCCGCTATTTTCGGTGTCATCTTACTGTCTTTCATAGGACCCGGTATTTCAGCTCGATACAACTGCATCCCACCGACCCCTAATATTGGTAGGATAGCCACAGCTAACACAATGATCCCCATTCCTCCTAACCATTGTAATTGCTGACGGTAAAACTGTATCGCTTTAGGTAAGAAGTCTAGTCCCGTTAATACAGTAGCACCCGTGGTAGTTAAGCCAGAAAATGATTCAAAAAATGCATCTGCTAAACCAATCTCTGGGGTTGTTGAGAAAATAAATGGCAAAGCACCAAAAGAGCCAAGAACTAACCAAAAGAAGACAACAATTAAGAAACCTTCCCGGGTTCTCAAATCTGCTTTTTGCATCCTGTTGGGGTACCAGATCAATATACCGGCGATTAAGTTAAAGAAGAATGCGATGATAAAAGGCACACCACCGCCATCGTTATAGATAATTGACACAATAGCTGGCGGTAACATCGCCACACTAAATAACGCAATTAACAAACCTAGTATTCTAACTATCGCACGGTATTGCATTGTATTCTCTTATTTTAAGTCTAACTCGCGAGTCATATTTTCATTACGTTCGGTATGAACAATAATATTGTCCTCAATCCGAATACCGCCAAATGGCTTAAACTCAGCAACTTTATCCCAGTTCACCATACTTTCTAAATTTGTACCCTTTAGGTCTGCTAATAACGTATCAATAAAGTACAAACCAGGTTCAATTGTAAACACCATATCGGCTTCTATATGTCGAGTTGTTCTCAAAAATGGGTGATCTTTTGGTGAAGCCACATGTGTGCCTCTATCATCTCCCATAAACCCACCCACGTCATGCACTTGAAGTCCTAAATGATGACCTAAACCATGTGGAAAAAAAGTACGGACTAAGCCAGATTCTAACGCTTGTGCCGCTGGTACTTTGATAATGTTAAATTGCTCTAACGTATTTGCGATTAATGCATGAGTTTGCACATGTAAATCAACATACGAACCACCAGGTTTTAGCGCAGCCCCCATATCGGTCGTGATTTGATCAACGGATTTGATTAATTCGGCAAATTCATTGGTTTTATCAAATGCATAAGTACGAGTAATGTCCGCAGCGTAACCATTAAATGAAGCGCCAGCATCAATCAAAAAGCTTTTTGGTGAGGTAGGTTTATTACGTAAAAAATGGGTGTAATGTAAAATCGAAGCATTTTCATTTAACGCAACGATGTTGCCATATGGTGTTTCAGATTCTAAATGCTGGCATGCATCTAAATAAGCCATTTGAATGCCATATTCAGATTCCCCAGCATAAAAAGCCTCTTTTGCTGCGTTATGCCCTAATACCGCTAATCTATTGGCTTCACGTAGGCAATGTTTTTCGTAATCTGATTTATAGGCACGCTGATAATGTAAAAAGCTCACTAAGCTGTCTGGATTAATGTGACCAAAGTTAAGTGCTTTTGCTACATCTACACTTTGACCTAAATACGCCATATTAGAGCGGTCATAAGGTAATAACTGTCCAACGTCTGCAGGGCTTTTTAAATAAACAATTTCAACTTGTTCGGTCCAATACTCAGTAGGTTCATCTGGCACTTTATGCCAAAAGTCCACTGGACGATAAAAAATTAATTTAGGTTTGTTTTTGCCATCAACGATTAACCAACAATGTGGATTATCAACAATAGGCAACCAAGCTTTAAATTGAGGATTAACTTTAAACGGGTAATCCATATCATCTAAAAACTGTCTAATCGGCTGGCCACTATGAATAACAAATGCATCTAAACGTTCATTTAATAATGTTTGTTGCGCTAATTTTTGTAGACGTTTGATATGTTCAGGAAATGTGGATGATAAAGAAGAAAGTAAAGACATGATCGCGGCTCCGTATTTTTAATCAGAGTTTAGCATCTAAAAGCTTTTGGAATAAACAAGTTAGCAATAAATGAAGTAAAAATCAGCGATATACTTGGGATCTTGACCACAAACAGAAAAAGACCGCTAAAGTGTTGGGCTTATTACTGCGTCTTGTGATTTGGCAAACACATTATCCGTACGCTTCAGTAACTTTTGGTAAACTTCTGTATACGCCATTACAGCTTTTACATAGTTCCTAGTTTCTTTATACGGTATGGTTTCAATCCATGCGTCGGCCGCCATTTCTTTTTCTGGCAACCAACGTTTCACTTTTGAAAATCCAGCGTTATAGGCCGCGGTTGCTACAATGGGGTTTCCTTTACTTTTTTTCATCAAATAAGAAAGGTAATTAGTCGCAAGTTTTACGTTTTTCTCTGGTTTAAATAGCTGTTTTCTTCTGACTTTTGATTTAGCCATATAACTTGCTGTGCTTGGTTTAATTTGCATTAACCCTGCAGCTCCAGCCGATGAATAGGCATCATGCATAAATGAACTTTCTCTTCGGGCGATTGCAAAAACAAATGCTGGGTCGACCACATTATTTTTCGCACTCGTAGATAAGATACTTTTATAGGCAAGCGGAAAACGTAAATTCACATCATTTAAATAACCCACCGCAGCCAAAGTAAATATGGGTCTGTCGTACCAACCCCAATTATAAGCAAGTTTTGCCGCCGCCAATTTTTCGCGGGTTGTTGAATATTTGATTAATAAGTTCCATTCTTTTCTCGCGTCATTTAAGCGGTTTAACTTAAATAACTCAAACGCACGTTGCATGACTTTTGAACTACCTACATTAATAAAGTCACGTTCGAGTATCTCTAAAGGTTCGTGGCGTAAGTTTGCCTCAACACCCATTTTATTAGCCGCAAGAAAGCCGTAATAATCACGTCGTTCCGATAATTCCGAAAACGCACGTTTTGACCAAGTTTGATCACCAAGCTCATCCAGCGCCCTTGCCTTCCAATACACCACAGATTCGTCTGTTTGCATTTGTTCCGGTAAGGAAGACATGATATTTAATGTTTGTTGCCAATCCCCTTTTTCTAAACTGTAAGCCAATCGCCACTGTTTAACCGACTCATCGACAACTTCTTCAGGCACTTTCAATAACCACTCTAAGCTTGAATCGTGTGTTGTGACGGCATAAGCCAAAGCAATACGTTTGGTTAAATAATTCACTTCTGTTTCGGTAAAAGCAAATTTAGGAGAGAGTTCAGACCAAAGGTTATCTACCTTTTCTGGTGCAACAAACACCAATTTGTTTAAGGCAAATAATAAAATGTCTTTTTCTTTGTCGTTGTAGAGTAAAAAGAAGTTAGTTTTTGCCACGTTAGCAGGACGAGTTACCACTGATTTCCATAAACTGGCTAGGTGTGTATCGGAAGGGTCTAATAAATTTTTTAAATAGGATAACAAACCATAGTTTTTTTGTTTGGCAGCTAAAATCAAACGCTCTAAAGCTTTGTCTGTAGTTAAATAACCTGCCTTTTGCCACTTGTTAAACAAAAAATTACATTCTTTAGGTTGAGAAAACGGAGCCATCCATAACTCTGTCACTTGCGGTAATATATGCTGTTCTGACGCCCCATTTTGTAATTGCCATGTTAAATTTAAACAGGTTAATCGAGTATCACCAACATCAACGTATTCTTCTAGGAAAGCTTGTCTTAATTGCCCATCCGCTAAATATTGTAACCATGCTTTTTGTAATTTATGGGAAAAAGGAGCATCTGGATAACGAGATAATAGACGAGTAATGCGGTGTTTATTTGCCAACGACATATTACGAACAAGGTAAATAGCTTCTGCATATGGCGCCAAAGGATAATCTACAATTTCATCAGCGATATCTAAGTATGAAGATTTGGTTCCGTATCTAGCTTCATGCTCTACTTTTAAATATAAATCTCTTATTTGCTCAATGTCTTGCGCATTAATGCTATAAGCAAAAAACGCACAAAAAATTAATAACATTTTATTGAACAAATTAACCATTTAAATCACATAACCTTAAAACAAAGATTGATTAAACCAATAGATATAAAAATTAACAGCAGTTAAACAACATTTAACTAATATTAAGTTAAGTAGATTAATTAGCAATCGTTATACCAAGTAAAAATATGATTACAGTTAAATTCAAACAGTCGTTTAAAAACATTGCTTTTTTAGTGAAGTCGAGTAACACTCTACCAACTAATTAGACCTGTTGTATTTAACCTCTATATAAATACCAAGCTAGGAGATAAGACATGTTGTTTAAAGGTGAAACCCTTTTTGTAGATTTACAAAGTGATGGCATTGCCCATTTTACTTTTGACTCACCAGGCTCAGTAAATAAATTCGACCAACAAACCATTCAAGAATGTAAATTAGCGACTGCAGCTATTAATGAAAACACTGATGTTAAGGGTGTTTTGGTAAGCTCAGCTAAATCTACATTTATCGTTGGCGCTGATATCACTGAATTTTTAGGTTTTTTCAAAAATGATGAAGCTGATTTAATTAAGTGGATTAAAAGCAGCTCAGACATGTTTGATGGTATTGAAGACATTAAAGTCCCGACTATTACGGCCATTTCTGGATTTGCATTAGGTGGCGGTTTTGAGTTTTGTTTAGCGACCGACATGCGAGTAGCAGACGAAACAGCTCAAATAGGTTTACCAGAGAATAACTTAGGTTTAATTCCTGGTTTTGGAGGTACCGTTAGACTTCCTCGCCTTATTGGTCCTGACAATGCATTAGAGTGGATCACATCAGCACGACCTCAAAAAACTAAAAAAGCCATTGCTATCGGTGCAATTGATGCAGTCACTTCAAGTGATAAATTAATCGAAGTTGCAACTAAAATGTTAACGGATGCAATAAACGGTAAATTAGATTGGCAATCACGTCGTCAACAAAAAACTAGTCCTATTAACTACAGCGCAACTGAAATTGAAAATGGTTCATTGGTAGCAAAAACAATGGTGATGGCAAAAGCAGGTAAACATTACCCAGCACCAATCGCTGCGGTAGAATCTGTTTATTCTGGTGCTTTATTGCCTAGAGCAGAAGCTATGTTAATTGAGAATCGCTTGTTTGCCACTCTTGCAAAAACAGATACGGCAACGGCCATGATTGGTACATTCCTAAATGACCAATATGTAAAAGGCATTGCTAAAAAAGCGGCAAAAGGTTCAAAAATTACCGTAAAACAAGCGGCTGTTTTAGGTGCTGGGATTATGGGTGGTGGTATTGCTTACCAATCGGCTTCTAAAGGTACACCGATAGTTATGAAAGATATCAATCAAACAGCCATTGATTTAGGACTTTCAGAAGCATCAAAAATACTTAACAAGAAGTTAGCTAAAGGCCGTATCGACGGTAAAGCATTTGCATCGACTTTAACTAACATAGTTCCTACTCTTAGTTATGATTCGTTAAAAGACACTGATTTTGTCATTGAAGCGGTTGTTGAAAACCCTAATGTTAAAGCATCTGTATTAGCCGAAACTGAACAAAATGTTTCTGCTGATACTATTCTGACATCCAATACATCTACGATTTCAATTAACAAACTGGCTAAAAGTCTTAAACGCCCAGAAAACTTCTGTGGTATGCATTTCTTTAACCCAGTGCCATTAATGCCATTAGTTGAAATCATCCGTGGTGAAAACACCTCAGACGAAACTATTGCTGCAACGGTTGCTTACGCAAGCAAAATGGGTAAAACACCAATTGTTGTCAATGACTGCCCTGGCTTTTTTGTAAACCGCGTTTTGTTCCCTTATTTTGCAGGCTTCAGCTTATTACTAAATGATGGCGCTGACTTTACTAAAGTAGATAAAGTTATGGAGCGTGAATTTGGTTGGCCAATGGGACCTGCATTCTTATTAGATGTTGTTGGTATTGATACCGCAGATCATTGTACTGATGTTATGTCTGACGGCTTTCCAACTCGTATGCCAAAACTAGATAAAGACCCAGTTACTACATTGTACAAAAACAATATGTTTGGTCAGAAAAATGGTAAAGGTTTTTATACTCACTCTTTAGATAAACGCGGCCGCCCTGCTAAAACTGTTGATGCATCTACAGTTGCATTACTAGCTGACATTGCACCAGCAAACAAAGACTTTGATAAAGCAGAAGTAATTAACCGTTTGATGATACCTATGATCAACGAAACTATTCGTTGTTTAGAAGAAGGTATAATTGCTTCACCTGCAGAAGCAGATATGGCCTTATTATATGGTGTTGGTTTCCCTCCATTTAGAGGTGGTATATTCCGTTACGTTGATACTGTAGGACTAGCGGAGTTTGTTGCACAAGCAGACAAATATGCTCATATGGGTGAGATATATCAAGTCACCGATAAAACTCGTGAAATGGCTAAAACTGGCCAAACTTTTTATACAGCCTAGTAGGAGCAAGAAAATGAAAAATGTAGTTATTGTAGATTGTGTACGCACCGCTATGGCTAAAGCACGTAACGGGATGTTCAGTCACGTAAGAGCTGAAGATTTATCAGCCGCCGTAATGAAATCATTATTAGCACGTAACCCACAAGTTGACGCATCTGAACTAGATGACGTTATTTGGGGTTGTGTTATGCAAACCTTAGAACAAGGTTTTAATGTTGGTCGTCAAGCAGCTTTATTAGCTGGTATTCCAACTTCTGTTCCAGCTGTTACTGTAAACCGTCTTTGTGGTTCATCAATGCAAGCATTGCACGATGCTGCAGCTAAGATTATGTCTAATCAAGGAGACATGTTCCTAATTGGCGGTGTTGAGCATATGGAACACGTTCCTATGACACATGGCTTAGACTTTCATCCTGGATTAAACCTATCAACTGCACAAGCTGCTGGTTCAATGGGGTTAACTGCTGAAGCACTAGCGCGTAAATATGATATCAGTAGACAAATGCAAGATGAGTTTGGTGCTCGCTCTCATCAACTTGCACACCAAGCAACAATCAACGGCCACTTCGCCAATGAGATCATTCCTGTTGAAGGTCATGATGTTAATGGTGCATTAACTATGTGTGACTATGATGAAGTTATTCGTCCAGAGTCGACAGTTGAATCGTTATCAGCTTTGCGCCCGGTTTTTAATCCAGTTAATGGTACTGTTACAGCTGCTACTTCTTCTGCCTTATCTAATGGTGCTTCAGGCATGTTAGTAATGAGTGAAGACAAAGCGAAAGCGTTAGGGTTAACTATCAGAGCTAGAGTTAAATCGATGGGTGTATCAGGTTGTGAGCCATCGACTATGGGGTGGGGTCCTGTTCCAGCAACTGCTATTGCCCTTAAACGTGCAGGTTTAGCCGTGACCGATTTACAACAATTTGAGCTAAATGAAGCGTTTGCGGCTCAGGCCTTATCAGTAATGAAAGGATTAGATATTCTAGATCGTATGGATTCTATTAATGTTAATGGCGGCGCTATTGCTTTAGGACACCCTCTTGGTTGTTCTGGTGCAAGAATATCAACAACATTAATTAACAATATGGAAAGAAACGATACTGAACTAGGTTTAGCTACTATGTGTATTGGTTTTGGCCAAGGTATTGCCACAATCTTCGAACGTGTAAATTAATTATTAACTTAGGAAGCTAACATAACGCTTATGCAGCCTTAATTAATTTTTAATTTGATAATAAAAAGGTGTTTAGTCCTCGACTTAAACACCTTTTTTTATCAAAATTGTATTATGAACTTCTACCGGAATTTATAATGAGTTTTAACCCTGAAAATATATCATCAGATCAAACATTAGATGCTTTAGGTCTACGTTGCCCAGAGCCAGTTATGATGGTTAGAAAATCAATTAGAGCCATGGAGTTAGGACAAACGCTATTGATCACTGCCGATGATCCCGCCACAGTAAGAGATATTCCTTCTTTTTGTCGCTTTATGGGACATGATTTAGTTGAGCAGTTTATTGAAAGTTCACCATTTTATTTTTTAATTAAAAAGCAAAGTTAATTTAGGTTATCGAACGGA
The DNA here is from genome assembly GCF_018860345.1 of Psychrosphaera sp. F3M07. Taxonomy (GTDB): domain Bacteria; phylum Pseudomonadota; class Gammaproteobacteria; order Enterobacterales; family Alteromonadaceae; genus Psychrosphaera; species Psychrosphaera aquimarina. The sequence goes on along the minus strand of NZ_JAHKPJ010000020.1, from coordinate 396,763 downwards.
TTCTACTTTATTTATTTGAATATGACTTGGGCCTGTAGTCGACATTTTTAGTATAAATGTATAATAACCTGTTTCTTTTGGCTTTAATTCCAAAGGTTTTTGAATAGGTGTTGAATTTAGCTTTTCAAAATCATACGTACAATCAAGTTCTAACCATTTTCCTAATTTCACACTCCTGTCTTCTATTTTTTTATAGCCGCAATTTTTGTTTTTTGACCATTGTTTATCAGCAACCTTAATATGATATGGGTTTCCGTCAGCTTCTATTTTCGTTGTTACAATTTTATTTGTAGTGTCTTCTATTGGTTTAAACTTATACTCAGGTTTTGCTTCCCACCAAGTAAACTCTGAACGTAGGTATAAATCTGAGTACATATCTTTTGGTTTGCTGCTACATGCCATCAATACGCTAACCAATATCAATAAAACCATTATTTTCATAAACTTCCCTCCGGTCTTTAGATATAAAAAAAGCCAGGCTAACTGGCTTTTATCATGTTTTTATATTCTGAGAACTACATTATAGAACTGAAATATCTGCAGTAAACATAAATAAACGCTGTAATTCGCCCAGTATGGCTAAACGATTATTTTTCACTGCGACATCATCAGCCATAACCATCACATCATCAAAAAATGAATCGATTACCTCTCTTAATTCAGCTAACTGATTTAAGCCTGCTTGATAATCACCAGCATCAAAACTTGCATTAACCGAACCAGAAATAGAATGTAATTTATTTACTAAGTTTATTTCGGCAGTATCTGCTAACAATGCTTCATCTATCTTAGTAAATTCACTCTGTCCATTTTTGCTTAGGATATTGTTTACACGTTTATTTGCTGCAGCTAAAGCAACTGCGGTATCTAATTGTGCAAAATTCACCACGGCTTTTAGGCGACGTTCGAAGTCTAACGCAGATGTCGGACGTTTTACTTCAACTGCTCGGATCATTTCAACTTTGATATTTTGCTCTTGATAATGTGCTCTGAAACGCCCTAACATAAAGTCGATTACATCTTCGATAACATTATCATTTGATAACTTGTCACCAAACAGATCGGCACTGAATTCTGCAATTGATTTAAAGTCTAAAGGTAGCTCTTTTTCTATTAAGATACGAATAATACCTATTGCCGCTCTTCTCAAGGCAAACGGGTCTTTATCCCCTTTTGGGTGCTGACCTATACCAAAGATACCCACTAAGCTATCAAACTTATCAGCTAGCGCAACAGAGCATGCCTCCAATGAAGTAGGAAGCTCATCACCTGCAAATTTAGGCATGTATTGTTGATATAGAGCATCTGCTACTTTTGCATCTTCACCGTCGTTTAACGCATAGTATTTACCCATTACACCTTGAATGTCGGTAAATTCCATAACAACTTCAGTCATTAAATCTGTTTTAGATAATAAACCTGCACGTTCTGACAAGGATACATCTGCATTAATTTGACTAGCGATATGACCAGCTAATTTTGCAATACGTTCCGACTTATCTTTTAACGTTCCAAGTTGTTTTTGGAATAATACAGTATCTAAACTGGTTAAACGTGACTCAAGTGTTTGTTTTTTATCTGTATTATAGAAAAACTCTGCATCAGCCAATCGCGGTCTAACGACTTTTTCATTTCCAGAGATAACTTGTTGTGGGTCTTTACTTTCAATGTTCGATATAAAGATGAACTTTGGTAATAAACTTCCGTTAACGTCTAATAATGGAAAGTACTTTTGATCGTCTTTCATTGTGTAAATAAGTGCTTCAGGTGGCACCTCTAAGAAACGCTGTTCGAAAGTACCAACTAACGCCACAGGCCATTCAACTAAAGAGGTAACTTCATCTAACAAGTCATTATCTTCAATTGTTTTAGCATTATTTTGTTCACAAATTGTCGCCATTTGTTGGCTAATAGCTTGTTGTCTTTGATTAAAATCGACCATCACATAAGCCGCTTCTAATTCACGTTGATAGTTATCTGCGTGTGTTATCGTTACTAAATCTTTATGATGAAAGCGATGCCCTTGTGCTTGATTGCTAGACGTTAAGCCTAAGACTTTTGCTGGCAACACAGTGTCACCATATAATGCGATTAAGGTATGAACTGGGCGTATGAACTCTTCACTTCCTGCTCCCCAGCGCATCGGTTTATTAATTGGTAATTGTTTTAATGCTTGAACAATAAAACCTTCAACTAATTCACTAATGTTTTTTCCGCTCACTTTGGCGATGTGTAGCAGCCATTCACCTTTATCAGTTTTAAGACGTGTTGCTTCACTTACATCGATGCCACAACCTCTTGCCCAACCTTGTGCTGCTTTTGTTGCATTACCATCAGCATCAAAGGCCGATGAAATAGCAGGACCTCGTTTTTCTACTTCTTTGTCAGCTTGTTGCTCATCTAAATTGTGTACTTTTAATGCAAGCCTTCTTGGAGCAGCAAACCATTCAATAGAATCAAATGCTAAATTTGCACTTTTGATTTGAGCTTCAAAATTTTCACAAAATGAAACTGCTAACTTTTTAAGTGCTTTTGGCGGTAACTCTTCCGTCCCAAGTTCGATTAATAAGTTCTGTTTAATCATGATTTTGCCTTAACTTCAGACGTATTAGTTTTACAAAGTGGGAAACCAAGCTGTTCTCTAGCATCATAATAAGCTTGAGCGCAGGCTTTGGATAAACTACGAACACGTAATATATAACGCTGACGTTCTGTTACTGATATAGCATGCCTTGCGTCTAACATATTAAATGCATGTGATGCTTTCATAACTTGCTCATAAGCAGGTAAGGCTAATCCAGCGTCAATCAATTTTTGGCTTTCTTTTTCAGCTTGATCAAACTCGACAAATAACGCATCAACATCAGCATGTTCAAAGTTATATGCTGATTGTTCTACTTCATTTTGATGGAAAACATCACCGTAGGTAACGGTTCCTAATGGACCGTCTGTCCATACAAGGTCATATATACTATCAACACCTTGTAAATACATTGCTAGACGTTCAAGGCCGTAAGTTATTTCACCTGTCACAGGTGAGCACTCAATACCACCTACTTGTTGGAAATACGTAAATTGAGTTACCTCCATTCCGTTTAACCAAACTTCCCAACCTAATCCCCAAGCACCTAAAGTTGGTGATTCCCAATTGTCTTCTACAAAACGAATATCATTGACTAATGTATCTAAACCTAATTCTTCAAGAGAACCTAAATACAATTCTTGAATATTTTTTGGCGAAGGTTTCAACATAACTTGGAATTGATAGTAATGCTGTAGACGATTAGGATTTTCACCATATCTACCATCTGTCGGTCGTCGACATGGTTGTACATATGCGCTGCTCATAGGTTCTGGACCTAATGAACGTAGAAACGTCATTGGATGAAATGTACCGGCCCCCACTTGCATATCAAGTGGTTGGATAATGACACAGCCTTGCCTAGCCCAATAATCTTGTAAAGCTAAGATAAGGCCTTGAAATGTATTTGTATTATATTTACTCATAACTCTGTTCTATTGAACCTTGTAAGTTAATCTATTCATTGAATTTAGTACTATCTTAAACGTAATAAAGCCTAGCAGCTATTAACTGATAGGCTTTTTTAATACGTGTATTTAACTTATACGTCTAAGTTAGCCACTTTAAGTGCATTTCTTTCTATAAAGTCTCTTCGAGGCTCTACATGGTCACCCATTAAGGTAGTAAATAATTGATCGCATGCTATGGCATCTTCAATTCTTACTTGTAACATACGACGTTGTTCAGGGTCCATTGTAGTTTCCCACAATTGTTCAGGGTTCATTTCACCCAGTCCTTTATAACGCTGAATATACAGGCCTCGCTTAGATTCTTTCATCAACCATTCTACAGCTTCAGCAAAATGTTCGATTGGTAAACGTTTTTCTCCGCGGCTTACATATGCACCTTCTTCAAGAAGATCCATATTTATGTTTGCAATTTCGATTACGTTTTTATATTCCGTTGAATCAATAAAGTCTTTGGTAAATGTATAATCACGATCAACACCGTGCTGTCTTACACGAATTTTAGGTAATGTAAGTTTACGTTCTTCATCATATATCGTTAATGGCGTGTAATTTACACCTTCAGTTTCTTTTTCATTTAAATAATTGGTGAAACTTTCTATCCAATTTACAACATTAGCTTCATTATCTAATTGAGATGATAATAATGATTTTTGGAACATTAACCCAGATAATATTTTAGGATTAATTTTCTTAGCCAATCTATTTAAACTAGATTCTGCTAAATGATATTGTCTTAATAGTTTTTCAAGTTCTAAACCATGTACCGCCGGTGCATCTAAACTTAAATGTAGAGTACTGCCTTCAAGTGCCAATGTAGTTAAGTATTCTGTTAAAACTTCATCATCTTTAATATAACGTTCTTGTTTACCTTTCTTTACTTTATATAACGGTGGTTGTGCAATGTATATATAACCACGTTCAACAAGTTCTGGCATTTGACGATAGAAAAAAGTTAATAACAATGTACGGATATGTGATCCATCCACGTCGGCATCGGTCATGATGATGATATTATGATAACGTAATTTTTCAGGGTCATATTCGTCACGTCCAATACCACAACCTAATGCAGTGATCAGCGTTCCAACTTCCTGAGAAGAAATCATTTTATCAAAACGAGCTTTCTCTACGTTTAAGATCTTACCTTTTAGAGGCAATATAGCTTGGTTTTTCCGGTTTCGTCCCTGCTTGGCTGAACCGCCAGCAGAGTCCCCTTCCACTATATATAGTTCAGACTTACCAGGATCTTTTTCCTGACAATCTGCGAGCTTACCAGGCAATCCTGCGATATCTAGTGCACTTTTACGACGTGTCATTTCACGTGCTTTACGTGCCGCCTCACGTGCTCTAGCAGCATCTATAATTTTCATTACTATGAGTTTTGCAATCGCTGGGTTTTCAACAAGGTAATCTTGTAGTTTTTCACCCATAGCTTGTTCTACTGCACTTTTAACTTCAGAAGAAACCAGCTTATCTTTAGTTTGAGATGAGAATTTAGGATCCGGTACTTTTACAGATACTACTGCAGTTAAGCCTTCACGAGCATCATCACCACTGGCTGATACTTCCAGTGCACCTTTACTCTTACCTTTGCCTTTATTCAGACCTTCAGAGGTTATGTAGTTATTTAGAGTACGTGTTAATGCGCCTCTAAATCCACTTAAGTGAGTACCACCATCACGTTGCGGGATATTATTTGTAAAACAAAGAATATTTTCTTGGAATGAGTCATTCCACTGCATCGCAACTTCAACCATAATCCCATCATCTTTTTCTAGATTAAAATAGAATATTTCTTGGTTTACTGGTGTTTTGTTTGTATTTAAATAATCAACAAATGCTTTAATACCACCGTCGAAATAAAAGTGTTCGCTTTTATCTTCTTCACGCTCATCAATAATACGAATAGAGACACCTGAGTTTAGGAATGATAACTCTCTAATTCTTTTTACTAATATATCAAAGTGGAATTTTACGTCAGAGAATATTGTTGGGCTTGGCCAAAAACGAACTTCAGTTCCATTTTCAGACGCTTCACCAACTACTGCTAAAGGTGCTACTGGTTCACCTAAGTGATATTCTTGTTCATGTAACTTACCTTCACGACGAACATTTAACACTAGTTTGTCGCTCAATGCATTTACAACTGATACACCAACTCCGTGAAGACCACCTGATACTTTATAACCAGAGTCATCACCACCAAATTTACCACCGGCATGAAGTACCGTCATGATAACCTCAGCAGCTGAAACACCTTCTTCAGGGTGAATTTCAGTTGGGATACCACGACCATTATCTCTTACGGATACGGATCCATCTAAATGAATTTTAACAACAATATCCGTACAATGACCCGCTAAGGCCTCATCGATTGAGTTATCAAGAATTTCAAATACCATGTGGTGTAAGCCTGAACCATCGTCAGTGTCACCAATATACATTCCCGGACGTTTTCGAACCGCATCAAGGCCTTTTAAGACCTTAATACTGGCTGAATCATAATCATTTTCTACGGACATAGCTGCTCCATACTCTCTTGTCTGACGGTTCCATGTTCCACGTGGAACACGTTGACAGAATCTGTGTAATTCATAAATTCCATTGCAATATTATTCTCTATCCCTGTAACGAAAATTTGAGCTTGGGAATGTAAAAGCATTTCCAGCATCGTTTGTCTTGTTTGTTGATCTACTTCTGAAGGCAGATCATCAACCAATAACAAAATATTTTTCTTAGTTGTTTGTTTAATTATATTAACCATAGCAACAACTAATAGATAAAAAAGCATCTTTGCCTGTCCTCTTGATAGACGACTAGACATGTCTTCTCCATCTCTTAAAAACAAATAATCAGCCCTATTCGGCCCAAAACCAACTTGTTTATATTTAATATCTTTTTCAATTTGTTTTAACAAACTATCGTCAGATATTTCTTGTTCAAACGCTTTTTTCTTGTAGCGCATTAACAAGTTTTTTAACAAATCCGTTTTTTCATTATGCTCTAATTCAAGAGCTAACTCTTTGATTGCTTTCGAGAAGTGTTCTTCTAAAAACAACTCTCGAAAATGATCAATTTTATTGGCCGACTCAACAAGTCCCCTATACCAATAAAGTAATTCCTTTTGGTTCACCCCACCACGTCTCAGTAACGCGTTGGTCTGTTTCAATATTTTGCTATATACATTCCACTCATTTTGAAACTCATGTTCCACGTGGAACAAGCCAAAATCAAAAAAGCTTCTACGTGCTTTAGGTGAGCTCCAAAATATATCAAAACTTTCAGGTGTAATTAGCTGTGTAGGAAAAAGAATAGAGGCCTGTGATAGTTTTGTTACCACTTCACCATCTAACTTTAACTTGGTAGTTCCTTTTCCTTCTAGCCCAATACCTAATTTATGAGTCTCTAAATGTTGCTGTAAATCTGCACTAACCGCTAATAAAGAACTGCCATCCCTTAATAACTCGCCTTTTTTACTCGTTCTGAATGACTTAGCTCGGCTGAGGAAAAACAAAGCTTCTAAAATACTTGTTTTTCCACTGCCATTTTTGCCGTAAAAAACGTTAACTCTTTTATTTGTATTTAAACTTGCTGTTTCTATATTCCGAAATCCGAATATCTTAAGTTGGGATATCAGCATTAATATAAAATTAAAGTTTCATTGGCATGACAACGTACAAGCTAGAGCCGTCATCATAACCTTCAATTAACGCACTACTATTGGAGTCCGCTAACATAATTTTAACTGTATCTGTTTTTATATTATTCAAAACGTCGATCATGTAAGAAACATTAAACCCAATCTCTAATGAATCACCGGTATAATCTACCACAGCAGACTCTTCAGCTTGCTCTTGTTCAGGGTTATTAGCTGAAACTAATAATTCACCATTAGAAAGATTTAAACGAACGCCTTTAAATTTTTCATTAGATAAAATAGAAACGCGTTGGAATACTTCTTTTAACATGGACTTATCTGCAACGATGGTTTTATCTCCACCTTGAGGAAGTACTCGACGATAATCAGGAAAACGTCCATCAACTAATTTAGTCGTGAATATAAAGTTTTGTTCTTCAATACGAATATGATTTGAACCAATATGCAATTGGATTACAGCATCGTCGTCTTCTAATAGCCTAATAATCTCCAGAACAGCCTTACGTGGCACGATCACTTGTCTTTGCTCTGTTAGCCCATTAACAATAGATTGTTGTGCTAAGGCTAATCTGTGTCCATCTGTTGATACGGTTCTGATTAAGTTTGGTTCTAATTCAAAAGACATACCATTGAGGTAATAACGAACATCTTGGTTAGCCATTGAAAAGTGTGTACTTTCAATTAATGCTCTAAGTGCATGACGTGTAAGTTCTATTTTTTCAGAACTAGACCATTCTTCAAGATTAGGGTAATCACTTGCCGGTAAAGTTGATAAGCTAAACTTACTTTTGCCAGACTTGACCACAGCAGAGTGACCATCAACTTTAAACTCAATTTCAGAGTTATCAGGTAATGAACGACAAATATCAAATAGCTTTTTAGCGGGAACGGTAATCGCACCAGCTTGAATAACATTTCCAGGTACAGCAGAAGCAACTAATTCAACCTCCATATCTGTGCCGGTGAACTTTACCTCTTCTAATGACGTTTCTATTAAGACATTGGATAGTATCGGTAACGTATGTTTACGTTCAATTGCACCAGATACTAAAGTTAACGGTCTTAATAATGCTTCTTTACTAATTATTATATGCATTTGTCTATTCCCACTACGAAGACAAGATTCTGTTCAGGTTTTGAACATCTTCTTTTATTTCGTGACTCTCTTCTTTTAATTCTTTGATCTTTCTACATGCATGTAGAACGGTTGTATGGTCTCGGCCACCAAAAGCATCACCAATTTCTGGCAAACTATGGTTAGTTAATTCTTTAGCTAATGACATAGCAATTTGTCTTGGTCTTGCCACTGAACGACTACGGCGTTTGGACAATATATCAGCCACTCTAATTTTAAAATATTCAGCGACCGTTTTTTGGATATTATCAATAGTGACTAACTTATCTTGTAATGCAAGAAGGTCTCTCAATGCATCTTTTACAAAATCAATCGTAATTGGTCTGCCTGTGAAGTTAGCATTCGCTATCACCCTATTCAGCGCGCCCTCTAACTCTCGAACATTAGAGCGCAATCTTTTTGCTATAAAAAAGGCAACTTCTTCTGGTATTTTAACTTTACTTTGATGTGCTTTTTTCATCAAAATAGCGACTCGAGTTTCTAACTCTGGTGGCTCAATAGGTACATTTAATCCCCAACCAAATCGACTTTTAAGTCTATCTTCAACACCATCAATCTCTTTTGGATAACGATCAGATGTTAAAATTATCTGTTTGTTACCTTCAAGCAAAGCATTGAAGGTATGAAAAAACTCTTCTTGTGAACGATCTTTCTTAGCGAAAAACTGTATGTCATCTATTAATAGAGCATCTAAGCCACGGTAATAACGTTTAAATTCTTCAATGGCATTATTCTGAAGTGCTTTCACCATGTCTTGTACAAAACGTTCTGAATGCATATAAACTACTTTTGCATCTTTCTTGTTGGCCATAATGCCATTACCGACAGCATGCAATAAGTGAGTTTTACCTAGACCAGTACCACCATATAAAAATAATGGGTTGTAAGCATTTCCTGGATTATCAGCAACTTGCATAGCAGCTGCACGCGCTAATTGGTTACTATTACCTTCTACAAAACTATCAAATGTATAAGACTCATTAATATTAGATTTATGACTGGTACGTACTGGAGTATTTTGAACAGGGGTAATTCTTGAAGGTGAAACAGTGCTAGATGTATTTGAGACAGGTTGTTGTGCAACAGGCGCTTGATTACTTGGCGCGTTAACTATTTTAGATCCAACATCAAAATTAATACTCGGGATATTAGAAGCGTCACCGAATTGGTTTAACAATTCTGTAATACGCGCCATATATTTATCACGAACCCAATCTAATACAAATCTATTTGGCGCATACAGAGTAATTAGCTTTTCTGAGCTATGTAACTGCAGTGGGCGAATCCACATATTGAACTGCTGCAGAGTTAATTCTTGCTCTAGTACTTGCAAGCAACTTTGCCAAAGAGATTGATACACTGATTATCCTAATATGATGTACGGTTATAATTATTATGGGCGTAAAAGCATTTGCTATTATGCCTTAGATTTATCCACAAACTCAACAAAGAATATGAATAAACTACAATTAAAATATTAGCCGCTATATATAAGATTCAGCGTATGTAATATTTGAGTTACGCCTAATATTTAATGGATAAATATTGACTATTTAATTGTGAACAAAAAGTAGCGAAAACAGTGAAGTTATACACAATACACAGTAATTATCAGTCAAAATTGTGTATATCTTGTTATTTTCTGTTTTTTGGAATGATTGTGTTGACTATTATTCCATCTATCTATATTATTCGCCGTCCTTTTTTGGGGCCCTGCAGGGGTCGCGACCTGCGGGATATTTACATTAATTAGTTAAACCGATCGGATGGATTTAATATGAAACGTACATTTCAACCTAGCGTTCTAAAACGTAAACGTAGTCACGGTTTCCGTGCTCGTATGGCAACAAAAAACGGCCGTGCTGTCTTAGCTCGTCGTCGTGCTAAAGGACGTGCTCGTCTTTCTGCATAATAGTGAAAAGTAATACTTTTCCAAGGGAGTTACGCCTTGTAACTCCCTCTCAATTTTCCCGCGTTTTTGACCACCCAGTTAAAGCAGTTTCTGATCACATCACAATATTAGCCAAATTTAATGATCTAGATAATCCTAGAATTGGATTGACTATTGCTAAGAAAAAAGAAAAAACAGCGGTAGGCAGAAATAGAATTAAACGAATTATTCGCGATAGCTTTCGTTTAAATCAACATAATTTGCCCAATATTGATATAGTGGTCATTGCCAGAAACCAAATAGGTGAAGCAGACAATAAACATCTGCATAAACAATTGAACAAATTATGGAAAAAAATAGCTCTACGCTGCGAACAATCCTTAAAAAAATAATAAGGGTTTACCAAAAGGCCATTAGCCCTTGGTTTCCAGCTAAATGCCGCTTTTATCCAAGTTGTTCAGAATATGCTATTGATGCGTTAAATCACCATGGCTCTATAAAAGGTAGTTGGCTTAGTTTAAAACGTATTCTAAGATGTCACCCATTTAGTCAAGGTGGATTTGATCCTGTACCAAATTCACCTCAATCAAACATAGAAAAAAAAGAGAATTAAGCTCTATGGAATCGCAACGTTCATTTTTAGTTATTGGTTTAGTATTAGTAAGCTTTTTGTTATATCAACAATGGTTAGTTGACTATTCCCCAAATCCTCAAGTAGCACCAGCGCAAACCGAACAAACGGTAAATAATGCAGTTGGTTCCGCTTTACCTATTTCTAGTGATTCAAATGATGATTTACCTTCATCAACAAGTTCACAGGTAATAGAGACTCCAATTCAACAACAAACACAAAATTTGGTTACTGTAACCACAGACGCGTTTGAAGTACAAATAGACACTAAGGGTGGCGATGTAGTTAAAACTATTTTGCTAAAACATGACGCTGAACATAAGTCTGCTGATAAGTTTGTATTGTTATCGCAAAAACCTAATGTATACGTTGCCCAATCGGGTTTGATAGGCCGCAATGGACCTGATGCTTCAGGTGAAGGTCGACCTATCTATAAAGTAGAAAAAACGGAATGGGTTTTAGAAAACAACGCGTTAGTCATTCCAATGACTTATGTATCAAAAGAAGGTTTAGAAGTTACTAAAACTTTTTATTTTGAACGTAATAAACATTCTATCGATGTAACATTTAATGTTAAGAATACATCTTCTACAGCTTTAGAAGTTCAACCTTTCTATCAGTTAAAACAAGATGTCGCTGGTGATGAACAAAGTATGATGATGCCTACCTACCGTGGTGGAGCTTACTCTACAGCTGATGAGTCTTATGAGCATTATGATTTTGAAGACATGGCTGATAAGTCACTAAATACAAATACCGTTGGTGGCTGGATTGGCATGATCCAACATTACTTTGTAAGTGCTTGGGTACCAGCAAAAGATCAACAAAATAACATCTATTCTAGAGTATTAGGTAATAACCAATCTGCCATTATAGGTGTTAAATCACCCGCGATTGTTATAAATGCCGGTGATACTGTAGAAACAAAAGCAACATTATTCTCTGGTCCTAAAAATCAAGAAGAGCTAGGTAATATCCACGAAACATTAGATTTAACGGTTGATTACGGATTTTTATGGTTCATCAGTCAAATGTTATTCTCATTACTAATCACTATTTATGGTGTTGTCGGTAACTGGGGTATCGCAATTATATTGATCACAATATTTGTTAAAACGTTAATGTACCCATTAACTAAAAAGCAATATGAATCAATGGCTAAAATGCGTGCATTACAACCAAAAATGGAACAATTAAAACAACGCTTTGGTGATGATCGTCAGAAGTTTGGCCAAGCCACTATGGAGTTGTACAAAAAAGAAAAAGTAAACCCTATGGGTGGGTGTTTACCACTAATTCTACAGATGCCTATTTTCTTAGCATTGTACTGGGTATTCCTAGAAAGTGTTGAGTTACGTCATGCACCATTTGGTTTATGGATTTCAGACCTATCTGCTGCTGACCCATATTACATCTTGCCAGCGTTATTTGGTGCTTCTATGTTCTTAATGCAGAAGTTATCACCAACACCTTCAACAGATCCTATGCAACAAAAAATGATGTTGTGGATGCCGGTTATATTCTCAGTGTTCTTTATCATGTTCCCTGCTGGATTGGTTTTATATTGGTTTGTATCAAACGTAATATCCATCATCCAAATGTTGATCATTTATCGTAATATAGATAAGAGAAACGCAGCTAAAAAATAACTGATAGAAAGCGGTTTAATAAAAGTTCTGAACTGTTTTCTAAAATTAAGTTAAAATTAAAGGTGACTATCCAGTCACCTTTTTTATTGCATTAAATTCAAAGAGATACTTCAATGACCGTACTAGCTTATTCAAATGACACTATAGCTGCACAAGCCACTGCCCCAGGAAAAGGTGGCGTAGGCATAATAAGAGTATCGGGTCCCAAAGCAGTATTAGTTGCCAACAAAATTTTAGGTAAGTGTCCTAAAACACGATATGCAGATTACCTCTCGTTTAATTCTTTAGATGGTGAATTATTAGATCAAGGCATCGCTTTATTTTTTAAGGGGCCAAATTCATTCACTGGCGAAGATGTCCTAGAACTACAAGGCCATGGTGGACCTGTAATTGTTGATATGTTGCTACAACAAATCACACAAATAGAAGGTATTCGATTAGCTCGTGCAGGCGAGTTTTCAGAACGAGCATTTTTAAATGACAAAATAGATTTAGCTCAAGCTGAAGCTATTGCTGATTTAATTGAAAGTACATCAGTACAAGCAGCAAAATCAGCTATGCAATCTTTACAAGGTGAGTTTTCTAATAAAATCCATCAACTTGTCGAACAAATGATCCGACTACGAATATATGTTGAAGCCGCGATAGATTTCCCTGATGAAGAAATAGACTTCTTATCCGATGGCAAAGTTGAAAATGACCTGTTAGCTATTATCGACTATTTAGTCACTGTGCAAAATCAGGCTAAACAAGGTGCAATCATGCGTGAAGGTATGAAAGTAGTTATTGCTGGAAAACCTAACGCTGGAAAATCGTCATTATTAAATGCCTTGTCTGGTAAAGACTCTGCAATTGTGACAGAGATAGCTGGAACTACTCGTGACGTGTTAAAAGAACATATTCACATAGATGGTATGCCGTTACATATTATCGATACAGCGGGTCTTAGAGAAAGCCCTGATAAAGTAGAACAAATAGGTATTCAACGAGCTTGGCAAGAAATAAACTCAGCTGATAAAGTGTTATTGCTGGTGGATGCGAGTGAAAACGATAGTTTAGATCCTAAACTTATCTGGCCAGAATTTATGGCCAAACTGCCAAAAGATATGTCTGTTACCATAATTCGTAACAAGATTGACTTAGTGGAGTTAGATAAACAAAAAATCTACATCGATGGTGAAGTACCCGTATTATCAATTTCGGCACAACATGACATTGGCATACAAGAATTAAAAACTCATCTTAAAAAAGCAATGGGGTTCCAAGGAACGACAGAAGGTACGTTTATGGCAAGACGCCGCCATCTTGATGCATTAGAAGCAGCCTACAATCACTTACTAACAGGTAAAGACCAATTACAATCTTATACAGCTGGTGAGATTTTGGCAGAAGAGTTGCGCATAGCACAACAACACCTAAATGAAATAACAGGTGAATTTAGCTCTGATGATTTATTAGGTCGTATATTCAGTTCGTTTTGTATTGGCAAATAATATCCATTTACGTATTACCAGTAATGTAGGAACAGAAAAATGATCAATATAATAGTAGGAACCGAAACAGGCACAGCAGAGTTTGTGGCGGATGAAGTACTGGAACTATTAACAAGCAATAATATACAAGCCTGCATAACGTTAGAGCCTGTTTTAAAGCAACTAATACCATCACCTCTATGGATAGTAATTACTTCTACGCATGGAGCTGGAGATATCCCATATAACCTACACCAATTTACACAAAGTGTGACTAATAGTAATTCGGATTTATCAAGTCAAAAAGCAATGATCATCGCATTAGGTGATTCAAGTTACGACACATATTGCCGAGCAGGGATCAGCATCAATGATCTATTTTTATCGGCTAATATGACTATGATCACCCCTATGTTAAAGGTAGATGCTATGGATGCTGACATGCCTGAAGACATAGTAATAGAGTGGTTAAGCCAATATATACCAAGCATTTCGGATCTTATTTAATTAAATAACGTAATATTATTAAGATCCGATCAATATTTTGGATCTTAATTGTTACTCACATCGCACTTCATATTTAGTACAACAAATAACCTTTTCACATCAAGTACTCAGCTTATCCACATTATCCACACAAGATAAGTGTTTTTAATATATGGTGTGCATAAGATCGTTAAGATCCTATGATCTAACTGGACATATCCAGAATATAACTATCAAGGCTAAAGTGCTTGTGGATAAACCCTATATTTATATGCAGGTTTAACCCATTTAGATCAAAGAATGATCACAACATATGATCTAATTAACTCTATGAATTAATAAGGAAAATAAAAGTTACTAACAAAATACGGTAAGTTAATAGTAGAAATAATAAAAGATCTTTAAAAAGATCTTATATATATAAGAGCAAGGACATGAAGGAATTACATATGTTCTGAATAAAAAATAACCGTTTCATTCCAGTAAAAAGAAAGATAGAATACGCGCCCTTTTTTAGAGGATCTTTACTAAATCCCTATTAAGAATTGGTTAAAAGTATTTCGAGGTATAAATGATCTTTGCTGAACAATTTGATGTGATCGTAGTCGGTGGTGGACACGCTGGAACAGAAGCGGCACTTGCTTCTGCAAGAATGGGACAAAATACGCTTTTGTTGACCCATAACGTTGATACATTAGGTCAAATGTCATGTAATCCAGCTATTGGCGGGATAGGCAAAGGTCATCTAGTTAAAGAGATTGATGCCCTAGGCGGAATAATGGGTCTAGCAGCAGATGCTGGTGGGATACAATTTAGAACATTAAATTCATCAAAAGGCCCAGCAGTAAGAGCAACTAGAGCTCAAGCTGATAGGATCTTATACAAAGCTTTCATTAGAGAAACACTTGAAAGCCAACCTAATTTAAAAATATTTCAACAGTCATGTGATGACTTAATTGTTGAAAACGAAACCGTTGTCGGTGTTGTAACCCAAATGGGGTTAAAATTTCGTGCAAAATCAGTAGTATTAACGGTTGGAACATTTTTAGGTGGAAAAATACATATTGGTTTAGAAAACCATTCTGGTGGCCGAGCAGGCGATCCTCCATCAATCGCATTAGCGGATAGATTAAGAGAATTACCATTTAGAGTCGATCGTTTAAAAACAGGCACTCCACCAAGAATAG
Source organism: Psychrosphaera sp. F3M07 (assembly GCF_018860345.1). Taxonomy (GTDB): domain Bacteria; phylum Pseudomonadota; class Gammaproteobacteria; order Enterobacterales; family Alteromonadaceae; genus Psychrosphaera; species Psychrosphaera aquimarina. The sequence continues at coordinate 381,102 of NZ_JAHKPJ010000020.1, read as the reverse complement.
ATGCAAGAACTATTGATTTTTCTGTTATGCAAGAGCAACAAGGTGATACTCCAACGCCTTATTTTTCTTACATAAGTGAAAAAAATACGCATCCTCAACAGATCCCTTGTTTTATAACGTATACCAATGAAAATACACACAATATAATACGTGGAGGACTTGATAGATCGCCAATGTATTCAGGTGTAATTGAAGGAATAGGTCCTCGTTATTGTCCATCTATTGAAGATAAAATTGTACGTTTTGCAGATAAAGATCAACATCAAATATTTGTAGAGCCTGAGGGACTAACAACACATGAAGTTTATCCAAACGGAATTTCAACAAGTTTACCTTTTGACGTACAAATAGAATTAGTAAGATCGATCAAAGGCTTCGAAAATGCACATATAACTCGCCCAGGTTACGCTATTGAATATGACTATTTTGATCCTAGAGATTTAAAACAAACATTAGAAACTAAATTTATAAATGGGCTTTACTTTGCCGGTCAAATTAATGGTACCACAGGCTATGAAGAAGCCGCTGCACAAGGTTTAATTGCAGGTGCGAATGCAGCATTACGCTCACAAGAAAAAGATCAATGGATCCCAACCAGAAACCAAACTTATATCGGTGTATTAATCGATGATCTTGCAACTTTAGGTACTAAAGAACCTTATCGTATGTTTACAAGTAGAGCTGAATACCGTTTGATGTTAAGAGAAGATAACGCAGATCTACGATTAACTGAAACCGGGCGTCAATTAGGTTTAGTTTGTGATAAACGCTGGCAACTATTTAATGAAAAAGTAGAAAAAATCGCGACTGAAAAGCAACGATTAAAATCAACTTGGATCCATAAAGATCATGTTTCACTCGAACAAGTAAATTCATTACTTAAAAGTCCAATTTCTCGTGAAGCAAGTTTAGAAGATTTAGTGAGAAGACCTGAAGTTAGATATGACGACCTTATGAAGATAGAAGGTATTGGTCCTGCTTGCGATAATGTTCAAGCTGCAGAGCAAGTAGAAATACAAATTAAGTATCAAGGTTATATCGATCGTCAAATGCAAGAGATTGAAAAACTACAACGCCATGAAACGACTATTCTTCCGGCAGACTTTGATTATTCTACAGTAAGTGGTTTGTCTAACGAAGTTGTAGCGAAACTAGAAGATGCACGCCCTGATACAATAGGTCAAGCATCAAGAATATCTGGAATTACGCCTGCGGCAATTTCGTTATTATTGGTTTATCTTAAAAAACAAGGGGCGTTACGTAAATCAGCGTAACGCGTTCGTTTTTAAAGCAAATTAAAGTTTTTAAAATTAACACTAGGTATGACACATTTTGCTAGTTATACTTTTGCGATAATTGACCAAATTTTGAAACTATCACTCTATGTTAAAAGCTAAATTAGCTAAGTTAATTGCCAAAACAGATTTACAAGTTAATGAACAACAACTTGACCAGTTGGTCGCTTATGTTGGACTTTTGAATAAATGGAATAAAGCATATAACTTAACGTCGGTTCGTCAGCCTGAACAAATGTTAGTAAAACATATAGTTGATAGTTTAGTTGTAAGTCCTCACTTATCTGAAGTTTCAGATATCAATAATAAATTCATTGATGTTGGCACTGGACCTGGATTACCAGGTATTCCATTGGCAATCGTTAACCCTGAGTTAGAGTTCACTTTATTAGATTCATTAGGGAAACGGATTCGTTTTATTACTCAAGTAAAACATGAATTAAAGTTAGATAACGTTACTCCACTACAAAGTAGAGTTGAAGATCATCAAGGTCAATACGCTGGAGTATTAAGTAGAGCCTTTGCCTCTATTTCTGATATGGTAAATTGGAGTCATCATTTAGTTGCGAAAGATGGATTATTTTACGCATTAAAAGGTCAATTAGATCAGCAAGAAATCGATCAATTACCTGACTTTGTAACCGTTAAACAAGTTCATACATTGCTTGTTCCTGAATTAGATGGTGAAAGACATCTCGTTTTATTAAAAAACGTTAGTTAGAACTGAGGATACAGTGGCAAAAATAATAGCAATAGCCAATCAAAAAGGTGGTGTTGGAAAAACAACATCTGCAGTTAACCTTGCAGCGTCTATGGCTGCGACAAAACGTAAAATATTATTAGTCGATCTTGATCCTCAAGGTAATGCAACCATGGGATCTGGCGTTGATAAATATGATGTTGAATATAGCGCTTACGATTTGTTGGTTGACGACTTACCACCTGAAAAAATAATAATCACAGAAACATCTGGTGGATTTGACTTAATCGCAGGCAATGGAGACGTGACGGCTGCTGAAGTAAAAATGATGGAAATGTATGGCAGAGAATTACGCCTTAAAAATGCATTGGCTAAAGTTAAAGATAACTATGACTATATATTCATAGACTGCCCGCCTTCACTGAATATGTTAACGGTTAATGCGATGGCCGCGTCTGATTCTGTAATTGTACCTATGCAGTGTGAATATTATGCATTAGAAGGGTTAACTGCATTAATGGATACTATTTCTCAACTAGCGAGTGTTGTTAATCCAGATTTAAAAATTGAAGGGATATTACGAACTATGTATGACCCTAGAAATCGTTTAGCTAATGATGTTTCTGAACAGTTAAAACATCATTTTGGCGATAAAGTTTATCGAACTGTAATTCCAAGAAACGTTAGATTAGCAGAAGCGCCTAGTTTTGGTGCACCTGTTATGTATTATGATAAATCATCATCTGGTGCAAAAGCGTATTTAGCATTAGCCGGTGAAATGCTTAGACGTTCGAATAAAATAAAAGCTGCATAAAATTTCAAAGGAACACTATGTCTGCACGAAAACGTGGGTTAGGTAGAGGTTTAGATGCCCTACTTTCAAATCAATCCAACCAAAATACAACAGCTGAAAACTCAGAAGCTATTTTAAGCGCCAGCGAAATAGAAGCTAAAACGGGGTTATCTAAATTACCAATAGAGCAGCTTGTTCCTGGTAAATATCAGCCTCGCCAAGACATGTCTCCAGAAGCGCTTGATGATTTAGCATCATCGATTCGTTCACAAGGTATTATTCAACCTATTGTTGTGCGTCCATTAAAAGACGATAGTTATGAAATAATTGCAGGTGAACGTCGTTGGCGTGCCGCTCAATTAGCAGAGTTAGATCTAGTGCCTTGTATTATCAAAGATGTGCCAGATGAAGCAGCAGTTGCAATAGCTTTAATTGAAAATATTCAACGAGAAGATTTAAACGCAATGGAAGAAGCCATTGCATTACAGCGTTTACAAGATGAGTTTGAATTAACACATCAAGAAGTTGCTGACGCAGTAGGTAAGTCACGTACATCAATTACTAACTATCTTCGTTTAAACAAATTAGAAGATGATGTTAAGACATTAATGGAACATGGTGATTTAGAGTTTGGTCACGCAAAAGTATTATTAGCCTTGTCTGGCGATGAACAGATATTAGCGGCTCGTAAAGTTGTAGCAAAAGAATTGACGGTTAGAGAAACCGAAAAGTTAGTTAACAGTATTACCGATGGTATTAAAGAAAAAGTACCCGCTGATAAAGATCCTGACGTTAAACTGTTAGAACAACAGCTGATTGAAAAGTTAGGTGCTAAAGTTGATATTTCTTACAATCGAAAAGGTAAGGGTAAATTAGTCATTTCTTATTCATCTTTAGATGAATTAGATGGGATTATCTCTCATCTCAGTCCTGAACAAAATTAATAAATTAAGAAGCCAACAATGTTGGCTTTTTTTATAAACTTTAGATCTAAAATATCAATAAATTGTTAAGAGTTTGATTATAAAATGACAGCTTAGATTAATAAGCCGTCATAAAACTGAAAGACAATAGTAAAAGTTTGTGCAGGCTATAAATTTTCAACCTTAAACGCTTAGTTATAACGTGCTTAATAGTTGCAAATTAATGACATAAACGTATAATTTCGCCAGTTTTGAGCCTAGAAAATGTGACGAGTTAAAAATTGTCATCTATTTGAATTACGTCTAGGCAAACAGTCATGCTGCATTGAGCATGAAATAAAATATTTAGGAAATTGATTTTTGGTACAACACATAACAAAAACAAATCGGCAAAAAGCCTTCAAGTTTTTGATGTGGCAATTCTTAATTGGGTTACTGATATCAGTTTTTATAGGATTTACATGGGATAATTTAGCGGGCAAATCATTTTTTATTGGTGTTTTGTTAGATGTTATCCCTTCAGTTGTATTTACATTATATGCGTTTCGTTTTACCGGTGCTCGCAAGTTACAAATGGTAGCTGCATCATTTTACCGAGGCGAAACCGTAAAAATAATGTTAACTGGCGCTATGTTTATTGCTGTTATTAAAACCGTACCGGTTATATTTCCGGTGTTATTTATAGGGTTTTTAATCGCAAAATTAAGTCAGTTTTTAAAATCGATAATTTTTTAATAACTTTAAACTTTTGGGAAAATAAACAATGGCTGGTGAACTCACTACTCAGGGTTACATCAAGCACCACTTGACCAATGCGTCAGTGGGCGAAGGCTTTTGGACATGGCACGTTGATACGTTGGCATGGTCAATTCTTCTAGGCTTGGTTTTCATCCTTTCTTTTCGCAGTGTTGCAAAAAAAGCAACCGTTGGTGTTCCAGGAAAATTTCAATGTTTCGTTGAAATGATCGTGGAGTTTGTTGGGAACAGTGTGAAAGACACTTTCCATGGCAAAAATCCATTAATAGCTCCATTAGCGTTAACCATATTTGTATGGGTATTGTTAATGAACTTTATGGACATCATTCCTGTTGATTGGTTGCCTACTGCAGCTGCATTAATTGGTGGTGAATCGTGGGAAACTATCGCTTCAGGTAACTCTCATATTTATATGAAAGTAGTACCGACTACAGATTTAAACATGACAGCAGCACTTGCTCTGGGTGTGTTTGTATTGATGATTTTCTACTCGATAAAAATTAAAGGTTTTGGCGGATTCATGAAAGAGCTTTATGCTCACCCGTTCAATACCCCTTGGTTGTACTGGTTTAACTTTATATTGGAAGTCATTGCATTAATTGCTAAACCTATGTCATTAGCATTACGTTTATTCGGTAACCTATATGCTGGTGAGCTTATCTTTATATTGATTGCAGGACTTATGGGTATATGGCAATTGCCTGCTCACTTCATATGGGCCGCTTTCCACTTGTTAGTAATTCCACTTCAAGCATTTATTTTCATGATGTTAACCATTGTGTACTTAAGCTTGGCGCATGAAGATCACTAATTAGTAAAACAGTTTACAAAGATTTAATTATCCATTTGGATATGGGCAGGAAGCCCTATAAAAATTTACTTTAACTTTAAACATTAACCATAAAAATTGGAGATACATATGTTATTTATTGCTGTTGCTCTACTAATCGGCCTAGGCGCACTTGGTACTGCTATCGGTTTCGGTTTATTAGGTGGCAAATTCCTAGAATCTGCAGCACGTCAACCTGAACTAGCACCTCAGCTACAAGTAAAAATGTTCATCGTAGCGGGTCTTATTGACGCTATCGCGATGATCGGTGTAGCTATCGCGTTATACATGTTATTCGTACTTGCTTAATCACTCATTTTCATTCGAACAATAGTATTAAATAAGTAAGGAGAGCGGTAATGAATCTAAATGCCACTCTATTAGGCGAGTCTATCGCATTTATCGTTTTTGTTTGGTTCACAATGAAATATGTGTGGCCACCATTAAACGGTGCTATCGAAGAACGCCAAAATAAAATAGCAGATGGTCTTGCAGCGTCTGAACGCGCTGAGAAAGACTTAGAACTTGCTCAAGAGAAAGCGACCGAGCAGCTTAAAGAAGCTAAAGCTCAAGCCGCTGAAATCATTGAACAAGCGAAAAAGCGTGCAACACAGATTGTTGATGAAGAAACGCAAAAAGGTCATGACGAACGTGAAAAAATTATTTCACAAGGTTATGCCGAGGTTGACGCTGAGCGCAACCGTGCGAAAGAAGATCTTCGCCAACAAGTTTCTGTTTTAGCAGTAGCTGGTGCAGCAAAAATTTTAGAGCGTCATATTGATGCTGCTGCCCACAGTGACATCCTAGATAAACTAGTTGCAGAACTATAAGCAGAGGAATAGAGCAAATGTCTGAATTGACTACAGTAGCTCGTCCCTACGCTAAAGCTGCGTTTGATTTCGCTGTTGAAAGCGGAGCCGTTACGCAATGGCATGAGATGTTGGAATTTGCAGCACAAGTTGCTTCAAACGAAGACATCAAAGCCTATTTAGCAGGCTCTCATTCACCAGAAGTTACTTCTGACTTATTTGTCAAAGTATGTGGTGAACAACTGAATGAACAAGGTCAAAACTTTATTAAAGTATTGGCCGAAAATGGACGTTTAGTTGCTCTTCCTGCAGTTGTTGATTTGTTCGAAGAACAAAAAGCACTGTATGAGAATGAGATTGAGGTCGATGTGACTTCAGCAACTGAAATTAGTGAAGCACACCAATCATCATTGGTTGTTTCTTTAGAAAAACGTCTAGCACGCAAAATTAAGCTGAATTGTAATATTGATAGTTCTGTTGTTAGTGGTTTGTTAATTAAAGCGGGCGATACCGTTATTGATGCAACAATTCGCGGCAAGTTAGAACGTTTATCACATACATTACAATCGTAATTGGGGATTTGAGCATGCAACTTAACTCAACTGAAATCGCTGAACTGATCAAGAAACGTATTGAGAAGTTTGACGTTGTCAGCGAAGCTCGTAACGAAGGTACTATCGTATCAGTAACTGATGGTATTATTCGCATCCATGGACTTGCAGCTTGTATGCAAGGTGAGATGATCGAACTTCCTGGTAGCCGTTTTGCTATCGCATTAAACCTAGAGCGCGACTCTGTAGGTGCGGTAGTAATGGGTCCATATGCGGATCTACGTGAAGGTACAAAAGTAAAATCAACTGGTCGTATTTTAGAAGTTCCAGTAGGTGAAGGTTTATTAGGCCGCGTAGTAAATACACTAGGTGAGCCAATCGATGGTAAAGGTCCAATCGACGCAGCTGGTTTTGAACCAGTTGAAAAAATTGCACCAGGCGTAATCGAACGCCAATCAGTAGATGAGCCTATTCAAACAGGTTATAAATCTGTTGATGCCATGGTTCCAGTTGGTCGTGGCCAACGTGAATTAATCATCGGTGACCGTCAAACAGGTAAAACTGCATTGGCAATTGATGCAATCATCAATCAAAAAGATTCAGGCATTAAATGTGTATACGTAGCAATTGGCCAAAAAGCCTCTACTATTGCTAACGTGGTTCGTAAGTTAGAAGAGCACGGTGCGTTAGGTAACACTATCGTTGTTGCTGCTACAGCTTCTGAATCTGCTGCACTACAATTCTTAGCGCCTTTCTCTGGTTGTACTATGGGTGAATACTTCCGTGATAACGGTCAAGACGCACTTATCGTATATGATGATTTGTCTAAGCAAGCTGTTGCTTACCGTCAAATTTCATTGCTACTTAAGCGTCCACCAGGACGTGAAGCATACCCAGGTGACGTTTTCTATCTTCACTCTCGTTTATTAGAGCGTGCTGCTCGTGTAAACGATGTTTATGTTGAACGTTACACTGAAGGTAAAGTTAAAGGCAAAACTGGTTCTTTAACAGCACTTCCAATCATTGAAACTCAAGCTGGCGACGTATCTGCGTTCGTACCGACTAACGTAATCTCGATTACAGATGGTCAGATTTTCCTTGAGTCAGACATGTTTAATGCTGGTATCCGTCCTCCTGTAAATGCAGGTATCTCGGTATCACGTGTTGGTGGTGCAGCTCAAACGAAAATTATCAAGAAACTAGGTGGTGGTATCCGTCTAGCTCTTGCGCAATACCGTGAATTAGCAGCTTTCTCTCAGTTTGCATCTGATCTAGATGACGCAACACGTGCTCAGTTAGAGCATGGTGAGCGTGTTACTGAGTTAATGAAGCAAAAACAATATGCTCCAATGTCTATTGCTGACATGGGTGTATCTTTGTTTGCTGCTGAAAAAGGTTACTTACAGGACATCGCCGTTTCTAAAGTTTTAGACTTTGAAGCAGCGCTAATCTCTTACATAAACAGCACAAATGCTGATCTTATGAAAGATATTAATGCAACTGGTAACTTCAACGGTGAAATCGAAGCAAGTTTGAAAGAAGCTATTGAGAAATTCAAAGCGACACAAACTTGGTAATTAGGTTAGGTGAGTTGTTCTTATTAAAAGAAAAACTCGCCTTCGTTGAAAGTTAATCGGAGAATCACATGTCCGGCGCAAAAGAAATAAAAGGTAAGATTGGGAGTATTAAAAATACTCAAAAAATTACCAGTGCTATGGAAATGGTTGCGGCTTCTAAAATGAAGAAAGCTCAAGACCGTATGGCGTCAAGCCGTCCATATGCACAAACGATGCGTAAAGTGATTGGTCATATTGCACGTGGTAGCCTTGAATATCGCCATCCATATTTGGAAGAGCGTGAGGTAAAACGTGTAGGCTATTTGGTCATTTCGTCTGACCGTGGTCTGTGTGGCGGCTTGAACTCTAACGAGTTTAAAGCTGTTGCTAACGACGTTGAAAAGTACTCTGAAGCAGGTGTAGAACTAGATTTTGCACTTATTGGTTCAAAAGCAGTAGGTTTCTTTAACCGTTTTGGCGGTAACGTTGTTGCAGTAAAATCAGGCTTAGGTGATGCACCATCTGTACAAGATGTAATAGGTGCAGTACGCACTATGTTAGATGCGTACAATGAAGGCAAAATTGACCGTTTGTTTGTGGTTTACAATAAATTTGTAAATACCATGACACAAACGCCAACGATCGATCAGTTATTACCTTTACCAAAGTTAGAAGAAGACAAAGACATGTCAGGTAACTGGGATTACATCTACGAACCAGACCCTAAAGTTTTATTAGAAGCTTTATTGGTTCGTTATGTGGAATCACAGGTTTATCAAGGTGTCGTTGAAAATGCAGCATCAGAACAAGCTGCGCGTATGATCGCAATGAAAGCCGCTACAGATAATGCGGGCGACATAATCAACGATTTACAATTGGTATACAACAGGTCTCGTCAGGCAGCCATTACTCAAGAAATTTCTGAGATATGTGCTGGTTCTGCTGCGGTTTAGGTTAACAAAAATTTATGAGGAAATGTCATGAGTCAAGGTAAGGTCGTACAGATCATTGGCGCAGTTGTGGACGTTGAGTTCCCACAAGATGCAGTACCTGCGGTATATGACGCAATACAAGTAACTGATGGTAACCTTGAAGGGTTAACATTAGAAGTACAACAACAACTTGGTGGTGGTATCGTACGTGCAATTGCACTTGGTACAACTGACGGGTTGGCACGTGGTGCAGTAGTCGTTAGTACCGGTAAAGGTATTGAAGTTCCAGTTGGTGTTAAGACGTTAGGTCGCATCATGGACGTATTGGGTAACCCAATTGACGAAGCTGGCCCTATAGGCGAAGAAGAACGTTACACGATTCACCGTGAAGCCCCTTCTTATGAAGAACAATCTAGCTCTACTGAATTATTAGAGACTGGTATCAAAGTAATCGACTTAGTTTGCCCATTTGCAAAAGGTGGTAAAGTTGGTCTATTCGGTGGTGCTGGTGTTGGTAAAACAGTAAACATGATGGAACTTATCCGTAACATCGCAATCGAGCACAGCGGCTACTCAGTATTCGCAGGTGTTGGTGAGCGTACTCGTGAGGGTAACGATTTCTACCATGAAATGAACGAATCAAACGTACTAGATAAAGTATCTCTAGTTTACGGTCAGATGAACGAGCCTCCAGGAAACCGTTTACGAGTTGCCTTGACTGGTTTAACAATGGCTGAAAAATTCCGTGACGAAGGTCGTGACGTTTTATTCTTCGTTGATAACATCTACCGTTATACACTAGCTGGTACAGAAGTTTCTGCACTACTAGGTCGTATGCCTTCAGCTGTTGGTTACCAACCGACTCTTGCTGAAGAAATGGGTGTTCTACAGGAACGTATCGCGTCTACTAAGACTGGTTCAATCACTTCAATCCAAGCGGTATACGTACCTGCGGATGACTTGACGGATCCATCACCAGCAACAACGTTTGCTCACTTAGACGCAACAGTTGTACTTTCTCGTGATATCGCATCAAAAGGTATTTACCCAGCGATCGATCCACTAGATTCATCTTCTCGTCAACTTGACCCGTTAGTAATTGGTCAAGAGCATTATGACGTAGCACGTGGTGTACAAACTGTATTACAACGTTATAAAGAGTTAAAAGACATCATCGCTATCTTGGGTATGGACGAATTATCTGAAGAAGATAAACAGACTGTATCTCGAGCTCGTAAGATTGAACGTTTCTTATCTCAACCATTCTTCGTAGCAGAAGTATTCACTGGTTCTCCAGGTAAATACGTATCGCTTAAAGACACTATTGCAGGATTTAAAGGTATTCTTAATGGTGATTACGATGATCTTCCAGAACAAATGTTCTACATGGTAGGTTCAATCGACGAAGCGGTAGAAAGAGCTAACAAATAGAATACGGAGCGTAAAATGGCTGCAATGACTGTCCACTTGGATGTAGTAAGCGCAGAACAGAAAGTATTTTCTGGTCTAGTTGAAACATTACAAGTAACAGGTAGTGAAGGTGACTTGGGTATATATCCAGGTCACGCGCCTTTACTTACCGCCATTAAACCTGGCATGGTACGCGTAGTTAAGCAATTTGGCGTAGAAGAACTTTTCTACGTTGCAGGTGGTATTTTAGAAGTACAACCTGGCGCTGTTTCTGTATTAACAGACACAGCTGTAAGAGCAGAAGACCTAGATGAAGCACAAGCATTAGCAGCACAAAAATCTGCTGAAGACGCAATTGCAAATCCTGGTGCTGACTTTGAATATGCAGAAGCAGCTATACAGCTTGCAGAAGCAGTTGCTCAATTACGTATTATCCAACAAATTCGTAAAGGCTAATTAAGCTTCCAAAGATTTGATGAGTCGACTCTTATACATCCTTGTATCGTCGACATTCCATCATCCATGATGTAAAAACCCAGCTCAAGCTGGGTTTTTTTATGCCTAAATTTTATCAAATACATTATTGATAACCGTATTTATGACGAAATATATATCTGCTAATTGTTATCGTAGATATGATATAAAACAATCCACAAATAAGAATGATTATCATTTGCAATTAATTAAAAGGTATTATATCTTAAATACCAAGTTGGAAGACCAATAGGAAATAGCTAGGTATTGGTTCAACAAAAGCGTTGTCTCTAGGATGATATTAGGTGAGGCATCACCTTACATGGATGTAAAAGCACTTTGTTCCCCTCTCTTGCTCTCTTACAGGCAGGGTATAGAGAGGTGGAGCATTCCCTTAAGAAAAAAACAAAATGGTAATATACACGAAACCATAAAATAATTTTCCATCTACTTGTTGCGTACCTGCCTTAAAGTTATGATGCACACATCTTTATTAACTTAAGTATTATAATATTGTGTCTTACAACATAGCGACAAAATCAAAACAAGAACAAGACAATATTCAATATGATTTAATGTCTTCATACTGGGCATATAAAGAAAAACGCGGGTTAATGAGCAAGCCCGAGATATTTAAGTATATCCATCAACATTTTTCTGACCCTGGGATACAAGACCATTTAATTCAGCGTTATGAATATTATAAAATGCAGTAACCGTTTTATGATGAATCATCAGTTTACAGTTAATTAACTTATATATTTCTTAGTTCCACATGGAACCTAAATGCCAAATAATCCTCAGCACGAAAAAATATGGAAAGTCATTCAACTTATCCCTGAAGGTAAAGTAGCTAGTTATGGACAAGTTGCTGATTTAGCAGGTCTTCCTGGCCGTGCTCGATTGGCAGGTAAATGTTTAAGCTACGTACCAAAAGAAGGATTTAATGGTAAGTCAGTACCTTGGTTTCGTGTACTGCGCTCATCCGGTCAAATAGCCTTTGAATTAGGTTCATCATCATTTGAAGAACAAAGGGCACTATTAATGGATGAAGGTGTAATGGTAAAAGGAAGACGTATTTCAATCAAACAATATGGCTGGAAACCTGACTTAGGCGAAATTCTATTTCTGTTAGAAAATTAACAACACATCCACATACAATCATCACTTCCGTTTTCATCTAGTTTTATTTAATTGTTACGCTAAACTGAATGTTATTGATGTTACCAATAACGTTTAACTTAGAGTTCATTATGAATATTCAAGATTATCAACAAGCACGTTTATCCCGCGATCCTCGTTTTGATGGTGTGTTCTTTACAGCTGTGAAAACGACAGGGATATTTTGTCGACCCGTGTGCCCTGCTACACCACCGAAAGAACACAATGTTGAATACTTTGAAACTGCATCTGAAGCGCTTGTATCAGGTTATAGACCATGTTTAAGGTGTAGGCCTGAATCAGCCCCATTTTCCCCAGCATGGAGCGGTACGGAGACCACAGTTAAACGTGCTTTATCCATAATTCATCAAAATGGTTTTAACGGTTTAAAGTTATCAGAGTTAGCAGATAAGTTAGGTATTACTGATAGGTATTTACGTAAGTTATTTGAACAGCAATTAGGTGTTTCACCAAAAGCCTATGTACAGCACCAACAAATACTATTTGCAAAGTCGTTATTACATCAAACACACTTACCGATAAATCAAATTGCTTACGCTTGTGGGTTTAACAACGTCAGACGTTTTAATGACGCGTTTAAACGCATAACAACAAAAACCCCTTCTGAAATTAAAAAGCTACAAGTATCCGACGCGCTAATACGACTACAGATGAATTACCAACCTCCTTTTAACTGGCAGCACTGGCATGACTTTTCTGAGTTTAGATTAATGGATGGTATAGAAACATTAGGCAGTAGTTCTTATGGTAGAACCTTTAACTGGTTAACAGAAACGGGATCGTATATTAAAGGTTGGTTTAATGCTGTACATAGGCCGGATAAACAAGGTTTTAATGTCAGTATTAATATTGATGATGCTAAATATTTATATCCCGTTAGTCAGAAGATAAGACAAGTATTTGATTTAAATGCCAATGTAGAGTTAATCAATTCACAAATAATTAATGCAGGATTTCCCGATCATAATTTACAACAAGGTATTAGAATCCCAGGAAGTTGGAGTCCATTTGAAGCAGGCATCAGAGCAATATTAGGACAGCAAGTATCAGTTAAAGCGGCAACCAACTTGTTAAATACTTTGATATTGCATTTAGGTGATAAGGAAACATCAAGTAACGGCAATATGAAAACTCGTTATTGGTTTCCTACCCCAAAACAAATAGCTAAATCGGACTTGGCATTTTTGAAAATCCCTCAAGCAAGAAAAACCACCTTAATAACATTAGCAACGTGGTGTAATAAACATCCTGAGGGAGAAGTTAAAGATTGGTTAGAATTAAAAGGCATTGGTCCTTGGACCGTTGAGTACGCTCAGATGCGCGGTGAAGCCAATACTGACATCTGGTTGGATTCAGACTTAGGTATCAAAAAAGCATTGGATATATTTCCAGAAATTGATGCCGAAAAAGCCAAACCTTGGCGTTCATATTTAACCTTTAATATGTGGAGCATGTTGTAATTTTTAGATACGAGATACGATATGAAAAATAAATTAGAGTTGCACCGTTATATAACAACCCCTCTAGGGGCACTTGAGATCACACTTAATATATCGGATGAAATTAAACCATGCTATCAATCGATAGTGTTTAAATCTGAATCAGAAATAATAGACTGCGTTAATGATTCTGAGCATGAGTTGTTAGATTTAGCACAAAATCAACTACAGCAATATTTTGATGGTGAAAGAACTGACTTTGGTGATTTACTTAAACATCAAAGCAATTTGGGAACACACTTTCAAAAACAATGTTGGTCAGCGTTATGTGAAATACCTTATGGGGAAACGTGGAGCTATGGTCGGCAAGCAAAACATATGAATAACCCTAAAGCAGTACGTGCTGTTGGTGCGGCTAATGGTAAAAACCCATTAGCTATCGTAGTGCCTTGTCATCGAGTTATTGGTGCCAACGGAACGTTAACGGGTTACGCAGGTGGTTTGGATAAAAAACAATGGTTGTTGGCGTTTGAAAATCAAAAAAATCAACCAGATCTAAGCTTATAACAAGGCTGTTGGATTAATAAACTACAGTAAAAAGTTGATCCAGAAAAGGTAACTCAAAGTGCAAAATATTGTAGATAGCACCACTGTAGATGCAGATATATCTTCGGCTGCTTGGTGTTTGGTTGCCATAATATAAGCCCCCACTCCAGTTGGGCTTGCCGTCAGAATAACTGCGATAAACAATTGTTCAGACGTTAGTTCAAAAACATAATGTCCAAGCAAATATACGAAAGCAGGTAGTATCATTAATTTGTAAAATGAATTAACCAAGGCGACCTTTCGATTACCCTTAAATGGTAAGTAATACATAGCCGCACCTAAACCAAATAAAGCCAATGGAATGGCTGAAGCCGACAATGCAGCTAGGGGCTCTAACAGTAGTATTGGGATATTAATCCCCAATATGTTCACGGTAAAACCACCCAAAATACTCAATACGATAGGATTTTTTCCGGCTTTTAATAAAGTATTAAAACCCGAATTATTTACAAATACCTCAGTTAAGGTAAATAACACTGCACTATGAAAAGCAATAAGCACAAAAGCGCTTCCCGCAGCGGTAGGAGTTAATATGCTGGCAATTATAGGGATAGCAACCAATACGGTATTAGAATAAGTCGCCGCAAGAGCACTTAATGTAGAGTGGTTGTTTTTATGTTTAAGTAAGTAATGATTGATTATAAATAACACAGCAAAGCTGATTATTACCGGTATATAAAAAGTTAAAAACCATTGGGCAGAAAAGGCAATATCTAAATTAGTTTGGTAGGTCGACTTAAAAAGAAAGATAGGAACCAACAAATTAAAGCTGATGGCTGACAGGCTATCCATCTGCACCTTATTGAATAATTTAACCCTTACCGACAAATAACCTAACAAGCAGATTATGGCTAACGGTAAAATAATGGTTAAGGTATTCATTTAATTAAGCTCAGCATTTTTAAAACAAAGCATATTCAATTACGAGTCCCAAAAATATCACCATACCTACATAATGATTATCCAAAAATGCGTTAAAACACGCTTTTGGTTCGCGGTGTCGACATTGCCATAATTGTCTTATAAATAGCAGTGCACATATAACCAAACTAGAGATCACAGGCCAATGCCAGTTTAATAATAAAACGACTTTACCAATCAAAAGCAAGGTTATTATTTGCAATAGAGCTACGTTAAGTAAATCGTTTTTACCAAAAGCGATGGCTGTAGATTTGACCCCAATTTTTAAATCATCTTCCCTATCAACCATGGCATACAAAGTGTCATAGGCAACGGTCCAAGTTAAGTTAGCAAAATACAGTAACCAAAGTTCGTGAGGTAAGTCGGCATTCACGGCCATAAATACCATAGGCATAGACCAACTGAATGCGGCACCTAAAACAACTTGTGGATAATGGGTATAACGTTTCATAAAGGGGTAACAAAACGCTAATAACAAACCAACAACAGATAAGTAGATAGTTTGTATATCTAAGGTCAATACGAGTAAAAATGCGAGTATGATTAACAAAACAAATAATTGTAACGCCTCAGTGGAACTGACTTTACCAGACGGTATCGGTCTTTGATGGGTTCTTGTTACATCACCGTCAATATGACGATCTGCATAGTCATTTATTACGCAACCTGCTGCCCGCATAACAACTGTCCCGGCAAGAAATACAATTAAGTAGTGCCATAAAGGAAATCCATCTGACGCGATCCAGAGAGCCCAAAGCGTTGGCCACATGAGTAAATAGATACCTATCGGCTTATCCATACGCATTAACTGAATATAAGAAGCAAAGTTAGACGGTTTTAACAATAGTCGCATTAAGGTCAATTCTCTTTTTAAAAGCGTGGTTATTTTAACTATCTGATTGGGTATTGAATACTGTTTCTATATAGGTTGAGTATTTAATTAAATAGCGCCGGTAAAAAACATTCACATACTAACAAAGGTTTGCCATTTAAATGAAATATTGAACGGCGAATGTAACAGGTTCTTTTGATCGGTTGTTGTAACTGCTGTTCAATGAATTGACCTAGTTGACTATTCGGTTCAACCACGGCAAATTCAATATTACTTCGAATTGCTTGGGGTGATTGAAACAGAACTTGCCCAAGTGATTGGTTACCTAATTCACTTAACATTGATTCAGTCCCAGTAACACTGGAATCAGGCATGATAGTCTGCGCATATACCAAAGGGATATTACCTTGTTTTAGTAACACTTCTCGGTATAAAGCCGAGTTATCCGTTACCGCTAATAATGATTGTATTTCTGACGAAACAGGCCGATTTACTTGGTTGAGTAAATCAACGGAAAAGGCAATGCCCAACTCTTTAATTTTAACGGTGAGGGAACTATCTGAACAGATCCAACTTTCAGCGTCAGAATGGTTAATGCTTTGCTCATTTTGGTCGCTAGAGTACCAAAGGTTTGGAAGATTAATTGGAAACAATTGAATTACCACATTATTTAACTAGAGGTATGTTAACAAGCTCAATAAAAAAGATCTTGTTAGTTTTAAATTAAGGGTGGTAGTTAATAAATAAACCTCTAAAATTAACCACTCATATTGGATTAAGCTTTTATAGGATCAGGAAATGATAAAACGTTTTTTTAACGCATTAGTATTAATAGGCTTGTTCACAAGTTTACAAGTGAACGCAGACGTCGCGATTAAAAAAGATAACGTTGGCTATTACGGCTTTGAACCAGACATTATTACTAATTACGTAAGTTCAAATGCGAAAAAAATTGGCTTTGTACGTATTACGGCAGAGTTAATGGTGGAAGATGTTAGTTATGTTGCCATCATAGAACACCACAGTCCGTTATTGCGTGATGCCATAATTGACGTGTTACTGCGTCAACCAGAACAAAAAATAAAATCAATGACAGGCCGAGAAGAAATTCGAGTTTTGATACTTGATAGATTAAAAGAATTAATGGAAAAAGAGACAGGGAAAAAATTAGTTAGAGATATTTTATTCACTAAATATTTATACCATTAAGTTCAGTGTTTCATGATGAAGTTTCTAAAAATTATTATATTTTGTGGCATATTAGTTAGTGTTTGCAGTTGTTCAACATCTAACTCAAGTTTATCTAATATAAGAAACTTCCAATCCAATTCACCCACAATGTTAAGTGCAGGGATGCCAACAGACCAACAGTTTGTCACGTTAAAAAAGTTGGGGGTCACTAAAGTTATCGATCTGATCCCTGGCGATAGAACGGATGAATCAAGCTTAATGCAACAGTTAAACTTGGAATATCATAACATTCAAGTTGAATGGGGAAGCCCTACCTTAGAAAACTTTAAACAGTATGTTGTATTAATGAAACATTCACCCCATGGCAATGAAAAAATTCTTACACATTGCCGTTTAAATTGGCGTGGTGCTGTGTTTACCTATTTATACCAGGTAACTCAGCTTAACTGGCCGGAACCATTAGCAAGAAAAGAAATGCTGAATATTTGGCAACCAAACGATACTTGGCAGCAATTTATCACTTTGGTCATGTCAGAATATAATCAGAGTAACGCTTCGACACGTTCACTCTAGGTTATTCCGTTTTATCAATTGAGTGTTTTTTTAACGTCATTATTTGAGCAATTAATAAACCGGCAAGCAAACCAAACAAATGTGCCCAATTAGCCATGTTTATTGGCAACAAATCAACAAAACCCAACCCCATCCAAATTAACAAAAAGATAAAGATATTATTAGGTAAAAATACTTCACTGTTGGGTCTATTTCTACCATACAACCAAGTAAATCCCATCAATGCATAAACAACACCAGAAATACCGGCGAAGTTATTACTGACTATTAATGATTGTGCGGAATTAGAAAATAATGCACTGAAGAGTGTGAGGTTGATCAATACATAAATACCAAACGACTTCTCTATTTTACCAGCTAAGTACCACCACCAAGTTATATTAAACACTAAGTGTAATGTGTCTAAGTGCATCAACATTGGGGTAATTAAACGATAAGGCTGTGAAAAATCCCAGCTAAAACTAAGTGCGTTAAATATAACTGGAAAATAACCAATGTAAGATGCGATATATATGCTTATGCAAATGAGTGTGACTAACTTAGTTAACCAACCGGTACTGTTCCAAATTTTACTCAAACCTAAATTAGTATTGGAACTAGAGTTAGCAAAAGCGATAGTTTGTTGTGGGTTATTCACTTGCCAAGAAGCTTCTAAAAACTTAGCTTGATTTGGATTGTGAATAAATTCATCAAATAAGGCTTGGCTTTGGTGGTATTGCTCAGGATCAACAGAAATAACAAATCGGTTATCTGATTTATCTACATTATGTCTTATATGTTTAACACTTAAGTAGTCTGAAAAGGCTTGGCAAGCACGTTTATTGCCAAGCTCGCCAAGAACTATCATTGTGGGGATGTGATAAACGGGTAGTTTAGTTTCCACATTTCAAAACCACCATCAACACTATAAACTTCATCAAAACCTTCATGCACTAGATATTGTGCGGCACCTTGACTGCTATTGCCGTGGTAACAAAATACTAATATAGGCGTTTCATAATCATACTTTTGTACAAACGAAGACATACTTGCGTTGCTTAAATGAAATGCGTTTTCAACATGGCCATTAGCAAATGATTGATCATCTCTAATATCGGCAATGACAACATGCCCAGCTTCAATTAATTTATGCGCTTGCGCTACACTAATACGTTTAAAATCAGTCATGCAGTTTCTCTTTTTATTTATATATCGTGATAATAGCTAATTTTGTGCATAGAGTTAAACATCATTTTAGATCTAACTTACGTTACTGTGTATTTAAACTTACTTTATTGACTCAAATAGCTAATTTTGTATTAAAAACGAATGGTTGAACCAACCTATGATACTTACGTTTGTGTTTTGAGTTACAATAAGAAATACAGATTGCGGACTTTATCCCAACTATTAAACAGTGTAGTTAAGAGCTTGTCTTTTTTCGCCGCGCCAACTCCCCAAAAGGACAAGTAATAATGAAACCTTATTCTAACATTGCTGAATTAATCGAATCATTAGAAGATGAAATTCAAGATATTAATGCAGAAATAGCTACTCTAAAGAAAAAGCCGAATAGTTTTAACGAACGCATTCTTTTTAAATATATAGATACTGGCAGTACCGGCAAAGCTAAAGAGTTTGTTAGAGCTCAAGGTGTAATGTCTGACCGTGGTTCTCTATTCTCCTCTGGTGACGTTAGCCGTTTAATTAAAGATGGCGCAGGTGATGTATCGCCTGCTTTATTAGCGATTGCACGTAAAGTGGTTCATATGAAAAAGAAAAGTGGATCTAATCGTTAAGGTTTAGTGCTGGTGGAGTTATTGGGTTGTGTTCACTGACCCGATACCCTCTTTGCACATAGTTGTTGAGTTCATTTTAGGTCAGTCAAAACTTGCACACGAAGCTAATACGTCAGGGGATTATGGGCTTTCTGAGTTGTACTTACTGTCCCGATACCCTCTTTGCACATCCATGTGCATCGGGCATACCTACATCCTGTAGGCAAAAAAAACCGCTACATATTATGTAGCGGCGATACGGTTGCACAGGAACAAAAACTGGTTCAAATTAATTTGCAATGAGTAAATAAAATTGCAAAGTAATTGAAAAACTATTTACTGCCAAGGGCGTGCTTCTGTTAATTGATCTTCAAACGCTTTAATTTCTTTTGAAAACTGTTCAGTCACACCAATAAAGTCCAAGTTTTTTAATAGTCTTTCTCTAACATCTTCCACTATTTCAAACTCTATAGGGGCTTCACCCTCAATCAGAATCTTTTGGCCTTTTAAGTCTATAGCCAAATTAACTTGTTCTTGAGTCTGGCACAGGTTGAACAATTTATCGACCATTTGCTCAGAAACTTTTGCAGGTAAAATTTGGTTATTTATGCAGTTATTATAAAATATATCTGCAAAGCTTGGGGCAATAACAATTTGGAAGCCATATTGTTTTAATGCCCATGGCGCATGTTCGCGACTTGAGCCACAACCAAAGTTTTTACGTGTTAATAAAACACTCGCCCCTTGGTATTGTGGAAAGTTTAAAACAAACTCTGGATTTGGTTGGTCATTATCTAGATAACGCCAATCATAAAACAAGGCTTTATCAAACCCACTGCGTTCAACTGAGGTTAAAAACTGTTTTGGAATGATCTGATCGGTATCAACATTGTTTTTATCTAATGGGCAAACTAAACCCTGATGAAAAATAGCATCTGACATTTTGTTTCCCCTTATGCTTTTCTAATATCGACAAAGTGACCATGAATAGCAGCCGCTGCAGCCATCGCTGGGCTAACTAAATGTGTACGACCACCACGGCCTTGGCGGCCTTCAAAGTTACGGTTAGAAGTTGATGCACATCTATCACCCGGCTCTAATCTGTCATCATTCATTGCCAAACACATTGAACAACCCGGTTCACGCCATTCAAAACCTGCTTGTTTAAATATTTCATCTAAACCTTCTTGTTCTGCTTGAACTTTAACTCGAACCGAACCTGGTACTACTAATGCTCTAACGCCATCAGCAACTGTTTTTCCTTTAGCTATTTCTGCAGCTGCACGCATGTCTTCAATACGTGAGTTGGTACAAGAACCAATAAAAACAGTATTAACGTGAATATCAGTAATAGCTTGGTCAGCCTCTAAGCCCATGTAAGCAATTGCACGGCGAATCGCATCTGCTTTTACCGAGTCATTTTCATGAGCTGGGTTTGGCACTTTAGCATCAACACTTATAACTTGTTCTGGGCTGGTGCCCCAGGTTACTTTTGGAATGATATTGTCTGTGTGTAAAGTGATTGTATGATCAAACACCGCATCGTCGTCGGTTTTTAATGTTTTCCAGTAAGCAACGGCATCATCAAAGTCAGAGCGTTCAGCTGTGTTCTTAGGTGCGTAGTCTTTACCTTCAACATAATCAAAGGTTACTTGATCTGGAGCCACTAAACCTGCTTTAGCACCCATTTCAATTGCCATATTACATAATGTCATGCGGCCTTCCATTGATAATTCTTCAATGGCTTGTCCACAAAACTCAGCGACGTAACCTGTGCCACCAGCAGTGCCTAAAATTTCTATTACAGCAAGGATCACATCTTTAGCAGTTATGTCTGGGCGTAATGGACCATTAACTTCAATTTTTAATGTTTTCGCTTTTTTCTGTTGTAACGTTTGAGTGGCCAATACATGTTCAACTTCTGAAGTACCAATACCAAATGCTAAGGCACCAAACGCACCATGAGTGGCGGTATGTGAATCACCACAAACTATTGTGTGGCCTGGTAATGTTATGCCTAGCTCTGGACCAATAACATGAACAATACCTTGGTTTTCATGGTTTAAATCAAATAAAGTTACACCAAATTCTTTACAGTTTTTCGCTAGCGCTTCTAATTGCTTACGAGAAGTTTCACCAGCGGCTTCAAATGAACGTACTTGTGTTGAAACATTATGATCCATAGTGGCAAATGTTTTATCTAATCGATGTACTGGACGATTCTTTTCGCGTAAACCGGCAAAGGCTTGTGGAGATGTAACTTCATGTACTAAGTGGCGATCTATGTAGATTAAATTGGTATCACCCGATAATTCTGCGACAAAATGTGCGTCCCAGATTTTTTCATATAATGTTTGTGCCATTTTCATTCCCACACTTTTATTTAATTGCTTGCGCGATGGCTTGTGCTACTTGTTCCGTACTGAAACTTTCACTACCTTGGGCAATATCACCCGTTACTGTGCCCTGTCCGATTACATCGGCAATTGCTTGGTCTATCGCATTAGCGGCATCTTGCTGATCCAAACTGTAACGTAACATTAAGGCTGCACTTAATATTTGAGCAATTGGGTTTGCAATACCTTTACCGGCAATATCAGGTGCCGAACCACCAGCTGGCTCGTACAAACCAAAACCTTGCTCATTTAAGCTCGCAGATGGTAACAAGCCCATAGAACCTGTGATCATCGCGCACTCGTCTGACAATATGTCACCAAATAGGTTGTCACATAATAAAACATCAAACTGACTTGGGTCTTTTATTAGTTGCATTGTCGCGTTATCAATATAGATGTGCTCCAATTCAACGTCAGGGTAACCTTTAGCTACTTCGTTAACGGTCTCACGCCACAAAATAGAAGTTTGTAATACATTGGCCTTATCAACAGACGTAACCTTGTTACGACGTTTCTGTGCGGCTTCAAAACCAAGTTTTGCTATACGAGTAATTTCACTTTTAGAATAACGTTGGGTATCAAAAGCAGAATCACCTTCACGCCCTTTCTCACCAAAATAAATACCACCAGTTAATTCACGCATTACTAAAACATCAAAGCCTTTAGCACTGATGTCTGCTCGTAATGGACACATGGCCGATAATGCAGGTACTAAAGCAGCTGGACGCATATTACAAAACAGAGAAAAGTGTTTACGTAAAGGTAATAGTGCACCGCGCTCAGGTTGGTCATTAGGCGCTAGATTTTCCCATTTAGGGCCGCCAACAGAACCAAATAAAATAGCATCTGATTGTTCACATACATTTAATGTACTTGCTGGTAAAGGACAGCCATGATTATCAATCGCTATTCCACCAACATCAGCGTGGGTGTAGTTTAATTTAAAATTGTACTTTTTCTGTACCACATCTAAAACTGTTATTGCAGCAGCCATGACTTCAGGACCAATACCATCACCGGATAAAACTGCAATTTTGTATTCGTTACTCATTGTTATTCATTTCCCAATATATTGTGTATTTCTGACTTCTTATTTTAGATGCCTTGATGTTTCTCTTTAATGTCTTCCACTTGTTGTGCTCTGTGGATTAAATTTAAAACGTGAATATAAGCTTTAACGCCAGCATGAATAATATCAGTCGCTAAACCAGTACCGTGGAAATTACGTCCCTTACATTTAGCAATGATATCGACTTGACCAATAGCGTCTGCCCCTTCACCTTTTGAATTTAATTTAAAATCAATAATATCCAAATCAACCTTGGTCATTTGTTTTAACGCTTTATAAGCCGCTTCAATTGGACCATTTCCCGTCTCAGCCTTAAATACCACTTCTGTACCACCAATGGTGATGCCAACGGTTGCGGTATTGACTGGAAGATTACTGGACAAACCTTGTAATGAGTTTAATTTGTAATAATCAGACTCTTCTTCAAGTTGCTGATTAAATACAATGGCTTCCAAATCGTAATCATGCACTTGGCCTTTTTTATCTGCCAATAACAAAAACGCATCGTAAATATCGTTTAAGTTGTAATCTTTATCGGAATAGCCCATTTCTGCCATACGATGTTGAATAACATGACGACCAGAACGAGACGTTAAGTTCAACTCATTGCTTTGCATACCAATGTGTTCAGGCTTCATGATCTCATAAGTATTTTGCGCTTTTAAAATACCATCTTGGTGAATACCAGAAGAATGAGCAAAGGCATTTGCTCCCACAATCGCTTTGTTTTGTTGTACTGGCATATTACAAAGCTGACTAACTAATTTAGAGGTACGGAAGATCTCTTCTGATTTAATGTTGGTTGTCACGCCAAAACGCTCTTTACGTGTTTGCATGATCATGGCGACTTCTTCTAATGCACAGTTACCGGCACGTTCGCCAATACCATTTACGGTACATTCTATTTGTCTAGCACCAGCTTGAACGGCGGCAATACTGTTAGCGACTGCTAAACCTAAGTCGTTATGACAATGAACAGAAATAATAGCTTTGTCGATATTTGGTACTTGTTGTTTGATGCCTGCAATAATTTCAGCAAACTCTGTCGGTTCTGTATATCCTACGGTATCTGGGATATTAATCGTGGTTGCACCGGCATCAATAGCTCGTTCAATGACATAAGCTAAGTCAGCAACCGGAGTACGCCCTGCATCTTCACAAGAAAACTCAACATCGTCAGTGTAAGTTTTGGCTAATTTAATGGCTTTAACCGCCATGTCGGTGGCTTGTTCTAACGTTTTTTGTAACTTATGTTCCAAATGAATAGGAGAAGTGGCAATAAAAGTATGAATACGGCGTTTTTCCGCTGGGGCTAATGCTTCACCACAAGCAATGATGTCCTTTTCCATGGCACGAGCTAACCCACAAATGATTGGCCCTTTTACTTGTTCAGCAATGGACTTAACGGCATCAAAATCCCCTGGGGAAGAAACAGGAAAACCAACTTCCATTACATCTACACCTAACTTGGCGATAGCATGAGCAATTTGTAGTTTTTCACGTTTACTTAAGCTGGCACGTAACGCTTGTTCGCCATCACGCAATGTGGTGTCAAAAATGACAACGTTATCTTGATTCATATTTTGCATATTCCTTTCTCCTGTAACCCAAACATAAGCCAACAGGGTAAAAAAAAACCCCGCTAGTTGAGCGGGGTTTTATTGATACTAATTAAATTTTAGTCAACCAAAACAAACCCGCGCACAGATAAAAGCAGCAGGTTGAGTAATAAAACGATTGTTGTGGTGAATAAATTTGCCATTTATATAAATAATTATTCTGATTGACTTACCCTAATTTTTAACATTCATAGAAATGGAGTGCAAGCTCTAATTGTTAAAACCTAGATTCTTTTCGTTATTTATTATTCAAAATTGCAAAAATAGCGTAATTTATACCTATAAGCTCCATCGGCTGACATTGTTTCAAACATTAGTTACCTATAACTCATGTTTAATTTAGGCCGTTTTTTAAGGAGTAAATGACAGTATTTAATTTTTTATAGTAAAAGGATGTTAGCAATGGCTAAGTTGAACTACGCATTTAGATTTGCAAAAAGTGGGATGATGGTTTCGTTTATCTCTCTAGTTATCTCAGGTTGTACCCCATCAAATAAAGCGACAGAAAATATGACATCGGAAACAATTAAAGCTCCAGTAGCAAAGAAAGTCCCGTATGAAATGATCCAACATGGACATAAACGAATAGATAACTACTACTGGATGCGTGACGACACACGTGAAGACAAAGAAATATTGGCGCACTTAGCAGCGGAAAACAATTATGTCGACGCGCAAATGGCCCATACTCAACCACTGCAAGATACCTTATTCACCGAAATGACAGGTCGTCTTAAAAAAGACGATGCCAGTGTTCCATATCTAAAACGTGGTTATTGGTGGTATACCCGTTATGAAGGTGACAATGAGTACGCTATTTATGCACGTAAAAAGTCATCCCTCGATAATCCAGAAGATGTTTTTTTAGATGCCAACGTGTTAGCTGAAGGTCATGAGTATTTTAGTTTGTCGAGTGTTGCGGTAAGTACCAATAACAATATTCTGGCTTATTCTACAGACACAGAAAGCAGACGTTTATACACCATTGAATTTAAAGATTTAACAACCGGTGAATTATACCAAGATAAACTGGTTAACACCTCGGGCAGCATTGTTTGGGCAAATGACAATAAAACCGTTTTTTATATTAAAAAGGACGTACAAACGTTATTAGGTTACCAAGTATTCCGTCATACGTTGGGAACAAGCCAAGATCAAGACAAGTTAGTTTATCAAGAAGATGACACTACGTTTTATACCTATATAGGTAAAACTCGAGATAGCCAAACAATCTATATATACCATGACTCAACGTTGTCGACGGGTATATCTGTTGTTGCTGCAGACACACCAAATGCAGAATTCAAAATGATAACTCCAATTACGCAAGGTCATGAGTATGACTTTGATCAACATAATGACTGGTATTACATACGTACCAATAAAGACGCCAAAAACTTTAAACTGGTAAAAGTAAAACGTGATGACAGTGCTGATATGAGTAAATGGCAAGAAGTTATCCCACACCGAGAGAGTGTGTATTTTGAAGACTTTTTAGTATTTGATAATCATTTGGTATTAGAAGAAAAAGAGAACGGCAATACAAATATTCGAATTATTAACCTCAGCACCAATCAAGTGACGGCGTTACCATTTAATGATGCGGCTTATGTTGCAACATTTGATACCAATCCAACGTCAGACAGTGACAAACTTCGTTATTATTACAGTTCATTAACAACACCGGGTGCGGTGATGGAAGTGGATTTAAATACTTTTAGTAGTAAAACGTTAAAACAAGATGAAGTGCTGGGTGAATTTGATT
Source organism: Psychrosphaera sp. F3M07 (assembly GCF_018860345.1). Classification (GTDB taxonomy): domain Bacteria; phylum Pseudomonadota; class Gammaproteobacteria; order Enterobacterales; family Alteromonadaceae; genus Psychrosphaera; species Psychrosphaera aquimarina. Next base: position 354,724 of record NZ_JAHKPJ010000020.1, on the reverse strand, counting down.
CAAACTGGTATCAAAGTGAACGTGTTTTTGTAACTGCCCGCGATGGTAAAAAAGTCCCTGTATCGATTGTTTATCGTAAAGACAAATTTAATAAAGACGGTACAAACCCTGTTTATCAATATGCATATGGTTCATATGGCGCAACAATAGAACCTTACTTTTCAGCATCTAGATTATCATTGTTAGACCGCGGGTTTGTGTTCGCTCTAGCACATATACGTGGTGGACAAATGTTAGGTCGGTCATGGTATGAAGACGGAAAAATGTTTAATAAAATTAATACATATACTGACTTTATTGATGTAACTAAGTCATTAACTGAGCAGAAGTATGGGGCTGAAGATAAGGTTTTTGCCATTGGTGGCAGCGCAGGTGGTTTATTAATGGGCGCCATTATAAATATGGAGCCTGAGTTATATCGCGGAGTAGCGGCACATGTACCATTTGTTGATGTAGTGACCACTATGTCTGACCCTAGTATTCCATTAACAACCAATGAATATGATGAGTGGGGTAACCCAGCGAACAAAGACTCTTACGAATATATGTTGTCTTATTCGCCTTATGATCAAGTAAAAGCACAGGACTATCCTAATTTATTAGTAACAACTGGTTTGCATGATTCACAAGTTCAATATTTTGAACCAATGAAATGGGTCGCTAAGTTACGCGAATTAAAAACTAATGATAACAAACTGTACTTCCAGACCAATATGGATGCAGGTCACGGTGGTTCTTCAGGACGTTTCCGTCGTTATAAAGAACGCGCATTAGAATATGCTTTCTTTATGGACTTAATTGGTATTAATAGATAGCGCCAACTAGAACTAAAATTAGTTTAAACAATAGGCGTCTCGACAGACGCCTATTTTTTGCTAAATTTATAAATGAATTTAACTTATATAAGGTGTTGCTGGTGGATAAATTTATGCAAGCAGCAATTGATGAAGCCAAATTAGGCTTGGCTGAAGGTGGTATACCTATCGGGTCGGTATTAGTTCATGATGGGAAAATTATCGGTCGGGGTCACAATCGTAGAGTGCAAACCGGCAGTCCTACTTTACATGGTGAAATGGATGCCTTAGAAAACGCAGGGCGTCAGCCAGCTCGTGTTTATCGTCAAAGTGTTATCTATACCACATTGTCACCTTGCTCTATGTGTACCGGTGCTATTTTGCTATATGGCATACCTAAAGTAGTGATTGGAGAAAATCACAGCTTTATGGGGGAAGAAGAACTCCTTAAGTCCAAAGGCGTTGATATTCAATTAGTTAATTCAGCCGAATGTAAACAAATGATGAATGAATTTATAACAAATAAGCCTGACCTGTGGAATGAGGACATAGGAGAGTGAAGTTTTATACATTATTGATTACTGTTATTTTTACCATGCAAACATGGGCGGTTGAGGTGGTTAATGTTGGTGTATATGACTTTCCTCCATATGTTTTTACGGGTGAAGAAACCACAGGTATTGCCATCGATATAATAAATGAGATGAACCGAATTCAAGATGAGTATGAATTTGTGGCTGTGCCAACAACGGCAAAACGTCGTTATAGCGATTTTGAAAAAAACAAATTTGATTTAATTCTGTTTGAAAATAAACAATGGGGGTGGCAATCATACCCTGTTGTTGCATCCCAAGTTTTTGGAAGTAGTTATGAGGTATATGTAACTAAAGCTGAAACGGGTAAAACCCAGGCGTTTTTTTCAAATTTTAGCGATAAGGCGATGATTGGGGTATTAGGTTACCATTACCAATTTACTGGGATGCAGGCGCAGAATGAAGATAAGTTGAATGTTTTTCTGACCAATAGTCAAAAAAATAGCCTAGGTTTAATATTAAACGACCGTGGTGATATTACGGTTTTATCTATGGAGTATTTGTACTATCACTTCACTCACTATCCAGATGATAAAAATAAACTGTTAATATCCGACAAGTTTGATCAAATTTATCAACACACTATGTTAGTTCGTCGTGATAACAGACTTACCGTTCAATACATAAATACCTTAATTGATAACATGAAAACAAAAGGCGCATTAAGGTTAATTTGGCAAAGTTATGGCCTTGATGACCCCAATTAATACTTATCGTGTTCGCAACATCACCAGATAAAGCTTTTGCGATAGATGCACCAAGGTAATTTATTGTTATCATATTATTCAATTTATCCAATATTGGGTTATTCCAATTTAACGCTAAGATAAACAATGAATTTAGAACAATTAGAAGTACACTGCGCAGAGTTTATTTTGCAGCAACAAATTCATGATGCAGCACACGACATTAATCATATAAAACGTGTAGTAGCGACCGCTAAAAAGTTATGTGTGACCGAACATGCTGACTTAAACATAGTTTTGCCGGCCGCTTGGTTACACGATTGTGTTTCTTTTCCAAAAAATCACCCAGATAATAAACGTGCCTCAGTATTGGCTGGTGACAAAGCGGTTGAGTTTTTAACATCGATTGATTATCCAGTTCAGTACTTAGATGCCATTCATCATGCGATAAAAACCCATAGTTATAGTGCTAACATCACGCCAGAAACAGTAGAAGCGAAAATAGTACAAGATGCCGATAGGTTAGATGGATTGGGCGCTATAGGTGTGAGTCGTTGTATGTTAGTCGCGGGCAAACTAGGCAGTAAACTGTATAACCCAGAAGACCCTTTTTGTCAGCAACGAACCCCAGATAGCAAAGTTGCTGCGGTTGATCATTTTTATGAAAAGCTGTTTAAAACCGCAAAAACCATGACAACCCAAGCCGGATTACAAGAAGCACAAAAACGAGTTGAGTTTATGCAAGGATTTTTAGCACAACTAGCTGCTGAGATTGGCGATAAGGAATACTTAAATGTCTGATTCTTGGGATGATTATGCCGATGGCTGGGATGATAATAAGGACGTACAAAAGTACGCGCAATTAGCATTTAACAGTTTAATTCAAAAAGTAAATTGCAAGGGACTAAACGTTCTGGATTTTGGCTGTGGGACTGGATTATTAACAGAAAAGTTATCGACGGTATGTAACCAGATTGTCGCGATAGACCCCTCTGCAAAAATGGCCGAAATATTATCGCAAAAACACTTAACTAACGTGAAAGTGGTGGCAGATTATTTAACTCCTGAAAGTATTCAACAACATGTTGAATTACAGCAGTCATTTGATTTAATTGTTGCCAGTTCAGTCTGTTCATTTTTACCTAATTACCCCAAGACATTAAGTTTATTAACTTCATTGTTGACACCTAATGGTCATTGGGTTCAATGGGATTGGGCTGCAAAAAATGAAAGTGATTTTGGCTTAACCAAACAGTCAATTGAGCAGGCATTGATTATATCTGGATTAAATAAACGAGCTCTGGATGTTGATTTCTCAATGAAAGCAAAAGAAGAAGTTATGGATGTGTATATCGCACATGGGATCAAACCCGCTTAGGGGTAATGGGATGGATTAAGATAGGCGAGGTGTTATTCACACCTCACCTATTATTAATGTTTCACTTTTTTGGTATGACCCGAACTGTCATTAGCGTCTAACTCATAACGAGGGTGGTATTTACCTAGTGGAATGGTATTCAGTATTTGACTGTTTACTTGTCTAGCAATTGGTACGTAGTCCGTCGTGGCTGTAGTGACTGCGGTTGCGATAATATCAAACAGTATACTACCCGAATCATTGCTGGTTGTTTCATGCACAATAACACGTTGTTGTTGCCATAAAACTTCACTGGTTTTAGTTGAAATGAGTTCAAATTTAAGACCAACTGTAACGTCTGCAACCGTTAATAAATAGGTTGTATCCCATTGGTCAATCGTCACAAATAACACTGCATCAGCACCAAATAAATAATTAAACCGTTCCATTGGAATATCTCTTACTTGAGCACCATCTTGTATCCCTTCTAACGCCAAAACATGATTAACATAAGGAATGGATACAACATAAAAACCAGCTTCCGCTAAAGGTTGAGCCACCGTAGTTGAAAATAAATCCGTCGCATCCGCTGCGGTTGTTTTATTAATTGCAGGTAAAACCACAATGCTGATTGGCTTCTCTTCATACATTTTAGGATAAGCTTCCATTTTCCCAATGTTTTCTGTGGTGACACAGCCTGATAGAAACAGGATAAATGTAGTTACAATGATGTATTTATTCATTTTGATTCCCTGCTTTCATATTGTCTATGTATATTTTGGCTTCAGGGTAAAGCGCATATTCCTTACTAAGTAGCATATTCGCTTTGTCGTGATTGCCCTTTTTGCTTTCATACATGCTCAATTCAAAATAAATACCTGGTGGGATCTTCTTGCCATAATGATCGGCTAAGCTAATAATTTTTATTAGCTCAGCATAATGACGTTCATCACTCTTCACGGATTTTTCTTTATTCGCTTCATACAGCGTATTTGAATAATCAGCCCAGTAATAAATATTTTTATTTTGTGCACATGCAGTGACAAACAGCAATAAAACAACAAGGATAGTGTTTCTAATGATCACGGTATTATCAACTCTACAGTTTGTGCGTTAGACAGTAAGACTTTTTTATTAATTAATGTAATACCGTTTCTTTCTACTTTTACAGAATGAGTACCCACACTCACTGGAAACTTGGAAACCAAATGCCCGTTTAGTTTGAATCGAGCGATTGTCTCGTCGATTGTGGTTGATGTATCGTCTATATGTAAAACGGTATTGCTAAAGTTGCCTTTTAATAAGATATAACCTGAGTCTTCGACTTGTGTGGCGCTAGAATAATTCGTCGTACACCCTGCTAATGAAGAAATAAATATTGAAAATATAATAGCTGTAATGATTTTATTCATGATCTTAATCCTTAATTTCTCTGATTACATATTGAGGGATTTTAGCGGTATCTATTTTGCCTGACTGTATTGAAACTATGCTTAGTTCATCATCACCTTGACCAACAAACCCTGTAACTTTTACTCTTGCAACTTCTTCCCCTGGCAAAGCGATTAAAAAGCCTGTTTGTGGGTTTTTCACTTTGTTACCTTCCTCAATCACGGCAAAGGTATGACCTAATTTGATGCCTTGTGACTTACCACCAGTCATAAATAAAGATCCGTTATTATCAATTAAATAAGCCTGCCATGGCGAGTCCATAAGGTTATTCATAATATTGGAAACCAGTTTTGATATGGCCGCAGAAACTGCTTTGTCATCCAAGGAAGTATCGTAAGCGGCTGTTTTCCCAACACCTAGTACTTGGTTGGCTTCAGCACGTGCTTCACCAGAAGCTTCTTCTGTATACACAATACGGCCAGTTTTAACTTCAATTAACCGTACATTGACGGTGGCGTTGGCAATTTGAATTTTATTACGAGAAAAAATGGCGATATCACTTTCTGTACGTCGGCCAAACTCAGACACAGAACCAACGATTAAATAGTCAGCGCCTATTTTTGAACTCTCAAATTGGTTTGACTCTGAACGTAATAGTTGAACATCTGGACGTTCTAACATGATGAACTTTCCACTGGCGGTTAACCGAGAGCTTAAGATATCAGAAGCTTGTTTTCCTAGTCGGTTATTGTTTTGATCGACAAGAAAGCTATTACCTCGTTTGGTTTCATCTGAAAAACGACCGATAGCCACCAGTCGTTTTAACCCATTAAACTCAGTCGCCATTGAATTAGGCGCTATCTGTGATTGTGAAATTAACGGTGCATTTAATTTTTCTTTGGTTGATGTGGTACAAGCCGAAAGTAATACGGTTGAGGATAAAGTAAGTAAGACGAATAAATATTTTTTCATTACTACGTTCCTTGCTAAATAAAAGTAAAAAATGCCATTAGATTTATGCGCTAATAGCTAATAAATCTATATGCATTTAGACGATTAAAACACTTAGGTTGGAGACCTTAAGTTTCCAAGTGGTTCAATATGATATTGAATGTACTCGATGTGGAATTGGGATAATGTAAAAATTTGTACAAAGATGTAATGCGTCATCTTTTAACAGGTAAGTTGTATAATAAAATTCAAAACGTGTGCCGTAAAGTCAAAGCGGTACACGTTTTGAGTTGGGTGATTTGATAGTTAAAATTCAAAGTTTGGATCAGCAATTAAGTCAGTGATTGCTTGTTTTAAATCGTCTTTAAATTCAGGACGTTGTAAAGAATACTCTAAATTTGCTTTGATAAAACCGAGTTTACTGCCGCAATCGTGGGTTTTGCCAACGATGTGATAAGCAGACATATTTTCAATTTTATTGAGTTGGTGTAATGCATCCGTTAATTGAATTTCACCACCAGCTCCAGGTAACGTTTTCGCTAATAAGTCCCAAATTTTTTCTGAAACAACGTAACGTCCAGTAATGGCTAAATTCGACGGTGCGCAACCATCCTCTGGTTTTTCAACCATAGTTTTGATTGGTGCAGAACCTCCCGCAATAAGTGTTTCACCGTTGATATCAACAACGCCATAACTACCAACGTCTTTTTCCGGAACCGGGTTAACCATAATTTGATTATCCCCAGTTAATTCGTATTGTTTTAACATGCCAGCTAGATTTTCTACGCCTAAATCAGAGTAGTATCTGTCAATAATCACGTCTGGCAGCATGATAACAAATGGATTGTTGCCCAGTACCGGTCTGGCACAATTAATCGCGTGGCCTAGTCCTTTTGCTTCAGCTTGGCGTACTGAGATCATGGTGACGTCTTTAGGATTAATAGAGCGTACTTCTTCTAATAAAGAACGCTTAACCCGTGACTCTAGTTGTGCTTCTAATTCAAAACTAGAATCAAAATGGTTTTCTATTGAGTTTTTACTAGCGTGCGTAACTAATACTATTTCTCTAATTCCCGCTGCAGCAGCTTCTTCTACTACATATTGGATCAGTGGACGGTCAACTAAGGTTAACATTTCTTTTGGTATTGCCTTTGTTGCAGGCAACATACGTGTGCCAAGACCCGCTACAGGTATTACGGCTTTGGTTACTTTTTGGGTCATGTCGTTTCCTTCTATTCCTCGTTTCTGAAGTTGGTTAACCAAACCGTTTGGTATGGCATTAACTCAAGTTCAGTGGCGGTATCTTCAATATGGGTACCAGAGATAAGATCAAACCAATTGTCAGTCACTATTAGGTTTAATTCATTTAAGCGTAACTCTACTTTTTCATCGCTTATATTACTAATACAAAAAATACTTTGTTTACGGTTTAAGCTTTGACGCCAGAAACCGAATAATTGTAAACCCAGATGTAACACATATTGTGTTGCATTAGGATGAAATGCAGGCTGTTTTGTACGGATGTCAATTAACGCTAACATACGATTCAATACTTTACTGTGTGTACTAAAGTTAGAATCTAATTGCTCTTGAAGTAATTGATAATCCCAACGATGGCGGTTAATTGCACGGTTATGATGGGTGTTTTTTAATTTTTCATAGTCATTTTGAGTGGCTAAAAAGCTATGAATATATATACCCGGAATACCTTCCAATCCAAACATTACCGCGTGGGCACAGATAAAACGTTCTAGCCCCCATTTGTCTTCGCCCTTGGTGGTGCCTTTTAGTGCATCGTATAATGCAATGTTAATTTCATAGGCTTTTTGCTCCCCTGTATCTGACGTTCGCCAAGACACACGACCACCAAACGTTTGCATGGTGTTAACTAACGTATTGAGCTCTAAATCAGACAATAAACCTTCTGCTGGTCTTAAGCCAATGCCATCGTGTGAGGCAATAAAATTAAAGTAACTCGTGCCATTTTGAGCCGGAGGCATACTCATTAACCAACGTTTTAAATAAGTACAATTACCGGTTATTAAGCTATTCACTAACAGTGGTGGTAATGAAAAGTTATAAATGCAATGGGCTTCGTTAGCGTTACCAAAATAAGTAAGGTTTTGCGTATTTGGTATATTGGTTTCAGTGATGATCACTGTTTCAGGTTTAGTGTGCTCTATTAAGGTTCGTAATAAACGAATGACTTCATGGGTATGAGGTAAATTAATTGATGGACTACCGATAATTTTCCATAAAAAAGCCACCGCATCTAACCTAAATATTTTCACTCCGGAATCAAGGTATTGTCTAATAATTGAAACAAAGGCGAGCAAGACTTGTGGGTTCCTAAAGTCTAAATCTACTTGGTCGTGACTAAAAGTACACCATACGTGTTTGGTGCCTTCAGCGGTTTCTGTTTCACGTAATAGCGGACTGGTTCTTGGGCGAACGACTTGGGATAAATCGTCACTGGGGTCGGCGGTAAAAAAGTAATCTTTGCCAACACCTGAGCCTTTGATGAAGTTTTGAAACCAAGCACTTCGACTCGAACAATGATTGATCACTAAATCAGACATGAGCTTGTATTTATCAGCGATATCTTCAATATCTTGCCAATCACCTAAAGACTCATTAACACTGGAATAATCAATTACCGAAAATCCATCGTCCGAGCTATATGGGAAAAATGGCAAAATATGAACTGAGTTTATTTTGTCATCTAAGTAGTTATCCATAAAGGACGCTAAGGTTTTTAACGGCTTTTTATCTGCCTCAATTATGCTATCGCCATAAGTGATCAAAATCATGTCTTTTTCAGACCAATGATTTGCATATGGTACAGGCTCAACAAAGGTGTCAGGTATATTCATTTCATCAAGCAATAACTGGCTGAGTTCAGTTATTGGCATTGGTAACTCAATATCCTGATATATCACATTCAGTTGCAGCTCAACCTTATGTTTTAACTCGTCTAAACTTGCTGGCATAGGGGAGTACTCCGATTACGCTGCGGTGGTTTTTATAGAATCTGATTTCACAGTATTAGCAAATTCTTCATAGTCTAATTCAACGGCTTGTTTTAATTCGGTTAATACTTCAGGCATAGCACTGATTACACGGTTCCAAGACGGAATAAATGGCGTTTCCATTGGATTCGCTAGGAAATTATCACCCGCTTCTATAATGTTTTTGGCGAACATTTCTACCGATTTTTCTTCGGTATGAATATCTAATGTTAAGCCATTGATCATAGCGTCATTGCGGTAAGTTTCTATATAATCTAAGGCAATACGGAAGTAAGTTGCTTTGATGGTACGCATATTTTCAGCATTAATGATGTAACCTTGGGTGGCTAATTTACGGAACAGTGCTTTAGTTATATCAATCGACATTTTAGATAAACCACCGTCAGTTGAATCCAGTGATAAATCTTGATGTTTATGATCGTAATTATTGGCAATATCTACTTGGCAAATTCGGTTGGAGGCAAAGTTTCTGTGCATTTCTGACAACACACCAATCTCTAATCCCCAATCACTTGGAATACGTAAGTCAGTTAACACATCTCTGCGGAAAGAGAACTCACCAGATAATGAGTAACGGAAACTGTCCATGTATTCCAAATACTCATTGGTGCCTAATACTCGTTTAAGCGCTTTTAATAATGGCGTTACCAATAAACGTGCAACGCGGCCATTTAATTTGCCGTGGGCAACACGAGCATAAAAGCCTTTACCAAATTCATAGTTAAAATGCGGGTTTGCCACAGGGTAAATAAGTCTAGCTAATAAACTACGGTCATAGGTTAGAATGTCGCAATCATGTAAAGCAACGGATTCCGCTTTACCAGACGCTAATATATAACCCATGCAATACCAAACGTTACGTCCTTTGCCCATTTCGGTTGGAGCCAAGCCGAGCTTTTGTAATTTTGCATCTAACGCTTTTAAACGAGGTCCGTCATTCCATAAAATTCTATGGTGTTGCGGTAACTTACTGAAAAAGTCGATGGCGTGTTTATATTGGTCGACATCGGCTCTATCTAATCCAATAACGATTTCAGATAAATACGGAACTTCGGCAATCTTGTTAACGATATCTGGTAATGCTTTGCCTTCTAGTTCAGAAAATAGTGAAGGCAGTATTAACCCTAGCGGTCGACTTTTAGAAAAAGTTAATAGCTCAGCTTCTAGCTCTTCGGTACTACGATTTGTTAAATTATGTAAGGTTGTAACAACCCCATTTTGATAAAAATCAGCCATGATGAAGCTCCTATGGTAAGTCTATGATTTGTTGTAAACATTCAGTCCAGCCAGAAGGCCCATAAAGAGTACTTTGCATAATATTGTCTTTACGTTGTAACGCTGGGTAGTCATGTTTATGTGATTTAATTTGAACTGCTATGTCAGCCACTTCTAACATTTCGTTGTCGTTATAACTGTCACCTAAGGCAACGGTAGAAAACGAGGTACTGGTATCGAGGCTTGCCATTAGTTGCGTAAGCCAAACCATTGCATTACCTTTGTCAGAGTTGCCGCTGATATGTAAAAAACGCCCCCCTTGCAATACATGAGCACCTGCATCCGTTAAGTGTTTTTTAAATATTTGTTTTTGTACATCAGTGCCTAGCCACTTCAATGGTTCACTATATAAACGGCTATTGGCATTCAACGCCGCAGGCGCAGTAAGGCCCGTTTCGTTACACAGTTGTTCATTGTTCATGGCGGAAAAGCCGAGATAACACTGCTGAAGTTCGGTGGGTAAAGTGTTTAATAACGTCAACCAGTGTGAGCGTGGTTTAGAAAAACTTTTCACCCAAAAACGTTCAAAGACTTCTGTCTCTGGTGGTTGCTCCGCAAAAAATCCAATAGGAATAAATACAGCAGCACCGTTCTCTACGATAAATGGGGTATCGAGCTTAGTTTGTTGTCTAAAGAAGATGAGTTCCGCATACGTTTTACTGGTGTTAGGGATAACGTGGATGTTTGACTGTTTTAGCTTAGCCAACATCTCTACAGCAGGTTGAAAACTATAAGTGTTATGATCTAATAAAGTGCCATCTAAGTCGGTAAAGATTAAATACTGCTGACCCATATTATGAACTACCTCTTAAGTGATTGAATTCTGAAACTGAACTACCGTCAATCGAGATAGGTTGACGTTGTGCGTCTAAATTGAGGACGACATTGTATTGTTTCTGAGCATGCTTAAAACCATGTTCAGTTAAACGTTGAAAGTGTTGTATAAATCGCTCTACTTGCTCATCAGACATAATAGCGGTCGCTTTATCATCGTTTGATGATGCATTATGGGCTTGTCTTAATTTATGTTCCTGTTCTTTACGCCAATTGGCTATACAGTCAAAAGAAGGGGCTTTTAACATCACCCAAAAATCCATTAATTGGTATAAGGCTAAATAATCAGATTTAAGTGAATCATTAACAAAAGTGCGCCAAGTTCCGTTTTTGTCTTCATGCTTTTCTAATTCATTAATAGGATTGGTTAATTCCTCAACGGTTTGTGCTGATGTTCCCCAACACCAACCTTCCATGATCACCACATCTACTTTTTCGGTAATTAGCGGCCAGTTTTCTTGTGGATGAGGATTATCTATTGCTTTATTAAAACGCGGTAAACGACAATTAGGTTGGGGGGACGCTAATGCAAGTAAAGTGGAAGACATTAATTGGATATCATGAGTACCTGGTACGCCTCGAGATCGTAACAGTGGGTGTACCGTTTCCGCTAAATGCTGACGCTGTTGCTGGTTTAAGTAAAAATCATCCAATGAAACGACGGCAACCGATAACTGACATTGAGTTTCAAGATACAGTTTGATGTAATCGGCGAGCGTTGATTTACCCGACCCTTGACTGCCGTTTAAACCGACAAACAAAGTTTTACCCGCCCTTTTTTGGTGAGTGTTTATTATTTCAGCAATAGGTGTGTACCATTTTGGTGCATCAACTTCTATAACACTGGTTAGTTTGTGTTGTGCTTTAAAGGCTTGTATTAACTGGTCTGTAGTCATTTATATTGGCTGATTTATGTTAAAATTATTCATTTTAGTAATATAACGATTACAACTAGTGTGCCAATGGGATGTGTATTACCCACACAGCCATACTTATATACAGGTTAAAAAGGAATGATTTAGTGTCAGAAATAAAACTTACTAAAGAGCAACAAGCTGCGGCAGTTGTGAAGTTACAAGGGTATTTTGAGGAAGAATTAGATAAGGAGTTAGGTCAATTTGAAGCTGAGTTTTTGTTGGAATTTATCATGAAAGAGATTGGATCCTCGATTTATAACCAAGCTCTATATGATGCCCAAAGTTTGTTAACAGCAAAAATAGAAGATGTGTTTGCTGAGATTGAACAGTTTGATTCTCTTTAGCAATGACAATTGCAATATACGCAGCGGACCACATTACCACCGTTCATTATGTTAATATTGTCCAACTTACTTAATTTATAGGATGTCTTGTGTCTCTTAGATTTAACCGCCCATTTAGCGATCCAATTAAAGCGCTCAGTTTTGATTTAGACGATACCCTCTATTATAACGGAGATGTGATCCGCAACGCTATTCAAGTTCAGTTTGATACAATATGCCAACTCATTCCTAGTGCAAAAACAAAAGGACCTGAATTTTGGGAGGCGCTTAAATGGCAAGTTGCTAAAACGAAGCCAGAAGTTTGCCATGACGTGAATTTGTGGCGACATCACGTGCTCGACTTGGGGTTAGCGAGTTTTGGTATTGAGCAGCCATTAAAAAAGCAGATGAGCAAGCAGATATATAATGCCTTTTATGATGCCCGATCAGACTTTACTGTGCCGCAACAAACTTTTGATGTTCTGGGTAAATTAAGCGAAAAATACCCATTAGTAGCCGTCACGAATGGCAATGCCGATTATCAGCGAATTGGTCTGGCACCGTATTTTGTTGGTTATTACCGTGCGGGAGAAAATGGCACTAGAATGAAGCCTTATCCTGATATGTTAAAAGATGCGTCCAAAGACTTGAACATTCGTTGTGAAAATATCTTGCACCTTGGTGACAGTGCACCGTCAGATATTCAAGCTGCGTTAAACGCCAATTGCCCTTCTTTATGGTTTAACCCGGATAATAATACCTATCCAACAGGTTTTACTTTGGCAAATGGTGAATATTCGGACTTGGATGATCTGCTACACCTGTTATAATAAAAATCCTGTTTATATATACAGCTCTTGTCACTCGATGTTATCGGGCTTAAATACAAGCTTTTATGTAACAACACTAAAATTTAACGGTTACTCAATTTAATAGGTTTTGTCTCTTATGGACGTTTATATTCCCTCACAAGATATTCCAAGTTCGGCTACCGCAGTATTAAAGCTGAATGAGCTAAATGAACGTCAATATGAAGCGGTAACTGCACCTCCACAAAATATGTTGGTATTAGCAGGTGCAGGCTCTGGTAAAACCAAAGTACTGATTAGCCGAATTGGTTATTTAATCCAAGCACATCAAACCTCTCCATTTTCAATCTTAGCGGTAACCTTTACCAATAAAGCGGCGGCGGAAATGCGTCATCGTTTAGAGTCGTTGTTAGGGCAAGGTTCTGTGGGATCTCAATATGGTGCTGGTGGTATGTGGATTGGTACTTTCCATGGTTTAGCCCATCGTTTTTTACGCACACATTTTCGTGAAGCAAAATTACCAGAAAGTTTTCAGGTTTTAGATTCGGATGATCAACATCGATTAATCCGCCGTATTATGAAAAGCCTAAATTTAGATGAAAAACGTTATCCGCCAAAACAAGCCATGTGGTACATCAATGGTAAAAAAGATGATGGTTTAAGACCTAAGCACATAGATACTTTTGATCCAACGGAACAAGTGTTTTTACAAGTTTATACTACTTATCAAGAAGCATGTGACCGTGCAGGTTTGGTGGACTTTGCAGAAATATTGTTACGTAGCCATGAAATTTTAGCCACACATCCAGAAGTATTAAGTCATTACCGTAAACGTTTCCGTCATATTTTGGTGGACGAGTTTCAAGATACTAATAAAATTCAATACGCTTGGATTAGATTATTGGCTGGTGGTCATGCTGGTAACGTTGCAGAAGATTTACCGCCTGCTCATGTAATGATAGTAGGTGACGACGATCAATCCATTTATGGCTGGCGCGGTGCGCAAGTTGAAAATATTCATAGCTTTCAAACCGACTTTTCTGACGTGGAAGTGATCCGTTTAGAGCAAAATTATCGCTCAACTGCCAATATCTTAAAAGCAGCCAATGAAGTGATCTCTAATAATACCGACCGCTTAGGTAAAGAGCTTTGGACAGAAGGTAAAGAAGGTGATCCAATAGGGTTATATGCGGCTTTTAATGAATTGGATGAAGCACGTTTTATAGTTGGCAACATTAAAAAATGGCAGCAAGAAGGCGAAGCTTTATCTGAATCTGCCATTTTATACCGTAACAATGCGCAATCTCGTGTATTGGAGTCGGCCTTAAACGAAGCCGGTTTAAGATATCGCATATATGGCGGTTTACGTTTCTTTGATCGTCAAGAAATTAAAGATGCATTAGCGTATTTACGTTTGGTTTCAAATCGTGACGATGATGCTGCATTTGAACGTGTAATCAATACTCCTGCACGTGGCATTGGCGAAAAAACATTACAAATGTTGCGTGATGCTGCTCGTAGTCAGAACATGACCATGTGGCAAGCTGCAGGACGTTTGATGGATGAAAAACATTTATCAGGCCGCGCTAGTAACTCGGTTAAAAACTTTATGGACTTAATTGTTCAGCTTGAAACTACAGTTGAGCCTTTACCCCTGCATGAACAAGCCGATCACGTAATTCAAAGTTCGGGTTTAATGGCCATGTATCAAGCTGAAAAAGGCGAGAAAGGTCAAACACGAGTAGAAAACTTAGAGGAATTGGTTTCTGCCTGTAAGGACTATGAACCAGATGAAAACATGCAAGAAATGCCAATGTTAGCGGCATTTTTATCCCATGCTTCATTAGAGTCAGGTGACTCACAAGCAGACGCTTATGAAGATGCTGTCCAGTTAATGACGTTACACAGTGCAAAAGGTTTGGAGTTTCCTCTGGTATTTATGGCGGGTGTGGAAGAAGGTATGTTCCCAAGCCAACAAAGTTCAGATGCGCCAGAAAGATTAGAAGAAGAACGTCGCCTTGCTTATGTTGGCATGACCCGCGCTAAAGAAAGATTATTTATAACTCACGCAGAAACAAGACGATTGTATGGCCAGGAGTTGTATCATCGTCCATCACGTTTTATCGCTGAAATTCCGAAAGAATGTATTTACGAAGTTAAGTTATCCACTCAAGTTTCAAGACCACAATCTGGTTACAGTGGCGGTTATGGTGGAAAATCCAGTTATGGTGAACAGTCTACCTATAGCCAAAACTCTGGTTATAGCGCTAGCAATAGTTCTGGTAGTTCGACGGGACATGGTGGTTACCAAGGTGAGAGAAATAAATCGAAATCATCGAATAACTTTGGCTCTGGTTTTGGGCAAGCATCAAGCCACTTAAAATTTAGTGAAAGTCTATTTTCATTAGGACAGCGTGTAAGTCATGCTAAGTTTGGTGAAGGGACGGTATTAAATTGTGAAGGTGATGGTGACAACTCACGCATTCAAGTAAACTTTGATCAATTTGGTGCCAAATGGTTAGTCACTACGTATGCAAAGTTAACGGCCATCTAACGCTATGTTAAACCAACTAATTGAGCATTTAACGCAAAACAAACAACGCTGTTTATTTTGGGTTAAAGGCGAACAATGTTGGGCTCAGGCACAAATACAAACTTGGTTATCAACGACAGACCCGTCTTTGCAAATAACTAGGTTTGGTGAGCCACAATTAAACACAGGTATCCTTCGACATTCACAAACAGTAAATCACGAACAGAGTCAAAGCCAGACCCAAAATCAAATTACCGATATTAGAATTAAACAATACAAAAAAATGCTCGGCCAAGAATCAGATGTATTGATATACGACTGTTATGCTGGATTAAACCCAGATGCACTGGGCGCATTGGTAGGTACTGTCAAACTAGGTGGTCTGTGTATTCTGATCTCCCCAGAGATACCACAGTGGTTAGATTATGTAGATCCAGAATATAACCGTTTATGCGTAGAACCTTATCAACCAGAACAGATCAGTCATCATTATCTGCAGTACTTTATCAATCAGCTAACCTTATCCTCAACCGTATTGACCATAAGTCAAAGTGATAAACATGACCCCCAATATGTATTTGAAAACTGGCGTGAAGATGTTGGGGACATTAAAATTGGCTCGGATGTTCGTGGGGAAGTAGAAGGAATAAAGACTCATCCACAATATAATCAGTGTAAAACAGATGACCAATATCAGGTTGTAAAGCAGTTATTTGAAAGCTTTGATCTGCGGAGCGAGTGCTCTACTAGTCAACAGGCCTTGATTATACAAGCGGACAGAGGGCGCGGTAAATCCGCATCTTTAGGTATATTTTCTGGTCTTCTTTTAGCTGAAAGCAAAAAGCAAAATGACAGTAAATCAATAAATATAGTAGTAACAGCGCCCCACTTGGCATCGATATCTGGTGTATTTAAATTTTGTGAAGCTGTATTAAAACAAAAAAACATAAATTACAGTGTTAATAATAATGCACTTAAAACAGAGTTTGGTTCGTTAACCTTCATCGGACCGGATGACCTCGCCGTTAAGGTTACCGATGCAGATATTGTATTAGTTGATGAAGCTGCGGCCATTCCAAGTCAGATGTTATTGCCTTTATTGTCACCGAAAACAGCACAATCACAGTGTGCGTTTGTGGTTTTTGCCACGACCGTTCATGGTTATGAAGGAACAGGGCGAGGATTTGAATATAAGTTTAAGCCGTTAGTAGCAAAAGCGTTTAACCAGATCACAAACTTGTCTTTGAGCCAACCAATTCGTTGGTCTGAACATGATTTTTTAGAGGCTGATATTAACCAGTTACTTATGATTAATACGCACCTACCAGAGTTTGATAGAAAAAACATTAAGTTGATTAATTCCGAAAACGTCTCATTTAGTGTGTTGTCATCAATAGAGTTAATTAACCAGAATGACAGATTAGCTTCTTTATTTGGTTTGTTGGTAAATGCCCATTACCGTACAACCCCTAACGACTTACGTAATATGCTTGATGGCCCCAATATGCAGGTCTTTAGCTTGCAATATAAAGGGGAGATCATAGGTGCTATGTTATTGGCGGAAGAAGGTTGTATAGATCCTGATTTAGCTGAGCAAATTTGGCAAGGTCGCAGACGACCCAAAGGACATTTATTACCACAGTCTTTAATTGCTCATAGTGGTTTTAAACAAGCAGGTGAATATCGGTATGGTCGTATCGTGCGTATTGCTATTCATCCAGAACTACAAAACCAAGGTTTAGGTAGTTTGTTATTAAACAAAGTAAAACAAGCAATAACACAACAGGGATTCGACTTTATCTGTACTAGTTTTGGCGTGGCGGATAACTTAGTGAAGTTTTGGTTATCCAACCAATATGTCCCAGTAAGGCTCGGCTTGAAAGCAGAAGCATCTACTGGAGAATATTCCTTATTAATGACTCAAGCGTTAAATCTGCCAAGCAAGACATTTGAACAAGATGTATCAACCAGATTCCAGCAAACGTTACTCGTAGAGCAAAAGCTGAACATGCGCCATGAGCTATCCGAGCGTTTATTAAATATGTTACAGCAAAGTGCTGATTTGACTGAGCAGTACACTGGGCAAGATGCGCAAGATATTGCTTGTTTTTGTCATCACCACAGGTCATTAGATACCTGCATATTGGCTATGTACCGATATGTTAAGTCAGGTTTTATGAGTGAAGAAGGTAAAGGGCAAAGAATTTCACCGTTAATCTTAGATAAAGTGATTAACGGTGTGGATAACAAAACCTTAATTCAAAACTATAAATTAACCGGTGAAAAGCAGTTAGTTCAGCAATTAAGGAATGAATGGTTAAGTTTTATAAATTAAAGTGATGGCTACGTTCTATTAGTCAAACAAGCTAACTCATAATATTGGTTATTGTTGTACTCAAATTGTTGGATGACATCTAAACCGACCTTTTTGGTATGAGCAGCAAAAGAACGTGGATTTATTTTGTTAATAAAAGTGACCAAAACTGGATATCGTTTTGACATTTCTTGTAAAGCAAAACTAAAAACGCCTTCAAATACGCCTTGTCCCCTCACACTTTTATCAACACATACCGGACCATATTGGTAAGAGTTTTCAGTACTTAATACGTACCCTTTGTATTGCAAATTAGGTAAGTCTTTTATCATATGGGCGAACATTGGCCAGTGTGACCAAAAGCCCCATGACGCAGCCATGGCATAGGCAACAATCTCATTGCCTTTAAGGGCCACAAACAACCCATGTTCTTGTTCAATTAACTCGGTCAGCTGTGTTTTATCAAAGGCCGTTGTGATAAACCCATCGGCTTTATCTGCTTCATTTATAGTGTCAACTTGGTAACGGGCATGAAGGGCGAGGATCTGATGGATATCAGCTGTGGTGGCTGATCTAAATTCTATTGTCATATATTAACTGCCTTAATAAACGGATGATCTTAACTTAGGAAATTATAAACTTGTCCAAAGTTGCTTCACACCAATGAAATGGATAATACCAAACAATAAACAAATGATGGAACTCCATAGCCAAAATTCAGGTGTACGTCCCATAGGTGAACTGATTAAGAATATACCTGCGATACCGCGGACTAAATATATGAGTGTAATTAGGCTGAGCACAAGACGAAGAAATGGTAAGCGGGAAATAACACCCGCGGCAGAAAATGCATAAAGTGACCAAATAGAAAGTAGGATAACAATTATGCTAGTTATCACTGTAGGGTGAAGACTACCTTGTTCTGCCAACGTAGCCATCTTCTCCCCTGCACCAAAAAAGCGATACCAAGGCGCACCAAAATAAATACAACCTAAATGCAATAGCGCGACAAATGCATTTAAAACACCAGCTACAATGAGAAAAACATTCATGCCTTATCTTATCCTATAACCTGTGTAATTATATATTTAAGCGCCAGCCATTTTATATAAAAACAACCCTAAACCACCAAAAATCACAATCCCAATCAGACACATTACGAACAATGTTTTGGACTTTATTAGAGATTGCAGAAAAGCAAACTCAGTTAATAAACCAGTTGCTAATAGTGCATTGTCTTTTGATTCTTGTTTTATAATGTTAACTCCAGCTTGAAAAAAATGTTCAGGAAAAGTTGTAAATCCAACTTCAAGTTATTTCAAGGGACCATCTTTTGTCATAGCTTTGTACATGTTTGGTTTTATATTTTTCTTTGCATTAATACGATCGAAATCGGAAATGTGGGATTGAATAACGTCTTTACGACATGATGCATAGCGCTTTTTAGAGATAGCCCAGCACTGTTGGTCATCATTTTTAAGACAATGTTCTAAACTAGCCACCGCCAACTTTTTACATGGAATGAATTCGTTTTTTGTTGGTGATGCATGTATCGATGTAGTAAAAAATAACATGATTAAGATAAAAGTTAATACCGTATTAATATGTCTCATAGCTGTCCATTTTCATAGTGACGATAGTATCTAGTTTACAATTGTTGAGAGTAGACCGCTTTACTTACCCGCTGTAATTAACTAAATCTCTTATAGAGTTAAGTTCTATTTAATTGGTTAACCCTAATCTCTTGTAGGTGATTATTCAAATGCATCACATGAGCAATTTCATACTCCCGTTTTGTTAGTTCACCATAGGCAAAATGAGGTGCTAAATCCTGATGGTAGTTATCAAAATCAATCAGTGATTGTATTAAACGGTTAAGTGCCATTATAGGATCAAAGCTTTCGGTAATAACCGGTGCGCCTGGGATCGGTTCATTTAAACTGTGGGTCATCTGTCCTTTTGACTCAAAAGCTCTGAAAGCGAAATGACCTAGGGTTCTTTTGAACAAACGGGACTTATGTTGTGGAAAGGCCGACATTGAAAATTCAATGCTTTGTGCACAATGGCTAAATATTTGATAAACACTCCATTGTCCCGAACTTTCTAATGCCTGAATTGGTAAGTTGTTTAACGTTTTTATTGCAGCAGAAACAGTAAGGGTATTTTTATCTATTTCATCAATGGAATAAAACGCGGCACTGCCTATGCCAGTGATCGCAATGCCTGTAACAACGGATGATTTTAAAAACTGTCTACGTTCCAAAACGGCCCTTAGTTTTTTATTTATGATTGCTTGGTCAAAACAATGAAAACTATAACTATCAGTTATAGAGGAATAAGACCATACTAGTAAAGCAAACATCAAGCTTAGTCTGAGATTGCCATTCCGCCCTCAAGTTAGATCAACTAACTTTAGGTTTATCTACATATAATCAAAGGTAAATGTTATGAGTAAAGGGCAAGATACAAAGAAAAATAGTAAAAAGAAACCACTGTTAACCGCAAAAGAGAAAAAAGCAGCTAAAAAATCAAAAGAAAAATCAACAGATATCTTAGGCCGTTAATTTAGCTCGTTAATTGATCAAGGCTACCCAATTACACTTCACAGGTAGCCTTTTAAAATGTCATGTGAATTAAATAAACTGAAGACTTAACAATGCCAAAAAGGCAGGTACGCCTTGCACAAATAAGATTGAACGTTTTACCGTTAACCCACCATAAACGGCAGCAATTAATACACATGTTAAAAAGAACATTTGCAGTTGTAGTCCAAACTCATTGTTAGTGTGCAGCAAGCCAAAAGCTAACCCGGCCGCTAAAAATCCATTGTATAAACCTTGATTTGCCGCCATCGACTTAGTTTGTTCGGCAAATTCTTGTTCTAGTCCAAACACCTTTAATGTTCTAGGTTTTGTCCATAAAAACATCTCCATTATTAAAATGTAAACATGTTCTATGGCCACTAATGAGACAAGAATAATTGACAGTATGAGCATAGGTTTTCCAAACAATTAATTGAACAGGTACGTTAACAATAAATACTTGAAAAAACTAATAAAAGAGCAAGTTACTACAAAGGTAGAGTTATTTAGGGGGTAACTACATAGTTTGTATTTGTGAGGTTATCTGAACTATACCATTCATTTTGGTATGCCAAACTTCCCCATAAAACGTGTGCTAACGCCGTATCTGATAAATGACGGTTAATCGACGTTGGCGATAATGTCTTAAGATCTTGATCGTAAACAAAGTTTAGAGGCGCTTTGTTGGGTTGCAAGATGGTCACTTCCTCACCTGTCATATAAGCGAAATTGTCGGCATATTGCATCATTGCGCGGCCTGATGCATTTTTATTATTGAGGTCGTGACCTAACATTGGTGAATTATTATTAATACCAATTAGTGACAACAAGGTTGGCGCTAAATCAATCTGACTCACGATACGATTATCAATAAATGGTGCTTTACCAGAATTAAGAATAACACCGGGAATATGAAAGTTTTTTATGGGTACTAAGTCACTTGCTTGAGCTCTAGCATCATGATCAGCCACAATCAGAAAGACAGTATTTTGCCAATAGTCTTGTGTTTTTGCTTTAGTAATAAATCGCCCTAGCGCAAAGTCAGCATACTGAATTGCTTTATGGCGCAATTGCTCTTTCTGGTCATATTGTTTGTTGCTGTAGGAAATAGGAGTGACAACATTATCTGGTATTTCAAATGGGTCATGGTTACTTGAAGTGAAAATAAGGCTAAAAAACGGTTTATCTCCTTTATGTAACTTAGTTAATTCAGTGTCAGCTTGGTTGAATAAATCTTCATCGCTGGCTCCCCAAGAAGCCACAAACTTTGGATCTTCGATATCATTAAAATCAACAATATCAGTGAAGCCATTACCTAGAAAAAAGCTTTTCATATTATCAAAATGACTCTCACCACCATATATAAACTGCGTGGCGTAGTTATTATCTTTTAATAAACTAGCAATAGTGAAGAAACCTTGTTGGGATTTATCAAGTTTAACAACCGCTCTTGCCGGAGTTGGCGTAAAGCCAGTAATTACTGCCTCGATACCCCTTACTGAACGAGTCCCTGTCGCATACAAGTTTTTAAACATCCAACCTTGTTGATTGAGTTTATCAATCTCAGGTGTCAGTGTTAGCCCACCTAAAGAGGAAACAAATTGAGCGCCAAGACTTTCTTCTAAAATAATAACAAGATTTTTGGGTTTGCCTTGGTAACTGGCCTGGCGTTGAGAAAACGAAGGTTGTTCTATAGAGGTAAAAGATTGAGCGTCTAACCTTGTTGCTTGTTGAATCAATTGAATAACTTTTTTATCTTCCATTTTTCCATATAATTTAGACGCATTCCTTTCATCTCCTAATTGTGCAAATGCATGTGCAACACTGTAAGTAGAGTTTAGTGTCAAAGAGTTGATCAAAGGGTCTGTGGAAAAATAAACTAGAGCGGGATTAATAGGTCGGTGTCCAAATGAACCTCGCGCAGAGATAAATAAAGTAATAAACAACAGTAAAAATGAAATGGAAGCTGCACTTAAAGAGATTGTTTTGACTCGACAGTGGTTACTAATGAATGTATTAAATAGGATTAAAAAAGCCTTACACGACACTAACAATAGAATTAAAACCGTAACTAAAGTAAATAAGTGACCATTCACTAACATGTTAAATACTTCATTTGGGTAAGGTAGATATTCAATAAACAAACGGTTTGGTCGGAAACCATATTCATTAATAAATGCCGGTGTAGCCAACTCAAAAAATATAACGCTAATAAATATAAAGCCAAAGCTGTACTTGAGAATATTAAGCCATTTGATTTTAAAGGAAGTACGTATAAGCCAAGGGTGAATCAATGCCGGTAAAAGAACAACATAACCTAAAATGCTCAAGTCAATTCTCAACCCATTAAATAGTAAGGTTAAAAAGCTAGTGACATCATTAAATCGCTCAATTTGCCATAAACCTAAACATACTCTTGAAATCAAAAGAGTAGATATCAACAACAACGAAAACAGAATGAATGGGCGTAATAAATACAACTGAGTTTTAAACATCGTTATTAAATCTCTATATAAAAACGATGGTTAATTTAAAAGATGAAACTTAAGAACTGCCTAATACAAACTGAAATTCATTATTCGACTAATTAAAATATACAAAAAAGCCCAATGATGATTATTCATAATTAGGCTTTAGCTCTCAGGTAAATTAGATGGCTATAAAAATCGAATACTTCCTATAGACATGTACTTATATTTTAATATTTAGAAACTATACATTAAAGCAATTCCGGCAGATGACTGATAACCGTCAGTATAGGAATTGGTTCCTGTGCCAACATCAAATTTTATAATGAAGCCTGAGTTATTTATCCCATTATTAGCGTAACTGTATGAAACACCAACACCGTTTAAGGTCTTTTGGGCAATGACACCAAAAGCACATTTAACGACATCACTAAGAGCACCATCAAAGTCTGTGTAAGTCTCATTTTCATAGCAATCAGGAGCCTGAGTGCCAACTGCACCTGCAAATAGTCCAATTAAATGGCTATTATTTATGATTGCTTTTTCGAGACCTATAGAAACGCCATTATCTAGTCCCATTTTGTAATTTACATAAGCTCTATAATCATCAGAGATAACTGTAGAAACTTCGGTAAGTAGGAAATATGGGGTGCCAAATCCTAAAGATAAATCAAAGTCTTTTGCGCTAACTTGGTTTTGAAAAAGGGTGAGCAAAAGTAAAAGTGTAATTCGCATGTATTTCTTCCTTAAAATAGAGTGTATTCCTAGTGGATAAGCCATCAGATGAGCTTCATTTACCTATACTAACCCTACCTAACTTAATATGGCAATAATGTATTATGAGTATCTTGTTGAATTATAGGCATAAAAAAAACCTAATAATGTTTGAGCATTATTAGGCTTCCAATTTGTTACTTTGAAATAGTTAACTATTACTTAACGTAAAGTGACAAATTCTTCGGCTGACGTAGGGTGTATCGCTACACAAGCATCAAAGTCTGCTTTGGTTGCGCCCATTTTCATAGCTACGCCAAATCCTTGTAGGATTTCATCCATGCCAAGACCAATACCGTGGATACCCACTACTCTTTCATTGTCTCCAGCACACACTAATTTCATTTTAGTCATTTGACGATGTTCAGTCACGGCGGTGTACATAGCGGCAAAACTAGAGGTATAGACTTTTACGTTTTCTTCACCAAATTCAGCAATCGCTTCAGGTTCAGACAAGCCCATAGTACCAATGGCTGGATGGCTAAATACTACGGTTGGTACGTTAGTGTAATCCATAACGACATTAGTAATACCACCAAACAAACGTTCGGCTAATATACGGCCAGATTTCACAGCAACAGGGGTTAATTCGATTTTACCAATTATATCGCCAAGTGCATAAATACCTTTCACGTTAGTTTCGTGATGCTCATTAACTGGAACATATCCACGACTATCAAGCTCGACACCCGTCGACTCAATATTAATATTGTCAGTGGCTGGTGTTCGACCAATTGCCCATATAACACAGTCAGTTTCAACAAACGTTCCATTCTCAAAATGAAGAACCAAGCTCCCGTCGGCTTGTTTAACAACTTTTGATGGTGTGCTATTAGCAAGAAGTTCAATACCTTCCTCTTGCATCATTTCCGATAACGTCTCTGACAACATAGGGTCAAAGTTACGTAATGCCATGTGTTTACGCACGGCTAATTTAGTTTCAGTACCTAAGCTATGTAATACACCAGCGAGTTCAACTGCGATATAACCTGCACCAACCACCACACAACGTTTAGGTTGCTCAGTTAAGGCAAAAAAGCCATTTGAATCGATACCTAATTCAGCGCCTTCGATTTTTGGCCAAGTAGGGCTGCCACCTGTTGCGATAGTGATATGATCGGCTGTGTATTGCACGCCATCCACTTCTACGGTGTTAGCGTCCACAAATTTAGCAAAACCATTAATTACAGTAATATTATTATTGGCTAAAACTCGGTCGTAAGAGCCGTGAATACGTTTAATGTAAGCTTCGCGACTTTCTACTAATTTAGCCCAATCAAATTTATTAACGGTGACATCGAAACCATAATCTGCACTGTATTTATGAATAGCTTCAGCGACTTGAGCGCCAAACCACATGGCTTTTTTAGGAACACAACCTACGTTTACGCAAGTGCCGCCCATGTGTTTAGCTTCAATTAATGCTACTTTTGCACCGCGCATCGATGCTCTATTAGCTGATGCAATGCCGCCACTTCCGCCACCTATGGCAATGTAATCAAAATGTTGTGTCATGTAATGAGTTCCAGTCTTGAATTAAAATAATAAGGACAATGTAGTAAGAGTATGGGTTAACCCATAGAAAACCAAATTAAAAAAGTCGATGTGGTTAATCGGTAATTTAATAATTGTTAACAGCAGACCTTACTTTTACTAATAAAAATTCAAATTAAGCGGTTTTAGTTAATAAAAATGCAATTAATTCTAAGTATTCATCCATAGACTTGAGAGATTCAGTATTAGGTTTGTATTTACCGTTTATGATCAATGTTGGGACTTTAGTAAATCCTTGTTTTCGTAACAGGTCAGTTTTATTGCGCATAGTATTTGCCGCCATGTTGACATTAAAACTACCGAATGTTTTATCAAATTCTTGACTATCGACGCCTTTTAATAAAAACAAATTTTTAATATCTTTTAATTCAGAAAAGTCCGCCTTGCCTTGGTGAATGTACGAAAAAATAGATTGCACAATTGTCTCTTTAACATTGAGTAAATCAGCGGTAATTAACGCTTTTGTTAACAAATGTTCAATTTCAATTTTTCTACCAGGCATGCCATCAACGTGATTTTTTATAAACTGGTTAGGGTCAGGTAATAACGCTTTTACCTTATGCATAAAGGGTTCAGATTTGTAACAGTGTGGACAATAAAAGGAGAAAAATTCAGTCACTTGCGGCGTGGTAGATTGGATGCCTTTCACTTCTACGTAATGCTCGCCCAATTCAAATTGAGCTGCTTGAGCAATATTAAATACTGGGTTAAATAATAAAAAACTCGTTAATAACACGAGTGATGAGAAGACAATTTTCGATTTCACATTAGATCCTTTGCATGAATAACGGTTGATGTTTCATTAGAGGTTTTACTCACTTAAAATTCAAGTAAAAGTTAAATTACTATAAAGTATTGATAAAATTTGATGATTAACTAAACACAGTTAATCTTTTTCTCGGTATGTAGCTGCTTACCCTTGTAAAAGCTTGTGTGTGATACTATTAATCTGTTAATTATCAAAATAATCGTAAATTATTGAGAACTCATGTCTGAACAAAACAATCCGCTACTCGCTAACCTCAACTTGCCTGCATTTTCAAAAATTAAACCTGAACATATTAAACCTGCAATAGAGCAGTTAATTGCAGAATGTAAAACAGTGATCAAAACAGCTGTTGAACAAACGACACCAACATGGGAAAACTTAGTACTTTCAATCGATGAAGTTGATGACAAGCTGAGTAAAGCTTGGTCGCCAGTATCGCATTTAAATTCAGTATTAAGCAGTGATGAACACCGTGAAGCATATGAGTCATGTCTACCGTTATTAACAGAATATTCTACTTGGGTGGGCCAGCATAAAGGCTTATATCAGGCCTATAAAACGTTATCTGAATCAGAGGCGTTTGAGTCTTTTAATGCCACCCAACAAAAAGTAATTAACAATGCATTACGTGATTTTAAATTATCAGGCATTGATTTAGATGCTGACAAACAACAAAGATATGGTGAGATCCAAACACAACTTTCTGAGTTAAGTTCAACTTTTAGTAACAACGTATTAGATGCGACAAGTGCTTGGCAAAAGCTGATCACAGATGAATCTGAATTAGCAGGATTACCTGATTCAGCCATAGCCGCGGCTAAACAAATGGCACAAATGAAAGAATTAGACGGTTGGTTGTTTACCTTGGATTTCCCAAGTTACTTGCCTGTAATGACTTATTCGGAAAACAGTGAATTACGCCAAGAAATGTACACTGCATTTTCTACCCGTGCATCAGACCAAGGGCCAAATGCCGGTGAGTTTGATAATTCAGAGATCATTGACCAGTTATTAGCATTACGTCATGAAGTATCTAACCTTCTTGGTTTTGATACCTATGCGGATAAATCACTGGCAACTAAGATGGCTGAAAACACTCAGCAAGTGATTGGCTTTTTGGATCAATTGGCAGAAAAATCACATGCTCAAGCCCAACAAGACTTTGCCGAGTTAACCGAATTTGCCCAAACGGAATATGGCGTTTCTAGTTTAAACCCGTGGGATAATGCGTTTTACAGTGAAAAACTAAAACAACAAAAATACTCAATATCAGATGAAGCGTTACGTCCTTATTTCCCAGAAGACCGCGTATTGTCAGGTTTGTTTACCACAGTCAATAAGCTGTTTGGAATTACGGTAACTGAGCAAAAAGAGGGTGTAGATACTTGGCATAAAGATGTACGCTTTTTTGATATCCACGACAGTGAAAATAACTACCGTGGTAGCTTTTACTTAGATTTATACGCTCGTGAGAAAAAACGTGGCGGTGCTTGGATGGACGACTGCAAAGGTCGTGCGTTATTAGCTGATGGTTCATTGCAAACCCCTGTGGCGTATTTAACGTGTAACTTTAATCAGCCTATTGGCGATCAAGCAGCGTTATTTACCCATGACGAAGTGATCACCTTGTTCCATGAGTTTGGTCATGGTATTCACCATATGCTGACACAAGTTGATGAAGCTGCGGTATCGGGCATTAATGGTGTAGCTTGGGATGCGGTTGAATTACCAAGTCAGTTCTTAGAAAACTGGTGCTGGGAAGAAGAAGCTTTACAGTTTATATCTGGTCATTTTGAAACGAACGAACCTTTGCCAAAAGACATGTTAGATAAGATGTTAGCGGCGAAGAACTTCCAATCGGCCATGATGATGGTACGCCAAATAGAGTTTAGTTTGTTTGATTTCCGTATTCATGCCGAGTTTAACCCTGAAACCGGCGCGAACGTGCAAGAAATCTTAGATGATGTACGTGATAAAGTTGCAGTGATTAAACCACCTGCGTTTAATCGTTTTCAGCACGGCTTTAGTCATATATTTGGAGGCGGTTATGCAGCAGGATATTACAGCTATAAATGGGCTGAAGTTCTATCTGCTGATGCGTTTGCTAAGTTTGAAGAAGAAGGTATTTTTAATCCTAATACCGGTGAGCAATTCTTAAATTGTATATTAGAGAAAGGGGGCAGTGCCGAACCTATGGAATTGTTTAAATCATTCCGTGGTCGTGAACCGCAAATAGACGCCCTTTTACGTCACTCTGGTATTACGGCTTAATTGCTATAAAGTAGCTTACACAGAGTTAAAGCGACACATATTGTTTGTTAATTAAACTCCCATGACAACGTGGGAGTTTTGCATTTTATACGTTAATTAATTGACCGAAACCTATGACCGAAATTAAAAACTTAGAGCCTTTTTCTGACATATTACACCGAGCCATTGAACGCAAAGGCGATAAAAGCTTTGTGTTAGATATGGCGGGGCAAACCTTTAGCCAAGACGAACTCGCTCAAATCCCAGATTCTATGTGGCTAGCGGCATTTACCAAACAAATATTCCAAAGTGGTTTTGTTTGGCGTGTGGTCGAACAAAAATGGCCGGGCTTTGAAGAAGTGTTTTTTAACTTTGATATTGAAAAAATGTTAATGATGTCTGACGACATGTGGGAGTCTAAATGCAAAGACGAACGCATTATTCGTAATGGCAAAAAAGTCATGACCATCAAAGACAATGCTCAAATGATATTCGAAATAGCCACTGAACACGGGTCATTTGGACAGTTCATTGCAAACTGGCCAAAACACGACATTATAGGGTTGTGGGCGTTTCTTAAAAAACACGGTTCACGCCTTGGTGGTAATACCGGCCCTTATGCATTACGTAGAATGGGCTTTGATACCTTTTTAATTAGCCAAGACAATGAAGCTTACTTCAGAGCTTACAAACATATTGATGGTGGCGTAAGCAGTAAAAAAAGCCAACAAACCATGCAACAATGTTTTGATATTTGGCAGCAACAAACAGGTTATGCTTATCAAACATTAAGCCGGGTATTGTCGTTTTCTGTGGGAGATAATTTTGTAGGCGTAGTCACTGATGGCAGCTGATCAATCAAACACCTTACAGTTTGTTAATTGGCGTACCGCGCCGTTGGAAATAATCGACCTAGCTGAACAGTTTGGTTGGATTATGGCGAACAAGGCCCCGAATGATCCGTCATTACATATCGCTTTTGACGACGACAAACTGTTTTTAACCCGAGACAGTAAAACCAAAATATTTGTCGACTTTGCTGAGGGGGCAAATGCTCATAGACAAAAATTCGGTGGTGGTAAAAACCAAGCTATCGCTAAAGCGGTAGGGTTAAATAAAGTAGATTTGTCAAAGTCCTCGTTAAAGGTCTTTGATGCTACTGCCGGTATGGGTAAAGATGCGTTTGTATTGGCTTCCTTAGGCTGTGAAGTTACATTAGTTGAACGCCAACAACCTATCTATGCATTATTGGTTGATGGTTTTCGCCGTGCGAAAACATCAACTCATTTACCTTGGTTTGAGGAGCGTATGAGTCTGATTCATGCCCCTGCACAACAAGCATTAACGCAAGCTATATCGAATAAACAAGACGTAGATGTGGTGTATCTAGATCCTATGTTTCCACATAGAGAAAAATCGGCGGCGGTAAAAAAAGACATGGCGCTGTTTCAGACGTTTGTTGGGACAGATGATGATGCAGATGAGTTACTGCCAAGTGCAATAACCTTGGCTAAAAAGAGAGTGGTAGTGAAACGTCCAGACTACGCTCCATTCTTAAATACACAGCAGCCTAGCACGCAAATTAAAACCAAAAAGAATAGATTTGATGTATATGTTAACGCAGCCATGGTATAAATTGGCTGTTATTCAACGAAGAATATAGAAAATAATAAGAAATATAGGAAGTTAGATGATAGATGTAAACAGTAAGCTACCAAGTGTTGAGTTTCAGTATTTTGCAGAGGGTGAAATGATCACCGCAACAACTGAAGAGTTATTTGCTGGTAAAAAAGTGGTTATGTTTGCCGTCCCTGGTGCATTTACACCAACTTGTTCAAACACTCACCTTCCAGGTTATGTGGTAAATTATGATAAGTTCATCGCTAAAGGAATAGATACTGTTATTTGTTTATCAGTAAACGACGCTTTTGTTATGGATGCGTGGGGTAAAAGTCAAAACGCAGAAAATATTATTATGCTAGCCGATGGTGGCGCAGACTTCACTAAAGCAATCGGCTTAGAAGCTGAAACCGGCATTTTTGGTGGAACTCGTTCTCGTCGTTACGCAATGGTTGTTGATGATGGCATGTTGCAAGTACTTAACGTTGAAGAGCCTAAACAGTTTGAAGTAAGTGATGCTGAAACGATATTAGCTTTACTTTAATAGGTAAACATCAGTTAACAATTAGATAAATTAGCGTTTAAAGAGGCATGTGTGAGTCAATCAGTACAGGTAGTTAATCCACAATTATGCCCTTTATGCGCTAAAGACAATGCTTGTGGCAATCTAGTGAACGACTCTCTAGTTTGCGACCCAGAAACGAAACAAACCTGTTGGTGTCAAAACCCTAAATTACAATTCCCACCTGAGTTATTACAACAAGTCCCAGATACTGAAAAAAACAAATCTTGTATTTGTCAGGCTTGCGCGACAAGTTTTATAATTTCACGATAATGAGCTTAATTAGCCTTAGTAAAGAGTCCGATAGTTAAATTTCAAGGAATTCAAATGAGAACATTTTTATATATCGTGGCGCTGTTTACTGCATTAGTCGTGAATGCCAAGCAAGTTAAGGCTCCAGAAGCATCAATGCATTGGTTAAGTATTATCGATAATGGCGACTATGCAGAAAGCTGGCAATTGGCAGATAAAATATTCCAATCACAGCTAACGATAGGTAAATGGGAAGTTGCGCTGAATAATGCACGAGCACCTTTAGGCGATGTTAAATCTAGAGTGGCATTAGGAGAAAAAGCATTTACATCTTTACCTGGTGTTGAAGATGGTGAATACGTGGTACTGCAATTTAAAACAGATTTTGAATTTAAAAAAGACGCTATAGAAACACTCACCTTAACTAAAACTGACGGACAATGGCGTGCTATTGGTTACTTTATTAAATAGTTGGTTTATTTCATTCTGAATTTAAGTTGAATTCAGCAATGAGTAAATGGGTGTAAGAATCCAGTGGGTTATAGAAGTTAAATGCACACTGTTGATCATTCATCGTCAAGTGGCACTGCGTTTTCTTCTTTTTTCTTAATGTGTTCCTGTTTAATGTTTTCAATTTTTTTGATTTCTTGATGTGGTATTGGAAAAATCGAAATTACCGGAAAGATAGTCAAAAATATCAAAGCCCCTTTTGACATTTTTTTGCTCCAGAGTACCAACCAATACAAAATTTGCACGACAAAAACAGCAAAACACACTAATAAAAAATAGTTAAAAAAACTCTCAATTTTAGCACCACTCAATAAATCCATTTACACCACCTATTATATTTATACTAATGAGGTGAGGGGCTAAATGGATATATCAAGTGGCCGTAGTTATGTGTGACCTTATTAAATCTTGTCTTTTTTACTTCTGTAATAAGCAATAGGAATAACAAACAAGGTCAGTGCTGACGATACCGCCATACCAAAGATTAATGAGACGGCTAATCCCTTAAATATTGGATCTGACAAGATAAACAACGCGCCTATCATGGCAGCTAACGCGGTTAATATTATAGGTCTTGCACGCATTTGAGCAGATGCCACAACTGCATCTTTTAAGTCCACACCTTGGGCTAATTGCTGCTCAATAAAGTCGACTAACAAAATTGAGTTCCGGACGATAATACCTGCCAGTGCTATCATGCCTATCATAGAAGGAGCCGTAAACTTAGCATCCAATAACCAATGACCAGGGAAAATGCCGATAATAGTTAATGGAATTGGCGCCATGATAATTAATGGTAAACGATAGTTTTTAAACTGGCCGACAATTAATAAGTAAATAAGTAACAAACCAACCCCATAAGCGATACCCATATCACGGAATGTTTCGTAGGTTATTTGCCACTCTCCATCCCATTTTATTGCATTGGTGTAAGGCGTATCTGGCGCTTGAGTGTAAAAGATATCTGTATCAGGGTTTTGTTCTGAGAAAGCGCCGCCAGCTTCAAACATGCCATATAACGGACTGTCTGTATTTCCAGCCATATCGGCTACAACATAAATAACCGGACGTAAGTTTTTGTGATAAATAGGCTGATCTTGTACAGCTTTAATCACTTGAGTGAATTCACTTAATGGGATTAATTTGCCATTAATATTAGCCATCTTAGTATTTAACCAAGCCTTTACATCGGCTTTATAAGGGCTGTTGGCAGACATTATGATAGGTGTTGGTGTATTGCCTAATCGGTCGTGTAAGTAGCCTACCGGCTGCTCTGACAATAACTGATAAAGCATATTTTGAGCGTCGGCTTTAACTATGCCTAGTTGTTGAGCACGGGATTCATCAATCACCACTTTCCATTTTAGCTGTTGAGCTGCAATAGAAGTGTCAGTATCGACAACTTCGTTAGTGTTATTAAAGGCGTGCAATAATTGTTTTGCGGTATTTTCACGACTGGCTTGGTCTGGCCCATACACCTCCGCCACTATTGGCGCCAAAGTAGGAGGGCCTGAAGGTTCCTCGACCATTTTAAAATTGGCATTTAACTTATTGGC
Organism: Psychrosphaera sp. F3M07; assembly: GCF_018860345.1. Lineage (GTDB taxonomy): Bacteria > Pseudomonadota > Gammaproteobacteria > Enterobacterales > Alteromonadaceae > Psychrosphaera > Psychrosphaera aquimarina. Next base: position 322,020 of record NZ_JAHKPJ010000020.1, on the reverse strand, counting down.
AACAGGTAACAACAAATTACGAATTTGTTTGGCTATATCATGGCTGCCCATATTTTCACCAAGAGAGCTGCGTTCATTATTTTCAACAATACGTAATGTGATCTCACCTTGATGAGACATTTCACGCATATAATACTGACGTACCAAACCATTAAAGGTTATAGGAGCATAAGTACCCGCATACAGTTGATAGTCAACAACATACTCTTGTACAGCTAACACAGATGAGAGCTCTTGCAATGCTGCTAAGGTGGTTTCAACAGTTGTGCCTTCTGGCATATCAACGGCAATTTCCATGGTCGCCTTGTTATCAAACGGCAGCATTTTTAATAACACTAAACCGGAAGTAGGCAATACCATAACGGCCACCATCAATGACACAATCACACCAAATAACTTCCACTGATTTGCTAAAGCATTTTTAGAGGTAATAAATCTGCTTAGAACCTTCCCTGCAAATTTGCCAATAACATCATCAGATTCATCATGGGATGGAGCCGGTTTTTCATTAGCATCTTGTTTTGTGTTGTGATGTTTTAATAAACGTACTGCTAACCAAGGGGTAATGGTGAATGCAATGATCAGCGATAACAGCATACCGGTACTGGCATTGACTGGAATTGGGCTCATGTAAGGGCCCATTAAGCCAGAAACAAACGCCATAGGTAATAAGGCTGCGATAACCGTAAAAGTGGCTAATATGGTTGAACCGCCCACTTCATCAACAGCTTTTGGTATTAACGTGGTTAGTGACTCATCTGGGTGTGACTGTTGTCGTCGGTGAATGTTCTCCACGACAACAATGGCATCATCAACCAAAATACCGATTGAAAATATAAGGGCGAATAAAGAAATTCTATTTAAGGTAAAACCCCAAGCCCATGAAGAAAACAAAGTTATCAGTAGCGTTAAACCAACCGCTAAGCCAACAATAATGGCAGCACGTTTACCCAAAGCAAACAAAACTAAAACAACCACAGCCATAGTGGCGAATAATAACTTTTGAATTAACTTGTTGGCTTTTTGTTGTGCGGTTAATCCACTGTTGCGAGTAACGCTGTATTGAATATTATCTGGGATCACTTTGCCTTTCAGTGTTTGTGCTGTGTCTAACACGGCATTAGCCACATCAATGGCGTTCCGGCCTTCTTGTTTAGCAACACTTAATGTCACTGCTGAGTGTAATTTGGTGTTTTGATCTGAGCCTTTACCAAATCCCATTTGAACATAACTCGTTGGTTTAATACTCGATAAACTCACATCCGCAATATCACGTAAATAAACTAACTTAGAACCCTGAGAGTCTATTTGCGCCGAGATCACTAGGTCTTTTACGTCTTGTTCATTTGTTAAGAACTGACCAATCGCAACGATCACATCTTTATTGCCACTTTGTATTGGTAACTCAGGAGAATGACCACCAAACTGCTGCATCGCACCTAAAACGGCACGTATATCTACACCAAAGGCAGCGGCTTTCACGGGATCAATTTTTACATTCACTGCGTGCTCAGCATAACCTGTTACTTCAATGTTACGACTACCTTCTACACGCTGTAATACTTGGCTAACTGAAGTAGCAACTTGGCCTAATTGTGATTGGCTAACTGTAACATCGTCACTCCAAAAGGTGAGGCTGACAATGGGGACATCGTTAATACCCCGTGCTCTTACTGCGGTTTGACCGACACCATACTGCTGTGGCCAATGCAACTCGGTCATGACTTGATTCCAAGTTTTGACTAAGGCCTCTTGACGTTTAATTCCCACTTTAAATTGCACAGTGACCACTGATTGACCTTGCATAGATACACTATAAACATGTTCTACGCCTGCCATTTGGGACATGGCATTTTCAGCTTTAATGGAAACTTGTTGCTCAACCTCACCACTACTTAAACCAGGTGCCGAGATAAATACGTCCACCATAGTGACGTTAATTTGTGGATCTTCTTCTTTAGGGGTAATTAAAATGGCGATTAACCCCAAAATCACAATCATGATTGCAAACAAAGGGGTAATTGGATTATTTTGCGATAGTCTCGCGATACGGCCTGAAATTCCCATAGTGATCACCTCAACTACTTAGTTTGAGATGCTAGGAATTTAGCACCAAAACGAACGACGGAATCTTTTTCAGTTAATCCTGACAATACTTCAATATTTTGGTCATCACTGTCACCTAAAACGACCTGACGTAATACATGGTGCTCACCTAGTTTTACAAACACAGCAGAAAGGTCACCTTGGTTAAACACAGAACTGATTGGTACAACTAAGGCTGAACGAGGGTCGGTTTTTACAGCAACTTTGATAAAACTACCTGGGCGTTGATTAAAGCTATCTTTGTTGATATTGGCGCGAACTAATAACGTGTGAGTATCTTTATCTAAGTTTGGCGCTATGGTTAAGTTGGTTAATTCTGTCCAATTTCCTTGGCTAGTTTGGGCTAATAATGATTTGTTTGCATCGATATCAGAAACCAGAGAATTAGGTACGTGAACGATCAATCTATTTTGATTTACGGCAAAACCCGTCAACATGGCTTGACCAAAATTAGCGGTTTCCCCCACTTCAATATGACGAGCTGTTACAACACCAGAGTATGGTGCAATCACCTTAGTATAAGTAAGCTGTTGTTTAACTTCTGCTATTTGCGCCTTGGCTAAACTAATATTGGCCTTAGCCACTTCCAGCGCACTGCTGGCTTTAGTCATGTCGTTTTCACTAACAAAGCTATTGGACGTTAATTCTTTTAATCGATTGTATTCAGAGTTGGCTTGGTTCGCATTGGCTTGTGCTACTTTTAGTGATGCATTAGCTTTAGCTAACTGAGCTTTTAACTCGGAATCATCAAGTTCAATGAGTACTTTGCCGATGGCAACTTGGTCATCCACGTCGACATGTATTTTTTTTACTTTGGCATTTACTTGGGCAGAAACTGTCGATTCACTAATAGCTTCAACATGTCCGTTCAGTACAACCTTAGTATCAAGTTGAATGCGCTTAACCGCAACACTCTCACTCGCTTGTACGGAAAATATAAAACACAATAAAGTGCTAGTTAATGTGATTAAGTGACTAATTTTCATAATAAATACTCTGTTTGTTCTGTGATTATTTAAGCGCTATGGCCAAATAATAGACTAACGTGAATGAAATAATGTAGTTATTATATATTAGTTTTTGCTAATATAGCAAGGTGATAAAATCCTTTATCTTATTTTTGTCTGATGGACGTTATTGCTAACTTGTTTTTACAATTATTAGGGGGAGCTGTAACCCCCATTTTTGGGTTATGTAAGGTACTTAGCTATTTAAAATAGTGTCTTGTCGTTCTTTTCGCTCTCTCTCAATATCCTTATAAATTTCTCTTTTGGGATTATTTAAACAAGACAAAATTTCTTCAGGTTGCACAGTACGACAAATCGCCTCTCTTTCACTGTCTGATACGCTATTGCATGCAGCTAATAAGAAAGTAACGGTTAGCGTTAAAATTAGGTATGAATTGGTCTTAAACATAAAGTTTCTTAATTCCTTTAAAAAATCAATTTTATGTCACGTAATTTGACCGAGACATATATTTTCAGTTACCACAATTAAGTGAAAGTTTCGCAAATTTATTTGCGGTTTTTAATTAATTCTTGTCTCTGTTTTTCGTATTCATCATAAGTTTTATCGTTAAGATTATTTAAGCAGTCCTCAATATCTTGTGGGGGTAAAGTACGGCAGTGCGCTTTTCTATTATTTTGCACTTCACTGTATAACTCTTTGCTAGTGCAAGCCGCTAATACAAATGTCACGATAAGCGCCATAGCTATCTGTAAACTGTTGTTAAACATAAACTTTATAAACTCCATATAAGCTAAAATTGTAAAACACACATTTTGATTTACTGTTGTCGCATAATGCCAGCATAAAAACGTACCGCTTTAACCATATTGTCGATACTAATACGTTCATTAGTGCCGTGCATACGAGCTAAGTCTTGTTTGTTTAAAATCATAGGACTAAAGCGATAACTTTGCGTGATCTCAGAATAAAAACGACTATCTGTTGCTGCTATGGTGATGCCTGGAGTAACGATTACGTCACCATAAGCGGCTGATGCCTGCTCGGCAATAATATTAAAACCAGAACTGTCCATAGTGGCAATTGTTGAAGCCGACTGTGCTGTGACTGTATTGACTTCAATTCGTTCATCATTAATTACCCTTTTTACATGATTTATAACATCGTCAATGGTGTCTCTTGGGTGCAATCTGAAATTAACTATTGCGGTGGCACTGATAGGTAGGACATTGGATTTAATACTACCGGTTAACATCGTTGGGGCTGTGGTGGTTCTTAACATAGCGTTACCACTTGGAATGTCACCCATGACTTTCTCAATAATAGGCTTAAATAACCAAGTGTTGGCAAACAAAATTCGGTAACCCAACGACATATGTCGGCCTAACTTGTCGTACATGATCTCACTAACACCCGTTAAACCACCTGCGACCGGGTTATCTCGTAACTTAACAATACCATCGGCCAGAATGCTTACTGCTGTATCTTTTGGCGGCATTGAGCTATGGCCTCCTTCAGCGTTCGCGACTAACTCTAAATTCAAATAGCCTTTTTCAGCCACGTTTATCATGGCTATTTGTTTTGTTATGCCCGGCACTATGCCATCAATAACGGCGGAACCTTCATCAAGAGACCATGCGATATCCACTTTCTTTTTGGCAAGCCAATTAGCAACAGCCTGTGCGCCAAATTGACTTCCGATCTCTTCGTCGTGAGTTAATGCTACATAGATATCACCTTGCGGTTTAAAGTCTTTATTTGCTAATGCATTTATTGCTTCAAGCATGGCAATAGCTGAGCCTTTATCATCCATTGCTCCACGACCCCATATATATTCTTGGTCAATCACGCCATCAAATGGAGCATGTTGCCAGTCTTGTTCTGTACCAGGGTTTACCGGAACCACATCATAATGAGCAGACATTAAAATAGCGGGTTTTTCAGGTTGTAAACCACGCCAATAAAACACTAAGGTATGTTGATTGATTTTTATTAATTGCAGCTTTTTATGAACCAGTGGGTAAGTACTTCTCACCCAATCTACAAAACGATTAAATGCTTTTTTATCAATTTGAGCCTGATCTTCTTTTGAAATAGTTTTGAACTGTATGGCTGCTGATAGATTGTTAGCCAAAGACATGGGATCAATATCAAGTTCAGGGTTTTCTTTATTTATACTGATGATTGGTTCAGGTGCATCATAAGTTATGGTTCTTACTAAAATGATGGCAATTAAGATCAATATGCACGACAGCAAAATGTTTGTTATTTTTTTTAACATGGATATCTATTCTCAAAAAGACAATTTATGTGACTAAGGCGTTGAATAGATTACGGTAAATTTAAAGGGATGGCGAGGGAAAAGTAAATCGACCATTTATCAAGAAATAGCCGATATTAAGATCCAATGACGGTGAGTTAACTGCTTTTTAAGAATAATTTAAAACTTGGATTTTCTGTTTCGTCTTTCCAAGTAAACCCTAGTTCGTCTAGATGTTGACGTAAGTTTTCATCTTCATCGTTGGTTGTTTCAAACGCTGCCAATACCTGACCAAAGGCCGCACCATGATTACGATAATGGAATAACGTAATATTCCAATTTTTGCCTAACGTATTTAAAAATTTAGACAGTGCGCCCGGGTATTCTGGAAATTCAAAACTAAATATTCGTTCGTTTACGGCTTCAATTGGTTTACCACCCACCATATGACGGACATGCAATTTAGCTAACTCATTATCAGTTAAATTCACCACTTGATAATCGGCTTGAGTTAGTTGAGTTATTAATTGTTCAAGCTCTTTTTGACCGTTGGTTAATTTAACACCAACAAATATTTGAGCTTTGCTTTTATCTTGAAAACGGTAGTTAAATTCAGTGATAGCTTTACCGCCGATAACATCACAAAACTCAATAAAGGCACCCTGTCGTTCTGGAATAGTCACCGCGATAACGGCCTCTTTTTTCTCACCGAGCTCAGTTCTTTCTGCTACATATCTTAATTTATCAAAGTTAAGATTAGCGCCAGACAGGACACAAGACAGACGTTGGCCAGTAATACCATTTTCATTTACGTATTTTTTTAGCCCTGCAAGGCTTAATGCACCTGCGGGTTCCGCAACCGCACGCACATCATCAAATAAGTCTTTTATAGCCGCACAAATTTCATCAGAATTGACAGTGACAACGTCATCACAATACTGTTTTGCCAACTCAAAGGTTTTTTCTCCTATGCGTTTAACGGCAACGCCGTCGGCAAATATATCAACCTGACCTAAATCAACAGGCTCTCCAGCTTCTAATGCGGCTTTTAAACAAGCGGCACCTTCTGGTTCAACACCGATTACTTTGATTTCAGGTTTAAGTTGTTTGATGTAAACCGCCATACCTGCAAGCAAACCACCACCACCAACCGGAATGAAAACAACATCTAAATCGCGAACTTGTTGTAATAACTCTTTGGCTACTGTGCCTTGCCCTGCAATGACATGATGATCATCAAACGGGTGGATATAACTCATGGATTTTTCAGCGGCTAAATTAAGAGCAAAGGTATTTGCTTCATCAAAACTTTTACCCACCAAAACTACATTTGCGCCATGACCACGTACCGCATTGACTTTTATGTCGGGTGTGGTTTCTGGCATCACTATCGTCGCGTTTACGCCCAATGTCTTTGCAGAAAGGGCTAAACCTTGGGCATGATTACCTGCTGAAGCGGCTACGACGCCACAATTTAATTGTGATTTTGTTAGATTTGCGAGCTTGTTATAAGCACCACGCAGTTTAAATGAATGGACTGGCTGTTCGTCTTCACGTTTTACAAAAACGTCGTTTTGTAATCTAGTGGACAAACTTTTTAATCTATCAACACTGGTTTGAACGGCAATGTCATAAATAGGAGCCAACAAAATATCGTGAACAAATCCTTGCGCTATTTTCAGTTTATTCAGTTGGTCGGTTGGTGACATAGTAATTCTCTTTTGCTTATATTTATATTGATGTGGATTTCACAATTTTTAGGGTAAATAACCCTTGATGATATGGGTTATTTACCACTAATTAATGTATTAGAAGTTATCTAATAACTCTCTGTTACGTACTGCGCCTTTATCTGCGCTGGTTGCTAACATAGCGTAGTTTTTAAGTGCATAACTAATTGGACGTACACGATCCGCAGGTTTCCATGCATCTTTTCCTTTTGCTTCCATTTTTGCACGACGTTCCGCTAACGCTTCATCACTAACTTGCAAAGTAATTTCACGAGTAGGGATGTCGATATGGATGATATCCCCTTGTTCAACCAGTGCAATAGTACCTCCGCTTGCAGCTTCTGGAGATACATGTCCGATAGATAAACCAGATGTACCACCAGAGAATCGACCGTCAGTTAATAAGGCACATGCTTTGCCTAAACCCATGGATTTTAAGTAAGTAGTTGGGTACAACATTTCTTGCATACCTGGACCGCCTTTAGGACCTTCATAACGAATAACCACCACTTCACCTGCAACTACTTTTCCATCTAATATGCCAGCAACCGCAGCATCTTGGCTTTCAAAAATATGAGCAGGTCCGGTAAATACTAAGTTGTCGTCTGATACCCCAGCGGTTTTTACGACACAGCCGTCAACGGCAATATTACCTGAAAGTACTGCTAAACCACCTTCAGTAGAGAATGCATTTTCAAGGCTACGAATACAGCCATTCTCACGGTCGTCGTCTAAAGTGTCCCAACGACAATCTTGGCTAAACGCTTTGGTGGTGCGAATGCCTGCAGGGCCAGCACGGTAGAATTTTTTCACTTCTTCATCATCAGTGACCTTGATATCGTATTTGGCAATCACGTCAGCTAGTGTCGTACCTAACACGTTTGGTACATTTGTTTTTAATAACCCAGCACGCGAAAGTTCGCCTAAGATAGCAATAACACCACCGGCACGATGTACATCTTCCATATGATAATTAGGTGTTGATGGCGCAACTTTGCATAACTGTGGCACGATGCGAGATAATTTATCCATGTCTTCCATGGTGTAATCTATTTCAGCTTCTTGGGCAGTTGCCAACAAATGCAGGATGGTATTGGTTGAGCCACCCATAGCAATATCTAAACACATAGCATTTGAAAACGAATCTTTATTCGCAATATTGCGCGGCAGTGCAGATTCATCATTGTCCTGGTAATAACGTTTAGTTAACTCAACAATTTGTTTGCCGGCTTTTAAGAATAGTTGTTCACGGTCAGCATGGGTTGCCAACATAGAACCGTTACCCGGTAAAGCTAAACCTAACGCCTCGGCTAAACAGTTCATTGAGTTTGCCGTGAACATACCTGAACATGAACCACAGGTCGGGCAGGCAGAACGTTCTACTTGGTCAGATTGTTCGTTAGATACTTTAGGATCCGCGCCTTGGATCATGGCATCGACTAAATCAAGTTTGATAATTTGATCAGAAAGTTTGGTTTTACCCGCTTCCATTGGGCCACCAGAAACAAAAATGACCGGTATGTTTAACCGCATTGCGGCCATCAACATACCCGGAGTAATCTTGTCACAGTTAGAAATACATACCATGGCATCAGCACAATGCGCATTAACCATGTATTCAACTGAATCCGCAATTAAGTCACGAGAAGGTAAGCTATAAAGCATACCGCTGTGACCCATAGCTATGCCATCATCGACCGCGATAGTATTAAACTCTTTAGCGACACCACCTGCTTCTTCAATGGCGCCAGCAACTAACTGTCCCATGTCTTTTAAATGTACGTGACCTGGAACAAATTGAGTAAATGAGTTAACAACGGCAATGATAGGTTTACCAAAATCTCCGTCTGTCATTCCTGTTGCACGCCATAAAGCACGTGCTCCTGCCATATTTCGACCTTGTGTAGACGTTGCTGAACGTAACTTTGGCATCCTAAACTTTCCTTTCTTAATCTTTTAAAATCGTTATTAATCTATTTTCTAGAGGCATAAAAAAAGCCTCTGATCTCTTTGTATTTTTAATAATTCACAAAGAACAACAGAAGCTTTTATCTTTCTATTTTATGAAGACGTTTAATTACTTAGATCTGCCGCTGTATAATTCCAGAACAAAAAGAAAACACGGAGTTTGCTTTAGCAAATGAGTATTTTCGATGCAGTTATGGTGTTCTACAGCAAAGAGATGAGCAATTAAGTTATTTTACTGGTGTTAACCAGCCGTACTTATCTTCTGTTGTTCCGTTAAACAAGCCAAAGAATGCATCTTGAACTTGTTTAGTAATAGGTCCACGTGTTCCTGAACCTACTGGTATTCCGTCTACGCTACGAACTGGTGTTACTTCCGCAGCGGTTCCACACATTAATACTTCATCTGCTAGGTATAATGATTCACGTGGAATGTTTTGTTCTTGTACTGTGTAACCCATATCTTTTAATAACTTGATAATGGTGTCACGCGTTAAGCCAGGTAATATAGCGGCTGTGATAGGTGTTGTTGTTACCACTCCGTCGCGAATAACGAATAAATTTTCGCCTGCGCCTTCTGATACATAACCATGAATATCTAATGCGATACCTTCACCGTAACCGTGGCGACGTGCTTCCATCGAAATTAGTTGTGATGATAAGTAGTTACCACCTGCTTTAGCGCCCGTTGGCATTGTATTAGCCGCTAAACGATTCCAGCTAGAAACTCCAGCGTCAACGCCTTTTTCTAGCGCTTCTTCGCCCAAGTATGCACCCCACTCCATCGCTGCAACCATAACATCGGTTTCAGTGTTAAATGGAACCGCAAGACCTAAACCAATCTCGCCATAAAATGCAGCAGGACGTAAGTATGCTGATTTAAAACCGTTCTCTACAACCACGTCTTTTTGAGCTTGGTTTAGTTGCTCATGTGTATACGGGATTGTCATACGGTAAATTTTAGCAGAATCAAATAAACGACGAGTGTGATCGTCTAAACGAAAAATACACGTTCCTTTATCTGGTGTGTCATAAGCACGCACGCCTTCAAATACTGAAGATCCGTAATGGATTGCATGGCTAAGCACATGAACTTTTGCGTCTGCAAAAGGAATTAATTTACCGTTAAACCAAATTTTCTCTGCTGATGATGGAAGTGCCATTCTATATTTTCCTCTACGAGCCTAACCAACTGCTTGTTGTTGGGCTGTGTTACCTATGAAGGGGTTAATCATACTGGAAAACCCCATTTCTAATAAAGTCGCCAATTTTGCCTTATCGTCGGTCAAATAGCACTGCTGCACGTCAATTATGGTTTCTAAACTTTTCTTTAAGGTTGTCAGCTTTGCTTGACCTTTTACTAAAAAGTTAACTTCAGCGTCGCCACTTTCTAAGTTATTAGAACTCATATTTAACACTTGAAACCCTCGATATCGAACGGTCTGTAATAAACGTTCTAATAATATTGGATTTGCCGTACATATCAGAGATAGATGGGCTATTGGTGTTTCATTGTGATTGTTGTTGGTCATAATTAGCTCCTAGCCCACGATGTCTGAAGTTGGTTGATTGTCAATCATATCTTGATTTGCCGCACCTGGTGGTACTAGCGGCCATACATTATCTTGTGCATCAATTTTAACGTGTAAAATATAAGCTCCGTCAAATTCAATAAAGTCTTTTAACGCCTGTGATACTTCACTTGGTTTAGAGATTGTTTTACCTGGAATATTAAAGGCAGACGCTAATTGAACAAAATCAGGGTTGTCTGATAAATCCGTTTCGCTTAAACGATGATCAAAGAATAACTCTTGCCACTGTTTAACCATGCCTAATTTAGCGTTATCCACTAATAGGATTTTTACACCTAAATTAAAACGTTTAATCGTGCCCAACTCTTGAATATTCATCATGATTGAGCCATCTCCACAAACCGCAATCACTTGATCATTGGGGCGTGCGACTTTTGCTCCGATAGCAACCGGTAACCCAAATCCCATGGTGCCAGCCCCACCTGAACTTAAATGATTTTTACAATCATCAAACTTCATATGTTGTGCAACCCACATTTGGTGTTGTCCAACATCGCAGGTGATTACCGTAGAACTTGGCATGATATTCGATAATTCATTTAACAAGGCTGGGGCATATATTCCTTGAGCTGGGCAGTTATAATCCCATTGATGTTGCTGCTTTAATTGAGCACATTCATCACGCCACCCTTGCCATTGTTGTTTGTCTTTGGCATCTAATAATGAAAACTGATGTTCAATAGCTGGTAATGCAGTCTCTAAACCACAAGTTATTGCTAATTCAACCTGGCGTAATTTATTTAACTCTGAATTATCAACATCGATATGTAGAACTTTTGCTTTGGCAGCAAAGCTAGATAGCTTACCGGTTACCCGATCATCAAAACGCGCGCCTAAGGCAATCAGTAAATCACATTCCTGCACCGCTAAATTTGCAGCGCCATTACCGTGCATGCCCAACATTCCCATAAAATGTGGATAGGTCGATGAGATAGCACCAATGCCTTTTAATGTTGTCACTGCAGGTAACTGAGTATGTGATAACAATGCATTTAAATGTTTTGATACGGCAGCCATATCAACCCCACCGCCTATATAAAACATTGGTTTTTTTGCATTCAAGATTAACGACTTAGCGGTTTCAAATTGATCTTGTGCGGTTGCTGCAGCTTGCGGTTCTGGCAAATTAACGGCGATCTGTTTGATCACATTATTCATTTGCACATCTTTAGGGATATCGATTAATACTGGACCTGGACGGCCTTCGTTTGCAATACGAAATGCTTGATTAATGGTGTCTTCTAATTCTGACTGATCCATGACTTGGAAGCTGTGTTTACAACTTGCTAACGACAACCCAAAAACGTCTACTTCTTGAAATGCATTTGTGCCCATTAATGGACGAGGAACTTGACCTGTAATAGCAACTACTGGCACTGAGTCTAATTTAGCATCTGCTAGGGCTGTGATTAAATTTGTTGCCCCTGGACCTGATGTAGCAATACATACCCCAGTCTTTCCAGTTGAGCGAGCAAAACCAACGGCAGCAAATCCGGCACCTTGTTCGTGGCGACATAAATAGTGTTTGATAGGGACATTACGTTCGTAGCTGCGGAATAGGGCATCATAGACTGGCATTATGGTTCCACCTGGATAGCCAAACACCTCAGTAACCCCTTGTTTATAAAGGGTATCTATAATTAAATCTGCGCCTATTTTCATCTTTGTTCCAACCGTTAGTTTAGATACCTAAAAGGTATTGTCTAACCCGGTTATAAGTTCAGGCGTAGTAACAAAAAACCCCGAACTTGGTATCCGGGGTTTTGAACATTATGAATTTAGCTCAACAAAAACCCCGACGTGAAATAATCACGACGACGTTAATAATTAGAAGAGCTTTGTTTAAATTCATAATACCAATATTTAGTAGTTTGTTACTTCGTCGTTCATCAATACTGAACAATGAAGAAAGTGTTATTTATTAATACTTGCTGTGCCTTTTCAAGTCAATCAATAAGCTAAATAACACTTAGTCCATTTGGTTATAACCAAATTTATTCAGTTATTAAACTGTTTGAATTTTCTTCATGTCAGTCATGTAACCACGCAATTCTTGACCCGTCCATTCTACTGGATGGTTTCTTAAAGCGTCATTTATTTGTACTAACAGTTTATTATCAACTGCATTATCGATAACAGTGATGCCTTTACCAATTAAATCAGTACCTATGCTTGGCATTACTTTTTCACGTAATAACGGAATAGCAGCATTAGCAAATAAGTAGTTACCGTACTCAGCGGTATCTGAAATAACCACGTTCATTTCGTATAAACGTTTACGTGCAATTGTATTAGAGATTAACGGCGTTTCATGTAACGACTCGTAGTAAGCAGATTCTGGTAATATTCCCGCTTCAACCATTACTTCAAACGCTAGTTCAACACCGGCTCTGATACATGCAACTAAGAAAATACCTTTGTCGAAGAACTCTTGTTCTGTGATGGTGTTAGGAACCTGAGGTGATTGCTCAAATGCAGTCTGTCCCGTTTCTTCACGCCATTTTAATAAGTTCGCGTCGTTGTTGTCCCAATCCGCCATCATGGTTCTAGAGAACTCGCCACTGATTATGTCATCTTGATGTTTTTCAAATAAAGGACGCATTAACTCTTTAAGTTCTTCTGAAAGACCAAACGCTTTTACTTTAGCTTGGTTTGATAAACGATCTAACATGTGGCTAACACCACCTACTTTCATCGCTTCAGTGATAACTTCTAGACCGTATTGAATTAAGTTAGCGGCATAACCTTCGTCAATACCTTCTGCAACCATTTTTTCATAAGCAACGACAGCTGCTGCTTGTTGCATACCACATAAAATGGTTTGCTCACCCATAAGGTCAGATTTAACTTCAGCAACAAAAGAAGACTCAAGTACACCGGCTCTATCACCACCAGTTGCAGACGCTAATGCTTTAGCGATATCCCAACCTTTATCTTCAGGATCATTAGCCGCATGAACTGCAATTAGTGTTGGCACACCAAAGCCACGTTTGTACTCTTCGCGTACTTCTGTACCTGGGCATTTTGGTGCACACATCACAACGGTGATGTCTTCACGGATTTCTTTGCCTTCTTCAACGATATTAAAACCGTGTGAGTAACCTAGTGTTGACCCTTTTTTCATTAATGGCATGACGGCATCAACAACGGCTGAATGTTGTTTGTCTGGCGTTAAGTTATAAACTAAATCTGCAGAAGGGATTAATTGTTCATACGTACCAACAAAAAAACCATTTTCTGATGCACGCACAAATGAATCACGTTTTTCATCAATTGCAGCTTGGCGTAATGCGTAAGAAACGTCTAAACCCGAATCACGCATGTTTAAACCTTGGTTTAAACCTTGTGCGCCACAACCAACAATGACAATTTTTTTACCTTTGAGGGCATCACATCCTGCGTCAAATTCATTGCGCTCCATAAAACGACAAACGCCTAATTGAGCTAGTTGCTCACGTAAAGGTAATGTATTGAAATAATTAGCCATGGGTATTCCTTAATATTTGCGCTATTCGCAATAGTTTTTTCTGTTGACTGGACTATATGTGTTATCAATAATTGCGTAAATTGATATATACTCAATCTAGCATTGCGATTAATGAAATATGAAACGTTAGGGATTTCCGTTAGCCATGGATTTAAAAGAACTCAAAGCCTTTTTACACTTATGTCAAAGTAAACACTTTGCAACCACTGCTGAAGCTATGTATTTAAGCCCATCGACACTCAGTCGTTTAGTACAACGATTAGAAGTTGAGATCGGTGAACCTTTGTTTATTAGAGATAATAGAAAGGTGGAGCTTACACAGGCAGGAGTGAAGACTCGAGAATTTGCGGCTTCTACTATTACTGAATGGCATAACTTGCAACAAAGCTTAAAACAAAAAAGTGAACAATTAACGGGCAGCTTACGTATTTTTTGTACCGTTACGGCGGCTTATGAGTTTCTACCTTCTTTAATTGAAACATTTTCAATCTCACATCCATTTGTTGACCTTAAAATAACCACAGGTGATGCCGCTAAAGCGCTTGCTGAAATTGATAGTGGTGAAGCAGATATCGCTATTGCCGTTTTAAAAGATGGTCATTCAAGTAAGTATTTTTTCCAATCTATTGCTGAAGTGCCATTAAAAATAATAGGGCCAAATGATAATAGTGAGCTTGCTTTGTTATGCCAGAATCCAGAAGTTAACTGGAATGAATTACCAATAGTAATGCCAGAGTCGGGCCCGATACGTTATAAGTTTGAAAAGTGGTTAAAAGCCATGTCCATTAAACCTAACATTTACGCCAGCGTTTCTGGTCATGAAGCATTAGTCAGTATGGCGGCCTTGGGGTGTGGTATCACTATAGCGCCACAATTAGTGATTGATGCTAGCCCAGTGAAAAGTAAAATTTTCGAACTCAGGCCAAACATAAACCCTGAACCTTTTAATTTAGGTATTTGTTGTCAAAGCAGTAAAAAAACAGATCCAATCGTTTCTGCTTTTATTTTATCGGCAAATCAGTCGTAATTGACATAAAAAACATATTAAAAAGCAACTTCATGATTTTACGCAATATTTGTTGATAAATTTAAGCAGAGATCAATTACATGCTCTAGTATTAGTGAAATACAATTACGATACAGAGCATGACAATAATGGCGATCTTCACACTTCCCGATTTAGAAATGGATATGTTAAATGATCTGATGGATGAGATTAATCAACTCTATGAAGAAAGTGAAACCACCTTAATTGAGTTAGAATTAAAACCTAATGATATAGAATTACAGCGTTCATTATTCCGCGCCATTCACACAATCAAGGGTGATTTAGGTTTGGTGATGTTTAGCCCGATTATCCCGCTTGTGTCCCACGTCGAAGACCTTTTAGATTTTCTAAGAAAAGGGAAAGTTACTTACACCAGTATAATGAGTGATTTAGTGTTATTAACCATGGATAGGGTTAAGGTTTTCGTTGAGACAGTGATTAACCAAGGTAAAGTTGAATATGACGAAGTACTTTATATAAACCTTGGAGCTCAGGTTGCAAAAGTAAATCCAGACAACCCACAACAACATGAGAAGTTATTAACTAAAGCCGTACTGTTATTAGACCCAACTTTAGAGGTAGATGACGAGGACGAAGAACCTCAAGAATTACCTGAAGTCGCCAAACGTTTTGATGTTGAATTAAAAGATGACTTAACTTTTTTTAGAGAAGTAATGCAACCTATTGAACGCCGTTCACGATATTGGGCGGGAAAAGGCGTACGTATAGCAAAAATGTGCCAATACATTAATGAAGTTGCAGGTAACCCAATTCCTGAGGAGCAACTTATCGCAGCTTGTTACGTACATGATTTTGGTATGGCCTTCGTAAATCATGAGCTATTACACAAACCAGATGGGCTCACCCCACAAGAAAAAATGGTGATTAACGATCATGTCTATGGCAGCACTCAACTGCTTAAGAATTTATCACAATGGCAATACGCACTTAAAATAGTGATGCAACATCATGAACGTTGTAATGGCTCGGGTTATCCATTAGGGCTTAAAGATGAAGAGATTTGTGATGGCGCGAAGTTGTTGGCGATCGTGGATAGTTTTGAAGCATTAACGCATGAGCGCGCACAAAGCACACATGTTAAGCGCCCTATTAGACGTGCCGTGTTACAACTTAATGCTGAAGCTGACGGTTTGTTCTGTCCAATTTGGATGGGCCACTTCAATACAGCAATGATGAAACTGATTTCTAAAAACTAATCTATATTATTGATATTAATGCGTTTCCAACAAAGGAAATCAAAGCCTGTATTCGTAAGTAGAATAAAAAATAGGCTTATAAAACATAGCTCAATATAATAATAAGTATTATATTATGTAATATAATATTTTAGTCACACTTTTCTGTTAATTGTTTGTACCTAACAATCAACTAAATATTTAGACTTATATGATCTGTCTTAAAATTATTAAACTAGCTATCATTTAGTTAAAAAGGAGCTTTAAATGAAACTACGCCTTGCCATTTTAGCGGCTATCATTTCCTCAAGTGCCAATGCTGCGGATTCAGTATCTCAGCCGCTTGGATCCTCAACTACATTAGGTTCCGCTACTAATGTTTGGTCATTATCCTCATCCAATAACAATCCTGCAGCCGCATTTATGATGGTTGGGAAAGGCGATAAAACGCGTTTCGGGATTTTAACTAGCTTATCGGGGGGCTATGAATTAGGCGCAGTTGATGAGATTCAAGACAAAATTGAAGAGTTGGATGATAAATTAGATTCAATTGAAGATAACTTAAGCGATGCGCTTGATTTACAAGATGATTTTAATGAATTACTTGCTGAATTAGGCGAAAATGCGTCTTTAAAAATAATGGCAGGCGGTAATATACCGCTATTACCATTCATATATAAAACGGATAATTACGGCGCTTTTACTTTCTCTGCTGATGTTTCCACTATGGGGTCGGGTCAAGTACTAAGTGATAACGCATCGTTAATCTTAAACCCATTAACTGCAGAGTTTCAATTAAATACCGCGACTTCCATTTATGTGAAAAACTTTTTAGATGTAAAAGCGTCAATTGGTTACAGTAATGAATTTTATTCAAGTGATGCTGGTACTTTTTTAGCAGGAGCACGTGCTAACTTTCATCAAATAACACTAGGTAAAAGTGTTTTAGCACTTTCCGCTCTTAGTGGTGATGAAGTGGATGACGCCATTCAAGGTGAAGTTGAAGACAACCAAAATACAACAACCGCAGCAAGTTTTGACTTAGGTTTCATCTGGACCGCGACACATTATCAACTGGGTGTTTCTGTTGATAATGTTAATGAACCGACCTTTGATTATAAATCTGTGGGTACCAATTGTTCTGCAATACCGAGTGATGCCGCTCATGAAGTTGAGCAAATTAACTGCTTTGCTGCTGCTAGTTTTGCTAGCCAAGGTTTAATTAATAAAGATGAAACCCATACGTTATCGCAACAAACTACAGTAGAAGCGTCGTTGTTTAGCGAAAATAAAAGTTGGAATGTGTCGGCATCGTATGATGTTAACTCAGTCAATGATGCCTTAGGTGACTTGTATCAATGGAGTAGCGTATCAGCTCAAATACATCCTGATTGGTGGTTGATTTCAGGTTTACGTGGTGGTTACCGCAAGAATATGGTTGGCTCAGAATTAAGTTACGCAAGTGTTGGAGCTACTTTCTTAAAAGGAATTAATTTTGATGTTTCTTACGGCTTAGAAAGTGTGGGCGATACTGATGCACCACGTAGTTTATATTTATCACTTGGTATTGAAACCTCATTTTAATTAGGAGTCGAAAATGAAATTTATTAAAACATTATTAGCAAGCAGCATAAGTTTATTGTTGCTTGGTGCAGCAGGTTGTAGCGACAACACAACCCAAGATACACAGCAAGAAGATGCAACAAGTTTCACCGGTTTAGTTATTGACGGCCGAATTGCTCGGGGATTCGTATGGATTGATACCGATGATGATGGCATTATCGATACGCATGAACCATACGCCTATACCGACCAAAATGGGTATTTTAGTTATAGCCCACTCACCAATACCGATTATTGTGAAGATGTAAACCATCAGTACTGTTTGAAAACGGGTATGGTTGAAGGTGACTTTATTATTCGAATCGCGGGCGGTGTTGATTTATCAACAGGCGAACCGTTTTATGGTGTAATGAAGTTGCAAGGCAACACAAATGATGCCAAAGAAGTGGAACAACAAGTATTAGAAATTACCACAAGCAGTGACAGTAAACCCGGCTTTTTGCCTGTTATTTCACCATTAACCACACTTGTTGGAAGCTTAACAGATGCCGAAAAAGCAGAACTATTGACCAAAATAGGCATTACTGACGTTGATGAATTTAATGTAGAAGATTTATTAAAGTTAGATTTTACCGACTTTACTGAAGAAGTAGATAACGAATCAACAGCAAGTGCAAAATCTCATACGCGTCTTAAAGGCGCAGCATCACAACAGACATTAACCAATATCAATACTTTTGCGTCTGCGGTTCAATATCAGAAAAACGTTGATACTATTACTGCACTGTTTGAAGGTTATTTGGAAAACCAAGGCATTGATTTGTCTACGGATGAAGATGGCAATACTGGCATAGGTTCACTGTCCGGTTTAGTGTCAGAAGCATTAAATGAATATATTGCATCGTATGAAGAAAGTGATGTAGCTCAATTCAGTAACTCAAAGGCTGATAATATTACATGGTTTTCGATAACGCCTATTGTTATAAGAGACATCTTTGCTACAACGATATTTAATTTGAGAAATTCTATTGGAAGTGGAACTGAGCTGATTCCTAGAACATCAGTTAACTTTTCTACTGCGATTTCGAATATAAATGGTGTAATGGATAATACTTTACGTAATGTTACTACTGTCGAAGATTTTAATGCTGGCTTAATAAGTACACAAACTATTGCAACCACAATCAACGAAGTCTCTAATCAGTTATCTACTGATACTGGCGATTCGGAAAATACAGCGTTAAATATAGTAAATAATGTAACAACTCAAGTGCAAACACCTGAGTTTATTGATGCGATTAAAACTGTTGGAAGTAACAATCAAACGATTGATGTTAAGCAACTGTCTGATGATTTGGCAAACGGTAACTCAGTAACGGACTCAGTAACAAACTCAACTCTAGCAGAAGCTCCACAAGCGGGGGAAGATGGTATTTGGGCTCAACGAGTATTGTCCATGTCTGGTAAGTCTGAAGATGGTGAACGTGGTCGAGTCATGTTCTTCTTTGGTGGTGATGATACTAGTAGCACAGAGGGTGATGTGTCGGTTTGTTACGCATATAACGCCAACAATAATGATGATGATATTACATCGGTGTTATTAAAAGGGACATGGCAAGAGCTTAACTCACGCGGCATAGTCCAAGTAAATCAAGACTTAGTTAGCTTTACAATTAAAGCTTCCAAACAGGCTATAATTCCAGTTGCAGAGCAAGATTCGTATTTAGGATTAGGCAGTGGCACTGGGCCAGATCCTGATATTAAGTATGGACACTTACGTTTTGTTAACGATGGAAAATCAGAAATATGGTTCTCTGATGTGGCAGTAGAAGATGCAACAAACACAAGAGACTTTGGATTACTTGAGTCGGCTAATATTCCGACTACGGCAGCGCAATGTGAAAGTTTTGAAGTTAATGGCATCCCTAACGCATTACATAAAAACTTAGGCTTTTAAGCACAAATGAACAGAACAAGGCTACCTTTTGGTAGCCTTTTTAATGAAGGAAATATATATGTTCAAAAAGTTATTGATACTTGGACTGGGAGTTGGTTCATTTTTAGCTCATTCAGAAGTGAATAACAGAGCTTATTCATATATAGGTTTTGGTGTTGGTGAATTGTCATATAAAGAGAGTGGCACTCTGTCCAGCGGATTACAGTTTGAAACCACGCCTACTACCACTAATATATTTAACTATTCTGGGGGCTATACACCAATTAATAAACATGCTGGTTTTTATATTAATACGGTCAGTACGTTATCTTCATCCACTACGGATGAATATTGGACAGCCAATGGCTCCGTTACCAATGGTAATATCACCAATAGCGTTGATGGGATTTACCAAAAAAACGCGACATCTTCTACCCATAATGAGCTTGATATTTTTCTAGGTTATCTAATAGCACCAGGACATCAAATTATTGCTGGTGGTAGTTATACTCGCACCTTAATGGATAGAAATAGCTTTGATAACGGCAGTTCTTTAGATGATTTCAACCGTGCACACTTAACGCCTTCTATTGGTAGTTTTGATATAGCCGGTTCTGGTGCGGTAGACGTTAATGAAAATGGTACCTTAGAACTAGATGAGTTAATTGCCACCTATGGTGTAAATCCAGCACAAAGCATCGTGAATTTTACCGAAACCTTTACGTCCGTGGTGTTGCAGGCAGGTTATATTTATGATTCTAGGTTTGCCACAAGAGATCTCGGTTTACGTTGGTTAGGTGGTGTGATTGTTGGTTTACCGGCCTATTATGATGTTGTAAATACATCTAATCCAACCTTGTCATTCTCGGATAGCTTTTCTGGCTTTAACATTAAATCTTACATAGGCGCGGGTTGGCGCTTTACTAAAAGCTTTGGTGTTGTTGCTAAAATGGATTACTATTTTAGACAAAGAGACGAAGTCGCTGTCGATATTGGTTTCAGTGATGAATTGCAAAGAAATCGATCTGCGATCATCCCAGAAAATGAAATCCAATATTGGAATGCAAGTGTTACCGCATTTTGGAACTTTGACTAATTGTACTATGGGTTTAAATACGGATAAAAAAGGGCATGTTGAATGCCCTTTTTTAATGTCAAACTTAAGTTAATTACGTTTAACCCTATTAGTTATTAATCACTAAGATCCGTTAATTCAAATTTATCTTTTAATAACAAAGGTAAACCCTTGTCACCGACAAAATGTAAAGTCCCAACCGCGACGAAAACTTTTTGTTGATTTAACACCGGTTCTAATTCAGTGACCCAATTATGGTTACGGTTAATGAGTAATATTTGCTCAGCTGCAGCGTCAAACTTACTGGTCCCTAACGTGTCTCTATAAATTTTTTCAAATACTTGCATATCACCGTTATGCCAAGCTGTAATCATGACTTGTGGTAAGTCACTAAAGTGTTTGATTTCCGATAACGTATCTAGAATTAAATCGTCATTGGTTACTTCTGGAAACTGCTCTATTATTTGATTGAAAAAATTAATTTGTTGATGGTAGGTCTCTAAACCAACTACTTTTTTACCTTGCTGTAAGGCATACTTTTGAACTTGGTTATCAATACCATTTTCAGCATTCAATCCTAATTTTGCATATGACATTTGAACCATAGACAATGCCACTAACCATGGTTTAAAGTTGGAAAATTGCTCTATATTGACACCATAGTTAGCAAAGTATTGTTGCGCTTGTTTATAAACTGGTTCTGACAAACTCTGTTTTAACGTGAAGCCCGCTGGTAAAGTAGCGTATTGCATTAATATTCTTTGTTGATCTGACGGAGAGACCAATGACAAGTCAGTTTCAATTATGACCATATCAACACTATCAATTGCCGTTTTAATACTGCTAGGAAGTGTGGATAAACTGTCATCACCTAAATGAATCGTACCTAACAGCCAATCATCTCCTCCTGACTTTTTATTACTCCATAAAGGCTCAGCATTCACATTTAATATAAGCCCGAGTAATAAAACGGCAGTTACCCTAATCCATTGGTAAGTTTTCATAAAATTAACAACTCATTAATGCTTGTTCAAAATCTGAGAGCAGATCACCTATATCTTCAATCCCAACAGACATACGGATCATGTTTTCACTGATCCCCGCTTTTTGACGGTTTTCTAATCCCATTTCATAAAAAATGGTTTGCGCCACAGGTAAAGCTAACGTTCGATTGTCGCCTAAATGGGTGGCTGAAATGACTAAGTTTAATTCAGTGAGAAGTTTTACAGGATCAATCCCTGCTATTGGGTCAAAGCTAATGATAGCGCCAAATGTCTTAAAGTATTTTTTTGCATCAAGGTGCTGAGGGTGAGACTCTAATCCTGGATAATAGACCTTGGCTATTTTGTCATGATCATTTAAATATTGAGCTAACTGCATGGCATTATCGCAGGCTCTTTCTAAGCGTAATGACATAGTTTCAGCGCCAAGAGCAATCAAATGCGCTGAGTCAGAAGACAAACATCCTCCTAAATCCCGTAACCCTTTTTTCTTAATTTGAGTTAAAGCTTGAGCGTGAGTTGGCTGCTGCCTAAAACTATCTAATATGTTATCAAAGTTAGCCCAATCGTAGTTGCCTGTGTCGATAACAGCGCCCGCGGTCACTGTACCGTGACCACCGACATATTTCGTTAACGATGTCGTAATTAAACTAGCGCCAACCTCTTTAGCCTTAAATAGATAACTAGGCGTCATGGTATTATCAACGATATACACTAAGTTGTGTTGTTGGCATAACTGACCAATGCCATCTAAGTCTGCAATTTGAGTTACCGGGTTTGCAATCGTTTCAGTAAATACCATTTTGGTGTTGGGTTGAATAGCATCCTGCACCAATTGAGCATTGGTCACATCTACTTGAGTAACTTCAACACCAAAACGTACTAATGTGCCTAATACGCTAGGGGTATTACCAAATAAGAATTGGCTCGCAATAATGTGGTCCCCTGCGTTTAACAAAGTGAAAAAGGTGGTTGTGATGGCCGACATGCCAGAAGCAAATACTAAACACCCTACTCCACCTTCCATATCGTTAACCATTGACTGTAATGCATCGGTGGTAGGTGTAGATTGGCGTGCATATGCGTGGCCAGCTTGTTTACCTTGGAATATATCCACTAAATCTTGTGGATTTTCATAACCAAATAAAACGGAGTTAACGACGGGATAATGCACTGCGCCGCTGTCAGGGTTAAGTTTACGATCTGCATGGACAATATTAGTAGTGAATTGCGTTTTACTCATTGGAGATGACCTTGTTAACAACTGTGTTGATTTTTACTTAAGCATGACGTTATTTGTTAAATTTTTGCACTAATGCATCGGCAACTAATGGCGGCACAAACAAGGAGACATCACCATGATGCGCGGCAACATCTCTGACTATGGTTGATGAAATATGGGCATGTTCGTGGCTTGGTGTTAATAATACACTCTCTAATTCTGAATATAAGGTACGGTTTACACTGGCAAGTTGATATTCGTACTCAAAATCTGCAACCGCACGCACGCCTCGTATCAAAACTTTAGCGTCTTTTTCTTTGGCATAATCGGCAAGTAGTCCAGTGAACCCTTCCACGGTTACATTAGGTACATCGATTAATGACGCTTTAGCCATTTCAACTCTTTCTTGTAAATCAAATAATGGTTTTTTACGAGAACTAGTCGCAATCGCTAATACCACATGTTCAAATAATTTAGCCGACCGTTTAACTAAATCGATATGCCCATTGGTAATGGGATCAAAAGTACCGGGATAAATCGCTTTTACCATTATATTTGCTCTTAACATTGCTGAATTTGAGGTTAAATTGATTACTAATCACCCCGTGATTGGTAACAAATTTAGGATGAGGAACAATAACATGTATAGTTTAATTTGTGATATGGAATTACACAATCAGATTATCCTCCATACACATGCAGTGTTATTGGTTAAATAAACCGAATGATAAACCGCAGTTAAAATGACCATGAGGCTTTATTTAATGGGCTTAATCGTTGATTAATATTAGTTATTTTTTATTCGTTATTAATTCCATACAAACCATCGGGTTTTGATTAAAAGAATATTAATAGAGCTATTGATCTAAATTCACTAAACATACACAATGCTGTGTTAACCGAAATAAAAAGCTTAGTGACGGGCTGGTATTGATTCAATGCGGTATCACTAAATGGAACTTGATGATCAAGTATTTCCTGTACTAGTAACAGAGTTAAAAAAATGAAAACTAAAGATAGAATTATAGAAGCAAGCATAGAGCTATTTAATAGCCAAGGTGAACGTAATGTCACTACCAATCACATCGCTTCACACTTAAATATCAGTCCTGGTAATTTGTATTATCACTTCCGAAACAAAGAAGAAATTATTCGTCATATATTTACCAAATACGCTGACCATATGGCGGTTTCTTTTGAGCCGGTAAAACCAAGTCAAGATGCGGTTAAAATATTAACTAATTATCTTGATGCTGTATTTAGTGCGTTATATCACTTCAATTTTTTATACGACAACCTGCCAGTTATCATGGCTCGAGACCCTGAATTAAGAACTCAATTTGGTCAAATTCACAATAAAATGATGGAAAAAATTCATCATTTAATCGTCAGTTTACAAGTGGCAGAAGTGATCAATATGGATACAAACGATATTGATGATTTGGCAAATATTATTAAACAGCAAGTTACTTTCTGGATTAGTTATTGTAAAACAAGTTCAGACAATGCTGATGTGACCGATGAATTGATATACAACGGTCTATTAAAAGTTATTTTGTTATTTAAACCTTATGTAACCGCAGATTACAAAGATACCATTAATGATATCTCAGCCCAGTATCGTGCCCTTGCTGAAGGCAAAACGGTTGATGAATAGGAGTTTCCATGTTTGATTTAAAACAATGTTACGCAGACAACCTTAAACAACATTTAGAATTGTTTAATGCAATGGAAAAATACCTTCCTGTTGCAGAAACCTTAGCTATTGAATGTTTTGATGCATTAGGCAAAGGCGGAAAAATCGTATTTTTTGGTAACGGTGGCAGCGCCGCAGACAGCCAACATTTAGCCGCTGAATTTGTTGTTCGTTTCAAAAAAGAACGTCGTGCATTAGCTTCTATGGCATTAACAACAGATACATCAATCCTTACGGCTCACGCTAATGACTATCATTTTGATACTGTTTTTGCTCGCCAAGTAGAAGCGTTAGTTAAGCCTGAAGATGTGGTTATTGGTTTAACAACTTCTGGTACTAGTGCCAATATTAACTTAGCGCTTGAAGCGGCTAATGACATTGGTGCATATACCGTTGCTCTTACAGGTCGTGATGGCGGTCAAGTGAAAGACATAGCCAAGTTACCCATTATAATCGAGAACAATATTACGGCACGTATCCAAGAAGCTCACATGTTTATCGGTCACTGGTTATGTGAAGCTATTGACGAACTGGTAACTCAATAATTGAACTCAATTTTTAGCGTTATTTCAGGCAGCTCATTATGAAGATCCCTCAGCGTCTACAACCTTTAGTCGAAGATGGTTTGGTTGATGAAGTGATCAGCCAATTAATGAGTGGCAAAGAAGCTACTGTTTATATGGTAAGCACGGGTGATCATATTCAATGTGCCAAAGTTTATAAAGAAGCCAACAAGCGTAGTTTTAAAAAAGCGGCCCAATATCAAGAAGGCCGTAAAGGTCGAAATAGTCGTCGTTCTCGTGCGATGGAGAAAGGGTCTAAGTTTGGTCGTAGCCAACAAGAAGAGTCTTGGCACAATGCGGAAGTGGATGCTTTATTTAAATTAGCTGACGCTGGTGTTCGTGTTCCAAAACCATATGGTTGTTACGACGGTGTGTTATTAATGGAGTTGGTGGTTGATGCAGATGGCGATGTTGCACCTCGTTTAAACGATATCACTATGTCTGGCGAAGAAGCGCTTAAACAACACACCGAATTAATGATCCATGTTCAGCGTATGTTATGTGCTGGTATTGTGCATGGTGATTTATCCGAGTTTAATATTTTGGTTGATAAACACGGTCCAGTGATTATTGATTTGCCGCAAGCGGTTGATGCCGCAGCAAATAATAACGCCAAAAAAATGTTAATTCGTGATGTAGAGAACGTCACAAATTATTATGCACAGTATGAACCCAGCCTAAGCAAAACACGTTTTGCATTAGAAATGTGGGCATTGTATGAAGCGGGGGATTTATTACCAGATACCCCACTCACTGGCGAATATATCGATACTTCTGGTGCTGCCGATGTGGATTCTGTTTTACAAGAAATATCCGCTGCATTTGAAGAAGAGCAAGAACGTTTAGACCGAATTCAATCGGCCAACGCCACGGAAGAATAACCTCTAGCGTTGTTGCAAATAGGGCAATTGCCACCTTAGACAACGCGGTCCCATCTGTTCGACAATTAATATTTAATGTATGCTTACCCTATCTAGCTTTTAGTGAATTTATCTATGTTTGATTTATCTATTTTTAACCACCTTTCTGATGTAAAAATTTTAGTCGTTGGCGACGTAATGTTAGACCGATACTGGACTGGTGACTCTAAACGTATTTCACCCGAAGCCCCTGTTCCTGTTGTTAAAATTAGTGGTCTAGACGACAAAGTGGGTGGCGCGGCCAACGTAGCTTTAAATATAGCTCGTTTAGATGGGCAAGTTACCTTATTAGGTATTATTGGCGATGATGAAAACGGCGACCGTTTAGAGCAATTATTAACAGATGAAAACATTAATTCCGCATTAATTCGACAAACCGAACAACCAACCATCACTAAACTGCGTGTCATTAGCCGCCAACAACAAGTTGTACGCTTAGACTTTGAAGAACAGTTTGCAATTGCTCACGCAAAGTCGTTGCAGCAAAAATTTGAACAAGAATTGGATAACTTTGATTTCATCTTATTTTCTGATTACGCCAAAGGATCATTAGCGTGTATAAAAGAGATGATCAGTACGGCCCGAGCTGCAGGCAAGACAGTATTAATCGATCCTAAATCAAAAGACTTATCTGATTACGCGGGCGCAACAGTGATCACGCCAAACAAAGACGAGTTTATTGCCGCTGGTGGTCTAGTTCATAACGAAGAGGTGATATGGCAGTCAGCACAAGATGTTATGACGAACTGCAATATTGAATCAATTTTGTTAACTCGTAGTGAACAAGGTATGTCAGCGATAACACGTACTGAAAAAGTAGATATGCCAGCACAAGTATTGGAAGTGTCAGACGTTACCGGTGCGGGTGATACTGTGATTGCCACGTTAGCTATGATGATGGCGGCAGGATTAGAGTTAGCAGACGCGGCTAAAGTAGCAAACTTAGCGGCGGGTGTGGTCGTTGCTAAATTAGGTGCGGCTACGGTTTCTCCTGAAGAGTTGTATGGGGTCGTTAATAAAAATATGTTTGCTTCTAAACAAGCACACTATCAGACGCCATTCGATGAAGTGTTAAAACATATTGAGTTTGCCCGTCAAAGTGGCGAGAAAATAGTGTTTACTAATGGCTGTTTCGATATTTTACACGCCGGTCATGTACATTATTTAGAGCAAGCTAAAGCATTAGGTGACCGCTTAGTGGTTGGTCTCAATAATGATGAATCTATAACTCGCTTAAAAGGCCCTACACGCCCGGTTAAT
Source organism: Psychrosphaera sp. F3M07 (assembly GCF_018860345.1). Lineage (GTDB taxonomy): Bacteria > Pseudomonadota > Gammaproteobacteria > Enterobacterales > Alteromonadaceae > Psychrosphaera > Psychrosphaera aquimarina. The sequence continues at coordinate 294,434 of NZ_JAHKPJ010000020.1, read as the reverse complement.
CCATTAAAAGAAAGAGCGACTGTTATATCAGGGTTAGCCAGTGTGGATTGGGTGATCCCATTTGGTGAGCTAAATGGCAATGAATATGACGACACCCCTTTTAACATCATTAAACAAGTTAACCCAGATGTGTTGGTCAAAGGTGGTGACTATACACCCGAAACAATAGTAGGCGCTGACTTTGTGCAAGCTCAAGGTGGACAAGTCGCTGTCATTAAATTTGTTGATGGTTGTTCGACCACAAAGATCATCAATAAAATACAGCAAAAATAAGAAAAGCAGGGGAATGGGTACTTGAATAACCTTCCCCCTAATTTTACTTCACTACAGCAGATCCCCACCCTACATGTTTGCATGCGCCAGCAGGTATAATTGGCATGAGCTTATTCCTATATGTTGTAACTTCATTTAATGTTAATGGCATGGACATGTTTAAAGAAGTAGACCATAACTGGTCTTTGTCAGAAAAGTTTATGTAATCATCTTCAAACCCGAGCAACACCCCTTTCTGTGAAATATCCGTCACCACCTGTTGAGACTTACAATCTATAAAAAAGCTAATGTAGTGTATTTTTGCTGGGTTGGATCCTTGTTGAACCAAAAGGTTAATTAAACCTTGATCAGACGTTTGATAGTCGAATTCACTTTGTTTATTTTTGGTTGTGCAGCCAAAGATCAACAGCGAGCATAACGATATCATTAGGATTTTATACATATATCTTCCTTGTAATAGGGGGAGAAAAGGCGTGGTTGTTAAAGTTTATAACTTTTACCAGCCAGTTAATATTATTCCGTTACTTGTTTTGGGATAGTAATGATAGCCTTAAAGCCGTTGCCTAAACTACTCTCAATTTGAATGTTACCTTGTAACACTTTTTTAATGATATTTAACACAATTGGCATGCCTAAACCTGTGCCTTTATTGTCCTCAGCCGTAGTAAAAAAAGGGTCGAACATTTTACTTAACACTGCAGGTGTCATGCCTTTACCATTGTCTTGGTAAGTAATTTCTATGTAGTTGGCATCTATGGCTTTTATCACTATATCTATCATGCCAAAACGACCATCGGAAAAGCCATGTATAAATGAATTATTAATTAAATTAACAATGACTTGGCCTAAAGGGCCGGGAAAACTATCTAAATTATACGATTCAGACGTTACATTAATCTCATGGTCGATAGCTTTGTGTTTTAAATTCATATTAAACACATTTTCTTCAATGCATTTTTTAATATCAAAAATACGTCTATTTTCGCTAGACTGGTCAACCGCAACTTGTTTAAAAGTCGTAATTATCTCGTTAGCTTTATAGATATTACCTTCAATAACTTTGGTGCCTTCCAATACGTTTGTTATGTATTGATCAAGTTGACGTTTGGTTAACTTACCTTCATCGGCACTCTTTTTTAGGATTTTGGTTGAATCATTCACATGGGTAGACGCAGTTAATCCTATGCCAAGAGGCGTATTGAGTTCATGTGCAACACCCGCAACAAGCTCCCCTAATGCCGCTAGCTTTTCAGCTTCCATTAACTGTCTTGAACTTTTTTCTAATTGTTTCTTTTGTAGTTCAATAGAATCCAACATCGAATTAAAACTGGCAGAATATATGGAAAATTCATTGTTTCCATATGCTTTCATGCGCACATGTTCTTCTTTATTCTTAAGTCGGTTTACCACCGAAATAGCGTATTCAATTGGCCGGATTATGCGTATGTTTAAGATATATAATAATAACGCAATACATAAAATGGTGAGCAGAGCGCTAAAGATAAAATTGAACATAAGTTTGGAACCAAGATCTATCTCCAACTTATTCAGTTTGTCATTACTTAACATGGTCACGGCTTGTCTAATGTCACTTAATGCAACGCTTAAAGCATGCTCAGAATCCGTAAACATATCCGCAAGTTCTTGTACTGAACGGTCTGACTCAAAATAAATTTTTAGCGCCTTGCGGTAAGATTTACTATTAAGTTTAATGTCATCTCTGAGTTTATCTATTGGTGTAAATAGGGCGGAATCGTAGTCCAATAAGTTTTTTAGCTCATCCAACTCTGCGTATAACTTACGCTCGTTTTTATAAAAGTTATTTAAAAAAGTCTGATATCGCCCTTCGGTATGACCTCGTAATAAAATGTTCTTCCAGCTTTCTTTATATTTATGGAAGGTGAGATCTAATTCGATGGCGACCGAAAGGGTCTTGTTCAATTTGGTATTTAACATTGTGACATCATGTTTAATCACGTTTATTCTATAAAATAACGACAGACCTATCGTGATTAACAGGACGAACATTACCAATACAGTGCTGAATACTTGGGTACGAATTTTCATTATTTTAATAACGCTATAGGTTTAAATAATACGTTATTGTTCACTCTAAATTCGCCGATAAGCGTTTGTGCTTTATCGCTTAATAACCAATCAACAAATTGATTAGCAACTGCATAGTTTTGTTTTTCAGTCGTGGTTACAATGGCAGAATAAGGGTTTAATAATTGCGGTGCATTTTCAAAAACAATAGTTAAATCAACTTGGCTTTCCTTTGCCAACCATGTTCCCCTATCTATTAAGGTATAAGCTTGGCGTACATTCGCTTCTAATAATGTTTTGGCCATGCCTAATCCTGTTTCTATGTACCAAGGTTCACCAATAGGATCGTAATTAAACTGTTGCCATAAGATTTCTTCTTTTTTATGGGTTCCAGAACTATCCCCTCGCGAAACAAAAAACAACTGGTTATCCACAAGGTGTTTAAAAAAATGAGGTAAATCTGTGTATGTATTTTGATCCTTACCCACAATGATAAAGTCGTTAAACATGAAAGGTTCACGTCGAGAGCCAAAACCTTGTGCCATATATTTTAATTCAGCGGGCTCGGAATGAACCAACAACACATCCACTTTGCCTTCTCGGCCTAATTTGAGTGCAGCGCCTGTGCCAACAGCAATATAATTAACATCAATGTTAGTTTGTTGGGTAAAGTGTGGCAGAAGATATGTGAGCAACCCGCTATTCTCAGTTGAGGTACTCGTTCCTATTTGTAGGGTCTTTGCCATAGGGGAACTGACGAAACAAAACGGTAAAACAATAAATAACGCCAATAAACGGATGAAATTCATACAGTAAGCCAAATAGACATTTATCTTTATAATTTAGCAAGCTAAAAGTTAGTGTCAACAAAGTCAGGATTTGTTTGTTATTAATTGTAGCTCATTGATAGCCGTTACAACGACTAAATATCAAATACTCAATGTAAATTCAGTTACCGCAAACTCTTGACCATTTATTAACAGGGCGCATTTATGTTGCCCCGGATAATACTTGCGGGTACTTATCTGTTTGATGTTATGTTTTTTGGTGAGAGAAATGGTTTGCTTTGCGGCTAGAGTAAACGCTTTCCATTTAAATACTTTAGGGCTTAGTTTGCCATTGGCTTTTTGATGATAAACAACATAATCCAACAGTATGCTTTTCGACGAGGTATTATTGTTGGTTAATACAACACGGATATCAAAATTATCCCCCATGTTTATTGTGATAGATGACAAAGATAATTGCGCTGTTATCGCTGTTGGAGGTTCATAACCCAATACAGATAAGGTGGTTGTATGGCCTTGTTTAATCAAGGTTCTACAAGCATGTTTTACTAGGCGTTGACGATTAATGTCTGCATTTAAAAGCCAATTTTTTGCGATATCAGCGATTAAATCTGGGTGGTTTTTAGCAATATCATTTAAATGATTCGCCACACTTCTTCGTACGTATTCAGAGCTATCGGATTTTAACCTTTCTAACAAAGGTAAAACTAAACCAGGTTGTTGTTTAAACAGGGGCAGTTGCATTGCCCAAGGTAATAATGGTCGTGTACCTTCACTCACTAAGCGGCGTACATGATGGCAATTATCGTCGCACCAAGATTGCATTATTTGCAAACACATCTGCGGTTGCTGCAGTAACAAATAACGAATGCCAAACTCGCTAGTAAATAACTTAGTCATTACCCTTAACCCCTCTAATGACTCAACAAGGTAGTCTTGGCCTAACTCACCTATATATTGAGTAAAAGGTAAAATCATCCAACCGGCAACACCATTTTTATCGGTTGAGATCGCTGTCAGATCTTGATTATCTTGGATTGGATGTAACGTGTTTAATAATATTGATAATGAGGTTAAATAATCTTTTGGTAGGTAATGTTTAAGGGCGATACAGATTTGATTTGCTCTGTCTTTTAATTCTCGATGTTCAATATCGTCAGAGGCCAGTTTTATAAAACCGTTTTGATTAAAACCTGAAAAATTATCAGCAATATGTTGAGCGGTAATCACAATGAGTTCAGTGTTAAATACGTTTTTCATGCTGTTGACTTATCTAACATTTGTAATAATTCTGAGCTAATAATTTCTATAATTCCAGCATTAGCCGTTAATGTACTTAAGGCTTTATTTCCTGCGTCCTGCATAGACTCTGGTGCCGATAACCAAGTATTAATCTGGCTATTAAACTCAAAGTTGCTATTGGCAATAAATAATCCCCCGTCAGATTGCAATGTATGGCAAATCTCTGGGTTATTATACACATGAGGCCCCATTATGATGGGTTTGGCGTAGGCGGCAGCCTCAATTGGATTATGGCCTCCACGTTTAACAAATGAGCCACACACAAAGGCGATGTCACACACACCATATAATTTACTCAGTTGGCCCATTTGGTCTCCGAGTAATACATCGGTATCGGCATTGGAGGTTGTCGATTCGCTCATCTTAACAACGTTCAGTTGTTGGCTGTTTAAGTAGTCAAATACAGTTTCAAAACGTTGTGGATGACGTGGGCAAATGATTAATATTAAGTGCGGATTTTGAGTTTTAAATTGTTTATAGGCATCAACCAATAAGCTTTCTTCACCTTTATGACTGCTCCCTGCAATAATGACTTGGCGATGAGTTAAGTTTAATGATGCTCTTAATTGCTCAGCTGCAACTAAATCGGCTTGGCCAATATCAAACTTAATGTTGCCTAATAACGTCAGTTTATTGTTATCAATACCCATGGCTATGTAGTTATCAAAGTCGGTTTGATTACGGGCATAGACCCGTTGTAACTGCTTAATCATGGCCTCAGCCAATACTCCAACCTTTTGATACCCTTTTCTGGTTTTATCAGTCAGGCGTGCATTTACAATGCAAACTGGAATTTGTTTTTTATGGCATTGGTTAATTAGGTTTGGCCATAACTCAACTTCCATGATCAGCATAATGTCAGGGTTAACTTGTTTTAACAGTGATGACATCAGCCAAGGTAAATCAATGGGTAAATAACAGTGTTTGACTTTATCTATTAATGAATCATCTAAAAGCCGTAACAGCTGTTCTTTTCCCGTCTTCGTATTTGTGGTGATCACAAATTGTAAATTCATGTCGCAGTGAAGGCTGGACCTTAAAAGGTGTTTGATTAAAGGAATGACAGCGACAACTTCTCCGACAGATGCGCAGTGGAACATCACAGTTTTAACATCTACAGAGTTTATTTGGGTTGTTGGTGAGAACAACTCCCGAGCCACCAAACCATATTTTTGGCCCCACGCCCAATCACGTTTTTCGGCTCCGGTTAAGGATTTACCCAAGGCAAAAAATAAAGCTTGTCGGAATAATGCAAACACCCATTTAACTAAATCCACACAGGTAAAGATGACTAATAAGAGGTTATAAATAAACAAACTGAATGTTCGCTTTATTTTATAAATCATTGCCCATATCCCAATAACAATTGTTGCCAATGTCTGTCGGTAAAGTGGAAGGTTTGTTCCTTATTTTTTTCTTTTTCTAATGAACGTAATAAGCGGGCTAAGTTAGCTTGCTGCCAAGTATCAGACGGTGCTTTGAATTCACAGCGATCAAAGTCAATTAAAAACACCTTTCCGTTTTTGTCTATCATTATATTGTGGATGTTAAGATCGCTATGGTAAACGCCATTTTGATGAAACTGTTTTATTGTTGCCCCAATATTTTGCCATGTTTGATCGGTTAAGTTTTGACTGATTAACCAATAAAAACCATCTTTAGCATCGTCGATACGTTCAATTAAAATATCATTCCGACACCACAGGCCAGATACTTTGGTGACCATAGCCGCAATGGGATTTGGAACGGGCAAATCTAACTCCACCATTTTTTGTAACATGGTGAATTCAGCAATGCTGCGTGTATTTTCTATTCCGGTATAAAGAAATTCATCGTTTAATACCTTACTAACTAACCCACCACGATAATAATGACGTAATACAAAGTGTCGTGTTTGTTTTGGCTCTGTGTTGTTGGCTAGGTATTTAATAAAATAGGTGGTATTTCTACCTTTGGATTCGCCTGTGATTGCGTTTTGTTTTTCCCAAAATGCCGCATCAAACCAATCGTGCGTGACAGGCTCGCTTAGACTTTTATGGGCCAATATAGTGTGTCCATTTTGTATAGTTTTATGCCAAGACAAATGAGTTGGATTTGATAACAATACGAGTTCTTACAAGTTTTAAGTTGGAATAGTGTAAATCATACATTAGCATTACCAACTTAAGCCAATTTGATTTTATTTCTGCGCGATTTATTTTTGTACTTTATACCTAGGAGTTTGAGTGTCTTTGCAATCTATCTGTATTTTGAGGTTATCAGCCATAGGTGATGTATGTCATGCCGTCGCTGCCGTGCAAGCAATTCAAAAACAGCATCCTAACGCTAAAATAACTTGGATTATTGGCAAAATAGAAAAGATGTTACTAGATGGGTTGCCAGGCGTTGAGTTTGTGATTTTTGATAAATCCAAAGGCAAAGCCGCCTTTAAACAACTTAAACAAGATTTAGTCGGACAACAGTTTGATGTGTTATTGCATATGCAAGTGGCCTTAAGAGCCAATTGGGCAGCACAATTTATTAACGCTAAACGTAAAATTGGCTTTGATTGGAGCAGAGCAAAAGAATTACACGCTTTATTCACCAAAGAACGTATTGCTCCTCAGAGTGAACCTCATGTATTAGAAGGCTTTTTTGGTTTTGCAGAAAAGCTAGGTGTGCCAATATCAGAACTAAACAATTTAACTTGGGACATTCCTGTTTCAGATCAAGACATCGAATTTGCCAATCAACATATTGCACCAGATTCTAAAACCTTAGTGATCTCCCCAGCTGCCAGTAAAAAAGAACGTAATTGGTTACCAGAGCGTTATGCTGCTATTGCGGACTATGCTGCAAGTAAAGGGTATAATGTTGCGCTTTGTGGTGGTCCAGCGCCAATCGACCGTGAACTTGGTGATGCGATAAAACAACATGCACAAGTTGAAATTATGGACCTCATTGGCAAAACCAGTTTAAAACAAATGTTAATGTGTTTAAAAAATGCGTCATTAGTCTTAGCGCCTGATACCGGCCCTGCTCACATGGCAGTGACGCAAAGAACGCCTGTCATTGGTGTTTATGCTCATTCAAACCCCAAACGTACAGGCCCTTATTTATATCAAGATTATGTTGCTGAGGTTTATCATCAAAACCTATTAGAGCAAAAAGGAAAGCCTGCGGATAAACTTAAATGGGGTGTGAGAGTCAAAGGGACGGATTTAATGCAACAGATAACGGTGGAACAAGTTCAAACCCAGTTTGACCGTATTGTTAAGGACTTTGCACTCTAATGGCACAATCTTTAAATATTAATACTGAATATAAAAAAGCATTGTTTTTAGACCGTGATGGTGTAGTGAATGTTGATCATGGTTATGTATCAGAGCCAAAAGATTTTGAGTTTATTCAAGGTGTGTTTGAAGCATGTAAACAGTTTCAAGAAGCTGGTTATCAAATTGTTATTATCACCAATCAGTCAGGTATTGGCCGAGGCTATTATACCGAACAGGAGTTTGAAGAACTTAGCGCATGGATGACCGAACAATTTAAATTCAATGGGGTAGATATATTAGCGGTTTATCATTGCCCACATCATCCTACCAAGGCGAATCCACCGTATTTATTGCAATGTGATTGTCGTAAACCTAATCCCGGCATGTTATTCCAAGCTATGCATGAACATAGGTTAGATCCGGAAATATCCATTATGATTGGCGATAAAAAATCCGATATCGAAGCCGCAAAAAATGCTGGAATAAAACAGCGTTTTTTAGTCAATTCAGGTCAATCATTAACATCTGATGGCATGTCTTTAGCTGACGGCACATATGCTGATTTACTCAGTGCAGCTAACGACTTATTAGATTAATCGTTGGCTTAATAAGGCCGCACATTGTTAACTCCTCCATATTATTATTGAAAATAACATCTGAAAAATGACAGCTAAGTTACAGATAAAAAACATCAAACATTAAACTGTCATTTTGCTGCAATCCTAAGGTCATCAACTTATCTTTTAATCACCTAAATTTTTTATAAACAATCACTTATAACAAGGTTTAGGAATTGATAATGAAATACAGAAAAACCAGTTTGGCACTGTTATTAGCTACATTAATTACCGGTTGTGCAGAAGACGGCGAAAACGGTGTAAATGGTAACGATGGGGTTAATGGTACAAATGGCGTTAACGGTACAAATGGCGTAAATGGCACTAACGGTGTTGATGGGGCTGACGGTACTGACGGCAAAGATGCAACGACAATGTTAGAGATTGAACTAGTCGGTCGTGCTCAATTAAATGCCAGTGACCCTGAAGGTGCAGCTGAAATCGTTTCTTATCAAAACTCTACAGGTTGGGTATATGCAATTAATAGCTCAGCATCTCCTGCGGTTGTTGAGATCATTGATATCAATGGTATGGATAAAGCTGAATTAACAGCTGATACCGAAGGTGTCATTACCAATACCAATCTAACCGCATCTCAAACCATAAACTTAGCTACCAGTGCATCATTATCGGGCGATGCCAACAGTATTGCCGTTGATAATAACAATAACTTGTTAGCCGTGGCTGTAGATTCAGGTACTAAAGGTGTTAATGGACATGTCGCGTTTTATGATATCTCTGGTGCAGTACCAAGTTTTATCAAAAATGTAGAAGTGGGTGACTTACCTGATAATGTTGTTTTTAGTCATGATGGTAAAAAAGTGCTGGTTGCCAATGAAGGTGAGCCTGCCGATGATTATGTTATTGATCCTGAAGGCTCTATTTCCGTAATCAATATAACCGATGGTGTACCGGCAGACACAGCAACACAGATCACATTTGAAGATTACAACGACAAACAACAAGAGTTAGAACAACAAGGCGTTAAATTTGCCAATCCTAATGGACTAACGATTAAAGGCCAAGTGCGCACTTATACTGTAGCGCAAGACTTGGAGCCGGAATACATCACTGTATCTAAGGACAACAGCAAAGCGTATGTTTCGTTACAAGATAATAATGCCATGGCCATTGTCAATCTTAGTGATAACAGCGTTAAAGTAGTTGGGTTGGGCGTTAAGGACTGGAGTGAATATCAAATTGACGTGTCTGATAAAGATGGCGGCATTAACTTCAAAAAATACCAACATTTATATGGTTTATACCAACCTGATACCATAGATTCTTATCAATGGAATGGCGTAGACTTTGTTGTTTCTGCAAATGAAGGTGACGCAAGAGAGTATATCGCTTTTGAGCGAGATGCTGCGGAAGATGCGGGTAAAGCGGAATGTGAAACCGATTTTCCTTCTGGTTCTTATGAATGGGATGACGGTGAAGAAGTGTGCATCGCTTATACAGATGAAGTACGTGCTAAAGACTTGGAAGATTTAGCGACCGTATCACCTGAATTAGATGCTTATATCAGTGAAATGGGTGGCAATGATGGCCTTGGTCGTTTAATCGTGACGTCATCAATGGGTAAAAACGATGATGGTGAGTACGCCGACTTATATAGTTTTGGCGCTCGTTCATTTTCTATTTGGGATCAAAATGGTTTGTTAATTTTTGATTCAGGCGACCAAATTGCCAAGATAACGGCAGCAATGCATGGTTCGGCGTTTAATAATAATGAAGATGAAAATGTTGGGGATACCCGTTCAGATGCTAAAGGTGCAGAGCCAGAAGCCCTAGCGTTAGGTAAAATTGGCAATAATACTTATGCTTTTGTTGGCTTAGAGAGAATGAGTGGCATGTTAGTGTTTGATATTACTAATCCATATGATGTGAACTTTGTTGATTACTTCTTTAACCGAGGTTTAGTTGAAGATGCTGACATAACAGGTGACTTAGCACCTGAAGGAATGAAGTTTATTGATGCCGCACATAGTCCAACAAACCAAGCGTTATTAGTCATAGGCAACGAAATCTCTGGCACAGTAGCGATTTGGCAAATTAATGAAAAATAATCATTTTTGTTAATATGGGTTAGTTATCCAAATCGATAACATCAATAAGGCAGTGTTTATTCACTGCCTTTTTTATTGGCAAAAATTGGACATAGATAAAAAGTGAGTAAACTAAACGGTAATAATAACTATTATCATTTAACAGTTCGATTAAATAAGGTTATTATGGTTTCTCTTCTTTAGAATTGAGGTTCATATGACTTTATGGGAATTACACAAGGGTGGAACTGCAAACATTTCCCATCTTTGTGAGCATTTAGATGATTCAGTCAGCACCCGTTTGGTAGAAATGGGGTTTGAAACTGACCAATATATTAAATGTCTACGTAGAAGCATTTTTTCCGGCCCACTAGTCATTCAAATTGGTGATTGTGTCTATTCATTAGAACAAGCATTAGCTGAACAAATTTTCATCTCAACGTCGAACAATAATTAATTATGAAAAAAATTCTCTTAGTCGGTAAACCTAACTGTGGCAAAAGCCTATTGTTCAACCAACTTACTGGCCTTCGACAAAAAGTCGCAAACTACCCTGGTGTCACCGTTGAAATTAAAAGTGGCGCAATGGGAGAGTATGAAGTTATAGACTTCCCTGGCACTTATTCTTTAAGCACCATGTCCATTGATGAACAAGTAGCTGTTGAACAACTGACCCTTCGTGTAAACGATGACGAAACTGAGCTTGTTGTGTGTGTATTAGATGCCACTCGGTTAGAGCGCAGTTTAGTGTTTGCATTACAAGCGCAACTGTTAGCCAGCAAAGCAAACAAACCCATTGTATATGTTTTAAATTTTATCGATGAAGTGAAACGGTTTGGCCATAACATTGATATCGATGGGTTAGCCAATGAACTCGGTGCTCCGGTTTATGCTTTGTCTGCTCGTTCACTTGATGGCATCGCTGAATTTAAAAATGCCTTGTTAAATGCCGAGTATAAAAACTTCAATCCTTTGGTTCCAAAGATTCCATTAGAAACCACCAAAGAAGTGGTCGATTTCAGCCGTGCATTGGCTAAGACCTACGCAATAAATAAAGATGTAGTGCTTAAAAATCAAAACAAGGTTGATAATTTTTTACTGAATAGCCTGTTTGGTTCATTTGCATTTTTAGCCATTATGTTTGTGCTCTTCCAAAGTATTTTTACTTGGGCAGCGCCATTAATGGATGGGGTGGAAACCATTATTGCCGGCATGGCTGTTTTCATCACTCAATTTACAGGACAAGGAGTCGTTACGGACTTCTTGAATGACGCCATATTTGGTGGTGTTGGCTCGTTTTTAGTGTTTGTACCGCAAATTATGGTGTTAACGTTCATTATAGGCTTGCTAGAAGACAGCGGATATTTAGCCAGAGCGGCATTAATTTGTCATAAACCGTTAAGTTATTTTGGATTATCTGGAAGAAGTTTCATTCCTTACCTTTCCGGTCACGCCTGTGCTATCCCGGCCATTATGGCGGCACGTACGATTGAATCTCCGCGCAAACGATTAATCACTATGATGACAATTCCGTTAATGTCTTGTTCAGCACGATTACCAGTTTATGCGTTATTAGTATCTGTATTTATCCCATCTGATGTTTATTGGTTAGGCATATTTAACCTGCAAGGGGTTACGTTTTTTGGTTTGTATATGTTTGGTATCGTCACGGCGTTGATTATTAGTGCGTTATTAAGCCGCTCAAGTATCACCGACCATGAAAAATCTGAAATGCCATTTATTATTGAATTACCAAGTTACCGTTTACCACATTGGAAACCGCTTTATCACAGAGTGATCAACAGTGGCGTACAATTTATAAAACGTGCTGCGCCAATTATATTTATGGTCGCGGTGGGCATTTGGGTTCTGGGTTATTTCCCGATGAATGCAAGTTTAGAAGAGTCTTGGTTAGGGAGCATAGGTCATTTTGTTGAGCCTATCTTTGCCCCACTTGGTTTGGATTGGCGTTATGGTATTGCCATTTTAATGTCGTTCTTAGCCAGAGAGGTGTTTGTTGGCGCGCTTGGTACCTTATATGGAATGGAAGGGGCTGACGAAAACATTGCTGGCCTCGCACAAAATATAATGAACGATGGCTTGCCATTAGGTACAGGTATTGGTTTGTTATTATTTTATGTTGTAGCTTTACAGTGTGTTGCCACCGTTGCGACATTAAAAGCAGAAACCGGAAATAGCAAATTATCTTGGGGGTTATACGCCGCTTACGGCGTACTTGCGTATATCTTGGCCTTCTTGGCAAATGCATTAATCTAATACGACAAAGGTTGAAATATCACAAGTGGCAGCATATGGTTGCCACTTCTGCTAACTAAGTTGTATTTACGGATAATAAAGAGTTCCAATGGAAAAAAGATTAACGATATTTAACTGGGTCACCCTTGGTATTTGTTTTATGGTCATGTTATTTGGGCTAGCACAGCTTGGGTTTTTAATTGGCTATGTTGCTGTTTCTAAAGATTTTAGCTTAGAGCAAATTGGTTACACACCCTTAGCGTCTGTGTTTGCTGGAATCGCAGCCATATATTTGTTTATTCGTACCATTAAAAATGCCAGTACAAGTACTGGAATTAAAGATTAGCTAATAAACTAACTTAGTTAGAACGATATTGGCGTTTAATTTCAACTACTTCAACACTATAAGATTGGTACCAATTTTTCTGGCCAAGTTGTTGTGCTAGAAGATGTTCCGGATCTTTTTTCCAAGCTAATATCGATTGTTCATCTGGCCAATAAGAAATCGCCACTTCTTGTTCACCCTCACATACCGCAACAAAGTCTAAACAGCCATATTTACTAAATGCTAACTCTCGCATTTTTGCTGCAGTTTTGGAATATTCATCATTTAACTTTGCAATTTTGGCTTTAAATATCACTGCGTACATTCACATTACCTATCTTTAATGACTAAGAACTTGATGAAATTGGTATAAAAATGATTAACTTTTGTATTGTTTAACCATGTAAACACAACCATCCATCGGCATCTCTTCAGGGTACTCGGCTTCTACAAAGCCTAATTTTTGATAAGCGTTTTTGGCTTTATGATTGTCGTGAAATACAAACAAAGACAGCATATCCGCTTTTAGTTGCGCACAACCTTCATGCGCTAACAAATGGATTAAATCCGCTATTTTATTTTGCCCACGACATTCAGGGTTAATCACCAGGCGACCTAAATGACATCTGCCCACCCTAGAATAATACTGACCAAAACCAACTAACATATCGGTATCTACACACTCATTTTTTTCAGAGTATTTTAAGCAAAATGAAGGGAGTCGCTCCATGCTCAAGTCTTGATAAAATGAGGCTTGGGTAAAGGGGTAACGAAACTTAGGTCCCGACCACGTTCTTAGGCGGATTTCATCTGGAAACCACTGACTTATCGTATTTATGTCAGACTCTGTGGGTGTCGTAAGTTTCAATAACATCTCCTAAAAAGTATAAACCATTGCTTTATGTTTCAACATGTTAAACACTAATCAAAATTAATCAGTTTGGGTAGTGCTTATGTTAATTAAACTCACTCCATATTTGCTGTCACTGTTTTTGCTTAGTACGCCAGTTTGGGCAAACCAGGATGATGATAATTTTACTTGGCCAAAACATTACAAAGCCGCTGTTAGTTTGTCTTATGATGATGGTTTATATAGCCAAATCCACAATGCCATTCCAGAATTAGACAAACACAATTTGAAAGCCTCGTTTTATTTAACCTTGGCATCGCCAGCGGTTGATGAGTATATGGAGGTTTGGCGTGCTGCGGCCAACAACGGTCACGAATTAGGTAATCATACCGTGTATCACCCTTGTCGTGGTTCGTTACCTAACAGGGATTGGGTTAATCCACTGCATGACACGGACAAAAATACGGTAGTAGAAATGGTAGAGCAGGTCACATTAGCCAATACCATGTTAAAAGCGATTGATGGCAAAAAGGACAGAACCTTTACTATTCCATGTGGTGATTTATTGGCTAGTGATGGTAATTACGTGGAACGAGTTCGTCCAAAATTTGTTGCGATTAAAGCGAATAATCCAGACTTACCTAAAAAATTCGACTTACTGTTTACACCAGAAAACGTAACCGGTAAGCAGCTAATTGATTTTGTTAAAAAAGCGGAACAACAAGGCGGCATTGCCAATATATTATTTCATGGTATTGGTGGTGATCATCTAACGGTGAGTACTAAAGCGCATGCTGAGTTATTAGATTATTTAGCCAACCACAAAGATACTTATTGGACCGATACATATATTAATATTATGCAATACGTAATGGAAAATAAGTGATTTATGGAACCTAACTTTGAACTTTATACCTTAAAGGAGTTACAGGAGTGTTTCGAAAGCTTAGACAAAGCTAAGTGGCCTGAACGGGCAATAAAAATTGAGCAGTTAATTAAGCAAGCGAAGTGCAATCCAATCCATGTTTCTGAGGAAACGACACCAATAAATCAAAATTTAGCCATGATGTTTGTGATCGGGTTAACAATAATTGTTTCATTGATTTTAGGTAAAGTGACAATATCAAATCGCTATGACGGTTTTAGTTATGCAGATAACCCATTTGTTTTTAGTCTTTGTATCGGTGTGTTGTTGTTTATTTTTTTGCAATATCTCTCAAGGTATTTAATCTCGAAAAAAGACGGTTAGCGAATAGAGATTATTTAAATTAATATTAAATTTAGTAAAAGAAAAAAGGAAAATTATGAAGGGAATATCAAACCTAACTATATTCATCTTATTCTTGCTCACAATGAATGTTCAGGCTGGTCAACAAACTGTATGTGGGCAACAAGAGCCAGAGTGTACTAGCGTTGAAGTAACACAAGACGTGGTAAAGTACCAAATAAAACACGCCGATTCTTACAGTCCAGTAAAGGTTGAATATTTAATATCACACTCAATTACAACCGAATTTGGGGTTGTCACTAATAAAATATTGAACAGTGTCCACATCCAAAATGCAAAAATAGAGGTTACATTAGATAATTGTACTAAAAGTGATTGCAACAAAATGGCGTTTGTAAACTATCTGACTACACAGCTTAATGATGTTGATACACTTTGGGCTTTGTTTTTTTCGGATGAATTTAAGTACTTAATGTCAGAGTGGATAAAGAAGGAAGAGCTTTCTCGTTTAGAACAACATGACACCTTCTTTAAGTCATTAGAAAACGATGTTACCGGTTTAAGTGCGAATATATATGTTTATTTTATTGGCACCAATCGCGAGCCTTTAGGTTGGGTGCAATTGGGTAGAGATCGCAATCGTGAATTGCATATTAATAATGACCTTATTTTTGCGATAGGCAGTAATAGTAATGGACAGTCTATTTTACACATGAATATTGGCGCGTTGGAAAGCTCAGATTGGTTTAGAGATTATGTCTATGTCTATCACACAATACATGGGTGTGGGCAACAACAAATAAGTTATCAAGACAATAATGGTTTTACCACTAACGGTCTAAGAATGGTTTGTTCCTACTCAAATAAGCAAGATTATTAATTACTCAAGTACTTGCCCACCCTTAATAACTAGGCTGTTACTTATACTGGGTTAACAGCCCGTCTTTGTTTGTGCATTTAACTGCACAAAATCTAATAAATGCGATTAGCAAAATTAGGGCTAGGACACGCCGTTTTGCTGTACTGGCAGAATTAATTCTATACAATTCAGCACATTATTGAATAGTCATCTATTCTTCTATTTACCCAACACAATTAACTCAAATTGGAGTGAACTTATATGCGCGCAGCCGGTTTTTTTAAACACCTTCAACAAGAAATTGAACAAGTTAAGCTTGATGGTTTGTATAAGTCTGAACGTATTATTACGTCACAACAAAAAGCCAATATTGATGTTAATGGCGAACAAGTTTTAAACTTTTGTGCTAACAACTACTTGGGGTTAGCCAATCACCCAGACTTAATCAAAGCCGCGCAAGAAGGTTTAGATGCCCACGGTTTTGGTGTGGCGTCGGTTCGTTTTATTTGTGGTACTCAAGATATTCATAAAACATTAGAAAATAAAATCAGTGAGTTTTTAAAAACGGAAGATACAATTTTGTATGGCTCTTGTTTTGATGCTAATGGTGGTTTATTTGAAACAATTCTAGGTGCTGAAGACGCAATTATTTCAGACTCGTTAAATCATGCATCTATTATTGATGGTGTACGTTTATCAAAAACCAAACGTTACCGTTATGCCAATAACGACATGGCAGACTTAGAAAAACAATTACAACAAGCAGTTGCTGATGGTGCGCGTTTTAAGTTAATTGCCACTGATGGTGTGTTCTCAATGGACGGCGTTATTTGTGATTTAAAAACAGTTTGTGATTTGGCAGATAAATACGATGCATTAGTCATGGTAGATGATTCACACGCGGTTGGTTTTGTTGGTGAAAACGGTCGTGGTACCCCTGAATACTGTGGCGTAATGGACCGTGTTGATATCATCACTGGCACATTAGGTAAAGCGTTAGGTGGTGCTTCTGGTGGTTATACAACGGGTAAAAAAGAAGTGGTTGAGTGGTTACGCCAACGTTCACGCCCTTATTTATTCTCTAACTCTGTTGCACCTTCAATTGTTACCGCATCCATTAAAGTATTAGAAATGTTAGCAACGGGTTCAGAGCAGCGCGACCAACTTTGGTCAAACGCGGCTTACTTCCGTGAGCAAATGGAAGCCGCAGGATTTACTTTAGCTGGTAAAGATCATGCCATTATTCCAGTGATGTTAGGAGACGCGCAATTAGCGTCGGATATGGCTGACAAAATGTTACAAGAAGGCATTTACGTTATTGGCTTTAGTTTCCCTGTCGTGCCTAAAGGCCAAGCTCGTATACGTACACAAATATCCGCAGCACATACAAAAGAACAACTAGATAAAGCCATTGCAGCGTTTATCAAAGTGGGTAAAGAATTAAAGGTGATCAAATAACATGACGATGAAAGCATTAGCTAAGACGAAATCGGAAGTTGGCATTTGGATGACTCAGGCTGAAAAGCCGGTAATGGGTCACAATGACTTATTAATTAAAATCCGTAAAACCGCTATTTGCGGTACAGATATGCATATCTATAACTGGGATGATTGGGCAAAAGCCACCATTCCAGTGCCTATGGTTGTTGGTCATGAATACGTTGGTGAAGTGGTAGATATGGGCCAAGAAGTTCGTGGTTTTAGCGTTGGCGACCGTGTGTCTGGCGAAGGTCATATTACTTGTGGTCATTGCCGTAACTGCCGCGCAGGTCGTGTGCATTTATGCCGAAATACTGTGGGTGTGGGTGTTAACCGTGAAGGTTCTTTTGCTGAGTATTTGGTTATTCCAGCATTTAACGCCTTTAAAATCCCTGACAATATTTCTGATGAATTAGCGTCAATTTTTGACCCGTTTGGTAATGCGGTACACACTGCTTTGTCTTTTGATTTAGTGGGCGAAGATGTATTAATTACCGGAGCTGGCCCAATAGGTATTATGGCTGCTGCCGTAGCTAAACATGTTGGCGCACGTCATGTAGTGATTACTGATGTAAACCCGTACCGTTTAGAGTTAGCCAGAAAAATGGGTGCAACACGCGCCGTCGACGTCTCTAAACAAAAACTAAAAGATGTAATGAACGAGTTAGGCATGACCGAAGGGTTTGATGTTGGCTTAGAAATGTCTGGCGTTCCTATGGCCTTTAACGACATGTTAAACAACATGAACAATGGCGGTAAAATTGCCATGTTAGGTATTCCTCCGTCTGATATGGCGGTGGACTGGAACCAAGTGATCTTTAAAGGTTTGGTGATCAAAGGTATTTATGGTCGTGAGATGTTTGAAACTTGGTACAAGATGGCAAGTCTAATTCAATCTGGCTTAGATATATCACCTATCATTACTCACAGATTCCCAATTGATGAGTTCCAACAGGGCTTTGAAACTATGGGTTCTGGTTTGTCTGGGAAGGTTATCCTGAACTGGGATTAATACATAACCCCGTATTTAAATAAAACAAAACGCCAGTTAATGATTGCTCAGTAACTGGCGTTTTTTTATTGTTTAAAATTGTTTATTTAGCGAGTTAAACTAAAACTTATAACGCTTTAAAACGAATGGCCGTTCCGCCAGAGCTTGCTAATGTTAAGGTTAACTTATCCGTTGAGCTAACCACTTTCTTCTCAATAACATAATCGTATGGATTATGTTTCCATTCGGCTTTGTCACCATCACGGTAAATCTGCGCTTCATATTTTTTATCTGTATCCAAAAAGGTTAAATCAATATCTATGCTGCGAGCGTCGTTATTGGTAATTGCACCTAAGAACCAATCGTCACCTGAGTAACGTTTTGTTGCACGGGCTTTACGGGCAAATACAACAAAGTCGCCGACCGCACCATCTAATGCAATAGACTCTTCCCAGTCTGTGGGTACATCAACAATAAATTGGAATGCATCTAATTTGGCTTCGTAGTTTTCCGGTAAATCTGCCGCCATTTGAATTGGGCTATATAACACAACATAAGACGCTAACTGTTTTGCTAACGTTGTTTGTGGTCGATTAGTTTTATCTCCCAAACCATTAAAGCTCATATCAAAAATACCAGGCGTGAAATCCATAGGCCCAGCTAACATGCGAGTAAAAGCCAACATAGGTAAATGTTCTGGTGGATTTGGCGGTGAGCCCCACGCATTAAATTCTTGTCCTCTCGCACCTTCTCTTGCTATCCAGTTTGGATATGTTCTACGTAAACCTGTGTCTTTAATTGGTTCATGAGTATTGATGCTTATCTTACGTTTGGCAGCTTCTGTGATGTTATACAGATATTCATTTACCATGAACTGACCGTCATGCCATTCTTTACGTACAATTCCGTTTTTGTCTATTCTCTTGATGTTACCACCATCGGCAACATAACCGGTTTTGATCTGCTCAACGCCAAGTTCTGCATATAAGTCCAGTGCACCTTGCATCTGATCTCGATAGTTGGTCACATTGCCTGATGTTTCATGATGACCAATTAACTTAACGCCTTTTTCTGCACCATATGCAGTTAATTGTTTGATATCAAAATCGTCATAGTTTTCAGTAAAACTAAATACATCACCATTAAAGAACCAGTCACCGTCCCACCCAATATTCCAACCTTCAACTAACACACCATCAAAGCCGTATTTAGCGGCAAAATCCATAAAGTGTTTGGTGTTGTCCGTCGTGGCGCCGTGTTTGTCTCCACTGCCCCAAGTTGATTTATTAACATGCATTTCCCACCAAATTCCCACGTATTTACCAGGATTAACCCAAGATACGTCACCTAATTTATTTGGTTCATTAAGGTTTAAAATTAAGTCTGAGTTTAATAATCCTTTGGCATCTTTTGATACTTGGATAGTTCGCCAAGGTGAGGTGAAGTCCGTTTTGGTTTTTACTGCGATACCATCATACCAAGGGGTTAAATCGGCAACATAACGACCCGGTCTACGTTGATTTAATGTCATAGCAGCGTAATCAACTAACGCGGCTTCATGGATGCTTAAGTGAATGCCCGTATCCGTTTTAAACGTCACAGGGGTGTGGACGTGTTGAGCTTGGTAAACCGGTGTTTCGTTATATGTATATTCATAACGATTCCAACCTCTAGCGGGTATCCACCATGCTGTGGTTTTATCGGCATTGTTAAGGGCAAATTCTGTGTTTTCTTTTACTATCTCTATTTGTTCATAACCGGCTTGTTTTGGGACTTCGTACCTAAAACCAAACCCATCATCAAATACTCGTATACGTACAGAATATGTCCCCGCTGAATCTTTATTGCCAGCGATTAATTCTGAGTTATGCAGTTCCACCAATAATTCATTATATTTGTCTGTAACTACTCGGCGTTCGCCCCAAGGTAACTCCCAACTTGTGTCGTTGCTGCCTTTAGTTGTATTAACAATCTTAAAACCATCAGTAAACGCCGCTTGCTGTTTAAATACTAAGCCTAAAGCTGATGGCTCGATGATCTGTTCCACGCCAAATGAAGCAGAATATTGAGGTTGATTGGTTTCATCACTGATAGAAACTTTTAATTTTCCATTTGGAGACGCCACTTGCAAGGTTTGTGCATGGGTGATGAAGGAGCAGCTGATTAATAAGAGTAGTAAAATGTTTTTCATATTTTATTGGTATCGCTAGTTATTATAATTAGTATGGCTTTAGCATAATCGCCGCGGACTTATTTCTAAATATACAAAGCCGAGTTACATACGTATTCAAACCCTAGTTAATGAAACGATAACAAAGGGTTTAGTTAATATTAAAGGAATCTGAATGACAACCAGCCAACAAATACTTAACCAATTATCTGAATTAGCAGACGCGACAATAGCGGAACATTCAAGCCGTTTCTTTAAGTCGGGTGTTGGTGAATATGGTGAAGGTGATAAGTTTTGGGGTATACGAGTGCCCGCTTTACGACAAATAGCCAAACAGAACGTGGCGACACCGTTGGATGAAATAGTGACATTGTTGTACCACGATCATCACGAAACACGTTTATTAGCTGTGTTTATGCTGGTGCAAATATATGAGAAAAACAAAAAATCACCAGACATTCAACAACAAGTATTTGACCTGTATTTACAACATTCAAAGCAATTTAATAATTGGGATTTAGTGGACAGTTCAGCCCATAAAATTTGTGGCCCACAATTATTTAATCAACAGATAGATAAACAAGATCGTTCAATACTGTACACATACGCAAAGTCAGACAACCTTTGGCAACGCAGAATAGCCATGATGACTACGTATTATTTTATTAAACGTGACGATTACCAAGATGCTTTTGCCTTGGCTAAAATTTTATTAAATGATCAACATGATTTAATTCATAAAATTGTAGGCTGGATGTTAAGAGAAGTTGGTAATAGAAACTTAATGGCAGAACGTGAGTTTTTAAATCAACATTACCAAGATATGCCAAGAACCATGTTGCGTTACGCAATAGAAAAGTTTGAAAAACCGCTTAGGCAGCAGTATTTAAAAGGGCTGATTTAATATAAAAGGTTAACAGGTAAAGTTGTCTAAAACTAAAACCTGATAACCATTTCAAAACGGTAAGATAGCGGTATTATTTGTAATAACGCTATCTGTCACTGTCATTAAATAAGTGATAACTCAACAGCAATATTGCCACGTGTTGCATTTGAATATGGGCATACTTGGTGTGCCGCATCAACTAAAGCTTGCGCTTGTGTTTTGTCTAGATCACCAAGTGATACAGCTAATTTAACTGCGATACCAAAACCACCTTCAATTGCGCCAATTGACACTTCTGAGTTGATGTAGGTTTCTTTTGGAAGTGCAACTTTAGCTTGGCCAGATACAAATTGAAGCGCACCAATAAAACAGGCCGCATAACCAGCAGCAAATAATTGCTCTGGGTTAGTCCCTTGACCGTCATCACCGCCTAGCCCTTTTGGCGTAGACAAGTTTACTTGTAAACGACCATCATCACTTTTAGCAGTACCAGTACGGCCGCCAGTTGCAGTTGCTTTTGCTGTATATGCGACTTCTTTTAATAAATTCATATTGTTCTCCAGAAACGTGTTTTATATAAAATGACTTCGATAAATAAGTGAATATTTACTTTGTGTGCAAAATAATAACCTGCTATTTCAAACATTGCAAATGTTTTGTATGCAAATTATAATCTGTCCATAAATCGCAATCTATTCATCCGAAGGTGCACGTTATGGAATACCCACAACTTAAATTAGACAATCAAATTTGCCATCGACTATATATGGCCTCCAATCGGATTATTAGAAATTACCGTGACCCGCTGATTCAATTAGATTTAACTTATCCGCAATACATAGTGATGATGGCGTTATGGGAAAAAGATGGAATTACCATCGCTGACTTGTTAGAAAAAACAGCTATTGATGGTGGCGCTATGACGCAAATTCTCAAAAAGATGACAGACAAATCATTGCTTTCAATTGTCAAAGATGAAAACGACAAACGTAAACGCATCATCAAGCTTGAAACACATGGTTCTGAGTTACGCCATCAAGCGGCGGCGATTCCAGATAAAATTAGATGTTCATTTTCACATATGACAGATCAAGAAGCACAACAATTGATCGCTTTACTGGATAAGGTTAATCAGGAGCCTTAGAGACAACTAACCTAGATTAACGTCCTCGTTAAAAATACATGCAAAGGAAATTTCATTGAAGTTATTAACTTTTCTTACTTGTCTATTATTTTGCTCTTTAGCTTATGCAAATGATGGATTTGAAATACCTAGAAGTAAAACTGTTGAATTAATTGAGCCTTCAAGCAATAGAGTTTATCCAATATTTATAAAAATACCTCGGTCGTATAAATCAAATCACGATAAAAAATACCCAGTCATATACTTAACCGACGCCTTATATAGCTTTCAAATTGCGTCGGGAGCTACCCGTTTTTCAATGAACAGTGGCGCAATGAAAGAAGCCATTATTGTTGGAGTGTCTTATTCAAAAAATTCTCAAGGCGCATCTAGTCGAGTTAGAGATTACACAACGAGTAAAGCCGAAAGTTGGAAACTAGAAACCGGTAATGCGCAAGGACATGCTCAATTTATTCGCGAAATCGTATTTCCTTACATTGAAGAAAACTACAGAACAACGCCATTGGAACGGACTTTAGTTGGTCATTCTCTTGGAGGTTTATTTGGTGCTTATGTTTTATTTAAACATCCAGATATGTTTAGCAGTTATATATTGGGTAGCCCATCCGTTTGGTTTAATAACTATGACCTATTGACCATCAATGGAATTAAATCCAGTACACCGATTAAAGTTTATTTATCTGTTGGTAGTCTAGAAAAGCCTGAATTTAGTGAGAGGGAAAACATGATTGCAGGAGCTAGACAGCTAGCAAATAAAATTAAAGCACAATCAGGGGGAAATACAGCTCTCAAATTCAATGTTATTGATGGTGCAAAACACGTTACTGCCTTCCCAACAACTTTGATCCAAGGATTAGACTGGATTTACGGCAACAATTAACGAGGTTTGCAACTTCAAAAACTCGCTGGTAATTTAACATCCATAACTTCATTGGTTATTGGGTGAGTAAATACTAACCGACTTGCATGTAACATGAGTCTATCGGCTTTAAAAAATGATTGTTCCAAGTCATATAAATCACAACCAATAATTGGGTGGCCTATTTCTCGGCTATGAATTCTCAGTTGGTGGGTTCTGCCTGTGACAGGTTTAAATTCAACTTTAGTGGTGTTGTTTTCACTGTTGTAACTTACAACCTGATATTGGCTGGTGGCTTGTTTTCCTGTTTGCTCGCATACTTTTTGCAGCGGAAAGTTATCCACATCTTTGATAACAGGGATATTGATTTCTCCTGTTTCTGTTAGCAACTTGCCATCTAATACTGCTTCATAATATTTAGTGACAGTACGTTGACTAAATTGCTCACAAATTTGTTTGTTTATTTCCTTGTTCAGCGCCACCACCATTAAGCCGGAAGTGCCAAAATCAAGCCTGTGCACCATTAATGCCGTAGGGAAATGCTGCACCAAACGCCAATGCACAGAATCTTTATTAAGTGGATGTTTGCCGGACAAGCTTAATAAGCCTGACGGTTTATTAATGATCAGCAATGATTCATCTTGATAAATAATAGCTATTTGATCTGTGCACTTGGGAACAATAAAAGGGTCGGCTTGTGGTTGCATGATCAGATATCTTGCTTTGGTAAGGTGATGTTTCCGGCACTCGCGTTATATTCCAGCAAGGTTAAATATACTCGGGTATCAAATTCTATTTGGTGATATTCAGGCAACATGTGGCAACACAGTTTATAAAATGCCTTGTTATGGTCTAACTCTTTCACATGTGCCAGTTCATGTACCACTATCATGCGTAAAAACGCTTCTGGCGCGTCTTTGAAGATAGAACTGACTCTCAACTCGTTTTTACTTTTGAGTTTGTTACCTTGTACTCTGGAGACATAAGTGTGAGTGCCTAGTGCGTTTTTCACTACATGTAGCTTGTTATCAAACTGGATTTTATTTATCGGTGCCGACTTTTTAAGATACTGGTTTTTAATCTCCATCACATAATCACGCAATTGTTTGTCGTTATTACAATGATGTTTATCTGGATATTTTGCATCAAGGTAGGTTTGCACTTTACCTTGTTGCAACATACCTTGAATTTGCTCCACCAATGACGGTGAATAGTGATTTAAGTATGGTAATCCAGACATAGTGTCGTTTATCTTCTTTTTATTAATAAGTGCTCAAGAGGACTTAAGCAAATATTCGTTGTGACCAACGAGTTAATCCAGAGGTAACACTACCAAAATGATCACCAATGACGACAGGTATATTATTAAATTGCTGCTGTAAAAATTGGTTAATCACAGGCGATTTTGCCGTGCCCCCAGTTACAAAAATAACATCTGGCTGACATTCCGCTAACTCAACCGCTTCACGCATTAACTGTGCAATGTTGTTTAATTGATTTTCACTGGCGTGTAAAAACAATTCACGGTCAACCGACTGAGCAAGTCCCGCATCTAAATAACCTAAATCAACTAAGAATTCGTGGTTATCTGTCAGGTTAATTTTGGCTTGTTCTGCACTGTTAACTAACTGATAACTTAACTTCTGTTCATACACTTTTAATAAACGCGCTAATAACTCAGGTTGTTTGGAATCGCGTTTTAGTTGTGCTAAAATACGGCCATTTTTAGCGTTATAAAACTCGGTTTGCGCGTTAACATCATTGATGGCAACGGCTTCATGATAACTATTAACCGGCATAGGTTTGTCGGTCAATAATTGGCTGGTCATGCCTAAATTAGGCATGATGCCTTTTAATGCCAACTGAATATCAAAGTCGTTACCACCAATACGTTTACCGCTGTGGCTTAATAACTCTGCACTGCGGTCTAACTTATTAATAAAAGACGGGCCCATTAACAACATAGAGCAATCCGTGGTACCACCACCAATATCCACTACTAATACGCGGGTTTCTTCAGTTAATTTTGCTTCATATTCAAATCCAGCGGCCACAGGCTCAAATTGAAATTCAACATCTTGATAACCTACGTGTTTAGCCGCATTGGTTAATACCTGAATAGCTTGTTTATTGCTTTCTTCGCTGTTGCGGCCTTGGAAGTTAATTGGGCGACCTATCACCACTTGCGTCACTTCTCTTTGCAATTCGTTTTCGGTGAGTTGTTTAACATGGGCCATCATAGAGGCAACGATATGCTCAAAAAAAGCAATTTGTGGTGCTAGCAAGCCATTAGTGCCCAAAAATGATTTTGGTGATTTGATGTAATAACCTTCACTTGGATCGTCCAAGTATCGAGAAAGCGCTTCTTTACCAAAAGACAAATGTTCGGCAATGCCGTCATAGCGTAAATCTTCTAACGCTTCTTGGCCTTTTGATAATTGGTATTGTCTAAGGGCTGTGAATTTTGCTTTATGTGGTTCATTAATATTTTTTTGCAGCCAGTTAACAATTACATCACGACTAGGAGAATATAAAGATGACGCCATAAATCGGCCATGTTCACCCAAATTGAGTAACTTAGGTTGGTCTTTTTCCATAATACCAACGGCACAATTTGAAGTGCCATAGTCAAAACCGATCATAAATAGTATCCAATCTTAAATTCAAGAGCTAAAAAGGTCGCGTAGGATACTGACGTTAGTGGTGTCCTGGCAAGCCAATAATGGTTAAGGATAAAAACTATTTCACTTTGTGATTGTATAATTAACACTTCGCATATACCTTTTAAGTACCTCAATTACTTATATGAGAGATATGAACATTAAATTTATCTTATTATTGCCTCTAGTGTTCATCGCATTTTCTGCGCATTGCAAGCAAAAAATCACGGTAGTATTTGGTGACACTCTTGCGCCGTGGGTCATTCCATCTAACCACAGTGGTATCATAATGGACATTATGAAAGCCGCGTTAGAGCCAGAGGGATATGAAATCGATCCTTTTTATTACCCATATGCCAGAAGAATAAATTCATACCGGAATGGGTTAGTTGATGTTTCCATTGATATGAATGCCAACACAATGGAGGCGGAGGGATTAACGGGCTATTTTTCAGGATCAGTTTATCAATATCAAAATTATTTAATTTCACTTTCTGACAATCAATTTCAATTTAAGACGTTGCAAGATGTCGGCACTCATAGCTTAATTAGTTGGCAAGGGGCGTTGCAGCATTTAGGTGAAGAATATAAAAATGTAATGGCAAAGAACCCTAATTACACGGAAACGCACGACCAATCATTACAGGTTAAGATGATATTTTTAAAACGCTATGAAGTGGCGCAAATGGATATTCAAATATTTAAATATCATCGGAACCAAATTCAAAATGAAGGTATCATTAATACCAAAGCTAAAGTCGACCTTTTCCCTGTACTAGGTGCAAGTCCTAATGGTTTTTTATTTAAAGATGAAACGTTAAGAGATGTGTTTGTCGAGCGTATAAAACAATTAAAAGCCAGTGGTGAATTCCAACAGATTTTTGATAAATACACTGTAGAGTCAACACAACCAATCCAATAAAGAATTTATGAATTTAGAAAAGTTACAAATCGCGCAACAAGATTTTTTACGTGTTTACCCTCAGGGGTTCCAAGACCCTAAAATGGCTGAGTTAGCAAAAAAACATCAAGTCGACAAAATGACGGATTTTGTTTTGGACGTATTTTCACGTGATCAATTTAATATACCTGAACGCATATTAGAAAATTGGGCCAAAGCGGTTAGTCGCTCTTCTATGGTGTCTATGTTTGAAAAACCAAAATTCAAAAATATGTTGCACGACTTATCAGCTCATGAAAAAGAGTTGATGATTAATGGTTTATACGAATTATTACATGGAGATGCAAAAGCGGGCTTTAACGCCCAGTTAGATATTTTAAAACAATATAAATTGGCCAAATGGTCATTAATATCCGCTGTACCTGCTTATTTTAAACCACAGCAAGAAGTGTTTATAAAACCTACGACCGCCAAAGGTGTGATCAAATATTTTGAATTACCTAACTTAATCTACAAACCGACACCGAGTTGGGATTTTTATTGTGAATATCGCAAACAGATATTAGCCTTGATGAATTTTGTTGATAAACAATTAGCCCCAAACACCGCCGCATTTTGTGGTTTTTTAATGATGAGTTTGCCTAATAAAAGTTAACCGTTTATTTAACAATAAGGCCAATACTGTGGTATTGGCCTCGCTTTCTTATTAAGACATGTTTTACGGTTATCCGTCTTTTCTTAGGGGGGTATTAGCATTACTGCTGTTATTGCCATTGCTGCTATTGCTGCCATTGTTTCTCGTATTATTGTCATTTCTAAATTTACGATTTCGATCCGACGTCTTTTGTAACTCCATACTTCTAGTGTTAATCGCATTGCCTTCAGCTCTTACCTCAGCGTCTTGTAAATAGAAAGGTGATGAGTAATCGTAAAAATCAAGAGGTAATTCGCTCTTCATTTTATTGTGACTTTCCTTAGCAAATAATGCATTTTGTTTGTTAATAATTAAGTCAAATCCAACTAATTGTCGCGGCTTAAATACCGAAGTTAAGATTGTTTTTTGTCCTTGTCGTATAACCACAATCTGGTAATTTTCTCCCGTTTTTAATGTATTCAACCCTTCTTGTAACTTTTTATGATTGCCTTCTATTTCAATAGAATTAAAGTTAGATATTATATCTCCTGGCTGTAATCCCGCTTTAGCCGCTTGACTTAAGGGGCTTAGGCGTTTTACCACAATGCCCATAGTTGCATTATTATCTAAGCTTATTTTTTGGTAGGTCATACCATAAATATAATCGTCAACCGCTTTTCTGGTTAATTTTTTATGTAATGTGTCTCGGTCAATCTGATCCAATGATTCTAGTTCTAACGTGATCTGGGTGAGTCGATACATTAAATCATCTGGTAATGGAAATTGATTAATCACAACTGGTGGGTTTTCAAATCTATTATTATTAAAGAAGTAGCTTATTTCCGAAAGGTAATTGGGGGTTAAATCTCCGGATAACTGAATTGGTTGCTTATCTCTAAGAATACCAATAACACCATTTTTTTTGCCTGTTGATAAATAGTTATTTATGTTTTCAATAGGTGAAAACTGCTTGTCTATTTCACTTCCGCCTAATTGTACAATCTGATCACCAGCTCTTAACCCAAATTTTTCAGCTACAGATGCAGGAGACACGGCAAGCACTACTATTGAATTAGCGTTTTGCGAGTATGAATTATCTAAAATAGCGCCAAATTTTAAGTTTTGATGTGACGATATTAAGTTGTTTAATGACATGCCTGAAGATAATTGAAATTCATAAATGTCATTCATTAAGGTCCGTAATCGATACTCTAACCCATTGCCAATTGACTTATTATATAGAACCGGTTCAGAGGTTAGTTTTGAATCGTTTAATTCACATTGAACATCCGAGCTAGTAACAATATGCATGTCTGCCTTTAAATTGTTTGCGCTTGTGCTCATGACGATTTTTTTTCCATCCTCAATATAAACCTTAAATTGTTTATATTCTGGGATGGGTACCTTTTTGACATTTCTTTTAATTATGCCTGTTAATCGTTGCAATTTGAGATATCGATAATCTTTATACCGCCACTGGAGCGCTGTAATGGTGTGCCAGCCTGGTGTGATTAGGTAGTTAACATTTCCTTCTGCAAGTTGGTAAATATCATCACGTTCTGAGATATTTAGATTATTGTCGGTTAATATCTCGTAAATATATTCATCACCGTCAATATTGGTTTTGTTAAGTTGCAATATGGAACAATTATCACTTATGGCGTTAAAACTAAAAGTCAGTAAAACGATAGCCAAAGTAGTAATCGGTTTTTTAAATTGTGTACGCATTATCGAGTCCTTTTTTAATTTCTATTAGCTTTACCAATACAAGTCTTCGTTTGTTCAATATCTCTAATTTTTGCTGTGCATCATTTACGTTGTTAAGTTCATTTTCGAGTTGTCTTAGCTCTAAATTTAAACTGTCAAAATAGAGATTCTGGCTAGAAAGCAAACTTAACTCGGCTTCTAGTTGTTGATTTTTATTTAACACTAACTCCAATTGCTGCTTAACCTGATAGGAGCTCCAGCTTAAATAGGTAATCGCACATATCAAAAACGAAGCGGCCATTGCCAAGTAGGTTTTTGAAAAAAAGAGGTGTTTTTTTCTCGGCAGTGTCGCTTCGATGTTTGCCCAAATGTCGGGTGGTACTTCGACGGAATCAGTCGTTTTGGCTTCTATGTATAAGTCGTTTAGGAAATGGAAATGTTCATAACATTCAGAACATGTTTTAAGGTGCTTTATTTCGGCTCCTGATAATTCCGGAGTAAATCTATCAAAATTAATATGCATAATTTTTTACCTTAACGTGACTTTTTATACGCATTAAGCTTCTGGATACCGTAGATTTTGAGAAGCTTGACGTTTTCCCGAATAATGTTGCAATCTCTTGGTGGCTGTATTGTTCGACAATATAAAGCCAAATGATTAATCGCTCAGATTCGTTAAGTATGGAAAGTAATAATTCAAATAACTGAGTATCAGCCAAAGCTGATTCATGTATTGGCGAATCTTGAATGCAATCTTCAACCTCTATGTCATTTTGATTTATGTAATCTTTACGTTTAACGGCATTATAAAAATTATTAAATGCGATTCTTTTTATCCAAGATTTAAAATCACTACCAATTTTGTAACCTTTCATATTTTGAAAGGCATCAATAAATGTGTCTTGTAATAAATCTTTAGCGAGTTCTTCGTTCTTACTAATCTTCAGTAGAAGGTGATAGAGAACAGGGGATAATACTTGATAACAAATCTTAAAAGCTGCTTGATCACCGGCTTTCATCCTGAGCGCGATATCTTCATCCCATTGATCCAAAATGACGTCCTTATTTATGAGTAGTGGTTAATATAACAACTCAGTGTTAGAAAAGGTCGCAATTATTTTATTTTGATATGGATTTTAGATTAAGGATGCTTGTAACAAAGTATGGGATAATCGTTTTAAACCACTAGTCTCATACGCCGTTGAATTATGTGGTTTTTTAATGATGAGTTTGCCTAATCAGGGTTAATGCAGATTAAAGTTACTGTGTTCAGCTAAATACAGTTTAAACTGATTAATCGGTAAGGCTTTTGAATAGAGCCAACCCTGGGCTAAGGTTATATCCATTTTTAGCAGTTCTGCTACCTGTAAATCGTTTTCAACACCTTCTGCCACTATTTCGGCGTGCAATTTATTTGCTATCGAAACTATATTGGGAATTAATGTGGAGCGAATCGCGCCGGTCTCAACTTCATCGATGAATGACTTATCTATCTTTAATGTATGAATTGGGAACGATTGTAGTTGTGACATATTTGAGTAACCGGTACCAAAATCATCGATAGAAATGTTCACACCAGCTAAGACGAGTTTGTTTAATATCTCCTGAGCTTTAGTAAAATCTAATTCTTCGTCTTCTGTAATTTCAAACGCAAATTCAATATTGCTTGGCGTATCTTTAATTAAATCTAATATCTTTAGTACCTGACCATTATTGATATCTTTTGGAAATAGATTGATTGAAAGGTAGATAGGGTAATCTTGCTGACCTAATCCATGTAAATCATCGATGGCTTGTGTGACAAGTAATTCAGTCATTTGCCACGACGCACCCAGTTCAGAGACAAGTGGGATAAATGTATCTGGATACAAACTACCTTGAGAGTCTTTAAAGCGAGCTAATAATTCGCAGCCGATTGTTTTGCCGGTTTTTAAGTCAACGATAGGTTGATAAAAGGGGGTGAATTTTCGTTTCTCTAACCCTTTTTTTACGCGTCTTTTGTCACTGTTTATGTAGCGGTCAACATAATAATAAAGGTGTAAGGCGGTCACTCCTGAGAGGGTTAAAATAAGCAATAAAGCTATTATTAAAGGGACCCTTTGGTATTCGGTAAAGTTATCTTGTTGTATGGCGACACATATGAATCTTTGTTCACCGCAAAACTCTAATTTATGACTGATCAGCCCTACCTGAACATTATTACGATTATTGAGAGTTTCATTTTTGTAGATATCGTCGTGACCATATAAGTGTTTAGGCTGATCATTGATTAACGCAACTATTTCATAGTTGGTGAAATCGTTATGTTTAACCAATAACGTGTTAAATGATAACACCACGTTATATCGTCCGCTTTTGATAACGACACCTTCAACAGTGCCATCGAACGTTTTTAATTTATGGCCGAACCAAAATTCATGCCCGTCTATTTTTTTATCAAATTCACCTTCAGAAATTGGTATCTCTAATTCACCAACACCGGTTGTACATATAATCTTGTTGCCATCAAAAAAACCAATGTCTTTTATATCGTTTGCTTCAAATTGTAACTTGCGCATGGTTAACAAATTTAAAGTGGAACATTCGGTAAAGTTTTTTTGATTTAACATTGCCAGTGCAGAATAGGCTTGATTGGCACCGTCATTTAAGTCGTTTATTATTCGTTGACTGTGATTGCTCATTTGAACAATAAGGGTTTGAGAATAAATAAAAAAGATTAAAAAAGTGCTAATTATAATGCCGATAAAAAATGCGGCTGATTTTTTAATTAGCTTAGAAAGGGGCATTCGATCTACTTGATTTTATTAATGATTAACCAGCTTATATTAGTCGTAACATCCGCTGTATGTCTAACGTTAATATCGGATTGTTACCATTTGATACCTTTTCTCTCAATTACGCACCCATAACATGCAAAAAAGGCCAGCAATGCTGACCTTTTGTTTATCACTTTATAGCTTTTCAGCCTTTTGAACTAGTTACTCAAACACAGCGTCAATAGCTAATAACTCAATGTTGTTAGCTGGTATTGCTAATTTATAATCTTGAATTATCGCGTCTTCATCGGTTAACGCTTTTGGCTTTTCTGAATTGTACAATAACGGTGACGTCTGCTCTTGGCTTAAACGTTTCACCATATCTTCACCGTCTCCAGTAATGAATACATAATGCATGTTTTCGCTTTGTAAGTTCTCAGCAATAACACGATTTACATCTTCAACCGTTAATTGATTTAGCTGGTTTGTCACATACGCACCAAACTCACCAATGCCATAAAATTCACTATCCAGAGCGTAACCAAGTTGTTTGTCTTGGCTTGCTACTAATTGCGGGACATAGTTAATTAAGAAGTTACGAGTGGCCTCAAAGTCTTCTTCACTTAATCCATTTTTAATCAACTGGTCTAGTTCATATAACGCAACACGAGTGGCAAAATGGGCATCATTGTTTGAACGTAATGGACGGATCCAAATTTGGAATATCTGTTCGCTACGGCCTAAGTTTGCGCTCGGTTTCGTTCTAAACATGCCACTTGGGAAGTATTCAATGTATGAATAATCACCGTAGTTCATGCCACGTACTTCACGAATTCGCTTAAACAAATGCGCATTACTGCTTCTGTGCTCACCAAAGTAAGAACGGACTAACCACAATGCAGCCCAATCTTTATCACTTCTTGTTGTCTCAATAGGGAAGCCAAAACTAACGGCTGTTGATTGTGCTGATTTTTCAATTACCGTTGCGTGGCGACCTGTTAATGTTGGTGCATCCGCAATGGTTAAACGTGTTGAATCGCCTACGTTTAACTTAGTTAGGTCAGCTAACATAGTCGCTTTAACATCTTCTGGTAACGCACCCGAAATACCCACATTTAAGTTAGACTGAGTAAATTGTTCAGCATAAAACTGTTTTACGTCATCAAGGGTAATTGACTCAAGATCGGATAAATCACCGTAGTTATAAGTGCCGTAAACATGTCCTTGGTACAGTTGTTCATATAACACTTCTTTGCCTAATTCTTCGTCGTTAGACGCTTTAAGGCCTGAGGTAATACCGTCAATCTGTTCTTTCTTAAGACGTTTAAAGTCGTCTTCTCTCCAACCTGGATTTAACAATTGTTCACTTACTATGTCATACCAAACGGATACTTTGTCTTTGTGTACTCGGCCTTTAAATGAGACCATTTCTTTGTCGACCTGCACACCAAAACTACCAGCGATTGGGTATAACGCAGCTTTGATCTCTTTATAAGAACGAGACACGCTACCTCCATTCGCAACCATGTTGGCTGTTAATGCGGCTAAGCCTTTTTTACCTTCAGGATCGGCAGCTGCGCCAGTATAGAATAATAGGTTAATATCAATTAGCGGTGAGTTGCTTGATTTGTCTAAGACAGTGTAAACACCTGCCGCTTTAGGTTTTGACAATTCTGCAACAGCACTTTCTAAACTTACTTCTTGCTCAAACCCATCTACTTTGTCTAATGCAGACATGGTGACTGTGGTGCGAGCTGAATCAATAAAGTACTTGTTGGCGATATTACGTATATCTTCCGCCGTTACTTTATCTAACGAAGCATAAAGTTGGTTTAACAATTCTGGGTCACGCTCAAAGTGCATGTAACTTGCTAAGGTATCAGCAATAGATTTTGACGAATCTAACCCTTTCGCAAAGCTGTATTTAATATTTGATTTTAAATCTGCTAGTTTATTTGCGTCGACTAATTCTACTCTTGCTTTAGCGTAAGTATTGTTAATCGCGTCACGAACGACTGCTAAGTTTTCTTGTTTATCTACCTTAATAAATACGTGTAATAAACCAGGATCTTTTGTTTCTGGATTGTAAGTAAACATTTGGCTAGCCAGTTGTTTATCCACAACTAACTCTTGGTATATATCTGAATTACTTGAAAAATATAGCTGAGAAATTAAGTCTAAAGCAGCTCTGTCTTTTTGCTCTGGTTCAAAGGCAGTGCCCTTGTAAGAAACTAATAACCAATGCCCTGGTAATCCTTCACTTACTTTATGTGCATATAACGCTTTGTCTTGTTTAGGTTCAGCTGGAACGGAAGAAACGTAATCGCCTTTTTTCCACATGCCCCAGTATTTTTTAACTAGCGCTAAGGTTTCATCTGCGTTTACATCACCAGTGATGATCAAAGACACGTATTCTGGTTTATAAAAACGCTCAAAGAATAATTGGCCATATTCCATTTGATCTGGCATAGCTTCAATATCTTCAAAAAAGCCCATTGTGGTGTGGCTATAAGTATGAGTATCAAACGCAGTGTCTCTTACTGTAGATAATAATTGGCGAACAGGGCTGGCATTATTTTTTAAATATTCGCCTTTAACCGTTAATGCTTCAGTGCGGAACTCAGCTTCTGTGTAACTTAGGTTTTGAAAGATATCAGCTTGGATCTCTAATACTTTTTCTAAATGTTGCTTAGAAAAGTTTAGGTTATAGTTGGTGTAGTCATTGGTGGTATAAGCACGGTTATCCACACCTGAATTTTTGTAGATGTCACTGTAAACATCTTGTGGAAATTTCTCAGAGCCTTTAAATACCATATGTTCAAAGAAGTGAGCAAAACCGGTTTTACCCGCTTCAACTTCATCACGAGAACCAACCGAAACCGGAATTTGTAATGACACAACATCTGGATAATCTGTTGGCACTATCATGACTTTTAAGCCATTTGGTAAGGTTTCTAAAACATAATCTTGCGAGAATATCTTATCTTCACTTTTGGTTGTTTGGGTATCTTGGCCAGAGCAGCCCGCTAACGTTAATAAAAACGCTACCCCCGTGGTTAATAATCGAAATTTCATCTGAGTTCCTTGGATTTTTATAATGTTTGATTTTAGTACGTCTGCGAAAACAGTTAAGCTAAAAACGTGTGGCCGATTGTGCCTATAACGGAATGATATGGCGACTTTTTACGACCAATTAACGGAATTTATATATTAATATGCAGTAATTATATCTATACGAAGGTTTACGACCCTTGGTTAGGGTTTCCTCGTTCATGTCATCTGGTTGAAATCATGTTAAAAAGTAATCTACAGTCATGTGTATTTTAAACATCGCCATTGTTTTATAATTCTCTCTTAAGCCTACCCAGAAGGTATGCTCCGCAATTTAACAACCGAAATCGTGTAACAACAGTTCGTCATTCAAATTTATAGGGATCAGCCCATTATGTGGATAATTTATGCATTACTCGCCACCGTATTTTTTGGTGCACGAGGTATAATGTATCAATGGACATCACAACAAAACATCAATCGTAACTTATTATTATTTGGCGTTTTTTTTGTCGGTTTTATAATAAGCGCTCTAGGCATGATCTTGTTCGACCATAAATGGTATGGATGGCCTGATATCACGGTTGGTTTAGCGTTAGGGCTTGGCTCTTTTTCGGCCAATGCTTTGTTGCATAAAGGTTTTTCAGTTGGCAAAGCGTCACTAATTAGTATCTTGACCGGGTTAACCCCTCTGTTTGTGTTAATTTTTGCGTTTATATTGTGGCAAGAAACGTTAACTACGCTGCAGTTAGTCGGGTTTTTTATTATTTTTTCAGGTCTATATATAATTCGCTATTCCAACGATCTTTCATTGACTAATTTACAAGGCGCACACTGGGGATTACTCGCTGCATTGTGCTTTGCATTTACTGATTTACTTAATAAACAATCGACTCTACTGTCAGCGGATACGTTTGCCACGTTAACGTCGATGTTTGGCTTTGGTAGTGTACTTTTTGCTATCAGTTGGTTGGTAAAACAAAGAAAACATGACAATCAACAAAATGACGCAATACCTTATTGGTCAGGAACAAAAACCTTTGCCTGTGGTTTACTTATCGGTCTGACTAACGTTGGGGGGATGGTGGCAATTATCTCAGCTTTTGCCATTGGCAACACAGGTTTAGTGTCTGCAATTTCGGGTATGAATATATTAATAATACTGTTGTACTCACGCATTATCTTAAAAGAAACGTTTACGCGCCAAGAGGTGTTAGGGCTAAGCACGGCACTGATTGGGGTTATCGTACTGAGGTTGAGTTAATAAAACGTGGATGGATAATAGAGTGAAGGTGGATAATAGAGAGAAGATGGATAATAAAAACCGTTTGAATTAATTTGCACAGCGGACACTGCAATAAGCTATTAGACATAATGCAGTGTATTTCATTTATTCACGGGGTAGTGCTTAGATTTGTATTAATTAACTTATGTCTAATTATGTCTTGTTAATTAAACACTCTGCCCTGCTGCCCAACCACATGCCCATGCCCACTGGAAGTTATAGCCGCCTAACCAGCCAGTGACATCTGTGACTTCACCGATAAAATACAAACCTTTTACGTTTTTGCATTCCATGGTTTTTGATGACAATTGGTCGGTATCCACACCGCCCAAGGTAACTTCTGCGGTTCGGTAACCTTCTGTACCGTTGGGTTTTATTTGCCAATGATTGATGGTGTGGATTAAGCCATCAAACTCTTTATGATCTAGCTGTTTTAATGGTTTGTCCGTTATCTGTTTTGACTCTATTAATGCCTCAACAAAACGTTTTGGTAACCATAAAGCTAAGGTATTTTTTACGCTTTGGTTTGGGTGATGTTCTCTTTGTTTAGTCAGCTCTGCTGTTAAGTTTATATTGGGTAACAAGTCTATACTTACCGCTTCTCCCGCTAACCAGTAGTTTGATATTTGTAATACCACAGGGCCTGATAAACCTCGGTGGGTAAACAATAAATCGGCAGCAAAGCTGGTGCCGTCATTGGATTCCACTCTAGTGGGTAAACTAATGCCAGATAAATCTTGGTATTTTTCTTTATCG
Source organism: Psychrosphaera sp. F3M07 (assembly GCF_018860345.1). Taxonomy (GTDB): domain Bacteria; phylum Pseudomonadota; class Gammaproteobacteria; order Enterobacterales; family Alteromonadaceae; genus Psychrosphaera; species Psychrosphaera aquimarina. The sequence continues at coordinate 257,309 of NZ_JAHKPJ010000020.1, read as the reverse complement.
TGATCGTGCAAAGTAAATGGTACTAATCCAGCGCGTGTTGGTAATACAGATAAACCAAACTGTTCCGCTACTTTATAACCAAAAGGCGTTGCGCCTAATTTAGGCATGGACAATCCGCCGCTAGCAATAACTAATGATTCACAAGTGTAGTTAAGTTGATTGGTGTTAACGTTATAACCATTATCCGTTTTTTCTATGCCAAGTATGTCGGTACGTAATTGGATTTTGGCGCCTGCTTCTTGGCATTCGCTGGTTAAAATATTGACGATATCTTTGGCGCTGTCGTCACAAAATAACTGACCAAAATCGCGTTCATGGTACGGCACATTATATTTGGCTATCAGCCCCAAAAAGTCCCATTGGGTATAACGAGAAAGTGCCGATTTTACGAAGTGTGGATTACTACAAATGTAGTTGTTAGGTTCAACATCCATATTGGTGAAATTACAGCGGCCGCCACCAGAGATCAGAATTTTTTTGCCCGCTTGTTTGGCGTGATCTAATAAAAGGACGTTTCGTCCTCGATATCCTGCTTGTGCAGCACACATTAATCCAGCAGCGCCAGCGCCAATAATAATTACATCAAAATGTGTGTTAGCCATAAAACAAAAATACCGATTGTATAAACAAATTTAGGGTAATTTTCCCCTATATAGCCAATCTTCACAATCAATAGTTATAAGTGGGCTAAAGTAATTGCACTAGGGTCGTTATTGTATGTAAAATGCGCGGCTTATTACTCCCTGTGTGTTTTTTGGACGAACCTATGAAGTTTGTGACCTTTTTTGCTGCCTTAATTTTTCTGTTGAATGCTTCAACTGTGTCTGCACGTTTGTATGATGAAAGTGATTTATATGATTTAGAGCCGTTAATAACGGATTCTACTTTAGATATTTCTGCGGAACTGGGGGCATTATTTACCACGGGAAATGCAGAATCGACGTCGATATTAAGTAAACTCGCCGTAGATTATGAAATGAACAATTGGCGTCATAAGTATTCTTTTGAGTCGCTATTTAAACAAGATGCTCAGATTGATAGTGAGACAAATACCAGTAAAACCGTTACTTCTGCTGAGAAATATAGATTAAACGCCGAAGGGTATTACAAGATCACAGACACTAAATCAGCGCTCGTTTTCTGGGGTAATGAGTTTGATCGATTTGGTCAATACCGTTCAATTTCTTCAATCGTGGTGGGATACAACTTCAGGGCGATAGATGGCAGTTTAATTAAACTGGATCTCAACGTTGCACCAGGTTTTACTTTTATTGAATCAGAAGATGGTTCAACGCAAAACGCACCTGTGTTACGTGGATCTGGTGTTTATAAGTGGACCATCAATAGTAACGCCCGCTTTACCCAGACGTTCACTATTGAAACCTCTGAGATTAATACACGTGCAATTATTGAAAGCTCTTTAACTGCTAAATTGCATGGTTCAATGCAAATGAAAGTCAGTTATAAAGCCACTTCTGATGATGATGTGGATGATACTCTTGCACACATCAATACCCAAACATCGGTCACCTTAGTGGTGAACTTTTAATTAAGTATCGGATATTTTTTACTTAATTTACATTCATTTGCTGATAATACGTTATTCTTAGCTATGATTATTACGCGAATCATTCAAAATTTTACAATCAAATATAGGTATTTTATGAAAACCAAATTACTAGTCACTGCAGTAGCGACTTCTTTATTATCATTTGGCACTATGGCAGAAGACGCTGCTGACACATGGGTCGTTTCAGCTGAATTAGGCGCATTAATTACTACTGGTAATACTGAATCTTCTTCATTATTTACAAAAATCTCTGCATCACATCAATTAAACAAATGGAAAAACAAATACACGTTTAATACATTGGTGAAAGAAGATGAAGTTGTAAACGCTGACGGTAATAAAGAATCACAAACAACGGCTGACCAATACTCTTTAACGGGTCAAGGTGATTACTCTTTAGGTGAACATTCTGCGGCTTTCGTATTTGGTAGTTATAAAAACACTAAGTTTAGCGCTTATAAAGGGTACACAACAATTGCAGGCGGTTACAGCTTTAGAGCAATTGATAAAGAGAATTTAACGTTAGACGTCAATGCAGGTCCAGGTTTTACAGAAAGTGAAACACAAGATGGTGTTGTAGAAAGCGGCGCGATCATCAGAAGTTCTTTAGCATTAACGTGGCAGATATCTGAAAGTGCAAAGTTTGAACAAAATGTCAGTGTTGAAGCGGCTGAGTTTAATACAAGAACTGTGGCTGAGTCTGCATTAGTATCAAGCATCAATAACTCTATGCAAATGAAGTTTGGTTTTGCGTTAACAAACGACTCAGACGTAGCACCAGGGCTTGAAAAAACAGATACTGAAACATCAGCAACTATTGTTGTAAGTTTCTAATTTGTATATCAATTAATAATTAATAATACGTAAGCTTAATCAGCTTACGTATTATCTTTTCATTCTCAGAGCATTATCAATAACCGATATTTCACACGGTGATTGACCTATATATTCCCCATCCGCTTGTAGATCTAATCCAACAGAATCAATAACCGATACTTTATCCGTAGTGGTATACGTTACTTGTTGTGCCGTTAAATGTTTACCCACACATAACAAAGAGATCAATTTAAGCTTAACCAATAAAGGGTGTTTTCCAACTTGCACTATGTCTAATTGGTTGGATAAAGGATTGGCTTTAGGTGCAACTTTTAATCCTCCCCCAAAGTATTGGCCATTGGCAAAGGCGGTGATCAAGTTTTCATATTTTTGATGAATACCGTCAATCACAAAGCTGGATGCTCTTTCTCGATAAAATGGCACATTCTTAACCGCCGCTAATAAGTAACTTAATCCTTTGAACGTGCCTTTGTTATGCCTTAATGCCTTGGACAATTGGCTATCAAAGCCTGTCCCCATTACATTATGAAATAAGCGTTGATGCTGATATTGGTTGTGTTCATATTTTTCATTAAACACACATTTACCTAAACTTATCGTTTGTACGGTATTGGCAGTCACTACATCCAATATGTAGGGTATGTTTTTGTTTTTACGGCCATACCACATTCTGGCAAAATCATTTCCAGTACCCGCAGGAATGAGTCCCACATTTATGTCAGTGCCAATGGGCAAGCTGTTGACCACACAATGTAAAGTCCCATCACCACCAATCACAATAACATCTGTATATTGATGAATATTGGTCTCAAAATAACATTGATTGACTCTTAATAGTGCATCGGTAGGATAAAGATCAAATGCCATATTTTTTTGTATTAATCTGTGTTTGACCAGATCAATTATGGTTTGTCGTTTTTTATTAGGTAAAGGGTTAAATACAATTAAGTATTTTGTGATCTGGTTTTCAGTTGTTAATTTAGGGGAGTTATTATTATCCAATCTTAACGGTCGCTCTTATCTTTAAATGTGATCTTCTTTGTTAAAAACAGGGTAAACCTAAAAAGATCTATCTCATAGTAAAAAGTCATATCTGGCTTGAAAGTTACTACACGCTTGATTTTAAAGGGGCTAATTAGCTATATAACCAAATGGAATACATATAAGCATTTAGATACTTTATCGAATATAACTAGACTTCTACAATCCGTTTACTTTGTAAATAGATGGTTTAATAACATGAGTCCGGTTCAACTCGTACAACAACTAAATCAAATTGCTTCTCCGTTATCTGCACAACAAGTGACGGACCTGCAAACCTTGGTCGCACAACTTAACCCAATTCAACAAGCTTGGGTGAGTGGCTATTTGGCAGCAAGTGCTAATGCAGCGATGCCAAGTGCTCAAACTACGAGTTTAGCTCCACAGGCAAATGAAGCGTCAGTATTAACCATATTATATGGTTCGCAAACGGGTAATGCTAAAGGCGTTGCCAATCAACTAAAAGAACAAGCTGAAGCTAAAGGCATCACGGTTAAGTTAGTTAATATGTCGGACTATAAAACTAGCCAACTTAAAAAAGAAAAATTTATTGTGGTTGCCGTTTCTACTTACGGAGAAGGTGAACCACCAGAAGATGCAGAAAACTTACACGCATTTTTAGCTTCTAAAAAAGCACCAAAATTAAACGGCGTTAAAGTTGCGGTGATTGGTTTAGGTGATACCAGTTACGAGTTTTTCTGCCAAACTGCCATAGACTTCGAACAACGATTTAACGCATTAGGCGCAGATACCCTTGTTACCCGTGCTGAACTTGATGTTGATTATGAAGAGCAAGCGACACAGTGGATTTCTGGTGCTGTTGAAGCCTTTGAACCTGAATTTAAATCTAATAATCAAGCCGGTGCGCAAGTTATTCCAATGAGCGGTTTTGCCGCTGCACATGCGCATAGCAGTCAATATAATAAACAAAACCCATTTGCTGCAGAGTTAAGTCTTTCACAAAAGATCACCGGCCGTGATTCAACTAAAGACGTACGCCATGTTGAAATCTCATTAGAAGAATCAGGTATCACTTACCAACCAGGTGATGCACTTGGTGTTTACTTCCTTAATGATGAAACATTAGTCGATGCTGCTTTAGCTCAAACGGGGCTTCAAGGTGATGAACAAGTTACCGTTGGTCAAGAAACATTAACCGTTCGCCAAGCGCTGATAGAAAAGTTAGAACTTACTCAGTCTTATCCTGGCTTTGTTGAAAAGTACGCAAGTGCGACCAACAACAAACAATTACTTGCTTTGACTGAAGATAAAGCGGCATTACGTGAATACATTGAAGCACGACAAATATTTGATGTTATCGCCCAAAACCCAGCTAAGTTAGACGCTCAAGTATTGGTTGATTGTGCTCGTAAGTTACAAGCCCGTTTATATTCAATAGCTTCTAGCCAAGCTGAAGTTGAAGAAGAAGTTCATTTAACGATTGGTTTAGTTGAGTTTGATGCGTTTGATAGTGAACATTTAGGTGGCTGTTCTGGTTACTTAGCTCGTCGTGCCGAAGAAGGGGCGTCTATCAAAGTATTTGTTGAACACAACGATAATTTCCGTTTACCGGTGGACAATAACACACCTGTGATCATGGTTGGCCCTGGTACGGGCATTGCGCCGTTCAGAGCATTTTTACAAGAACGTGATGCACGTGAAGCGGAAGGTGAAAACTGGCTATTCTTTGGCAATCCACACTTTACTCAAGACTTCTTATATCAAGTTGAACTGCAAGGTTATGTTAAATCTGGATTATTAACCAAGATTGACCTTGCCTTTAGCCGTGATCAAGCTGAAAAAGTATATGTGCAAGACCGCTTACGTGAGCAAGGCGAGCAAGTATTTGCTTGGTTAGAAAAAGGCGCTCATTTCTATATTTGTGGTGACGCAAACCGTATGGCAAAAGACGTACATCAAGTGCTGCTTGAAATCGTAACAACCTTTGGTGGTAAAAACGAAGAACAAGCAGAGCAATACTTAAAAGATTTACGTAGCGCTAACCGCTATCAAAAAGACGTTTATTAATAGTCGATTAGAATTTAGGAAAAAACGTGAGCAATAATTCAGAATTTAAGAAAAACAGTAAACACGATCCAGATGCAAAGTTTGCTGATAACGAGCGTTTAAAAACGCAAAGTAACTTTTTACGAGGCACCATTGAAGCGGATCTTGATGATCAATTAACCGGTGGTTTTACCGCTGATAACTTCCAGTTGATCCGTTTCCACGGTATGTACCAACAAGACGACCGTGATATACGTTCTGAACGTGCTAAGCAAAAATTAGAACCATTACACAATGTGATGTTACGTGCTCGTATGCCAGGTGGCGTGATTAAGCCACATCAATGGTTGGCTATCGATAAGTTTGCAGAAGATAAAACCATGTACGGCAGTATTCGTTTAACAACGCGTCAAACGTTTCAATTCCATGGTGTATTAAAACCAAATATCAAAGGCATGCACCAACTATTAAATAGTGTCGGCATTGACTCAATTGCAACGGCGGGTGACGTAAACCGAAACGTACTTTGTACTGCCAACCCAGTGCAATCAGAATTGCACCAAGAAGCGTATGAGTGGGCAACTAAGATATCTGAACATTTGTTACCGAAAACCAGAGCGTATGCTGAAATTTGGTTAAACGGCGAAAAATCAGAAACAACTGAAGAACCTATTTTAGGATCAACTTACCTACCACGTAAGTTCAAAACCACTGTGACTATTCCACCGGATAACGAAGTGGATATTCACGCTAACGATTTAAACTTTGTAGCTATTGCTGAAAACGGCAAGTTAATCGGTTTTAACGTTTTAGTGGGTGGTGGTTTAGCCATGACGCATGGAGATGTAAACACATATCCGCGTAAAGCTGACGACTTTGGCTTTATTCCGGCTGAACATACTTTGGCTGTGGCTGAACATGTTGTCTCTGTACAACGTGATTGGGGTAATCGTTCTAACCGTAAAAATGCAAAAACTAAATACACATTAGATTCATTTGGTGTTGAATCATTTAAAGCTGAAGTTGAAAAACGTGCTGGTGTGAAGTTCGAACCAAGCCGCCCATATGCATTTACTCATCGTGGGGACCGCATTGGTTGGGTAGACGGTATTGATGGTAAACATCATTTAACTGTATTTATTCAAAACGGCCGTATTTTAGATTACCCAGACAAAGCGTTAAAAACCGGTTGTCGTAAAATTGCTGAAATCCATCAAGGTGATTTCCGCATGACGGCAAACCAAAATTTAATTATTGCAGGTGTGCCGGTAGAACAAAAAGCTGAAATTGAAAAAATCGCTCGCGAACATGGTTTGATAGATGACAGCAATAGTGAACAACGTAAAAACTCAATGGCCTGTGTATCTCTACCAACATGCCCATTAGCCATGGCAGAAGCGGAACGTTACTTACCAAGTTTGATTGAGAAAACCGAGGCGATTTTAGCGAAACACGATATAGCCAATGACGACATTATTTTACGTGTTGTTGGTTGTCCAAACGGTTGTGGCCGCGCCATGCTGGCAGAAATTGGCTTAGTTGGTAAAGGACCAGGTAAATACAATGTGTATTTAGGTGGTAACCGAGAGGGGACTCGTGTCCCTAAGTTGTATTTAGACAATGTCGGTGAAGATGTGTATTTGCCGGCACTGGATGAGTTAATTGGTGCTTGGGCTAAAGAACGTTTAACGCTTGAGAACAACGAGCATGAATGTTTTGGGGATTTTGTGATCCGTAAAGAAATCGTTGCCGAAGTAAAAGTCTCTAAAACAGACTTCCATGCCTAACAATTTGGGGCTGATACAGCCCTTTAGGAAATAAACATGACAACAGCCACAGCTATAAAAAATCAAAACTCAGGTGACCAACCTGGGTTGGTGGCCAATATTGAGCAGATTAATCAACAGCTTGCACCATTAACGGCAGAGCAACGTGTTGCTTGGGTAGTTGAAAACTTACCTCAAACAATCACCTTGTCATCTAGCTTTGGTATTCAAGCTGCCGTGATGTTACATATGGTAACGCAAGTAAAACCGGATATTCCTGTGATATTAACGGATACGGGTTATTTATTTGATGAAACGTATCAATTTATCGACCAGTTAACTGAACGATTAAACTTAAACTTAAAAGTCTATCGCGCTGAATTAACTCCAGCTTGGCAAGAAGCGAAATTTGGTCAGTTATGGACTAAAGGTGAAGCGGGATTAAAGCAATACAACCTTATCAACAAAGTTGAACCTATGAATCGTGCTCTTGAAGAATTGGATGTAGGTACTTGGTTCAGTGGTATTCGTGCGGGTCAATCTTCTAGTCGAGCTAATAAGACCATTGCTGAATACAGTTTTATTCGTGGTAACCATAAACCTGTCATTAAAGTGCATCCTATTTTGGAATGGTCTAACAAAGACATTTACGATTATTTGCAAAAACATGACTTACCTTATCATCCGTTATGGGAGCAAGGGTATGTATCTGTTGGTGATAAACAAACAACACGCAAGTTAGAACCGGGCATGACGGAAGAAGAAACACGATTTTTTGGTCTGACTCGTGAGTGTGGTCTACATGAAAATGTAGAAGGTGGAGGTATTTAAAATGAACAATGCACCCGTTTCTATATCACTCAACAGCAATGCTGGTAATAAAGTTAACCTGCCTAGCGTAAATACACGAGTGTATTTAGTTGGAGGAGGTCCTGGCGATCCTGATTTATTAACCATCAAAGCGTTACGAGTGATGCAAGCGGCAGATGTCATTGTTTATGATTATTTGATCACCGACGAAATATTAACCTTATGTCGTACCGATGCAGAATATATTTCTGTGGGTAAAAAAGCGGGTAATCACACCTTACCGCAAGATCAAATAAATCAACTACTGGTTGATCTAGCCAACCAAGGCAAAGTGGTTTGTCGTTTAAAAGGCGGTGATCCTTATATATATGGTCGCGGTGGAGAAGAAGCGCAGTTATTAGCGAAATATAATATCCCTTATCAGGTGGTTCCTGGTATTACCGCTGCGGCAGCTTGTTCTGCTGCGGTCGGTATCCCATTAACCCATAGAGACTACGCACAATCTTTACAGTTTGTGACGGGTCATCTTAAAAAGTCGACTGACGCCAATGCGCAGTCAGATACCAATTGGCAGTCATTAGCCAGTACGAATCAAACCTTAGTGATATATATGGGCATCATTCAAAGCCCTGAAATCAAACATCAATTGATAAAACATGGCCGTGCTGCTGATACGCCAGTAGCCATTATAGAAAAAGGCACAAGACCCGACCAACGTGTTGTGATTGGTACATTAGCGACTTTAGATGAGCTCGTGCAAAGCCATAACATTGGCTCCCCTGCGCTGATCATTGTGGGAGAAGTGGTTAACTTATATTCAGAGCTTAATGGTCAAGATGTTAACAACCAAACCAATCAAGATGCACAACAAGAGCTAACAAAAATCATTCAAATTGCTCAAGAGCAAGCGGCTTAAACGCGCGTTTGCTCTACATGTTGTTTAAAGTTATTTAAGATAGATAACCAACCATGTCTCTGTCGTTCATTTGAATTTTCATTTTCAGCTTCAAAAGCCTCAACTAACTTCACACCTTGGTCAGTTTGAGTAAACGTAATAAACACCTTTCGGTCATCGCCTAACACATACTCTATTTGTTGATGTGGTTTAACACAGGTAAACCGTCCCTCGAAATCAAAACCAAATGAACCGTCTTTGGCTTCCATCCGGTAATTAAATTTGCCACCAACAACCAGTTCAATATCTGCTTTGGGGCAAATCCAATCGTCGGAGGCAAAATTCCAATTCACAATATCGCTCGGCGTCGTCCAAGCAGACCACACTTGCTCTAGCGAAGCATTGATTAATGTTTCTATTGAAATAAGCATATAAACTCCTTAAAAAGTGGCCAGTCGATATTTTATACCGCAATTGGTTAATTACATATCGGTCTGACAGCAGGTTAGTTTGTTAATAAATATTTTATAAGCATCTATGGTTTCTGACTTTTTCATTGGTTGCGCGTGTGTTGTGTTAGGCAATACTTTAATCGATTTAATCAGACTAGGTGATATATTAAATAATTGCTGGGAAAAAACCAATGGTGTGGTTTCATCGTTTTCACCACTTAAGATCAATAAAGGGTTAGTGTACTGGGCAATTAACTCTTCATTGTTAATATCACTTAATTCCGGTGACACTGTGACGGTTGAAAATAATTTAGACCAAGTTGGAATTAAATTCTCAACCAGCTCTGGTACCGAGCTAATCGCGCCATCTAATACTAGCCCATCAATATGTCGTTCACTTGCGACATAACCCGCAATTAAAGATCCCATAGATACCCCATGCACAACTAACGGCAATTGGGCAGTGAACTCCTTTTTAGCGAAGTCGAATACGGATAAAGCGTCGATTTTTAAAGCATCTATTGATAGTTCGGTACTTTTTTCACTAACGCCCATACCTTGATAGTCAAACCAAATCACATTCGCAGGGATCAAAGCAAAGTGGTTAAGAATGCCAGCAGAAGCACTAATTCTCATCCCGTTGCCACCAAATAAAACCACATTCACTATGGCATCTGTTTTAGTCAGTTTTATGCCATTTAATGTGATACCAGTTTGGGTGATTACACTGATATTGGAGACGCTAGATGGAGCGTTACTCATTTTGACATCTATGGCTTTTATATCTAATTGAGGTTCAACTTTTTCACTTTGATAAATGAATGAAGCTGGCGTGATATTAATGGCACAGCCACTTAACAATAAAGCAGCGATAATAAATAAGTATTTCATGAGTAACTTCCGTGATTAAGTGAGGGCAATGTCATTAGTAATGATATAGAGCGGGCTACCTTAACGAAAAAAGCGAGACTAACCAACTAGTCTCGCTTTATATGATATTTATTCAGTTATCTTTCTTAGTACCAAACTAGTTGATACTTATCGATATTTTAGCTCCAAAGGTTATGCCATTGAATGTAAACCTATCATATTGCCTTCTGTATCTATCGCTAATGTACAGAAACCAAATTCACCAATAGCCATTTTAGGTTGCTGAATTTTACCTCCAGCAGCGACAACGCTGGCTTCTTCAACTGCACAATCTTCACATGAAAAATAAATGATGGTGCTGTTACCGCCAGCCGAAAAACCATCCATTTTAACTAATGCACCTGAAACACCGTATTCTTCCATATTCGATGGAAACGCCAACATTTCAGTGTCTGTATTGGTGGGATCGCTCAATACTTCGAAACTGACGTTAAAGACGGACTCATAAAAAGCTTTGGCTCTCGCCATTTCATCCACATATATCTCAAACCAACCAACTGGGTTATTCGCCATCACATTTCCTTAAATTTAATAATTTATACAAAACAACAACGAATTAAATGTAGAACAAGTTATCAGTCTTGATAAAAAAAATTTTGTAAATTGTGAAAAGGTAATGCCTGAAAGCAAAAAGCGCCGATATATCAGCGCTTTAAATTATTGAACAATGAAGTGTTTATTCACTAATCTTTAGTTGGGCGTTTCCACCCTTCGATATTACGTTGTTTACCACGAGCTATAGCTAATCCATTTTCACCAACGCCTTTGGTGACGGTTGAGCCTGCTGCCACAAAGCCATTTTCTTCAATGCAAATAGGCGCTACTAATGTTGAGTTAGTGCCAATAAATGCATTGTCTTTGATTTCGGTTTTAAACTTATTTACACCATCATAGTTTGCCGTGATCACGCCAGCACCTATGTTAACGCCTCGTCCGATAATGGCATCACCTAAATAAGAGAAGTGATTAGCTTTTGACCCTTCACCTAAGGTGGATTTTTTCATTTCAACAAAGTTGCCGACTTTCGCATTATTGCCAACAATGGCGGCTGGACGTAAGCGAGCAAAAGGGCCAATTTGAGCTAATTCACCCACTTGCGCTTGATCGATTAAACAATTCGCTTCAATGACGGCGCCGTCACCAATAGTGCAATCTTTAAGTACGTTGTTAGGACCAATTTTTACATTGTTGCCAATCACAACGGTGCCTTCAAAGATAACGTTGACGTCTACTTCAACATCTTGTCCAACGGTTACATTGCCTCTTACATCAACTCGTGCAGGATCACGCATTGACGCACCTGATAACATTAAGGTTTCAACCGCACGACGTTGATATTCACGCTCTAACGTCGCTAATTGAACGCGGTTATTAGCCCCTTCTACTTCAATTCCCGTTTCAGGATGTGCAGTTTCAATTGCAAAACCGGCGTTGTGCGCCATAGCGATCACATCAGTTAAATAATATTCACCTTGCGCGTTGTCGCTGGATAAGTTGGATAACCACTGTTTTAGTAAGTTGCCGTTCACCGCCATGATGCCTGTATTAACTTCATCAATTTGTAACTGTTCTGGGTTAGCGTCTTTTTGTTCAACGATACCAACCACTTTGCCATTTTCACGGACAATTCGGCCATAACCGGTTGGGTTATCTAGTTTAACCGTTAACAAAGCAATGCCTTGTTCAGGTTTTACCGCTAATAAACGTTCTAATGTCGAGGTTTGAATAAGCGGTACGTCACCGTACAAAATAAGAATAGTGTCTGAATCTGGCATATATTCATCGGCGACTTTTACCGCATGACCTGTGCCTAATTGCTCAGCTTGTAATGCCCAATGCACTTTATTATGGCTTAATACTTGTTGCAGTTGTTCACCGCCGTGACCATACACTAAGCTGATGTTTTCTGACTGCAATTCTGTGGCCGCATCGATTACATGTTGCACCATAGGTTTGTGAGCTACAGGGTGTAATACCTTAGGTAAGCTAGATCTCATACGTGTGCCTTTACCGGCAGCTAAAATTACAACAGATAAACTCATTATTTTTCTCATATCCTTTTAAAATCAGAGGTATTATAAAGGCTGTTGGTAAAATGTTCAGTCCTTTTTTTATAAATAACAAATAGAGTGGGTTATGACAGACAAAGTGTTAGTGTCAGCATGTTTATTGGGTTATCCGGTAAGATACGACGGTAAAAGTGTGCCTCTGAAAGAAATAACATGGTTACAAAAATTACAGCAGCAAAATCGCCTCGTTATCATTTGCCCTGAACAAGCGGGAGGTTTACCTACACCAAGAGACCCCGCTGAGCGACAACAAGACAAGATCATGACCGTTAACGGACAAGATGTAACCACTGAGTTTGAACTTGGTGCGCAAAAAGCATTAACGCTTTGTCAGCAACACAATATTAAGATTGCCTTATTAAAAGCAAAAAGCCCAAGCTGTGGTAATCATCAAATATATAATGGTCAATTTGATAAAACGTTAATTGCCGGTCAAGGTGTTACCGCGGAATTACTAAGTAAAAACGGGATCCAAGTTTATTCAGAACTTGAAATAGATAAGTTACTCGACGTCATTTCTTAACCCTTAAGTAAGATAATCTCCACACCTCTTGTTAGATTCTTTTTAAACTAATTTATTGTTTTTGTTGATGCATACTTTTAAAGTGGTACGGATAATAAGAATAAAACGACTAATGTATGTCAGTCAGCTTCAATAATTCGCAAATTACAATAATCGCAATTTCAAAACTGCAATTTCAAAATAAGGGATGCTCGTGAAATCTATAAAGCGTGTTTTAACTATGGTCGCTATTGCCGTCACTATGACAGCTTGCACCAACCCAGAATCATCAACTCCTACTACAAGCTCAACCAAAGAAAGCAAAGCGCTTAACATAGAAAAGTATCAACTTAAAAATGGCCTTGATGTGGTTTTACACCAAGATAAGTCAGACCCAGTTGTTGCCGTTGCGATTGTTTATCATGTTGGTTCAAATCGTGAACTGCCTGGTAAAACGGGTTTTGCGCACTTTTTTGAACATATGCTGTTCCAAAACTCCACCAATGTTGGAGCTGGTAAGTTTATCCAAAACATCGGCAATATGGGGGGCACTCTAAATGGTGGTACTTGGCAAGACGGGACTATTTATTATGAAGTCGTTCCAAATGATGGCTTAGAACAAATCTTATGGATGGAGTCTGACCGTATGGGTTACTTCATCAATACCGTGACCAAAGAAGGCTTGGAAAACGAAAAACAAGTTGTTAAAAATGAAAAGCGCCAAAGCGTAGACAACAGACCTTATGGCCATACAAATTCAGTTGTTATGGAAGCTATGTATCCAGAAGGTCATCCATATAGCTGGAGTGTTATTGGTAGTTTAGAAGACTTACAAAACGCCACCTTACAAGATGTGCGTGACTTCTATCAAAAGTGGTATGGCGTAAATAACGCAACACTGGTTTTAGCCGGTGATTTTGAAGGTGTACAAACCAAAGAGTGGATTGAAAAATACTTTGGTGAGTTACAACCTCAGCCAGAAGTAGAGGCATTACCGCCAATGCCTGCAAAATTAGCGCAAAGTGTGTCTTTGTATCATGAAGATAACTTTGCACAATTACCTGAATTAACCGTTACTTTTCCAGCAGTTGAGCAATATCAAGCAGATGCTTATGCATTAGAGTTATTGGCAGAAGTACTAAACGATGGCAAAGACAGTGTGCTTTACCAAACTATAGTAGAACAAGATAAGTTAGCGCCGTCGGTCAGTGCGTATGCGTATATCGGTGAAATTGCGGGTACCTTTGGTATCAGTGCTAGAGCCTTTAACGGTACAAAATTAGACGATGTAAAAGCCAGTTTGGATAAAGCATTAACCCGTTTTGCAAAAGAAGGTTTTAGCGACGAACAGCTTGCTCGAATTATTACGCGCCAAGAAAAAGCATTTTATAACAACCTAACCAGCGTCTTTAATAAAGCCTCTTCATTAGCGACATACAATGAGTTTGCTGGTGATCCAAACTTAATCACAACAGAAATTGAGCGTTACAAAAGCGTGACTCGTGACGACATCATGAATGTATTTAATAAATACATAAATGGTAAAAATTATGTTGCTACTAGCTTTGTGCCAAAAGGGCAAAAAGAACTGGCGTTAAGTGATGCAACCAAAGCGGACGTTGTTGAAGAACAAGTAGTTCAAGGTGCAGAACAAAACCTTGGGATGGAATCAACGGAAGCATTACCGCCAGTAGCTGAAACTAAGTCTGCATTTGACCGTTCAGTAAAACCTAAGTTTGGTAAGTCACCGACAATTACTTTACCTGATGTTTGGACATCTAAATTAGACAATGGTGTGCAAGTTTTAGGTATTGAACATACTGAGTTACCGTTAGTTTCCTTCTCTATCCGTATTTTAGGTGGTCATGCTTTAGACACGAAAGACAAAGTGGGTACCGCTAATTTAGTCACAAGCATGATGATGGAAGGCACTGCAACGAAAACGCCGCAACAGCTTGAAAAAGCCTTAGGTGAGTTAGGGGCAGACATTCGTTTCACAACCAGTGATGAATATTTAACTTTAACCGGTAATACGTTAGCGGCTAACTTCACAGAAGTGATGGCGTTAGCGCAAGAGATGTTATTGCAACCACGTTGGGACGAGTCAGAATGGACACGTATTAAAAACGAAACAATTGCACAAATTCAACAAGCTCAAGGTAATCCAGGCGCTATCTCTAACATTGTGTATAACAAATTAATGTATGGTGACGAAAACATGTTGTCTACGCCTATTTCCGGCACAGTGGAAAGCGTGAACAATATAACCTTGGATGACGTTAAAGCGTTTTACAACAATAACATAGTAGCTAACTTAACCAGTGTTCATGTTGCAGGTGACGTAGCCCAACAACAAGTAACCGCAAGCTTAGCTCCGTTAGCTAAAACGTTAAAAGCCGGTGATGTTCAATTACCAGCAACGACCGCTGCAACGCTTAATGAAAAAGCCCAAGTTTACTTTGTAGATGTACCGGGGGCTAAACAGTCGTTCATTAAAATTGGGGCTCGCGCTATGGTTGCAAATTCAGATGATTATTATCCTCTGGTTGCTGTTAATCATAACTTAGGTGGCAGTTTCTCAGGTCAGTTATTCCAAATATTACGCCTGCAAAAAGGCTATACCTATGGTGCATATTCTGGTGTAAATCGTAAAAACTTAGGGGGTGTATTCACGGCAAGTTCAAGTGTACGTTCAAATGTGACATTAGAATCTTTACAAACGTTTAGAGAAATAATGACTAATTACAACCAAGGTTTTGACGAAGAAGCTTTGACCAATACCAAGTCAGTCTTATCACGCTCAAACGCCCGCGCATTTGAGACTACAGACAGCCTAATGGGTGTATTACAAAACATTAGCAGCTACGACTTACCTAAAGATTATGTCGCTAAACAACAAGCAACATTAGCTAATATGACCATAGAACAAGCACAGCAAACCGTTGCTAAATACATGAACCCTGACAAGATGATTTATCTAATTGTGGGTGATGCAGCAACACAGCTTGAACGAGTAAATGAACTTGGTTTAGGCAAAGCCATTGTATTGGATACTGCTGGTAACCCAGTTAACTAATTGTGGATTAATATACAAAGGGATAAGCATAGCTTGTCCCTTTTTCACATTTAAAGTAACGAGATCCCAAATGTCATATCAATCAAAACTAGAAAAAGCCCAAGCGGAATTAGCAAACACAGGTATGCGCGAGTCTAACTATAATCCGCCAATATTTATCCTGTTAAGAAAGTTAGGGCTCAAAATTAGACCCGTGCATTACAATAGCTTTATTAATAACTTTGCTTTTTCAGCAATATTTTTCGGACTCATTTGGGGGCTGTTAATGTGGTTTACTACTTGGAGTACACAACGTTTACCTATCTTCAATGTGGTGACGACAAGTATTGTCAGTGGTGTATTGTTTGGTTTGATAATGGCGCTTTATTATAAAAAAAGCGCCTCAAAAAATGGCTTAAGTAAATGGGATGATTTGTAGTAGCTAATAGTGTTTTATAACTCGTTTTCCATTACTGTTGCTCTGATACTTGGAACTTCGGTGTCGTCAAAGCTGTAGCTATATAAAATATGCATGCCTTTAATTTCTTTGAAGTCTTTAAAGTTGGTATTAGCTGAGTTTTTAGCGATATCGTTAAACGACTCCTGCAAAGCGGCTACACCGTCCTCGGTTTTCAAAAAAGCTAAATTGTCATCAATAGACAGCTCGTTTTGTTTTGCCATATCGTCTAAAAATTTAGTTGTTTTCAGTACATAGCTATAATTTAAAATGCAAATATTAGAAACATAAAACACTTGAACGCCGGTCAGAGTCGTCACGTAATCTATATCCATTGGAGCTTGAGCTTGCAGATCTTTTACTACCGGTTTGAGTTCATCACAAGCTTGTTTGGCGGTTGTTGCATAAGCCGAGACGCTAAATAACGCCAGTAAAAATAGTATTGTTTTCATAGCACTTCCTTGTTCACTGATTATAAAACCACAACTTACATTAATAATTTTGACGGGTATAGAAAATATTTTATTGTTATCAAATAATAAGTTTATTCATGATCCCAATCGTGTTTATCAAAATAATCACTAAGAAAATCAATTAAGGCGCGGACCGTAGGCGACAAAAACTTTCTTGATGAATATAAAGCATAGATATACATGTCGTTTGGTTTCCAATCAGGTAAAACATGAATTAAACCACCTTCATTAATTGTTTTATTTACCATATA
This sequence comes from Psychrosphaera sp. F3M07, assembly GCF_018860345.1. GTDB lineage: Bacteria > Pseudomonadota > Gammaproteobacteria > Enterobacterales > Alteromonadaceae > Psychrosphaera > Psychrosphaera aquimarina. Next base: position 240,194 of record NZ_JAHKPJ010000020.1, on the reverse strand, counting down.
TGTCGGCTGCATGGATATGCCGGAACCACACAACACAGCTTGAAATAACGCGGTTGCTTCGTTAGCGGTTAATTGGCAATTTACATGTATTGATCTGTGTTCTTTGCCTCTTTGCAGGTGCCAAATATTACGCTCAAAGTTAGTATAACTAAGGCATTGATGTTCGCTCAGATCTTCTGGCTCTTTAATAGGAGGCGACTTATCTAAATATTCTTTACTGGCTACCAGCACGGAGCGACACACTCCAATAGGTTTACCAATTAGTGATTGGTCAGGGCTAGATGCTATTCTAATGGCTAAATCAATTCTGCTCTTTACTAAATCAATGGCATTATCTTGTAAATCAATATCAATCGAGACCTTAGGGTGTTTTGACATGAACGCAGTAATTGCAGCCATTAATTGAGTATGAGCAAAAGACATACTTGTCGCCAACCTTATAGAGCCAGACAATTCAGTTGGTGATTCAATACTAGATACAATTTTCTGTGCAACCGATATCCATAACTCAACATCTTCCAAGCACTGTTGACCTATTGTGGTTAAAGTGACTTTCCGTGTTGTCCGGTGTAGTAACCTCGCACCAAACCAAGCTTCAATGGTTTCAATATAACGAGTAACCATAGGTCTGGACATATCTAAGCGTTCAGCCGTTGCGGTAAAACTACCTGAATTGGCAACATCAACAAAAACTTGCGCAGCAGTGAGTCTATCCATTAACTTGTCCGATATATGAAACAATGATGTGCATTATTGTGTATTTATTCGTTCAAATCAATTGCCTATTATTGCCCCACATTAATCATAGACACAAAGAGATCCAAAATGAAAAAAGTAATTTTACTGATAACTTCACTGTTATTAACCACATCATTATATGCAGCGAATAAAACCCCATTAACCCTAAAAGTAATTAATGCAGACAGCAACAGCTTTCATGTCAACTCAACCTTAGTATATGGTGAAACCGAAGCATTAGTAATCGACGCTGGATTTACCAAAGCAGACGCGTTACGCATTGCCGCAAACGTATTAGATTCTGGTAAAAAACTAACCACAATCTTTATTAGCCAAGCAGATCCCGACTTTTATTTTGGTGCTGAAACATTACAAAAGTTGTTTCCTGAAGCCCAAGTATTAACCACACCAGCTGTTGCTAAAGTGATAGAAAAAAAGATGGAAGGTAAACTTGCTTTTTGGGGACCAAAAATGGGCGCAAATGCACCAAAAAATCCATTATTACCAAAAGCAATCAAGCAAACTGAATTGACGGTAGATGGTTATAAAATTGAAATTAAAGGAACCAGCGGCTTATTAGCCCATAGACCTTACCTTTGGATCCCATCTAAAAAGGCATTAGTAGGTAATATTGCCGTGTTTGGCGGGGTACATGTTTGGACAGCCGATACTCAAACGCAAGACAAATTAGACGCTTGGTTAACACAGTTAACACAAATGCAAAACCTTGCTCCACAAATAGTGGTACCTGGTCATATGCAACAAGATACAAATCTTGATGTTAATAATATTAACTACACAATTTCATACTTGAACACATTTATTGAAGAAAAGAAAAATAGCCAACACTCGAAAGCACTAATTGACAAAATGACAGTTGCTTTTCCAAACTCACAATTTGCACTTGCATTAAACATAGGCGCTAAAGTTCACATGGGAGAGATGAAATGGTAACCATTCATTACTTTTTTGACCCTATGTGTGGCTGGTGTTACGGCGCCACACCTCTGGCTGATATTGCGAACTCAGCACAAAATGTAAAATTAGTGATGCACCCTGGAGGAATGGTACAAAGGCGTGAGATGGACGTCTCTTTTAGAAATATGGCAATAACGAACGATAAACGAATTGCTGAAATGACAGGTCAAGAATTCACAGCTGAATATTACGATCGACTTAAAAATGCAACACCTTTGATATTTGATTCATACATTACAGCACAAGCAATTTGGGTTATGGAGCAATATTATAATCAAGGTTTTGTGATGCTAAAAGCGATTCAACAGGCGCATTATCAATCTGCACTTGATTCCAGTGACCCTGTAGTTTTATCTGAGATTGCAGTTGGTCTTGGTGCAAAAAAAGATAATTGGTTTGATTTAATGAAAACCGAAGAGGTTAATGCAATGGCTAACATTGAAAAAAGTCAAAAGTTAATGAAGCAATGGTCAGTTCAAGGGTTCCCAACATTTATCATGGAAAGTGAAGGGAAATTAAGCCGACTCGCCCATTCTGACTTTTACGGTAATGCAATACATTGGCAAAAACTGATAGAAAATTTATAGCGACTGAGTCACCTAAGTACTCGAGGCGCTATCAGTTATGCTTAAACAAGTAATGAATTTATAAAAATGCTGGACGTAAACGGAGATAAGGTAATTATGACCAACCTTGAAATTATCAAAAGTACTTATGAAGGTGCTTCGTCAGAAGAGAATGGACGAAACTTAGAGAAATATTTGTCTGACAAGGTAAAGTGGAAAGAAGCCGACGGCTTCCCATTGGCCGGGACGTATATTGGATTTGAACAAATATCCAAACATGTATTTCACCGCTTAGCAACTGAATGGACCGATTATAAATTTGTCGTTGAAGATTATGTTGCTGAGGGTAATAAGGTATTTGCTTATGGCACTTATTCTGGTGTGTTTAATAATACAGGAAGGTCATTTAACGCCCGAGTTGCTCATCTTTGGACATTAGAAAATAGCAAAATTATTAAGTTTGAGCAGTTTGTTGATAGTGCTCCAGTCAATGCAGCTATGCAATAACGAGGGTTAATGTTCCTTAGCCGTAAAGCAAAAACGGTAAGCTATAAGGCTTACCGTTTATTCATTGAGTTATTATTAAATTCTAATTAAAACAATAGACTTAAACTTAATCTTGCCGTTCTTGGTTCAATTGGGTGGAAGTGATTGTCTTCAACACCTTCACTGATTTCACCCGGTAAACGAGATTCATAATAATAATCAATGTCATGATCATCACTGTCCAGCAAGTTCAATAATTCAAAACTTACTTTCCAATGAGTTTGCGAATAACTGAACATAGTATTTAATACCGTTAACGGGTCTGAACGCTGTTCGTTATCTGCCGTTAATGTACGTTTACCGATATGGCGTAATCGTAAAGATGATTGCCAGTTATCGTTAACATGCCAATTCACACCTGTGCTCGCAACTACTGGAACCGCACCTTCAATGTGGTCGTTCACATCGTTAATATCTAGTCTTGAATGGGTAAATGACGCTTCTGCATCTATGCTAATACTGTCATTTAACCAATAGTACGCACTCACTTCGATACCATAACGTTTGGACGCATCACTGGCTTCCGTATTACCAGCGTCCCCAATAAACAACAATTCTGACTCAAGCTCTAACCACCATAAAGCGGCAGATAGATTGAAGTTTTGTTTATCAGAATAACGCAGACCAATTTCAGCACCTTCACTTTTCACTAATAAATCAACGGTTTCTGCTGGAGTTAACGTAGCAGGATCAATAGAGATAGTTGCCCCACGTGCATCATTAGAATGAAACGATTCACCCCAATTAGCATAAGCTGCTAACGAGTCATTTATTAGATAGTTAAGGCTAGCTTTAAAGCTAATTTGGTCATCATTGGCTGAACCTGAATTTGCTGCAATATCACTATTTACATCAGCGTCAATGTAGTCATACCTGACACCAACCGTTGCTTCTAATTTGTTATTAAAGGTTAAGTTAGATTGCCAATAACTTGAATAACTGGTTTCAGTTAACGCATCTTGGCGAACGGTGCTTACATAAACCGTTTCTTTGGTATTATATAATCCAACATTGTCTATGTTGTCATGACGCAGTTGTAATCCCACCTTGTGCTGAACGGGGATTGAGAATCCATGACTATCAAACTGATAACTTAATGCCGCACCGGAAATGGTACGACTATCCTGTTGATTAAATTGATCACCATTAATCGGATCATTTAAAAAATATGAAAAGTTTGAGAACAAGTTTAAATCGTAATTAATTACATAAGCATTAGCTTGTAGGTTATTGCCTTGCCAATTGGCCGACAAACTATAACGACTTGAACTACCACCTAACGATGTATCTAATGACCCTAATTCAGAGATTAAACCTTGGTCTACTGCACGCTGCGGTATTTGATCCGCTGAGTTCCACGTATTGTCATAAGCCATGGCCGTTACAGATAAGTTTCCGTTTTGCATATTCGTTACATAACGTAATAATGCGTTCTTTTTGTTCACGTCTTCATCAACATTGTCCCAAGGGCCCGAATACGTTTGCCATTCAGTTGCACCAATTAACTTGCCATCACTTAACTGTGCAGCACCTAAAGCGACACCTCTGAAGTAATTGTTTTCACCTAAGCTCAATTCAACTTGTTGATGTTGTAAATCATTGGCAATAAAGAAGTTAGCACTGCCGGCTGTAGAAAAGTCGCCTTGGCTTGCGTCATACGAGCCTTTTGCATAGCTGATGGTAGAAATGGTTTCTGGGATAATAAAGTTAAGATCTGTATAACCTTGTCCGTGACCATGACTGCGCATATTGATTGGCATGCCGTCGATATTGGTGGCGAAGTCAGTGCCGTGATCTAGGTTAAAACCACGAATAAAGTACTGATTAGCTTTACCTGAACCACTATGTTGAGTCACAGCCATCCCAGGAATTAACTCAAGCATTTCAGTACTTCTTAACATTGGACGTTCTTGTATTTCCCCTTGACCAATAATACCACTTGAAGCACTAATCGAATCGCCGATTAAACCTGCTCTATGACCATATACGGTGATTTTTTCAATATTTGCATGCACAGCCGCGCCATATAAAATGCCAATTGTGGCTAAAACTAACCTTCCCATATTACTGCTTATCCTATTAATTTTTTGTACTTACTCGTTTGTTTTATGAGTCATGTTTTTCGGGGGTATTATAAATGAGCTGAAATACGAACACACAGTGATTAGTCTTAGGTTATCTGCAACAGAACTCAGATACATGACTACAAGTTAGTAAATTAACGTTTTATTAGAAAAAAGAGTTTTAAAGGGCAGTTGTAACCAACCTACATGAGTAGAGAAATACCCTTATAATCACTGTAAATTGGCGCACCTAAACGGCATAATACGGCTCGAATCCATCGCACTAACCAACAGGAATTTTCATGGCTCACACCAAAGACACTTGTGTTTTTTGTATTGCTTCGCCCATTTTAGTCGCTGAAATCTTGCAACAGACTGAGTATGAACATCCAAGCGTAAAAGCCGAAGGGTTTATGCATTTATGCCGTTCCCATCAAGTCAGCGAAGTGGTTGATAGGTTTTACCCTGGTGTAACGGACTTAAAATTACTGGTGATTGATATTAGCCTGCTGAAATCCGAACTGGTATACGAGGGGGCGGATGGTGACTTTAGTAATTGTGATGATTCCGCCAGCAACTTTTTTAAAACTGAGTCTTTCCCACACTTGTATGGTGCATTAAATACCAATGCCATTATCGACGTTGTTGATGTCAGCCGATTTAATCAAAAACCAATTCATCCAGATACCGTCGCTATGTTGCGCCATTATCGTTTTGAGCGTTTACCTGTAGAGGGCACCTTGTTTAAAAGTACATGGCGTTCTAATCAAGAAAATAACAATGGCGAACCTGCAGGCACCGCTATGATAGGTTTGTATGCTAACGAACCCGAAAGTTTATCGTGTTTTCATAAACTTGATTTTGATGAGGTGTGGCACGCGTATAACGGCGACCCATTTACGCTTTATTTATTGTATCCAGATGGTAAAACGGAAGAAGTATTAATGGGCACAAACCCAATGGCAGGACAACATATTCAATACGTTATTCCTGCAGGTGTATGGCAAGCTGGCTGTTTAAATGACGGTGGCCGATATGCCTTATTTGGTTGCACTATGGCACCGGGTTTCACTGGCACCTGTTTTGAGGCAGGATTAGCCGATGAGTTAATTAAGCAGTATCCAAGCAGAGCGGAAATCATTAAAAAATTATCTGTTAATGGTCACGAAACTAATATGCCAGAAGGGTTTGCGAGTTAACGGTAGTGGAACATTAATAGGAGGTATCCCTCCGATTGCTCACTAAAGTAGATGTTGTTTAAGTCGATAATATCGCTATTCTACTTTCTCTAACCAAGTACTAAAATCAATCTCTTGTGGCCTAATACTTTCTTCTTCACCTAAATTATCGCCCATATAAAGGTAAGTCCCTTCAATAACGAACAGCTGTAAAAAGGAAGTGTCATAATCATCATATTGATTGCCAAAGGTATCTGAGCCCTCAGTTAACATTAAATCTACCTTTGTGGCATCAATGCGTGCAGGAGTTGATACCAACTCCCCAATTTTATAAGTACCTAATAAAGTAAACTCAATAAGAAGGCGTTCACAAGCCAAGCCTGAATAAATACTTTCTGTAATAGTTACGTTAGTGTCGGTGAAGGTAAAACGACTAATTGAAGACTCTTCATCTTCAGGATCAGTATCATCACTATTACAACTTGAAACCCATTCGCCAAATAAAGGCGACGTTATAACTACTTCAGGTTCGTCTTTGTCGCTTGAACAGCCAGCAATAAAAATAAGTAGTAGTAACAAACTTAAAAGTATCCATCTAGACATATATAATCCTTTAAATTACACAATATTATCAATTAGTTAAGTTTTTACATTAACGTAACTGAGCTAAATGGCAAGTTCTCTACAAATTGTGAATTAACTCATTGTAATTATTTTTATACAAATTAACTGCTGCAACTTATCGATAAGTCTTTTGACCAATCAGGTGGCGTTTGGGCGTATTGTTCAAACTCTGGTTGCTCATCAAAAGGCTGTTTTAGCACTTCAAATAATCTCTCTAGCTCTGAGTTATCACCCGCTTCTGCTGCTTTAATGGCTTGTTGGGCTAAGTAATTTCGTAATATATATTTAGGGTTAACTGCGCGCATTTTTTGTAGACGAGTTTGGGTATCGTCTTTTTCAATTAGTAACCGGCGTTTGTATTTTGTCAGCCATTTACTGGCGGCTTCTCGGTCAATAAAGTGATCAATGAACACGTCATCATTACCATTAAAGTTTGATAATAAACGCCATGAATTCGTGTAATCACGTTTATCTTGTTGCAACAAGGTTAACCACTCTCCTAATAACACTTGATCGCCTTTGTCGTTTTGCGTTAAACCTAGTTTTTGGCGCATAAGCGCCGAATAGGCTTTGACTAATGTAGGTTCAAATTGCGACAAACACTCGGCTAATTGATCTTTCGTTAATAAAGGAGACAACGCATGACCTAAGGCATTTAAGTTCCAGAGCGCAACGCCAGGTTGTTCATCAAAAGCATAACGCCCCGAGTGATCCGAATGATTACAGATGTGTTTAGAATCAAATTCATCTAAAAATCCATAAGGCCCAAAGTCAAAAGTAATGCCCAAAATAGACATGTTGTCGGTATTCATTACTCCGTGACAAAAACCAAACGCTTGCCATTTTGCTACTAACTCAGCGGTGGAGCTGATCACTGCTTTATACATTGCCAATGTTTTGTCTTGAATAGTTAAATGGACGTCAGTAGCCAGTTGTAAAACATGACTATGAGTATATTCCACCAATGTTTCTAATAACTCGGTGTTGTTTTGGTAAAAGGCATATTCAAAATGACCAAAACGAATATGACTTTGGCAAATACGAATTAACACTGCACCTTGTTCGGTTGTTTCACGTTGAATGGCTTCAGATGTTTTAAATACACCTAACGCACGACTAGTTGGTATACCTAAATGGAACAAGGCCTCCGACGCTAAAAACTCTCTAACGCTGCTGCGTAATACAGCTCTACCATCACCAAATCGTGAAAATGGGGTTTGCCCTGCACCTTTAACGTGAATATCCCAACTGCCCGAGGAGCTTTGCAATTCACCCAATAATAATCCTCTACCATCACCTAAGTCGGGATTGTAATGACCAAATTGATGGCCTGTGTATTTTTGCGCTAACGGTTTGGCATTGGATAAGGTTGCATTGCCACTAAACCAGTCTAGGTAATGACTGTCGGTGAAAACAGAGTCAGGTAATTCCAATAATTCAGCCACGTCGGGACTGGTTACTATCCAACTTGCATCGGGCATTGGCGTTGGCGTAATAAATGCGGCCATCTCTGAAAGTTGTTCAGCGTAGCTATGTTTTAGGTTTAGCTGTATTTGATCTGATTGTTTACCATCTGTAGAAGACATAATTTCGCCGTATAAATTGATATATATTAATAAATATAAGATTAACTAACTGTGACCCCATTTCCTTATTCGACATTTTACCAATTAATGCTAAGTTATTAATCAGTAGGTAAAAAATTCAATCTTATATTTTCTATTGGAGTCCATATGAAAAAAATAATAGCACTTTCCACCATGCTTTTTGCATCAGTTGCATTTAATGCAAATGCCGCTGATATTGCAGCTGGTAAAGCTAAGTCTGCCACGTGTGCAGCTTGTCATGGTGCCAACGGTATCAGCATGATCCCTATGTATCCAAATCTAGCAGGACAGAAAGTAGCTTATTTAGAAAAACAATTAAGAGACTTTAAATCTGGTGCTCGAAAAGATCCAGTGATGTCTGCGATGGCCATGCCTTTGTCAGAAGAAGATATTAAAAACGTATCTGCTTATTTTGCGTCATTAAAGTAAGTAAAAAGCCGATTTAACTTAATCATGTTAAACAATGCGATTTCAATTCAATATTGAAATCGCATTTTTGTATCTACGATTAATAAGCGTCAAGCATTGCTAATATAACAAACTAACCATTCGCTAAATGCTGTTCTATAACCGTCAAAAACGCGTTACCGTATCTTTGTAGTTTAGTTTCACCTACGCCTGACACCGCAAGTAACGCTCTTGGATTGGTTGGTAACTTATTGGCCATATCCACCAAAGTTGCATCAGAGAACACCACAAATGGTGGTACGTCGTGCTCTTGTGCAATGGCTTTTCTGAGGCCTTTTAAGCGTGCAAATAAATGTTTGTCGTAATTCACTTTATTCGGTTTCTCATACAAATGAGTACGACCAATTCTTGGGACGGCTAAGTGTAAAACCTTTTCGCTTTTTAAGTACGGACGTGACTTTTCGGTCAGTAATAAACGGCTGCCTTGGCTAATATCTTGTTCGACTAACCCTTGGTGGATTAGCTGACGCATAATACTTAACCAGTATTCTTGGCTCTGATCTTTACCTAAACCATAAGTGCTTAACTTGTCGTGTCCGTGATCTTTAATTCTTAAGTTTTGGCTGCCACGTAAAATATCAATCACATGACCTACACCAAATTGTTGTCCACTGCGATAAACACAAGACAAAGCTTGTTGTGCTAACAAGGTGCCATCAAATGACTTTGGCGGGTCTAAACAAATGTCGCAGTTTCCGCAGGAATGATTGTCGTATTCATTAAAGTAATTAAGTAATACTTGGCGGCGACAAGTTTGAGCGTCGGCTAGTGCAATCATAGCGCTAAAACGTTGTAACTCTACTTTTGCCCTTTCTTCATTAGGGTTGTCGCTGATCAAACGTTTAACTCTTGGCACGTCAGCAGAATCAAAAAACAATAAACATTCTGCAGGCAAACCATCTCGCCCTGCTCGGCCGGTTTCTTGATAATAGTTTTCAATGGTTTTAGCTAAATCATAATGCACAACAAACCGAATGTTAGGTTTGTTAATTCCCATGCCAAAAGCAATGGTAGCAACCACGATTTGAATGTCATCACGTTGGAATTTATCTTGAACGGCAACTCGATGGGACGTATCCCAACCCGCATGATACGCCTCGGCTTTATAGCCTTTTGCTTGTAGTTTTGCGGCGATGTCATCCACACGAGCACGGCTAGAGCAATACACTATGCCGCAGTTATCAGACTGGGTATCCAAAAAAGTTAACAGCTGATTTAGCGGCTTAAACTTTTCTTCTATGGTGTATCTCAAATTGGGTCTGTCAAAACTGCCTACATGAATATAGGGGTCTTGCAGCTGTAATTGATAACTAATATCGTGTCGTGTCGCGCGGTCGGCCGTAGCCGTTAACGCCATAATAGGTGTGTTGGGGAAATTAGGTTTAATGCAGTGTAAACGTAAATAATCTTGCCTAAAGTCATGTCCCCAATGAGACAAACAATGGGCTTCATCAATTGCAAACAAACCCACGCCACAAAACTTCAAATGATCCATAAAGCTAGGTTGTAATAAACGCTCTGGCGATACGTATAATATTTTTATTTCACCATGCTGAACTTGGTTCAACACTTGAATTTGCTCTTGTCGGTCTTGTTGGCTGTTGATAAATGCCGCAGCGATGTCTAATTCTAATAACTGGTCAACTTGATCTTTCATTAACGACAATAAAGGTGTCACCACAACCGTTATATGATTGAGCAATAAAGCTGGAATTTGATAACACAGACTTTTACCACCGCCCGTTGGCATTAAAACTAATGAATCTTTACCTGATAAACAGGCATCAATCACTTCTTGTTGGCCGTCACGAAATGACTCATATCCAAAGACTTGATTTAATAACGACAGCGGTGTGTTTTCGGCTAATGACAAAAGAATTTAACTATTGGTGTGACACAAATGTGCGCGCATTGTACCATTCCTCTGGTCTCTTCTGTGAAGGAAAATTAATGTTATCTGAACAACAAATCAAAGATTGGTTAATCAAGGTATTTTCTCAACTCAACTTCAACCAAACGATTGGTTTAAACATCACGGTTTGTGAGCAAGATAAAGCCGAAATACGCTTTGTATGGGATGACAAATTAATGGGTAATCCTATTCAAAAAATCCTACACGGTGGTGTCACTGCGACAGCGTTAGATACCGTTGGCGGTATTTTAGCGATTTATAGTCGACTCAGTCGTCATACTGATTTAACCGAACAAACCTTAGCCGAGTTAACTGGAAAAGTGGGAACCATCGATCTACGCACTGATTATTTACGTCCCGGTCGAGGGCAAGAGTTTATAGCCACTGCTCATTTAATACGTTCAGGCAATAAAGTCTGTGTGTGTCGAATGGAACTGCATAATGAACTTGAAGAACATATTGCTTACGGAACCGGTACTTACCTTGTTGGTTAATACCTTTAGGGCCAACTGCTTTTGTTAGCTCTATTAATTATTATTGTTATATAAAACTAAAAAGAAGATCTTAATGAATACAAACGCCAAACAAGGTGTATTTTTAGCGATTGCTGCTTATTTTATGTGGGGCGTTATACCTGCTTATTTTAAACTATTAGACTCGGTGGATTCGGTCGAAATATTGATGCACAGGATCATTTGGTCATCACTTTTATTGGCGATAATTATTTCAGTGAAACAAAACTGGATGCAGATCTCCAACATATTCAGAAGTCCCAAAACCTTGGTCATCTTAGTAGCGAGTTCCGCTATTTTAGGCTTTAACTGGTGGTTGTTTATTTGGGCAATAAACAATAATCATATATTAGATGCAAGCTTAGGATATTACATAAATCCTTTATTAAACGTGGGTTTAGGTATGTTGCTTTTAGGTGAACGGTTATCAAAATTACAGTATGCTGCGGTGTCATTAGCCTTTATTGGTGTGGCTATTCAGGTGATCACGTTTGGTTCGTTTCCAATTGTCGCGTTTGCGCTTGCTACTTCTTTTGCCATCTATGGCCTTATTCGTAAAATGGTGTCGGTTGATTCTGTTTCAGGTCTATTAGTTGAGTCTATGTTGTTGGTTATTCCCGCCTTTTTGTATTGGTGGTTTATGGTGCCAACCCCGAGCAGCAACTTCGCCGATAACAGCATAGGTTTCAATTTGTTATTAATGTCTGCGGGGATTGTCACTACCGCACCTCTGTTATGTTTTGTGGCCGCAGCTCGTCGTCTTAACTATTCCACTATGGGCTTTTTCCAGTACATAGGGCCAAGTATTATGTTCATATTCGGTGTGTTTATTTATGGTGAACAAGTAGGACAAGATCGATGGGTTACCTTTGGCTTTATATGGACTGCATTAGTGATCTATTCCATTGCCAGTATCTTAAAAATTAAAAAAGATAATAAAGCGGCCAGTTAAACAGCGAGTACTTTGTTTGAGCCTATTAAAAGGCTCATTTACAATTTAACAATGCAAAAAATAAACCCGCTTAAACCGTTGGATCTATACCGTGCACTATTTTGGCTGAATACTCCGCCTGATTTAATTCGAGTTGACTCGTTGGGTTTTTAGCCGGACAACCGTGCACTAACCGCACAACTATCTCGCCTCTGTCCAATGCACCTTGAATGGTGGTTATCACCGCTTCTTGAGCTGGAATAACCTTGTCACTGTCTTTGCGGGTTAGTTCGATTATCTCTTGTGATACTTTTTGATCATGTACAATTAAATCCGCTAATTGCATCGCTTGTAAGGCTTTTAATGTTAGGTTTTCTGGGTTGTTATTGCCAATGCCCACATAAAAAACCGAGCCGGCTAGTTTGTTGTCATCACTCAATGTTTGTTCTATTAGCTGTTTAACCCCATCCCAGTCTTGTTGCCCTGCTTTGGCGGCAATATCACCACGGAAAAAGCGTTCCCAAAAATGGCGGCGGGATGTGAAATCGGTAATGGTGCCTTTTACTTTATGGCGATATGAACCCGCTAATGCGGCTAACTTACCTGTCCATTGTGGCATTAAAGACTCAAATTTTTCTTTCCACAATCTTGCTAATACAGGCGCTTCTCCACCAGATGAAATAGCAACTACAATGGGTGAGCGGTCAATAATCGCAGGGGTGATAAAATGACAATATTCAGGATCATCCACCACATTAACAAATATTTTTTGCGCTAAGGCGTTGGCTTGTACTTGTCGGTTTAATGCGTTGTCGTCCGTTGCTGCTATGACTAACCACTTGTCCATTAATAAAGAAGAATCGTAATCGCCTAGTATTAATTCTATTGAGTGTTGCACCGCTAACGCTTGCACTTCTTGGCAGATATCATGAGATACCACAGTGATCTTGGCACCAGTCTTACATAAGGTTTGAATTTTTCTTAGAGCAACGGTACCGCCGCCAACCACTAAAACAGGTTTGTTTTCTAACTTAACAAAAATAGGCAGAGTGTTCATGATGTTCCAAATAAAGAGAAGCTTAATGTTAATTTGCAGGCATTAAGGCACGATAATAAGGGGACTATAGAAAATGGTTTACGTTATCACAACAACTAAAGACGATAAGATATAAGTGTTTGATTTTCAGCGGTTGGTTAGGGGAATAATAAACACAAAAAGAAACAGGCCTTTTGCTACAAATTAGTGATAGTTATCAGAGAGGTGCACCACCAATGTGCATTTTAGCGTTAATTTTTCATTTGTATATGTGCGTGATGTGATAGTGAAATTTCGTTACTTATTAAAATATAAGGAGTTTTCTCTTTTCATTATAATAAACATGGGTTTGGTATTTATATTGCTACTGAATGAGCAAGTTACAAATTATACAAAGTTATTAATCCGTACTTTCCTAATATAAAAGTGTTATGCAACGGATTAATAAAATAGGCTTATTAGCCAGCTTCGCCAGAAGCCAGAAACAGCTTAGTTTCTGACACCAACGACGGTGGTCCCACAAGACTCGTAATTTCAAAGTAGAAATTACTGCTCAGGTTGAAATAAATCAAATTCAATTATTCTGAGGGTTACCCCATGTCAAAGACAACAAATGTACAAACAACAAACACATCCAATAAACCATTAAAACTGATCGTTGTAGGCAACGGCATGGTTGGTCATAAATTCATTGAAAATGTGGTTAATCATCCTGACCATGAACATTATCAAGTGATCACCTTTTCTGAAGAACCTCGTTTGGCTTACGACCGAGTTCAATTATCTGCTTATTTCTCCGGTAAAACCGCTGATGACTTAATGTTAACGTCGGAAGATTATTACGACCAACATGGCGTTAAGTACATCATCAAAGACAAAGTGTCTAATATTGACCGTGCTGCTAAAACCATCACCACAGAAAGTGGCCGAGTAGAAAGCTACGACAAACTTATTCTTGCTACTGGTTCATTCCCATTTGTTCCACCAATTCCAGGTGGCGATGCAGAACATTGTTTGGTTTACCGTACCATTGAAGACTTAGAGAACATCACAGCATCTGCTAAAGAAAGTAAGGTTGGCGTTGTTATTGGTGGTGGTCTTTTAGGACTTGAATGCGCCAAAGCATTACACAGCTTAAACTTAGATTCACATGTGGTTGAATTTGCCCCACGCTTAATGGCCGTGCAACTGGATGAAGGTGGCGGTGCGTTATTGCGTACTAAAATTGAAGAGTTAGGCGTACATGTTCACACAGAAAAAAATACTCAGTCCATTACGGCTGGTGAGACTTGTCGTTACCGCATGAACTTTGCCGATGGCAGTCATATTGAAACGGACATGATTGTTTTCTCTGCGGGTATTCGCCCACAAGATGAACTTGCTCGTCAGTTTGATATTCAAATTGGTGAACGTGGCGGGATTGTTATTGATGATAACTGTCTTACTTCTGACAAAGACATTTACGCTATTGGTGAATGTGCATTGTGGGATGGCAAAATATTCGGTTTGGTCGCTCCAGGTTACACCATGGCCAAAGCTGCGGTTTCTCATATAACAGGCGGTAGTGATCAATTCACGGGCGCAGATATGAGCACTAAACTTAAATTAATGGGGGTTGATGTAGCCAGTATTGGTGATGCTCACGCTCGTACCGAAGGTGCACAAACTTACACTTACATTAACGACGCAGAAGGCATTTACAAACGTTTAATTGTTTCAGCTGATAAATCAACCTTGTTAGGTGCCGTACTGGTTGGCGACACTGACGCCTACGGTACCTTGTTGCCTATGATGTTAGAAAAAATGCAGCTGCCTGATGCGCCAGAAGTATTAATATTACCGCAAGTTGAAGGGGGAGGAGAAAGTGCATTTGGCGTCAACGCTCTGCCAGACTCAGCGCAAATTTGTTCTTGTCACGATGTATCAAAAGGTGACTTAATTGAAGCCATTCATGCCGGTGCAACAGAATTAGCAGAGTTAAAATCATGCACCAAAGCGGGCAGTGGTTGTGGTGGTTGTTCGGCTATGGTTGGGCAAGTATTAAATGCAGAATTAGAAAAAATGGGCGTAGAGGTGAACAACAACCTTTGTGAGCATTTTGAATATTCTCGCCAAGAGTTATTCGACATTATCCGCACCAAAGAAATCAAAACCTTCGACGAATTATTAGCACAACACGGTAGCGGCCTAGGTTGTATTACTTGTAAACCTGCCGTTGGTTCAATGTTAGCAACTTACTGGAACGAGTATGTCCTTGAAGATGACCATATTCAGTTACAAGATACCAATGACATCTTCTTAGGCAATATGCAAAAAGACGGAACGTATTCTGTTGTTCCACGTATAGCGGCGGGTGAAATCTCGGCTCAAGGCTTGATTGACCTAGGTAATATTGGTGTTAAATATGACTTATACACCAAAATCACTGGAGGTCAGCGCATTGACTTCTTTGGCGCGCAATTACACGAATTGCCGCTAATCTGGGAAGAATTAGTACAAGCAGGATTTGAAACGGGTCATGCTTACGGTAAGTCCTTACGTACAGTTAAGTCTTGTGTTGGCAGTACTTGGTGTCGTTATGGCATGTTAGATTCGGTCTCTATGGCCGTGAATTTAGAGATGCGTTACAAAGGCTTACGCTCACCTCATAAATTAAAAATGGGGGTATCAGGTTGTACACGTGAATGTGCAGAAGCACAAAGCAAAGACTTTGGCATTATCGCAACGGACAAAGGTTGGAACTTATACGTTTGTGGTAACGGTGGTATGAAACCACGCCATGCAGACTTGTTTGCATCAGACCTTTCTGATGAAGAGCTAATTAAATATATCGACCGAATT
This sequence comes from Psychrosphaera sp. F3M07, assembly GCF_018860345.1. Lineage (GTDB taxonomy): Bacteria > Pseudomonadota > Gammaproteobacteria > Enterobacterales > Alteromonadaceae > Psychrosphaera > Psychrosphaera aquimarina. Next base: position 224,194 of record NZ_JAHKPJ010000020.1, on the reverse strand, counting down.
GTCATGTTCTATTGTCGTACGGCAGACCGTTTACAACGTACATCAGTATGGATGGACAATATGGAAGGCGGTTTAGAATATCTTAAGTCGGTGGTTATTGAAGATAAACTTAATCTTTGTGCAGATTTAGAAGCCAATATGCAACGTGTTATCGACACTTACGAATGTGAGTGGAAAAAAACACTTGATAACCCTGAACGATTAAAACGTTTTGCCCATTTTATTAACTCAGACGCAACGGACGACCGACTTGCTTATGAAGCTGACCGTGGTCAAAACAAAGCACGTATAGCTCAACCTTCAGTAAGGGCGGCCAAAGCGAAAGGCCAAGAAATTCCAGCGTTAGAAGTGTAATAGGAGAATAAAATGAGTGAATTTAATTGGGAAACCGTTTGTAGCGTGACTGATATTAGTAAAAATACAGGCGTTTGTGCATTGCATCATGGCGAACAAGTGGCCATTTTCAGAGTCGGCCCTGATGAACAATTATTTGCGTTACAAAACTACGACCCATTTGGGCAAGCAAACGTATTGTCTCGTGGTATCGTAGGAGATGTTGATGGATTACTAACCATCTCATCCCCCTTATATAAACAGCATTTCTCGTTAGAGTCAGGTAAGTGTTTGGAAGACGAAAGTGTGATCTTACAAACTTACATGGTTCGTCAACAAGATGGCCTAGTACAATTAAAGGTGTAATAAGCCTAAATAGATTAAATTGAAATTAACTTTGTAGTGAGCAAAAACCACCAAAACATTTGGTGGTTTTTTTTGTGTTAGTGAATAAAGTTAACCATACAGAGGGAGAGTCGTTAGTGCTTACCGATAGTTCTTTCGGTATTTTATATGGCTAAATTGAATACAAATGCGCTGTAATGATTGTATTGATACAATTTGGTACACTCTTAAAAATCATGATACGACTATTACGATCAATACCCATTAATATCTATTTATTCGCTTAGTCCAATATAAATAGAGAGTAACCTCATGGAAAAAATTATTAATTTGAAACGTACTTATATATCAATTGTTATTGCTGCATGTGCCTTTACAACTCACGTTACTTCAGCACAATCTTTAACGGAAAGTCAGCCTTTAGTCGAAACCGAACCCTCAAAAAATGAAGCGCTGTCAGGCAACGAAGAGCCTAGCGATAAAAAAGCGTCGTTAAAGGCTAGAGAGGCTTCTGCCACAAACGAGTTATCAGAAGCAACGGGCTCTAATTTAGACGTTAACGGCGATAAAAATATAAAAAGCAAAAAGAAAAAAGTATTCAACGTTGTTGAACCTAGTCATTTTCAGAAAGTGAAATTTAATGAAAATTTTACCTCATATACTTTGTTACCGGATGATAACGATGGTGACAATGTAGATGAACTCGCTGATGTTGAAACTATTGCTGTTACAGTAAAAGACGAGTTTTACGTAAAACGACCAATGGAGAAAAATAAAAATAAGTTCAATATAGAAGTTGATTTTGACAACGTTGAAGAATATGAAGAGCGAGATTGCTGGACATTTTCTCGCTCTGTTTGTAATCCACAGGATGGTTTTCATTACGCCTTTAGTTTTGTTAGCAGCGGCGGTGATGATATTTACCAAGAGTCAGGCGAGTCCACGGATATAAATACGTATGCGTCTTATCGAATTCAAATCGCTAGTTTATTCATAGAGTCTCCAGGAATGGCCACGCGCCGAATCCATGGTTTATACGCAGGTAAAGCTTGGGGGATTAACTTTTATAACACAGAAAGCTGGCGTTTAGACTTATACAAAGAACGTGACACAGGTGCTATTCGTGATTTACGGGGCATTAAATCTAGGACAAAAGAAAAACGGGCCGGTATACGTTTAACTGGTTTTTGGGATTCGTCGCAACTTCAAATAAGTATGAGTCCATACAGTCGTTCAAATCAAGAAGATGATGGGATTACGGGATCATTATCTTATACCCATTATTGGCAAGCTAGAAATTGGAGTTTTTACGGCAGTTTAGGTGTGCAATATCAACCTAAGCAAGTGGTAAGTTATTACGAGGAAGCTCCGGTCGACTTTACTGAGCGCAAAGGGAGATTAAATCAGGATTTAGAACTTGGTTTTGAATACCCTCTTAGTAAAAGCTGGGTGCTTGGTGGCTTTGTAGCATACAGCGAGTCTGATGCGCCGTTACCTGGGGCTATCACATATAAAGACGCTAGCGATGAATCATACTCAGGCACTCGTTCAGGTTTACTACTAAGTTTTGTGTTGTAAGGTGATGAACATGAACTTAGTCACTGTTCAATCTAATTTGTACTCTAGGACTCAGTTAACCAAGTACCAGCGACCAGTTATGTTATGGCGTTGGTGCATGGTCGTTATATTATTGATGTTGCTATTTACTCACCATGTAACGTGGGCCAATGACAAACCAACAGAGCAACAATTTTCAGCAACCATGACAATATCGCCTGACCAGTGTGTCGCTATGACAGAGGGACAAACTTGTTATGTTGATATTGAGTTGCAATGGCAAGCATCAAGCATTGGTGAGTATTGTTTATTTAGTTCGCGGCAGGAAAATGCTTTACAGTGCTGGTCACAAACGTCAAAAGGTCGCTTTCAACAGGAAGTGGCGTCGACGCAAAATGTTATTTATACATTACGTAAACAACAGACTAATGTAAGACTAGCTCAAAGTGAACTAGAGATGGCATGGGTACACAAAAGACGTGGTAAACCGACCACTTGGTGGCGTCTTTTTTAGCAATCAATTTGAGCTATGGTAGTTTGGTTTATTGGTTAGATGTGGTGCGTAAGCATATTTTTATCAGCGCGAAAAAGTAATGGGTACTAGTAAAAGTAATTAAATCGTTAAGGGCTTATGGAAAATCAACAACATATTTTATTAGTAGAAGATGAACAGTCCCTGTCAGATTGGATTGCAGAATACCTTACTATGCGTGGATTTAAGGTCACTCAAACGGCCAGAGGCGATGAAGCTGTCACTCTTATTCAGTCTCTAAATCCTGATCTGGTGTTATTGGACGGTATGTTACCGGGCATGGACGGCGTTGATGTTTGTAAAACGGTGCGCCCGGAGTTCACCAACGCCATTATCATGATCACCGCCCGTGATGAAGAAGCCGACGAAGTATTAGGCCTAGAAATGGGGGCGGATGATTTTTTAGTGAAACCCATTCGTGCCCGTGCTTTATTAAGTCGTATTAAAATTTTATTGAACAAACAAAATCAAACATCAATAGCGTTAAGTGACGATCCACTAGCTAACGACCCATCAAATGACAATGAGTTGCGCTTTAACAAACTCATCATTAATGCCTCCACGCGACAAGTTACCTTGGCCGATGAGCAGATAAACCTGTCTACCAAAGAATTTGATGTGTTGTGGTTACTTGCTAATAGTGCAGGACAGGTTGTGTCTCGGGAGCAATTAGTGACGGACTTACGTGGTTTTGAATACGATGGTTTTGACCGTTCAATTGACCTGCAAGTATCGCGATTACGAAAAAAACTGAACGGCAAAAACGTTGATAAAAGCACAGACAATCAAACAGATAGGATTAAAACTATTTGGGGTAAAGGTTATTTGTTTGTAAAGGACGTTTGGTAATGCGCTGGTTAGTTGGTTCTTTAATCGCCGCTATTTTATTTGCAACTGTGGGATTAGGTTGGCTATTCGACACTATTTATTTGCAGTACATTGACGACAAATCGAACAAACAAAGTGATGTTGTGAGTGTTATGGAGCAACTTGGCGATAATGTAAGCCAGCTCATTAACTCGTCTAATACACCACATGAACTGTTAGCAAGTTGGCCAGAGGCTAATGATTACCAACTGACACTTCAGTCGGTGGATAATATGCCCTTACCAACGCCATTATTAAATCAGTTTATTAATGAAAAACGACTAGTGTTAGAAACCAAAGATCACATAGAAATTAATTTTTATTTGCCAGCACATGATCAGCGTTTAATCCTGACAGCACCAATTTCACATGCGGTAAATGAACCTCGCTCCAGCGCATATTTATTTACCGGTTTGTTTTATTTTACTTTATTGCTGTTAATGCTGTTGTGGCTAAACCCGTTAATAAAACGTTTACTTATTCTCAGAAAAACCGCAAAAGCCTTTGGTGAAGGTAACTTGGAGCAGCGAGTTAAATTAGGCTCAGTTTCATACATACGAGATTTAGAATTTGAATTCAATCGTATGGCACAGCGTATTGATGACTTAGTCTCAGACGTAAAACTGCTGAGTAGCGCCGTTTCCCACGATTTAAGAACCCCATTGTCATCCATTCGTTTTGGGATAGACACATTACAAGAGGTTGAAGAGCCAGAGTTAAGAAAGCGGTTTGAACAACTGATCAGTAAAGATGTTGATTCTATGATTGAATTAGTGGAAACCTTGTTGAATTACGCTCGATTAGATCAAGCCATGCTTAATATTGATAAATCCAAGATTGCGGTCGCACCGCTAATAAACCAAATATTTGAGAGTAAAAGAAGCGATACCATATCTTTCAGTTTAATTTCAGATGTTAATACAATGGAATTGGAAGTGTTTGCCGACAAGGGTTATCTGCAAATGTTACTGAATAACCTAATTCAAAATGCGTTGCAATATGCGGTATCACAAGTCACTGTTACGCTCAAAAAACTGGACCATGGTTGTGAGATCATTATTGCGGATGATGGCGCAGGAATACCAGAGACTGAGCGTGAAAATATTGTTAAACCTTTCATCCGTGGCGATAAAACCAGAAGTTCAGTGAAAGGTTTTGGTATTGGATTAGCCATTGTTAACCGTATATTACATTGGCATGGTGGGCGTTTAGAGATTGGCCAAGACGAACAACTGTTAGGGGCAAAACTTACAGTATTTTTACCTCATTAATAAGGTGACCAGATGAGTAATGTTTTTATTTAATGTGCCGCCAGATTCTTGAGTGGGCTTTAGTCTAGAAAGGTTATTCCGTTAACTCCGCAGGCAACTCTCGTATAGATACCTTGTTTAAGGTGGTCCATGAATTAGGGCTTTCAATTGAGCTAAAGCCTAAGCTGGACGCTGATAGCCATAACAAAGGTTCTAATTGAGATCAGGGCTGGTAATTTGGAGCTAGCGAGTAATCCCTTGTAAGTTAACCTATCGTTACATTGTAGAGAGTTAAAACCACCAAACCCATTTGGTGGTTTTTTATTGTTTTTTATTAAATTCCATATTCTCTAATGCTTGCGTGATCACAACTATGCTTGGTAATACAATTAATGGAATGGTCAATAAATACATAGTTAAAGGCAATACAGCGTTAAAGCTCAGCCAAAATGTTGCGATTAACCCCACGATACCTAATAACAAATTTATCCACTTTGAAACCTTCATAATATTTCCCTCATCCTGTTTATTGGTTGTGTATATATTTCAGCCTATTCAGTTTATGAGTTTGCAAATTGAATAAAAAGTGTCATTATTGACTTTAATAAGGTGATTAGTGACACTTGCGTGATCATGATGATAGGAGTAATTTTATGCAGCAACAAGAGATCAAACATATTGTTATATTGGCTGCAGACGGAGTGATGTCTTCACAGATCACTGGGGTTATGGATTTTTTTATGATCTGTAACCGTTATTGGCAAGTCCGTAACGGCGGTGCCGAGTATAACTTATTCAATGTTACTGTAGTTTCAGCAAGCGGTGAAAACTTACAATGTTCATCCAATATTATTTTGCCTGCCCAAGACGCAACTAGTGTAGCAACGCCGGATGCGGTATTTATCACCGGCGGAGTCTCTTATGATCAAGCTACATTAGCGGACTATTACCACAAGCTATCCCCTTTGATGCCGCTTTTAATCAAGTGGCATAAACAACAACTGCCAATTTGTGCGTTTTGCAGCTCTACATTTGTATTGGCAGAATTAGGTTTGTTAGATGGTAAACAAGCCACGTCTGTATGGTGGTTGGCCAACTTATTTCAACAACTTTACCCGGCAATAGAACTGCGCTTAGATCAGCTAGTTGTCAATGACGAAAACATATATACAGCAGGCGCTACCACGTCTTATTTAAGTTTATGTTTGGCCTTGGTGAGTTTATTAACTGATCAACAAATAGCTACTCAAATAGCTAAGATCATGTTGGTTGAGCCAAACCGAGCTTCACAACTTTCCTACATGTCCTTACAAACCTTTGAACAACACTCAGATACTTTGGTTAATCAAATTCAAAAATGGATGTCACATAATATTGCATCGCCAATTTCATTGGACACTATCGCTGAAAAGTTTGCGATAACCAAACGCACGCTTAACCGACGTTTTAAGCGTGCCTTAAATGATACTCCTGTGAGTTATTTACAAAGAATGCGAGTAGAAGCCGCGAAGCGTTTATTGGAAAGCAGCGACTTAGCCATTGAGCAAATAGTTTACGAAGTGGGTTATGAAGACGTGAGTTCGTTCCGTAAGTTATTTATGGAAATAGCTGAGCTTTCACCAAAAGCATACAGAGATAAATTTCATAGTGGGTTTGGTATCGCTTTGCCCGGCCAATAAATTTTTTAAGGCATCGTGTTTGTTAAACAAATGAAATAGCTTCTTTATCATTTTGTGAAACCTCTGTGATACTTTTGGGATAATTAACATTCATTCTTGTTATTAGATTAATAACAAGAGAATGAACATGAAAATAAAAACAAAAAACACAATCACCACACTAGCAATCTTGAGTGGCGCACTACTCTGCCAATCTACGTTTGCTGCCGAAATCGACGTTAAAATCACTAACCTTACTCAAGGCATTTACTTCACGCCTGTCATTATTGCGGCTCACACAAGTGACGCCAGCATTTATACACTTGGTAGTGCAGCTTCTGATGAACTACAAATGATGGCTGAAGGGGGCGACATTTCAGGCCTTTCGACAGCATTAACAACAGCAAGTGCAGATATCTTAGAAAACCCTGCTGGTGGCTTATTGGCTCCGGGAATGTCTACTGAAGGTATGCTTTCTACTGCAGATACCAATATGTATTTATCTCTCGGCTCTATGTTACTTCCAACTAACGATGGTTTTGTTGGACTAGACAGTTGGATGATCCCAACAGAAGCCGGTACTTATACCGTTTACCTTAATGGTTATGATGCCGGTACAGAAGCAAATGACGAAATTATTAATGGTGGTGGTATGCCGGGCGCAGCGGGCATTCCAGTTGATCCAGGTGCAGCCAATGGTACTGGCGCAATGGGAGTCACGGATATGGAAAATAATGAAATGGTGCACGTGCATCGTGGTGTTATTGGAGATACTGACGTTGCTGGTGGTTACAGTGATTTAGACAGTACTGTACATCGTTGGTTAAACCCAGTTGCTATGTTAACCGTTACCGTTAAGTAAGGGGGCAACATGAAAAACTTTAAATCAAAATATTTGGCGGCTTTTATCATTACTTCATCTTTAGCACTTGCTGGTTGTAGTGATGATGACGAAAAAGAGATGGTGGAAATGCCAGATCCTGAACCGGTTAATGTTAGTTACGAAGTCACGATAACAAATTTAACCAACGCCCAACCTTTATCACCAGTCGCTATTGTACTTCATGATACTGGCACTTTGTGGGCTATTGGCGAGCCCGCTTCAACGGCATTAGAAACCATGGCGGAAGGTGGCGATAACTCAGAGTTATTAGCATTAGATATTGTTAAAGCCAGTGTTAGTGGCTCAAGCCCTTTAGGTTCAGGAGCCACAGAGATGTTAACCGTTACAATAGAAGACCAAACCGATGCAATGTTGTCATTAGCCACTATGTTGGTGAATACAAATGACGGTTTCACAGGTCTTAGTAATATAGATTTATCAGGCTTGTCAGTTGGCGACACTTGGTCGGCGTATACATCCGTTTATGATGCTGGTACCGAAAGTAATAGTGAAGCGCAAGGCACCATCCCAGGACCCGCTGATGAAGGCACCGGTTTTGAGATGGCCAGAGACGATGTTGATTTTGTTTCAATGCACTCAGGTGTTGTGTCTAAGGATGATGGCTTAACCACATCTGTGTTAACACAAGCCCATCGATTTGATAATCCAGCAACATACATAATGATTAAACGAACGGAGTAAACCTTTTGACCGACACTGTGCTCATTGTTGAAGATGATAAAGACATCGCTGACCTAATCCGCGTTAATTTGGAAGAATTAGGTATAAACACTGAGCATCAGTGTGATGGTCAAATTGGCCTGAACTGCGCATTAGAAAATAATTACACCTTGTTATTGTTAGATGTAATGTTACCTAATGTATCTGGGTTAGATATTTGTCGGCAGGTCAGACAATTAAAACCAGAACAAGCCATTATTATGCTCACTGCCAAAAACTCAGAGACTGACCGTGTACTCGGTTTGGAGTTGGGGGCAGATGATTATATGACTAAACCGTTTAGTGTTCGTGAGCTACAGGCAAGAGTACGTGTGCAACTTAGGCGAGCAAGTTTATTACAACAAAGGCCAACGAACACAGTTCCTAAAAGCGATTTATTGCTGGTGGGTCGTTTAGTTATCAATGAGGTGCAACACAGTGCCAAACTGTCAGGTCAAATACTGGATTTAACCGCAACAGAATTTGATTTACTTAAACACTTTGCCAAACACCCAGATCAAGTATTCAGTCGTGCGCAATTATTAGAAAATGTATGGGGCTATCACCACAGTGGTTATGAACATACGGTGAACTCACATATCAATCGGCTACGTGCCAAATTAGAAAAAAATCCAGCTCAAGCAAACATCATTCAAACGGTGTGGGGCGTGGGTTATAAACTCAATTCTCAAGGTATAAATTAATGTCGTTATCACTTTATCAGCGTATCGCTCTGTCACTGACATTGGCGTTTTCAATTATTTTATACTTGTCATTTTTATGGAGCAGTCAATTACAACAAAGTACACAATGGGAGTCTGAACAAAGACTGCATTTGGGCTTGGCAGAACACTTAGTTTCAGATAACCCGTTATTGGCAGAAGGTGTTTATGATTATGATGGTTTGAAAAATTTATTTCATACCTTGATGATGTTAGGCCCAAGTTTTGAATTTTATTATCTGGATCCAACTGGCAAGGTACTTACTTATTCAGCAGAGCCCGGAAAAGTAAAACGTGATGTGGTGGATATCAAGCCCATTCAGTCTTTGATATCTAATCAAACCGAATTACCCATTCTAGGTGACGATCCTAGGAATGTAGGAAAACAAAAAATATTCTCAGCCGCGCCTGTGTATAAAGACCAAACGTTGCAGGGGTATTTGTACATGATCATTGGCGGTGAAATCCATGACTCCATCGTAAAATCAGTTCAAGAAAGTCACAGCTTGAAAGACTTATCTATTGTCATCGTTGCCAGCTTAGGTGTGTTGTTACTGTTATTGTTAGGTTTGTTTAAGTTTTTTACCGCGCCGCTTAATAAAATGGCTAAGCTGATCAAGGCAATTGATAAAAATACGCTAAGCCAAGTGGAAATAGACTTTGATACATCAACCGATTCAAATAATGAAATCCATGTATTAGCAACAGCGTTTAATACCTTAATCAAACAAGTACAAACTCAGCTAGTGCAATTAGAGAATATCGACGAACACCGAAGAGTTTTATTGGCAGATTTATCACACGATCTACGTACGCCTTTGGCCAATCTGCAAGGATATATAGAAACATTATCTATCCATGGTGAGAAACTCACGGAACAAGAAAGGCAAAAATTCGTCAATATCTCCATGCGCAATGCCAATAATCTCAAGCGCCTGATTGATCAAATTTTTGAACTTGCGTATTTGGAAGGAGGGCAAGTGACCGTGCAACATGAACCTTTTCCATTAGCCGATCTGCTATTTGATGTAACGGCAAAATTTGAATTAAAAGCTAAACAAAAAGGCGTAACGCTACAAATAGAGCCGTTATTGACCAATTATCTGGTGTTTGCTGATATTGGTAAATTAGAAAGAGTGTTAACAAACTTAATAGAAAATGCGATACGACATACACAAGAAAATGGAGACATTACCTTATCGGTTAACGCCCTACCGGATCAATTTAATAAGCTGAGATTGGACATTCGAGATACTGGCACAGGGATTAACCGACATGAAATAGCGCACATCTTTGATGCGCGATACCGAGCCAGTAATGCATTGGAAGATAAAAACACACATGTTGGATTAGGTTTAGCTATCAGTAAAAAGTTAGTGGCATTATTAAACTCTGAACTGACCGTAGAGAGTGAACTTGGCAAAGGCACCTGTTTTAGTTTTAGCTTAACGTTAGCAAGCAACTAATCCATCGTGGGTTAAAAAATGTAATCTATCGAGTGAATTAAATTAACCCGTTGATTTAAAACAATAAAATGGATCAATGTTGTGCAATGCACAAACTAAAGTAGTGCAATTAATGTCCAGATATTGAAATTCACGTTGCTGTTTTAAGTTAACTGTTTGTAATCAATAGATAAATTTTTACTGGCACCTAAAATGCAATTATATATCCAGTAACTCACTTTCGGAGAGGCAAGTGAGTTCGGCAAAGCAGCCACCGTTTCGACATCCTTTAGGGGATGTTGAACGGTGGTTTTTTGGTTTCTGGGCTTTAGTTTTTTTTAAGCTGGTTTGAATGGCGTGGTTTATGGTTTTCAAATGAGTCCAATTTCAATTGTTTTGCCGGTGTGAATTATAAATACATGGGAAAATAATAATGAAAATATCACTATCCAGTAAAGTACCGTTTAAAAAGGCAATGACGTCTTTTTCAAACCCGTTAAATACAATTAAAACACTGATAGCGGCCACCAGTTTAGTGGCAACGTCTATTAGTTTTGGTGCCAATGCAGAATTGGGTTATCCAGAAAAAGAAGAACTTAAATTTGGTTTTATCAAATTAACCGACATGGCGCCAATCGCCATTGCTTATGAAAATGGTTACTTTGAAGACGAAGGTTTGTACGTCACCATTGAAGCACAAGCTAACTGGAAAGTACTGTTAGATGGGGTTATTGATGGCCGATTAGATGGTGCGCATATGTTGGCGGGTCAGCCGATTGCAGCCACTATAGGTTATGGCACTAAAGCGGAGATCATCACCCCATTTTCAATGGACTTAAATGGTAATGCCATTACCGTATCCAATGAAATTTGGAAAGAAATGAAGCCAAACATTCCTAAAATGGCAGATGGACGCCCTGTTCACCCGATTAAAGCAGATGCATTAAAACCAGTAGTTGAAAAGTATATGGACGCTGGTAAGCCATTTAATATGGGCATGGTATTTCCGGTTTCGACTCATAACTATGAATTACGTTATTGGTTAGCTGCTGGTGGCATTCATCCGGGTTTTTATGCACCACATAAAGGGGATACATCAGGAAAAATAGATGCTCAAGCATTGTTGTCCGTCACCCCTCCTCCACAAATGCCAGCCACATTAGAAGCCGGAACGATCTACGGTTACTGCGTTGGTGAACCTTGGAATCAACAAGCTGTATTTAAAGGGATTGGTGTTCCGGTTGTGACCGATTACGAAATTTGGAAAAACAATCCAGAGAAAGTATTTGGTATCACCAAAGCCTTTGCTGAGAAATACCCGAATACCACAATACGTTTAACTCGCGCGCTTATACGTGCTGCCATGTGGTTGGACGAAAAGAGCAATGTTAATCGTCCTGCCGCGGTAAAGATCTTATCTCAATCTAACTATGTTGGAGCGGATTATGAAGTGATCGCAAACAGCATGACGGGAACGTTTGAATATGAAAAGGGCGATGTACGTGAAGTGCCAGACTTTAATGTGTTTTTCCGTTACAACGCCACTTACCCATATTATTCAGATGCGATTTGGTATTTAACGCAAATGCGTCGTTGGGGACAAATAAGTGATGAGCAAACCGACGCTTGGTATGCCGAGGTCGCTAAAAAAGTTTATCGCCCAGACATTTATATGGCCGCGGTGAAATCATTAATAGAAGAAAAAATGGTACCTGCCTCTGAGTTTTCCGATTTACAAGGCGAAGATGGATACCGTGAGCCTCAAACACACTTCATAGACAACATAGTGTATGACGGTAAAAAACCAAATGAATACATTAATAAATTCACTATCGGCTTAAAAGCCAAAGATAAAATTTAACTTAAATATGGGAGTGAATCGGTTTGATTTGCTCCCTCATTTTTAACAAATAGAGAGTTCATTATGTCTAGTTTGATTGCACAACTTATAACTCGAAAAAATGAATCTGTAATAAAAGCGCAGTTACCGCCTTTTGTTATTCACTTCTTTAAAACCGTGACTTTACCTACCATTGGAATCTTGGTCTTTTTACTGTTTTGGACGGTGGGCGCGAATAATATAGATACCTCATTAGGTAAATTTCCTGGGCCTGTGCAAGTCATGACCCAAGTGGGCAATTTGTATAATGAACATGTTGAAAGTAGAGCAAAAGAAAGCGCTTTTTATGAGCGTCAAGATAATAGAAATCAGGCTAGATTAGCTAAAGATCCCAATTATCAAGCTAAAACCCGAACCTACACAGGAAGGGAAACTTTTGTCGATCAGATATTCACCAGTTTAATTACTGTGTTAAGTGGATTTCTGGTTGCCGCGGTTATTGCGATTCCACTTGGTATTGCCATAGGGTTGAGCAAGTCATTAAACACAGCAGTAAACCCAATAATTCAAATATTTAAACCTGTCTCCCCTTTAGCATGGTTGCCTTTGGTTACTATGGTGGTGAGTGCGGTATACACCTCAACGGATCCTATGTTTGCAAAGTCATTCATTGTTTCCATGATCACAGTGACCTTGTGTTGCATTTGGCCAATGGTAATTAACACGTCTGTGGGAGTTGCGTCGTTAAACAGCGACTGGGTAAACGTGAGTAAAGTGTTAAGACTACCTGCATTAACCCATATTCAAAAAATTGTATTACCTGCGTCTATTCCAGCCATTTTCACCGGAATGCGTTTATCACTTGGAATTGCGTGGATGGTTTTAATTGCGGCCGAAATGCTGGCGCAAAATCCGGGGTTAGGAAAATTTGTTTGGGATGAATTCCAAAATGGCAGCTCTGACTCGTTAAGTCGGATTATGACGGCCGTTATCGTGATTGGATTAATCGGCTTTTTATTAGACCGAACTATGTTGCAACTCCAGCGTGTTTTGTCTTGGGATAAAACAACAGAAGTACGTTAATTAAGGAGCACAAAATGAGTCTTACAAAAAACTTACTGTTAGATATTAGTAAAATAGACATGGTGTTTCCAACACCTAAAGGTGACTTTACCGCGTTAAAAGAAGTGGATTTGAAGATCAATAAAGGTGAATTCATTTCGTTAATAGGCCACTCAGGCTGTGGAAAATCTACAGTCCTTAATGTGGTTGCTGGTTTATATCAGGCAACCAGTGGCGGGGTTATTTTAAACGGAAAAGAAGTTAATCAACCCGGGCCAGAACGTGCGGTGGTATTTCAAAATCATTCTTTATTGCCTTGGTTAACGGCCTATCAAAATGTGGAGCTGGCGGTAAAACAGGTGTTTGCCAAAACCAAATCACCGAAAGAAATGCAAGAATGGATTGAATACAACTTAAAATTGGTTCATATGGATCATGCCATGCACAAACGCCCAGATGAAATATCTGGCGGTATGAAACAGCGTGTTGGTATAGCAAGAGCATTAGCTATGCAGCCAGAGGTACTGTTGATGGATGAACCTTTTGGCGCATTAGATGCGCTAACACGTGCGCATATGCAGGACTCGTTAATGGAAATTCAAGATGAGTTAAATAATACCGTCATCATGATCACCCATGATGTCGACGAAGCCGTTTTGTTATCTGACCGTATAGTTATGATGACCAATGGTCCGGCGGCGACGATTGGCGAGATATTGGATATTAATTTAGAAAGACCACGTAGCCGATTAGAGTTAGCTAAAGATCCAATTTATAACCAATACCGTTCGGAAGTGTTAACTTTCCTTTATGAAAAACAACGCAAAGTGGAAAGCATTTCAAAGACAAAAACAGAAACGAGTAGCTCAGCAACAAACGTGGCTTAACGACGAATATATTTCAAACAACAAAAATAATAATCTAAATAATTAATTCGGGAATAATTATGAACAAAAAACAACTGGCGACACTGATACCATTACTGGTCACTACAGCTTCTTATGCCACAATTGAAACTAGCCTAGGTAAAGCCAATGTGGACTTACGTTTACGTTTTGAAACGGTAAGCCAAGATAATGCACTGGATGACGCCACCGCATTTACCTTGCGTACTAAAGCAAATTTTAAAACCAATGCTCATAATGGTTTTTATGGCTTTGTTGAATTAGAAAATTCACTCGCTTTAATTAGTGATTACAATAATGCCATCGGTGATGGTGTTGGTTATTCTGTGATTGCTGACCCTGATTCAACGGAATTAGATCAAGCCTACATTGGTTACAGTCAAGATAAGATAAACCTAAAATTAGGTCGTCAGGTTATTACTATGGATAACCACCGCTTTATTGGTCATGTTGGTTTTCGGAATGATAAACAAACCTTTGATGCGCTAAGTGCAAGTTATGCGGCTTCTGAAAAGGTAAAGTTAAGTTATAGCTATATCAACAAACGTAATCGTATATTTGCCGATGATAAAGACATAGATTCAAATGATCATTTATTAAATGCCTCGTTAAAAACCGACTTTGGCACAGTTACTGGTTACGGCTATTTGTTAGAAATCGACAATGGAACGGACAATGCGTTAAACACTTGGGGCGCACGTTTAGTTGGGGCGAAGGACAAGCTCAGCTATACCGTAGAGTTTGCCACACAAACCTCAGAAACGGGTGGTGCAGAGTTTGATACCAGTTACATGTTGGGTGAAGTTGGAACCACATTTAATGGCCTTAAACTAACAGCTGGTTATGAATCACTAGGGTCAGATAACGGCCAAGTTGGTTTTGCCACACCTTTGGCAACCTTGCACAAATTTAATGGTTGGTCAGATCAATTCCTTGGTACGCCGGGGGTTGGTTTAAATGATATGTATGCGACGGTTGCAGGTAAAGCTGGTGGTGGTAAATGGTCAGCAACCTTCCATAGTTATGCCGCGGATGAAGCGTCAGCTACAGTGGATGATCTAGGGACAGAGCTTAATGTTATTTATACAACAAAAGTGTCGGATTTTCCGGTAGGCGTTAAATACGCTATGTATAGTGCGGGTGATCAAGGAGCTGGTAAAGTTGACACCGACAAGTTATGGATTTGGACGGGATATAATTTTTAATTAATATTGGTTTTGTCAGGTTTGTTATTACAAACCTGACAGATTTTGCTTTAATCGCTGTTATCTCAATAACCAAGCCATTATTGAGTTATACTCCTCATGGCTAAATTCGCACCTGAGAACCCTTCAGAAAGTCACAACATTTGTGACACAATTTATTATTAAACGTCGTTGAATATAGTTTTTAAGATATTTCTTTAAGGCATTCATGTCCTTCCTGATAAATCGCCCGCACATGTTAAAACACGCGGAGCGTTAGGCTGACCTTTCAGTCACCAATTCAAGCGTCGTTTAACGGTACATACGTTCGCTTTCATTTCCAGCAGTATAAAAAAGACCATTGTTAAGATAAGCATCTTGCCAATGTCGTCTCACCTTACAAATTCATACAAGGAAACGGCACATGTATATACCAAAAATAGGCGTCATTGGGACGTCAAAAAAAGTGGATGAACGACGATTTCCAATTCATCCAGAGCATTTATCACGAATTCCAGAAACATTAAGAAAACAACTGATATTTGAACAAGGCTATGGTGAACCTTTTGGTATTAGCGATGCAGAAATAGCGGCGTTAAGCGGAGGCATTGCAACTCGTCATGAGTTATTAGCCGATGTAGGCACGGTTATCATCGCAAAACCGGTATTAGCGGATTTACAAGAGTTACGCGAAGGGGGCACGCTTTGGGGTTATGTACATTGTGTGCAACAAGCGGAAATTACCCAAGCCGCTATCGATCGCAAACAAACCTTACTTGCGTTTGAGGATATGTTTATATGGGCACCTAACGGCCAAGTTGGCAGACATACATTCTATAAAAACAATGAGATGGCAGGGTATTGTGCGGTCATACATTCTTTGCAACTCAAAGGCATAGATGGTCATTATGGTAATCAGCGTAAAACCATAATATTTGGTTTTGGCGCGGTCAGTCGAGGTGCTATTTATGCGTTAAAAGCGCATGGGTTTAGGGACATAACCATCTGCATTCAGCGAGTAGAAGATGAAGTCCGAGAAGAAGTTTTAGACTGTAATTACGTGAGGATCCGATCGGGAAACCATGGTGAAGCTCGGATGATGGTGTCGGAACATGATGGTACAACAAGACCGTTAACTGAATTGATCAGTGAGGCCGACATTATCGTCAATGGTACTTTTCAAAATACCCAAAAACCAACCCATTTTGTGGTTGAGTCAGAGCAGGCATGCCTTAAACCGAACAGTTTGATCATTGATGTTAGCTGTGACGAAAATATGGGGTTCTTTTTTGCTAACCCCACCACTTTTAAACAGCCTATGTTTAAATATAATACAGTGGATTATTACGCGGTAGACCATACGCCAAGTTACCTATGGGAAAGTGCAACCCGTTCCATTTCAGCGGCGCTTATTGTTTATTTACCAATAGTATTAGCAGGACGTGATGCTTGGTATGCCAATGAGACAATAGGCAAGTCGATAAATATAGATGCCGGTATTATTAAAAATAAGTCTATCCTGACATTTCAGAATAGGGATAAGACCTATCCACATTTATGCACAACGACCGCAACCAGTAGTTGATAACAGGATGACCTCAACAACAATTAACTTGTTGTTGAGGGATATTGAAAATCACAAATTAAAGAATATATTTAGAAATCAATTTTTGATAGCTGCCGTCCGTTTTAAGTTTTTTTAACGTGATATCAAATTGCTTTTTTAATGCAAGATCGTTTTTTGAAAAAGCCAAATAAGTAGGCGCCCTAATAAAGGGAAGGGGCAATTCAATGATTTTATTTTGTAAGTCTATGTCTTTCAAAAGGTGAACAATAGTTAAATGAGAACCAACGATAATGTCGACTCTATTTTTTAATAACATTTTAATACTTTGTTCATAGTTAGAAATTGGCGTGATAAATTTAATTGTTTTATCTTCTACAGCGCGATCCCATTTTGCTCCATAGGAAGCCCCTCTGAGAGTGCCAAACCGATACTGAGTTAATACAGAAAAGTCGCCATTAAACGAAATATTGTCCTCCCTTCTAGTGAATAACGTACCTGTTTGGGTAATTAATATCTCATCAGAATACAGTAAATACTTTTCACGTTTTGGGTTATTAACTAAAGCAAAAATGGCATCGCCATCTTGCTCTCTTAACTCTTTTAATGCTCTTGCTAAAGGATAGATGTAAAGCTCAATTGGTTGATTCATTCGTTTAAAGACTTCTTTCACGATATCAACGGCAATGCCTTTGAATTCACCATCTTCGGTATATGAGATAGGAGGTTGTTCTATGGTATAAACTTTTAAAGATTTAGCCGCCACGAAGTTATTAAAACTTAGTAATAAATAAGATAATAAAAAAACAAGAACTCTCATTGCCAAACCTTTGAAAAGTGATTGTATTTTTTGATAGAGGTGTATCAAGGTTAAGGTTAGCCTGAGACTCTGATCTATTACAATAGTTAATGAACAGTGCATTATGTATAGACTATAACTTAAGTTTAAACCACAAGACACATATGCAATGTTTATCGGCATACACAACCCAATAAAACCAAGGGTCACTTTGATTTATTAGTGGATTACTCGCTAAGAGTAACCATAGTTTAAGTCCAATTTATCAGTCCTCAAAATCCCTGTTCACCTTTAATCATCAATCTTGTCACATTTATGGCATACTCATTACAGGGGATTGGCTTAACGACGTCGTATATAAAAAGGCAAAACATCTTCATATTGGTTACACACTAATTATGAGGTTTTGAATTATGGAAATGGAACTAAACAAAAGAACATTAAAAGATCAAAGAGACAGCCGAGCGTGGAGTCAAACCCAACTTGCCGAAGTATCTGGTTTAAGCTTAAGGACAATTCAACGCATTGAAAAAACAGGCATAGCATCACAAGAGTCAGCAAAGTCATTGGCGTCGGTTTACGAATGTTCAATAACCGAGCTCGTGTCAAAAGACGTGAGCGAACATACAAAACAAACCCTGTCTTTAAACACAATGAGTACAAAAGCAAAAGTTATTCATGTTTCAATACTCACACCCGTATTATTGATTGTGTTGTATTTATTTTTTACAGAACATCACTTAATTGCTTGGGTTGATACAATTAGAGACTCCATTTTTAGCCCTACTATTTCAGAAGACCGTTTAGATAAAATCAGCTTTTTAATCTTAGTGGTCGTCGTCGGTTTACCGTGTTTAATACCTGGTTATCTTTATGATCTCATCTCACATCCATCGGACTAATGGCACCTGATTTATGTTTACCTAAAACATGGGTATAAATTTGAGTGGTTTTCACATCATCATGCCCTAATAGCTCCTGTACGACCCTGATGTCATGACCTGTTTCAAGGAGTCTAGTTGCAAAGCTATGGCGTAAAGTGTGTGAAGTTACTCGTTTTAAAAGGTCGGACTGATGAACTGCCTTTTTTAACGCTTTACGAAAAGAAGTTTGATGTAGATGATGTCGGCAAACATATCCGTCATAAGGATGGATACAACGAGTACTTGAAGGAAACATGTATTGCCAAGACAAATTTGTTGCTGCATTACCATATTTTCGAAGTAAAGAAGGGGGTATCGATGTCAGGCCATAACCTTCATCAATATCTTTTTGATGAATTCGTTCAACATTTTTAATTTGTTGCGAAATTGCCTCCTTTGCTAATTCAGGAAACAAGGTCACTCGGTCTTTTTGGCCCCTTGAACGAAAAATGAAGATAGTGCTGCGTTCAAAATCAAAATCTTTCAATCGCAAATTTAACACCTCAGAGATACGGAAGCCAGCACCATACATAAGAATGGCAATAGTTTTATGTACTCCATTTAGCTTATCTATAACTCCAATTGCATCTTTATGACTTAATACTTCAGGGACACGAGAAGGTGTTTTAGCAAATTGAAAAGACATGTTAGTTAAATCTGACTCAAGCACATGTCGATACATAAAAATAATGGCACATAAGGCTTGGTTTTGAGTTGTTGGGGAGACTTTAATCTGAATAGCTAAATGTGTTAAAAATTGCTCAACTTCATAATTACCCAAATCCTTAGGGTGGCGTTTATCATTAAATAATATGAACCGTTTAATCCAATGGAGATATGCTTTTTCAGTTTTTAAACTGTAATGTTTTGTTCGTAAAACAAGTCTGATGGATTCTATGAATGGTGAACGTGACATAATATAAACTCCAATAGCTGTATTTATATACAGGTATAATATGGGTTATAAAAAAAATCCACTTTAACTTCCTATTAAATAACTTCTAAGTTCTCGCTTTGTTTTTATGACAATACCTAAGTTGTTAATTAAATTATGGAAAACGTTATTCATTTAGCTTTTAATAGGAAGTGAAAAAGTCGCGTTAAAGTCAGGCTCGTTTTGTTTTTGATTATTTAGTTATTTATGATAAATATTTATTAAAAATAGATAGTAAAATCAAATAGTAACATCTGATAATGACATTAATTAAAAAAGAATTGAGCAATTACATATACGAAATGCTCGATAATAAGTGTTATATTTTCAAGGAAGTCCGTGCATTTAATTCATCATTTAATATTATTAGACGAAGATAGTCCTCTTAGAAAAGGGATCGAAGTCATTGATTCAAAATTATCTGTAGATACAGTTAGCGACTTGGACTATTACCTTATTTCTTGTGCAAAAGCATATTGTTCACTTACTTCTTCCGTTGATAAAGCTAAATTATCAATATCATTATTAAGCTATGAGAATATTACAAAGTTCGATACCGATAGCCAATCAATAAGTGACTTTATCGAGCTGTTCATTGAAAATACTATTATTAGAATTCAATCAATTTATGATAGAACATTAATTTTTGTAAATAGGCTTCTAGAACTTGGAATAAGTAATGAATGTATTAATCATTCAACTCTAGTGACTAATGATAATGTTAAAAAGTACGGTTTAGATAAAAAACTAAAAAGTCTCAATAAAGCTTGCTCTGAGTATCGTAATATTCGGAATACTATTATTCATCATGACAGATATAGCGAAGAAAACTTAGATATGCTGAGCATGGTCCATCAAGTTGAATTTGCCTCAAAGCAAGAAGGCAAAAAAACACTTATTCCTGAATCACAATTAAATGAAATAACTGAGTTATTTATGACTGACAGCCAAGGTGAGTTAGGTGAATATCTTGAAGAAATTGAGTCTAAACTTCACGAAATTTACAACTCCGCATGTGTCATTTATGCAAAAAAGAAATTGGCGTATCAGAAAATATAACAAGGCATTTAAACGGAAAATTTACAGTTGGCTGTTTTTCGTTCCTCAAACATTTTAGCCAACTATAATTTTCCGCTTAATGCGGCGTTATAGCTCTAGGTGATTATGCGCACTTTAATACTATTATTGTCAATTTTAGTTTCATCTCTGGCTAAAGCAGATACAGATCTATATGCACCCCTAACTGATGAGCTAATAAATAAATTAGGGGTTCATATCGTAGACTTTGGTCTTGATAATGGGATAAGAACAGTAAATATTGGTTATTGTAATAAGTATTTTGAGTCAGAAAGAAAGATAGTACGAGAAGCTAAAGGAGCATCTATCCAATTAATGGATAATGACCTAATGCTCATGAGAACTCACTTATCAATTGTTAAAGGAAGTGGATCAACTTCTTACACAGTAATAAGTTACCAACCAAATAAGCAACTTATTGTTGAGTTAGGTTATGGCTTTAAAGGTGCAACCATCCCTGATAGGGTTATTGCATTGGATCTTAATAAAATCCCATTGCTACATAGTAATTCAAAAGAATTAAAGTCGGAAATAAGAGCTATAACAAGCTGTTAAACAAGGACAAAAAACAGTTGGTTTTTGCTCCTTCGTCGCTAATTTTAACCAACTGTTTTTGCCTGTTAACAGGGCGTTATAACTCAATGGAAAGTCATGCGTATTAATCTCGGAGACGTTTTAAAAGAAAATGATGGTGAGTCAATAATCAAGGTTATAGGTGTTGACGATCATGAAGTATTTTATGATGCATGGTGGGAACATAATGAGTCTTGGGGGCTGAATAAATCTAGAAGTGCTATTTTCTATAGGCTTAAGAAAGAGTTTTGTTCAAACCATTACTCATTTATTCGTAATGAACCGTTGGATGCGAAAGAACTCAATAAGTTTTCGCCGCAACTTCCCCATAGAACCGCTAATTTAATCGAATGGTCATGGAATCAAACAGAATATAAAACACTTGAAGAATACGAAGAGCAAATTGGGGTGTTAGCTAGGAAGCTAAAGCTTCAAGAACATATTAAAGCCGATAAAGTAATGATTATTCCATTGGGTGCAAATGGCGGGCATAAACCCAAAGTTGCTATAGCACCTGAAAATGGTGAAAGCTTTACTCCAATTGAACTGTTGTGGAAATCCCACAATATTCAAGCTAAATATAAAACCAATATTGAATCTAGTGTTGGAATATATAGGCTTGGTATTTCAAATAAAGTACCGTCGTATTATCTTGGTGGTAAAGGCGATAGCGCTGGTAACTTTGAGTTATAACAAGTCATTAAAGCAGGACAAAAAACAGTTGGTTTTTGCTCGTGCCTCGCTTATTTTAACCAACTATTTTTAGCCTCTTAATGAGGCGTTAAGTGCCAATGTAACAATCAATCAAAGAGTGTCTATCTAAAATGGAAAAAAGATATCAAGTATTTGTAAGCTCTACTTTTGCTGATTTACAGGAAGAGAGACAGCAAGTCATTCAAGCATTAATGGAAATGGACTGTATTCCTGCTGGAATGGAATTATTTCCAGCTACAGATGAGGAGCAGTGGGAATTTATTAAAAGAATTATTGATGATTGTGATTATTATTTACTAATTATTGGTGGCCGTTACGGTTCAGTTTCTTCTGAGGGTATTAGTTACACTGAAATGGAATATGATTACGCTGTATCTAAAGGGCTAAAAGTTATAGCTTTGCTTCACGATGAACCTCAGGATTTACCAGCTAGCAAAGTCGAAATGAATACAGAGGCACAAGAAAAGTTAGAAGCTTTTCGAAGTAAAGTAGCAACTGGACGATTGGTTAAGTTTTGGAGTAGAGCTGACTTGTTAGCTGGCTTAGTAGCACTTAGTTTATCAAAGACTATCAAAACATATCCTGCCGTTGGCTGGGTTAGGGCTGATCAGGCTAACTCGACGGATTTATTGAGAGAACTAAATGATTTGCGAAAAGAAAATGAGGCATTAAGAAAAAAATCCGCGGAAAATCCACAACAAAGTATTGTGGCAATAGAGTCACTTTCGCAAGGTGAAGATTTAATTGAAATAGAGGGCAAGTCATCTCCTGGCTCAGGTTATTCAAAGCAACCTTGGAAAGTTAAGATTAATTGGAATGAACTATTTTCAATAATTGGTCCTGATTTATTTCAATATCAATCAGAGTACGAAGTCCAAAAAATTATTTCATCTAGACTTGGCGTAAAAGCAGGTATTGGTGATTATCTTCCGAGCCTTGATGATGAGTCTAAAAAACAAATTAAAATACAATTGATCGCGCTTGGTTTAGTAAAAGTAGATGAGTTAACTCTGAAAGGTGGAGGCTTTGGTCAGTTTTGGAAAATAACTGAGTTTGGCAAGACAACACTGATGGGAATAATGAGTATCAAAAAAGGCACTTAACAAGTTACTCAAACGGACGCTAAACAGTTGGCTTGCGCTCCTTCGTCACTAATTTTAGCCAAGCATTTATGTGCCCATTAGTAAGGTGTTAGCTTTCTTATCTTCCAAGTTGCAAATTGAGTAATAAAGGTATACTTTTAACTCATGTATGATTTCGAATTTGATATACAAAAAAGTACGCTGAATTTTGAGAAGCATGGAATCGACTTTGTTGATGCTCAAGAGCTCTGGTCTGATCCTAATTTAATCGAAATTCCAGCAAATACTTCTGACGAATCAAGGTTTCTTGTTATTGGTACTATTGATAACAAACACTGGTCTGCTGTAATTACGTATCGGAAAAAGATCATCCGCATAATATCGATTCGAAGATCCAGAAAGAAAGAGGTGAATTTCTATGAAAGCTAACAAATTTGATGAAGCGTTTGACGAAAATCAAGATGACATCCTAGAGCACTTGGATCTGACTAAAGCTAAACGTCCTTTACAAAGTCAGCGAAGAGTTAATGTTGATTTCCCTTCATGGATGATTGATTCACTTGACAGAGAAGCAAGTCGAATAGGTGTAACAAGGCAATCTATTATTAAAGTTTGGCTAGCTGAACGATTGGAAAGCCAGGAAAACAAACATCACCACGAAAGCTAACAAGTCATTCAAGAAAGACTCGTCACGGCTTGCTCGAGTTCCTTCGTCACTAGTTTAGCAAACCTAAACTCGCTTCTTAATGAAGCGTTCATAGCATTTGTTGGCTTTGACTCTATATTTTCACTTTTAAACGAGTACAAATCACTTTAAATACCAAATAGAGCAAATGAGGCACAATATTGTGTCAATATACAGGTAGAATAACCATGTAAAAGGTTGTTAACGTTAACGGGTTAGTGCGCGATATGCCTTTACCTAACCCGTGATGTTTATTGCATTTAAACCATAATAAAAATAACAATTAGGAAGATGATTAATGGAAAAATCAGGAAAAGAAATTGCAAAGTACGGGATCACATTTGGAACGGCACTCTCCATCGCTATTTCATGGAGCGTAAATAAGTCAGTGTTATGGGCCATTTTACATGGCTTTTTATCTTGGTTTTATGTGATCTGGCATGTTATTACACGCTAATTAATTAGCGTTATGTTTATTGAGTATTAGTATATTTTTTAATTAATACTCAATAAATCCATGCTGTAGTTAATATTATTTAACTACAGGACTCCCCCAAGTAATCCTGTCACAATTCAAGTTGGTTTGCATATTCGTTAAGGTGCTGATGGCTTTGTCGATATTAGCCATCCTTAGAGTCGTTTTTTAAAATGACGATTAGGGTTTAAATAGAAAACTCTTGTAACGCCTTGATCGCCAGTTCAGCCTTCTCTTTTTGTACAAAAATATGATCGTGGTAATACGCAGCTATCACATTAGCACTGATTTCATATTCAGCTAATTTACTGGCTACTGCAGCGGTTAAACCAACGGCATCTAAACTAGAATGAACCGTTAATGTAATGCCACTAAATACAGATTCAAATGGGATATTATTTGCTTCTGCCTGCGCTTTAGTGATGACTAACGTTAAGCCCTCAGTTTCACGGAATGTGGCTAATGGAGACAAGGCTTGATAATCCATGTGATTGTCTGTTACACAACAAAATACATATTCATCAGTCATTAATTTTGGCGACATAGACTGTAATAATGTTGTTAAATTGGTTTCGCCTACCATGTGTTTGCCTTTTTATATTTTGGATGATTTTAATTCTATTTTAATTTACCCGGTTTTTCCCACGCGTGTTCATCAGCGTCATGTTGCCATGTGCCATCTTGTTTTAATGTTTCTTCTAACAAACGTCTGGCTTCATTGGTTTTGGAAATGTATTCATGTTCATCACCATTAAATGCAGCCAGTTCTAATACACTTTGATCATCGTGTTTTTTGAATAACCGACTCGTTCTGTAGGCGATATTACTTTGCCAACCAAGTGCAACTAAGGCTTTTGCGCCAAGTTCTGCACCAGATGCCATGGTTTCTCGTTCTATTTCATTCACCCCTAAACGGTGTAATTCAACTGCGTGTAATCGGTTGATTGCTCTGGCTAAGATCTTTAAGTGAGGGAAATGTTTTTGCACCATATGCACTATGTTTAAACTGCTGTCTACATTATCAACTGCAACCACAATGGCTTGAGCGGTATCAGCGCCAGCGCTGTGTAATAACTCTGCACTTTCACCTTCACCAAAATAAACTTTAAAACCAAATTTACGTACCATTTCAATTTGACTCGCGTCATGATCCAATACAGTTGCTTTAACATTGTTGGCTAATAATAAACGTCCGACAGACTGGCCAAAACGACCAAAGCCAATGACGATAATTGGGTTGTCCTCGTCGATAACATCCGCAGGACGTTGTTCTTTTTTATGGGTAGCAAAACGTGGTGATATGTATTTCTCATTCACAATTAACATCAATGGGGTTAATAACATAGAGCTGGCAACGACCAAGGTTAATAATCCAATTAAGCCTGTTGGTAAAACGCCGCTGGTGCTAGCAAAAGCGAACAATACAAACGCAAACTCACCTGCTTGAGCTAAGGCAACCGAAAATAACCAAGCATCTGGTTTGGCTAATTTATTGGATTTGGCGAGTAAAAATAACACCAGAAACTTACCAATGATCAAGGCGACTGTAAGGCCAATAACAACTAACGGATCGGCAAGCAGAAGTTCGAAGTTAATACCTGCCCCAACGCTGATAAAAAACAAACCCAGTAATAATCCTTTAAATGGTTCAATATTACTTTCGAGCTCATGGCGAAAATCACTTTCTGCCAATACTACGCCCGCGATAAAGGTACCTAATGCAGGAGATAACCCAATGGCTTGCATTGCTAGTGCAACACCTATCACTAACAATAAAGCAGACGCGGTGAAGATCTCACGTAATTTGGACTTAGCGATAAATCCAAAAATAGGATTCATCAGATATTTACCGCCAAAGATTATCGCGGCTATGACGCCTGCTACAATAAGCCCTTTAACCCAGCCTGCTTGGGATGTATCCGCGTTTACCGTTAATTCAGGGGAGGTAACAGCCAATAAAGGCAAAATGGCTAACATAGGGATGACGGCAATATCTTGGAATAACAATACAGCAAAAGCGCTCTGTCCTGCGGATGTTTTCATCAACCCTTTTTCTTGCAGACTCTGTAATACAATGGCGGTTGAAGACAAAGCCAAGACCATACCTATGGCTAAAGCTTGTTGCCAAATCAGCCCTAAATACATGGCAATTAAAGTGATCACAGCTGTGCTTAATAAGACTTGTAAGCCACCAGTTCCAACAATTGGCCCACGCATTTTCCACAACAAACTTGGTTTTAACTCTAAACCAACTAAAAATAACATCATGACAACGCCGAATTCAGCAAAGTGCATTACATTGGTTTGATCGCCAACAAAACCTAAAACAAATGGGCCTATTAACACACCCGCCACTAAATAACCTAAGACGGAACCTAAACCTAATCGCTTGGCGATAGGGACTGAAATCACCGCGGCACATAAGTAAATAAAGGCATCAAATAACAAATTTCCATGTTCCATGTTATTGCTCCCAACGTTGATTTAAAGTTTGTAAGTGACTCACGGATTCACTATCAAAGTTGTCGTCTTGTAATTCATGAATAAATTTTTGATATTGCTCAGCTAAGTGTTTCAGCTTGTCTGGATTTTTACTTAAGTTTCTAGCGCTGTGAGCAACAAATGGCGGTAAAAATTCCATTTCACATAAATGCGCGGTTTGATCAAATGGCGTTAATAATTCGCGAATGGTGAATCGATTATGACCTTGGGTGCAATAAGCTTCTTTACTGCCGCCTGTGGTTATTACGGTTAACCATTGTTTACCTTTTAAGGCATTACCTTTAGGCCCGTAGGCATAGTTAAACTGTAAGACTAAATCAAACCATTCTTTAAGGATTGCGGGGGCGCTATACCAATAAAAAGGATGTTGAAAAATAACCACGTCTGCGCTGGATAACTTTGCTTGTTCAGCATCAATGTCTATCACGCCATCTGGGTAAGTAAGGTATAAGTCGTGAATGGTTACCTTGTCATTTTGTTCAATGGCGTCGATAAAAGTTCTGTTTATTTGAGAGTTTGCCAAATTGGGATGAGCCAAAATAATAAGGATGTTTCTCATTATGGATCCTTCGAGATTAAATTAACCCCAGTGTACTGGGCATTTGATAAGAAAAAAACAATAATAAAACAATTCTAACCATTGAGTTGTTGAGCTGAAAAAGTATTGCGCCGGATCAGTGCGAGCTTGGATCATTGTTGTGCATATAAGGTTGTAAATAATATAATTTTGGCGCTAAAAATAACGTAACCATCTGTTAATATTATGATTTCAATATTTGGCATTAAAGGTGCTATTTAACCTACATTAAGCCGAAAGGTTTATGTTTACAGTTGAAGATATGGCAAAGAAGCCACCTATGGGCAAGTGAATCACTTGTTCTGGGTGGCTTTTTTTTATGACTAAAAAAGTAGAACAAACGAGAAACCCCATGACAGCAAATGAAACGCCGAGCAAATTCAATCTCTTTTCCTTTCAAGGAAAAATGAAAATATTACATCTGAGTTGGATTGCATTTTTTATCACCTTCATGGTGTGGTTTAACTTTGCTCCAATGTTGATGGCAGTAAAAGAATCTTTGGGATTAACCACGGCAGAAATCAAAACGTTACTTATTTTAAACGTTGCCTTTACCATTCCAGCTCGAGTCATAGTGGGTATGTTAACGGATAAATATGGACCAAGATTAATATACACCGGCCTTTTAGCTATTTGTTCTATTCCTTGTTTTGCTTTTGCTATGGCCGATACATTTACCCAAGCCGCAATAGCTCGCTTTGCACTGGGTCTTATTGGTGCTGGTTTTGTTGTTGGTATTCGTTTGGTATCGGAGTGGTTCCCACATAATGAATTAGGTACTGCTGAAGGTATTTACGGTGGTTGGGGTAACTTTGGGTCTGCTGCAGCGGCATTTACCTTACCGACTGTTGCTGCGATTTGTGCTGGCGTATTTGGCGGAGAAGATGGTTGGCGCTGGGCAATGGGCTTAACGGGTCTAGTTAGTTTGATTTATTCTTTTATCTTTTATAAAAATGTATCGGATACACCAAAAGGATCTACTTATTATCGACCTAAAAAAGCTGGCGCGATGGAAGTAACGTCTAAAGGTGATTTTTGGTTATTGTTGATAATGAAAATACCTATGTACGGCGCGTTAGCGTTGTTAACGTGGAAGTTATCACCCGCTGGCATCAATATGTTCAGTGAGACTTTAGTTAATGGCATTTATATTGGTTTAGCCGCGTTATATTTATTTGATAGTTACCATGTATGGCAGGTGAATAAAAACATCTTTGTTGAGCCCGTTGCTGAAATTCATAAATACAGCTTTAAACAAGTAGCGGTGTTAAACATTTTATACTTTGCTACTTTTGGTTCTGAATTGGCGGTTATTTCAATGTTGCCTTTGTTCTTTTCTGAAACCTTTGAATTAACCCCTGTGGTTGCTGGTATGGTGGCGTCCGCTTACGCCTTTATGAATTTAATGTCTCGTCCAGGTGGTGGTTGGTTGTCGGACCGTTATGGTCGTAAACCTGTGTTATTAATCCTTACCGCTGGTTTAGCTATTGGTTATTTTATGATGGGACAAGTTGATAGCTCATGGCCGGTATGGTTAGCCGTTGTTGCTGCAATGGCATGTTCGTTCTTTGTGCAATCAGGAGAAGGGGCGGTATTTGCTGCGGTTCCTTTGATTAAACGTCGCATGACAGGTCAGATTGCTGGCATGACGGGCGCTTACGGAAATGTGGGGGCGGTAGTGTACTTAACTGTGTTATCTCTGGTTGATTACAGTACTTTCTTCTTAGTAATAGCCGCAACCGCAGTGGTTGGTTTTGCTGCGCTATTATTAATGAAAGAGCCGGAAGGTCATATAGCTGAAGTACAAGAAGACGGTACTGTTGAATTAATCTCTGTCAGTAACTAATACGTTAACGATAAAACAAAAGAGCAAAGATATTGCCTGATTTTGCAACCTCAAAACAGAGTCCGCTAAAGGACTCTGTCGATCAACAAACACACTCTAAATCGTCAGCGGATGAGAGTGAAAACCACTCGTCTATCAAAATGTTGGATGTGTTGTTTGGTGGCTTTTCAGATAAAGGGGTTAAAGCACAAAACCAAGACGCCTTTGCTGCGCAGCAACCTTATGGCTCTGCACGTGAGTTAAAAGGCAGTATTGTTTGCATTGCCGACGGCGTAAGTTGCAGCGAAAACGCGCAACAAGCCAGTCATACGAGTGTGACAACTTTTATCAGTGATTATTTCAGTACCCCGGATTCTTGGTCGGTAAAAGACTCAGTAGCTAGGGTATTGTCTTCCCTAAACTCTTGGTTATTTCATCATGGACAACAAGCCAGTTGTCGCCAAAATCAATTAGTTACTACCTTTAGTGGCATCATATTTAAATCTAATACTGCTTATGTTTGTCATGCTGGTGACAGCCGAATATATCTATTTAGGCAAGGTAAGTTGGAGTTGTTAACCAAAGATCATTGTTATTTCCCAAGCGACAATAACAGTGTTTTAACCCGTGCTTTAGGTATGGACAGCCATTTAGAAGTGGATTTTTTTCAACGAGAACTGCAACTCGGTGACCGCTTTTTATTAACCACAGATGGTGTTCATGATTCATTAAATCAGACACAATTAAGTAAACATTTATCAGAACAGCGGCTTAGTTTAGAAAAAATTGCGACGGCAATCTGTTTAGAGGCTGAAGAAGCGGGCAGTAAAGACAACTTAAGTTGTGTGATAGCAGAAATTAACAGTCTCCCCAATATCGATATAGACGAAGTTCATCAACAATTAACCGCGTTAAAAATTCCACCTGTGATGAAAGCTGGCGTCACTATCGATAATTACTTCATTGAAAAGGTGATCCATAGTGGTTCTCGTAGTCATGTTTATTTAGCTCGTGATAAAAATACTGACCAAAAAGTAGTGATAAAAGCGCCTTCTGAGAACTTTGCCGAAGACTTAATTTATTTAGAAGGGTTTGTGCGTGAGCAATGGGTTGGTAGTCGTATTAATCATAAATCCATCATGAAAATCCAACCAAGAGCAAACAAGGATAATCAAAAAAAGAGCCCATTTTTATATCATGTGTGCGAGTACATTGAAGGGATTACGTTAAGGCAATGGATGTATGACAATCCGCAGCCAAGTTTTAATTTGGTACGAGAAATGACGGCAAAAATCATTGTTGCGTTGCGGGTATTTCAGCGTCAAAGCATGGTACACAGAGATTTAAAACCTGAGAACATCATGATAGATAATGATGGCAATATTAAGCTTATTGACTTTGGTACTGTGCAAGTCAGTGGATTAGCTGAAATTAACTCACCTCTAATTGAAGATACGTTAGCGGGCGCGGTTGGTTATATTGCCCCAGAGTATCTTTTAGGCCAACAAGGTGTACATCGTTCAGATATATTTTCATTAGGCGTGATTGTTTATGAAATGTTAACCGGCGAATTACCTTTTAAAACGCCATTAATTCAGCACCAACAAGTGACTAACTACGATCAATGGAAATACCGTTTTGCTAAACGTATCAGAAAAGATATTCCAGTTTGGTTGGATTTAGCTTTACAAAAAGCCACACAACCGAATATATCTAGCAGATATATGGCGTTGTCAGAATTTTTAAAAGATTTAACCACCCCCAATATGAGCATGGTAAACAAAATAGAATCGGCCCCTTTGATTGAACGAAACCCGGTTGGTTTTTGGAAAATGTTAAGTACCGTACTTGTGTGTTTATTGTTTCTGCAAACCTACTTGTTTACTCGCTAACAGCAAAAAAACGCTTACTCTTAAATCAAGGTTGTTTAACTATTAACCCGCTTCTGTTTAACAATTGTTCAAAAATGAACGATGGTCAAAATTAAAGTGACCGGCGTTTCAGTTTATAAACCTGCCATTGAACTTGTTATTGAGAGGTCACAACGAAAACAATTTGAAGTTTTAATTTGTTTAGCACAAGGTAATAATTAGTTATTGCTGCGGTTTCGGTCAGCAATGAAGCACTGAGAAAATAAGAAATATGAATAAAGCTTTTATCATTATAATTCTATTTATGTTACCCACCGTCGTGTTTGCAACATCATGCAATGAACACTTTGTTGAACAGGATTTATTAACCCTAAAAGACAATGATTTTGTTATTAGTTCACAAGCAGAACGAAATCAAACCGCAATAAAGTTATTAACTTGTTTGGGACACCCGAACCCTAAGATCCGAGATGGCGTTGTGTATGAAGCCAGTAGCCAGTGGTTACGTAAGGGGTTATTAACAACTCAAACGATAAAGACCATGTTTGCTGCATTAACAGAGCAATTGTCCACACAGGTAAAGGACAAAAATAACCGTGATGCGGATAACTTTCGGCAGCCATTTGCGGCATTAGTATTGTCTGAAGTGGTTCGAGTTGATCGCATCAGCCCTTACTTGACCATTGAACAAAGACAAACTGTGGTTGATGTGACCACGCATTATATGCAACACATAAACGATTACCGAGGGTTTGACGACCAATATGGCTGGCGACATGCGGTTGCCCATACGGCCGATGTGTTTTTGCAATTAGCCCTCAATAAAAATATCACCAAAAGCCAATTAACCCAGTTGTTAAACGCAATTAAAATGCAAATAACCCCAAGCCAAGGGCACTTTTATGTTTATGGTGAGCCAAAACGTTTAGCCATGCCTTTTGTGTATTTAACGTTAAGAACGGAATTGTCAGAACAAACCTTGATATCTTTTTTAGATCAGGTTGCTGACCCAACGCCATTTAAAGACTGGACGAAAGTTTATAGCAGTAATGCAGGTCTTGCTAAGTTACATAATACGAGAGCCTTTATTTATAGCTTGTATGCGATAACGTCAAAAAGCGAAAATCCAAGGTTAATCTCTATTCAGGCTAAGTTAGCCGATATTATGGTTCGACTTGGATAACGGAAACAAACCTGAACAACGCAGTAAAAGGTTTGGCAAATCAGTTGTGATTGGTTATTTTAAATAGCTTAGAACAAACAAAGAATACAACGTTAAGGCATGCTACTGTGCCTTATAACCGGAGTGAAACACCAATGACAGATACAATTAGCGGCAGTTGTTTATGTGGGCAAGTCGAAAGTAAAGTGACAGGGCCTTTTCAACGTTTTTATCAGTGCCATTGTGACCGTTGTCAGAAAAAAACAGGTTCGGCATTTGCCTCGTTAATCTTTACCAGCCCAGATAAAATAGAATGGCAATCTGGACAAGAACTGATTAAACGTTACGACTTACCAGAGGCTATCCGTTTTTGTAATAGCTTTTGTTCTAATTGCGGCTCTCAAGTACCTTATTTAAGTCGAGACGGTTCTGCCTTGGTGATCCCTGCAGGTTACTTAAATGGCGATCCCAAAATCCGTCCTATGGCTAATATATTTTACCAAGAAAAAGCATGTTGGTTTGAAGAAGGCCAAGCGTCCACTAAGTTTGATCGTTACCCTGAGTAGCATTATTTGTTAGTCAGTTAGTTATTCCCATCTTGTCATTCATCCACAGGCACCAATTGTTCTTCCAATAAATTGGTGCCGTTCATTAAGTTTATTATGCCTATTCAATTTATTAAATTATTCACTTATGTCAGCTTTGCCTTGTTAGCGTTTGCTGGAAATTCAGTGCTGTGTCGTTTGGCATTGGGACAAGGATTAATTGATGCCTCTAGCTTTACCTCACTCCGTTTATTATCTGGGGTCCTGACGTTAATCGTTATTAGTTTAGTGTTAAATAGAGGCAGCGGATCTGTGGTAATAAGGCAGCTAACTAAACAGAATACAACTAAGACTTGGTTAGCGAGTTTGATGTTATTTGTTTACGCCGCTACTTTTTCTTATGCGTACATCTCGTTAGACACAGGAACCGGCGCGTTGATATTGTTTGGCATGGTGCAATTGAGCATGATTATGATAGGTGCACTTTATGGTAACAAACTGCACTACTCAGAATGGTTAGGTATATTGGTGGCTTTTGCTGGAGTGGTGTATTTAGTTAAGCCTAATCTTTCAACCCCCTCTTTTTTAGGTTTTGTATTGATGGCGTTATCTGGCGTAGCGTGGGCAATATATACCTTATTAGGCCGAGGTTCTAAACAACCAATATTAGACACAAGCGCAAACTTTTTACGCACAATACCGTTTGTTGTTGTGTTAATTTTATTTACCGTTCACGATGCGCAATTAACAAATTGGGGCATTATCTATTCCATCTTATCCGGGGCTGTTACTTCGGCGGTGGGGTATGCTATTTGGTATTTAGTGCTTAAAGATTTAACGGTGACACAAGCGGCTGTTCTGCAATTGTTAGTGCCTATTTTAGCGGCCTTAGGTGGTGTACTATTTGTTAGTGAAATGATTTCAATGAGATTGGTTATTTCGTCACTGTTAGTGTTAGGTGGGATTCTGATGGTGATCATAGGCAGACGTTTTCTTGTTCGTCGTTAACTGATCTGTTTTGCAATGGACCTTAATATAGCAATATGAAAATTTACATCAAAAATATGGTGTGTCACCGCTGTTGTTTAGCGGTTGCCGAAGTATTAAAAACGTTAGAGTTAGCATATTTGTCTATTGATTTGGGCGTAATTGACTTTGCTGATTACCAAGGTGATAAGTTATCAGATGCCAACCACACCTTATTGTTACAAGCATTAGAGAATCTAGGTTTTGCCATATTAAGTGACAATAAAAGCAAGATAATCGAGCAGATTAAACGTTTATGTTTACTCCACCTTCAACAACAGACTCAAACTGAAAAACAAACGCTTTCTCAGTTTATCCATACTGGAATACAACGAGATTATAACTACTTAAGTCAACTATTCTCATCGGTAGAAGGGATTACCATAGAGGGTTACTTTATTAGTTTACGGGTGGAGAAAGTAAAAGAGATGTTATTTTACGAGGAACTTTCTCTCAGTGAAATTGCATACAAACTGGGTTATAGCAGTGTTGCGCACTTATGCGGTCAATTCAAAAAAATAACGGGTTTAACACCGAGTCAATTCCGCGCATTAAAAGATCAAAATAAACGTGTTGGTTTGGATGATCTGAAAATTGTATAACAATGAATAGTGAAGATATAACAGGTTAATTTGTATTATGTTTTATGATGAGACCTAAATATAAACCACTAGGAGCTTGATCATGAAACTGGCTTGGAATAATAAAAACAACTGGATTAAAAGTGCCCACAATACCAAATGGTGTTTAATTGGTTGTGCGATTGGTGATTTTGGCACCATTGCGTATTTTCAATTTAATGAACATACCCTATCAACCATGACGGTGATGATGTTAGCTATGTTTAACGGTTTATTAACCAGCATTATGTTAGAAACTATCATATTACTGCGTTCCAATTTCACATTACCTGAAGCCCTAAAAACCGCATTTGGCATGAGTTTCATCTCTATGTTAGCCATGGAAGCGGCAATGAATATTACGGATTATGCGTTAACCGGTGGTGCTATTTTAACTTGGTGGGTGATCCCAATTTCACTATTAGTTGGTTTTCTAACGCCTTGGCCTTACAACTATTGGCGTTTACAAAAACATGGTAAATCCTGTCATTAATGTAGAGCGAATCCATATTTTGTATTCCTTGGTGTATAGTTAACTTCAACATTTTATTCTATATATGGGAAGTCGTGGTATGAATTTGTCGGTATCGGTAAACATTAATAGCTCTATAGATCAGGTTTGGCGTGCCATCACTGATATTCATAACTGTGACAAAATGATCAATGGCATCATAGGTCTCACCATATTGGAACAACCTGAATCTGGTTTAGTTGGATTAAAGTGGCAAGAAACCCGTTTAATGTTTGGTAAAGAAGCGGTTGAAACCATGTGGATTACCGAATGCCAAGAACAAGTTTATTATTGCACACGGGCTGAAAATCATGGGGCTATTTATATTACTAAAATGTCGGTACAACAGATTGAAGACCAGACGGTATTAACCATGACGTTTAGTGGCACATCAGACTCGTTTTGGATTAAGGTATTGTCGTCAGTGATGAGTTTGTTTATTAAAAAATCGATGATGAAAATGTTACAAGCGGATCTAGAAGATATTAAACATTATGTAGAAAACCAATCTAATTAATAACCATTTTATTTTTAATTTTCCTTAAATTGGGGTTCATAAAGGTTAACGTGAAAGACAATCAAATTAGCGTATTATTTCGCTTTTTATCATTAAATCGAATGCAAAGTTTCACTTTAAATAAAG
Organism: Psychrosphaera sp. F3M07; assembly: GCF_018860345.1. GTDB lineage: Bacteria > Pseudomonadota > Gammaproteobacteria > Enterobacterales > Alteromonadaceae > Psychrosphaera > Psychrosphaera aquimarina. The sequence continues at coordinate 188,783 of NZ_JAHKPJ010000020.1, read as the reverse complement.
AGCTGATGGATGCCTATTGCATAGAGGTTGAAGAAAAAAAACAATATATAGGCATGGTGCCATTAACGGATATTAACTTTAACGACATCATAGACTTTTATATCAAACAGCAATTAAAGCTAGACGACTGTGACATTACAATAAAAGTAAATGTGAGTGAAACTCAAGGTCATCATGCTGTCCCGACAATTGTTAGCCAAATGTTAAAACACATTGAATGTAGCTTGTCAGTGACTCTTTCCCATAACTAGTGTCATCCGTTGTTAACCTAACTTCACAATTTAATGTTGAGCTTGTGTTCTGCTATTGATAGTCAGTCAAATAATACTTCATGGAATTGGTATTAGTTATTATTGAATGTAAGCGTTTTGTGGCATAGTTTTACTTTATTTGTAATACATAAGAAAATTTATGGACGCTACTGCCCTACTTCAGCCTGTCATGGTCGTTGCTTTATTAACCTTAGTTATAACACTTTGGGTGCTATTTACTCGTATCCCAGCTATGGTGCGTTTAAGAATACATCCACAAAAAGTGCAAGATACGTCAAAATTTAAAGATTTATTACCACCGGAAATTAATCGAATTTCAAACAACTACAATAACCTGTTTGAACAGCCCACACTATTTTACGCCGTTGCAGGCGTGATCGCGATATTAGGGCATGTTGATATGATTCATGTGTATTGTGCTTGGGCGTATGCGGTATTTAGAATTGTACATTCTCTCGTTCAAGCAACAGTGGATATTGTTAGATTACGATTCGCGATTTTTGTCCTATCATGGATAACATTGGCTATTATGATTGTACGCGAATCTATTACCATTTTTAGTTAAGGAAATATTATGTCAGATACAAGTCACTCTAATAATGATAACAAACCTAATAATAAAAAAGTGGCGGCGGGTATTGCGATTGGTGTCGGTGTGGGACTCGCCATTGGTGCTGCATCAGGCAATATCGGTGCGGGTATTGGTGTTGGTATTGCACTGGGTGTTGCCTTAGGCGTTTCTAAAAGTAAAAACACATAACTCACTTTCAATCGATAAGGTAAATATCATGGCTAAATTTGTAATTTCGTATATTGGTGGTAATCAACCGCAAACCCCTGAAGAGGGAAAACAACACTTTGTAAAATACAAAGAGTGGTTAGCATCATTGGGGGACAGCGCAATTAGTCCGGCCAATCCATTCAAAAATACCCATACTGTTTACCCATCAGGCAAAGTCACTGCGGGTGGCAATACCACAATGTCTGGTTTTACCATTATTGAAGTAGAGAGCATGGAACTTGCCTTAGTCGCCGCTAAAGCCTGCCCATTTCTTGATATTGGTGGATCCTTAGAAGTATCAGAATTAATGCAGATGCCGGTTTGATAACTTATTATTTAAAACGAGTTGTGTGTTGATGTCTGATTTAATTCCAATTGAAGACATTTCCGACCTTGACCCTGACATTACTTGTAATACTTGCCGTGCAAACTGCTGTAAGTTGGAAGTGATGTTGATCACCGATACGGGTGTGCCCCCTCGATATATTAAAACTGATAAGTGGGGTTCAGAAGTGATGTTGCGGTTAGATGACGGCTGGTGTGCGGCACTGGATAGAGACACGCACATGTGCAGTATTTACGAAGTACGCCCATTAATTTGTAGAGAGTTCGAAATGGGCTCGTACGAATGTATTGAAGAACGTAATAACTAGATTAATAAAGTTAGATTAAAACTATGAATATTCTTATTTTGGCCAATAAAGACTTAGCCAGTAACCACGCACTTAACCTTTTATTACCGCAAATTAAACAGCATAAAGTCACTTTATGTTTGTCAGCAAAAGTGGGCGGGAATAACCCAAACAAGCCCACTGAGTTAAATCGGTTAACCTTTTTTGAACAAGACCTTTTTAATAATTTATTAACTCCAGCGTTAGAAGCAAACTGCATATCTGAGAGCATTAACGCTAGTGAAAACAAACTATATAAAACCTTTAACCAATTAAACTGTTATTTAAGTCAACCGGTGCAAGAGTTAAATAAGATAAATCAACCGGAACAATTACAAATGGTGGCAGAGTTAAAACCTGACTTAATAGTTTGTATTCGTTATGGCGTCATTTTAAAAGAACAAGTTTTGGCGATTCCAAGCAAAGGCACGATTAATCTACATTCTGGAATATTACCCGATTACCGTGGTGTGATGGCGACGTTTTGGGCCATGTATCATAAAGAGCCCCAAATTGGGACAACACTGCATTATATTGACGATGCCAACATCGACACAGGTAATGTCATAGCCACTAGCACCTTGGCAGTTAATTATGAAAAATCATATTTATGGAATGTATTGCAGCTTTATGTACACGGCGTTCAGTTAATTTTAAATACGATTAATGCGTTGGCCAGCGATCAAGTTATAACTAAATCAGTGCAAACTGGCGAAGGGCAATACTTTACATTTCCCACTACTGACGACTTAGCTGTTTTTGCTGATAACGGTCATTCGTTAGTGGATGAAACGGAAATTACTGAATTTATCACTGAGTACTTTTTGTCATAGTGCTCTTTTTTGTAAAGCGCACTTTTTAGGGTGGGGTCATGTTTACCAAGGTATTGGATTTTTGGTTTAACGAAATAGAGTCATCTAAATGGTGGGTCAAAGATATAGAGTTTGATCAAATTATCAAACAAAGGTTCACGGAAATTCATCAGTCGGCTCAAAAGGGCGAATTGTTTGCTTGGCGTAAAACCGCACATGGCCGTTTAGCTGAAATCATAGTGTTAGATCAGTTTTCCCGTAATATGTTTCGTGATACGCCAATGGCATTCCAGTCCGATAGTTTAGCTTTGGTTTTGGCCCAAGAAGCAATTGCGGTTGGTGCGGACCAAGCGTTAAGTCAAACGGAACGTAGTTTTTTATATATGCCTTTTATGCATAGTGAATCCTTATTAATCCATGAGGTGGCGGTGGAGCTATTTAAAAATAATGGCAACCAATCCAATTTTGAATTTGAATTAAAACACCAAGCTATCATCAAGGAATTTGGCCGATACCCACATCGGAATCAGATTTTAGGTAGAACGAGCACTGAACAAGAAATCAAATTTTTACAACAACCAGGCTCGTCATTTTAATCTAAGAGTTGTAATGAATACCTGTTGAAAAATAAAGAAAGGCAAAATAAATGATGGCGTTTACAAATTTAACTAACCGGAAAATAAGTGTATTAGGCGGTGGTTGGTTGGGTTATCCGTTAGCACAAGAATTGAAAGCATTTGGCGCGGATGTGAATATTGCCACTCGCTCAAAACAGAGGTTAGACACTTATAACCAGCTAACAGGTTTTTTGGTAGATATTGAAAACTTAACTGATGATGTAAATGCGTTTTTAAACTCAGACGTTTTAGTTGTAAATATCACTAATAAAAACATTGCCGCCTTTAAAGCGTTAATCGATAAAATTGAACATTCACCGATTAAGCAGGTTATTTTTATCAGCTCTACATCTGTGTATCCAGACAACAATAGCGTTATATCTGAGTCAGACGGTTTAGAGTTAATTGAACATCCGTTGTATCAAATAGAGTCGCTGTTTAAGCAATCCGATGCATTTGTGACTACGGTAATTCGTTTTAGTGGTCTTATCGGTTACGAACGTCACCCTGGACGTTTTTTTCGAAATGGCAAAGTGATTAAAAATGCACAAGCGAAAGTAAATTTGATCCACCGAGATGATTGTTTACCGATCATTTGCCAAGTAATTAACGACGATATTTGGTCGGAAGACTTTAATGTATGTTCGGATACGCATCCAAATAAAAAAGAATTTTATACCTATGCTGCTCAGTCACTCGGTGTCACGCCGGCAGCCTGTGAACCTACCGACGTTGTTGCATTTAAGGTTATTGATAATAATAAAATTAAACACAGACTTAACTACCGATTTATTTATCCAGACGTAATGGCGATTGATTTTAGTCAGGACCTTTGTTAATTAATGTTGAAATCGTTAAAGCTATCGTTAGTGGTTTTTAACCACAGGGTAATAAATATTAAAGTCAGTGGGTAAAATCCACAACTTAGGATCGTTAACGTCTGTATTGTCGGATAACAATGGGTTGGGGATGTCGAGAAATAACGTACCCATTTCATTTTTTAAAGGGTAGACATTTTCTGTTAGCGGATGACTCTGCATGAGTTTCACGATACTGCCATTGTTAGCCAGCTGTTTTAAACCTAGTTCTAACCTTGCTGCTAATTCATGATTATTTTTGTTAGTAAAAAAGTAAACGGCAAACGGGTAATGCAGCATGACTTGTTCAAAACTGATTAAATTAGGATACAAGTTACGTCTTAATTTTAATTCGGTTTGCGCGTCATGATAACCCCGTGGAAAATAGTCACAGCGTTTAAGGTCTAACATTTTAAATATATTTTCGTAAATGGTTGTGGTGGTGACTTCAAGCCCTGAAGCTTTGAGAATTTCAGTATCAGGCCAGTTGGTTCCTTGGCAAGCACTTAACTTTTGTAAATCAAAAAATGATTTTACGTTGTTAAATCGGTCTAACGAGTCTTTGTGGATAATGAATTTACGATAGCCAATTAACCCTCTTGTGGTTGGAACTTTAATCGCTAGTAAGTCACTTTCTAACTGTTTACTAGTGCCAAGCCAATATACATCAAGCATATCCCCTTTAATTAATTCTTTTATCGCACGTCCTTGAGACAGAGAAACGGTGGTTTTTATTTGCGTGGCTTGGCCAGGTTGTTCAGTTTGTTTTAATGCTAATAACAATAATTGTTTATGGTAATCATGGGAAATGTCATATTCAGAACGTGGTAATGGGATCCGTAATTCTTCAACTTGTGACTGTGCAATACCGCTAAATAAAAAGATGTAGAGGATTAATAATTGGTAAGTCTTTTTGCAGGATACAGTTTCAAAGGTCATAAGGACTTAATACATAAAGAAGACAATTTCAGTTTAACAGAGGTAACTAAATGGTCAATTTAGTTTACCGATTAATGTCACTAACAGGGGTAAACCTATGGTTATTTGTTTTTAATTACTGTTTTTACTATTGTGCTTTCACTGAGAATGAGTGCCAAAGTTCTTTGCGTTCCAATGGGGTTTTACTCGGTAAAAGTGGGTTGCCAAGATGAATGATAGTTCTATTTTCTAAGTCGGCCTTTTCAATATAGGCTCCGTAATATTGCTCAAATAATGATTGTAGTGATCCATCTTCCACCATTTTTTCTAACCCTAACTCTAGACGCGCGGCGATTTGTGGGGTGCTTTTAGAGACAAACATATAAAAAGGCGAAGGAATATATAAGGCTAACCTTGGTTCAACCATTAAATGAGGTAAGTCTACTTTTCTAATTTCGAGCTCGTCATAAATTTCGTGAATGCCTCTTGGAATATAATCAAAGCGGTTTTTATCTAACATGGCAAAGATAGAGTCGTATGAATATGCGTCGGCAACTTCAAAGCCCAATTTGGTCAGGACTTTACGTGTGGTCCAGCTTTTACGAACCCCAACGGTAAGGGTTTTAAGCTGCTCTAAAGTATGAATGTTATTGAATACTTCCGCTTTTGCCGTGTTGATGGCTAGTAAACGATAACTAAAAATACCTCGTCTAATCGGGATCTGAATTGGCGTGCTTTTTTCTTCCCATTCATCGGTAGTTAACGCCATGGCCACATTAATAAACTCACCTTTAACTAACTCTTTTAGAGTCTGATGATTAGGGACTTCAAATCCTGTAACCTCAATGCCAAATGCGCCATATTTAGGAATACTGGCAATCAAGGCTTTATTTAATACGGTGTAGGTATAATTTGTACGAATGTCTTTTTCTGACTGGCCTCGGTTGATTTTTATTATGTCTGAGGCGTGGCTTGAACTGGAAATGAAGAAAAAAAATAATACAAAAAAAGATACGTAAGGGAATGATATTTTTTGTTTGTATAGTGTGTTTTTCATGACCATCCTGGAAGAATACGTAAATTGAAAAGACAATTGAGATTTATTCATTGTTTCTTTAACTATAGGTGAAATTCTCTAACTTATCTAATGCAAGTCAGAGAGATAGTTAACAGGATATATTTGGCGTGGAAACCTAATTAAAATTCAAATTGGGTGTTGCGTTCAGCCCACATTTGTTTGGCTTTTGTTAATGCTTGCTCCACATCAATGGAATCTAACAAGGTTAAGTAACAGGCGATGGTGCCTATTATTGCTTGTTGGCCATATTCAAATTGAAGTTCCCCAGTCCAACATTGTCTTAATTCATCTGGTGTTAGACTTCTAGGTTTGATTTGCCAATTTGGCAGCAAGGTTGGAAATTCCAGTTCTGAGATTACATCATTATGTATCAAGTGTTGAACAAAACCTCGTTCAGGGTTTACTTCTACTTCACCACCCTCACCGCGAATACAAGACACATGTTTGTCCCCTAATAATTTGGCAACATTGATGTGGCGTTCGTCAAAATGTCGATGATAAACACCATGAAAGCTAAAAGGTGCACCTGTAGGATTTAACATTCTGGCTAAGGTATTGGCAGGAGAACGTAATCCAAACAAACTACGCATTTGAATTAAATCGTTCAATTGTGGATTTACTTGTTGTAGATCCATATAAGCAAATCCGATTTTGTCTAGCTGTGAACTTGCTTGTTCTGCCGTTTGTGAAATTGGAATGTTTAACGTTTTAAACACGTCAGGTATATATAAACGGTTAGAGTCAGGTTCTTTGCAACCATGTAAAAATATTCGTTTACCGGATTGAGCTAGGCATAACATAGCTAATATAAACCAAGGTAAATGACGACGTTTACCAGCGTAACAACCCATATCGAGGTCGGCGTTAATTTGCTGTATGGCTAATGGTGAATATTCACGGGCTGCTTGCACAAATCCCGCTAATTCTTGTTCTGACTCTTCTCTAACTCGCAATAACATTAAAAAGGCACCGACTTGCTCAGGTTCAGCTTGCCCAGTTAACAACAAATGAAACGCGTCATTCGCTTGTTCTTGGGTTAAATACTTACCTGACTTTTTACCTTTACCTATGAGTTTTATGTATTGCGAAAATTCATTCATTTACGTTGGTTTACCATTATGCCGCAGCAAGTTTTGACTTCTTGTTAGTTAAGTCTGTTGTTAATAATTCGATATTTACTTGAGCTTGGTAATTTATAACATCGCCAACCACAATCAAAGCAGGACCAACAATATTTTCACTATTTAATACTTGTTCAATGTTAGCTAAATCAGAAATATAGGTTTTTTGATTGTTTGTTGTACCTTGGTCAATAATAGCCATAGGTGTAGTCGCATTTTTACCATATGAAATAAGGTTTTCAGCTATGTGTTTAACTTTATTCAGTCCCATATAAAATACTAAGGTATCACTCGACTCCGCATAGTTTTTCCAATCTGATTCTATATCTTCACTTTTAAAGTGTGCAGTTATAAAACGTACTGAATGTGCACAATCACGGTGAGTCAAAGGAATACCAGACCAAGCTGCGCAACCAGAGGCAGCGGTTACACCAGGTACAATGGCAAAATCAATATTGTGTTGTTGAAGGTGTTCGACTTCTTCGGCAGCACGACCAAAGATAGATGGATCTCCACCTTTTAAACGTACAACATCTTGTCCTGCCAAAGCGCGGCGTGATAACAGTTGGCAGATCTCATCTTGGGTCATGCTATGACGACCACATTTTTTACCAACAAATACTTTTTCAACATGTTTTGGGATCATGTTAACGATGTCAGGACTTACTAACCAGTCATACATCACAACATCGGCAGTCTGCAACAATCTGTACGCTTTTAAGGTTAATAGTTCTGCATCACCAGGTCCTGAACCCACTAAAAATACTTGACCTACAGCATTATTTTTTTTAGTCGCTTTAGTATGTGATTGCGCTAAACCTAAGTTTGTTTGTTTGTGTGCTGCAAAACTAAACAAACGAGAAAAGGTTAAATTAGACCAGCCAAATGTTAAATTAAACATGATGCACCTACGCTTATATTTCAGTAATTGGAATTTGCACTAACTTGGCATTTTTAGATGCCGTAACATTATCTCTTACAGTAGATATGACGTTAGTTTGTTGTGTGTCTTTTTGTCCGTGTTCGTTGATCAGTGTTCTTAATTCACTTTTACATGAACCACAATTGGTTCCACATTTAAGGCGTTCGCCTAATAACTCAGTGGTATTGTCATTGTGATCAACAATGGCATTGATAATTTGGGTTTCACCTACTTTGAAGCAGCTGCATATGGTTTTGCCATTTAAAAAGTTCTGCTCTACGTCAGCACGTAAAATTCGGTTGATTTGTTCAACCGTAACGCTAGGTTGGTCAAATAAACTTTCTACCCAATCAGCATTTATTTCTGGTTTGTATGACGCTAAAAATGCAGCAAATTGTAATTTGTCGTCTTTAATGCAAAGTACCGTTCTAATGCCACTTTGGCTGTTTTCAAAATAACTCCAGTCACCAGCAATATCGGTATTATCGCGACACCAGTTTATGGCTAAATCGATAGGTAATGAGTTGGCACAAATGTATTCAAAACCTGAGGTTATTTTTACTTTTGCCCAATAATCACTGTTAGGTTCAAATTCAGCATCTGAAAAACATTGAATGAATTGTTCGGTGTTATATTTTTCTATTTTGACTACAGTAAATTTACTTTCTGGCTGACCAGAAATTGGGTCAACAAAAGAACCAAAACATTTAGAAATATTAGCGGTGGGTGCAGTTAACTGACTCCAATGAATTGGGGCAAACACGTTGCCAACTTTTAACCCTTTATCAAATTGCAGTGGTAAAAGAACTTCACCATATGGACTGGTGACTTTTACTAAGTCTGATTTGTTTAATCCTAATTGTTCGGCTTCTTGAGGATTAATAAACAAAAATGGTTCTTTGATATTTTTGGCTAATGCCGCTGATTTTCCTGTTCGGCTCATAGTGTGCCATTGATCTCTTAAACGGCCTGAGTTCAAAATTAACGGAAATTCTGTTGTTGGTGTTTGTTGCGGCAATTGCGCGACAACATTAATAAATTGGGCTTTTTGAGATGGTGTATAAAACCGGCCGTCATCAAAAATATGTTGGCGTCCATTTGGATAAGTACTGTTTACCGGCCATTGAACAGGTGTAAGACGGTTATACTCATTAAGGCTTAACGTACTTAAACCAGAAATATCGAAGTCACGTACTGCATAACCATGTGATCCATTTTTATAACCAGATAAGGCGGCATGTTCTTTAAAAATATCAGCCGCACTTTGGTAGTCAAAGTGGCTTTTATAACCCATTTTGTGGGCGACATCACGGATGATCTGCCAGTCATGTTTAGCTTGCCCTGGTGCTGGCATTAAACCAGTTTGACGAGAAATTCTTCGTTCCGAGTTAGTAACTGTACCGTCTTTTTCACCCCATGTTGTTGCAGGTAATTTAACGTCTGCATAGGTTAAGGTATCATTTTTTTCCATGCAGTCTGATACCACAACAAACTCACATTTTTTCAGAGCTTGTTCAATAACGTTTCGGTTTGGCAAACTCACCAGTGGGTTGGTTGCCATTATCCAAACGGCTTTTATCTCGCCGGAGTTAATTTTGTCGAACAAGTCTATGGCTTTAGCACCCGCTTTAGTGCAAATAGTGGGTGACTGCCAAAACTCTTGCACTAATTGTTGGTGACTTTGATCTTCAATATTCATATGGGCCGCTAACATATTTGCTAAACCACCCACTTCACGACCACCCATAGCATTAGGTTGTCCGGTAATAGAAAACGGACCTGAGCCTAATTTACCAATCTTACCGGTAGCTAAATGGCAGTTAATAATGGCATTACATTTATCTACACCTTGGCTAGATTGGTTCACACCTTGAGAGTAAAAAGTCACACTGGATTTTGAATCAGCGAATAATTGATAAAATTGAGTGAGTTGTTCAGGACTCAAATCACATAACAAAGCCGTATTGTCTATATCACTCTGAGCCACTCCCGCAGCCATTGTAGACCAACCTTCACAATGAGCATTGATATAGTTATTGTCTATCGCATTATGTTGAATCAAGTAATGTAATAAACCGTTAAATAAAGCAACGTCACTGCCTGCTTTTAAAGGCAAGTGAAAATCGGCTAGTTCAGCGGTGGCGGAACGTCTTGGGTCAATAACAATGATTTTAACGTCAGGGTTCGCCAATTTGGCCTTTTCCATACGCTGGAATAAAACAGGATGAGTCCAAGCCGCATTAGAACCCACTAAGACTAATAATTCGGTATGGTCTAAATCTTCATAACTGCACGGAACAGTATCAGAACCAAAAGCACGTTTGTAACCGGCTACTGCTGAGGACATACATAAACGTGAGTTGGTATCTATATTGGCAGAACCAATAAATCCTTTCATTAGCTTGTTGGCAATATAATAATCTTCAGTTAACAGTTGCCCAGAAACATAAAAGGCCACGGAGTCAGGGCCGTATTTTTTTATGGTTTGTTGAAATTTATCAGCAACATGTAGTGTCGCTTGTTCCCAGTCTACAGGTTTGTCAGCAATCATTGGATGTAACAAACGGCCGTCTAAATCAACGGTTTGTATTAGATTAGAACCTTTGACACACAATCGGCCTAAATTAGCTGGATGAGTTTCAGTGCCTTTAACTGCAGATGGAACTGAATTTATTGTAGTGACATCCACGCCACAACCTACCCCACAGTACGGGCAACTTGATCTTACTATTTTCTGTTCAAATTGTTGGGTCATGTATTACTCACAAAAAAAAGGCGACAACCATTAAGGAAGCGCCTTTGCTTAAAAATTTAAATTTGTACCTCAACATTGAGGAGCTAATAATTCAGAGTTTTATCACTCTTAGCTAATGTCGAATAATAGTCTAAACAGGGTATTTATTATTCGGCTATGGTTATTAAGTAACAAGTTATATGCCAGTAAAAAAGAAACTGAATATTTATCCTAACTCTCTGTTATTAATAGCTTTAGTGTTATTGAAGTAAATAAGCCATTATTTAACCTTGCACGTTATTGGTGCTAAATCGTTATTAGCTGTATTGAATGTCACCTAATTGGGTCATCTTTTTTTTCATATCTAACATGCTTTTGTATAAGTCAGGTCGGTAGACGTCCTTTAATAACTGTTGTTTTTGCGCTTGAGTAAAGTCATGTGGTAACTGATGAGCCGTCGCCATTTTATCCAAAAGAACTCGACCTTGGCTTAACTTGGGTAAATTAGCATCTTTACTAATAAAGCGATTATATGCAGGAATATTCCTTGGTGTTCCATTTTGCGTCGTTAGACAACTGCCAATTAATGACGGTGCAATAACATCAAGCGGTTCGCCTAAGTAAGTTTGTAAAACGGCAGCTGCTTCAAATCGATTAGCGGTGGAGTTTAGCCATTCACAGGTTTGTTGTACTGCGGCTAACAGCGCTATAAATGTATTTGGGTGTTGTTGTTGCCATTGTGAGGTTACGGCTAGCACTTTTTCAGGGGCTTCTTGCCAGATATCACATGAAGTTATCACGGTGGCGCCAATGCCAGCTCTTACTGCTTTAGTATTCCAAGGTGTGCCAACGCAAAAACCATCTATTTCGTCATTTTCTAACGCCGCTGTCATTTCGGTTGGCGGAATGATGATAATTTCTATGTCATTATCTACGTCTATTTCAGCAATAGATAACCAATCTCTTAATTGAAATAGGTGACATGAGTACGGATAGACCGCAGCAAACCTTAATTTGGCTTGGCCGTTATCACGTTTGTTTTGTACGATTTGTTTTATCCATGAAGAATCAAGCGGTAATACAGGTTCTTGACCATTATTAAGTTGCTTGATCTGTTCAAATAACGCAGTGGATAACGTAATGCCATTGCCATTCATGCTTAAGTTAAACGCGTTAATAACATCACATTTTGCACCATTTAACCCTAATGTACTGGCTAGCGGCATTGGAGCTAACATTTGAGCTGCGTCTAACAGGCCTGTATGCAACCTGTCTCTGACAGTCGCCCAAGAATGTTGGATATGCAAGTTTACCTGTAAGCCCCATTGCTCAAAAAAGCCTAAATGTTTTGCCATTACCAGTGGCGCACAGTCAGTAAGGGCAACAATACCTATGTCTAAGTCAGTTTGTTCTAATGCTAAATCTTGTTGTATGGTCATGTTATTTTGCTCCACCCATTAACTGCATCATGGAGATCAGATTTTTGGCAACATCTTCCATTTTTTGACCGTTATCCATCGCCATTTTTCTAATTGCAGAATAAGCTTGTTGTTCGGTCATGTTTTGTTTTTCAATTAATAACGCTTTGGCTTGATCAACCCATTTTCTGGATTCGAGCTGACGTTTGGCGTCGGATAGTTCGTTTCTCAATCCTTGGTGTTCATTAAATCGAGCTACGGCGACATCTAATATAAACTTTGCTCGTTCAGGATTAGTATCCCCAGATACATAAGCACTGACACCGGCTTTGATTGACTCACGCATTAAATCAGGCTGATCTTGTTCGGAAAACATGACAACTGGTTTAGGGTTAAAGGCTGATATAGTGCTTAAACTTTCGATGGTGTCGCGGTTTGGGGATTCAATATCAATAAGAATGATGTCAGGTTCGGTTTTTTCGACTTCTTTTAACAAGGAGACACTGGTATGAGCCAAGTGTTTTACTAAATAAGGCGTGTCTTTTAAGGCCGCTTCAAATGTTTGAGCTCTGTCCATATTGTCGTCAATGATTAAGACGGTTAATAGTTTTGCTGCTGTGGTCGATTTTTTTTGTTTTACAGCCATTTGGATAAATTAGCACCTGTTTCACTAACGCGAATATTTTGATGGCTAGCATTACTTCAAGTATTGCACCAAAACTATGAATAAACGGATTTTTGATTGTTAACTGTTGATTTTTATGGATTTATCTTTAATTGATTAGGCTTGTATAGATAGTCTTTGTTTAATGTTTTAACAAATTTGCACCAAAGAAATGTAGGGTTAATAAGTTATGCACAGAATTGGTGAGTAATGAATACTACATAAACCTAAGTAGCTGGATGATGGTTAATTAAATTTATTTTGATTATTTTAAATAAATTTAAAACTATTTATAAACAGGGCTCGACTATACACATGAACCTAATAAAGCGATGGTTTAACGTTTGGTGAAAGGCCAAGTTAGTAAACTTTAAAGAGTGTTATTACTCAACAAAATTATAAGAGAGGAAGCTTTGTCATTGTTTAAACAAACCGATGAAAAGCTAATAAAAAAGGCACTTAAGGGAAGTCAATCAGCTTGGCAACAACTGATATCGCGTTATGAAAAGACGGTTTATCATTATGCGTTACGTATGACTAGTAACTCGGATGACGCCTTAGATTTGATGCAAGAGACCTTTGTTTCAGTATGCCGCAGCTTGCCTGATTATCGTGGGGATAGCAGCTTTAAAACTTGGTTGTTACGTATTGCACATTTTAGAATCATTGAATTTTATCGTAAACGTAAGTGGTTTGCGGATGAGTCTGAATTAGATAATGTCGATGCAGATCCCAGGCATACATGCCCAGAATTAGCGTTAAATAACAAACAGACGCAATTACAAATTGTGCGTGTGATGAAACAGTTACCTTTGGAACAAAAGCTAATTGTTGAATTAAAAATATTTCAACAGCAAACCTTTGATGTGATAGGGCAGCAGTTAGGGATTTCAAATAATACCGTGAAATCCAGATTTTATTCTGCTTTAGATAAGTTAAAAGTATTATTGGAGGCCAATTATGACGCAGCATGAGTCAATAAAGTCAGAGCAATTGGAACGTAATTTTGAACGCTGGTTAAGCGGTGATACGTTAACGGAACAAGAGTTAACGCAATTGAAAATGCATCCAACGTGGTCAGAACGTATGTTAGCGTTTAATAATATGGAAATGTTAGCTGAACAAATGAACAGCGAGTCAGTTGACGTTCCAAACTGGAATAAAGATGCGGGGTTTGACCAATATTTACGCCAACCAAGCTGGTGGCAATCTAATGGTATGGCGATGACCGCCATGTGTTTTTCTATTTTTGCTTGTGTAGTTATGCTTTTTGACTTGCGAGTGAATATTTCAGAACAAGGCTTAATGATCACCTCGGCAGATCAATTGCAGCAACAAAAATTAAGCGCTGAATTTGATAAATTAGCGAAACAAAATAATGAACAAATTCAAACTCGTTTAGATAATTTCCAAGTGAACCAGCAGCAAAGTACTGCCCAAATGGTGAGTTATATTTTGGAAAACTCTCGAGCAGAGAGAAAAGAAGACATTCTAGATGTGGTTAATTTAATTCAAAGGCAGCGAGTGGACGATTTAGATTATTTAAAGCAGCAGTTTAGCGACATTAATTACAGCATTAAATCAGTCGAAAGAAAAAGCCGCAGACGAATTGCAGAACTGAGAGACGACGAATCTCAACTATCAGACGAATAACATAAACCTAATCGTTGGTTTGAAGAATGAAACATTAAGGTAATCCATCGCTTTATTTCCTTAATATATAAAAATTAATTGGAGTTATTATGACTATTTTATCATTACCTAAAAAAGTAAAACTGGCGGTGTTGTCACTTAGTGCTTTGTTGGTAGGAACATCATTACAAGCAGCCACCATTGAACAAAGTACCTTAGATAGAATTCAACGAGACATGAATATAATGACAAAGATCTTAGAAACATCTTTGGAACAAGGGCGAGAAAGGAATGTAAGAATTGAAGGGTTTTATTTAGCCAATCAAGGCATGGTATTTAATGTGGACCCGAGTCATCGTTTTCACTTTGATATGAACGATAGAAACTTTGCTCCTGTTATGCCAACAGCACCAATTGCACCTGTGGTTATTAGTGGTGATGCACGAAAATACTTATCCGAACAGGAAATAGAAGAGATAGAAGAGGAAGCGATGGCTGCGGCTGAATCAGCGATGGAAATGGCTGAGATTTCAATCGATTTTATATCCGACTCAGACTGGTCTCAATACACAAATAAAGAACGTACGGAACAACGTGTAATTCAAAAAGCCATGCGTGATGAAACAAGAGCATTAGAACGTGAAGCTAGGCAACTAGAGCGTGATGTTAGAGAGATAGAACGCAAACTCCGTGACGCTGAATTTGAAGGTGAATTGCAAGATGCCAAAGAGTCTGAAAAAGTTAAATCATTAAAAAAAGAAATGAGCAAACTTACCGACGCACTGACAAAAGTAGCGGGCAAGATCCAAGAAAAGTCAGATGCGTTAAGAAAAAAAGCAGAAGCCATTCGCAACAAAGAATTAGAGAAACAGAAAAAAGCGTTAGCTGAAACAGAAAAAGTGATCAGTCAGACAGTATGCGATTTTGGTTCAGGGTTACGTTCATTACCAAACGATCAACATATATCGTTTAACATTGAAGGCAAGGTAGACCGTTTATACATATTCACCAAGCAAAACATTATGCAATGTGGAGATGGAAAAATTAACGCTGCCAAGATGTTAGAGAACGCCATTAAGTATTCTTTATAATCACTCAAGTTATTATATAGGTTTATCAAAGAGCAGCGTATTTAGGCTGCTCTTTTGGTTTTTTGCATCAAATATCCGCACTGACTATCTTAACAATGTCATACAAACTATAATGACCTCATATTAAAGTTATACAGTTATTGTTATCCCCATGAGCACAGAAGAAATTTATAAAAACAACCCATTACACGGTAAAAAACTAGAACAAATATTAGAAGAGTTAGTCGACTTTTATGGTTGGAATATCCTGTTTGCGTATTTGAATTTACAATGTTTTAAAACCAACCCAAGTATTGAGTCGAGTTGTAAGTTTCTAAGAAAAACCCAGTGGGCACTTGAAAAAGTGGAAGGGTTTTATATGTATAAATTAAAGAACTTACCAAAGCCAGACGATACGCAATTTGCTTTACCTCCGCGTGATCGTATCGTGCCGTTAAATCAAAAGCCAAGAACACCAAGAGAATTGAGCTTAGCGGATGCTGAACGTGTGAAATACAACAAACAAAAAGCTAATTTAACGCGTTCTATTAGACAAAAAGCGTCTACCGTTGAAGACCCTTGGGGCGCATCAAGAAGAAAATAACGTAACAATACATTGCACTTTATTAAGTGATTAACGGCCACTAAAGGGACAAATGCATGTTTAGCAGTTTAAAAAATCAATTAACTCAAGGTTTTTGGAAAATAGCCGCAACGGTGATTGTACTGTTATTGGCAGGTCCTGAAATTCTCATTAGTATGGAATTGATGGCAATGGTTGAAGTGTTAGGTGCTTCCACTTTTGTCATCGCTTACTTTTCAGCGTTTAAATTATATTTTGAAAAACCATTAAACTGGATAAAGCGGTTTGAAGTTTATAGTTTCTTTTTTATTCCTAACAAAACGCATCTTAAAGCCATGCCTAGTCTTATTATCCATGCCATTCCGGAAAGAATATCAATGATTGCGGTTGTCAGTTTTTATACTATTAGTATTACTGCAATGATGGTTAGTTTCGCGTAATTAGCACTAAGTTTTGTGTCGAAATACCAAGGGCCGTTTCTCGCGGTAAAAAAAAGCCAGTTACATGCTTTCGCATAATAACTGGCAATCGAGGAGAGGTTACATTGTCATACATAGATAAATGAGGCGTGTTACCTGAATCTATTAGAAAGATTCAAGTTCTTTTTTGCTTAAGCTACCATCGTTGTTTGCATCGATTTTAGAAAAGTTACTGATTAAAGTGCTGTTTTTACTCGCCATAACTTCTTCTTTACTTAACTTACCGTCGTTATCCGAATCTAATTGACTTAATAAATGGCTAAGATCCGTTTTACTTCCCATTCCTGTTTGTATGTTGGTCGCTTGGTTTGCACTAACAAAAAATGTAGCAACTAAAGAACTAATAACAACTAGGGTAATTTTTTTTAAACTTAACATTTTAATTTTCCTTTTTATTTAAGATTAACGTAGTAGTTTCGTACTAACGATAGGTATATTGCAGCCAACGTGCCAAAGTGTAAGTTGTTGTTATTTAAGGTTTATTTTAATTTTGATTTGTTAATCTGTCGCTAAATGGAGACAGTAAAATTAATTAAATTTAGTATTTATGCAATAATACGTAATGAGTTTTAAAATTTTATATATAAATCAATAATTAACGATTTTTATTGGAGGGGTTAGTGGACTGTCGCTAATACCAGACAATATTGTTTATCCTTGTTAAACAGGGTTAAATCCAGCAGTTGATTATTCGTTTTAAACAAGGACGAGCTGTATAAATGAAAGATTGGGTTAAAAAAATATCATTGTTTCGTGGTTCAATTAAAACACTGACCTTAATGGGGTTTGGTTTAGTGGCTTTGCCTTTGGTATTTGCTTTGCTTTATAGCGCCAATCAAGTGAATAAGTTATCTCAACAGGGAACGTCAGCAATCTTTAATGTTGCTGAGTTGGTGGAAGTTAATCGTCAGATCAGTCAAGCACAGTCTAGGTTGGAGCGATTCTCAGGCCAATATGTGGTGTTAAAAGAGCAAGAGTTACTTAATCAATATTTAGCGCAAAGAGTGTTACTCGACACTGTTATTACGCAAGAGTTTAAACAATATAACGATATTCAAATGTCAGAGCTGATAGCGGCTTACACGAATAAAATCATAGAAATAGATCAGTTAATACAAAGCACACCTGCAAATTTAATCAATCTAAACCAAGTGCAAGATCACTTTAAAGCACTGTCACAGATCAATCAGAAAATATCACTGCACTCCAATCAAATTATTAATCAACAAGCAAAAGGAATGGAAAGTTCGGCTAACGAAATAAAAAAAACCATGTTGCTGAGCTTATTAATTATTCCTATTACGTTATTGATTGCTGGCGTGTTTATCGTGTTGATCACACGTCCGCTTAAAGTATTACTCGGAAAAATAAAACGATTAGAGCAAGGTAGTTTTCAATTGCCTATCACGGTAGATGGCTCTGCAGAGATCAAAGAAATTGCGGATGCTCTAGAGTTGATGCGCAGTCGATTACATATATTAGAGTTACAAAAGTCGAGTTTTATACGTCATATCTCACACGAATTAAAAACACCCTTAGCAGCAATTAGAGAAGGCACTGAATTAATTTACGACAATAGTGTGGGTGAATTAAATAATGACCAGCAAGAGATCACTAACATCATCCGAACGAGTGTGTCTCGTTTGCAGCAATTAATTGAAGACTTACTCGACTTTAATATCGTATTGGACTCAACCAGTTTACAAGACGCTGAAGTAATTAACTTAAACAAAGAGATAGAAGACGCGTTAGCGTTGCGTTTGTTAGATGTGAACCGAAAGCAACTCACAGTAAGTAAAGACATCGCTCAATTATCACTACAATGCAATCGCAAACAATTTAGTGTCATCTTGGATAATCTATTATCAAACGCAATTAAGTTTTCACCAGACAAAGGCACGATTACCATTAAGGCTTGGGTTGAATATCAGACGTTACAGCTATCAATAACCGACCAAGGTGTAGGTATCGCTTCTTCATTGTTTGACAAAATATTTGATGCGTTTTATCAGGGGGCAACAGAGCATAACAGTCCGATAAAAAGCAGTGGTTTAGGGTTAACCATAGTGAAAGAGTTACTCATGCGATTAAACGGCAGTATTTCTATTGATAGTGACATGAACTCACCAAGTTTTACCACGTTTACAATTAGTTTGCCTAAAGCAAAATTGTTATCACCTACCACCACCTCTATGTTGGAAAAACCATCATTATGATTATGCGATTTAACACATTTACCTTTTTGAAAACCATTGTCACATTTGTACTTTTTATGACGCTGTTTGGTTGTCAGTTAACTAACTTTCAGCGTTCAGAGACTACTAAATCAGTGCCTGTGGTGAATGAAACAACGCCTATGACGAGTTATTACTTATGGGTTATGAAGTTAGACAAACAGGAAGTGCAGGCTGAAATCAATAAACTGCAAAGTAAACTTAATGAAGGGAATACCGTCGCTAAATTGCGTTTATTTTTGTTACACAGTTTGCCAAGCTCGCCGGCATACAACCCAACCGAAGCATTATCTCAACTTGAGCAGCAAGCACTTGTTGGTGTACCTGATACAGATTTAGCCTTTATCAGGATGCTAAAAAGTCAATTGCAGCAGCAAGTATCGATCAATAAAAAACTAACCAGCCAGCAGCGGTTATTGAATAAAAAACAAAAACAGCTTAAGGCACAAAGTAACAAGCTTGCAGAGTTAGAGTTACGTTCGCAAAAATTACAGCAACAAATTACTCAGTTAAAAGAGATTGAGCGTTCAATAAATGATAATGGAACCCCGTTATGAATGAGTCAGACAGTTTAAATACTAATCTCAATAAAGAAAAAATTCTTATTGTTGATGATGACCCGAGTTTGCTGCGTTTATTGGCTATACGTCTTAATGCAGTAAATTACCATGTTGAATCAGCACAAAGTGCGAAACAAGCCTTAGGTATTTTAAAAAGTTTCCAGCCGCAACTGGTGATCAGTGATTTACGTATGGAAGGCATGGATGGCATGGCGCTGTTTGAAAAGATACGTCAGCAATATCCGAGTTTGCCGGTGATCATTATGACTGCTCATGGCACTATTCCAGATGCGATTAACGCCACTAAACAAGGTGTATTTAGTTTTTTAACTAAGCCATTCGAAAGCCAAGAATTACTGGATATTGTAAAACAAGCTATTCGTTTGCAACCTAGATCAAACCAAGATAATCCAGATTCTAATGATGCGTTATGGCGGGAGAAGATCATTTCTCGAAGTGCGGTAATGGAAACCCTGTTACAACAAACGCAACAAGTGGCTAAAAGTGACTTTAGTTTATTAATAAACAGTCAAAGTGGCACAGGTAAAGAATTATTAGCGCAAGCCATACATCAGGCCAGTGAACGCAGAGATAAACCTTTTACTGCAATTAACTGTGCTGCGATCCCAGAACAATTATTAGAGTCTGAATTGTTTGGATATAAAAAAGGAGCGTTTACAGGTGCAGCTAATCATCACGTTGGTTTATTTGAAGCCAGTGATGGCGGTACATTATTTTTAGATGAAATTGGTGATATGCCAATGAATTTTCAAGTAAAACTGTTACGTGCACTACAAGAAAAAGAAATTCGGCCTGTGGGCAGTACTACGTCAGTCAAAGTGGATGTTCGTATTATTTCAGCCACACACCAAAACTTACAGAAAGCGATTAAAGAACAAAGGTTTAGAGAGGATTTGTATTATCGTTTAAATGTAGTTGAGCTGATTTTACCGCCCCTATCTGAGCGCCGAGAAGATATACCACTACTTGCTCAACACTTTTTGAGTCTAACGGCAGGCAGAACCAGCATTCAAGTTAATGGCTTTTCACAAGATGCGATGGAGTTATTAATTAGTGCGCCGTGGCCAGGCAACATTCGACAATTACAAAATGTGGTTGAACAAAGTGTGGCGTTATCGACAGAACCGGTGATCAATGAATCTTTAGTGCGCAATGCGTTACGAGATGCCCCAACTCAACATCCGTCGTTTCAAGAGGCCAGAGATCAATTTGAGCGGGATTATTTAGCAAGTATATTAAAAACCACCAGTGGTAACGTGTCTAAAGCGGCAAAAATCGCGCAAAGAAATCGAACCGAATTTTATAAGTTGTTAAATAAACATCATCTCAATGCAGAGTCCTTTCGCGATGGGTAACAATTTTTTCACTTTTATCGCGTTAAACTAAACGTATACTATGACAATAAACATCGACCAACTTTAAGTTAAAGCGCGTTATATGTCAGATAATGATGTGAAAACAGACAGCAAATACAGTGTATTTGCTGTATTTAAAACATTCCTTTTTCTAGGGCTAACGTCCTTTGGTGGGCCAGTTGCTCATTTAGGTTATTTCCGTAAAGAGTTAGTTGAAAAGCAACAGTGGGTTAGCGAAAGCCAATACGCTCAGCTATTGAGCATTTGTCAGTTTATTCCTGGACCTGCAAGTAGCCAACTTGGCTTTGCCCTTGGTTTGATTCGAGCTGGTTGGTCTGGAGCCTTAGCCGCCTTTGTCGCTTTTACTTTCCCTTCAATTATATTATTGATTTTGTTTGCTTGGTTATTACCCCTTCTTTCTGGTGATATTGGGGTTGCGATAATTCACGGCTTAAAATTAGTAGCTGCTGTTGTGGTCGCTGATGCAGTTTGGGGCATGTTTAAAAAACTATGTCCAGATCTGCCCCGGCGCATTATAACTTTGGTGGTTATCATTATCTTGTTATTGCTCGATTCTGTGTGGGCATTGTGGGCAGTTATTATCTTAGGTGGTGTGTTAGGCGGTACCTTCTGTCGTCAATCATCAACTGAGCCGTTAAGTGAAATTAAAGTGACCTATAGCCAACGATTTGGCTTTGTATTACTGACAGTGTTTTTTGTCTTGTTATTAGGCTTAATTGGAATCAGTCACAATGGTGGCATTGTGCAAGTCATGCAGATATTTTATCAAGCCGGTGCATTAGTCTTTGGTGGTGGGCATGTGGTATTGCCACTTTTACAGGAGTCAGTGGTGACAACTGGGTTAGTTTCCAATCAAGACTTCCTTGCTGGGTATGGCGCATCTCAAGCTATTCCCGGTCCTCTGTTCGCCTTTTCTGCCTACCTTGGGGTGTTAATGTCAGGTGGGATTGAACAAAATATGATCTTGGTTGCATTTGTCGCCCTAACGTTTATGTTTTTACCCGGCTTTTTGTTAGTCGCTGCTGTATTGCCTTTGTGGCAAGGTATTTCCAATAATAAAACGACGCTCAATGTGATAGCTGGGGTGAATGCCGCGGTAGTAGGTTTGTTAATTACGGTGTTATATGACCCGATACTTATTACGGGGCTGACCTCATTATTTGATGTATTAGCGATGGTGGTGGGAATACTGATGCTTAATCGATGGCAGTTATCGCCGTTGTTGGTCATTGTTTGGTGTTTACTAACCAGTGCTATGCATTTGTTAATTTAAGGTTTTTTGTTGCGCTCGATCAATAACTAATACAGGTAGATCTTTATACTTCACATCACTTTCTAATAGCAATGTGATTTTATTATGTCTCAGGTATTTAATTTAACGTCAGATTTATTGAATAAGTACAATATTAACGGGCCGAGGTATACCTCGTATCCAACGGCGTTAGAGTTTTCTGAGCAGTTTGGTAATCAAGAATTTGAACTCGCTATTGAGCAGTCAGATTCTAAATTATTGTCTCTGTACATTCACATTCCATTTTGTCATAGCCTTTGTTATTACTGTGGTTGCAATAAAATAGTGACCAGACATAAACACAAAGCCGATATCTATTTAGATTATTTAATCACTGAGATTACCTCTAGAGCTAAGTTGTTTAAACAACATAAAATTCAGCAGATTCATTTTGGTGGAGGCACCCCTAGCTTTTTATCAGAACAACAATTTTCAAGAGTTATTGATGCGATAGAACAACATTTTGTTCTGAATGAATGTGTGCAAATGAGCATTGAAATTGACCCACGCGAAATTGAACTTAACTTGTTAGATCATTTAAAAGGGTTAGGGTTTAACCGTCTTAGCTTTGGTTTCCAAGATACTAATCTTAAAGTGCAAGAAGCAATTAATCGTGTACAGGATAGTGACTTTGTTGATCAGTTAATTAAACGCGGACGAAGCTTAGGATTTGAATCGATAAATTTAGACGTTATTTATGGTCTCCCCCATCAATCAGCTGAACTGTTTAATAATACGTTAGCTAAAGTTGTTGAATTAAATCCAGATAGAATTTCTTTATTTAGTTATGCTCATATGCCATCTAAATTTGCGGCTCAGCGTAAAATAAAAGACGAATGGTTACCTCAGGTAAACGAAAAATTAAATCTGATGTTGTCAGCCATTGATGCGTTTTCAAAAGCCGGTTATGTGGCAATAGGCATGGACCATTTTGCCAAACCTAATGACGAATTAGCGATTGCCCAACAGCAAGGTCAATTACACCGTAATTTCCAAGGTTATACCACACAAGGTGAATGTGACTTATTGGGGTTAGGCGTATCGTCAATTAGTTCGGTTGGAAAATCTTTTAGTCAAAATTATAAAGATTTAAAGGATTATTATAATGCCCTTGATAACCACGAACATGCGGTAGAAAAAGGGGTGTTATTAACTCAAGATGATGTCATTCGTGGTGACGTTATTAAGCAACTAATGTGTAACTTTAAGCTGAATAAAAACAGTTTTAATACAAGGTTCAATATCGACTTTGATGAATATTTTGCCTATGAAATATGCAAACTTACTCCCTTTGTTAACGATAGGTTAGTCACAATTGATAAAACCGAAATATCCATTCGACCGATAGCTAAATTACTGATCCGTAACATTTGCATGACGTTTGATGTTTATTTACAAAAACAATTAAACAATCAGCGCTTTTCTCGGGTGATTTAATTCCCTTTTGTGACTCTGGTAGGCACAATACTAATTCTAAGTTATTGAATTAAGAGAAGCTTGTTTTGAACCAATTAATTACCTCTCCTGCCGTCTTAGTGATAAGCCTTATTGTCGCCTGTGTGTTTTTGATCTTGTTTGTGTTTTTATTATTTAAAAGCCGTTCTCAATTGAGCCTGCAACAGATTCAAATAAGTCAATTTGAATTGGTTAATAACAATGCTCAACAGCAAATTTCTGACTTACAAAGTGCACTTCATGAAGCCAAAGAAGGGGTATTAAACTTTCAAACCCAAGCGCAGTTAGCGAATCAGCAAGTGGCAAAGTATCAGGCCGATATCCAAGGATTAGAAACTCGACTTAATGAACGTGATAATCAGATCTCTGAATTAAAACAACAGTTGGAAAGTCAAACCTTTAACGTACAACGATTGCAATCTGCTCACAGTGAAGTGTCTAACGAATTAACAGAATTAAAAACGTCGTTGTCTGAAAAGCAATTACACTTTGAACAACAAAAGCTCGATGTTGAACAACAGCGTGAACAATTAAAAACTGAATTTTCAAACTTGGCCAATACCATTTTGGAAGAAAAAGGTAAGTCCTTTAGTCAGTCAAACAAAACTGAATTAGACTCAATTTTAAGGCCGTTCAAAGAACAAGTAGAAGGTTTTCAAAAACGGGTGAACGAAGTACATTCTGAGTCTGTTAAAGGCCAAGCGGGATTAGCGGCAGAGCTCAAAAAAGTGTTAGACGTTGGCGTACAAATGAGTGGCGAAGCGAATAACTTAGCAACCGCACTAAAAGGTGAAAAGAAAACAGCAGGAAATTGGGGCGAAGTACAATTAGAAAGAACGTTGCAACTTGCTGGATTGGTTAAAGGCGACCACTACGATAGCCAAGAGAAGTTTATGGATAAGGATGGTAATCGCAGATTGCCTGATTTCATCATAAAACTGCCGGATGACAAACACATCATCATTGATAGTAAAGTATCTTTAGTTGCCTATGACAAAGCTATTGGCGCAGAAACTGAAACGGAAGTCGCGTTAGCGCTTGATGAGCATGTTGGTGCGGTTAAAAATCATATTGATGACTTAAGTAAAAAAGATTACAGCAATTTAGTGGGCATGAAGAGCCCAAGTTTTGTATTGATGTTTATGCCAATAGAGCCTGCCTATATTGAAGCGTTAAAGCACAAAAAAGATCTGTTTAATTATGGTTATGACCGTAATGTTATTTTAGTTTCGCATACGACATTAATGCCTATATTAAAAACGGTGGCTAACCTATGGCGTATAGAGCAAGGTAATTCAGAAGCGAAAGAAATTAGTGAAAAAGCGGGTGATATTTATAACCAAGTTTGCATTGTGGCTGAACGTTTACAGAAGTTAGGTAAAACGTTGGCAACGGTGAGTAATCAATACAATGACACAGTAAAAGGATTGGCTGGTAAACAAGGTTTAGCGGGCAAAGTAGAGCGTTTCTCTCACTTGTCGAATAAGGTCACTAAATCTATGCCTCAGTTAGAAGCATCACATGCCGATGTTGAATTCGACAGACTTGAATTAGTAGCTGAGAAAGTAGAAACAACAAAAAGTAGCAAAGCTGATGACAAACAACCTAGTGTTGAAAACTCAGCAGAACAATAGAATACATCCGAGATCTAGTAACCATAGGTTACCAATAGTACTGTAGTCGTTTTTGAGCAGTCGATCATTTTGAACTCAGGTTCGATGAAATATCAAAGTAAGAGTAAACCCGTATTGGATAATATAGTGAATGACCATAACGAAACATTTAAGCAAAAACGAAAGTTCATAGTACGACTGGGTAAGATGTTGCACAAATATGGCATTCCCGCCTATCGATTAGAAAGTCATTTAATGGAATTGGCTGACGCTATCGAGCTGCGTTCATCTTTTATCATATCGCCAACATCGATGACGTTTGTATTGTGGACGGAAGGTCATGAAGATGAATATACCCATGCTGCGCGTGTGGCTCCGGGTGATCTGGATATGGGCTCATTATCTCGTACTGATGAAGTAGTCAGCGATGTTATTTCAAACACATTAACCATAGATGAAGCCTTAGAGCGGTTAGATGAAATTGAGACTATGCCTAGCCGTAATGGCCGTGCAATTACAGGCCTATCTTATGTATTAGCAAGTGGTGCCTTTGCCATGTTAATGCGCAGTAGTTTAAACGATGTTTTATGGGCTGGATTGTTAGGCGGCATTGTTTATATTTTTGTGCTGTGGAGTGAACGCTCTAAAGGCATTACTAACATGTTAGAACCTTTAGTTGCTATGGTGTCAGCTTTTGCGGCCTGTGGTATAGCGGTCCATTATGACGCGTCCATTAGTATACGGTTAGTGATCCTATCTTCCATCATTGTATTCATACCCGGTTTAGCCTTAACCATTGGTCTAGCAGAACTTTCAGCCCGCCATTTAGTGTCTGGTACGGTTAAGATCATGGACGCCTTTATGATGTTATTTAAACTGTATTTTGGTGCGTTTTTAGGCATGGAATTAGGGTTCGCCGTTTTTGGTCATTCAGAATATGTTGCTTTGCCTCCTCTACCGCAATGGACAGTGTGGTTAGCGATTGCAACCTTATGTACCTCGTTGATCATTGCCTTTAGAACCAGAAGAAAACATATGTTTTGGTCTATGGCGGCTGGTTTCATTGCTTATGCTTCAAGCAGTATCGGGGCGAGTTACTTTGATTTTGGTGTTGGTGCTTTTTTTGGTGCTTTTGTTATTGGTGTTTATGGCAATTTGTTTACTCGTTTTGCCAAAGCTCCTGCGGTTATCGTGGTAATGCAAGGGCTTATTGTATTAGTACCAGGTAGTAAAACCTTTATTAGTTTAAATACCTATATTGCCGGTGAAGGCTTTGCATATGCTGAACACGCCGGACAACAAGCGGTGGTGATATTTATGTCTATAGTCGCGGGATTAATTTTTGCAAACTCGGCGTTACCGCCGAAAAAGAGTTTGTAACTGCTGAAGCGTTAATACAGAACAAACGCACAATATTGATATAGGAACAAAAATGAGAATATTGTTATTGTGCGCCTTAGTTTTATCCATGTCTGGATGCGTTTTTTATCCCAAAGAAGCGAATAAACAAGACTTAGCTGCCAAATGCCACAAAAGTATGAAAACCAAAAAGCTAGTATTAGAGCTTTCTGAAAACCAAATGGCCTTAACTTGTGGACACTCACATAATGCGCAAGGTAATGCGGGCTGTGTTGCTTTGTTTGCTGCACTTATACCAGCTACTTCTTTGGTAGTTTCGGGCTCTATTGTATTAGTTGGTAATGCATTACATTGGTTGGAATATGAATCTCAATGCAGGACGTAATTGATTTTATTCATTAAATATATGAGTAACGATGTTAAATAGCGGTCACCACTAATATCTCTCAGTTATTTAATTATCGGTTCCCCCCATTATTGGTAGATTTGGCTGGTAAAATCGTACTTTTTCTGGTTAAATGCCGACCAATTTTTTGACATAAATACTGTCGATATTTGATTAATAAATGGGATACTAACTTTCGTGATCACAACTGCTAATATCACAATGCAATTTGGCGCTAAGCCATTATTTGAAAACATTTCTGTAAAATTTGGTAACGGTAATCGTTATGGACTTATCGGTGCCAATGGTTGCGGTAAGTCAACGTTCATGAAAATTTTAACCGGTGAATTAACGCCTTCCTCAGGTAATGTTAGTTATGGACCAGGTGAGCGTTTAGGTATCCTGAAGCAGGACCAGTTTGCGTTTGAAGAATTTTCGGTTATCGATACAGTGATCATGGGGCATGCTGAACTATGGGCCGTGAAAGAAGAACGTGACCGTATTTACTCTTTAGCTGAAATGTCTGAAGAAGACGGCATGAAAGTAGCGGACTTAGAAACTGAGTTTGCTGAAATGGGCGGTTATGAAGCAGACTCTAGCGCTGGTGAATTATTACTAGGCCTTGGCATCCCAAGTGATCAACATTATGGCTTGATGAGTGAAGTTGCTCCAGGTTGGAAATTACGTGTGTTATTAGCACAAGCTTTGTTCTCTGACCCTGATTATTTATTACTAGACGAACCTACCAATAACTTGGACATAGACACGATTCGTTGGTTAGAAGAAGTATTAAATCAACGTAATTCAACCATGATCATTATTTCCCATGACCGTCATTTCTTAAACAGTGTTTGTACACATATGGCTGACGTTGATTATGGTGAACTTCGTGTTTATCCAGGCAATTACGACGAATACATGCTAGCGTCAACACAAGCTCGTTCTCGTATGTTAGCGGATAATGCCAAAAAACAAGGTCAAATTGACGAGTTAAAACAATTTGTTGCTCGCTTCTCTGCCAATGCTTCTAAAGCACGCCAAGCAACATCTCGTCAAAAACAAATGGAAAAAATTAAACTTGATGATGTAAAAGCATCAAGCCGTGTAAATCCATTTATTCGTTTTGAGCAAGAGAAAAAGCTTTATCGTCAGTCGTTAATTGTTGAAGGTTTATCTAAAGGCTTTGATGAAGGTCCATTGTTTAAGGACTTCGATTTCATGGTGGAAGTCGGTGAACGTGTTGCCATAATTGGTGAGAATGGTGCGGGTAAAACCACCATGATGCGTTGTTTACAAGGTGACTTAGCCGCAGATGCTGGCACCATTCAATGGTCTGAAGGCGCTAAGATAGCGTATTACGCTCAGGATCATGCCGCTGATTTCGAAACCGACATGAACTTATTTGATTGGATGAGTCAATGGCGACGTGAAGGCGACGACGAACAATCCATTCGTGGTTTCTTAGGCCGTATGTTGTTCTCTTCTGACGATATTAAAAAGTCGGTTAAAGTATTATCTGGTGGTGAGCAAGGTCGCATGTTGTTCGGTAAAATGATGATGGCATTGCCAAACATTTTATTGATGGATGAACCTACAAACCACATGGATATGGAATCGATTGAGTCGTTAAACATGGCGTTGGAACAATATGAAGGTACCTTGATGTTTATCAGTCACGACCGTCAATTTGTATCTTCTTTGGCTACTCGTATTATTGAGATCAAGAAAGATAAAGTCATTGATTTCAAAGGTACTTACGAAGAGTATTTAGCAAGCCAAGGTGTTGAAGCTTAATCTTTAGTTAAGTTCATGGCTGGGGTAAAAAATCTCGTTGTTGTTAATAACGAGATTTTTTTGTTGTTAAATAGGGCGAATACATCAAATAACTTAGGGGAATTGTTTCAATAACCAATTTTCAGCATCGGTTTGATTGGTGAAGTTCTTAATATTTACGTTTGAGCTTAAACAGACATTTTGTATTAGGTCTTGTTTGTAATCGTCGAGACTACATAAACGGGCAATATTAAACCTAACTAATTGGGGTAACAAACGATTCATTAAAGGAAGAAATCGTTCCATCGGGAAGTCTAAAGTAACGTTATTCGCGTTGACGAGAATGTTTTTATACTGGCTCAGCAATGCTATATTTTTAATATCGGCATACATATTTTCAATATGTATATCGTCTGCAATACCTTCAACTGTGATAGATAAATAATGTTGCTCATTAGTATGAGTAGAATAACGAAATGGAATGCTCATAAACTCTTTGGTATTTGTTAAGACCAAACGACAGTAACAACTTAGTGGTTCGACCACTATAGGAGATATCCCTATATCTCGGTCATTTATATTTATCGTCAAATCGAGCTGTGGTTAACGATTAATTGAGCTCGTTTGCTTTGCGGAACTTTCCTTGGTAATCAAATATCTTTTCTTGAATCTTCCAAAAGTGTTTTTGTTTTCTGGCAACGATAAAGTCAGGTGGTATTAATGCTTGTTGCTTATCTATTACCTGTTTGGCATTAATAAACTTAGTTGGCTCTGCTCCATTTGCAACTCGTTGACCAAATTGTTTATTAAAATGATAAAGGGCTTTTGTATTATCTAAATCAAACGACTCTTTTAATTCGGTTGCATCTTCATCGTAATAGGTAATGGATAGGATATTATTAGACTCAAACATGGTCATGCCCGCACAACGAATAACCATGGCATTTTTAAGTTTTAACGCCTCTTTGAGCTTATCGTCTGGGTCGATGATGTCTTCATTGCATGAATGGCAAACCCGAGCGGCTATGTCGTTTTGTGCATTACAATGTTCACATTCTTTAAACCTAAAGCGATAATCACAGTCTTCTTGTACTGATTCTGGGTCATCTTCAACAGCTTCAAAGAAACCCTGGCATTTACGACCATAATGTTCGATGACTTTGCCTTCTTGATCTTTAATGCCCCAGAATGAATTAGCAAAACCACAACTTGGGCAAAATACCTGAACAAGCTCACTTTTACTGTTTGGTTTTTTCTCTCCGACTTCTGGATAAAAAATATTAATGCCATTACCGGCATAATCGACGACCAAACAATCGGTTTTATTTTCATTCAGTCTTAACCCTCGTCCAACAATCTGCTGAAACAGACTAACGGATTCAGTTGGCCGTAAGATAGCGATAAAGTCCACGTGTGGTGCATCAAAACCAGTGGTTAACACGGAAACATTGACCAAAAACTTCAGCTCTTTGTTTTTAAAAGAATTAATTAATCGCTCACGATCAAGAGATTTAGTTTTGCCTGTGATGAGGGCGGTTTGCTCTTGTGGTAGGTATTGTTGGATCTCTTTTGCATGTTTAATGGTTGCGGCAAAGATCATCACACCTTGACGTGTCTTGGCTAACTCTTCAATTTGTTCGGTAATCGCCTGCGTAACTCTTGGGTATTTAACTAATAATGCATTAACTTCCGACTCGGAATAATCACCATTTTTATTCGAATTTAAAGATGAAAAGTCGTATTGAGCAATTGGAGCGTCGACCATTTTAGGGGGCGTTAAATAACCATGTTTGATCATATAAGCTAATGGTAATTCGTAAATGCACTTTTTAAATGGTTTCGGTGTATCGCTGCGTTTAATACCATGATGGTGGTATTGATATATCCAGCCCATACCCATTCGATAGGGCGTGGCAGTTAACCCTAAGACCTTTAATTTTGGATTTATTTTAGTCAGTTGTTGCACTATTTGACCGTATTGACTGGTGTTATCTTGCCCTTCGTCGGTATTCGACTGCTGTAATTGGCTTACTCTGTGGCATTCATCAATAATAACCAAAGAATACTCTGCAGCGAAAGCATCTAGATTACGCACAACGGATTGTATGCTGGCAAAGGTAACTTGGAATTGGGTTTGTTTAAGTTTTAAACCAGCAGAGTACACCCCAGATTTCACTTTTGAGTAGTCACTGTATTGCACAAATTTTTTATGATTTTGCTCTACCAATTCCTTAACGTGCGTTAAGACCAAAATTTTTCGTTTTGCCAACTTTGCGAGTTCTGCAATTACTAAGCTTTTTCCGGCTCCAGTAGGCAAAACAATAACGGCAGGATCATTGGTTTTTCTAAAGTGTTGCAAGGTTGATGTGACAGCATCGGATTGATACGGGCGAAGTGTAAACATAACTACCAATAAAAGTGCTGTGTAGGAAATTGGCTGTTAGTTTAACAGACTCAATTGTCATTATCATTTACTTGAAATAATGAAAACATCATTAAATAAGTCTTAAATGGCGCTTAATTCGTATAAATCGGATTAATATGTTGCTATATATTACCTTATGAACATTAAGTTACATTTCTTTAGCTAAATAAAACAATTATTTACAATTAGATAGGCAAACATTTATCAAAAATTACGTTATTATGATGGTAATTAAATCAAGGTGTTAATGTTATGAATAAAAAATGGATAAAAGCAGGTGCTGCAATATTTACTTTGGTATTGGGCATTGTAGGTATGAATGTCATTGGATCATCAGGTCCAGAAGAAGAAGAAAAAGAAGTAGTCGAAACACGTCCTACCGTTAAAGTGGAATCAATTCATTCACTTAACCACCAAGTTAAAATTAAAGGTCATGGCGAAGTCATTCCGGTCGAGTCTACTATTTTATCGGCTCAAGTATCCGGTGAAGTCATCAGCTGGCATCCAAATTTTGTATCTGGTGGACTGGTAAAACGTGGTGATGTTTTATTCAAGGTTGACCCTGCTAATTATGAAGCCGCTGTATTACAAGCTGAAGCCGCGTTATCTAGTGCTCAGGCCACATTAATAGAAGAACGCGGACGAGCTGATGTAGCTAAACGTGAAGCCAAAACCCTACCAAATGCTAAAGTCACTGATTTATATTTAAGAAAACCTCAATTATTAAGCGCAGAAGCTGCAATGAAATCTGCTCAAGCTAGATTAAAGTTAGCGCAAAGAGATTTATCATACTGTGAAGTGAAAGCCCCATACGATGCACTAGTTGTCGCTAGAGAAATCGGTAAAGGCCAAAACGTAAATCAAGGTGCACGTGTTGGTGAGATTTATAATATTGAAGTTGCCGAAATCATCTTTCCAATCGCTGGTTTTGATAGTGCATTTTTACCAAATCAGTTATTAGGTTTGGCTGCGGATGTCTCAACTGATGGACGTTATTCATTTAACCGTCCAGGCAAAATTGTTCGTGATTTAGGTGTGGTAGACAGCAGCACTCGTATGACTAACATTGTTGTGCAAGTTGAAGACCCATACAGCATTAATTCAAACTTACCTAAAATGCAATTTGGTAACTATGTAACCGTTAGCTTTGACGGACAACGTTTAAATAATGTCTTTAAATTGTCGCAAGATTTAGTCACCAATAATTCAGTATGGATAGTGACAGACGAAAATAAACTAGATATGAGAAACATCGAAGTGATCCGTGAAGAAGCGGATTATTTTATTGTTGGCAACGGTTTAGAAAACGGTAACAACTTAGTATTAACCTTACCTGAATATCCTCAAAAGAATCTTGAAGTGTTAATCGCTGGACAAAAAGATATTAAAACAAAAGATGACTCTGACGCGGTCTCTGTTGAGCCAACTAACGCTGAAAAAGAGTAGGGGCTAACATGTCATCAAATGAACCAAAACAAACCGGGTTAATCGCCTTTTTCGCTAATAATAGCGTCGCGGCTAACTTAATGATGGTATTCATCATTCTAATGGGGTTAGCGAGCTATTTTACAATTCAGCGTCAAATGTTTCCGAATATTGAAATTAACTATATTCAGATAACAGCAAGTTACCCAGGTGCATCGCCACAAGAAATTGAAGAAAGTATATTAATCAAAATTGAAGAATCACTGAAAGGTGTCACTGAAATTGAGAAACAAACGGGGCGAGCTTTTAGAAACTTTGGTCAAATAACACTTGAAATTGACCCAGATAAAAACCTGTCGGAAGTCTTAGATAAAGTGAAATCCAAAACCGACAGTATCGCTACATTCCCTGGTGCGATGGAACCAATAACGGTTTCGCAGATAGAGTTTAATCAAGATGTTGTGGAATTATCTTTAATTGGTGACTTTCCTGTACCTGAGCTTAAACGTGTAGCTAAACAAGTTGAGCAAGAGTTATTAGAGTTAAACAATATTTCCCTCGTTGATGTTTATGCCCCTAGCGAAGAGATAGCAATAGAAATTAAGCCTGAAGCATTACGTAAGTACGACTTAACATTAAGTGATATTTCTCAAGCGATAAGACGTTATTCAGCCAATTATTCAGCCGGCCAGTTAAGAACAAGTTCGGGTGTAATTTCTGTACGTATTGAAAATCAATATTACAGCGGTGAAGAGTTCAGAGATATACCCGTTAAAGTTGGTAAAAATGGCTCTCGAGTATTACTCGAAGACATCGCAATTATTAAAGACGGCTTTGTTGAAGGTGAAAACTACGCCAAGATGTCTGGCGTAAATGTTGTGAATATGTCGGTTAAAGCAACCAAAGATCAGAATACGATTCCGGTTGCTAAATCGGTCAAAGATTTTGTTGAATTAAGAAATAAAACATTACCGATAGGCATGAACCTAGAAGTTATTGTGGACATGACGTATTACTTAAATGCACGTCTGGATATGATGCTTAAAAACTTAGTCCAAGGTTCGTTACTCGTAGCCTTGATGTTAACCATATTTTTACGCTTTAGATTAGCATTCTGGGTAATGTTAGGTTTACCGGTTTGTTTCTTAGGTGCGGTAATGATGATGCCGGTTTTGGGCATTAGTATTAATATTCTTTCACTTTTTGCATTCATTATGGTGCTAGGGATTGTGGTGGATGACGCCATTGTCATCGGTGAAAGTGCCTATAGTGAAGTGGAGAAACACGGTGGCGGTGTTGAAAATGTGGTAAGAGGCGCTAAAAAAGTTGCCACACCTGCGACCTTTGGTGTGTTAACAACTATCGCAGTATTTGCTCCATCGTTATTTACGAGTGGCCCACAAGGTGATTTCTTCTTTAACATCGCTGGGGTTGCTATTTTATGTTTGGTATTTAGTTTAATTGAATCAAAACTAATATTGCCTGCCCATTTATCACACATGAAAGTAACACCAATAAAACCGGGGAGTTGGCGTGAAAAGTTTAATGCTAAATTCTTTGGCTTTGTAAACGGTACTTATAAAAACTTTTTGAATAAGTGTGTGGAATGGCGTTGGTTAGTACTTATGGTATTCATTGGTTTGTTACTGTTAAGCATAGGTCTTCTTCAAGGTAACTATGTACGTATGGTTGCCACACCTAAAGTACCACATGACTTCCCAAGCATTTCGATAGAGATGAATGAAACGGTATCAGATGAAATGACTATCAATGCGATCAAAACCATTGAAGAAGTTATGATCAAAGTTGAAAAAGAAACAGTATCTGAATATGGCACTGGCATGGTTAAAGACATTCTTGCCTACAACCAAGGTCGTACAGAAGGCCGTATTATGGCTCCTTTAGTGGATGAAGAGTTGCGTCCATTTGACACATTTGAATTAGCCCGTCGCTGGCGTGAAAATATGCCAATTATACCAGGTATGAAGTCATTTACTGTGCAAGATGATGTGAATGGCGGTGGTAATCAAGGCGAGTTTGGTTATTTACTGTTTGGTCCAGATATACCAACACTTAATGCCGCTGGCCGACAATTAATTTCTATGTTGCAGCAAGAAAAAGGTCTGTATGACGTTAGTTCAACCATTGATCCTGCAAGTAAAGAAATTCAATTAGACTTAAAACCCGTTGCTTATGATCTTGGTTTAAATTTACAAACCATAGCCAGTCAAATAGGTGCGAGTTTTTACGGTGGTGAAGCACAACGTGTATTACGTGGTGGGGAAGAGATTAGAGTCATGGTGCGTTACCCGCAGCTTACTCGTGAACGTTTCTCAGAGCTGAAATACGCCATTGTAACAACCCCTTCTGGTCAAGAAGTGATGTTAGGTGATGTTGTTACTTTGACTGAAAAACCAGGTATTAGCTATATCCGCCGCGAAGGTGGGTATCGTAGTGTTTATATCTACGGCTCAATTGATGAAGACGTAATTGAACCAAACGAAGTGGTTAAATCAATACAAGAGAACCTACTGCCAAAACTTAAAGAATTATACCCAAGTGTTAAGTCTGAGTTAGGTGGTCAGATAGAAGAAGATCAGTCGCAACAAAGTGAACAGATCATGTTCTTCATTGCGGGTATGTTGATGATTTACATCTTATTAGCTGTGCCACTTAAGAGTTATTCTCAACCTCTAATTATTATGTCTGTTATTCCGTTTAGTTTAACAGGTGCAATAGCCGGGCATTGGTTCTTAGGCTTAGACATGAGCACCATGTCTATGTTTGGGTTGATTGCGGCTGCCGGGGTTGTAATAAATGACAGTTTGGTCATGACCGATTACGTAAATCAAAAACGTTCAGCCGGTTTCAGCATTAAAGATTCGGTAGTCGAAGCAGGAACCGAACGTTTTAGAGCGATAACGCTTACGTCAATCACAACATTTGTTGGTGTACTACCAATTATGTTTGAAACTAGTTTACAGGCTCGTTTTGTCGTACCAATGGCGGCAGGGCTTGGATTTGCGGTGTTGTATGCCACTGTTATTACTTTAATATTGGTGCCTTGTTTATACTTAATTTTAGAAGACTTCCGCAGACCAAAAGCGTGGTTTAAATCTAAATTTAGAAAAAATAAACCGGCTGCGCCACTAACTGCAAACAGTTAATCCGATAGATTAATAAATAAAATATAAAATCCGATAGTTAATAACTATCGGATTTTTTTATGCGTATCAAAAATATTACAACAGGTTTAGTAACGTGAAAATGAATAAACTCTGTGTATGTATCCGCATATTTAATGTCTGAATGTAATAATTCGTTATTCTTTTTTTGTATGATTATTGAACAAACCTATGAGTTCTAAAGCTTAACAACACTTATTAATTATCATTGATGAAATAACTGGTAACACCTGCAGTTTAAATGGTTACAACCTTTTTATTTCTATCCGCCACTATGTATATGCGACCTGTGATGTACAGGCAATATTAATAGTTAGGAGATTAACATGGGTATTTTAAAAACAAGTTTAACCATTGCTGTTTTAAGTTTAGGTGTTGTTACAAGTGCAAGTGCTGCCACATACGTTTCAGCGGATGATACTAAGGAAAGCCAGTTATGTGTCGCTGCCGCTACAGAGAGTAAAATTGGAATGTATATAGAAGCTCGAGATTACAAACCATCTAACGCAGGAATTAAGAACCTTCGTTTTTTAGCTAATAACTTATATTGTAATGGGGTCAATGTTGCTGACTTTGCCAAAAGCGCAGGAAATGACACAGTATCCGTTCAATTAAATCGATTTAGAAACACCAACGTGCAAATTAGGGATTTAGCAAAAATGAGCCATGGGACGGTTTATCTAGGCAGTAAATAAAATGCAATTATTTGATGCCTTTAAGCATAGGTTTAACGGCACCCTCACTGCTTAATATATTTATCTATCATAGAAAATCAGCAAAAAAAAACCGCAACACATGTTACGGTTTTAATCATTAAAATTTGGTTTTATTTAGCGGTTTGGCCAAATGTTTTACCAAAGAAACTATCTTCTAACCAATATGGACGTTCGTCCTGATTAGCAACAGTTAAACCAATACGGATATTAACATCAGCAAACACTTTAGCTGCGTCATAGTTAATTGGTAAATCTAATGAGTCAGATGGCTTATGATAATGTTTAGCAAAAAACTCACCCCAAACTTTACCGCCGTCTTCGCCTTCCGTTTTAGAAGTGAAACCAGTCATTAAGAATACAGATGGGATCCCTTTCTTAACAAAGTTGTAATGATCTGAACGAGTGAAGATCGCTTGCTCAGGCATAGGGTCAGGACTTAAACCAATACCTAATTGACCAGCTGCTTTTTCAACTACTGCACCCATAGAGCTGTGGTTTGCACCAAATGCAATAACGTCAGCAAAATCATACAATAACACAGGCATATCTAAGTTTACGTTAGCAACCATTGACGTTAAAGGAACCGTTGGGTTGTTAGCAAAATAACTTGCACCTAATAAACCTTTTTCTTCACCAGTTACAACTGTGAATAAGATTGAACGACGAGGACGTTCTGAATTAGCTAATACGCGAGCAGTTTCTAATAACACAGAAACACCAGACGCGTTATCCATAGCACCGTTGTTAATTCGATCTTTTGTTGTAACGTCTTTAGCTAGACCAATGTGATCAAGGTGAGCGGTGAATACAACATACTCATCTTTTAACACAGGATCTGAACCAGGTAAAACAGCAACAATATTTGGCGATGTAATTTTTTCATGACGTGATTTAGAAGCAAGTTCAATACTTGTATTTAAATCAAAACCTTTGATTTCTTTATCTTCAGTATCTAGAGCAAAAATATCTTCAAGGCTAGTTGGTGCATTAGCAAATAACTTTTTGCCCGCTTCCATGTTTAAGTAAGCGCCGCCTTTAAACTGTTTCTGTACACCGTATGGTGCATCATCTTTATCTAACCAACGAAGAGAAGGAGAACCTAAGTAGTTCAAAGATGTAGTATACGAACGTACTTTTTCTCTTTTTGGAGTGTGTAAAGTAACAAAGCCTATTGCGCCATGCTCAGCAGCATGTGCTGACTTAAGTTTACCCGAACCTAAATGTGCACCCTCTTCAGAAGGCCATGCTTTAGGGCGACCTGTTAATGCAACAACGATCTTACCTTTAACATCTAAACCTTCATAGTCGTTATAATCGTAATCTTCAGCGATTAAACCATAACCAACAAAAACAACGTCAGCTTTTACACTGGATTCCGTTGTCGCAGTGCTCGCACCCATCATGTAGTCTTGTGGGTATTTAAGTTCAACAGTATCTGAACCAGAACCAATTTTTACAACCGTACTGTTTTGATCTAAATAGGCACGTCTAAATGGAACACGTTGCATATAACCGTCTTCACCAGCAGGCACTAAACCCATTTTTTTAAATTCTGCAGCAACGTAGTTAGCGGCGATTTCATAACCTTGGCTACCAGTATCACGACCCTCTAATTGGTCATCAGCTAAAAACTCTAAGTGAGCTTTAATGCGAGCTTTTTCAACACTAACAGTCGCTACTTCTGAGCTATTCTGTTGTGAACACGCAGCCAGTAAAGCAACAAGTGCTGTCAGGCTAAATTGTTTAATTAGTTTCATATTATTGTTTTAGTAACCTTTTCTATTTGGACGTGCTCTGATTCTACATGAATTGGTTATATAGGTGATAAAAAATTTATATAGAAATTCAAATAACAATTTACGTTAATATTAGTTACAGTTGTTGCTCTTAATTTAGAAGGGAAATTTATGAAATCACTTGTCCGTTTCGCTAATATATGTGTATTAAGTTTGTTGGCAATTACTAACACCACGATAGCATCAGAATCAAACGAAAAAGCCAGCGCGTTTGAGTTACCCCATTTAACAAGTGGCATAATGACAAGCCTGAGTGATTATAAAGGCAAAGTCGTTTATGTGGATTTTTGGGCAAGCTGGTGTAAGCCATGCAAAAAGTCATTCCCTGTACTCAATGAATTCCACAATAAATATAAACAGCAAGGTTTTGAAGTCATCGCCATTAACTTAGATGAAGATAAGTTAAATGCTTTAGCGTTTTTACAACAGCATAAAGTGGATTATTCAGTGTTATATGATGAAGATGCCAAAGTTGCACAACAATACAAAGTACAAGCAATGCCGTCTGCGTATTTTATAGATAAAAAAGGCATCATTCGTTTGGTTCACAAAGGGTATATGGATTCAGACAAAACAAAGATAAAACAAGTCATTGAGTTATTAATTAACGAATAAGTACTCTGATTTAGCCATCGTTATCCAGATAATAAAAAGGCAACCGAGTGGGTTGCCTTGTTTTTTGTATTAAAATGAATCATCAAATTAATTAATAGAATCGTTCTGCTCAGTTGCATCTTTAAATAAAGCTTCAACATCAATGGCATCAAAATGGTAATCGGTTAAACAAAACTGACAGGTTATTTCAATGTCACCACGTTCTTCTATCAATGCCATCGCATCATCCATGCTTAATTTCAAAATAGCATTTGCTGTCTTCTCACGCGAACACCCACATTGATATGTGATTTCTTGAGGTTCAAATAACATAGGGTTATCTTCGTGATAAAGGCGGGTAAGAACTTCTTTTGCTGGCAGGTTCAGTAACTCTTCATCTGAAATAGTGTTGGTTAGGGCCTCTAAGTGAGTAAAGTCATCATCGGCTTTTGCTTCAACAGGCATAACCTGTAATAACATACCGGCTGATTTACCGTTGTGCTCTGAGGTATCTGTTGCCAGCCAAACTCGGGTACGTAATTGTTCCGAGTTTTTGAAATAATCTTCAATACATAAACTTAACGAGTCTTTATCTAATGCTGCCACACCTTGATAACGTTCACCCTTATCCGGTGCAATCGTAATAACCATATAACCTGAGCCAATCAATTCAGGAATAGTGCCTGGTTTGATGTCGTCTTTATATTTTGCAGTGGCTCGCATTTGTTGATGGTTGTTGCCATTTACAACAGCGTAACTCAATGGGCCATCACCTTGCAGTTGAACGCTAATATCGCCTTCAAATTTAATCGTTGCAGTTAACAAGCTAGTGATCGCTAACAATTCACCTAATATTTGTTTAACAATATCAGGGTATTGATGATTCTCTAACATAGCGTTGTAGCTGCTGCTCATTTGAACAATTTCACCGCGAACGTGGTGCTGCTCAAAGATATATCGGTGTAATAAATCGGGTGTGTTTAGATCAGTCATAAAATGTTGTTACTCAAAGTTATCGGTATTCTTAAAATTAATAAGGGTTCTACGTTGTTTCTTATCTGGTTTTGTTACAGGTCTAGGGGAGAAAGCAATACTCTGTTCACGGGCGAGTTGATCACTTTGTCTTTGTTCCAAGCTGGACTCTGTTTCTTGGTAAAGTGTTTGAGCTATTTCGAACTTTTGTCTTTTACTTGAAATTGCTTTAATGATCACGATTTTTTCATCATAACCTTGGCGTATTTTTACCGTTGCACCAACATCTACGGCTTTAGATGCTTTGCATCTTTGTCCATTATAATGAACTTTACCACCGTTGATCATGTCAGTAGCAGTGGAACGAGTTTTATAAAATCGTGCGGCCCATAGCCATTTGTCTAAGCGTACTTTGGTTTCTGACATTGTAATTGTAATGTGCCTAAAAAATAAGTCATAAAAAAACGTTGATAATTTAGCATAAGTAGTGATTTTTAGCCACTTGTAGGGTTATACTCAGCAACCATATTTTTTATTCAAATGAATTTAAAATAGTTACCGTCAATACCGAAATAAAACAATAATAATAAACGGATATATTGGAGTACAAAAATTAATGGAGTCGTCTCGCTTGTTTGAGCAACTCAATACCTTCACAGGCAAATTACCGCATCAAAAGTTAAGTAAAATAGTGACCATCACTTTGTTGGTTTATTGTGCTTATTTATTGGCTGACCTTACGTGGAAGTTAGTACCTACATCATCCGACAAGGGTAAAATCACCGTACAATCCTCTCCAAAGACGGGCAATAACTCTGTTTCTGCTAACAATGTAGATTTAAGTGAATTATTAAGCATTAATTTATTTGGTGACTTAAAGAAAACCGCGGTTAATAAACCTAAACCAAAAACCGACCAACCTGCGCCTAAAACCCGTTTAAATGTAACGTTAACAGGCTTAGTGGCAGACAGTGAAAATGCAACGTCTCCAACCAGTGTGGCCATTATTGAAAGTGCCGGTGGACAAAATACTTACGGTATTGATGAAAAAATAGATGGTACATCCGCATCGGTGTATGAAATATTAATCGATCGTGTCATCTTGTTAGTATCAGGTCGATATGAAACGTTAATGTTAGATGGCATTGAATATTCAACCACTATCCCAGGCTCAAATAATAAAGTTAGTCATCAAGAGCCAGAAGAGGATGATATGGAAGCTGTGGATGATGTGGGCCCAACAATTAATAACAAGCCAATCAAAAAAGAACGTGTGGATAAACGAGAAAATGTAGAATTGTCTCAGTCCTTACGTGAGCAAAGAGAAACATTGTTTGACGATCCTAAAAAATTAATGGATGTGATAAGAATTAAACCATTTAGACAAAGTGGTGAATTAAAAGGTTACCGTCTTGCGCCTGGAAAAGATGGAAAATTATTTACCGAAGTTGGCTTAAAACGTAATGATCTAGCCACTAATATAAACGGATATGATTTAACCGATATGCAACAAGCGTTGACTGTAATGAAAGAGTTAAGGTCAATGACAGAAGCAACTATAACGGTCGTTAGAGACGATACCGCAATCGATATTATTTTAGCACTTTAGTCCCTGGAGTTTGTTTTAATGGGTTTGTTTACAACATCAATCAATAACTTAACTACGAAAGTTATTAAATGCATTCGTGTCACCGCACTGTCATCGTCTTTAACGGTTTTGGCGTTATCAACGTTATGGGTTTCTCAACCTGTTTACGCAACGCAATATTCTCCAAACTTTAAAGGCACCGATATTAATGAGTTTATTAATATTGTTGGCAAGATATTAAAGAAAACCATCATTATAGACCCAACGGTTAGAGGCAAAGTGAATGTACGTTCATACGATTTATTAACCGAAAAGCAATACTACCAATTCTTTTTAAATGTATTGGAAGTTTATGGCTATGCCGTGGTCGATATGGGCGACAGCATTCTTAAAGTGGTAAAGGCTAAAGATGCCAAAAATTCTGCTATTCCGGTTGTTGGCAGTGATGCACCAGGCGTGGGTGATGAAATGGTTACCCGTGTTGTTGAAGTAAAAAATGTATCCGTACGAGAATTATCTCCTTTGTTACGTCAATTTAGTAATCAGTCGGGTTCTGGTCATGTTGTACATTACGACCCATCAAATGTGATCATGATGACAGGGTCTGCAGCTACCGTGAATCGTCTTGTAGATATAATTAATCGAGTAGACCGTGCCGGTGATTTAAAAGTTGAAATTATCAAACTAGAGTTTGCCTCGGCCAGTGAAATTGTTCGTATCTTAGAAAGCATTTATAACGCCAAAGGCAACAAAGACCAGCCAGAATTTTTAATCCCTAAAATCGTATCTGATGACAGAACCAACAGCGTTATCGTCAGTGGTGAACCACAAGCTAGAAGCCGAGTGATTAAATTAATCGAACGTTTAGATGCCGAATTAGAAACAACCGGTAATACCCGAGTTCATTATTTGAAATACGCTAAAGCGGAGGAAGTCGTTAAAGTATTAACGGGTGTATCAGATTCATTAGCTGCCGACTCAAAAGGTGGAACCTCCAGCAAAACGTCATCTCGTAGCCAAAAACGTGATTATTCAATTCAGGCTCATGCCGATTCAAATTCATTAGTGATCAACGCTGAACCAGACATGATGCGTTCGTTAGAACAGATCATTCGACAGCTAGATATCCGCCGCCAACAAGTATTGGTTGAAGCCATTATAGTGGAAGTATTTGAAAGTAACGGCATCAACTTAGGCATTCAATGGGGCAGCGACAAACTTGGTTTTACTCAGTTTACTAACGGTGCAGTAACACCTATGTCTCAAATTGCCGGCGCTGCCTACAGTGCAAGGGATACAACCACTGAAAGCATAGTGAATGGTTATGATGATAACGGTAATACAACACAAAACGTCGTTGCTACGACTCAAGAAGGTGATTACACCGCGTTAGCTACCGTTTTAAGTGGTATGTCTGGTTTT
Organism: Psychrosphaera sp. F3M07; assembly: GCF_018860345.1. Classification (GTDB taxonomy): domain Bacteria; phylum Pseudomonadota; class Gammaproteobacteria; order Enterobacterales; family Alteromonadaceae; genus Psychrosphaera; species Psychrosphaera aquimarina. Next base: position 145,964 of record NZ_JAHKPJ010000020.1, on the reverse strand, counting down.
GCCACTGGCATAGTACAAGATGGTTGGGGAGCTGTATTACAAGCGGTTCGTAGTGATACCAATACCAACATATTAGCGACACCTTCAATCACCACATTAGATAACGAAGAAGCCTCCATATTGGTCGGTTCCGAAGTACCAATTATTACAGGTTCGTCAGTGGGGAGCGGTAATGCAAATCCTTTCCAAACGGTTGACCGTAAAGAAGTCGGTATTAAATTAAGTGTAACTCCACAAATCAATGAAGGCACCGCTGTTCAATTATTGATTGACCAAGAAGTTTCAAGTGTTAGTGGTGCAACTGGCGTTGACTTAGGCATTAACAAACGCTCAATTAAAACAACCGTACTAGCTGAAGATGGTGCGACGATTGTTATTGGTGGTTTGATTGATGAAGACGTGCAAGAAAGTGTGTCTAAAGTTCCATTGTTAGGTGACATCCCGTATTTAGGTCATTTGTTTAGATCAACGGGTACCACTAAACGTAAACGTAATTTAATGGTATTTATCCGCGCCGTGATCATCCGTGAGGGCGATACGTTAGTTGGTGAAAGCCGTCGCAAGTATAATCATATACGTGCTGAACAACTAAAAAGTGAAGATGAAGGTATATCGTTAATGCCATTCACTAGCCACCCTGTGTTAAAAGAGTGGGATGATTCCATTACGTTACCGCCGTCGTTTGAAAATTATTTAAATGAAAAACAGCCAGATACGTTAAAACATTTAAATAAAACGACACCAGAGCAAGAGGTGAAAGCACAGCAGGATAATGAGAGCAAGGGCGATAACTAATGTCAGAATTAGAAGCGCAAGAGCCATTGTCTGCAGCGTCATTATCTGAAGACTCTGAGGTATTATTGAATGATCAAGATGAATCAATGGATACGTCGATAAAACGTTTACCCTTTGGTTTTGCACAACGTTTTGGTATTTTAATATCGTATCAGCAAGATACACCTAGACTATTAACGAAAGCATCAACACCCATGCATGCATTGGTTGAAGTTCGTCGTTTTCTCGGTTTTATTTTGCCAACGTCAACGATTGCGGATGATGAATTTGACACCGAACTAGAACAAAGTTACCAACGTAATGCTTCTGAAACACAACAGTTGATGGAAGACATAGGTAACGAAGTTGATTTGTTTTCAATTGCAGAAGAAATGCCTGGTACGGAAGACCTTTTAGAAGGTGAAGATGATGCGCCAATCATTAAACTGATCAATGCGACGTTGTCAGAAGCCATCAAAGAAGGGGCTTCAGATATTCATATTGAGACCTTTGAAAAACAGTTGGTGATTCGTTTCCGAGTGGATGGGGTATTACGAGAAGTGTTATCACCTAATCGTAAACTGTCGTCGTTATTAGTCTCACGTATCAAGGTCATGGCTCAATTAGATATTGCGGAAAAACGTGTGCCTCAAGACGGGCGTATTTCGTTGCGTATTGCAGGACGTGCAATTGATGTGCGTGTTTCCACTATGCCATCGTCATACGGCGAACGTGTGGTTATGCGTTTGTTGGATAAAAACAACGCAAGATTAGACTTAGTTGATTTAGGCATGACCCCTACCAATCAACAAACCTTTGCCCAATTATTACGAAAACCTCACGGTATTATATTGGTTACAGGACCAACAGGGTCAGGTAAAAGTACCACCTTGTACGCAGGTTTAACCAATATCAACAGTAAAGATAGAAACATATTAACGGTAGAAGATCCGGTTGAATATGAATTAGCAGGTATTGGTCAAACTCAAGTTAATACCAAAGTGGATATGACTTTTGCTCGCGGTTTACGTGCCATTTTACGTCAAGATCCAGATGTGGTGATGATAGGTGAAATTCGTGATTTAGAAACTGCAGAAATTGCGGTTCAAGCCAGTTTAACTGGTCACTTAGTTATTTCCACATTACATACAAATACCGCATCCGGTGCCATTACTCGTATGGAAGACATGGGTATTGAGCCTTTTTTATTATCCTCTAGCTTGTTAGCCGTTATCTCACAGCGATTAGTAAGAACCTTGTGCGGAACATGTAAAATAGACTACACGCCGGACGATACCGAAAAAGAAATGCTTGGTTTATCCAAAGACGATACTCGTACTATTTATCATCCTAAAGGCTGCGATAAGTGTAACTTCACCGGCTACCGTGGTCGAATTGGTATTCATGAGTTATTAGTTGTGGACGAAGCTGTACGTGAACATATTCACAATGGTCAAGGCGAACAAGCAATCGAAAAATACGTACGTCAGCATGCACCAGGTATTAGAGATGATGGAATTGGTAAAGTGTTAGCCGGGATCACTACATTAGAAGAAGTGTTGCGTGTCACCCGCGAGGATAACTAATGGCTGCTTACGAATACAAAGCATTAGATGGTAAAGGCAAAACCAAAAAAGGCATGTTAGAGGCCGATACGGCCAAACAAGTAAGGCAGCAATTAAGAGAAAAAGGCTTAATTCCTATTGATGTGAGCCAAGCCAGCCAAAATGAAAAACAAACTGAAGCTGGCATTTCGCTTTTTAGAGCTAAAATATCTGCATCAGATTTAGCGCTTATTACCCGTCAATTAGCCACATTAGTTGGTGCATCTTTAACAATTGAATCGGCTTTATTAGCAGTGGCGGAACAATGTGATAAACCAAGATTAAAACGAACGGTCATGGCAATACGTTCTAAGGTTGTTGAAGGTTACAGCCTGGCAGAAGGAATGCAGGAATTTCCATATATCTTTGATCACTTATTCCGTTCTATGGTCGCTGCTGGTGAAAAGTCAGGACATTTAGACGAAGTACTTAATAGATTGGCGGATTACACTGAAAAACGTCAAGAAACCAAATCTCAGCTTACTCAAGCCATGGTTTACCCTATTATGTTAACGGTGTTTGCTCTTGGTATTGTTACCTTTTTATTGGCCTCTGTGGTACCAAAAATAGTGGGGCAAGTGACCAAATCGGGTCAGGAACTCCCCGGCTCTACCCAGTTATTGTTAACGTTAAGTGACTTTATTCTTAATTATGGCATGTATTTGGCCATCTTTATTGTCGCCAGCATTGTCGTATTTCAAAGGTTATTAAAACGACCAAACATTCGATTAAAGTTTGATAAGTCGCTGCTGAATCTCCCTTTAGTTGGCAAAGTCATCGTGGGAGTAAATACCGCCCGTTTTGCTCGTACCTTAAGTATATTAACCTCAAGTGCGGTACCAATATTAGAAGGAATGAGAATTTCTGGACAAGTGCTATCCAATGCACATATTAAAAAGGCCGTTTTAGAAGCATCTGATAATGTCAGAGAAGGGGCATCATTAAAGAGTTCGTTGGATCATTCAAAAACCTTTCCACCTATGATGTTACATATGATAGGTAGTGGTGAGAAATCGGGGGAGTTAGAACAAATGTTAAAACGTTCCGCCGACAATCAAGATACGGAATTAGATGCCATTGTTAAAATAAGTTTAAGTTTATTAACACCGTTAATCGTGGCGGTGATGGCGGGAATGGTCATGTTTATTGTTATGGCCATTATGCAACCGATTATGCAAATGAACAGTTTGGCAGGCATTTAAAATCAATTTAGAATTTAGTAAAAATTACGAAGATAAACGGAGTGGAAAAGTGAAAAACAATAAGAAATTCAATACAACTCAAAAAGGTTTCACCATATTAGAGGTGATGATCGTTATTGCTATTTTAGGCATGATGGCGACATTAGTTGTTGGCAATTTAATGGATAGTGCCGATGATGCAAAAGTACAAAGCACTGCGATTGAAATTAAAAATTTAGAATCAATTTTAGATTTGTATAAATTAAAAGCAGGCCAATATCCAACTACGGAACAAGGTTTAGAAGCATTAGTCACTATGCCAGAAATTGAGCCAATCCCACGTAATTATCCACAAAATGGTTTTTTAAGTGAACTGCCTCAAGATAAATGGGGTAACGACTATCAATTAGTTAACCCAGGTGAGATGGGAGTATACGATCTGTTTTCAGTTGGCCCTGATGGCGAAGCAGGAACAGAAGATGATATTGGTAACTGGAACGTTAAAGATTTCTTATAACCAATATTGGTGAATGTAAAAGTATATAAATTACGTTTTCTCTCGTGAATACAGTGTCATCGGGCAAGGAATAACAAGTGAACAAACATAAAGGTTTTACTCTTTTTGAGTTGATGCTTGTGATCATGCTGATGGCACTCGTTGTGAGTACGGTTAAATTTCCTAACTTAACTCAAGACCCATTTGATCAAGTTGATCAGCAAAGTAAAAAAATAGCGGCGTTAATCAATTTAGCCAGTGAATATGCAGTCCTTAATAACGCCTTATTAGGGTTTTCCGTGACTGAAACCAGTTATGCGTTTTTGCAGTTTGATGGCACAAAATGGCAACAGATCAATGAAACGCCATTTGCACTTACTGAGTTAGAGCCCACTATCAAAATGGATTTAATGTTAGATGGTTTGGAGTGGCAAGAGCAAAATTTGTTAAGTGCCGTTAAATGGATTGATGAAGAAGAATTAGAACAGGCAAGTGAACAAACCGAAGAAGAAAAGAAACTGGCATTTCCACAAATATTCATTTTATCTTCCGGTGAAATATCCCCTTTCGACCTTGATATTAGTTATGACAATGGCTTTGATGACCCGATTACATTTAAAGTAAGGGGTGAGTTTATTGCACCTGTGTCTGTGTATGATCCGCAACAAATAGAAGAGTTATAACGTGACTATTGTGCGCTCTACTTACCCAGTTAAAGGTTTTACTCTAATAGAGCTGTTATTGGCATTAGCCATATTTGCTTATTCGGCCAGCGCTATTTTAGGTGTGGTCGGCACGGCATCTAACAACTTAGGTCAAATTGAAGAAATGACTTTTGCTTCTTGGGTTGCCAATAATCGACTAGTTGAACTGCAAGTCAGTAAACAATGGCCGCCAAAAGATAAAGAAAAAGGTGAGCAGGAGCTTGCTGGCAGAACCTGGTATTGGCAGCAAAAAGTGGTAAAAACCGAAGATGAAGACTTACGAGCAGTTACCGTGACTGTCTCAAGCGATGAAAAAGCCACGTCCTCAATATATTCCTTAACCACCTATGTCAGTGTGAATGCTGATAGCAGTAAGGACTTATAACTATGATGTTTATCAAAAAAACTTCAGCGGTTAATGGGTTTACCTTATTAGAGATGTTGGTGTCGTTAGCCATTTTTGCCATGTTGGGTTTAGCAACTTACACCGTAGTGAATACAACCGTGAATGGTCACGAGGCGGTATTAAATCAGAATACACAGTTAACCAATTTACAGCGTGCTTTTGTCATTATGGAGAATGACTTAACACAATTAACGCAACGTAAAGTGAGGATCAATGGTGAAGAAGCCAATGATTCATTCTTTCATGTAAGCGATTACTTATTTGAATCAGAAAGTATTGGTTTTGCCTTTGTTAGAGACGGTTGGACCAATCCTGCTATGGTGTTGCCAAGAAGTGAACTACAACTGGTTGCGTATCGCTTAGTCGAAAGACGTTTGGAACGCCTGTATTTTAACTTTGTCGATAATGAAATGGGCACTGAGCCTAAAGTACAAGTATTGATCAACGATATTGAATCAATGACTTTATCTTATTTTATAGATCAAGCTTGGACAGAAGAGCTAGCGCAAGGTGAATTACCCTTAGCGATTAAACTGTCATTAGAGACCGATACTTTTGGATTAATCGAACGTAATTTTCTCATCATAAAAAAAACTGAAGTGGTGAAAGCCACATGATGAAATTCACATCTCGTTATCAAAATAGCCAGCACAAACAAAAAGGTGTGGCATTGGTGTCGGTATTATTGGCAATAGCCTTGTGCGTGATTTTAGCGACAGAAATTTTAACTGAGCAAAAATTTCAAGTACAACGTGTGCAAAATATATTAGAGCGACAACAAGCGTATTGGTATGCCATTAGTTCGGAAAATTTTGTAAAAGCCTTATTAAAACGTACAGCAGAAAAAGACAAAGGGGTATTCAATCTCGATCAGCCTTGGGCTATCAGTGGTATGAGTTTTCCTGTTGATGATGGTTTAATAGAGGGTGAAATTAAAGACTTATCGTCTTGTTTTAATCTAAACAGTTTATATTACCCAGATATTGCAGATGACGAAAAAAAAGCACGGTTAGAATTATTTGTCCGATTGCTGTCGAACTTAGATATCACGGCAGAAGTTAGTCATGAAGATTTAGCGGTTAATTTATTTGATTGGTTAGATAAAGATGATTACCCCTCCGGTGCGGTAGGTTATGACGGTGATATGTATACTGGGCTGGCTTTTCCGTATTTGAGTGCGAATTCAAATTTAGCCCATGAAAATGAGTTACGTGTTATTTATGGTTTTGATGTCATGGTGATGACGCAACTAAAAGATAAAGTATGTGTGATCCCGAATAACAATCAATTGCAGATTAACGTCAATACCATAGACGCCGAAAACCCTGAATATTTGATGGCAATGTTAGATATTGACCGTGCTAAGGTAGATGATATTTTGTCAAATAGACCGGATGACGGGTTTAACGACATCGCTGAATTTTTTGCACTAAAAGAAGTCAGCTCATTAGCAAATATTGCACAACTGGATAAAAGTCAATTTACGGTGAACAGTAACTTCTTTAAACTGATTACCAATGCTTATTTTAATGATATTAAATTCGATTTAACGAGTGTGTTTCAATTAGATAATAACTATAACGTAAACGTCATAACACGCCGTTTTGGAGGAAGAATTGAGCGAAAAGCTAATCCTGAGACTGAGTAGTCAGAGCTCAAGTTGCATCCCTTGGTTGGTTTGGTCACAAACCACAAAAGAAGTCATAGTGTCTGGGCAATTAGACCATCAGGACAATATATCTGTATTGACTGAATATGCAAAAGGGCGTCATGTTACTGTACTCGTGGATAGTGCCGACGTACGATTGCACCGTCATTTCATGCCACGTAAACCAACTCGACAACTGCTTAAAGCATTACCCTTCATGTTAGAAGATGAATTAGCTGAAGACATAGAACATTTACATTTTGCGATAGAAGAAACCGGTTACGATAAAAAATTAGAACAATATTGGGTTAACATCGCCATCGTTAAACGCAGTTTGTTGCAACGTTGGTTAACCTTGTTAGCGGAAGCAAACATCCAAGTAAAAAGCATGTTGCCGGACGTGTTATGTTTGCCCGATTTATCTCATCAGTTTGGTGAAGAAAGTAAAAGCATTTCTATTTTAGAGTATGCCAATGGTTGGTTGATCAGAGAAAGCAATTGGGGTGGATTGTTTTTAACTGACCCATGGTTACCAATGTATTTTGAAAAGTTAATACCCGCTCTTAAACAAGATGGAGCAGATAGTCAAAATACTTTGTCGGCCATTGAAGTAAACTACTTTTCTCCTTTACCTGCAGATTTAACCGCAAGCTTAATTGAGTCTGAACAAGTGAACTTATCAGCGGCAGATCAAGAATTACCTATGTTGTTATTGGCACAACAAGCTGAATCGCTGAAGTGGAATCTATTACAAGGTGATTTTGCTCAGAAAAAAGCGGTGAGTAAAAATTGGTCTTTATGGCGTCCCGCTGCAATTCTATTATGTATTACCTTAAGCATTCAATTTGTGATGACAATTACCAAGTGGCAATCGGCTGCACACGGCCTTGATTTTGCTAAACAAGAGTTAACACAAATGTATCAAAGTGCCTTTCCAAAAGAAAAACTGAGAATAAATATTTTACGTACACAATTAAAACGTAAGGTGGCTGCGGTTGGTGGCGACACTAATTTGGATTCAAGCGGTTTTATTGAGTTAATGACTAAGTTAACGGTTATCTTCAAAAAAAGCCCTAATATCAATCTTGATTCAATACGTTACGACGATAAACGTGGCGAACTTAGATTAAACGCCTCTGCGCCTTCTTTTCAACAATTTGAACAATTTAAAACCGACATTGAAAAGTTAGGATTAACAGTGAAACAAGGTGCCGTGAATAATGAAGGCAATACCGTTTCAGGTTCATTAAGTATTGAGGAGGCCAAGTAATGGATAAGTTAAAACAAATTATAAACACTTGGCTTAACAGTAAAACAGAAAACGAACAGCGCTTAGTTAAAATCGCTGGGATATTTTTTGTGGTGTTTATTGTGATCAGTGTGGTGTCCAGCATTAATAAAAATGTGACAGAGTCAGAAAAGAAACTAACTCAACAATTAGAGCTTAATCGTTGGGCAAAACAACAAATCGATATCATCAAAGCCGCTAATAAAACCTCAGCTACTGGCGTTTCAGGCCAAAGTTCTATCACACAAGTGATCAATGCTACCGCGAAAAAATACGGTGTTGTAATTGAACGAATTCAACCGCAAAAAACGGATTTAGTGAAAGTGGGGATTAATGAAATTGGTTTCAATAATTTAATGAGTTGGTTATCGGAGTTGCAAACCAAACATAATATTAACGCTCAAAATATTGATTTTTCAAAAGCCGATACCTTAGGTATGGTTAAAATCAGAAGACTAGATCTAGGGCGAGAATAATGAGTAAAGTAAAAATAGTCGTACTATTTATAGTGAGTTTTGTTTTATTTACGCTGACATTAGTACCTATCAGTCTTGTGGCTAGTAAACTGTCGCTACCAAAAAACATCGCTTATCAAGGTTTAGATGGCACACTTTGGCAAGGTGAAATTGATGCCGTTCAAGTCAACAATATGTTGTTTGAAAATGTGCGTTGGCAATTTGAATTTAGTAGTTTATTACATGGTAACTTAGGGTTTGATATTAAGTTTGGTAATGCACGTAACAGCCAACAACTTAGCGGAAGAGGCACAGTGTCCTCAGGACTAACCGGTCATCAATTACGTGATTTTGTCTTTAGAATGCCGGCGCATGGTGTAAAACCATTTTTACCTTTACCTGTGGGTGTGATAGCAGGAAGATTGATAACAACGATTGAGGTATTTCAAATAGGCGAGCCGGTTTGTGAACAATTGAATGGTGAGTTTGTTTGGGTCAAAGCAGGCACCGATATCAATGGTCCAATTTCATTTGGCACAATAACATCGACCTTGTTATGTGAAGAAAATAAGTTAGTTGCTAAATTTGATGGTAATAACTTATTAGGCATTGAAGGCAGTGCTGTAATTGAATCGGCAAAAAAGTATGGATTTGATGGTTTTGTTAAACCTGACGTGAGTTTACCTGCGGTTGTGCATCAAGGTGTTGGCATGCTGGGTAAAATGGATAACAAAGGTAAGTATAAAATTAAGTTGTAGTGTTACTATCTATAAATTATCGATTATTTAAAATCGAAGACACAGCGAAATGAGCTCGGTAACTTGATAACTTTGATTGGATCTAGGTGAAAAGAAAAGCCCAATGAAAAGAATAAATAATATTTCAAAATTAAAACTAGTGGAGTTTTTAAATCGAATCCCACTATTTAAAAGTTTGGAACCTAAAGACAGAGAAATGCTGGCCAACATACCAAATATAGTGGTGTTGATTGAGCAGGGTAATGTTTTCATAAAACAGAACCAGTTTGATTCTGACTTTTATATTTTATTAAACGGTGAAGCAGAAATTTCGGTGGATAAACAGTTTATAGCGACAACAACCGCTGGGAACTTCATTGGTGAAGTCGGTTTTATTTGTAATGAAGCGAGAAGCGCTACCGTAACAGCAAAAACAGATATCATTGCCCTTAGGGTTACTCGTGACTTATTTGATTTATTACCACTTAGAGTTAAAGACACGGTAAAGCAAAAAATCATTAATGGATTAGTTACCCGTGTCTCTTCGCAAAATAGCAAAATATTAGACTTGGAAGAACAAGTTGATACGCTTGAGTTACAAATAAACCCAGACCGAGACAAAGTTGACGAGCCTTCAGAGTCAGCTGCACCAAATGAAACGGATTCCCAACACGTACTTAATATAAAAAATGTATAAGCTGGGTTGCTTAAACTCGCTTAGATTTCAGCTTATTTAATGTCGTTTATCAATAGTCTAAAGTCTGTTGTATTAACATAACCTTCTATATTTTTTGCAGGCTTTTTACTGTCTGGGTTGGCGACGGCTAACAAATGTTTAATTCCAAATTGTTGTGCAGACGCTAATACTGGCTTTGAGTCATCGACAAACAAAGTATGTTGATTTTCAAAACCTATATCTTGTTGTAATTGCTGCCACAGGCTTTGACTTTCTTTGCTTACCCCATATTGATGACATGAAATTAATTGGTCGATATGGTTATCTAACTGTGTCATTTCTACTTTTAAACTTAATGAGTCTGGATGTGCATTTGTGACCAGAATGACTTTTTTACCTGCAGCTTTTAACGCATCTAAAAAAGGTATAGTGTCGTCACGTAATTTGATTAAATGTCGGATCTCACGTTTAAGTTCAACAATGGGTAAATCCAACTCTTTTTGCCAATAATCTAGGCAATACCATTCCAGTTGACCATGCACAGCATCGTTTTGTTGTTTTAGCTCTTCTTTGGCTTGTTGTAGCGGAATGTCATGCTTTTTTGCTAACGCTTTTGGAGTGTGTTCCATCCAAAAATGATTATCAAAATGTAAATCGAGTAAAGTGCCGTCCATATCGAGTAAAACAGTGTGGATATCTGACCAATTAAGCATAGATTTTTAAACTTTGTTCGTTATAGTAGTAGTCTAGTATCCGATCTTAGCAGAAGGCAATCAATGTCGGAGCATACAAACAATAAAAAACAGCAATTACCTGTCATTCAAAACGCTGAATTAGTAGCCCAAAGCCGTTTATTTAAAATTGAGCAGCTCGATTTAGAATTTTCAAATGGTGAACAGCGCACTTACGAACGAATGAAAAGTTCGGGCCGAGGCGCAGTCATGGTTGTACCGATTGTGAGCCAAGATGAGTTTTTACTGGTCAGTGAATATTGCGCAGGTACACACAGTTATGAATTGGGTTTTCCTAAAGGGTTGATCGACCCAGGTGAATCACCAGAACAAGCCGCTAATCGAGAATTAAAAGAAGAAATTGGTTTTGGCGCAAAACGTTTGGTGAAGTTAAAAACTTTATCCATGGCACCAAGTTATTTTAATTCAATCATGCATATTTACATTGCCCTTGACCTGTATCCAGAATCCCTCGTAGGAGACGAACCTGAGCCATTAGAGGTAGTGAACTGGCAGTGGAATAACTTAGAGCAGTTGATAGACCGTGAGGACTTTACCGAGGCGAGAAGCGTATCCGCCTTGTATCTGGCGAAAGAAAAACTAACCTTAATAGAATAAATGCAGTTGGGGAGTTAATAGTGACATTATCACTGGAACAATTAGCAATACATGCCGTTGAAATAGCAAATACTGCTGGTTTGGCTATTTTAGAGTTTTTTGAAGATGGTGACTTTGAGCAATTTAATAAATTAGATGAATCGCCTGTTACCAGTGCAGATTACGCGGCAAATGAAATTGTGATGACAGAGTTAAGCAAACTCACTCCAGATATTCCAATTATGTCGGAAGAGGTAGAAAATATATCGCTGGCAGAACGTTCACTTTGGACTCGGTATTGGTTAATTGATCCATTGGATGGCACACAAGAGTTTGTCGCAGGTCGTTCAGATTTTGCGGTAAATATTGCGTTAATAGAAAATGGTAAACCTGTATTAGGTGTAATTCACGCCCCAGTTACAAAAACAACATTTTGGGCGGTATCCGGTTTAGGCGCTCATAAAATATTCAATGGTAAAACCAAAAGCGTGTCGGCTACTCCTGTCGACCCTAAAAATGCATATTTACGTGTTGCCATTAGCCGCGTACAAAAATTAGAAACCATCACTAAATTTATCAAGCCAGATATTGCTTTAGAATTTGTTTCTATGGGCAGTGCCGCGTTAAAATCGTGTTTGGTGGCTGAAGGCAAAGCCGATATTTATATTCGTGTTGGACCTACAGGTGAATGGGATACAGGGGCTCCCCAAATTATTGTTGAAGAAGCTGGTGGATGTATTTTAGATTCAGAATACGCAGCATTAAGTTATAACCAAAGAGAGTCGGTATTAAACCCAGACTTTATGGTGCTCGGCGATAGACTATTGGATTGGTCGACAATCACCATACCTCATACTTCAAGACGAGATTAAGGAAATAGTTTAATTATGATCACGGATATTAATAATTTAATTGGTTGTGCGATGTCGCTTCTCAGTGGCCAAGAAGCGGATTACGTTGATGGTAAAGTATTAAGCCCTCAATCTGCGGATGATATGAAGTGTATCGCTCGTGATATCACCGAATATCTAAAAAACAGCACGATGAAGTCAGAAGTGGAGATGCAGAAGCTAGAGCATTATAAATATACGTTATTGGCTATCGCCCCTTTTGGTAGCCGATATATATCTAATCGCCATGACCATTATTTTATTGTGCAATGTGACTTTGATTTTGATTTGTTAGAAGACGCGATGGAGCACGAAACATTAGATGACATGTATGACTCAATGTCGATTGCCCACGACTTTGATCGTGAAGAGTTTGAATCTACGGCTATTATCGTAAGAGATATAGACAATAATATTTTAGCGTGTGATTTACGTGGGTGTTGGAGTCCATTAGCCGATAAATTTGCTGTTAGAGTAGAAGATTGGGTTGATCACTACGCGATTTAACATAAGATTAAATCGCGCTTGATGATAGCCGTTAACCTTGAAAGTCGTTAGCGGCCATTAAATTTACAGTTTCATGTAACTCGGAATAAACTAACACAATTGACCCACTATTGAGTTGTTGTTTTACCTCTAATTTTTTTTGCTCAAAGGAAATTTCTGATTCACCATAATCCGTCCCCTCTCGCATTACAAACTCTTCAATAATACTGTTTAACGCATCTGGACTTATTTGTTGCCATGGGATTATCATTTTGTCTCAGTTAATAATTGATTGATGAATTTTACGCTGCGTGTTTCCAACCAAAACTCTGGTTTTAATGGGTTGTTACCCGTAAGGAATCCAACATGGCCGCCTTTTTTACTTAACTCAAATTGCACGCTGGCAGACATTTCATTTTCACTCGGGATCACAGACTCATTCATGAATGGATCATCTTGGGCATGGATAATTAACGTTGGTACGTTAATGTTAGACAAAAACTGTTTACCACTTGATTGTTCATAATAATCTTCAGCGCTGGCAAAACCATTTAAAGGCGCGGTAACAAGTTGATCAAATTCACCCATGTTAGCTATGTTATCTAGTTGTTCTTTGTCTAGTAATAGTGGATCTGCACCATTTAACGCATCTATCTTGGCATGTGTACTGCGTTTTAATTTATCCAGTAAGTATTTTTGATAAACCTTGGCAAAACCTTGACCAATAGTTTTAGAACATTCAGATAAATTTAATGGTGCAGAGATGACAATTGCTCCATCGAGTTGCGTGTTTTTTCTTTCACCAAGGTATTTAGCAAGCACATTGCCACCTAATGAAAACCCTATTGAGAACAATGGATTGGTGGGATGCCTTTGTTTTAAATATTTAATAAACTCACTGACATCAGCGGTTTGTCCAGAATGATAAGTTTGAGCCTTGCGGTTGGTTTTGGTACCGCAGCCTCTAAAGTGCATTAATACGGCAACCCAACCTTGTTGGTATAAGGTGTTCATCATTCGTTTGGTATAAAAGCTATCAAACGAACCTTCTAAACCATGAAAAAGTAGAATGATAGGTTGATTAGGTTTTATCTTATTTACTTGATGTGACCAGGTCACTTCGACAAAATCACCATCACTTAGGTCAAACTCTTGAAAAGCGGGTTTGAAGTGAGACGTAATGGGATACGCTCGAGGTAAAATGGTTTGTAAGTGGCGATTAGTCATCCACCAAGCTGGTTTAAATTCTGATTCAATTAACATACTGGCCCCAATGTTGATCACAGTTAAGTGGGGGTAAATTAGGTAAATTCAAATTTTATTTACTATTTTTAATAAATGATAATACTGAATAAAATTAATGATTTATCGAGTTAGAAATTAGCAATACCTGATGCATTTATTGCCAACCAATTTTCCACAAATTAGGATCTTTTAATGTTTTCCAATCAATCTCATATTGGTTGTTATTAAATACCGCCTCAATGACACACTTTGTTAGTAATTGCTCATCGTTAAACTCTACATCAACGATGATAAAGTGTTTTTCTTTGTTACTAATCTCACACTTGGTCCACTTACTGTTTAACAGCGTTTTGGGACTAACTTTGTTCATCTTTTTCCCTTTTGTTATGCAAACGTTGCTGTTGAATTAACGCAAAAGTCTGTTCAATCTCAGCTTGGAATGTGGATAAGTTGGTTTTGTTTTGGTAGTCGAATGTGAATCGACTATGGAATAACAAGGTTAGGGTGACGTCTTCAAAACCAAGGTAACAGGTATACCCATCAATATCGTGCCAAGCGGTTAGTTTGTTAAACGTGGTTTTGTCTGCCACTTTTTCCCCGTGAGTGAGGACATGATTAAATAATTCTAGATAATTTGCGTAAGTCATATGTCACCTAATGTTGAGAACCTTGTTATCAAGGTACCATGTTAAACTAACCAAGATAGGTATTACGTTCAATTAAGCGATAAAGTTCATTCTTTAATGCAATAAATCGTCCCGAGCTACTTAACTCAAAGGGGTTTGGAATAGTTTGCGTGATTCACTCAGTAAATGTTGAACTGCCGGGTGTTTTACCTTCCTTTCTGGAGATATGAGGTAATAGTGTTCCATTATTTGATCCGTTCGACCAATCAGCGCTAAATCAAATTGATTTACAACATGCTCCTCAATAATAGTTGGCGCGCAACAAATACCATAATCAGCTTGGCAAAAATAATTGGCTAATACTGAGTCATCGAATTCACCTAAGATTTGTGGTTGGACGTCAATTTGCTCAAACCAAGACAATACATTGATCCTTTGATTTGTGCCTTCTCCAGCAAGAAAAAACGGTTGTCCGTTAAGAGATTGTGGAAAGTTCAGCGCTAATGCCTCAGCTTTATTTTTGTGGGCAAAAAAGCTCATGCCACTTTTGCCAACAAAGTGATTAAACGCTTTAACGGCAGAATGAGCAGGTAAAGACGTATCACTTAAAATGGCATCCAGTTTATTAATTGCCAACTCACTCAATAAGGTATCTAAACTGGTTTCTTTGCAGATTAATTTTATTGAGTCATCCATCGTGTATATCTGTTTTAAAAAATTAAACGAGAAGACTTTCGCTATAACATCGGTTACCCCAATAGAAAACTTAAAGGCAAATTGTTCGGAGTGATTCTGCAACGAATGGAGTAACTCATCACCAAGACCAAATATTTCTTTTGCGTAACTAAAAGTCACGTTACCCATAGGATTGAGTTGCATTTTATTACCCGAACGTTCAAATAACGCATACCCTAACTGGTCCTCTAGTTTTTTAAGCTGTGCGCTTAAGGTTTGAGGGGTAATGTGCAAAGCCAAAGATGCCTTAGCAATGCTGCCGTGGGTCGCAATGGCATAAAAATAATGTAAGTGATGATAGTTTAAGCGCATAAATCTCCTAATAATATTTGATCAATTATGCATTGCATTATTCAAAATAGTTATCAGTTTTTACTTGATGATTAATCAGTTATAACCGACTGTATATATCCATACACCTCAGTTATAACTTGGCTGTCAATCATTGAGGTATGTATATGTCAGAAAACGCACTTATTATAAAGTGGAAAAATTTCATTCAAACCGATGCCAGCTCCGGCATCATTCTTGTGTTAGCTTCTTTGTTCGCCCTTGTGTTAGCAAACAGCCCTTTCAGTCCCGCTTATAATTCATTCTTAGAGTTTCCAGTTAGCATTGTTTTGGGCTCATTTGAGATCAGTAAACCTTTAGTACTATGGATAAATGATGGGCTGATGGCCATATTCTTTTTTGTTGTCGGGTTAGAAATTAAGCGTGAACTATTGTACGGACAACTCGCGTCAAAAGAGCAAGTCATCTTGCCATTCTTGGCAGCAGCAGCAGGCATTATTTTTCCTGCATTGATTTATGTGGCGTTAAATTATCAAGATGCGATAGCCATGAATGGGTGGGCGATTCCGTCCGCTACCGATATCGCTTTCGCGCTAGGTTTATTCATTATTTTTGGTAAATATTTACCACCTAGTTTGAAAATATTTTTATTGTCAGTGGCCATTATTGATGACATAGGTGCAGTGATCATTATCGCCCTATTTTACTCCTCAGATTTAGCCCCTAACTCTTTGTTGATTGCTAGCGTAGGTTTACTCGCACTGTTGTTATTTAATCGATTAGAGCTATCCAACAAAACACCTTTTATTCTGGTTTCCATCATTGTCTGGGCTGCAGTTTTAAAGTCCGGTGTTCATGCAACCTTAGCCGGTTTTGCTGTGGCACTTTTTATACCAATAGCTAAAGACAAATCTGAATCCATGTCTTATCAAATTGAACACAGTCTTCACCCTTGGATAGCTTTTTTTGTATTACCAGTCTTTGCTTTTTCTAATGCAGGAGTGGAGTTAATTGGTACGTCTGTTTCTCAATTATTTACCCCAGTGTCGATGGGTATTATTGGAGGATTGTTCATTGGTAAACAATTAGGGATCTTTGCAGCATGTTATGCAGCCATTAAGTTAAAGCTTTGTACGTTACCTAAAGATGCAACTTGGTCGCAGTTATACGGTGTGTGTTTACTCTGTGGTGTTGGTTTTACCATGAGTTTATTTATTGGTTCATTAGCATTTGAAGAGCAAGGGTTAGCGTATCAAACACAAGTAAAAGTGGGCGTGTTAGTAGGCTCAATAATGTCAGGGGTGTTGGGCGCTTTACTGATTAAACGCTCGTCAAATAAACTAAAAATAGCAGGTGATAAAAATGAAAATTAAAACCGTTAAACAGTTATTCGTCGTTGTTGGTTTGTCGTTAACATCCTTTGTTGCAACGGCAGATTTTAAATCAGAAATCATTGAGTCTTGTACTGAGTATCAAAAAAATGATGGTGGCAAGTTTGTCAACGCATGCAAGTTGTATATAGACGGCTTTATCGATGCCTCAATGCAATACCATGAAAATACCAATGACGATAAAAGTAGTTTTATTAAACGGGTTTATCGAACACGAACCATGTCCGGGGAAATAGTGAATAGCGATTTTGAGCGCCCTTTTTGTATTCCTAAAAAGCTACAACGACAACAAGTGGCATCAACCGTTGCTAAGTCTATAGAACTCAACAATTTAGACATCATTGATTTTAGACTTGTCGTTCATCAGTCCTTGGTCAATCAGTACCCATGCTGAATTAAATAACCGAACCCAACCTTTGCAGACAAGGGAATGTCTGATTTTTTACGGGAATCATCAGCATATTTTTAGATGATAAACGAACCGAATGTTCGGTTGTGATCGTTATACAATGTTTCTGCGTATTAATACTAAGTTAATAGGTAGAAGTGACATGTGATGCAGCATTACAATAAAGATGATTTAATAAAAATGGATCAGCGTTACCGTGTACAACTGGTCAATAGTTTATCGGGGTTTAAAAGCGCAAATCTGATTGGTACATCTAATCTTGCGGGCCTGCATAATCTTGCTATTTTTAGTTCTGTATTTCATTTAGGTGCATCACCTGCATTGGTCGGATTTATTATCAGACCAGACAGTGTAGCTCGACATACTCTTGATAATATCCAACAGACCAAAACGTATACAATCAACCAAATTAGCGGATCGTTTTGGCGTGAGGCGCATCAAACCTCAGCACGTTATTTAGAGCAAGAAAGTGAATTTGAACAGGTCGGGTTAACGCCTGAATTACATCAGTGTACCCGCGCGCCGTTTGTAAAGGAAAGTCGCCTTAAATACGCTTTGTTGCTCAAAGATATCATACCTATTCCGCTTAATGGCACCCAATTAGTTATAGGTGAAATAACCGATGTGATTTGTGAGTCTAGTGCAATCAAAACCGATGGATATATTGATATTGAATCGTTAGATACCGTTGCACTTTCTGGTTTAGACAGTTACCACGCAACTAAAAGATTGTCCCGTGTCAGTTATGCTAAAACAGATAGTCATCCAAAGGATATTCCATTAAATGGCTTATAAGCTAAACATCAACCATAGCGACTTCATGCGCTCGAATGTCTCACTTAAAATTAACGGAAATATAATGTTAACAATATTTTATGATGGCCAGTGTCCTTTATGTGTTGCCGAGATGAATCATTTGGCTCGTGACGATAAAAATAACCTAATAGAATTAGTCGACATACATCAGCCTAATTTTAATCAAAGGTTTCCTGAGATTGATTATGATGCCGCCATGAAAATATTGCATGGTAAGTACCAAGGCAAAATCCTGTGTGGTTTAGAAGTAACACACAGAGCTTGGACATTAGTAGGTAAAGGCTTTTGGGTCGCACCGTTAAATTGGCCGGTGATAAAAACGCTCAGTCATTATGTGTATTTATTTTTTGCTAAATATCGACAACCTATTTCATCCGTTCTAACTAAGCTTTTTGGTTTAAAGGCCATAAGCTGTCACTCGGGGACTTGTTATGATAACTCAACAAACACTGATCGTAGGCGCAAATAGCGAAATAGCGAAAGCATTGGCTTGTGAAATACTGAAACAACAAAATTGTGGCTTGTTATTACTCAGCCGCCATTTTGATGAGCAGTGGCAGCATGAAAGAACACCTGAGCAACTGCAACGGATAAAATTAATCAGCGTTGAGGACTACAGCGAATCATCCATTGAGCATTCGATAGATAAAATTAATTCAAACAGTCAACTGCCAATCACCCGAGTTTTTATCTGTAATGGGTTATTGCACAATAAAACGGTTAAACCGGAAAAACGATTAGAAGATTTTGATGCTGGAGCATTTCATCAAGTGATGTCAGCGAATGTGTTAACACCAATGTTATGGTTGCAAAAATTAACACCTATTTTAACCGGCGAAGTAAAGTGTAAAATGGTGTTGTTAAGTGCACGGGTCGGAAGCATTAGTGATAACCGTTTAGGCGGTTGGTATAGTTATCGAGCATCAAAAGCTGCACTCAATATGATGGTGAAAACCGCATCAATAGAATTAGCTCGGCGAGCAAAAAACATAAAATTAATACTCTTTCATCCAGGTACGACAGACAGTCCTTTATCCAAACCGTTCCAAGCAAACGTGCCTCAAAATAAGTTATTTAGGCCAGAGTTTGTTGCTACTCAATTATTATCAATTCTAGATAAACAAGAGGTTGATGGGGTCGCTAGTTATTTAGATTGGCAGGGGGAATCTATTAATTGGTGACCAAAGGTTAGTTGAATTGCATATTGAACAGCGATAACGAAAAGGTTTCAGGTTTTTTATTATTAATTAACAAACCAATTTCAATAATATCTTCAGAAGCTAACAGAGGTGCGTTGGCTATCATTCGACCACGAAACGAGGCTTGAAAATCCTTCAATAAAAATCGAATAGTTTGGCGTTGACCATAAGTCGTGGCGAAATTGTGTTTATAGGACAAACGGTATCCATCTACCATAGTGATCATTCTAAGTTGATAAATCAGTCCATCACCCATTACGTTAATAGCAACCGTTTTGAGGTGACTTGATAACGGATCAATAGGGCGAAATGTTGAACTGAATCCGCCATTATTTTCTAACGAAATGTAACCAGAGAATATGCCATAGCCATTTTCAAAATGTATCTTTCCTTGTGACCGTCCACCCATTACCTCATCATCCGTTATACGCCAATGTTTGATTTCTTCAGCTTGGCTAAAATCAATAGAATGTGAATTAGGGGTGTCAGCTGTGTTGATCATTTTTGGGTTACTCTTTGTATGGTTCGCATAGATAACTACTGCAATTACAATAGCGAATAATAGTTTCATTTTGTCGCCTTAATAACACAGTTAAATCACATTGTATTTTCAATGGTTTGGCATAAGTCGGTTAGTTCATTTACGACTAAGGTCGCCAAATCAGCATAATCTAGAGATTTTCCATGGGTGACCAAACAAGACATCGTATTGGCAATGATTGCAGCCTGTATGTCATATAAATAATCACCAACGTATAGGATATTCTCAGGCTTTATTTGCCATTGGTCAGCCAAAAATAATAAGGCGTCAGGTGCAGGTTTTGCTTTGTGTTCTTCGCGTGAAATTACAATAGGAATATTTAAGTTATTGTTTTCAATTTTTATTAAGGCAGCTTCACGGCAATTACGAGTGACAATAGCCATCGGCAGTTTTAACTGATGTAATAATGCTAATAAATCATCAGCACCATCAAGTTTCACTGAGTCCATTGCTTCACTAATTTCATAGCCGATTAGCTGGGGCTCAATGACATCTCTTTGTGCTTTTGGTTTCGCGTTTACAAAATCTAATAAATCGACTTCTAGTGGACAACCCAGAGACTTTTTTATTTTTGTAAAGTCCAAAGATGATGAGACTAAGGTGTCGTCTAAATCAAAAATAACAGCAGATAATTTATTAGTTAACACTATTTTTCCTTATAACTATCAAGTTATGTATTAAAAACTGATCATTTGACGACAAGGAGCTGAAGGACTTAAGCCACACATTTCATCGTAGGCCGTTTGGTACTCAAGAGTGGCGTTAAAGATATTATGGTTTCTTAAATAGTTTTTTGCTTCAATTAACGATGACGTAATCGTTATTTTATTTTGCTGGTTTAAGCTAACTAAATTATTTGAATCATCAACAGCCCCCACTAAGTAATGGGTAGATTCTGCGACACAAATAATAGTCGGGGTTAATTTAGTTTGATTGGTTAACGTGTTATGCATGGTCGAACTCCAGTAACAAGGTTGTTGGTGTCTAATCTTATTACGGTATTTTCATGAGTACAGATCACTATGTCCTCAATGATAATAAAAACACGGTGTTCACATTAAATAAAAATATTGTTTTGACCCATAGTGAACTTAATATCTTGATGTAACGTATAACTTAATAATTCATAACCCCAAATGGTATTTATATGCGTATTGTTATTTTATTGATTATGTCCGCCCTGTTATCTGCATGCAGCACATCATTCCCTAACCAAATGGTTGAAGGTCAAACCTTTCCAGCGATTAGTGGTGAAACCTTAGAGAAAAAAACGTTAAACATTCCACAGGACTTAAATCAAAATCCAGTATTGCTATTAATTGGTTATAAACAAAATTCGCAGTTTGATATTGACCGTTGGTTAATTGGTTTAGACATGACTAATACGTTGGTGGACGTGTACGAATTGCCAACTATTCAAGGCATGTTCCCAAGAATGTTCAGCACCGTTATCGATAACGGGATGCGTAAAGGTATACCTAAAGAGTTATGGAAAGGCGTGGCAACTGTTTATGCAGATGGTGAGAAAGTACAAAAATTCACAGGTAATGAAAATGGCAACAACGCCAGAGTCGCCTTGTTAAATAAAGAGGGGGTTGTTGTGTATTTTTATGACGAAGGTTTTTCAGTTAGTGCATTAAATAGATTAAGAAAAACCTTATCGGCTCTGAATGATGAAGAATAAGAACATCATTATGAGTTCAGCGGTGGGTATTTAATTATATATTAATGTTAATGAATGCCCGCTGACTTTACGTCATTTAAGTAAGTTCTAGACACAGGCACTTCAAGTTCATTAGCTAACAGTAAAGATACTTTTCTCCCTTCTTTTTTTAATGCATTAACCGCTGATTTCGAAACCCACCAAGAACGATGTGTTTGTAAACCGTCAAATTCAGCAAGCTGTGTTAATGCATCTTTAAAACGCATAAGTAATAAATGATGGCCTTTGCTTGTGTAAACCTTAATGTAATGGTCCGCCATTTCTAAACAATACAAATCCCCGCGCTTTTCAATTGGTAACAAAGCCATAAACTGTTCCAGAGCAATATTTTTGCCCTGTTCTGATTGTTGTTGAAATTCAGTATTAATTTTTTGGTGTTTTGTTAACTCTTGTTTCAACCATTTTAAATAATTTTCCATTAAACCAATGAAGTTAAAAATAGCGCCTATGACAATGGCTTTAGGTAATACGCTCCAAAATTGAGTGCTGTAACTTGCGCTGTGTTTAAAAAACAGCTCGTTTAATAAGGGAACAACTAAACTGATAATTACACTCGCGACAAGTCCAGAAAAAATAATACGGAACCACTGCATTGGAATAAATTTTTTTAAAAACACGTTGCCGTAAAAAATGCATGGGACATAAATCATGTAACCAACAGAACATGTGACTAGCCAATAAAGTATTGAATAATGCAATGGCAAAACATTCATTCCAAAAGGTGTTAAAAAACCAATAATGACACTGATAACCAAAAGAATGATCAAAGCACTCTTAAGTTTAGCTTTGGTGAAATATGGCTCAAGGTGTTGATATTTATGGTTCATTTCACGATTCGTCAATGGGAATACTTCCAAATTTGTGCTTTTTACGAATAGTTTTTTACCGTTCGCGTAATGCTTCTTTTTATTTAACGTTTTGCATTTTATCGTAATTCCAACAAGACGCAATTGCTCAAGTTGGGCGGTTGGTATAGTGGCAAACAACAAAAATAAAAGGTAACAAAGATGAAAAAATTAACAAGAATATTAATGGTTATAGTCGCGCTAACTTCAACCTTTACTCAAGCGTCAGAGGTGTCGTTTGAAATTAACGGTATTAAAAGTGACGCAGGAAAAATACTAATTCAGCTATTTCAAGGCAAAGATAATTATGAAAGCGGCAATGCAGAGTCGGCACTCATTGTTAAAGCTAAAACCGGAAGCGTTACCGTTAACTTTAATGAGTTAGACGAAGGTGAGTACATAATACGTTTTTTCCACGATGAAAATAGTAATGGCAAATTAGAGACAAACTTATTTGGTGCTCCGGTTGAAGGTTATGGTTTTTCTAATAATGCTAAGCCGGACTTTGGGCCAGTTAATTATAGTGCAGCTAAGTTTGTTGTTCAAAGCCGTGACGACAAAGTAACCAATTCAGCTTCGGTTATCTATTAATTAGTACATCAACAAATGAATAAGGAGATAGTTATGCAACGTCGACATTTTCTAAAAGGATGTGCTTCTTTGGGCGCTGGAGCGGTTATTGTAAATTCACCGCTAAAAGTTTTTGCCTCAACTGAAACGGCAAGAACGCCTCAAGTGTTGAATTACAAAGCGTTATTTAATGATGCATTGAGTCAATCTCCAGAACTAATAGGTTTTACCAATGTTGACGATGATTTTGCACCTGAGGTTTTGTCGATTGAAGGAAAAATTCCTCTTGATATTCAAGGTACTTTTTATCGAAATGGACCAGGCAAACTTGAACGTGGTGAACACCGTTATCAACACCTATTTGAGGGAGATGGCATGTTGCAGAGTTTTACTATTGCACAAGGAAAAATTGTCCATAAAGGTAAATTCATTAACACGCCTAAATTCCAAAAAGAGCAGAAAAACAAAAAGTTCCTATATTCTGGCCCTGAAACTGTCATTCCAGATGCGTTATCCGTGACTAATGCTGATGTAATTAATACAGCTAACACGAATGTTATCGCTGTGGGAGATGACTTATGGGCATTATGGGAAGCGGGTTCGGCAACCAAAGTCGACGCTAAAAGCCTTGAATATAAAGAGCAAGTGATACTAGGTGAACATGATAAATACAAAAAAACGTTACAAGGTTTACCTTTCTCTGCGCATCCTAAAGTAGAAGCAAATGGTGATATTTGGAACTTTGGCCTTAATTCATCAGGGCATGTTGTTTTATATCATTTGGCACCCAACGGCCGCGCAAAAAATGTGGCGTTAGTTAATGCCAAATACAGAGGTGGTATGCTGCATGACTTTCTCATGACAGAGAAACACTTACTGATCATTTTACCTTCCTTATCAACAAAGCGTTCTTTTGCAAACAACAGACAAGGTGGCTTTTCACGAATTAGCTTTGATAAGGAACAAGCTCAGAGAGTATTGGTTATTGATAAAGCCAGCTTAACGCTAAAAAAAGAATACGAATTAGAAGCAGGCTTTGCCTTTCATTACGGTAACGCTTGGGAAGAAACAGACGGAACAATACGATTTGACGCTAGTCTTTATCCAAATGCCGATAGTCTCCACAATTTATCAAATATGATGAAAGGTGAAATTAACCATTCAGTGCCTAATGCAAAGGCGGCATTTTATACGTTAAGCCCTAATGGCAAATCATCACAGATGATCTTAGATACAAATAGTGAATTTCCTGAAGTGTGTGATCATCGTGTCGGATTGAAAAATGAATACCTTTACCATTTGTCATCAAAACAAAATAGCTTCTGGAGCAACACTGTATGTGGGTTTAATGTTAATAGCGGTAAACTAGATAGTTATGAGTTTGGCGAAGAATTTTTGGTAGAAGAACATATTACCGTTTGTCCAAAACAAAAAGAAGGCACGGGGTATTTAATTGGTTCCGCGCTGCATGTGCCAAGTAAGCGCACATGTTTGAATATATTTAATGTGGAAAATATTTCTGATGGGCCAATAGCCAGGGCCTGGTTGTCGCATCATTTACCACTGGGTTTTCATGGTACTTTTAAAGCTGCTTAGGTGATTTTTATACTGCTATTGATAACAAACTGATTGACTCATTTAAGGTGTTAAATATACACTTTGTATACGTTACGTATATAAAGTGTATAAAATCAAGTGGGAATAGTAAAAATATCAGAAACATTGCATGAAGAAATTAGACGTTCTAGCAATGTCATGTCCAGATCAATTAATTCACAAGCTGAGTTTTGGATAAAAGTCGGGCGATTAGCAGAGTTGAATCCAACACTGACTTTTACGGAAATAATGAAAGCTGAGTTGTTAAAAGCCGATCAGAGTATTGCCGAGGCGTTTCATGAGTAAAGCCATTTTAAAAACAGAGCAAGAAATTACATTAATGCGTGAATCTGGCCGACTGTTGGCACAAGTATTTAAAATGTTAGATGACTTTATTTGTGAAGGCATGACGACATTGGAAATAGATACCAAAGTTGAAGATTATATTCGTAATGAATTAAATGCTCGCCCTGCCAGCAAAGGCCAATATGATTACAAATTCTCGTTAAACTCATCCATTAATGACGTGGTTTGCCACGGTGTTCCTAGTGAGACAGTCAAGATCAATGCTAAAGATATTATCAATCTTGATATCACCTTAGAAAAAGACGGATTTAT
Source organism: Psychrosphaera sp. F3M07 (assembly GCF_018860345.1). Taxonomy (GTDB): domain Bacteria; phylum Pseudomonadota; class Gammaproteobacteria; order Enterobacterales; family Alteromonadaceae; genus Psychrosphaera; species Psychrosphaera aquimarina. The sequence continues at coordinate 120,686 of NZ_JAHKPJ010000020.1, read as the reverse complement.
TAGCGACTCCAGCAAAATGTATACCTTTAGCAATACCAGTGTCGACGCTAAACGTTTAGTCAAAACTACTTATGATGCCATGTGGAAAGGCATTAATGTGGTGAAGCCAGGAGCAAGGTTAGGAGATGTTGGTTATGCAATTCAAAAACATGCAGAGCAGGCCGGTTACAGTGTTGTAAGAGAATATTGTGGCCATGGCATCGGCCGTGAAATGCACGAGGCTCCTCAAGTATTGCATTACGGCAGACCAAATACGGGATTAGTTCTAGAAGCCGGTATGACATTCACCATTGAACCTATGATCAACCAAGGCACTCACAAAATTAAAACCAAGAAAGATGGTTGGACAGTAGTCACAAAAGACAAAAAGCTTTCTGCTCAGTGGGAACATACAATTTTGGTGACCCAAACGGGGTTTGAAGTATTAACACTGCGCCATGAAGAAAGCCCAATAAACTAACACGGTTTCTTTGCCAGCTTTGATAAATGTGATTTTATTAATTTTTGTTATAAAAGTTTGTCACACATTTCTTATGACAGGTTACTTAGTAATTGAAAGAACAAATTCTTGAACATTATTACTAAGGTCATAGGACATTTTATGAGAAATATTCAGTTAACAAAAAACAACAAAATGTATCATGTTGGATTATTATTTCTGGCGATAGTATTTGCTAGTTTTAATACGGCTGCTAAGGTAAGCCAATCTAAAAGTAACATATTTGATGTTACGGTTATTGGGCAAGGCTCCCCAATTATATTGATACCCGGCTTGATGTCGGATGGATCTGTGTGGCAACACATCGCTAATGAACTTTCAGATAAACACCAAGTTCATAGCATCTCTATTGCTGGTTTTGCAGGCACGCCACCTGTGCACAACTTTTCATTGGAACAAGTTAAAGAACAACTTGTTAATTACATAACGCTAAATAAGCTAAAAAACCCAAGCGTAATTGGCCATAGTTTAGGTGGGTTTATGGGGTTTTTATTGGCGTCATCAACGCCTGATCTTATTGGAAAATTAATATCAGTTGATGGTTTACCATTTATTGCACCAGTATTTACCAGAACGAATGACAGTACGGTGCAATCTATGGCCTCTCAAGCTCAATATATTCGGAATATGTACCAAAATATGACATCTCAGCAAGTGGCGGCTCAAACCCAACAAGGTATTTTTATACAAGCTAAGTCGCAAGCCGCACAACAAAAAATCATTCAGATGGCTCTAGCGTCTGATCCTAAAACCGTCGGTGAAAGTATTTATTATTTAATGAGTAACGATTTACGTTCACAAGTGGAAAACATTAAAAGCCCAGTACTGTTAATTGGTGCTTCTGGGGCATTTACTCAAACTTCTCAACAGCAACAAGTTGAAGTATTGTATAAACAGCAACTCGACAGCATAACCAAGGCGCAGTTAATCATGAATACTAAAGATAGGCATTTTATTATGTTAGACAATCCGACTTGGTTACTTAAGCAGATCAATGATTTTTTAGAAGGGTAATGAGATGGAATTAACTTCTAATTTACAAAATGATGTGGAGTTTGCGAAACAAGGGGATATCGCCGCCTTTGAACGCTTAATAAAAAGTACCCAGAATATGGTTAGCAGTATCGCTTTGGCGATAGTAAAAGACTTCCATCAAAGTGAAGATATAACTCAACAGGTGTTTATATCAACGTGGAAAAATATTAATTCATTAAAAAATAACAGCAGCTTTTTGCCTTGGATAAGACAAGCAACACGTAATACGGCATTTAATGCACTCAGGGCAAATAAATCAACTACGACCTTATCTGATGCTGAATCTGAGCAGTTGTTGTTGCAACTTTGCAATCATGATTTGACTCATGAAGAACAAGTATTATTAAAAGAAAAGAACAGTATTCTAAATTCATTTTTAGAAAAATTACCGGATGATAGTCGAGATGTGGTTTTACTTTATTATCGTGAAGAGCAATCGACACAACACGTTGCCACATTGTTAGAGATAAGTCCTGAAAACGTAAGGCAAAAACTAACCAGAGCCCGTCGTTTGTTAAAAGATGAATTGTTGAGCTCCTTTGGTAAAGTGATATTTTCTACTGCGCCAAGTGCGACATTTACCGCTTTAGTAATGGCATCACTTGGTCATTCTGGCAAGGCTGCAGCAGCAACGGCTGCAAGTCATGTTATCGCGACCAAACAGACCAGCTTATTGGGTAAGTTTTCCATGCTGCTAAGTGGCGCTATGTTAGGCGCGACCTTAGGGGCTCTAGCCACGTATTTGGGTACCAAGCCTGCGTTAAAGCGCATGACGGAGGAAAAGGATAAACAAAAGCTGATCAAACATCGAAATCAGACCATTGTGTGGGTAATACTTTCCGGACTAGCACTAGTCGGCGCGTATGAGTTTGGTACAACATACCTAATCATTGGAACCTATATTGTGTTTGCTATCGGACTTTATTATTTTAATAAACGAACTAGCGTTCATATTATCAATAGCCTTTATAATAATCGTCGTTTAAGCGACAAAGAGAGTAGGCGTAAAAAGATTGAACAAGCTTGTGGTCATTGGGGATTAATTATTGGCGTTGGAAGTGGATTTGCTGGATTAATAGTCGGACTAATCAACAGTGGTCAATTAGTATTATAAGTATCAGCTTAGCTTAAGTATTAAACCAAGATTGACTAAAGCAACAATCTTGGTTTAATCAATATCAGTTTAATAGTGGCTTTTTACTCCATAAGTTATTTAGGTTTACTTCTCTAGGTTTGCCGTTTTTTATCTGCCATTGAACATAAACTATGCTTAGAATAATTGCAGAACCTTTGTATAAATTTGAATCCAATTCGCCAATGAACCAACCACAGGACGTAGTTAACGTATTAGTAGCGCTTTGTTTTATTACACGATTTATTTTTAACGTATGTGATTCATGCAACCGTCAATACTTATTAGTAACAACGATTGCATTGTATACTCACTCACGGGGTTAGTTAATTAGTTGTATTATTTTTTTAGCTACAAGTGCTGAAGATAGATAGTTCTGACCAGTGACCACTCGCCCATCAACTTCTATGTATGGTGTGTTTCTTGGGGCGTAGTTAAAGTCACCACCATGCTTTTCTATTGTTTCCGTGATTTTAAATGGAAATTGTTTATAGTATTCTTTTTTAGGGTTTTCATATTCATCAGGGTAACCACTAATGCGTTTACCTGATACAAGGAACTCGCCAGAGCGTAATGTTAAAAAGGCAATCCCAGCTGTACCGTGACATACAGAGGAAATAATACCGTTATGATTTTCATAGATGTCCATGACCAAATTTTGAATAGGCTGGCTATTTGCAACTCCATACATAGCACTACTTCCTCCAATATAATGGACAGCTTTATAGTTATTAGCTGTGACATCTGAAGGTTTTTTAGTGTTTGCTATCGCATGCATAAAATCAGCGTCATATAGATATTTTTTCTGTAAGTCATTCGATGTATTTATATAAGACAATGGAATAGCGCCACCTTCAGGACTAATAAAATCCACTGTAAAACCAGCAATTTTAAACTCATGGTAAGCATTTACTATTTCAGAAAAGCTAGCGCCGACGGGTAGTGATGAGGTGCCATGAAAATGGACATTAGAAACAATAAATAAAATCCGTTTACCATGTTGAATTGAATGCTCATTAGTGGCAGTTTTGCTGATTATTTTCCAGTCGTCTTTGATTTTTTTTAGCAAAAATAAATCAATAAAACGTCGTTGTTCAGTCGGTAAGATGATTTCCACTTTTGCAGTGGCAATGAATCCAGATACACCAATATTTAATATCTCTCCAATGCGTCCGGTATATTCACCAATATTATTTTTTTTGAACCAATTGACATACTCTTTGGCGGGAACTCGCCAAATTTCCTTTTCTTTATTTTCTAATAATAAATTAGCGTCTGTATAAAAAGCTTCTGTAATTTTATCGGGGTAGCTATAAGACGTACCTTGAATATAGTTATTTAAGGTACGTCTTATGTCTTCATTATCAGAGTTGGCTGACGTCTGGGTGCTAAATAAAGTTAATAGCCAAAGCAGTATTATAAATTTCATTGTTTTTCCAAGTTGATTATTAAAAACAATGATTACATTAATACTGTGACTGTTGACTTACAGTCGCAGGTTATAATTTTACACTACGGATTTATAAATTTAGAGTTTGTTCTTTATATTTTGCAGGGGTTAGTTTGGTTTGCTTTTTGAAAACACTATAAAAAGTAGATTGAGAATTAAAGCCGCATAGTTCAGCGATAGTTTCAATCGTTTGATTACTATTAGAGACAAGTATTGATTTTGCTGCCTCAATACGAAGTTCATTGATGTATAAAGAGAAAGACTTATTCAAGTTATCATTTAACAATTGAGAGAACTTAGGTGTTGAAATTCCTAACCGCTTAGCCACTTGTGGCATGCTAATTAATGAGTTTTTATACAGCTCTTCATTTTTCATTAACAGATGAAGACGGTCTATTAACAAGTCTGCTTCTTCTGTTGTGATTTCTTTATCAGCGTATTTTATTTTTATAACCTTGTCCTTAAATTTAAATAACACTAATAAACAAGCGATGAAAAGAATGAATGAAAAAGACAGTGCACCAGCAATATAAGAAGTATATGAGGAAGTGAAATAGGCTAACCAGATAATGGCATTACCAATAAAAACACTGAGCAACCAAATGTCATCTTGTGTAAGCTTAGCTTGTTTTGTAATACTCTTAATTTTTGGGCTAATGACAATGAATGATAAAACTATATACATCAACCATACATAATTTATCAGCGTATAAAGCAGATTTCTCCATAACTCTAAATGCTGTTGGTACGGAAAAATTATACCTATGATTGTGATAACGCTGACTAATGCGATGAGGTGGTATGACCACCGAACTTTCTGATGTGTAATCAGTTTGAGGTGACTCAAACAAAAGAAATAAAGCAGAGGGCCAATTAAAAAACAGGCCGATAAACCAATCTGTAAAATAATGATAATAATGTCAGGATTAAAATGATAAAGAACCGATTTTAATGTACGAATACTGATCATTATCAGCATTGCCGCTAAGAAGCGATTGCTCAAGTTTTTAGACGGTTGAACCCATAAATACAAAGCAACGATAAACCCGTTTATAGAGCCTAATGCGCTTAAAATTAAGATAAGTTGAGTACTAATTGGTAGCATATATATTAAATTTATAAACCTGATACCATATTCTGACAGAGCAATGATCAAATATCACTTATTTAATTTTCGCTTCATTTTTAATCTCACGATTAATAGGACATAAAATTATAAATGTAGCAAAATAGAGGCTTGATCTTTCTTGGTCATTTTACTCACTACTAAATCAAACGAATTATCTATCATGCGTTCTATCTCTCCTTGCGGAATAGAACCATCTAAAATTACCGTGTTCCAATGTTTTTTGTTCATATGATAACCCGCAATAATGGCTGGGAATATGTCACGTAACATCAGGGCTTCGTCTGGATCACATTTTAAGTTTAAGAAATATGGCGTTGAATTATCAGGGGCTTTAAGATGATCTTTACCTGAACCCAACAAAGCAAACATTTTACCTTTTACTTTGTAAACTTCCGTTACATTGTCAAAAGGAAAATCAACTAAAGTAGCGGGTTTAGTTTTTAAATATTGCTGAACAGAAGTTTGAATATCCATGAACAATTCCTGACTACTTAAGTGTTGTTTAATTCTGAGTTAAAAATAAGCGCAGCATGATAGCTGCGCTTAAAATTGTTATTTGACTGCTGATTCAGCGGCTTTCCGGCTGCGTGATATAAAGAATGCACCAGCAATAGCCGATAAAATTGAACCGGATAATACCCCTACTTTGACACTATTTAAATGTTCAAACCCTTGATGTTCAAAGGCTAATGAGCCAATGAATAAACTCATAGTAAAGCCGATGCCACATAACAAGGTAACCCCGTATAACTGAGTCCAATTGGTCCCTTCTGGCAACTTAGCTACACCCGCTTTTACTGCTATCCAGCATGCGCCAAATATCCCCACTTGTTTACCAATAAATAAACCAGCCACAATCCCCATCACCACTGGGTTAAAAATGTCGTCGGCAGATGTGCCAATCAATTGAACACCCGCATTGGCAAAAGCAAAGACAGGCAATATAAAAAAGGCGACCCAATTATGGAGGCTGTGTTCCATATGGTGCAACATAGGGTGACCATCTTCATTTTTAACATTAATTGGAATAAACATAGCGACCGCGAAGCCTGCTAATGTTGCATGCACACCAGATTTAAGTACGGCAGCCCAAACTATCATGCCAACTAAAATATAGGCACCTTGAGCACGGATTTTGTAACGATTTAAGCCAAATAAAACTAACAAACCAACAGCTGCGACAACGAGTGAAGTAGTGGATAAGTCTGCTGAGTAGAACAAGGCAATAATGACGATGGCGCCAATATCATCAAAAATAGCCACAGACAGTAGAAACAGTTTTAACGTAATTGGTAACGAACGGCCAAATAGGCTGAATACCCCTAGCGCAAAGGCAATATCAGTAGCCGATGGAATTGCCCAGCCTGTTACCGCTACAGCATCGTCTTGGTTAAACCAAACATAAATTAGAGCAGGGACAGCAATACCCGCAACCGCAGCAATTGCAGGTAATGTAATTTGGGCAACTGAATTGAGGTGGCCTTGTAAAATCTCTCGTTTTATTTCCAAACCAACCATAAAAAAGAAAATGGCCATTAAGCCATCATTAATCCATAACAATAGTGGTTTAGCTATTTCGAATGATCCAAATTTAACGGCCACAGGCAGATTTAACATGCCATTATAAAACCCATCCAGTGGCGAGTTAGCAAAGATTAATGCGAGCAACGCAGCGCAGACAAGTATAATGCCGCCCGCGGCATCATGCTGGATCATTTGTTTGAAATTTTTAGACATTGTATGTCCTTCACAGTTAGTAGTGGCAGCAGGATAACAAGGAAACTCTCAATATAGAACTAATGAACGATTATGGGTTAATCCCAAAAGGGCGTTTGCGCTCAAATTGCATCGATTTACCCCTATAATATTGATATATCTCAACAATAATAGCTATATATTGGCAGAATTTGTACAATTGGTTTACCTTTATTAGGTGACACAACAACTTTCAAATTAAATGTTAATAAAACTAATTAATGGGTAGTAATTAATGAAAAAGACACTCGCAGCCGCAATAATAGTTGCCCTTGGTGCAGCTTCAACATCTGCGTTGGCAGAAACAAGAATCAATGGGTTTGCTTCAATCGTAGCGGGAGTTATGACTGATAAAGACACCTCTCTTTTTGGTTATTCTGACAACCTTTCTTTTAAACCTGAAAGCCTCTTTGCATTACAAGTATCCTCTGATCTTGGTGAAGGCCTATCTGCAACGGCACAAATCATGTCTCGTGGCGAAAATGATTACTCTACCGAGTTTGAATGGGCATATTTATCTTATGAGATAAGTGATAGCACCCAAATTAATGCCGGTAAACTTCGTATTCCATTTTACCGCTATTCTGACTTTTTAGATGTGGGTTATGCGTATAATTGGGCTCGCCCACCACAAACGGTATATAACCTAGTATTCTCAACATTTGATGGTGTTAGTATCGTCAACAACCATACTTTAGGTGATTGGGATTCTAGTATTCAAGCAATCTACGGTAGTTACGACGGTAGTGTTAACTTACTATCAAATGAAGATCCTGCTGAATTAAATAACATGATGGGTGTGAACTGGACTGTAAGTTATGACTGGCTAACTGCTCGTGCTGTTTATATGGTGGCAGAAACCTCTATCAGTTTTGATAATAACCCTGATCCGGACCAAATATTAAATAAAGGTATTTCTCTTGTTGGCGCAGTATTTCCTGAAGCTGCTGATAGTTTAGTGGTTAGTGAAGACAATGGGTCATTTTTTGGCTTAGGTTTTAGCGTTGATTATAATAACTTTTTAGTTGATGCTGAGTTTACAACGGTAGAAGTTGAAGACAGTATTGTCGCAACTCAAGAACAATATTATGTATCTGTAGGTTATCGTTTTGATACTTATACTGTGTATGCAATTACTGAGCACAGAGAAGATAAAAATGATGATAATTACAGCAGTCAACTTCCAGCTGCATTACCACTTTCAGCTGACTTAACTGTTTATCCTCAAGCTACTTACCAAGCTCTATTAGCGAGTCAAGAAGAAGAGCGTGATGCCTTCACTGTTGGGGTACGTTATAACTTCCACCCAGCAGCCGCGCTTAAAGTTGATTATACATCGTACGATGTGAAAGGCGTTGGTGAGAGTAACTTGTTGTCAGTTGGCGTGAATCTAGTATTTTAAGGGGTAAATAAATGAAACTATTAAAAACCAAATTATGCATAGCCATTCTTGGTCTAGCATCTGTTGCAGCACAAGCTGAGATTGCCGTTGTGGTTCACCCTTCTAATGCGTCAGACATCGATAGTTCTGCTTTATCACGAATTTTCTTAGGAAAATCAAAAAGCTTTAGCTCTGGAGATCAAGCGGTACCAATTAACCAAGAAGAGTCAAATAGTGCAACCGATGAATTTAACAGTAAAGTGTTAAAAAAATCAGGTAGCCAATTAAAAGCATACTGGTCAAAATTGGTATTTACTGGAAAGGGTACGCCGCCAAAAGCCGTATCTAATGATGCAGAAGTTATCAGTTTAGTATCGACAAACCCAAATCTAATCGGTTATGTAGATGCTGCATCTGTAACTGGTGACGTAAAAGTAATCGCTAAGTTTTAAGTGAGTAGGTGAATAACCTTAATTGCTTGCTTTAGTTAAATAGAAATCCGATATCAGTAATGATATCGGATTTTTTTATAGTTGAAATAAGTTAACTCTTTCACTTTTGTCGTTTCACAAAATTGAAATATTAGTTACATATAATCAATGGCAAGTATTTCTAGCGATATTAAAACTTCATGACTGTATCTATCGACGCCTCATCATTAACGCCTCAACCTGAAAGAGAGTTAAGCTATTTTTCCAAAGAACTAAGTTGGTTGTCTTTTAACGAAAGAGTATTGCAAGAAGCTGATGATGCTAAAAACCCGATAATCGAGCGCATACGTTTTTTGGGAATATATTCGAGTAATATGGATGAGTTTTATCGGGTTAGAGTTGCCAGCGTGCGTCGTAAAGTCATTATTTATAAAAATAACGGCCAACTCGATAAAGCAGAACAAGCCTTACAAGTGATGGCGGAAATAAACCAAAAAATCGCGCAAATGGCAGTGAAGTTTGATGCTATTTATAAACGCGCATTTAATGTTTTACGCAAAAATAAAATACATCTAACGGAAAAAGAAGAATTAACCTTAACCCAGATAAACTGGCTCCGAGATTTTTTTGAAAACAAAGTCTTACGTCATATCGCGCCTATTTTAATCGACAAAAAAGTAGACTTGGTTAGCCGTTTGATTGACTCGGCTACTTACTTTTATGTCGGATTATATAGGCAAGATAAACCCACCCAATATGCCACTATTGAATTACCGTCAGATAAAATGCCTCGTTTTATCGTATTACCCTCAGAAACGAAGACCAAACAAATACTGTTATTAGATGATGTATTGCAGTTGTTTTTAGAAAATATCTTCAAAGGGTTTGTTGAATTTGACTCCATTGATTCCTATTCATTTAAAATGACTCGCGACTCCGAATACTCTCTCGATGAAGGCATTGACGACAGTTATCTGGAAAAAATGTCAGACAGTATGAAACAACGATTAATCGCAGAACCTGTCAGAGTTATCTACGATGGCGCTATGCCTGAAGACATGGTTAAAAGTATGAAAAAGCATTTGAAACATGCTTCATACGACAATCTTGTTGCTGGTGGTCATATACGAAACTTTAAAGACTTTATTAACTTTCCAAACATAGGCCGAAAAAGTTTAGAAAATAAACCCATCCCAGCCATCAGCAGTAAACAGTTTACGGCATATAATACCGTCTTTGATGCAATAGCTCAGGAAGATGTGTTGTTGCATTATCCTTATCATCGATTTTTGCATTTTACCGAGTTTGTTCGCCAAGCAGCCTTTGACCCTCATGTGAAACATATTAGGATCACCATGTATAGAATTGCTAAAAACTCACGCATAGTCAGTTCATTAATTGATGCTGTTGACAACGGTAAAATGGTGACCGTGATCATGGAGTTAAGGGCAAGGTTTGACGAGCAAGCGAATATTGCTTGGGCAAAAACCATGACTAATGCGGGTGTAAAAGTAATTTTTGGTAATTCCTCTTTTAAAATCCACACAAAACTATGTGTGATCAGCCGAGAGGAACAGTCGACCCTTACCCATTATGCACATATAGGGACGGGTAACTTTAACGAAAGCACGGCTAAAATTTATACCGACTTAAGTTTATACACAGCTGATCCCATCATCACAAAAGAAGCGATTAAGGTCTTTGAATTAATTCAGCTGCCTTACCGTCAATATGAATTTAAACATTTAATGGTCTCTCCAATCAATTCCAAAGAACGTATTTTAGCGTTAATGGATAATGAAATAGCCATAGCCGCACAAGGCCGTTCTGGAGAGATTACGTTCAAAGTCAATAATTTAATAGACAGCGACATCATAGACAAACTGTATCAAGCTAGCCAAGCCGGAGTAAAAATTAGAGGTATAGTGCGGGGAATGTGCTCGTTAGTGCCAAAAATTAAAAACCTGAGTGAAAATATTCACATCATCAGTATTGTTGACCGTTTTTTAGAGCATAGTAGAGTGATGGTTTTCAATAATGATGGACAACCCAAAGTGTATATTTCTTCAGCTGATTGGATGCGTCGTAATATGCAAGACAGAATTGAAATTGGTACGCCAATATTAAACCCAACATTGGCGCAACGGATCATCCACATCTTGGAATTACAATTTAAAGATACGATGAAAGCGCGGGTGATAGATAAACACCAGTCTAATGTTTATGTGAAAAGAGGTAACAAGAAAAAACTTCGCTCACAGTTAGAAATTTATCAATACCTTAAAGGTTTAGAAAAACAAGATGGTTAACTAAATGATATCCGTGCAGAGATTAGGGATAAGGTTGTCATAAATTGAACATGAATTAGTAACATCTTTGTCACCTTAGTCTAATACGCTCACATTACTTTTATAAAACCTCTTTGGTGACGTGTGATTTCAGTTGAAAGCATAGTTGCAGAGCAGCTGCCTAAAATAGATTCAAGTAACCCATTAATAAAGTCGTCTGCATTACGTTTATTAAAATACCTGTTCCATGAGTCAGAAATGACGGAATTTGGTAAAGCTTATCCAAATTTAAATGGCATCGATTTTGTCGAAAAAGTATTAGATTATTTTGAATTTGATTACCTCATTAACGATAGAGAAAAAGCTAACCTGCCATATTCAGGTGCTGTTGTTGCCATAGCCAATCATCCTATTGGTAGTTTAGATGGCCTTGCTTTATTAAAGATGTGTACCGACATCCGCTCCGACGTAAAGATAGTGGCTAATGATCTTTTGTGGTCAATAAAACCATTACGACCTTTGTTATTGCCGGTAAACAATATGGCGGGTAATACGGCGAAATCAAACATGAAAGCCATTGAGCAACACTTAGCCTCAGGTGGCGCTTTACTGATATTCCCAGCAGGCGAAGTTTCACGTTTAGGGGTTAAAGGCGTCAAAGATGGTAAGTGGCGTAATGGCTTTTTAACCTTTGCCAAACAAGCAAAAGCCCCAATCGTTCCTATTCATATCGATGGTAAAAACTCTCTGTTTTTTTATGCGTTATCTTTATTAGCCAAACCTTTGTCTACCTTGTGGTTGATTGACGAAATGTTCAAACAGCGCAATCAAGATATACGGATTCGAATTGGGCAAGCTATTGAGTACAAAACCTATAACGAGTTAAAGATTGATAGGAAAAACTTAAAACAGTTATTTAAAAAGCAAGTCTACTCACTTGCTAAGAAAAAATATCAAACTGAATTTAAGCCATTAGTTGAGAGTGTGGCACATCCGGAAGACAGAAAAACCTTAACCAAAGAATTGAAAAACTGTGAGCTGTTAGGCCAAACTAATGACGGTAAACGCATCTATTGTTACCAGCATAAAAGTGATTCTGCCATCATGCGTGAAATCGGCCGGTTACGAGAATTTACCTTTAGGAAAGTAGGCGAAGGCAGTGGTCATAAAAGAGATTTAGATAAGTTTGATAATTATTATGACCATATCGTTTTGTGGGATAACGAACAGTATGAATTAGTTGGGGCATATCGCTTGGTTCCTATTGCGCAAGCGCGACAAAACAAAGATACAAACAAGCTTTACAGTGAAACCCTTTTTGATTTAACTAACTTAACTATTGACGTTCAACAATATGGCTTAGAGTTAGGTCGTAGCTTTGTGCAACCAGATTATTGGGGCAAACGTGGCCTAGATTATTTGTGGCAAGGTATTGGTGCTTACTTAAGAAAACATCCAGAGATTAAGTACTTAGTAGGTGCAGTCACTATGAGTAACGATTTAAACCAAGATGCCAAGGCCTGTTTAGTTCGTTTTTATCAAACGTATTTTGGCGATAAAAATAATATAGTCACAGCCAATCGCCCTTTTGAAATGACAGAAAATGATGGCATACAATTTACAGGCAATGATTACGAAACTGAGTTTAAACGGTTAAAAGACGAACTTAAAAAACATAACGCAGTGGTCCCAACATTATATAAACAATACTCTGAGTTATGTGAGCCGGGTGGTACCGCGTTTAGTGCATTTAACGTAGATCCGGATTTCTGCGATTGTATCGATGGTTTTGTTGTAACTGAGATAGCAAAATTTAAAGCGAACAAAAGGCAACGTTATTTAGAGGGGAATAAATAACAGGTAAATGCAAAAATACGGTTTAGTAATCTAGAAGTTGCGGCAGACAATCGCATACAATGATAAAGTTATTCAAAGTGGCAAGATCGGCTGGTTTTAACAGTTGATCCAATACAGACCCGCCAACATCATTGGCAATATGGTTAATATTTTTAGAGGTTCATAGACATTTGCAAGCCAGCTTAATCACCAAAACACTAGACAGCATTGAAGGCACAGATTCTACTAAAATTGCAGTATTAGACATGGGGTCTAATAGTTTTCATTTAGTGGTTGCACGAGTAATTTCTAATTCAGTACAGATCTTACACAAAACTAAAATCAAAGTGCATTTAGCGGACGGCTTATCCAAAGATAACTATTTATCTCAAGATGCGATTCACCGCGGGCTTGAAGCCTTGGAAGTGATCCAACATAGTTTGGCAGGTTTTGAACCTGAAACTGTCAGAATTGTCGCTACTTATACACTTAGAAAAGCCAAAAATGCTTTGGACTTTATTAAAGCCGCTAAAAAAATATTACCCTATCCTATAGAGATAATCGCAGGCAAAGAAGAAGCGCGCCTGATTTACAATGGTGTGGCGCATACTGAGACATTAGTAGGTAAAACTTTAGTCATTGATATTGGGGGAGGTTCTACAGAATTCGCCATTGGTGAGCAGTTTGATCCCCTTTTATTAAGAAGCATTGATGTTGGTTGCGTTAGTTTCAAACAGTTATTTTTTAAAGACGACAAAATCAAACGTAAAATGATGGATAAGGCCATTGCATATGCTCAACAGCAATTGACCTTAATTGAACAAAAGTATCTTAACTTAGGTTGGGATAAGTGCATTGGCACGTCTGGCACCATTGAAAGCATAGTGACCATTTTGAACAAAGGGTCAACTGAGGGGTTAGTCACCTTAGTTCAGTTGGAACAATTGATGGAGACCTTGATTGCCGCGACCGATGTAAACACATTAGATTTTGGTGATATAAACGAAGACAGAAAATTATTAGTTCCGGCGGGGTTAGCCATATTAATTGCTATCTTCAAAGAGTTTAATATTGAGCAAATGTCTTTTGCCTCTGCCGCCCTGCGTGAAGGTGTAATCTATGAAATGGAAGACTCATTAACTCATACTAATGTGCAAGAACGTTCTGTGCAGAGCTTAGCGAGTCGTTATGACATTGATATCAACCAAGCTAACTTAGTGTTAGATACCTGTTTTAGATTATTTAAACAGGTTAAAAAGCCATGGCAAATAAAGAGCGCAGGACTGAAACAACTGCTCGGTTGGTCCGCGTTATTACACGAAGTGGGTTTGCATATCAGCTCATCTGGGGTGCAAAAACACTCACATTACATATTAACCCATTCAGACATGCCAGGGTTTAATGCGGAACAACAACAATTATTGGCCATCCTAGCTCGGTTTCATCGAAAACGAATTAGACTGGATGAAATACCTGTTTTTAGCCAATTTAATGCTAAAGAAGTCTTATATCTGATCATCTTATTACGCTTGAGCGTTTTGCTTAATATAAAACGTCAGCAGGGCTTTTTACCTGATTTTGATGTCACAGTGATAGAAAACCAAATCACACTCAACTTTCCAGAAAACTGGTTAAATCAACGACCAATTATTGATATAAACTTAACTTTAGAAAAAGAGAAACTGGCTAAGGTTGGGATAGAGCTATTGTTTTTATAACCGCGCTTGCTTTATAGTTAGATGATTATCAAATCTAATAAAAATACCCAATAACCTCGCGGTTATTGGGTATTTTTAATGTTAATTAACAAGCACTTTGCCATTTAATTGGTGATTGGTTATTAATAACCTGCGGCTTCTAATTCTGCACCTAATACACGTTGGCGCCACTCAATATAATCCTTAATAGAAATATCACCCTTATCACAAGGTTCATGTTCACTAAGGCCTAACGAGGTTTCATTATAATCGATGTCGCATTCACCTTTTATACTGATGTCCGCGTCTAAAATGGTGTCTTTAATCAAGTCATTGCGTTTACTTAACTCATCTTTTAATTTGCCTTCCCAATTTAATTGGTTAGCTAATAGACTTTTAACCTCTTTATATAAAGTGGCTTTGTTTTCATTGTTTGAGAAAACAATGGTCCAAAGAATGGGATCCATCCAATCTGATGTGTTTTCAATCCAACCGGTATTGTCATCGTTGGAAAATATTTTAGTATCCGCTATGTTTTGGAATTTTATTGAATCTCCCCAATAGTCTGGGTGACGGTCGCGGAAACTGAAGTCGTAATCGTAAACAAGGTAATTCCACTTTTCAGTGAGTGGATTGAAATATAAATAATAATTGTTACCGACACGGGCATAATGATCCGCTGCCCCTGTAACAATATCCACCGCTTGCGCTTTAATAAAACCTAATACATTAAACTGTTCATTAAGCTCTACAGCCGTAGGATTACTTTGCAGAAATAACATAAACGCCTGTAAATCAACACGTGCTTCGCCAATTGACTTTTTCTTCTCTTTTAAGTCATAAGTTGGTCGGTAAGGTGCAAATTGTGACACTTCCCCACCATTATTAATGTCACTATTAACAAAAGTAGGATTCAGATAATTATCAAAACCTAACCACTCTTCTCTACTGACAGGATCCGACTGTTCAACACCAATACGACAGAAGTCGTCATTGATGTAGCCTGTGTTGAGCTTGTCATCATCTTCATAAGGTAGGCATGTTTCGTCTACGGTTTCGTTAAGATCACCACCACCGACTTTAAATAAATAACCGTTTTTACCAAAGAAACGTTTTAAATAAGGTTTATCAATAGGTTCTTCTACCATATAAACCCCCATATTGTAGGTCTGCGGTAGGTCTTTGTTAAACAAGCTTTGATCGGGTTCACCCGTGATCACAAGCTCGATAGCTGCATAAGCCATGCGTGAAGTAGGTACGCCAATTTGAGTTAAAATATCGTGGCTAAGCAGTTCTCGCGCGTAACTTGGATCATCTTTATTAAACTTAAAATTAAGCTTTTCTATGCCTTTAAGCGCTCGGTCATCATTCTCAGGAACTTCAGGGTGGTCTAAAGAAACACGTTTCCAGCATGGGTTACCAGAAACCGCAGCGGGATTTCCAGTTTCATCGATACAAGCATACACACTTTCGTCTTCATCAAACTTTTCAGAAAATTTAAGCGAGAAATGAAAACGGTTAGGCTGACCTTCATCGGATTTAGTTTCTGAGTCATAACGGATCCAATGTTCTGGCCATTGTCTGCTATTGTTGCCTCGCATTTTAAAACCGACATTATCTAACGTGTCGAGAACTTCATTGGTAGTGGCATCCACTCGCTCTACGTTTACTTTTCTATAAACTTCACTATGGGTCCACAAATTACTACGCGAATCATCTCCAGAGTCTCTATTGTCATAACGAGCTCGCTTAGTATCTAAAACAAAAGCATCCCACTCTTCCATAGTTATGGTGATTCTATATTTATGTAAAACATTAATATCAAACAATTCAGCACTTTCGTCATCGGCACAAAGAATGTTAATAATAGAAGCTGGGCCATTACTTATCCCACTACCATCTATTACTTCACATTCTTGTCGAGCAGGCTCACGTTTAATTGCAAGTTCATAAGGATGTTTATAATCCACTTGCTCTGTAAATGTATAATCACCATTACCTTTGATAGTTAAAGTTTGTTCGCTGTCGTCATCCTCATTCAAAACAACATCAAAATCATAAAGATCTGATGCGCCGGTGACACGAAATGAAATAGTTGTGTTTTCAATTTCATGAACTCTTAAAGAAAAAGGAGAAAGGCTAGCAGTCAACTCGCCATCAGAGATAGTGATAGTAATATTATCAGTTGTACCAAGTTGGCTGGCGTCACCTGATAAAACTCCTGTTGTGTTATCAAAGTCTGCCCAGCTAGGCTTGTTTTCTATCGAAAATGTAACGGGATCTTCATTTGGGTCAGAAAAGGTAGGGACAAACTGATAGTTTTCCCCAACCGTGACATGCTCTACAGGTGAACCGTCAATGGTGGGTGCTAAATTGATTTCTTGTTCTACTATTTTGTCGTCACTTTCACAACCCATTAAAACCAAACAAAGTGCAAAGGCGGTAAGAGTTTTTGTGTATTCCATTATCATTATGATGTGCCTAACGTTAAGTAATTTGTGTTAACGATATTTGATGGCAGGAATAATTCCGCAGACAAAATCAGATACCGTTTACAATTTTTATATAAACCGTGATATTCAATCAGTTAAGGAAGGAGTGATTGAGGTAAGGTCGCTATTATTGAATAACCCATCAGTCTACCTATAAAAACGATTAATTAAAGACTAATCGGATGATTAATAATTAACAGGAGGAAATAATATATTGAGCGAGATCAATCATTTCCTAATCCTTTGTTAGCTTGCAGTTTATTTATCGAACAAAAACCGTATAATGCCGCTCCCAATATCCACAATGCTCTGGGTTTACGACTCAGGGGGCAAAGAGGAAGACAATATGTCATCACAAGTAGTAGTGTGCGCAATGTATAAGTTTGTGCGCTTAGAAAATTATCAAGAATTACGTCAACCATTACAAAAAACAATGGAAGACAATCAAGTTAAAGGTACGCTGTTATTAGCCGAAGAAGGCATTAACGGTACTGTTGCAGGCTCTCGTGAAGGGATTGATGCCGTACTCGCTTGGTTACAACAAGACCCGCGTTTGGCTGGTATTTCTCATAAAGAAAGTTTTGATGACAGCATGCCGTTTTACCGTACTAAAGTGAAACTGAAAAAAGAAATTGTGACTATGGGTGTTGAAGGTATTGATCCTTTGCAGGTAGTTGGTACTTACGTAAAGCCAAAAGACTGGAACGACCTTATCTCAGATCCAGATGTGGTTTTGGTGGATACTCGTAACGATTACGAAATCCAAATAGGTACGTTTAAAGGGGCTGTAAATCCAAAAACAGAAACTTTTAGAGAATTTCCAGAATACGTAGCTAAAAACTTAGATCCGGCAAAAAACAAAAAAGTCGCGATGTTTTGTACTGGCGGAATACGTTGTGAAAAATCCACAGCATACATGAAAGAGCAAGGTTTTGAA
Source organism: Psychrosphaera sp. F3M07 (assembly GCF_018860345.1). Classification (GTDB taxonomy): domain Bacteria; phylum Pseudomonadota; class Gammaproteobacteria; order Enterobacterales; family Alteromonadaceae; genus Psychrosphaera; species Psychrosphaera aquimarina. The sequence continues at coordinate 102,624 of NZ_JAHKPJ010000020.1, read as the reverse complement.
GAGGTATATCACCTTGAAGGTGGCATTTTAAAATACTTAGAAGAAGTACCACAAGAAGAAACTATGTGGGAAGGAGACTGCTTTGTATTTGATAATCGAGTCGCGGTTGATCATAGCCTAGAAAAAGGTAAGTACGATCAATGTCACGCTTGTCGTATGCCAATTACACAAGAAGAAATGCAATCTGAACATTATGTAATGGGCATCTCTTGTCCACATTGTGTAGACAAAGTCACCGACGAGCAGCGCGCCCGTTTTGCAGAACGTCAGAAACAAATTGAATTAGCAAAACAACGGGGTGAGGAACATATTGGCTCTGACGCAACAGAGGCATTATTACGTCGTCAACAAGAAAAAAAACAACTAAAAGAACAAGCCAGAGCAAAACAAAAATAAGTTGGTTTTCTGATTGATTAATATAAAAAAGCGGATTTTTAAATCCGCTTTTTTTGTGTTGAAACGGGTATAAATATTAGGTCTTCTAATCCAAATGACATCTAATATTTTTAAGCCGTTGTACAAAACCCAAACTATAAACCATAATATTATATGATTTATATCAATTGTTTAAATACCTAACACGCTATGATTTAGTTTGTATTTTATTCATCAATCTTACTTTCTGGGACTAAATAGAAGCTAAACATGTCTATTATTAAGCACTTCACATTTATTACTGTTTTATTGCTGACGTTGAGCAGTGAAGCCGCGAATGAAAAAAATGTAGTCTTACAATTGAAATGGAAACATCAATTTCAATTTGCCGGATATTATGCCGCTAAATATAAAGGATTTTATAAGGATGCTGGCCTTCAGGTTGAGATTAGAGAGCGGGATATTAAGTCTTCGCCATTAGAAGACGTATTGGCAGGCCGAGCGACATTTGGTATTTCTGACTCTAGCCTTGTTTTACAGCGATTACATAATAAACCATTAGTGATTACGTCAACGGTATTTCAACACAGTCCGTTAGTGTTTATGGCCAAAGCAAGTAGCGGTATAAGGAATGTTTCGGATTTAATAGGCAAAAGAATTATGTTTCAAAGGGGCGTTGATGACGCGTCTTTACTGGCTATGTTTTCTATTGTTGGAATTAATAACAAAGACTACCAATTCATCAAACATAACTTCGATAATATGGCGTTAATGAAGGATTATACAGATGTTATGTCGGCGTATTTAACCAATCAGCCCAACTTATATAGGGCTATGGGGGAAGAAGTAGTGATATTTGATCCGGTTAATTACGGGATCGACTTTTATGGAGATTTAATATTCACCTCTGAAGAGGTAATAAAAAATGACCTAGCTAGCGTAGATGCATTCACCCAAGCATCATTAAAAGGGTGGTTATATGCGATGGACCATCCGGTAGAAATTGTTGATTTAATTATCCAACAGTATAACCCTAGCCTGCTTAGAGACACATTATTACAAGAGGCAATGCAAACTAAAAAGTTAATTAACGCTCATTTAATACCAATAGGCACGATTAACAATATACGTTTTGAACGCATAAGCGAAACGTATAAATCATTAGACATGGCCCCCATTGGCAGTGAATTAACCGGATTAACGCTTGATGAATACCGAACCGACACCCAAGTATTTTTAGGTAAATGGGGCATTATTATAGGTGTGGTCATCATTACCTTATTTGTTTTATTGATGTTTTTTTATTACTTAAATCGAAAATTAAATGAAAGAGTAAAAGAAAGAACCTCAGCGTTAAAAGATTCAAATAAATTACTAGAGCAACATGTTGAGAATATTAAACAGAAAAACGAAGCGTTAAAATCGGCAATGTTACAGGTTAATCAGGCCAACGAAGCTAAAAGTACATTTTTGGCAAACATGAGTCATGAAATCAGAACACCAATGAATGGAATCTTTGGTTCATTACAATTATTAGAACAAATGCCGTTAGATAAACTTGCCCATGAACTCATAGAAAGCGCTTCTTTTTCAACCAAGAACTTACTGGTCATTATTAATGATATTTTGGACTTCTCAAAGATAGAGGCCGGCAAGTTAAATGTGTCAGATGTGCCGTTTGATTTATATAAGGTTTTAAGCTCTTTACAACAAGATGTGCAACCTCTGGTTGAAAATAAAGATGTCACTTTTTTAATTAATGTTACTAGCGGTACTCATCAATATTGGAGAGGTGATCCTGTTCGCGTAAAACAAATACTAATTAATATGGTATCCAATGCGATTAAATTTACGGAAGAAGGGACCGTTGTTGTAAATATTGAAGATAAACAAGGTTTACATATTGATGTTATCGATACTGGTATAGGTATGGATGCAGATATGATGTCTAGATTGTTTGGTCGATTTGAACAAGCGGATAGTTCAACAACCAGAAAAAATGGTGGAACCGGTCTTGGGTTTTCGATAACACGTTCTTTAGTTGAACTGATGGGAGGGAAAATGTCGGTTGTAAGTAAAGTTAAGCAAGGCACGACAATAAACATGTTTCTGCCACTGAAGCAGGCCAAGTTTGAGGACATGGTTCATAAAGAATTACCGCACATCAAGCTGTTAAAAACTAAAAAAGTGTTACTGGCAGAAGATAATAAAATTAATCAAATAGTCGCAGTGAAAATGTTGGAATCAATAGGTGTGCAAGTGACGGTCGTTGATAATGGACAGTTAGCTTTGGATGCGGTTCAAAAGCAAGATTTTGATTTAGTATTAATGGATATTCAAATGCCGGTTATGGATGGGCTAGCAGCTTGTACTGAGCTTAGAAAAACACATAAAGACTTACCTATCGTTGCATTAACAGCAAATGTAATGTCAGACGATATACTGAAATACAAACAAGAGGGTTTTAACGATCATGTGGGTAAACCTATTGATCAAGCATACTTATTAAAAGTGTTAGCCCAATATTTATCAGATTAATCATTAAACTAACTCCACATTACCATTACAGCAGCCACTGAAATTAATGCTAAACCAATTAATTCGTTTTGTTTAACTGGCTGTTTTAACCAGAAGACAGATAACAGAATAGTAAATAATACTTCTATTTGTCCTACGGTTTTTACATAAGCAACATACTGTAACGCCATTGCACTGAACCAACCTATAGATCCAATGCAACTAGTGAAGCTAATAGCTAAAGTCATTTTTTTGTGTTGTTTAAGCTGAACTACCGTTTCTGGCTCACGGTAAGCAATATAACTAACTAATAAAATAGTTTGTAAACATAATACCCATAACAACACCCAAGCGGCACTAAATGGAAAAGGCACTTCAAGTTGTAAACTGGCCTCACGTACAAATAATGAAGTCAGTGCAAAACAAGTTCCAGAGGCTAATCCAATGAATACAGTTTTAATATTTAATGAGCCTTTATTTGTAAAACCGCTTAAAACAAATACCGCAGATGTTCCAATAACTATTCCCAACCAACCTAACGCGGATAATTGGCTGCCAAAAAATAACATGCCCAATACGCCCGCTACCAAAGCTTCACTTTTGGCTAAACCAGATCCAACTGCAAAGTTTTTTTGTTTAAATAAAATCACCATTAAGGAGGTTGCAAATATCTGCATTATTGAGGCAATAACTATATACAGCACAAAGGGTTGGTTAAAGGTTGGAATAACCTGTGGGTTCACCCAATACAAAACTGCGAGATAAGTTGCAGCTATCGGGGTAGCAAAAATAAAACGGGCTAAGGTCACGCCAGAAGTCGTGACATCCTTACTGAATTTACTTTGTAATGCATTGCGCCATGTTTGCATAAAGGCAGCTAATACGGTGAAAAATATCCAACTCAAAATATACAGTCTATCTAAGTATTGTCATTGTGGTTACAGGTTATCGGGTTGTGCGATTAGTGCAAGGTTTTGCTGAGAGCGTTAGGCTATATGTAATATGTTAATGAAGCTAATCAGGTATGTTTTGTTTAAGTTAAAAAATTGTTAATTAATAAAACACCTGATAAGTTATTGCCCACCTGAGACCTCCAATATTTGTTCAATCGATGTGATGGTTCTTTAGTTATTCGCAATATTCAAATAAATAAGAGCAAACAATATGACAGAGACCAGCACCACATTTTTAGATTTAGCGTTATCAAAAAAAGTAGCTAGGTCTGCCCTTAAGGTATCAATTCTAGTCGGTACGCTACTTGCGTTGATAAATCATGGTGCTGCATTTGTTAATATGGAATTTTCAACTGATAGAATTGCCCAGGTATTACTGACGTATTTGGTACCTTATTGCGTTTCAACCTATTCGTCCGTTAAGGCAATTCAAGGTCATGCAGAAAAAATCCAAGACTAACATAGTCAGAAATAATGGTATCTATGCTTGACTCGTGTACACGTTGAACGGGAAGTAATGTAGTAAAAACTTGATTAAATTTTATACTGTGCTTTATTATAAGAGTCCAAATTTTATGGATCAGTGGTTGGATACTACAGTGTAAAAGGATCAGGGATTTGAAATTATATTTTTACATATTAATCAGTTTGTTTTTGCTTTATATCCTCGGTTATCAAGTCAACGCCATTTCTTCATCTGGTCGTGTAAATGATGTTTTCACACTTAAGTTTTTAGGCTTAGTCTGTAGCGCTATATATTTTATTTCAGTCAGTATTGTGTTGATTAGGGTTTCCTATTTCAAAAAAAATGATTAATTCTACAATGCCATATACAGAGTCATTTGCTCGCCTGTATTTGGTTTTAGCCACATTGGGCATAATCTAAATGGAGTGTTTTACAATGGATTCAAATATCGATTTTTCTAATTATACGTTACATGAGTTACAGTCTTCAGCAAAAGCAATTGATAGGGAACTCTACCCTGAAAGAGCAAAATTAATCGATGAACTCATACAGCAAAAACAACAAGAGCCTGAGTATAAAGAAAGTGAAGTTGTTGCCGGAGAAATGGCTTCTAGAGGCCATAGATTCGCGGCTGCAATTGTGGATTTGTTAATTGTACTTATCGTGTTTATTCCTTATTTTATTTATTATGGTTTTGAAAAAATTGAAGAAGATACCCTTGAAATAATAGTGACTTCATTTCTTTATGGCGCGTTAAGTACGTTGATCATACATGGGTACCTGCTTTACACGTATGGGCAAACGGTAGGTAAATATTATATGGGAATACGGATAGAAAATTTAGATGGCACACAAGCTTCATTTAGCAAGATTTTTTTTCAACGTATCTTACCTATGCAATTGATTAGTTTGGTTCCGGTTGTTGGCCAGTATATTTCTGGCATAATCAATCCGTTATTTATCTTTGGCAAACAACAACGTTGTTTACATGATTATATTGCCAAAACTAAAGTGAGTTACGTAGATATCGATAATCAAACGTCAGCGTAATAATTCGTTTGTTCAATGGTCAGTGTCATTGTTGTATATCTAAACTTTTTGAGAAGGTGGGAATATGGAGAAAGCACTAGAAACGATGATCAATAACATGCCTGAAAAAACGGGTAAGTCATTAGATCAATGGATGAAGATCTTAGCTTCCAAGCGTTTTGAAAAACATTCACATGCAGTGACGTTTCTTAAAACTGAACATCAAGTGACGCATGGTTTTGCTAATACCATAGTCACACTTTTTCAAAATCAATCGAGTGACCAAGAAAAAACATCCGAACATCTAATTAGCGATCAATACACAGGTAAAGAGTCACTGTTGCCGTTATATGAAAAACTGATAGATATCGTGACCCAGTTTGGTAACGACGTTGTGATCACCGCAAAAAAAACCAGCGTCAGTATTATTAGAAAAAATCAATTTGCGCTAATTAAACCCGCAACAAAAAGCAGGATAGATCTAGGTCTAAAACTCAAAGGAATAGAGGTACAAGGTAAGTTAGAAAACTCTGGTCCTTTTGGCACTATGTGTACGCATAGGATCCAATTAAAGAGCATGACTGATATCGACGACGAAGTTAAAAAGTGGTTAATATTGGCCTATCAGAAGTCAGTATAACCTAATAAGTTAATTGAACAGAATTAGGTTTAACTTGGCTTAACACTAGTTACGGTTAATCGCCTAATTCTGCTATCACAAAGTCAATAAAGCTACGAACCTTACTCGACATATGTTTACGGCTTGGGTAAACCAAATGAACGTCTATATCAATTTTAGGGTAATCCTCAAATAGCTCGACTAACATGTTTTTCTCAATTTCATCTGTTAGGTGAAATAAAGGGATCCGAGTTATTCCTTTACCTGCAATGCAAAGTGCAAGATTCATCTCTCCGCTGTTAGTGACAACTTGGCTATCAACATTTACTTGGGTAGGTCGCCCGTCTTTGTCTGTGTATGTCCAAAGTTTTGGTTGTTTTATATAAGCATAACTTATGGTTTGATGATGCACTAAATCACTGGGTTTTTTGGGTAATCCATTTTTTCTTAGATAACTTGGAGCCGCTACCGTAATAGCTTGTGAGCTCATAAAACGTCGACTTATTAAGCTAGAATCTTCTAATTGCACAGAGGCTCTGATCACAACATCGTAACCTTCTGCCACCATGTCTACCTTGCGGTCCGTTAGCTCTAACTCCAGTTGAACGCCTTTATATAGACTTGTGAATTTAGCCAACACAGGACGCAACTTAGATAAACCAATGTTTACTGGGCAGCTTACACGTAACAAACCTTTCGGTTTTTGTTGTTGTCCGGTCATAAACTGTTCTGCTTGTTCGGCGTCGTTTACAATTTGTTGGCATTGTTGGTAGTAAACCTCGCCTTCAGGAGTAAGGCTTAACGAGCGAGTGGTTCGATTTAGTAGACGTATGCCCAAACGTTCTTCTAATTTGGATATCTCTTTACTGATATAAGAGGTGGAATGTCCGCTTATTTCAGCGGCTTTGGTAAAACTGCCATTGGAGACAACTTCAACAAAAGCGACAATACCTTCTAATAACTTAAAACTAGCTGACATAGACAATCCAAATAAACCTTAAGGTGCATAAGTGTAAATGTAATTTGATTAACTGTTAAATGGAAATAATAAAACTGTGTAACTTATACAAAGTTAACACTGGAAAATATTTAGTTAACACTTGGTAATCTTCTTGGTAGATTGACACGCTCAATACACACTTGGGGGCAAGATGAAAATAATAAGACCACAACAGTTTACCGGCGATAAAGCTTGGCAGGCATTAGACATTGCCAATATGCAAGGCATTACCACTCGGCTACATTGGACAGACCAACCTTATAAATGGCATGTCAATGATGGTGAAGAAGTGTTTGTCGTATTAGATGGTCAAGTCAAGATGTTGTATAAACAAGCCGGTGCGGAACATTCGGCTTTATTAGAAGTAGGCGATATTTTTTATGCGAGCGTTGGCACTGAGCATGTTGCTCATCCTCAGGGGGAAGCTCGAATTTTAGTAATAGAAAAACAAGGAAGTGTGTAAATGAACATTAATCCTTCTGAACGATTAAGTTATAAGTTGATGACGGAAAAAGACGCACCGCTTTTATTCGAACTCGATCAGGACGTTAAGGTCATGCGTTATATAAACGGTGGTAAAAAGTCGACAATGGACGACATCAAACACCGTTTTATTCCTCGTTTAAATAGCTTTAGTAACCATCAGCAAGGTTGGGGGTTATGGCAGGTTAACGTAACACAAACCAATCAATTTATTGGCTGGATTTTAGTAAGACCTATGTCATTTTTTAGTGACTCACCGGAGTTGGATAATTTAGAGCTAGGTTGGCGTTTTAAACAAGATAGTTGGGGGCAAGGATATGCAACGGAAGCCGCGGTAACGGTTAAACAAGCGTTAATCCAAAGCGGATTTACCGGTAAATTTAGTGCCATCGCCGACCCTGATAATGTTGGTTCTATTAATATCATGAAAAAAATTGGCATGCAGTTTATTGAAAAAACCTTACATAAGGACCCGTTGGGTGACTCTGTAGTTGTTTATTACCAATGCATTCGCTGATTTACTTTTAGACAATGTTTGTTAAAATAACATCTTAAATCAAACGATGTGGGGACGACCTCACCGCTCTATTTTATCAGGGGACGACCCCTACTTATTATAGAGAGTCTATATGTATTGGTTTATCTTATTTATTGCAGGGGTTTTGGAAGCTGGCTGGTTAGTGAGTATTCAAAAGTCCGAATCTTTTACTAATATCCCCTATGTTATTTGCGGTGTGCTTTCCATGACACTTAGCTTAGTCTTGTTTTCAATAGCATTAAAAGAGATCCCGATTAACTTGGCTTATTTAGTATGGTTGGCGGTCGGTGCATCGGCGATATCTATTATTAATCATTACTTTTTTAACCAAGCGCTGTCGGTGCCACAAATTATATGTTTGTGTTTGATATTTATTGGCGTAGTGGGCTTAAAGTTATTTAGTTAACGGCCAAACAGATACGTTATCTAGTTACTTTATGCGGTAAGACTAGATAACGTTTTATCAGAAACTTTGTTTAATGTACTGTGATCATATGAAAGATGATCCAAGCTAAGGTTATCATCAACATGATATAAGCGAACGACGTATAATAATGTGGTGAACCGGTGTCAGAAGCTTGCATGGTTCGCTGTTTTTTACTGAGTGCAATATCATGATGTTCATTTTCGTTGAGGGCTAGTGACTCTTGTTTTGCATCTAGTTTTTTGCGCTTTTTATCTAAATCTCTTGCTTTGGCTTTTTGACGTTTTTTATATTCCGTGATGCCCTTTTCAATACCTTTGGCAATGAGCTTAGTTTGTTCTTTGGTTTGATTTGGCTTTTGCGTCGCCTTGGCAATTTGTAAGGCTTGATTTTCCGTTTGTTCTGATATGGAATTTTTAGTCATGTGTTACTTTTTTAATCCAAAATATGTGAAGAGGTTTTATGCGTCCTAAGAATACGTTAACTTATACCTTTTCGCATTATTAATCTTATGGGGCTGTATGTTAGAAGACGCGTTGTATTTGTTTGATCCAAACCAAGATTATTTTAGTCAGTTAGTAGCGGTTATCGCCATATTATCTGGTGTGGTTGTGTTGCGTTTGTTTAAGTCTAAGTTGAACAATCAAACATCTGGAACATTTCTAAGTGTTTGTATAGGCGCTATTTATACCCCAGCAAAGTTTTTGTTGATGACTAGTGCCATCTGGTCATTAATTGAAACCAGTGACGTTATATTCTCATTCAACTTGGGATTAGATGAATATGCGGTTTTACAAATACTAATTGCCCTACATGTGAGTTGGTATGGTTTCAGGATTATTAACAACTACGAAAGACTCAGTTTGTCAGGCGATGGTAGCGGTTCGTTAGATCAAACGGCGGTTATTGGGTTAGCTAAAATAGGCCGATTATTGTTAACGTTAATTTTAGTCATTGTTGCTTTTGACCTGTTAGGTTTAGATGCGACAGGCCTGATTGCGATGGGGAGTGTATCAGGTGCAGCATTAGCGTTTGCCTCTAAAGACTTAGTCTCCAACTGGTTTGGTGGCATTATGTTGTACTTAGATAAACCGTTTCAAGTGGGTGACTGGATACGATCACCAGATCGAGAAATAGAAGGCACCGTAGAATATATAGGATGGCGCATCACAAAAATCCGTGCGTTTGATAAACGTCCTTTGTATGTTCCAAATTCAGCATTTAACAATATTACCGTGCAAAACCCATCACGTATGACCCACAGACGTATTCAAGAAACGATTACAATACGATATGACGATATGAATTTAGTGAAAAATATTGTCGATGACATCACCAAATATTTAACTGAGTCTGAGCTGGTGGCGCAAGACCAAACCATTATTGTAAATTTTAATGGTTATGGTGCATCATCATTAAATATCTTGGTTTATTGTATGACCATCACCACAGATTGGGTGACCTTTCATCAACATAAACAAAAAGTGTTGTTAGACATTGGGGATTTAATACTAGAGCTTGGTGGTGAGTTTGCTTATCCAACTCAAAGGCTGCAGTTAGAGCAGGCTGAGTCTTAATTTGGGAGTGAGTATTTAGGTTTTAATGTAAAAAAAGAGCGCATATCAATGCGCTCTTTTTTGTTGTTAACCAAACTTATTTTTTGCTTGAGTCGTAATCTTGTTCTATAACGTTTAACTCTTTCAGTTTCGTTTCTAGTTTATCAACTTGTGTCTTTGATATAATGCCGAAAATGAACCCCATTACGCCCATCGACATGCCCATAATCCCAAAGATAAATCCTAAATTTTCCATATTTACTCCTTGTTAACTTAACGAACCGGATGATTGTTCATGTTATTTAATCTAAGTTTGTTGAGCGCTTTGTGCCAAAAGCGGAAATCTAAAATACTTAATCAAATTAAACAACTATTAGTGCTGTTATAAATATAGTGAACTCAGTTCAATTTTAAAAGAACAATGATTTAAGTATAGGTTAGATTTTTGTGACCAATTTGCCATTATTTATAGGAGGTTGAAGACGTCTCGATTTTAAAGCATATTGACCGTAACTTGGATCAATTAATTTTAACTTATTAGATTTATCGTTTTTACCTAAACCCAATAAGTTTAAGTTCATTTTACCGACAGGCACCGGTAAGCCAACACTGAGTAAATTATAACTTACATTGGATTTACTATTGCGCCATTCAATGTAAGTAATATCACCAACTTTAGCATCAATAACAATGCTTTCTCCATCTATATTGAGATTATGAGTCCCCTCAGCTAATAGCATATATGTGTAACCACCAGGCTGCATATTTGTGTGATACTGGTTGTTTACAGAAATTCCTACTTTTTTATTTAAATTAGATGTTAATCCAGTTTTACCATATACATATACTAGGGCTGCATCTTCTGTGTTGACCACTGGTGGATGATTAGGTCCCTTTGCACACCCTGACATAATCAATACACTAAAAATAATAAAGCTAATCCATTTATTAAAGTTCACTAAACATTCCTTTCTATATATAACTATTTGCTTTGTTATTTCATAGATTGAAATACTTCTACACTATGGCGCACTTCGCCTAAATCCGCTAATACATTGGCGTATAATATAGTGTCTAAGTTGTTTTTATTACTGTAAATAACTTGTTCAAGTGCTTGTTTTGCCAATTGAGGATCTTTTTGGCCTGCGGCTAAATAAGCAAATATGGTTAACAGTATCTTATCGTCTTTATGTTTATTAATGTGTTTTTGGACTTGTGAAAATAACGCGTCCATATGGACTTTTCCAGTAACTTGATAACAACGTCTGACGTTATTTAATACCCATTGATAACCATTAAAGTTCATGAAGTCGCATAATATGGTTTCCACCTGCTTTGATGCACCTTGCGCTGCAATTGCTGCTATGTAGGCTTCTGATACAGAGTGAATCTGTTGATTGGCTTTTGAAAAATTGTTCCAAACCTGTTGTAGTTGATTATTTGAATACTGTTCTATATAACCAACAAATGCAAAGTTGAATGTATCAAAAAGGTGTTGGTGCCATTCTTCAACCGCCGCTTCCGCTTGTTTTAATGCCAATTTATGAATTTTAGGTAAGTACTTATTAACATCATTCCAAGCATGATTATTAACTTGGATTACCAACCATAATTGTTGAAAAGCGATGGTTTGTTTTAATACAGGTAAATTAAGTTTATTCAGCACTAACAACGCCTCAGAAAACTGCTGTTGTTGCACTAAGATCAATAAATTAGAGAACTGCTGATTAACATTATTTTGTTCAAAATTAGCCTCTAAACTATTTACAATATTACGACTTAACTCTGGTTCATTCGCTCTGGCGGCACAAACCAAAGCAAGTTCCGCTGCAGTTTGTTTTTTAGATATGCGTTTTACTTTTAAAAATTGCTCCGCTGCACTTTTCCATTGGCCCAATGCCATATAATCCACACCGGTTTGGAAATAATTAGCATGGGTTTTAGCATAACGATTTTGCCACCACTTGGTTGGCATAATAAAAACTAAAATAAGATATTTTATGGCTAACCAAAGCCCATATAAAACCAGCGAAGATATAATGAATAAAATAGCAAATTGAACAACGGAACCTTCAATTGTCCAGTTACCTAATGATATTAATATATAACCTTGTTCACCCATTAATTGTGGTGCAATGAAAACTAAAGCCCCAAAAATGGCAAGGAGTAAAAAGCCTTTTACTAGTTTAGTCATTAGCACTTTCCTTCAACATGATCTGTTGTTGAAGATAATTTGAAATCAAAGGTTGAGCTTGTAAGCCCGTAGGTAAGCTCAAAGCAATGTCTTTTTGTTTTAATGCATTGAGTGTCGTTATGAACGAGATAACCGCAGCATCATCAGTGTCAAAGTATTGCATCACCCAAGTTTCAACTTGTTTTAATGCGTCTTCATATAATGCTTGGTTTTTATCTAAAATGGCATTTTGCGCCATTAACATTTGTGTTGTTAAATTGGCTCTGACAAACCACTTTTGATCCGCCGGTAATTGCGGTTGAACTTCAGCGTCACGTTGGGTGATAGTGATAAAATTACCAAAGAAACGTTTTAAGCTGGTTAATAAATTATTATACCAGTCATCAACTTCTCCACTGACTTCTGGCTGTAGTTCAATATCGGTATTCGGTTTAGGGATATACACTTGCGCAAATTTAATGTTTTCCGTTTGTTTTATTAAACCAGAAATCGACAAATAAATGCTGTCACTGTCAGGTTGTTTAACCGTATATAAGCTAGCGATATCTTCACTTATACCCGCTCTTATGTGAAACACACTTGGGTCTTGCATAGCGGTTAATCTTTGATTTGCATCTAATAACAGCTGGATAGCGGTATTTACATCTTGCTCAACCAATAATCGGCGTTCTGCTAAGTTAATTAAGTATCCGGCTTCCGCTGCTAACCAATAATTAGGTTGGCTTTGGCCTAGCTCTTTAATACGAGCGGCTAAACTATTTAATGAGTCATTAATTTTGGCTGAATTATTTTGAGTTTGGTTTTGTTTTTGTTCAACCACAAGTTGCAGTTGGTTTAATTTAGCTTGTAACTGATTAAGTGATTGTTGGGTATTGATCACCGCTTGTTGTTTTAGTTGATCAACTTGTTCTTGATTTTTTAACCATAATTGCGATTGCCACCAAAAAAAGCCAACAAAAGCTGAGGCGGCAATACTAAAAATAAAAGCAAAGATGGATAACCAACTGGTTTGTCTTTTAACTTTCACGGTTTGGGTTTTAGCCGTGTCTTTATTTGTCGACGAGGTTTTGTCAGGAGATGGTTGGCCTTTGTTATTTTCAACAGAGCTTTTACCAGCAGTCGCCTTTACCTTTGATTGAGTTATTTCTTCTTTTTTTACTTCAGCTGTTTGATTTGCTTTTTCGGCATCACGAGATTGCTTAATTTCTGATTCCAGTTTGGCAAGAGATTCAAGTGTAGACAAATCATCATCTGTTTTTGTTGCTGCTTTATTAACATCTGCCACTTCTTTTTCGCCAGGAGGCGTTAATTCATTTGAAGCTTTAGATGGGTTGGATTTTTTATCCTGAGCCATGCCGTTATCTCACTTAGAAATTAAATTGATCGTATTGATAATAGAGGAATTATCTGACTGTTCACAGATAAATATGTGTTGTTCTTTTACCATATTGTCCATTAAAAACTGTTTAATCCTTTCGCTCAAGACTACCCAGTTAATTTTATGTAACAAAAGCTGAATCTCGTCGTTAGACAGTTGTTCAGATAAGTTGGTTAATATGCCATTGGCAATATCAATACTGGTCGCCAAAACTAGATCACATTGCTGCCAAGTACATACCTCTGAATGAGAATAGGAGATCAATTGTCTTTGATAAAGTTCCAATGGGTAATACTGTTTCCCCTGCTGTATTAAGGCATTACCAATGACTTCTCTACCGTCCTTGCCTTTAACTTGTACAAAACTTTGGAAGGCATCTAGTTCTTTTAATGTAAGGAAAGACTCACTATTTGAGTGTTTTGGTGTAATTATTTTAATCTCTGGATTGCACACAAATCGCTGTAGTTCAGCTTTGGTGGACTCGCCAATGGCAAAGATACCACCTGCCGGAGAAAACTCAGTTAAGTCATGTTGTAATAAAAGTTGACGGAAATACACAGCGGTGGGGCGGCTAACAAATATCCAAGCCAGAGACTTGTCCAGTAACCATTGTTTTAACGGTACATCACTAGACAAGGTTATGGGGGCGTTACTAATTGTTGGGAAATGATAGCTAGAGTATTGCGGAATAAGCCGTTGCTGTAACTCCTCGCCCATAGGTGATGGGCGAGTATTTAAAATGGTTAACTTGGCAGGTGTTGCCATTTGTTCACATTCCATTTATCAGTCTTTATAGACTTCTTTTAAGATCACGTCAGCACCTTGAGCTAATAACTGTTTAGCTAATTGTGTGCCCAATGCTTCACCTTGGTCGGTATGGCCGGTTACTTCATCAGTGATGATTTGTGAACCATCTAAACTTCCCACTAACCCTTTTAATGTGACTTGGTCGCCATCAACCGTAGCGTATGCACCAATTGGCACCTGACAACCACCTTCTAATGCACGGTTCATCGCGCGTTCGGTTAACACTCTAATACGGGTTTCTGTATGCTCTAAAGTAGCTAAATAATTATGAATAACGGGATCGTCCGTTCTACATTCAATACCAACGGCACCTTGTCCATTGGCTGGCAACAGTAAATCGGTGGCTAGATGCTGTTTAATTCGTTCAGGCATTTCTAAACGGATAAGACCCGCAGCGGCTAAAATAATTGCGTCGTATTGGCCTTCATCTAATTTACGCAAACGGGTATTAACGTTACCGCGTAAATCTTTGATCACTAAGTCTGGGCGTAACGCTTTGATTTGGCATTGGCGACGTAAACTAGAGGTTCCTACCACTGCGCCATTTGGTAAGCTGTCAAAGTCAGTATAGTTATTAGAAACAAAGGCATCACGTGGGTCTTCACGTTCACAAATGGTGTGTAACATTAACCCTTCTGGAAATTCAACAGGTACATCTTTCATGGAATGCACAGCAATGTCTGCTTTGTTTTCCAAAATTGCGACTTCTAACTCTTTTACAAATAAGGCTTTCCCACCAATAAGGGCAAGTGGTGTATCTAATATTTGATCACCTTTGGTAGTCATTGGCACTAACTCAACGGTTAATTCTGGGTGGGCAAGTTCCAGTTTATTTTTTACATAATAGGCTTGCCACATAGCTAATGCACTTTCACGAGTAGCGATACGGATCAAAGGTTGAGTTGAGTTGGTCATAAGTGAAAAATGTCTTAATAAATAATTGAATTTAATTGGTATTAGAATACCAGTTATTAAAGTGAGCCTAAAGCGGTAACTCGGCAAAATAACTGAAAATGGTAAGCTAGAAAGGTGCAAATAAAATGGGCTAAAAAGTGAATTAACAAATTAGCCCATCAGATAAAGTTTATTCGCTGTAGTTAAATGAGGCTGATGCGATAGGTTGATTATTTTCGTCAACCACTTCAACTTGCCAATGACCCAAATGGTTTGGGACGGTTAAGTTTTTACTTGAATAAGTGCGCCAACGGTTACTGCCAATTTTAAGAATAACCTCGGCCTCTAACTTACCATCTAAAAACCAACGATGCGTGATCATAGTATCGGCTTTGCCAATCACTTCAGTAAACAAATAAACTTTGTTCACATTTGTCTTTATTTCGGTATTTGTTAAATCAGTAACGGGCTCTCTGTTTTCAATCGAGTCGGTAACGATAGCTCGACGAATATTGTCTGACAGAACCGTTTCACTGGATTCAGCGCTGTAAACAGCGGAACTTACAGTTAAAAGCAATAGAGAAAATAAAGCGTTAATAATGTTTGATTTCATTAAATTTTCCTTAAATTTATCACCTAATTTATTGATCTAACTTAGTTTATACCAAGTTTGTTATATTGCTAATGTGATAGGCTCGCCCGCTTGTCTGGTTGCAGCTTCGGTTAATAAAGCCCAAAACTCAGAGCCTCCACGGTTATCTATCCATTGACCATCCTTAAATTCAAAGTGGTGGCCATTGGCTTTTGTTGCCACCCAAATTTGATGTAAAGGGGCTTGTTTGTTAACAATAATCTTAGTGCCATTTGGAAAAATAACTTCCACTATGCCACCGGCACTTTCATAATCTAAGTCAAATTCCACTTCATCAATGGCATCTTGTAAGTTATTTAATAATTCGTCGGCTAATTGGTGATATTCACTGTCGTTCATAGTAGATCCTGCTTGCAATTACGTTATTCCATGCGATTATAGGCGGCAAATTTAATAGATTCAGTAAAAACATGCATTATTATTCAACTAAGTTATGTAAAAGGGCAATTGTACTTTTAACTTTAAGCCTAATATCGTTACAACTAATGGGATGTGGCCAACGTGGGGCATTAATATTGCCTGATCAAAAGCCGGCGACAGAATCAACAAAATCTATTAAAAACTGATTTACAATTATCAACTTTGATTGACCAATAACAAATCTACAAAAAACAGGACCGAACCTTGGATCATTTTAGTTACCAGAATGGCAGTTTATTTGCTGAGCAAGTGGCATGTAAAGACATCGCTGAATCGTTCAATACACCGACTTATGTTTATTCACGCGCGACAATAGAACGTCATTGGAAAGCATTTGATGATGCTGCAGGTGAGCATCCTCATTTGATTTGTTACGCAGTAAAAGCAAATTCAAATTTAGCCGTATTAAATGTGATGGCTCGTCTTGGTTCTGGTTTTGATATCGTTTCTGGTGGCGAGTTGGCTCGTGTATTAGAAGCGGGTGGTGACCCGACAAAAATCGTATTTTCTGGTGTTGGTAAAACGGAAGCTGAAATTGAGTACGCACTTGAAGTTGGCATTAAATGTTTTAATGCTGAATCAGAAGCTGAATTATACCGTATTAATCAAGTTGCTGAGTCTCTAGGCAAAATAGCGCCAATCTCCTTGCGCGTAAATCCAAATGTTGATGCGGGTACTCACCCATATATTTCGACAGGTTTAAAAGAAAATAAATTTGGCATTAATATCGATGATGCGGTTGAATTATTTAAATGGGCCAACCAACAAAAACATTTAAAAGTACAAGGTGTTGATTGTCACATTGGTTCACAATTAACCGATTTGTCGCCATTTTTAGATGCGTTGGATAAATTAATAGTATTAATTGACCAACTGTCAGATAGTGGTGTGACTATAAGTCACTTAGATTTAGGTGGTGGTTTAGGCGTTACCTATAATGATGAAACGCCGCCTCACCCATCAGAATATATGACGGTATTAATGGAAAAATTAAGCCATCGAACAGACTTAACCATCCTATTTGAACCTGGCAGAGCAATCATGGCTAACGCGGGTATTTTGTTAACTAAGGTTGAGTTTTTAAAGAAAAACGAAGACAAGAGTTTCTGTATTGTTGACGCGGCGATGAACGATAACATACGTGCTTCGTTGTATTCTGCATGGCAAAATATTATTCCAGTTGAACCAAGAGATGGCGAAGTATCCAACTATGATGTTGTTGGTCCTGTGTGTGAAACCGGAGACTTTTTAGGCAAAGACCGTGAGTTATCCGTAGAAGCGGGTGATTATTTAGCGGTTCGTTCAACTGGCGCATATGGTTTTACGATGAGTTCTAATTACAACTCAAGAGTAAGAGCTGCAGAAATTATGGTTGATGGTGATAAAATGCATGTCGTTAGACAAAGGGAAACCATCGAATCTCTATGGGCTGGCGAATCGATTTTAGAAGATTAGTTGTACCTTTAAAGCAATCTAGGAAGATTAACAAAGATGTTGTTACAGTTCACAAAAATGCATGGATTGGGTAACGATTTCATGGTGGTTGATGGAGTCACACAAAATGTGTACTTCTCACCAGAGCAAATTAAGCAATTAGCTAACCGCAACTTTGGTATTGGTTTTGACCAGTTGTTGGTTGTTGAGCCTCCTTATGATCCAGATTTAGATTTTCATTACCGTATATTTAACGCCGATGGCAGTGAAGTTTCTCAATGCGGAAATGGCGCTCGCTGTTTTGCTCGTTTTGTTCAGTTAAAAGGCTTAACTAATAAATCTGCTATTAAAGTAAGCACTAAATCCGGCAACATGGTGTTGTATCTTGAGAATGAAAACCAAGTAACGGTTAATATGGGACGTCCTATATTAGAGCCTAAAAAAGTGCCTTTTAATGCGCAACAACAAGAAAAAACTTATATTTTAAAATCTGGTGATGATAACCTCATGTGTGGTGTCGTTTCCATGGGTAATCCTCATTGTGTGACGGTTGTTGATGATGTGTTAACCGCTCCGGTAGAAGATCTTGGTGCGCGATTAGAGCAGCATGAACGGTTTCCAGAGAAAGCCAATATCGGTTTCATGCAAATTATTAATCGCGAACACATTAAATTACGTGTGTTTGAGCGTGGGGCAGGTGAAACATTAGCTTGCGGCAGTGGTGCTTGTGCGGCTGTGGTTATTGGTCGTTTACAAAATTTATTGGATAGCAAAGTTCAAGTTGACTTACCTGGTGGTACACTTCATATTCGTTGGCATGACGAAAATTCTCCAGTTAAAATGACTGGACCTGCAGAATACGTATTTGATGGACAGATGCATATATGACAAAAGTATTGATACCTAATCCTGAAGACCTTGAGCTAGATGCTGAGTTGGTTAAAGACTACCTTGAGCAAAACCCTAGCTTTTTTGTTGATCATCCAGAATTAGTCACTCAATTACGCATTCCTCATGTTGCTCATGGCGCGACCTCTTTATTAGAACGCCGCCAAGAGATCCAGCGCGATAAAATTTTACAAATGGAAGAAGAGCTTAATCTTTTGATGGTCAACGCCAGACAAAACGAAAATATCTTCCGTGCTATCAGCGAAATGTATATTGGCTTAGTGGGTTGTACTTCTGTGGCTGAATTAGAAAAAGTGGTTGATAGAGTGTGTAAAGATCAGCTATTCTTAGCGCAGTTCAGGTTATTACAACCAGAAGACGAAGCCTACATTCACCTACAAGCTAAATTAGATGGCAATCCAAGTTATTTAGGACGTTTATACCCAGAGATCATGGAAACCGTGTTTGATAACTTTGCTCAATCTGTTGCATTAGTTGAACTTAATTACATGGTTGGTGAAGAAGAAACTATTTTTGGCATTGCCGCATTTGCTTCAGGGTCTATCCATCACTTTCAACCTCATATGGATACCTTATTCATCAATCAATTAGGCCGATTGTTAAGTCGTCACGCCGTTCATCTTACCTGCTAATTGCTTGTAAAATGCTAAACCGTATTGAGCATTTACCCCAATCTATTCAGCCACAAGTGGCACAGTATTTAGATTATCTAAAGTACGAACGTGGTTATGCTCAATTAACGTTAAAAACCTACCAAGCTAACATTCTGCATTTATGTACTTTTTGCGTTGAAATTGATGACCTACAGTGGTCAAAAATAGATGGCAACGTATTAAAACAGTGGTTATTAAGTTTACGTAAAGCCAAATTAAAACCTCGTTCAATGCAGTTAAAACTGTCCTCAGTGAAAGGCTTGTTTAATTATTTATTACAAAAGAAAATAATCCAACTAGACCCAACCGAATTATTAACCACACCAAAAACGGACAAACCATTACCTAAAAATATGGAAGTGGATGAAGTCTCACAATTATTGGCTTTTACTCCTGAGCAAACCATAGAGTTCAGAGACAAAGCCATGATGGAATTATTTTATTCCAGTGGATTACGTTTATCTGAGCTGACCTCAATTAATCGTCTGGATATTGATTTAAACAATGCAGAGCTACGAGTAACCGGTAAAGGCAGTAAACAACGGCTGGTGCCCGTTGGTCGAATGGCAATAGAGGCCATTCATCAGTGGTTGGAATGTCGTATTGAGTTTTTGAAAGCAGAGTCAGATGCTTTGTTTATCAGTAAATTAGGTAATCGTATTAGCGTAAGACAAGTGCAACAAAGATTAAGCTATTGGGCTAAACGCCAAGGGTTAAACAACACCTTAAACCCACATAAACTGCGCCATTCATTTGCATCACATTTACTACAATCCAGTAGTGATTTACGCGCAGTTCAAGAGCTGTTAGGCCATGCCGATTTATCCACCACCCAAGTGTATACCCATTTAGATTTTCAACACTTAGCTAAGGTGTACGACAGTGCTCATCCTAGGGCTAAGAAGTAATTAGAATTTTGGTAACTCACTAGCTGTGTTAGTTAGTATAAAATCATCAGTCAATATTTAGTATTACAAAACAATATCCTATTTAAAAAGTACCAGCCTTTGGAGTAATGCAATGGATAAGTTAAACGACCCTCAACTGCTTAAACAATATTCGTATATCAATGGCAGCTGGCATAGCAGTGAGTCAGAATTCCCTGTTGTAAATCCTGCAACAGGTGAAGTTATTATTAACGTGGCCAACGCTGGAATAGCGGAAACTGAACTAGCGGTTAAATCAGCTAAGGCTGCATTAAAATCTTGGTCGGGTAAATCAGCCAATGAAAGAGCTGTGTTATTAAGAAACTGGTTTAACTTAATGATGCAACATCAAGATGATTTAGGCCGCATTCTTACTCTAGAACAAGGTAAACCATTAGCTGAAGCTAAAGGTGAAATTGCTTACGGTGCATCATTTATTGAATGGTTTGCTGAAGAAGGTAAACGTGTTTATGGCGATACTATCCCTGCGCCATCATCTGATAAACGCATTATTGTGATCAAACAACCAGTCGGGGTTGTTGCATCGGTAACACCTTGGAATTTCCCTAATGCCATGATTGCTCGTAAAGCAGCGGCGGCATTAGCCGCAGGTTGTACATTTGTAGGACGCCCAGCAACACAAACGCCTTTGTCTGCTTTGGCTATGGCCGAATTAGCTGAGCGTGCAGGCATACCGGCAGGTGTGTTTAATATTATTATTGGTGAAGATGCCAAAGGCATTGGCCAAATACTTACGGAACATCCAGATATTGCTAAATTTACCTTTACTGGCTCTACTGGTGTAGGCAAACAATTGATTGCGCAATGTGCCACAAGCGTAAAAAAAGTGTCGATGGAACTTGGTGGCAATGCACCGTTTATTGTGTTTGATGATGCGGATGTTGATGCGGCAGTTCAAGGTGCAATTGCTTCAAAATATCGTAATGCAGGGCAAACCTGTGTATGTACTAACCGTATTTTTGTACAACAAGGCATAGCGCAATCCTTTACCGAAAAATTCACAGCTGCAGTGAAAAACCTAGCCATAGGTAATGGTTTAACTGACGGTGTAGCAATAGGACCGATGATCTCAAAGTCAGCAGTAGATGATGTTGATAAGTTAGTGTTGGATTCAGTGCAAGCCGGAGCAAAAGTATTATTAGGTGGTGTGCGTGCTCATGTTAATGGTAACGCCAGCGAAAACTTTTATCAGCCGACTATTTTGAGCCAAGTTACTAATGATATGCCCATTGCGGCTAATGAAATATTTGGACCCGTATCGCCAATTATTAGTTTTGAAACTGAGCAACAAGTTATCGACATGGCAAACGACACTGAATATGGTTTGGCTGCGTATTTTTATGCCAGAGACATAGGCACTATATGGCGTGTGGCTGAAGGTTTGGAGTACGGCATGATAGGCATTAATGAAGGCCTTATATCGAACTCCGCTGCACCCTTTGGCGGGGTTAAACAATCAGGCAATGGACGAGAAGGTTCAAAGTACGGCTTGGATGATTATTTAGAGATCAAATACTTGTGTATGGGCGGCCTGAATTAAGCCGAAGTGAAAATTAACCAGCCGCCTAATACCAACAACAGATAGTTCATGATCTTTAAGAACATGACCTTGTCTAAATTATTATTGATTTTGATACCAAGCCAATGCCCAACAAAGGCCAATGGAATAAAGGTTAATGCGGTTAAAACGAGATCCGTCGTTAAAAATCCTAGTGAGATAAAACCGATTAGTTTCACTAAATTCATAAAAGCAAAAAAGATTGCAGCGGTAGCAACAAACTTAGATGGCGCTAAACCAATAGCACTGAAATATATAATCAAGGGTGGCCCGCCAGCATGCACTAAAGTGCTTGAAATACCAGACAAGCCCGACATGATATAAGCGCCGACTTTGTTATTAAGCATGTGTAACTGTATCTGTTTAAACAGTATATTTTTAAGGGCAAAAACAATACAGATCAGCGCGATGATAAAACGCAGATCATCGGCATTGATAATATCAATGAGCAAATTGGCAGTTACAATACCAATTAATGCACCTGGTATTAGGGATTTTAACAATGCCGAATCCCACAGTTTCCAAAAGCCTTTTACTGTCATTACATCGGCTATGATCAACAGTGGTAGCATAAGGCCTATTGCTTCAATAGCGCTAAACTTAATCATTAAAAGAGGCACGGCAAAAACGCCAAGCGCCCCAGCAAATGCAGATTTGGAAATACCAATCAGTAATACCACAATTGCGACAATTAACACTGCCGATATTTCCATGTTTATCCTTTTTACTTATATTCAAAACCGGTTGACTAGTTAACTCGGCAAGTTAAACCAAAGAGCTTCAAGTGCGGATGTTGCCGTGATTTGATGACCTTGTTCAGGGTCTAGTGCAAATGCATCACCGGCGACAAACTCTTGTTCACTTTCAACTAAGTCATCTACTAATAAGCTGCCTTTAACAAGGTGTAAGTATCCCACACTTTGTTCAGAGTTTAATGTGAATTTCTCACCATCTTTTAACATCAAACGAGACAGTTTAGCGTTTTGGTTGATGGACAAGGTATGTTCAGATCCATTAGGCGTAATTAACGGTGTAAGTTGACCTTGTTGTTTAATGCTTTTTTGTTCATAACTTGGCGCAACACCTGACACATTTGGCTGTATCCAAATTTGTAAGAATTTCACCGGACTGGTACTGGACGCATTAAACTCGGAATGCATAACACCAGTGCCTGCACTCATACGCTGCACATCACCTGCAGGTACGACATATTTATTGCCTGTATTGTCTTCATGTTTTAACGCACCTTCAATCACATAAGAAATGATTTCCATATCACGGTGGCCATGGGTACCAAAACCTTGTGATGGCATAACCATATCGTCATTGATAACACGTAGCGCTGAAATACCCATGTGTTTAGGGTCGTGGTAATGACCAAATGAAAAACTATGTTTGCTTTTCAGCCAACCTAAATCTACCTGACCTCTGTCTTGTGAACGTCTTATATATTTCATGACTAACTCCTACAATTTATTTATTGAGGCCAGTTTAATATTCACCTAGGTAGATTAAAATTATCTATTTTTGTTCAAATCATTAGTTTAAAACGAATGGATGAGGTTAATGTGTCGCCTTTAACGACAAACATTGGGTTCTAAGTTCCGTTAAGAAATATTGAGCCGCAGGGCCGAGTCTGTCCGCGTCTTTAAATACTAAATATAACTGACCCGAACGTTTACTATTTTGGCCCAATCTTAAAGGTACAAGTTGTTGTGTTTTAAGATGTGATTCGATAGAGCTAGCGGGTAACCACGCAAAACCTAACCCTTTACAGATCATGTCGATAGAGGTTTTAATGTGACTGACAGTCCAACGCTGATTGGCCTCTAACCAACCTTCGTCTTTTTTCGTACCGACTGCAGAATCTCTGACGACAATCTGGCGATGACTTTTTAAATCCTCTAAAGTTAGCTCCGTATCTATTTTATGTAACGGATGGTCAGGACTCGCCACGCCAACAAAATCAATATGACACAGACTTTCGCTAAGTCCGTTACTCAAAGGTGTAGCAGAAATTGCAATGTCTACTTTGGTATTTTCAAGCAGTTCAGTAGACCCGTTTAATACGGTCTCAATTAACTCAATTTGCAATAACGGATACTCAATAGATACGTTTTCTAACACTTTAAACAACAAGGTTTGCGGGAAGATTTCGTCGATGGCGATACGCAGACGACTTTCCGTACCTTGCCCTAATGTATGGCCTACAGCTTCCACTTTTGCGGCTTCATCAAGTAAAAAATTAGCTCGTCTCAGGATAAGCGTACCGGCTTCGGTTAATACCGTTTTCCTTCCTTGAATAACAAATAATTTAACCCCTAACGATTCTTCAATTTTACTTACCGCATTATGGATACTGGATTGGCTTTTAAATATGCTCTGGGAGGCTTGATTAAAACCTCCAAATTCTACGACGGCTCGAAACATCCGCCATTGTTCTAATGTAATTCTTAACACTTAAACCACTCTATTTATTAGTTTTATCAATATTTGATACCCAATCACAGGGGAATAAATTCTTTGTTATCATCGGGGATGGTTGGAAATCGTCCGTTATTCCAATCATCTTTGGCTTGTTCAATTCGCTGTTGATCAAAAGCGACAAAATTCCAAAAGATAAAAGGCACTTGTTCAAATTTATCGCCGCCTAGCAGTATGAATCGACTGTTCTGTGATACTTCAATCAGGTCATCGCCGGGCTCCAGTAAAACAAATTCATCGGCGATATACGTGATGCCGTTAATTTTAACTTCGCCATAAATGATCATGACCGCGGTTTCTTGATTTGGATTGGGCGGTGTAATGGTTTCGCCTTTCTCAGCAATAACATCTAGGAAGAACATAGGCCAGTAGGTTTTCACTGGGGAATTCATGCCATAAGCTTCACCTACCACCAGTCTTTTCATTACACCTTGGTGTAAATAATTGGGGAGTTGTTGTTTATTTACATGGGTAAAAGACGGTTCAATTTCTGCCATTGCCTCTGGTAAGGCTATCCAGCATTGCAGACCACTAATTGAATGCGGATTGGCACGTACTTCAAAACTTTCCCGTTCAGAATGCACAATACCTTTTCCAGATGTCATCCAATTCACATCACCAGGATGAATTTCTAAATTATTACCTAATGAATCTCGGTGTAAAATACTGCCTTCAAAAAGATAGGTTAAGGTGGAAAGGCCAATGTGTGGATGGGGACGGACATTTATCCCTTGTCCAGCGTGAAAGGTACTGGGCCCCATTTGGTCAAAAAAGATAAATGGCCCTACCATACGTTTGTGTTGATTTGGTAAAACACGTTTAACCGTTAGTCCTCCTAGATCATGGTCTTTCGCTTTAAGTTGTATAGCCATAACGTTTTCATCTCCAATGTTTTTTGATTGTATAAAGTAATGTTTTATAACGAGTGGAATTAATTGCCTCCCACTTTGTTATTCAACTCGTGTACATGTCTGTACTGAATAATCAAACTTGTTGTAGTGTAGACCATAAATCGTTCGGTTAAATAGAATGATTTGTGCGTATTTTACCAATTTCATTCATTTCAAAATAACATGATACTGCGCCTAAGATCATTATCACTTAGTAAGGAATTTAAAATGAACACAACTTCTTCTATAAACTCGTCTTCTAACGTAAATAAAGTGCTATTAATTAATTCATCTTTAAATGGTGACCAAGGTAATTCACATAAACTTGCTAACGAGTTTATCGCTAAATTAAAACTAAAAATGACCGTAGATGTAATTGAACGTGACTTAGCAAGCGACCCTCTACCTCATTTAAGCCAAGCTGAAATGGGTGCGTGGATGACGCCAGCCAATGAGCGTAGCGATGAACAAGTAGAATTAGCGAATATTTCGGATTCTTTAGTTGCCGAATTACAAAATACGGATACGTTAGTCATTGGAATGCCTATGTATAACTTTGGTATACCTTCTACATTTAAAGTGTGGATTGACCGTATCGCCAGAGCGGGCATTACGTTTAAATACACAGAACAAGGCCCAGTTGGTTTGTTAGAAGGCAAAAAAGCCATTATTGTTGCAGCACGTGGTGGCATGTATGCAGGCACACCAAAAGATAGCCAAAGTCAGTATCTTAAAGATGTATTAGCTTTTGTCGGTATCACAGACGTACAGTTTATTTATGCTGAAGCGTTAAATATGCCAACAAAAGATGAAAATGTGATTTTGGCAAGGCAAGCAATGGATGTTACGGCAGAAGCATTAGCTTAAACACGACACACTGGTTTCAAAGTAAAATAGGACAAACAGTACGCAAGTATTATTCTTATCTCATGGTGGTGGCCCAATGCCACTGCTAGGAGATGCGGGGCACAATGATATGATAGATTGTCTAAAGCGCATAACGAGTCAGATAAAAGAGATGACTTATTAACACATTGGCATCAAGCTCCTGCGGCTAGATATTGTCAGCCAAGAGAAGAACATCTATTACCATTACATGTGTGTTATGACCTAGCACAACGGCCATGTTAATGGCTTTTGAAGTGAACATACTGAAACAAAAAAGCCGACAGTGTTTACGAAAACACGTCGGCTATTTTATTTTTTCGCAACTCGCAACTCGCAACTCGCAACTATTTACTATTTCTTAGCTTTTTTAAACGCATCCGCAAATGCGTTACCCATAGCGCCGCCGCCCAAAGAGTTGCCGCCAAATGCATTACCTGCGTTGTTAGATGAACGGTTATTAGAGCCATTATTTGAACGAGACTTCTGTTCATTTCTCGCCGGTTTAGATTGGCTCGGTTTATGGTCAGATTTCGCTGAAGCTTGTTCATCCATTCGCATACTTAAACTAATACGTTTACGTGGAATGTCGACTTCCATCACTTTCACTTTAACAATATCGCCCGCTTTAACAATTTCAGACGGGTCAGAAATAAACTTGTCCGTCATTGATGAAATATGTACCAATCCATCTTGATGCACACCCACATCGACAAACGCACCAAAGTTAGTTACGTTGGTAATTACGCCTTCCAAGATCATGTTTTCTTTTAAATCTTTTAAGGTTTCAACACCATCTTTAAAAGTAGCGGTTTTAAACTCAGGGCGAGGATCTCGACCCGGTTTATCTAACTCTTTAATAATGTCTTCAACGGTTGGTAAACCAAATTTGTCATTGGTGTAATCTTTAGGATTTATCTTAGATAAAAAGTCAGAATTGCTAATTACATCGTTTACCGCAAAGCCACTTTGTTTAATGATCTCAGTCACTACAGGATATGCTTCTGGATGCACTGACGATGCATCTAATGGGTTGTCACCGTTAACAATTTTTAAGAAACCAGCACATTGTTCAAATGCTTTTGGTCCCAAACGTTCAACATTTTTTAAATCTTTACGGTTTTTAAAACTACCATTGCCATCGCGGAATTTAACTATGTTGTTAGCTAAGGTTTTATTAAGACCAGATACTCGGCTTAATAACGGAATTGAAGCAGTATTTAAGTCAACGCCAACGGCATTTACACAGTCCTCAACCACAGCGTCTAAGCTTTTTGATAATGAACTTTGGCTCACGTCATGTTGATATTGGCCAACTCCAATGGACTTAGGTTCAATCTTCACTAATTCAGCTAATGGGTCTTGTAAACGACGAGCAATAGATACCGCTCCACGGATAGATACATCTAAATCTGGGAATTCCTTAGATGCAAATTCACTGGCAGAATAGATAGAAGCGCCTGCTTCACTGACCATGATTTTACTTAGTTTTAATTCTGGGCAAGCTTTGATCACTTCAGCGGCTAACTTGTCAGATTCTCTTGACGCTGTACCGTTACCAATCGCGATTAATTCTGCTTTATGCGTGCGGGCTAATAGCTCAATGGTACGCATTGATTTTGCCCAGTGATTTTGTGGTTCATGTGGGTAAATAGTGGCCGTATCTAGTAACTTTCCGGTTTGATCCACAACCGCAATTTTACAACCGGTTCTAAAACCAGGGTCAATACCGATTGTGGTTTTTGCACCAGCAGGGGCAGCCATTAACAAGTCATTTAAATTTTTCGCAAATACACGAATGGCTTCTTGTTCGGCATTTTCTCGAATTTCAGATAACAGTTCGTTTTCCATCGACATAGAGATTTTGATCTTCCATGTCCACTGCACAACCGACTTCATCCATTTATCACCAGCTTTTTGATTGAAGTTCAAATCAAAGTGATTGGCAATAATGCTTTCAACTTGAGATTCTCTTACCGGAGCATCTTGACCAGGGTCGGCGTTTAATACCAATTGTAAAACCCCTTCATTTCTTCCGCGTAACATAGCAAGTGCACGATGTGATGGGGTTTTAATAGCTAATTCAGAGTGATCAAAATAATCACGGAATTTAGCTCCTTCGGTTTCTTTACCCGGGATAACTTTAGCTTCAAGGTAAGCATTTTGTTTTAAATAACGACGTACTTTTGTTAACAGTTCAGCATCTTCGGCAAAACGTTCCATTAAAATGTACTTAGCACCGTCTAATGCGGCTTTAGTGTCAGCAACATCATCAGAAATATATGCCTCGGCTTGTTGTTCTGGGTCTAAGTTTGCATCTGCATATAGAGCATCCGCTAATGGCTCTAAACCTTGTTCAATAGCGATTTGCCCTTTGGTGCGACGTTTAGGTTTGTAAGGTAAGTATAAGTCTTCTAAACGGGTTTTATTGTCTGCGGTTAAAATTGCCTTCTCTAATTCAGGCGTGAGTTTGTCTTGTTCGGCAATCGATTTTAAGATCACTTGACGGCGCTCTTCTAACTCTCGTAAATAGATAAGACGTGTTTCTAAATTACGCAATTGGGTATCGTCTAAACCACCGGTCACTTCTTTACGATAACGCGCGATAAATGGAACGGTTGAACCTTCATCTAATAAGGTAATAGCTGCAATAACTTGTTCGGTACGGGCTGAGATCTCTTCAGCAATCAATTGAGGAATAGTTTGACTAACAACAGACATAGGTTTGAAGTCCTTGAAAATAGAGACACGTTGCTCTTATAAAAAATAATCTTATAAAAATAAACTGACAAATATAGGCGGTCAGCATAAGTACGAATACAAAAATAATACAGCAATATATTGAGACTAAATTTTGGTTTTAAATAACAATACTAAAATAAATCAGGTTAATTAAAACTAACCAGTAATAATGGGAAGCTATTGGGGAGAATATATAGGCATTAACCTAAAAATTGACCATTAATGATGGATTAGAAATTGCTCATTGTATTGTTCAGGATGCATAATCTTCCACTGTTTTTCTATTTTATTAAACAGGCTTTGACTGACTAATTTTTTACTAAAAGCAAAATAAACAAAGTTTTCGTGCAGAGTAAATAGTTTCATGAAGCGATCTTTAAAATTATCTAACTGCATTAATTCATCGACAACTTGTTCATCTTCAAATGATATTGCCACTCTGTTTAACATTAACAATGATAGGTTTTTTTGATTTTCAGAAAGCTGAATTAACCGATTGGATACGTGAGGGTTATTTTGTAAAGCGGTTTGCCATTGCGCGCCATAATAGGCACCTCTTGTTACAGAGATCAGGCCATCATGTTCCATTAATTGAGTTAAGTTTTTGATTTTTTTTTGCAAGCCGTTACTTCCAACGGCAACAATACGTTCGGTGTGGTAAGGGCCTAAAAAGTAAAAGTGTTGTTCGCGTTCGCTGGTTTTTGACATACCTACCATAACGGCTAGTTCGCCATCCTTTAGCATTTTAACCGCACGAGCATTTGGTAATGATATTTGTTCCAATGTACAAGCGGACCTTTTTACTACGTCGTTTAATAAAGCATAAGACTGAATAGCTAATTTGTTAATGGAGTAATTCAAAGGTAAGAAGTTTTGTTGTGAAAATTCGGTTCTAACACTTAATTTGCAGTCACTTTGCTTGGCGTACGCACCAAATGTGCAGATAAAAAATAGTAATAAGGCTTTAGGCCAGAAATAATTCATTCAGGGTAAATAAGATATCAGCAAAGAAAAAAGCATTATATACCAATTTCATCGATTAATTTGGTTTAAAGCTCGTATATTCAAGGTAAATGAATATGCCATGAGTTCCTTTTTAACTAATCCTTAGTTAAAAGTTTGTACATTCAAATGTATTAGTTTTAAATACAGCCTATAAATAGCATCAAAAATAAGTAAGACATATCCATGGGGCGTTACAGAAAGCCAGATCCTGAGTTGTTAACCAAAACCAATTACATCACACGTGATGGTTACGACAAGCTTGAAAAAGAGCTGACATATTTATGGAAAGACGAACGACCTCGTATTACTAAGTCGGTATCAGAAGCCGCTGCTCAAGGTGACCGTAGTGAAAACGCAGAGTATATTTACGGAAAAAAACGCTTACGTGAAATTGACTGGCGTGTGCGTTTTTTAACAAAACGGTTAGAAGCGTTAAAAGTGATATATCCATCGGTTGAGCAAGAAGGCAAAGTGTTCTTTGGTGCCTGGGTTGAAGTGGAAAACGACGACGGCGAACTTACTCAAATTCGAATTGTGGGCCCAGACGAAATAGACGTTTACAAAAAGTGGATTAGTATAGATGCCCCTATGGCCAGAGCATTAATTGGCAAACAAGTGGACGAAGAAGCTTGGGTGCAAACTCCCACAGGAAAAGTATGTTACATAGTAAATACCATCAGCTATGTTGAGCCTAAATAAGCGTTTGAGCAACCAGGTCATAAATAAACCCATTCATGATCTGACATTATTGTGTACAACAAGTACAATACAACTATTGCACCAATTTAATGGGTAACTGGTTTATTTATCAGCACACCCAATTTCAGTATTTATAATCAGGAAACAACCATGACAAACAATGACATTTTACGTCGCATCCGTTATAGCTTTGACTTTAGTGACTCTGCAATGATGAAAGTATTTGCCGCAGCCGATCAAAAAGTAACGCAAGAACAAGTAACAGCATGGTTGAAAAAAGACGATGATCCACGTTATGTAAGTTTGCCAGATCCTATGATGGCTACGTTTTTAAATGGTTTAATCAACGAAAAACGTGGTAAACGTGATGGCGCACAACCAGCCCCAGAGCAAAAGTTAACCAATAACATCATCCTTAATAAATTAAAAATAGCGCTTAATTTAAAAGCGGAAGATTTATTAGAATATTTGGAATTAGCCAACTTTAGCTTAGGTAAACATGAATTAAGCGCCTTTTTCAGAAAAGTAGGCCACAAACATTACCGCGAATGTAAAGACCAAGTTATGCGTAACTTCTTACAAGGTTTGCAAATCAAATTACGTGGTGAAGTAGACGCGACTGAAAATAATGAAGAGCCAGAAAGCGAATAAAAAAAGCTGTAAGCTATAAGTTTTAAGCTGTAAGGCGATAAAGCTAAAAAGCTTGAAGGTTAGAAGACTTTAAAGCGTCGTGACCCTGTGGAACTAGTGCAGGGTCGTATTAACTCATCCCTGCTATTTTATATAAAAAGAAACACAAACCGCCTAATAAACTCAGCGCTACAATAAACATAATCAACAGTGTTTTAGATTGTCTAAAAGAATCGAACAAGGGTTTTGCTGACAACAAACCAAATCCCAATGAAGTTTTGTCGGTATAATTCATTTTTAATTTTCCCTTTTTTTATTTACGTTTCCTAAATTCAATTTGAATGTATTTCAGGCTTGTTATTTTTCAACATTAAAAAGTCAAATATGTTCTGTGATTTACAAATAAAGCCTTGATTAAATTTCATTCGAAACTATAATCTTCCGAATCGAAACTTAATGGTTTTTTTTGTGCAAAAAAGAAATACTCAATCCCGCCGACGTTCAATCGTTGAATTAGTTAATGATCAACAAGAAGTTACTGTTGATGAATTAACGACTATGTTCAATACCTCTGAAGTTACCATACGTAAAGATCTTACAGCCCTTGAGTCTAATGGCTTATTATTACGTAAATACGGTGGCGCTATTGCTTTACCGACAGGCTCATCAGAATTAGCGGGGCCGGAAGTTTCGAAACGAAAGCAAGCTATCGCCAAGGCAGCCGCTGCATTGATAAAAGATCATAACCGCATTGTTATAGACAGTGGCAGTACAACGTCTGCTGTTTTATCTCATGCTCAACATGTGCGTGGATTGGTGGTGATGAGTAATTCATTAGAAGTTGCCAATCATATTCTTGAGCTAGAAAACGAACCTACCTTGTTAATGACAGGTGGGACTTGGGATGCGCAATCGCATTCATTCCAAGGTCAGTTAGCTGAGAGCATGTTAAAAGCTTATAACTTTGATCAAGCATTTTTAGGTGCATCTGGTTTAGATGTTACCCGTGGTTCTACGACTTTTAATGAATTAACCAACTTAAGTCGCGTAATGGCAGAAGTGTCACAACAGGTGATTGTATTGGCTGAGTCAGAAAAGTTAGATAGAAAAATACCGAATTTAGAATTGAGTTGGCAAGACATAGACGTGTTAGTAACAGACACAGATATTGATGCTGAAAGTGAGCGCTTAATTACGGCTCAAAACGTATTAGTTATAAAAACAAATTAAAACAGATAACGGCCAATAAGATGGGTCGTTAACTAAATAGATATTGGAGAGAATTATGTGTGGGATCGTTGGTGGTGTTGCTGAGCGTCATATTGTTAATATTTTATTAGAAGGCCTAAAGCGCCTTGAATACCGTGGATATGATTCTGCGGGTGTTGCGTTAATGGAAAATGATGGTTCATTACAACGTGCGCGTGAAGTTGGCAAAGTAAAAAACTTAGCCGATGCGGTCGCGTTATCAAAAGTTAATGGCACCACAGGTATTGCGCATACTCGTTGGGCAACCCATGGCGGTGTAACACAAGCGAATGCTCATCCACATATGTCTAACGACGCCATTGCGCTAGTGCATAACGGTATTATTGAAAACCACGAGTCTTTACGTACAGAATTACAAAACAAAGGTTATGAATTCACGTCTGCAACCGATACCGAAGTAATCGCGCATTTAGTTCACGAAAACCGTAAAGGTACAGATAGCTTATTAGCCGCAGTGCAAATGTCAGTGAAACAGTTAGATGGTGCTTATGGAACCGTAATTATGGAACCTGCTAATCCAGACCGTATTGTGGTTGCGCGTTCAGGAAGTCCGTTAGTTATAGGTGTTGGTATTGGAGAGAACTTTGTTGCCTCTGATCAATTAGCATTATTACCTGTGACACGTCAGTTTATCTTTTTAGAAGAAGGTGATGTTGCCGAGATCACTCGTGATCAAATTAATATTTTTGATGCGGATGGCAACCCTGTTGAGCGTGAAATTAATGAATCTACCGTTACTCATGATGCGGGTGACAAAGGTGAATACCGTCACTACATGATGAAAGAAATTCATGAACAACCTGCTGCTGTTCGTAATACGTTACTTAATCGTATTAATGCAGACACAGTAATAGAAGAATACTTAGGTGAAAACGCCGCAGAAATTTTACAGGGCATTGACCATGTGCAAATCATTGCTTGTGGTACGTCTTACCATTCGGGCATGGTTGCGCGTTACTGGTTAGAGTCACTTGCTAATGTGAGTTGTAACATTGAGATAGCCTCTGAATTTAGATACAGAAAATCGTTTGTACCAGCTAACTCGTTAATTGTGACTATCTCACAGTCAGGTGAAACAGCAGATACATTAGCGGCATTACGTTTAGCAAAAGAGATAGGATATAAAGCCAGTTTAACTGTATGTAACGTACCTGGTTCATCATTAGTACGTGAATCTGACTTGGCCGTTATGACTAACGCCGGTGCTGAAATTGGTGTGGCGTCAACTAAAGCCTTTACTACGCAGTTAGTGGCATTGTTAATGTTAACGGCTTCATTAGGTAAACAAAAAGGCATGAGTGCTGAGTTACAAAAACAAATCGTAACGGCATTAGCAACTTTACCGAACAAACTAGAAGAAACACTGACAATGGCACAAGGCATTGAAAAATTAGCAGAAGAGTTTGCTGACAAACATCACAGCCTATTTTTGGGACGTGGCGAGCAATACCCAATTGCGATGGAAGGTGCGTTAAAGCTAAAAGAAATTTCGTACATTCACGCAGAAGCGTATGCTGCGGGTGAATTAAAACATGGCCCATTAGCGTTAATTGATGCAGAAATGCCAATCATAGTTGTTGCACCAAATAACGAATTGTTAGAGAAGTTAAAATCTAACGTTGAAGAAGTTCGTGCCCGTGGCGGTATCTTGTATGTCTTCGCAGACAAAGACGCACAATTTAAAGGTGACGATACAATGCGCGTGATGGAAGTACCACACGTAGACCCGTTAATTGCGCCAATTGTTTATACAATACCGCTGCAATTATTAAGTTACTACGTAGCCATTATCAAAGGCACAGATGTTGACCAACCACGTAACCTTGCTAAGTCAGTTACGGTTGAGTAACTTTACAAGTCGAGTCTCTCAGTTGTCACATCCAAACTAAATTGGAAAGTTATAAACAAGGATGGAAAGTGACAAACAAAGTTGGATAGTGGATGTGAATTTTGCAGGCTGAACACTTAGCTTGGCCTGCATTAACTAAATCTTATGGAAAAGAGATTATGAAGTTATATGTAATTGGGAATGGTTTTGACTTGCATCATGGACTCAATACTTCGTATATCTCGTTTGGGTTGTTTCTAAAAAAGCATTATTCCGATGTATATGAATTACTTTTAGAACATTATGGTTTCGAGGACATTAATTCAGAAAATCAATCAGTTATTAGAGATCTTCTTTGGTCTGATTTCGAACATAGTCTGTCATTATTGGATACACAAACAGTTTTAGATGCATATACTGATTATCTTGCTAATCCAAGTTCTGCCGATTTTAGAGATCGAGACTGGGGAGCATTTCAAATTGAAATGGAGTTTGTTCTTGAGAAGTTAACGGCGACTTTATTCAGCGCGTTTAAAGAGTTCATTCTTTCTGTTGAATTCCCTAATCTTGATCAACTGAAAGAAATAAAACTAGATAAAAAAGCAAGATACCTAACATTTAACTATACAGATACCCTATCAAGATACTATTCGATTTCAGATGAGAATGTATTGTTTATACATGGAAAAGTTGATGGAGGTGTAGATGAATTAGTGCTTGGACATGGGGTTAATCCTGATAGTTTTATAGAAAAGCCAGAGTCTCCGCCCGAAGGTTTATCCTCTGAGAATTTAGAAGCTTGGTCTGAACAAATGTCGGATCAGTTTGATTATTCATATGAGCTTGGTAAAGAAACTATCAATCGATACTCTAATGAAACTTTTAAGTGCACGGAATCAATAATATCGAGTAATGCTATGTTTTTTAGAAACCTGAAAAGCATAGACGAAGTAATAGTAATTGGTCATTCGTTAGCAGATGTTGACATGCCTTACTTTAAACATTTAGCTATGTCGATTAAGCACTCGGCTAACTGGACGGTAACATTCCACGATGAAGGTGATCAAAATACGCACTTTAGTAAGTTAACAAACTTAGGTATTAAAAATATTTCAGTAGTCAGAATGAGTGCTTTGTAGTTTTACACAAATATTCGTATTAAATTACACCATGACACTTTTTATATTTTAAGCCAGAGCTACAAGGGCATTGTTCGTTTCTTCCAACTTTACCAAATGACTTTTTGCTTTCTTCCAGGTGTGCGATTTGGGATAGATGTGAAATCAAGTCAGTCTGGTTTTCGATTTCGGTGCGCTGTTCGCGGCTTAACCCCTTGTTATATGGATTCAGATTTTTAATTTCTGAAGCTGCATCATTATGTAATCCGCAATAAGCGAGAATGACAGCATATTGACTTCTCACCTGCACCATCCTGTTTATCAAACCCGCTTGATTTACAACAGGTAAAATATGTTGCTCAACTACCTCTTTAGCTCCTTCATAATCTTTCCTCGCAACAAATTCATCAGCCAAATCTTGCCCGACTCGAACCATGGAGTCTGGAGCCATTGTCATATTGTAGAATTTCATAGCATGAATGCGCGTAAATGAGGTATTTTCACCAAGCTCATCTAAAATCCGAGCGTAAAGCTCCAATGCATCTGCTAGGTGTTTGATATGCTCTTGTACATTTTCAGGTCGATTGATAATCGTCCATAACACATCTGAATTTTTGCCAAGAACGTCTTTAGGGGTAATGCCCAAAATATCATAATACTCTCCAACGACTTGTTGGCATATCTGCTTGGCTTTTCTGTATTTTTTGAGCTTCCACAACGCAATAGCATAGTTATAGTTGAATATTCGTTTGTGCTCAGCATCAGGAAGTTTCGTCGAATACTCTTCTTTCAGTCGCTCAACCTCTTGAGCCTTACCATTTTCGGCGGCAAGTAATATTTTTTTCATGCCAAAAGCTACGTGCTCACGATAACTAAACTCATTTTGTACAATCAGATGTTCCATCGCTTCAAGTCTTGGTGGAGCGTCTTGAAAATGCCCTTCCCTAAAAGCAGAGAACACTAATCCATCCAGAGCCCAAAACTTATGTTCTGCCCCTAAAACATCGGAGTTCAGAGCCGATTCTATACTCGCCATAATATCTGTATTGATACCCATCTCATAAAACAACTCTTCACCTGATATTGAGATAAGTGCCATAACGTCATTTAGTTTAATAAAAACCTGGATCAGCAATGCAAATCTAGAAGTGTCACGATCTTTATGTAAACTTGAGATAATAAGATCTTTTAAAGTGATTAAACTTGTTTGTATCACCTCCTCATCTAACAGGTTTAAATGAATTAATCCCAGAGCTCTCAGAGAGTCATGCACTTTCAGCGTTTTATTCCCAAAAGCCTCTACAGCTCCTGTGGCTCTCATTTTTTTAAGATATATGACAGCTTTATTTGTTAGTATATTTAGCGAGT
Organism: Psychrosphaera sp. F3M07; assembly: GCF_018860345.1. Lineage (GTDB taxonomy): Bacteria > Pseudomonadota > Gammaproteobacteria > Enterobacterales > Alteromonadaceae > Psychrosphaera > Psychrosphaera aquimarina. The sequence continues at coordinate 65,900 of NZ_JAHKPJ010000020.1, read as the reverse complement.
GACTGAGCAATGTAACTATTTCATCCGTGCTTAATCCGACGTCAGCCAAGCTAAATATTGCAAATGAATCTTGAATTACTTTATCTAAGCCTTGATAAATCCGTGAGAGAATAATTTCTTGTGCAGTTTCTGTGCTGCATTTTTGTTGTGTTAAGTCTGCACACAGCGTATCAATATTGTTTTCGTATTCTGTAGAAGCTAAATTTGCAGCGCTTTGAACATAAAGTGGAAGGCCTCCAGTATAGTTTTTTAAATTTTCAAAACCTTGAGGAGTCCCGTATCCTCCCAGCATATTAACTACAGCTGCTATAGAATCAATATCCCAGCCCTTAAGTGTTTCTCTATTTATACCCATAAGAGATTCTAATTCTCTAACGCTCTCATTCGGCTGACAAAGGAGTACAAAGTGAATCGATTTAGTTGAGTTAAATAAGTTTCTGATAGTTTCAGCAGGGATACGGTGTGAGTTATCTATAACGAGAAGGATATTGGTCCCTTGCTGCGTAATATATGTATCAAAGGTTCTTAAAGCATCGTAGCCACTCACACCTGGAAGAAGTATTTTTCTAAATCCATCATTGTCTGAACCTGCGAATTTAGCAGCAAGTTCACGTACCAAAGTACTAGCGAGTGCAGGTGCAGGTATATCGCCAGTGTCATAGTAAGCACAAAGCTGTGAGCTATGGAGAGCTGCTTGTGCTGCCCACGCAGTTTTTCCGGAACCGGATAAGCCACAAATAATACGTATTCGTTCATTGGATATGAGAGTTGGCTCACACATTTGAGCCACGTAATTTTCTGGCGGCTCAGGAAAGTCTTGTAATTGAATCAGTAATTGCTCAAATAACTTAGGTAAGTTCCTAGTTTGAAATACATGTGACATGTCCTGCGAATCGCCTGTGGCTGCTAGCTGCACAAGTCCCGCCAATTTCCAGATAAGTGAGTCAGGTGACAACAATGAAAACTTCAATTTTTGGGCTTGCGTAGTGCACCATTTTGCAGCTTCAGAGAGTGACTCCCACGCTGGGGGGAGAGCAGGATCGCAACCAGAAGGCGCTTTTGGTGAGATAAATTTAATATCACCAGGAAATAGTTTGTTATTGATGTTTTTCTGAAGTTGCGGACTAGGCTCTTGATTAGCTATCAATACAAATAAAGCTTCTCCTTTCCTATTTCCATCAGTATGCTCCTTACGTAGTATGTCAAAGCGTTCTATAACCCCAGAGACATCGCTAGGGATTATCGGCTTAGAACGAGTTTTCACTTGTATGTATATTCGTTTCTTTTTACTTAAAAGCTCTATGTCTTCATCTAATTCAACTATTGTTGACTCTATGTTTGCCTCTTGAGCTAATAATAAACAACCAACAGTATATAAATGTTGATACAAGAAACCTCTATGTACTGCCTCAATTCGAGTTAGCTGAGCTTCATCAAGAACATCGAACGAGTGTTCACTTTTTTTATCAAGCATATGAACTATATTTCCGATCTAAAGTAATGAAACAGTTAACTGACAGGATCAATTAAGCCTCTTTTACGCCAACGGTTTCCATTGACTAAGGATTCAAATTTAACTCCATTTGATAGCTCTAAATTGTCCGCATGATCGGTAACAATAATTTGCGGGCTAAAGCCATTGCTTGATTCAAGTTCATTACAATAGATAGATAGCTGACTAAAAAGGTTCTCAACCGCCTTAATATCTTCATCGACGGGACGCTCCTTCTCAGTTCTTTGCTTAGCTTCCGTGCTTTTTTGCTCATCAAAGGTATCAGCGTTATCACGTGTGAAATTAGGAAAGTAAACTTGGGTTGGCTGATCTAGGAATAATAAAGAAGGTATCGCACACTTGCTTCCTAATTCAGCAAAATATTTATGTAATGCTAAAAATAACGTTACATGGCAGTAAAGCCAGTTTGCACCACTACCCATTGAACGCAGGTAAATCTTTTCGCCTTTAGGTGTTAAATGATAAAGGTCAAAAGTCTCAAATGAAAAATGGAGATTAATTGGCTTGTAGCTTGTCTCAAATTCAAAATGACTGCCTATATCAGTCATATATTTGTTTACCTTTATTGATGCATTTTTTAATCCCTTTTCTACATCATATTCTTTAAGGCTTTCGTTGATTTGCTTTAATTGTTTTCGTAGTACTTTCAAGCTCTTTTCTATATCAGAATCGTCAGACATGTTTAGCGAGTCTAAAAGAGCGAAAAGTTTCGCTTTTTGCATAATGATATTTTCATAAAGGCTTTTGTTTTTAGCTATTTTTTCTTCTGTGGCTTCAACATCTTCAATTTGTTTACTTAAGGCCATCAATTCGTTGTTTAAATGCTCGGTATCGCGCTGAATAGTCACTAGTGAGGATTCGAACTTTGCTTTCATAGGACGAGCTTGAGCAAGGTTGCCAGACACCTTTGTGATAGCTTGCTGTAGCTTTTCTGCACTTTGTTGTAGCGTGTCTTTTTCAGTTTTGCAAAATGGACACACAGAAGCTGAAATATGAACGTGTGTTGGTGTACTAAACTGCTTTACGTTATTAGAGAAGCGTTCTTCTTCTCCTATATGTTTGTTAATTGAGGCTGTTTGACGTTGTAATCTTCTTAACTGAGACGTCTTCTGGGTGCGCTCTAGTTTTAATTGATTATACCGTTGAGTAATAGCATCGGAGTTATGGTTGATCTTCTCCGGCACTATTACTTCATCAAGTTCATCTTTCGCATTTTGCGGGTGGCGAAGCACTTTTTCCAATAAAAGCGGCTCTTCTTCAAACCCCATCAAAGCATATAGTTGACTCAACTCTGGGCCGACTTTTTGTTTGTAGCTGTCTACTGCGCGTTTGTTAGTTTCTTTACTTCGCTCTAAACGTCTAACTTCTGCGGTTAATCGCTCTTTCTCTTGTGATAGATGAAAGAACTTTTGATTGACTAGCCCTAAAAATATCTTGGTATGCTCAATAGCCTGATCGCGCTTTTCCTTTTCATCGAATCGATAAAATAGCGCATGTTTATTAGCAACCAAGTTTTGATGTTGAAGCATGAATGATGAAAAGCTACGAATAGATGGTCGAGGTGCTTTTTGATTAAATCGCCTATTTGCTCTAGCTGCTAAAGATTCATCGACATCATCAATATCTAAGAAAAATTCGTCTCTTATATAATGTTTAAAGTCTTCCAATGGTCTAAAGTAGTTAGCGCTAAAATAGTGTAGTTGAATTTCTTCTGTATTGAATGGCTCTATTCTACGAAAAAAAGCTTTAGTTGGAGTCTTAGGATCGCGCGCAATCACCATGCTTTTGTCATTAACAGCAAGTGCTACGTAATAAATGGTAGCACTATCAGTGATCACTCCTTTAGGTATGGTGTTTTCACCACTGCCAAAGCAGTAATCAAATATTTCAATCAAGGCACTTTTACCAGTCGATGACTTTCCGGTAACAACATTTAGCCCTGCTTGAAAATTAACAGGGTGTTTGACTCCTTGATTATCAATCACGCCAATTTCATGAATAAGGGTTTTCATCGCGGTTTCACTCCTAAAAACGCATAAATCTCGACCACTGAGTGACCGCTAAATAATTGACCTAGTTTTTCTGCACATTTTTTTTGGGTAAATACTGAATTAGAACTGTCACTTTTACTTAAAGACAAATTATTTTCATCGACTGATAGCCAGTCGTTTATTAAGCAATATTGAATACATTGCTCTGTTAATTTTTGTAAACCGTCGATGCGTTCCTGAAGGTCGTAGAGCAAGTCTCTGTGTTTGATTTTCTCTTGGTTAGGTTTCAGGATAGAACTTTTATACTTATCTCTATCAAGCTCCGTTTTAAGCTTTGTTTCGCCATTAAAAATGGTGAAAATTGTGCTATTAATATTTGAACTGTTCAGCTTTAGAGAAAAAAATGAATGGCTGCACAACGGAATCACTAGTTGAGCGAGCAACAAATTGTTTTCGGATTCATCTAAACATGTATAAAAAGAGGCGAGATAAGGACCATACTCAAATGGATTGTATTTTAATTCGTATAAGGTATCGATGATGCTGCTCATGGCTTAACCCTCCATTTTAAATCTAATTTGTCATCGTCCATGGCGTCATGGATAAGGCCATTTCTAAAAACAAGATCTGGATTCGGGTAGCCTTCGATGCCGAATGGAGTTTCGCTGATTACTTGATCGTATAAATCTTGTGATATGTCTACTGGACAACCTTTTTTTCGACAAGAACTGCGATATTTTGCAGAGAATGTTTTAATCCATCGTTCTCTATATTGATTAACTACTCCTCTGAACTGAGGGTAGCCATTTAATTCCTCAATTACCGCATTTCTAAGTTCAAGCCAGCTGCCTACAGCGTCTGGTAAAACATCTTCATACTTAATCTCAATGATTTTTCGTGCAAAAAGCTCTGTAATATATGTATCTACTTCGTTATCAGTTGCGTCTCTGGCGTCGAAATCAGGAATAGTAAATAAAGTCGGCCCCCATTTTGCTGTTAATGCTTCTCGTTTTTGGTCAAACGCAGTTTTATCTATTACCCATTCGATATCATTTGCTTGTTCATAGATAAAGCCTATTAAACTTTCAGCAAAAGCCTGTCGATTGGACGGTGGAATGTAGCCACTGAGCTTATTAAAGTAACTTTTTTTCAATGTATCTAAATCAGCTGATTCAGTATGCAATACAACTTTTTCGAGTATATCTAGCAAATTTTCACTAGCCTTACCTATCACATACTTTTGTAATGTTATGATTTCTTTTGGCTTTTTTGAATTTCGTTCTTTTTCTGGGCGAGCGATAAAAATATCTTTTAATGTTTGTAAGCGTTGCTGTGCTGTTTTTTCATTCCAGTCTTTCAATTGAGTAGTTGCACCAAAAGCTTGAGTTGTATGTAACACCAAAATGCCGTAGTGTTGGTGTTTAAACTCTGGGGCTAGCCAGTTCTTGAGTGTTTTCCACAAGTTTTCGTGGTGATCGGTAAGTGGTGCTTTATAGTTTTTAACTTCAGTTTGAATTGAAGCAGATGTATCGGGCGAAGTTATGCTTACATCACCGTCTTTTTCAAACCAAACAGATTGTCCTTCTTCAAGCGAAAAGCATTTATCTAGTCCAATCAACATTTGGTAATGGAAGGCTAAGGCTGTTGTTAATGCTACATTTTTTGGTGGGCTATTACTCATTATCATTCCTAGAATTCATCGTCCCTAAATTAGCCTAGTATTAATACCTGCAATCTTAAGTCTCGTGGTTAAGTTTCGCATTTTACTAAACTCTGTACTAAGACTTTGCTTTAACCCTACTTCCTCACAAAATTCTTTAGCAGTGATGTGCTTTAACTCAACAGCAAACTTGATCATTTGTAGATGAAGCTCAGCCGTGTACTGGTTACGAGATGATTCAGCCAAAGCCAGTTTTATTTGCTCAAAAATCGCTTTATTAGACATTAGTAAGGATTAGATTTTGACCGTTTAGTTAAATTAGCTAATTTAGAAAAAAGATGCAAAGACTATTTGGTTTCTGCTTTGATATAATTGAGCAAGTAAAAATAGTTCAAACTTAATGGCGAACTGATTTTATAGTCTCTGTTTAGTGTTGGAGGTAAGGCATTATGGAATTTTTGAAAACGTTAGAATTGGTTGCACTTAGTAAGGCGGCGCGTAGTTCTCAGGGGGGCGATTTAATCTTAAAAAGCTCGTTAGCCTCCACTAAAAAAATATGCGCTAAATACTCAATTCCGTTTATAAATGTAGATGTCACTATCCCCTATGTGGAGCGAAGAACGTTATTAGATAAAATAGCCAGAGATCATGGATTAACGTCAATTCTTGATATGGACACTATAGGTAAGAAAACAAGAACTGAACGTGCTGAAACCAATACCAATGAAAAGTATGCGGCTAAGTCACCAAACGATGGTTATGTATTAATAAAATCACAAGTTAACGTGTTGAGGCATATTAACAACCCTAACTGGACTTGTATTAGAGTTAATCATAATGAGATTAACTTAGACTCTATACAGCGCGTTATTGTAGTAGAAAATTTACAAGCATTTGACCAAATTTTGCAATCTACCAATGAAATTAATGATTTGGATTTGGTTTTATATCGTGGTAATGGGGTTAGTGTTAAGTCAGTAACCGAGTTTTTGACTAAACTGGAAGGTACTAATATACAGGTAATAGCTTGGTGTGACTTTGATCCTGAAGGGATTAAAATTGCAGCAACAATGCCAGCGGTGTCTCAATTAATTGTGCCTAAATTAGCTGAGCCGGAATTAATGGAGGAACTGGGAAAAATAAACCAACCTGATTTATTTTTAAAGCAATACCGTGTAATTAGTTTTGTAGAAAAAATACAAAAACAATGTGGCTCAGAAGAGCTCAGTCATTTACTTAAACGAAAATTAGCCATTAGCCAAGAGCATCAAATAGCGCATAAACTTAAGCTACATGTTATTAATCTAAAATAATGTCCTGTAGTTTCATTTTAAGGGGCGGTAAATACATAAGAAGAGTTCTTGCTTAACTAATCAATGTTTCAATCAAAATATACTAAAAACGTAATAATCAATAAATATACTAAATAAGTAATATTTGTAAAATATACCAAATGTGTAATAATTAAAAAATATACTAAATTGGTAATAAATATTATGAAATTTACGACAAACATTCAGCTTGGCGTGTTAATCGCGAACAAGCGTAAAAAGTTGGGATTAACCCAAACCCAACTATCTGAAATGTGTGGCATAAATCAAAAAGACATCTCTCTTATTGAGTCAGGAAAAAGTCGTCCTGACATTGAACGATTGTTACCTATTCTCTCTAAGTTGAAGCTAGAAATGCAGCTGGTGGATAAAGAAACAGATAAACCTACCTACACAACTTCTTGGTAACTATTATGGATACCTTGTATTGCTACATGAATGGAATAAAAGTGGGTGAGCTGACAAGAAATAAACATCATGCTTTGTTTTTTACCTACTCTGCCACTTGGTTAAATAGCCCGTATGCTCGAGCAATATCTCTGTCTATGCCGTTGACGGCTAAACGTTATTCAGGCGATGTGGTGGTTAATTATTTTGATAATTTATTACCCGATTTACCAGAGATAAGACGAGTAGTACAAACACAAGTTGGGGCTGACTCTATTGAACCATTTGATTTGTTAACCGCTGTTGGTAGCGATTGTGTTGGTGCGTTACAACTGTTAACTCATGATGGTACAAACGGGGTTACCGGACTTGGCGATAAACTGTCAGACGATGAAATTTGCGTTATTTTAAAAGAATTAGAGCATAAGCCGCTTGGAGTTGATAAAGGACAAGAATTTAGGCTGTCTATTGCTGGCGCGCAATCAAAAACCGCATTGTGCTACAAAGGTGGTAACTGGCATAAGCCTATAGGTGAAACACCCACAACCCATATTTTCAAATTGCCAATGGGGAGAGTGACCGACCAACATATAGATTTTAATGACAGCTGCGAAAACGAACACTACTGCATGACGTTAGCTAGAGAGTTTGGATTGGATACGCCAAACTCAATGGTAAAAAAGTTTGGCGATACAAAAGCATTTATCGTTGAGCGATTTGACCGAAAATTCAATTCAGATGAGGGCGTGACATATAGACTACCTCAAGAGGACTTTTGCCAAGTATTTAATGTAAATTCAGGTTTAAAATATCAAAGCCAAGGTGGTATAGGGATAGAGAAAATCTATAAAATGTTATTGGGCTCTGATAACGACAAAGACTTAAAAGACTTCATGAAAGCTCAAATATTTAACTGGCTCATAGCGGGAATTGATGCGCATGCAAAAAACTACAGTGTATTTTTATTACCCGGTGGAGGTTTTAAGCTAACGCCATTTTATGATCTGTTGTCTGCTTATCCATTATTTGATAATGGACTTAATTACCGTGATGTTAGTTTGGCAATGGGGTTGCGCAGTACTAACGGGCTAAAATATAAATGGCGTAAAATTCAAACAAGACATTTTTTTCATACTGCAAAAGAAGTGGGATATTCTTTAGCAGATATGCAACAAGACATTGAAATGTTTTACGACACGGCAACACAAGCGATGGAAAATGCCACTAACAAGGTTTTAAAAAATAATAAGGACGGTGATTACTCTTGCATTGACTCTGTTAATGCCGGCATAAAAAAAATCATTCAAAGCAAAGTTATTGTAAATCCATTTGAAAAATAAATACTGAGTCAAACAATAATCATCTAAGCTACTTGTTTTTAAAGGTTTAAGTGCAATATAACGTGAAACTATTACTTTAACTGAGAGATACATGACTGAATTACTAAAAAACCTACAATGGCGTTACGCCGCAAAAAAAATGGACTCAACTAAACCGGTTAGCCAGGAGAAAGTTGACTATATATTAGAGTCTATTCGATTAAGCGCTAGCTCTAGTGGTTTACAGCCATATGAGGTTTTTGTTGTAACCAATCCTGACGTTCGTAAACAAATCGTACCGCATGCTTGGAACCAAGCGCAAATTACTGATGGTTCTCATTTATTAGTTTTTGCTGCGTGGGATAATTACACGGCTGAACGCATTAACACTATGTTCGATTTAGTTAACGAAAAACGTGGTGGTACTAATGAAGGTTGGGAAAACTACCGTCAAATGCTATTAAATACTTACCCACAGCGTGATGCTCAAATCAACTTTGAACATGCTGCTCGCCAAGCTTATATCGGGCTAGGTTCGGCGCTTATCGCGGCCGCTGAACAGAAAGTCGACAGCACGCCAATGGAAGGGTTTGTTCCTGAACAAGTTGATGCAATCTTAGGCCTTAAAGAGCGTGGTTTAAAATCAGTTATCTTATTACCTCTAGGTTATCGTGAGGTGGAAGGTGATTGGTTAGTTAATTTAGAGAAAGTACGCCGTTCAACACAAGACTTTATTACTGAAGTTAAATAACTAGATAGCTTAGAATAAATACTTAACGACATAAGTCGTAAGTCACAAAAAAATACGCTGAGCAAATAAACTGCTCAGCTTTTTTTATGCCTGATTTTAGCAAAGTGAAGTGATCGTCTAAATGGTGTTTCAAGCTAAATACAACAGGCTAAATTTATTAATAACATTATGAATATATAACAAACATTTAGGTACTTGTTTTTATTTTTAGTCAGGCTATTATCGAGCTAGACATTAGAGGAAATAATGAACAGAAAACACATCATTAACATCTTTAAGAGTAACGTACTCACCTTCCCAATTTAAGCCGAACGTAACAAATACGTTCGGCCGCTTTTCCTATGCATCATTTTTAATAATCAGTCCGGTTGGAGATATCGCCGTGCTTATGTCTATTTCTAGGTTTTGCAAAACCTTAATTTGCCCATTAAACCCAATGTTTCATAACTCAAGCTACCGAGTGTTAATGGACCCAATGGCGCTTTGTTTATTACTTAGCCGTTTGGAATCCAGTAATAGCCAAACATCCCGTTTGGAAAATCGAGCAAGAGTTGGCAGCACTGTAATACTAAAAAACGTATCGACTAACGAGAAAACTCAGTTACACATTGGTGAAGTTGCAATGCCAAATTCCGTTATGGAAGTGGTTCCGTATACCTCAGTTTTGGGGTGTGAATTGTTGGGGCTTCGCCTTGGCGAGGTTGCTCGTATAAAAACCGCTATTGGTGTCGTAAAGTGGAAAGTGATTTCTATAAATACCGAGTCGTTTATTTAATCTTTTTATTAAATCAGACGTCATTATTGGGCTCGGTTGAGCCCTTTTTACCTATCTAAATATAAGAAGTGATTATGGAAAAACAACCAGAGATTATTATTTCAACTGTTGATTTAGAAAAAATTGAATATCAACTAGAACGCAGTCAGTTGTCAGAAGAATTAATGAACGCGCTAGAAGAGGAGTTAGCTAGAGCAAGCATAGTAGCTCATAAAGAGATGCCTGTTGGTGTTGTAATGCTTGAAAGCCAGGTGACGTTTAAGGTGGTAGCAACGGATCGAACTTTCACTAAGACTTTATGTTTACCAAACGATTTGAGCAAATATGAAGATAGCATTTCTATCTTTGCACCTATTGGCTCGGCGATACTTGGTTTAAGCGCTGGGCAGAAGATTTCATGGCAAATTCAAGGTAAACCACAAGCGGTTGAAATTGTAGAAGTGAATAATAAATGAGCGATTTTAGTTGGTTATTATAATTCGTTTGGAGTTAGTAATGATGGCGACTTAAGTACCCGAATACAGATATATATGTGTTGGGGGAGGTGGGGAGATAGCCTTATGAAGAACCAACCTTATTGTTATAATTAGAATAAGGTTGGATATTTATCGATTTGCGGAATTTGTTGTTATAAAATTGCGCCATAAACCATTTATAAAAAGGAAAGTTTAATGGTCATTCATCATTTAAAGTGGGCAATTATCTTTGCTGTCTTCATTTGCATCAGCCCAATGTCCGTTAAGGCTCTCGAAATAAAAGTCGGTATTCTTGAGTCAGATAAAGCCAAACAAGAGCAGTATTTGTCTTTACTCAATAAGGCTTACCCAAATAGAACTATTAGTATTGAGCCTAAACAATCTCCTGCGGTGTTATTAGAATCCTTAGCTAAATATGAGATAGACATCATCATTCCTTGGTACCCAAGGGCCAATATCAATGTTCTAGAGTCAAATTATACATTAGCGGCTCAACCAGAAGTGGTACTCAGTCATCGTCAAAATATAAACTTGAATATCACCAGTAACTTAGCAAAATATCGATTTGCTGTGGTTGACGGTCTCAATATAGAAAGTATCCGAGGTGTGGAAAAAAATGCGATAACAGTCGATTCCTATGAAGAAGGGTTGCAACAGCTAACCTTAAACAAGGTAGATGGGGTTATCCATTATCAAACTAATAAAAATTTAGATGGTATTGCCACTTTGTTATTAATACCTGAGCGTCAATTAGTGGCCGCATTTGCTAAAACCATTGTGGGACGAAAATTAAAAAAACAATTTGATCATTTCTTAAATCATGATCAAAAGGACTCAAATAGCAGTGAAATAAAACCAATTGATATCTATTTTGCAGGTCGTAAAAGTGATTATGGCGTGGTTGATGGGTATGAGTTAAGCCCTTATCAAACCATGTTATTTTCTGGCATGAAGGACTATCAAGTTAATATCAAATGGTTAGATAATTTCACAACATATCTTGATGGTCCCGCAGCTCAAAACAGCTGTGGGATGATGTTTATAAAAAACCAAGAAAGAGAAGCTAAGTACAATTTCAGCCGACCGGTGAATTTTTCAACTGGCATACGTTTATATTCTCTAATGCCGTTAAATATACCTGAGCCTGTTGCACTATCTACATTGGTAAAAATCCATCCTAGTTTACAGCTAGGTTATGGGGCCAGTAGAAGTTATGGTGATTTGGATAGCGAAATTGAGTCATTACCTTTTTTTAATAAAATAAGTTACAACACTTCGAATGAGGTTATATTAAAACACTTTATTAATAACAAATTTCAATTATTTTTAACCTTACCGGATCATGCCATGCAGGCTAAGTTGCCTATTAAAGTTCATGGTTATGAGTTACAGAATTCAGCTCAATTTATTGATGGTCATATTATGTGTGGTCGGTCAGACTTTAATAGCGAATTTCTCGATAAGTTAGATAAAAGCTTATTGAACTTAGCCAAATATAAACAGTTTTTTGATGCCCAATTAACCTATTTACCAGAAAGTGAGCACAAACATTTTGCTAAGTATTTTAAGCAGATCTATCCTTGACCAGGCTCAGCATCGCGTTCATCTAATATTGATACTTGCAGTAAAGCTTCAATCACATCTTCTAAGGTAATAATACCTTGCACTTCACCGTATTCATCCACAACTAATGATATATGCGCTCTTTGTGTTAGTAATTTATTAAACAAAAGAGGTAAAGATAAGGTTTGGGATACGGTTAAAATGGAATTAACCAATTTAGAAATACGATAGCCGGGTTTTACCCTACTGTTGGCTAACATAACATCCGTTTTTAATACGTAACCTATGATGTCATCTGGATTTTGATCAAATACTAAAACTCTTGAGTAAGGCACAGAACCATGTTGTTTGCAGTATTCTTCTACCGTAGTGTCTTTGTGTAAACGGAACACTTTTGCTCTTGGTGTCATCACTTCACGTAAAGAAATATCTCTGAAGTTTAATAGACTTTGAATAATATCAGACTCACCTTTATGCAAGGCGCCTGCTTGTAAACCCAACTTTGCCATGGCTTCAATTTCAGAGCGCATGTAGTGACTTTCATCGTCCTTTTGTTTAAATATCTTAGTGACCAATTCAGACATCCACACAAATGGTTTTAATATCCAAACTAAATAGGTTAATACCGAGCTTACAAAAGGAGCGAGTTGTCGCCAATAGTTAGCGCCTAATGTTTTAGGAATGATCTCAGAAAAAATAAGCACAAATAACGTCATAATGGCTGAAGCGATCCCAATGGCCGAATCCCCATAGATATGAGATGCTTGTGCGCCAACCCCAGCCGCGCCTGCGGTATGAGCAATCGTATTTAAAGTTAGAATGGCGGAGAGTGGTTTATCAACTTGCTGATTTAATTTACTCATACGTTTGGCCGCTTTCACATTGCTTTGAGTAGCAATATAAGCGGGGGTAAGACTCAATAACACCGCTTCCATTATTGAACATACAAATGAAATTAATATTGCGACAAGCGCAAATACTAATAATAAAAACATAAAAATTCCTTTAACTTGCAACCAACAATTGCGAGTTAGTTTCTGAGCTGAATAAACCTAAGTAATGACTATATATTCATTAATAGGCAGCATTTCAACAAAAACAGGTTATTAATATCAATTAACTTAACAATGACTAAAGTTAACTTGCTGTCAGCACCATGAAATAGCTCATAACTAGAAGTGAGTATTTCTAATGGATTCTTTTTTTTGCCCAACCCTGTATTATTCACGGCTAGTCAAAGTAGGTAGTTTTAGTAGGCCGTTTTAATGTGGTTAAATGAAGAAAAAATAAGTGATTTAGTGATAAAACATTACAGAGCTTGTTTGCTTAACACTTGCCCTAAACATGTGGTGATTGATAACTTATTTAATGCCGAAAAACTCGATGCGATCATTCAGTTGCTTTCACAACCTCAGCATTGGCAAACTCAACAACATTCTTATTCCGAATTATACGTTGATCCCCAACACTGGCATGAAGTGACAGAACAAGAGCGTTTTGTGCAAAGAGATTCTTGGCAACCTGATATAGATGACAATACAAAAATTGGTACTGATTTAGCTCAAGAGTTTTTAAGTTTTTTACGAGGACAAGAATTTATGTCCTTGTTATCAAAAATATTTAATGTGCAGATAACGGACATTCATGTTGCTGAACCTAGCATTAATACCAATTACTTTCGCCTAGGGAACCATGATTTTGTATCTCAACATGCTGATGATTCTCCTGGAAGAGAAGTGTGCATGTTGTTGTATTTAAATAAAAACTGGCAAACTAATGCGGGTGGAGAATTGGTGTTTTTAGGTAAGACTGATAACCCATTAAGTATTTCGCCTTTGTTTAATCGTTGTGTGTTGTTTGATCCTAGCTCAGAAGGGTCCGAACATTGGGTAGCAAGTTTAAATCCCGAGAATACAGCGCAGTATCGATATAATGTTACGAGTTGGTATTGGTCTGAGTAGCATGATTAACGTTTCCAAAATTCAACTATGGTTCTAATATTTAACAAGAAAGTTAATATTCAGCGGTTGGATTATCTGACAATATCAAATATATTAACTCAGTCTATTAGGTCACTTTGATTGTGAGCCGAACGTATTATGTTGTTCAATCTGTCGGTGTACAAAAAAGGAAGTGGTTTTGAGAGTGTACTATAGCTTTTTGATTGTTATTTTTAGCCTGTTATTAAGCGCTAATGCCATGGCAATGATGGCTAATGAATTAACCGTAGGATTGTTAAAAACTGACAGTACCGCAGAGAAAAAATATTTATCCTTGTTACAACAAGTTTATCCCAACCATAAAATAACAGTTCAACGCAGTGATAATGCTCCGGCGTTATTAGAACAACTCATAACATATGACATCGACTTAATCCTTCCTTGGCAACCATATATTTATAAAAATGTGCTGCAGTCATTTAACTCTGTTAGTGCTACTGAAAAAGTCATAGTCAGTTACTCTTCGAATCTCGAATTTAACCAAACAACGGATATGAAGAAATTCAAGTTTGGTATGGTCGGAGATGTAGATACGCAAAATATTAAAGGACTTGATGACAATGTCGTTCAAGTATCCAGCTTTCAAGCTGGTTTAAGCTTAGTTAATAAAAAACAGTTAGATGGCATCATACATTATGTTTCTGATGCAAAAACGACTGAAAATAACTTATCTCAACTAGCATTGCTCCCTGCCAAAAATAACGTTGTCGCATTCAGTAAAACCATAATTGGCCGTCAACTGAAAGAACAATTCGACGCTAGCTTAAACCGCCAAAGCGATCCTGTAATTCAAGACCAACGCCCCCCTTTTACTATCTATTTGTCTGGTAAAACGAGTGACGATAATTATGACTTAACTCACTACACCAGTTTGATTTTATCGAGCATGGGGGGTTATAACATTTCGCTTGAGTGGATGAACAACGCGACTGAATACTTTAACAGTGCTGGGGCAAATAACAGTTGTGTGATGACCATGTTAAAAACACCAGAGCGATTACAAAAGTTTGATTTTAGTGAGTCAATTAATTTAACTTTGGGCCAGCGTTTATATTCATTAACGCCCATTTCTAGCCCTGAACCTATTTCATTAACCACGTTAATAAATCAAAGTGTAGACTTACGATTAGGCTTTGGGGCGACTCGTAGTTATGGTGATAAATTGGATGATGAGATCTCAAACTTATTGTTTAAAAATAAAATGGCATACGACTCATCTCACCAAGTGTTATTAAAACATTTTGCTAATAAAAAGTTTGAGTTATTGATCACATACCCCTATGACTTCATGCATTTTGATGTACAAGAAAAAATGTATAGTTATGAAGTTCAAAACTCGCCTAAATTTATAGAAGGTTACTTAATGTGTGGCCGATCTAATTTGAGTAATCAGTTTTTAAAACAGTTTGATCATGCGTTAACGGAACTGACTCAATATAAACAGTTTTTTGATTCACAACTGCAATATTTGCCAAAAAGTGAATACACACTTTTTGCCAAATATTTTAAGCAAATATACAAGTAAGCCTTAGTAAAAAATTAACATTCCGCTTAAGTTTGTTATAAACCTTGACCATAAATAAACCCAAATATGGTTAAGTGTTTGCTTTTGTATTAGTCGTTTAAAAGCCCTTAGCTAGGCTTATGTTTATGTATTGATAACATCATTAAGCGCGTCATTTATCTGTTCAAATTTAAATTGATAACCGGAAGCCAATGCCTTAGCTGGCACTACTTTTTTACCACTTAATAATAATTCTTGTCCCATTTGGCCCATTAGTAATTTAATTAACCAAGCTGGTATAGGCAACAAAGTAGGACGATTGACGGCTAAAGATAGTGCTTTAGTAAATGCCGAGTTAGTAACAGGAAATGGCGCGGTACAATTAATAGCTCCATTTATATTCTTGTTTTCGATACACCATGTTATTAGTCCCACCATATCGTCTATATGAATCCAAGGCATCCATTGCTGGCCAGATCCAATCTTACCGCCAAGTCCTAATTTAAAAGGCGGGAGCATTTTATTTAAGGCTCCACCCTTTTTGCCTAATACAATTCCAGTTCTCAAGAGGCAAGTGCGAATACCTAGTGCTTGTGCTGCCAATGCCGTAGTTTCCCATTCCTTACATAACGTACTGGAAAAGCTTTCATCGCCTTTAGCTGTTTCATTTATATCTTGGTTTGTTGTGTTGATACCATAAAAACCAATTGCTGACCCACTAATGAATAATGAAGGTTTTAATAGGGTGTTCTTAAAGTAATCTATAAGGTGAGTTGTTGTGTTAATACGACTATCTTGTATTTTGCTTTTTTGCGAATGTGACCAACGTTTGTTGGCGATAGGTTCACCAGCCAAGTTAATGACAACGTCAAACTGCATAGAGTTATCGATTTGCGTTACATAGGTTATGTTAGAATGATTGCGCTTGATTGAACGTGATACCACAACGAGTTTGTGTCCACCCGCTAATAAATAAGAACATAACGCATTACCAATAAAGCCAGTCCCCCCAGTTATAAGAATGTTCATGAATTTGACTCCTGTAGTGAACGAGCAATAGGTAAATCGCGCTTGTTTTTATTCAATGCCACAACACAACCACTAATTAACATACTCTCTATATCCCTAGTTGGATCACAATAGAGTCAATTAGCAATAACCGTAATGGATGGTTTTATGTAAATCATATATTTGTTGTGGTGAGTAAAACTGGGTATTTTTTGGTAGATTAAATAAATATTAATTTTTATTAGTTCAGATCAAATTTATATTACCGATATACCGTTATGGTTTATTGCTTATATCCGACAAAATATAAATATATAGTAAGATTAATATTGTTGGATGTTAGTAAACATTAGGAATGCAATTGATTAATAAAACGTCTGCTGTTAATACTCTTAAAAATGAAGTTATTGAACGCCTAGAATTAGTGATTAATTCAACTGGGGCCGCAATTTGGGACTGGCAAGTTCAAACCGGAGACGTGACGTTTAACGACCGCTGGGCAGAAATTATTGGTTATAGCGTTGATGAATTGCAACCTATGCACTTTAACACTTGGTCTAGCAGCATTCATCCAGATGATTTTAAAGCAGCAGAGTCAAAAATTCAGGAACATTTTCGCGGAGAAACTGAGTTCTATGAAGTTGAGGCTAGGATGAAACATAAGTTGGGGCACTATGTTTGGGTTCTTGCTACTGGCAAGTTAATAGAATGGGATGATGCCGGACAGCCTCAGAGAATGATTGGAGCTCACTTAGACATCAGTCAGCGGAAACACAATGAAGAACAATTGTTAATTAATAGCCAGCTATTAAACGAATCTCAAAAAATAGCAAAAGTTGGAGGATGGAAACTCGACTTAACAACAGGTGATTTATTTTGGACGGATGAAACCTATCGTATCCATGATACATCGCCAGAAGAATTTAACCCTACTGTCGATGCGGGTGTTGGTTACTTCTTGCCAGAGTCTAAAAAAATCATATCCGAGGCTTTGGATCAGGCCATTAATCAAGGTATAGGTTACGATTTAGAATTAGAAACGTACACGACGAAAGGGCGACTAATCGATGTCAGAACAACTTGCTCAGTCACCTTGGAAAATGGCACTCCCGTGCGTCTCACAGGTATTTTTCAAGATATTAGTCTGCATAAATCAGATCAAAGAAAACTTAAAGAAAATAACATTGCCTTGGAGAAAGCGAATTCAGCGTTAGAGTTGTCCGCTCATTATGATTCCCTCACGGGATTTCCCAATAGAAATCTATTATCCGATCGATTGGAGCATGCTTTAATTAGAAGTAAACGGAACAAAAAAACGGTTGCCATTGCGTTTATTGATTTAGATGAGTTTAAAGTTATTAATGATACTCATGGTCACAATGTGGGTGATGAGTTATTAAAAAAGGTAGCCAACAACTTAATGGGGGCACTGCGAGCTGGCGATACACTATCCCGTATCGGTGGAGATGAATTTGTTGCTGTGATTGAAGAGCTCACCAATACGTCTGAAAGTGAGCCGATAATTGCCCGTATGCTCGAATCTGTGTCCGGAGTACTTTTGGTTGAAGGCAAGTTAATGAAAATTTCAGCCAGTATTGGAGTGACATTTTATCCTTCGGATAATGCCAGTCCAGATCAGTTGCTCAGGCATGCCGACCAAGCTATGTATATTGCTAAACAGAAGGGAAAAAATTGCAGTCATATATTCGATATTGAAAATGATGTTGCAGTTAAACACTTAAATGAAGAATTAAGCCGGATTGCCCAAGCGTTAAAAAACAATGAATTTACCTTGTATTACCAACCCAAAGTCGACCTCAGAAATTATGAGATCATTGGGGTTGAAGCATTAATACGTTGGAACCATCCCGACAAAGGTGTGCTTGTTCCAGATTTATTCTTGCCTACTGTAAAACACGATATGTTAGATATTGAAATAGGTAAGTGGGTCATACACACCGCAATGGAGCAATTACAAAGCTGGCAAGCGCTTGGTTATGATATTCCCATCAGTGTAAATATAAGTCCGCTGCATATTGAACACGCCGAATTTGTAAATGACTTAAAAGACATTCTTGCTCAATACCCCAGTATTAATCCAAAACTGCTTGAGTTTGAAGTTCTAGAAAGCAGTGCGCTTAACGACATAGAATTGGTATCTAAAGTAATGAAAGACTGCAGTGAATTAGGTGTATGTTTTTCTATTGACGACTTTGGAACAGGTTATTCATCTTTGACCTATTTAAAACGTTTACCCGCTAAGTATTTAAAAATTGATCAGTCATTTGTCAGGGACATGTTAATCGATAAAGACGATAAAGCGATCATTCAAGGTATTATTGAGCTCGCAAAAGTGTTTAATCTAAACATTGTTGCCGAAGGGGTAGAAACGCCTAAACATGGAGAGGCGCTGTTGGCCTTAGGTAGTTATGTTGCACAAGGTTTCGGGATTGCAAGACCAATGCCTGGGACCAAACTATTGAGTTGGATTGGTGATTGGAAGCAACATCCGTGTTTAATTGACGGAAGTGAATAAGAAAACTGAGTGGCAATGTATAACTTGAAAAGCGCATTTACGGTACGTATTTTAATGCTTTGTCGACTTTCAGCAAAAGAACAACTATTCTTATAGTTATTAAATATTTAGTGGTTATGACAATAGAGAATATAGAGCGTACATGGTTTTTCAATCAACACATAAAATTTTCATATTATACCTAAGCATTGTAATAGAGTTATTTGCTTTACTATTATCGTCCTCAACATTTGCGGCTGATACCATAGAAATTGAGCAACGCTTTCGTCAACTCGAGCATTCAGAGCTCATTGGTGGTATGGACAAATATCGTGAAAAGCTACTGGAACTTCAGTCTTGGTTAGACCCCAATAATAACAAACAGCAAAATCGTTATAACGCCTTAGATTGTTGGGTGACGCAAGCCGATACTGCAGAATTACTGCAGTCTGCCATCATTAAAGCTAATAAATACCTTTCAAAAGCACAAGAGGACGGGGACAAACGAGCCCAGTCTGATTTAACTCTATGTCGTGGGGTATTCTATCAATCAGCTTCGGATGATGTTTCAGCGGAGCGTGATTACAATACCGCTTTGAATCTAGCGACTGAAATAAATAACATCAAACTGATTGCTGATTCGTTGTCGACTCGAGCATCGTTAGCCGCTCTTAAAGGTGATTTAGCCCAAGCTCTGGAAGACTTTCAACTTGCACAAACCAACTATGAATTAGCCAACATCCCTTACTGGGCTTATTATAATTTAAGCGAAATAGGGAACACTTATCGTCGTATGGGGGACTTTGAACGAGCATTAAGTCTGATGGATGAAGTTGAACAATTTTATGAACAAAGTGGGAATTTACAAGCGGTTAATGATAATCGATATATACGTGCGTTGATCATGGATAATTTAGGCAATCATTCACTAGCGCAAGAACTCTACGCCATTTTGTTAGCCGATGCGTATAAAAAGGGCGATGAAAAATTAATATCGTCAATGCTTGTTACTATGGCTGATTCACTGCTGCAAGCAGATAAAACGTCAGAGGCAAAAAGCCGACTTAATGAGGCTGAGCCAATGTTAGACCCTCAATTCGATCCCAATAATTGGTCGTTGTGGCATTTATTTAGTGCCAAATCGGAGTTTACAGATGGCAACTACGAATCCGCGTTAGCACATATAAAAAGCGCAGAGCCACATGTGAGTAGTCAAGATAATTATCGTTACTTGGCATGGATTCAGAACGTAAAGGCGAAAACATTGGCTGCACTCGGTGATTGGCAACAAGCCTATAAAGCAAATGTCGCCTATAACAATACACAAGAGTTACTAGCAAGCAAACTGCGCGAACAAAATACCACGCGCATGCGTATCGAGTTTGATGCTGCAAGAAAAGAAGCGGAAAACAAAACACTAAAAGCTGAACAGTCAGTCCAGAAAGCATTATTACAGTCATTAGAAGAACGTAAACGTTGGCAAGCTCTAGTGATTGGTTTATCACTAATTTTATTAACCTTAATATTAATTTGGGCATATCGACAATTTAAGCGTGCTCGTTTAATGCATAAAATGGCCATGACCGATGAATTAACCCGACTTCCTAACAGGCGCAGCATTCAGGCTAAAGCATTGCAGGCTATGAATGCAGCTCGTGAAGCCCAAACCCCAATGAGTTTATTAGTATTTGACGTTGATTACTTCAAACGTATTAATGACACTTGGGGGCATGAGGTTGGAGATCGTGTTTTACAAAAAATATCAACGGCAGCGCAACTTGTTATGCGTAAAAACGACAGCGTAGGTCGTACTGGTGGTGAAGAGTTTATGGTGGTGTTACCTGACTCTACATTGGACAGTGCCACAGAGGTGGCACAACGCTTATGTGACTGTGTTGCTGCAATAGATATGCAAGAGATTGATGATAATTTAGTTGTGACCATTAGCTTAGGAGTTGCTCAACTCACGGAGGTTGATACAACCGTTTCCATGTTAACCCAAAGAGCAGATAATGCATTGTATCGAGCAAAAGATGCCGGGCGAAACCGAGTTGAGGTTGAGAGGTAATTGTTATTTTATCATTACCTCTAACTAATTTGTATGAACTGAAATTAGCTAGTTAAATCAACGCTAATTAGGATTCAGATAACGTAATTACAACTATATACTTTTAACATCCCCTTTTACTTCACCTTTGAAATCTCATTGCAGTTCATATACATCACCTGGTAAATGCCCAGTCGTATAAACAAAAGTGGGATATACAACACTTCACTTTAATCCCAGTTATATCCATGTTCATGTTTGTGAGTTGAGCAACTAACTTAATTATAAAAATATATAATGTATGGTGTTAGACAAGGTGTCCTAGAGTGATGTTTTTGAGTCTTGTCTGTTGGTACATCTGATGACACATTAAAGTTAGGCTTTAGCAATATTGTATAAAACTAATTGAGATGCTCAAGTGTAAGTATTTATAGGTGTATGGGGGATTGCAGGCATAAAAAAAGATGTTATAAACGTCTTGAGTTGAAATAATGGTGCCCCAACCCTCCCT
>NZ_JAHKPJ010000020.1:20898-44306 GCF_018860345.1 Psychrosphaera sp. F3M07 | reverse complement strand
AGGGAGGGTTGGGGCACCATGATAGCTATATTTAGCCATATTCAGAGTGCTTTTCCACCTTTTTCCACCATGTTTTAACCAAACATGAGTGGCAAGAAAGTGGAAACGAACAAAAAATCATCATTTAAATTTACAGACGCAAAAATCAAATCTTTAAAAGCCAATGGCAAGATCCAGCGCTTTTCAGATCAACAAATCAACCAGCTAAAACTGGTCATTTCTAATGGTGGCACTAAAACCTTTTATCTAAGGTTCAAAGTCACGCAAAAAGAACATCATATAAAGTTAGGTGGCTTTCCTGAGGTAAATTGTCGTGCTGCCAGAAAAATGGCAGAAGATGCAATGTTGGCAATTCAAAACGATGTTCCATACTCAATATCAGACAACAAAGTTATATTTTTAAAATCAGCCAACGCAGTGCAATCACTTAATCCAAGAGAAGTGATTCGATATAGAAGCTTCACTTTAAACGATCTGTATCAATTATACGAAGACAACCACCTAAAACTACTAAAAGTAGTTACAGACAGAAAACATAGCTTGATACGCGCATATAGACAGCTTGCCGAGCCAGAATTGGGACATTTAAAGCTGGATGAACTTAATCGTAAGGTAGCGACCAAGTTTCTAGAAAACACCTATGCAGAGCGAGGGTATTGCCTGCATAACAAATGCTTAGCCGTGCTTAAAGCCACTTACAACTATGTTGATGAGTTTGAAGATGACATAGAAATACTGAAAAACCCCTTTAACGGCATAAGGAAGAAGCGTGAAAACGTCCGCTCACGTTATTTAAGTTACGACGAAGGTAAACGGTTGTTGTTGGCGTTAGATAACATGCCTAATCAAGATATTGCCGATATTTTCAAGCTTTGCTTATTCACTGGTGCAAGGGTAGGCAATGTTCGCTCTATGCGATTTGAGGAACTAGATCTTATTAATGGTATGTGGCTGATCCCAAGTCATAAAGCGAAAACCAAAGTCACCTATGAGTTACCACTGATAGAGCAAGCGCAAGCCATTTTGCAAAAGAGACTGGAGAAGCAATCAACATCTGGTTTTGTATTTCCAAGTAGGAGTAAACATGGCTATGTCGTGGGTGGTTGTAAGGCTTGGAAAAAGGCAATTATCGAAGCAGGGCTTTACTCCGATAATCCAGATTTGCGAATTAGAGTGCATGATTTAAGACGAACATTTGCCACTTGGCAGTTAATGGCGGGGATGGATATTAGCGTGGTAAGCAAATCGTTAGGCCATGCAGATCTAAAAAGCACCATGATTTACGCTAGAGTAAACAAAGACTCTATCAGAAACTCCATTTCGACAGCATTTAAAGATTTCTAATCCTCACAAAGTTAAATATTCACGATTGTGAATATTTAACTTTACATATATTTGTATTGTACTAATATAGTTATCGAGGCATACACCTGACGATAATTTCACTTATCAGACAATGTGGCTGCTCTTCTTTCTTTTTACCCAAAAAATTGGAGTATTGGTATGAAAGTAGATGCAGCAGAAGAGGCTGTTAAGATTGTTGAAAAATTATTGGACGTTGCTGTTAGTGAGGGTGATGAATTGCTCCAAATAGCTTTACAACAAGTATTGGACAAGCTTGAACTTCACAAACAACAGTTACAAAAAGAGACAAAGGTTAAACAATTATCCATAGTTGTAAACCTTTTAAACTTTTTATCTGGCCTTGAGTAACCTCAAGGCTAATGCGACAGCCCACTCCCGATAGCTGACTGCTTGGAATGGTAATTTTTCGCGACAAAGGAGGTGATTAATCTCTACACGGGGTAGCGGCATCCGTAATGCTGTATGAGATCTGTAAATGATCAAAACTATAACAACTTAAACATTAGAGGATTAACAAAAAACGGATTCCAGTTAAATATAGTTATTTAGTTAAGCGCTTTATTAAGCATTATCGAATCAAACTTAAAGGGAAAAAATGAAAGATAAATACATTTTTTATTGTTCTAAACCTTAAACATTGATTTGAATTAACAGGGGAGCAGTCATCTTTCCTGTTATAGATGTTACTAAATTCTAATTACTAGTGATGTTTTAAGTTGAAATAAAAGTAATGAGTGTGAAAAGAAGTCCAACAATTTTAAGCATATTTAGCGATCTTATCTTTGAGATGTCATACGTGTCGTATGTCGAACGATTTGATATTGATCTAAATAAGCAAGTGTTGCCGACCCATCTTAGTCTTGGGAGTGTGAGATTCAAGCTTCAACTCATTATGTCGGTAAGTATGTTCACTCAATTTAAAAGCTTTACGAGATTAGACTCGACGAGGCAGTTCTCACTAATGTGGTCAGAGGTATCTCACCACAATTCTCGATTTCGAAGGCTGCATTTATTATAAATATTTTATAAAACATATTAACCAAAGGCTCAAAAATGAACTCATATGAATTAGCAGGTATAAAATTAAAGTCTTTACGGGAAGTTAATAACTTATCTTTAAAAGAAGTAGCTGAAGAACTAGATATAACACCTAATTATTTAACAATAATCGAAAATGGAAAACAGAAGCCTTCAAAAAAGGTGCTAAAGAAAGCTGCAATTTTATTCAATGTTGAAGTCGATTCTTTTCAAGAATCATCGAGATTATTAGAACAATTTAAACTAATTGCGAAAACTGAATCTGCGGCAGATGTCAGAACAGCACTGAACTGTCTTCTCAAGGAACAAATATCAGATTAGAGTCCAATCATGCATGACTGACTATTAATCACCCCACCCCAATGATATTTAATCTTTGTTCCGATTCGCTCAAAACTCTCCTATAAAGAACTTACTTACCTTTAGGTCAATAATTAAAGGTAGAAGTCATGAGTACAGAAATTGAGTTTCATAAAGTTTATACACGTAACAGTAAGTCCCCTTGGGACGATTTAGCGCGTGTAGTGATGGCGTGGCAACCAGAGACGAAACAAGGCATTTATATGCATGTTGGAGTTGATGGCATTAACGGATTTGCAATAAGTAGAGAATTTCAATCTAAACTACCAGCCTCTATCCGAGGGCAATACGTTTGTTCGGTATACGCAGATATTATTTTTCATATCTTTCAGAAAGATATTGAAGAATATTGTCAGTCGCAAATTGAACAACGCATTTTTAAAAATACGTTTATAGTCGGTCAAGATGTGTTCTTTTCGGAGATAGCAAAAATTCAATGGCAGATGTCATACGATAAGTTTTTGGAACAAAACTCTCAGCCGCAGTAATGCGGCTTTTTATTTAGTTCTTTTATTTGCTTTTGCATTCTCTAAAATATGATGCAGCCTAATTGCCAAATTCAAGCTTAACCCTGCAACGGGAAGAACAGCCATCAACTGAAGCAAGCACAAATAAAATATAGTAAAGGAGCTGATTCCACGATATAACTTTATCTGGTTATGTATAAATTCATATGAAAGCAAAGAGTTGATTACACCAGAAACTACTAAAGCCATCATAACTAATACTGAAGATAGCATTGCTACCACTAAAATCTCAATGTTTTTAGTTTTCCCTTCATAGTCATCTAATTCTGCGTCAGTAACTGTTAAAATTTTTATAGCATCAGGGTATACGACCGCAACCCAAAGTCCTGATATAGTGAAGACGACTCCTGCTAAAGCTTGAAGCGAGCTTATAATAGCGCTCATTTCGTTCGGGCTGACCTCTTCATAGAAGAAATATGAACCAATGGCGGAAATAGCTAACAAGTATAGATGGATTTTAAAGTTGAGTAATTTTTCCATTTTACGCATCTGGAGAAACAAGTTTTAATTCAGAATTCTTTTGGGCGATACTGCGTTTTACAGAAGCCAACAACTCGTCTCTTTGAGTGTCAATGGTATCTAATATATCTGAAGATTTATATCTTGTACCACCAATCTTTAAAACAGGATCGAGTTTAATATGAGGTCTGTTAGAAAAGCTATCAAACCAGCAAGTCTTTTTGTCATTATAAAGCTTATAGCCTATGTTATTTTCTCCTGTTTCTGGGTCAAATTCTTCTGAGTGAATGTTAATAAGTTGTTCCAGCTCTTCCTTTGATATGCTAGCTTCAGAGATAACTTCCACTTCCTTTTCAAATTTTGTTTGTTGTATACCTTGTATCCTTTCGAAAAACGCCAGAACACTTCCCTTGTTAGATTGTGTCTCAACAGATACTTTTTCTTTGACAACTATATGAGATATTTTAGGAGCTAGAACGTCGCTATTTATAGCTTTGATATTTAGTGCCTTTGATTTTACGAGAAATCTAAAGCCCATGCTGAACTTGCCATCATCAGAGAGGTAAGTAACAGTTGTTTTATTGATCTGCTGCCCTCTTTTATGGTTATAAAAACTCGAATCTACTTCTTTTTTATTAGGATGGGGGACTTTCATTTCGAAACAGCGCTTAATGTATTGCCCAACATTCTCTGTATCTGCATTTGAGTGCGGGAACGTGATAGAAGCGACAATGTTGAGTTCAGGAATAAACCAGTAGTAAAGAGGTACACCCATCAACAAGTTTTGACCATTGTGCTTGGGTTCTTTAATTAAAAAACTGTCGTCTTCGTCATCACCAACTTTTGCATCTTCAACTACTCCTGTCATACGGCCACTATCGTCTGGATATTGCTTCCAGAAAGTAAACAGATAATCGCCAGTGGTTTGATTGTAGGAGCTAGATTTATAATATACTTTAGTTCTAAATGGATGATCGTCTTCTGACCAAGGTAACGTCCCTTTAAATTCTTGTTTTTCAGCCCAAACTCGAACATGGTTTAAGACAGAAGATAAAGATTCTGCTATGTGTTCTGATTCTGCCTGTTTTCTTAGTCTGTACAAGCCACAGTGTGGTATTTCAAAAAAATTAATAATACCGCTTTCCATACCTTTCCTTAGTTATATGACTTTTGCAAAGTCAGTTTATGGAACATAAAAAAGTAAAACGTTCCACTATTTTAAATTTCTTGAAAGTTAACTATATAAAATATATATGAAAATGTATCTTAGTTATTTTGTTTTTATCAGTCAATTAATCGCAAAGCGAACTATTTTCCTCAAGCTGAGCATATATATATTTGAGCTAGTAAGCAGCGTCCTGCAACACTGCGAATAATATTAGATTATGAATTTGCAGATTCAGTAATCACCCACTGATTTAGTTGGCGGCACGCCATTTAAATCTAAACAAACTAGTCATTAGTACGGTCATAAAATTTAAGAGAAGTCACCCAAAAAGAAGAGTCGCGATTGTCGCGGCTCTTCTTTTTTGTGTCTCTGGTTGTATTAGATGTTATGCCAAAACTTGCTGTATAGAAGGTGTGTAATTTCTTTGTTGTATACGATTTTTAGACGCTTTTTAAAAAATGCTTTATCGAGGTTGTTGTCGGTGTTGGCGAATAATTTTTCGTGGACACGTTCAGCGTCAATTAAGAACCTGCGTTTATGCGAATAGTAAAGCACTCGACAGATCTTCTTATCTTTTAAAATAGCCTCACGTGTTCTTTTTAAAATATCGAGCCTGTAACTAGGGAATTTATTGGATGCTTCAATTTCAATAGCAATCAACTCATTACTTTCAACTTCAAATGCTAAAGCATCAAACCTTCTAGCCTTACTTAAGCCTTCTGAAGTCTGCTCGCGCTCTGTAATGAAAAAGGAGTATTTACCTGTATTGATACCCTCGGCGACAACGGCAGCAGCCATAAGATCATGGGTAAGCTGCTTGTGGTTTAGGGAACTAGCTTTTATGGTATATTTTAAGTTTTGTTGGTGGAGTTCTTCTAACATTCTGACAGCTTTTGGTTTAAGTAAAAATACCCGCCTGTCACGGCAAGCAAAGGTTTTTACCTCTTCTAAAAGCTCTTCGCGAGTGTATTTTCTTAACAGTCTATTCACCACGCTACGATCTAGCCCTAACAGAATTTCAATAACACTTGGTGATGTAAATCCGAATCTATAGATCCAATCTAACATTGCATATAGCTTTGCTTTATGGCGAGCCTGTGTAGATGGTGATGTTTGATACTTCTTTGGAATACCGCGCTCTAGTCTGAAAATCATATTGCATCCTTGCTTACTTTAACTAATTACTAAGTAGGTTTAGTTGACGCAGATTACCTGCGTTCTTAACAAATATGATGGTTTCTTATCAGGCAACCATCTAAAGGCAAGGGGAAATACGGTTCGTATAAATAAGAAACAGCTTGAACTCCTTGTCATTACTACCAAGTTTCGTGGATGACTTCGGTCTTGTCTTCAACAACAACTTTCAATCTAAACATCGCGCTTGCATTTCAGCAGCGGACAAAACCATTTCCTCCAATGGGATAGGGAAGTCGTAAATGGTTTTGTCCGCTGCCTCCGTTGCGCACGATGTCTAATTATCTATCGATAGGCTACCAGCTTTATATATTTCATTAATTAAGCTTCACGCGGGCTGATGTAATTTTTCAAATTAGCTGTTATTGGCTCGTGTTTCAGCACGAGCGCTTTATTCAATCTGGCGAGTGATACTTACTAAAATAAACCAGCCCCCCTTTAAAAGGGGGGCTGGTTTATTTTAGTAAGTTGCATCTATACGAATTTTGTATGTTTACAAAAATATTTAGCTAAACCATAAAAGTTTGCGTTGAGTGTTTCTTTTTAGTTGCTCGATTAATCAATTGGAGTAACGAATGACTCAACAGCTAGATATGTTTCCCCTCGGTGAATTACCTGCAAATTATTTAAAAACACCAGTTGCGACATGCATTAATACAATTTTAAAAAAAGATATTGAAGAACCTTATGTAATCGTACCCGACTTATTAGTTTCGGGTGAAGCGACTATGTATGCCGCGTTAGCTGGCGGTGCCAAAACATATACTATGCAATACCTAGCTGCGTGTGTAGCAACAGGATCTTCGTTTTTAGGAATGCCAGCAGCTAAACCTTTAAGAGTGGTCATTGTTGATGGAGAATTGAGTGAAATTCAAATTCAGCAGCGATTTTCAAAACTTTTCAACTATCTAGGCGTTCATCCTCAAGACGGCTTTTTGACCATCATACATAAAAAGAGTTATCCAAATGGGTTGCCTGATTTAAGTAAACCTGAAGGGTACGAAGAAATCAGACCTGAACTTGAACTCGCAGATGCTGTGTTCTTAGATAATTTATCAGCTCTTTACCGTGATGATGAAGAGTTGATTCAAAATGACTGGAACTATTACAACTCTAGCTTAGATGAACTCAGAAATGCAGGTAAAGCTGTGTTTGTGCTGCACCATACAGACAAGGCATCAACCAACTACAGAGGGCACAGCGAAATTGCCAGAGCAATTGATAATGCTTTTATTGCGGTGAAAGATAATAAACAAAGCAATGATTTTAAAACAGTGATCCGAGTGAAAAGACCGAAATCAAGAAACGGTGCTGCTGGAGAGGAGTTTTTAAAATTTGAATTTGGTAGTGACTCTGTAACAGGAGAGTTCTTTTTCCAAAAGCTAATTTAGGTTTTAACTTTCTTAGGTAGCTTGCTATGGGCTGTCAACATAAGTTGATAGCCTTCGGTGCCATCTACACCTAATGCTTCACAAATTTGAAGGTGTTCGTATAAATCAATTTTTCTTTCCAGATTCTCAATTTTTGAAATATAGCTATGACTCGCTAAACCTAACTGTTTAGCAAGTTCTGGCATTGTGATGTTTTGAGATTGGCGTTGCTCAGATAGCCAGCTAATTAGCTTTCTATAAGGCTCAGCAGAAGTTGTTTTTTGCATAGTTTGCAAAAGATACGTTAGAAATACTTGTGTCCGAAATTCGGACTTTGTTATTTTAAGTCCGAAAATCGAACATGAATAACGAGGAAATAAATATATGAATTTAATACGGAAAGCATTATTAGGGACATTAACAATAGCTGAATTAGCTGGTTGTGTTACATCATCAGAGCCATACTCAATACCTATGACTAATATGGATAAAAAGGAGTTTGTTTTTAAAAAAATAAAAACCGATGGATATGGAGGTATTTCCGAAAGTGATGCAATAGCTTCAGTCGTTAAGTATGTAAAAAAACAATTCAGCATTTAATAAATGTACTTATGGTTTATTTGGTGGTGGTAGCTGTCGAAGTGGCGATGCTGGCAGCATAAAAACGGAGTGGGGAGCGAACACCTCAAGAGGTCAAGATGTCGTAAATCTGACGTATTACAAAGTTGATACATACTCTACAGGCAGAACAGACAGGACTACTGTAGCTCAACAATTTCCGTTTACTATTAACGAAACAGAAGATTTATACACTGTATCATTATCGCCATCAGCAAAAGCTGATGTGAAAATTGGAACAAGTGCAATTGGTATCCCTCTGAGTCCGCCAATATCAGATGATAATGTGGTAGCGTGGGCTAAAAACTTATTTAAAAAAGACAAAATAACTACAATTTCTCAAACTGCGCGTGTGACGGGTGATTTTAATGTTGAACTAGACAATAACTCAGTTAAATCTAATCTCATCCGCGAGTTCAACATGCAATTTCGCGACGAGAGTAATGGAGTGCAGTCAAAAGCTTCTCAAAAACGCCGTATGAGTGGCGCAGTAGTTGATATATCTGTAACAGTCTCGGTGTATCGTGGTAAAACAAAAGTAGAGTATGTGTTAAAGCATCCATTTGAGCTAACTTCGGATGGTTCAATTAAAAATTACAACGATAAAATCATTTCAACGGCATTAGAACAATTGAAAAAAGCAGCAAACGCTTAGTCATTGAATTGTCTTATCCATAAAAACCGCTTTTTAGCGGTTTTTTATTGTCTAAAATATGGTCAATCAGCATTTCTTAATAAAGCATTGAAAATATGATGATAATCAGTTTTTGTTGTTTAATTATCACTCAGTTGTAAATGAAAAGCGGGAAAAAAACACCGCACGATTTGCGCTTTTAAAAATATTGTTGTTTTTTGTGCACGCATAATCTTTAAAATAGGTGTCGGATTAAATTTACCGACACCTAATTAGTGATATTCATAAAGCCTTACAAAACAATCTGGAGCTTAATAGAGAAAATGCTCTCCGCATTTTTCTATGGCTATTTGTGGAAGAATGGAATCCCGCTTAACAAGTTAGCTATTTATTTAGCACCTTTCGTGAAATCCTCATTTCGATACAAATTTAACAATCAGCTGCATTTCTTTTTAAGAGTAAATAAAGCAAGCAAAGTTATTGGTGTTAGACGAAAAGTTTCAAAAGGCTCAATCAAAGAAGAATTAAACTTTGAATTGGTCTCGTTTACTGACTGGCAGTCTTTTGATTTTGAAAAGCTGAAGCAGGCTATTAAACGTTATCGCGATATAGAAGAGTCTGAAGGACGAACTCCAACTAGAGACAAAGTATTTCCTCAAAATACGGTACAACCCGTAACAGTTACAGAGTTTGTTCTGTTCTATATTGATTATCACCTTGCCTATAAATACGGCGATAAACATAGAAACTATACTGATGCCGTTAAGTGGTTGACCGAATACATAGAACCTACCATTGGCAAATATAAAGTTGAATACCTTAAATCTAGTGAAATCGAAACTTTATTACTTGAGCAAGCTTTACTATCTCAAGGTAGGTGGGCGCATGATAAAGTGTTAACCACTTTAAGCGCAGCTCTTAATTTTGTAATAAAAGAAAAACACGAGTACAGATACCTTAGAAATCAAGCTTCTGGAATAGCGAAGATTAGAAATCGAAGCTTTGAAACTGTAGCCATAGAACATTTTGTCAAAATACTGGAAGCAGCCAAAAAAGCGAACAACACTGATTTAATATTCTTTTTAATGTGTTCGTTTCTTATAACTACTCGTAAAGCTAATACGTTTGCGCTGGAATGGAAGTGGTTTGATTTCAAGAACAATATTGTTGCCATACCGAGTAACAAGCATAAAAACTCAAAAACAACGGTTTATCATTATCCACAGTGGCTGTCTGAAGAATTACAGAAGCGAAAGGCCAAGCAAACTCTTGAAGCAGAAGATAAAGGCAAAGTTCCAACGGCTTTTGTATTCCCAAGTGATAAAGGTACTAAAGGGCATCGTACTACCTTTGAAAATGTTTGGTATCCACTACTAGACAGCCTTGGTTTATTTGAAGCAGAAACTGTTGTTAACGCTAATACTGGCAAACCTGCTATTAAGAAAAAGTATCTAGTCAAAATCCACAATTTAAGAAAGTTAATGGCCGACATGCTAGATGATATTGATACTCACCCAGAGATCATATCTGCACTATTAGGCCATGCCGACGCTAATTCTATACGTCCTTATCTAGATGTTCGTCGTAACGCTAAATCCAAAGCGAAAGAGAAAGTGTTTGAAGTAGTAGATAAAGCCGCCAACCTTGATAGGTTTACTGAGGCGGCTTAATAATTCTATTTAGCGACACCTTCTTTAGCAGTTGTAAAGAAGCTACTTCTTAAATAATTATACCAATGTTTGAAAGTCTCACCTTCTTTTTGGGGAGCATAGGCTTTCCCATTTTTATAAAGCTTACCACCTATTAGGTAATGTGAAATTCTTACTTTTAGTTCTTGACCGTTTACGTCTAGGCTATTGAACTTTGAGCTATTTCGGCCTTTTCCAATAAAATAAAAGTATATATGGCAGTTTGTCTTGGATAATTCAAAAAGCTTTTGAAATGTTTCTAGCTCTGGTTCGTGAGTCCTTATAACTTCTAAGATGACATTGGGATATGCAGAGCGAGGGAAAAACTTTTTATTGTCACAGCCAGCAATATCAGGCTGAATGTAAGAGTTCTCATGGAAAGCAATTCGAGCATCAGCTTCTTTGTACCATTTATAATCACTGTCCCCAAGAGAGCCAAAGACAACCTGTTCTTCGAAAGTACCGTCATCAGCGAAAAAGTTAGTAGAGAACTTAATAGAATTTATTTCAGGTTTACTTAACTCCTCAAAAATGTAACTAACACAGCTGTTGTGTGTTGGATCATTTTCTTCTCTACCGAGCCTTTTTCCAAAGGATGGCTCCCCCACCTTCCTAAAATGTGGAGTATCTTCATTCCTAACAGGGACGACAATACAATCGTCATCGTCAAGAAGAGGCTCTTCTTTCATCCTAGGATATATAGTTATATCCAAGATATCAGCACTAGAATAAGTACGACCAGATATTAATCCTCTAGGCATATACAACTCCTCACAACAGCCTGAACATTTCATTTTACGTTTTTGCCTAAAGATGTTATCACCTTAAAAAATATAAGAAATGATTGAAATTATTCACTTATAATTGCAAATGACGGTGGGAAAGGGGTGGAAAAGCCAGAATTTAAAGCTAAAAAAACCTTGTAATTACAAGGTGGTATGGAATTAGATGGTGCCCCCTCCCTGACTCGAACAGGGGACCTGACGATTATGAGTCGTATGCTCTAACCAACTGAGCTAAGGGGGCATTCCATTTGTTTTCTGATGCAAAATTTAATCTTGCTGAAAACGGCAGGGAGTATAAGCAATGTTGATTTGCTTGTCACTCCCTGATTTTGATTTATGCTTTTATTTGCCTAATGTTTGACCAATTGTTTTGATTTTCTTATCAAAACTAAGCCAGATAACATAATTAACAGCAACCATCCGTAACTTGAACCTTTATTAGAAGGCGAAGGTGTTGGTACGTTAACTTCGTCTATAAGCTTTTCAATGGTAAATGTAACCGTAGCACTTTGATCAAATGGGTCGGTGACGGTTAACGAAAACTCATAACTTCCAGCCTGATTTAATGTGATCATAGCGTCTAACGATGTTGGATTATCTATGGTTATTGTCTCACCAGACACTTGTTGCCATAAGTATGATAACGGGTCATCGTCATCAGTAATCGCGACAAGGTTTTTTAAGGCATATTGTGTAACAAAGGCCGCACTGTGATCCGTTGCGGTAATGGTTGGAGTTTGGTTACTTTCGTCATCTAATATTAAGTACTCGATGTCAGTCGTCGCGCCTAATCTTGCGTCATTTTGCGCAACCAGTTGCAATAATAACCATTCGTTATTTTCACTAATACTGTCGTTTAATATGGTTAAGGTTACTGTTTTATCTTCGCCATCATCTACGTCCCAGCTAACAACACTGTTTGATAAAGTAAAGTCGGTATTTACCTCTGCATTATCGCCTTTATCTGAAATAATTTGGGTTAATTCAACCGATGTAGAGCTTGTTAAGGGGGGAAAACGAGTTAACTTGATGTCGAAGGTTTTGTTGTCAGGTGCATTGCTATTCTCTTTAACTGTTTCACCTGATGTTTGTATTTCTACGGCTCCGACTAAATCTTCACCTAATATGTTTACCCATGCTAACGCTGGTGAATATAAGGTTGCTCCACCAGTAACATTGTACAATTCGACCGCCAATGACTCTGTGGGTTCTGACTCAACTTCATCGTTAATTATTTGAATTGTGAAAGATTTAGCACTTGTATCGCCGTCTTCCCACGTTAATGTACCTTGAGTTGCTATGTAGTCAGATTCTGTGGCCGAACCTTGTAACGTCCTATAGT
The DNA here is from genome assembly GCF_018860345.1 of Psychrosphaera sp. F3M07. Lineage (GTDB taxonomy): Bacteria > Pseudomonadota > Gammaproteobacteria > Enterobacterales > Alteromonadaceae > Psychrosphaera > Psychrosphaera aquimarina. Next base: position 31,758 of record NZ_JAHKPJ010000020.1, on the reverse strand, counting down.
TTGTACTGATAGCCCCAGTGGAACCATTAACTCGCTTAACCGTTATGGTAACTAAATCGCTTTCTTGTACATTGATGTTTAACTGTTCAAACTGAAGTGAACCGGCTGCTACTGCTTTCGTATTATCCTTTAATACATATAAACCAGAATTTATATCGCTGACTAAGATTAAGCCACTAGGCAAAAATGGGTATACGCCCCAAGCGCCATTAAATGAGTTACTGTCTGACGTTGGAAAGGTATCAAAAAAGCCGACTTCAACCGGGGCTATTGGATTTGTGATATCAAGTACTGTCATGCCTCGCTCGTAATTAGACATATAATAACGGTTACCTCTCACGAATCCGTTATGATCGATGGATTTGGTATCGCCTTGCCATTTACCTTTGTACTCTGGATTTGTTAAGTCTGAGACATCAAAGATATGTAAACTGGTATTTAACCCTAGGCGCTGTTCGTCTAATTCATCATGGACGTACACGTATTGTTTATCTTCTGTCCACCAACCAGAATGTGTATATTCGGCGTTGGCATACACACCTTGTCCTAGTTCTTTCAGTTTACTGGCATTGGTTTGATCCCATAAGCGCATTTCTTTTTCATTAAAATCGACAAACACATCACAAGTGTCACCGGTTTGTTGGCATTGGGTTTGTGCTCTGTCATCTTCGACCACAAAGGAAGTACCATCGTGGGTATAATCATTCCGCGTTGCGTTTAATGGAGTATAAAGTGCAGTGGGGGATTCCGGATTAGTTAATGAGTAACTGCGGTGAGCGCCGCCATATTTATTTGACCCCATGGCATGCAAACTTGGAGAGCGACCGTTAATGGCCACACCCGTTGTGTAGTTCACATTACTAATATAAATATTATGCAGGCTATTATCTTGATAACTTGTTTTAACTAGTTTTGCTGAATTAGGTAGGTCAGAAAGGTTGATGATGGCGACCCCATTTGTTGCACCGTCTGTTGAAACATAAGCGTATGCTTGCCATTTAACTAAACTGGCATCGTAATATTGATATACCTTTATATCGCGCCATATCGCATTTGAACCTGAGATTATATCTACGACGGTTGGATTAGCCGGGTCTGCTAAGTTAACCACTGCGGTACCATTGTTTAAACCTATAATTGCATATTCAGTCCCTGTATTTAGGTCAACATGCCCCCAAATATCGTTACCTGCACTTGGATTGCTGGCGAATTGATTTAAAGGAACGTGTGCCACCAAATCAATATTGTCACACGGATATTCACCTGCTTTATTGTTGGAGCATGTTAATTCTGATTGCGATTCACTTAGTACTTGGTAGCTCGCGAGTTTCTTTTTTAATGATTTTATTTGGATTTGGTCTAACGCTTTGGCGTCGGTCATTACCACAAAGCCACGTTCACTTAAGGCTTCTTTATATTCTAATGGAATGCCATTTAAGTAGGTGGCGTTGTTATCGATATCGCGTTTTTTGTAGTGATCAACTATAGAATAGCCGCCATAAGCCGGGATAAGTTGGCTGGTAAGGTAAAATATTTCATCAACGGAAGTGACATTATACTGTCCTGCCGCAACCAGCACTTTGTCCCCTTTGTTTGCTTGAGATGAAGCGTAACCTATGGTTAAACATGGTTTTTCTACCAACTCACAACGACCGGTATCAATACCATTGGGTGCAACATATCTTGCTTTATCGTGTTCCGCATGAGCGAGTGCAGAGTTGGAAAACACGGATAAAAAAATAACAATGATTACGGCAGTTGATTTCATAATTTTCTCTATTAGTTCAGGGTATTGAGTCAAAAACGTTGGTTTTTTTACATCCTATTTAATTTGATACTAACTGATTTGTTTACAAAACTTTAGTAATAGATAATGATTCTTATTTGGCAAATGGCTAAGACTAGGTTATAAAGCCAATGAAATCATTTGAGACTATAAAATTAGTGCATAAACTGGATTAATAATTATATTTGCCGATATAAAAGATCTTGATCACTAATTTGATTAAACCAATACCAATAATAATTAAAAAAATACAAAAGGTTTACTTTGTCTGACATAAGTTTTACTCAAGAAGGCAAGTCGATTTCTATCGTCGTAAATTGTCATGCTGAGAGTCCCATATATGAAGAATCTGAACTGCTGAAAGCACATGCTGACAGTACGTTTTATAAAACCTATGTAAAAAAAGAATTATTACTTGGTATCTTAGAGTCGATCAATGACACCGTTGTAGAGATCAAAAATGGCGAAGCTAACCCTAGCGAGTATCGCCATGAATTTGCTGAAGTAAAAGATGCCGTTGTTTCTATTAAAATAGCGAACGATAAAATGTCCGCTAAAGCCCAAATAGAAATGCCTTGGGGCGGTAAAATTGCTAGTGTCGATACCATCAAAAAAGAATGCAAATACAAAGGATTAAGCTTTGGTCTCAAGCGTTCAAAAGTAGAAGCTTTATTAGAAAATAGTTTTGATGCTCACCCAGGAGAAATCTTTGAAGCGGTTATTGCTGTGGGGAAAGATCCCAAACATGGCAAAAATGCTTACTTTAAACCTCTGGTTGAGTTGTTCTCAGAAAAGATCCGTAAACCAACCGAAATGGAAGGTGGAAAAGTTGATCTTAAAGACTTAGGTGATATAGAAACCGTTAAACCCGGTGAACGAATCTTTCAAAAAATCCCCCTTACGGTTGGTGTTGATGGTCGTAATGTATTAGGCGAAGTGATCCCTGCAACTCCAGGTAAAGATGCCAAACTTGAAGTCTCTTCAGGTACAACTGTTGATCCAAATGATCATAATGTACTGCTCGCCAATAAAGAAGGTTTGGCTCGATTAATTGATAATCGTATGGAAGTCGATGATGTTTATACCTTAGTTGAGTTAACGCCTAAACAAGGACACGTTAAGTTTAACGGCTCAGTCATCGTATTGGGTGATGTTTCCCCTGAAATGAAAATAATTGCATCTGGTGATGTATTGATTGCTGGATTTGTCGAATCTGCCAGTATTCGATGCCGTGGTGAGTTAACTGTGCTGTCTGGGGTGTCAGGTAAAGCATTAGATGAACCGTTTGACGATAGAAAAAACAATTGCTTATTAGAGTCAGGTAATCGAGTAAATGTCTCTTTTGCGAATCATGTTGATATTGTGACAAAACGAGATGTTTTTGTGCATAAACAAATATCACATTGTAATGTAGTTGCCGCGTCAATTGTGGTGGGCAAAGGGCAAGTACCTAGAGGTAAAATTATCGGCGGCCATTATTTTATCAGTAAGTATATTGAAGTCGGGCATTTAGGCGCGCCATCAGATACGGTCACCCATATTTCAATGAATCGAACCTATGATGTGTTCAAACAAAAAGAAAAACATTTTTGGGATCAAGTTGAGCAGTTGCAACTTAAGTTAGAGAAATGGCATGTTAAATTATCGAGCTTAGTGCAGGAAGATCAAAAAGTAGCCGTTAAATTTGAAATCGCTCAATTAGAAAATATCATAAATAAAAACATTAATTACCGAAAAACATTAATACAACGTCGTCGTGAATATATGGAAAATGTGGTGGTTAAAGTTAACCACTCCTTATATGGCGGACTTAACTTTAGATTTGGTAGTAAAGTAATAACCAACGAAGCGCGAAAAGGCCCGTCAATCGTTAGGTTAGACGAATATCAATTGGTTATCGAACCCAAAAACTAGCAGTTCCCCTCAGAATTTATCCAATTGTTTTTCACTATTTTTCCCTTCTGTAAAACTTTGTAACAACCTAATTAAAGAGATGTTTTGGCAAACCGCTGGTTTTCTTTTATATTCGTCAGAGTTTAAAAATTTGATTGGATAAAACAATGGAAAGCGAAACCACCAAGATTTTGGTTGTCGATGATGATATGCGTTTACGTAGTTTGTTAGAGCGCTATTTAACCGAGCAATCTTATATTGTAAGAAGTGCAGCAAACGCAGAACAAATGAATCGCTTATTAGATCGTGAAAATTTCCATTTAATCGTTTTAGACCTTATGTTACCGGGTGAGGATGGACTATCAATCTGTCGCCGATTACGTCAAAACGAAAATCAAATCCCAATTATTATGTTAACGGCCAAAGGTGATGAAGTTGACCGTATCATTGGATTGGAATTAGGGGCAGATGATTATCTGGCAAAACCGTTTAATCCAAGAGAATTATTGGCAAGAATACGTGCCATCCTTCGAAGAAAGTCAAAAGAAGTTCCAGGTGCACCGACACTAGAAGAAGAAGAAGTTAGCTTTGGTGAATTTACCCTTAATCTGGGTACGCGAGAAATGCACCACGGTGAAAAAATAATGCCGTTAACCAGTGGCGAATTTGCCGTATTAAAAACCCTAATAAATCATGCAAGAGAACCGTTATCTCGAGATAAGTTAATGAATTTAGCTCGTGGTAGAGATTATTCAGCATTGGAAAGAAGCATCGATGTTCAAGTTAGTCGTTTACGTAAAATGATTGAAGAAGATCATACCAAACCTAGGTATATACAAACGGTTTGGGGTGTAGGTTATGTATTTATCCCAGACGGAAAAGGATAGTTGTACCTAGTGCACTTTTTATCTGCACCAACTTATCTGAGTTGGCCATTAAATAAATTCAAATGAAGTAGTTATGAAATTATTACCTAGAAGTTCTTTTGGTCAAACCGTATTTTTAGTTGGTTCTCTGTTATTGATTAATCAAATCGTCTCTTTGGTGAGTGTTTTATTTTATGTTATTGAGCCAAGTTATCAGCAAGTAAATAACTTATTAGCTAAACAGGTTAAGGTTTTATTTATTGCCGATACCCAAGGCATCAAAGTACCTAGAAAGTTATCTGAAGAATTTATTCAAGCAACCGAAATTAAAGTGTTTACTGAACAACAAGCTGAAATGAACGGTTTGTTAGAAGCCGATTTATATCCTTATTTTTCGACGCAAATGTCCAAACAGTTGGGAGGTAAAACGGAAGTTCGTATATCTCAGGGCCACGATTACTTTTTCTGGGTAAAGCCACCGCAAGCGCCAAATTATTGGGTAAGAATGCCGTTAGATGGTTTTGAAGAACAAAACTTTTCTCCATTCACTATTTATCTAATTGCAATTGGCATTTTAAGTGTGGCTGGAGGCTGGGCATTTGCTCGCCAACTTAATCGCCCACTAAAAGCACTGGAAAGTGCGGCTATAGAAGTTGGTCAAGGCGATTTTCCTGACCAGCTGAAAGAAAGAGGTTCAACGGAAATTGTTGCTGTAACTCGTGCCTTTAACCAAATGTCAGCCGGAATTAAACAGCTTGAGAAGGATAGAAACTTATTAATGGCTGGTGTTTCTCATGATTTAAGAACGCCTTTGACTCGAATTCGGTTAGCTACTGAAATGATGGGGCCAAATGAAGACTATTTGAAAGACGGCATTGTTAATGATATTGAAGATATGAATATGATCATAGATCAATTCATTGCCTTTATTCGTCATCATAAAGAAGAAGCATTAGAGCCGATTAACCTAAACTCTTTAGTAAAAGATGTTGTGGACTCAGAGCAACAAAATAAACAAAGACAATTTGAGCTCGTGTTTGATGAAAACATGACGAGTCAAATGATACGTCCTACTGCGATCAAACGAGTGATCACCAACTTAATTGAGAACGCACTTAGGTATTCAGAGTATAAAATAGTGGTTGAGACCGGGATTGATGAAATAAATAACATGATTTATTTTTCAATTTCAGACAGCGGTCCCGGAATAGATGAAGACGACGTGGTCAAATTGTTTGAACCCTTTTACCAAGGCGACTTAGCTAGAGGGGGCGAAGGCAGTGGTTTAGGTTTAGCTATTATTAAAAAGATAGTTGATACTCATCATGGCCTAGTGATTTTAAAAAATCGAGCAGAAGGTGGTTTAACTGCAACCGTTAAATTGCCTATGGTGAAAGTGGTTTAATCACCAGTTAGTCGTTTATCAAAACGATTTAAATATTAAATTTTGGAGGTGTGTATGTCAGGTCAAGGTTCAACAGGCAATGTATTAGCCGCGTTATGTAATGTATTTTTCCCAGGCTTAGGACAGCTAATCCAAGGGAAAATTTTACCGGCAATATTTATTTTTGCATTAGTCACCGTAAGTTATGCATTATGGTTTTTAATTTTCCCAGCTGTATTTGGTGTAATTATCCACTTGTGGGCGATATACGATGCCGCAACATTTAGGCCTTATGAATATTCTTAGCTAATTAAATTTGTAATTTATTTATGCATAAAAGCCAATGATTTCATTGGCTTTTATTGTTTTAGGCAACAAGATCCTTAAGAAAATATGCTTGTTCGCTTTCTATCTGATAATAATTTGATAGAGTTCAATTAACTAAGTTTTTAGAGCCTAAAATGAAATCATTATTAATCCTACTGTTTATCTCAACTTCATTGTTATTTAGTGCATTGAGTTTTGCCACGGACACCGCCAAGTTAATTGCCAAGCCTATAACGGCCAAAGCGGTTAAACATAGTCAAGTTAAACAGCAGTTTAAACAATATATCGTCCAATTTAATGATGACTCCCTTGCGAGAAAATCTCGATTAATAGCGAGTAGCAAAAACCAAAAGCAAGGTTCCGTCTCAGCATTAGGTCAATCGTCGGTCACAAGCTCTTTAAAAGATCACAAACAACTACTCGCAAAAAAACGCAGCGTATTTATGTCAACGCTAAAGGCGAAACACAAAGACGCTAAGGTGTTACGTGAGTATTCATCACTCTTAAACGGCGTAGCCGTTGCAACAGATCTATCCCTTAAACAAATAAAAAAGATAGAAAATGTCAAAGCGGTTTACCCCGTTAGACGTTATAAAAATAAAATGTCTAACCTGTTACCTATCATTCAAGCTGAAGAAACGTGGCAGTTGCTTGGTGGACGAGAAAATGCAGGAAAAGGCATAAAAATAGCCATTATAGATTCTGGAATAGTTGAAACTCACCCTATGTTTTCAGATTCTGGCATGTCAGCGCCAAATACCTCAGAGTTACCTAGTGATGACTATTGTCGCACCAGTGAATCGAGTTTTTGTAATAATAAGTTGATAGTGGCTCGTTATTACGTTCCTGACTTTATTAATATTTCTAATAGTGATGAATATGACTCGCCTAAAGGTTTGTCTGGCCATGGAACACATGTAGCCGGGATAGCAACGGGACGTCAAGTTACGGCACCTAATGGTGATGTTATCTCTGGGGTTGCTCCTGGTGCTTACTTAATGGTGTATAAAGCTCTATGGGGGCAAGATGGTGAAGGCAGCGATGTAGAGCTTCTTTCTGCATTGGAAGATGCTAAAAATGATGGGGCCAATGTGATCAATAATTCATGGGGGGGCGATAATGGACAACATCCCTCTTCCACTTTATATAAAGAGTTATTTGAAGAATTAGAAGCCAGTGGGATTATTGTCGTAAATGCGGCGGGTAACGAAGGCGAAGACCTTGGTGAAAAGTCAATAGCTTGCCCCGGTTGTGTTGAAGCCGGTATAACGGTAGCAGCCACGTCTACAGATCTTTCTACAGGATTACCGGTAACATTTGAAAATCAAACCTTATACGCCACACCCGGTGATAATAGAGCCATTAACAGCGATATCAATGCCAAAGCGCTTTTGGCGCCAAGTGATAATACATTAGGTTGTGACGATTGGGATTCGAATGTTTTGGACGGTTTAATTGCTATCGTAAACAGAGGTACCTGTCTGTTTGAAGAAAAAGCAGATAAAGCCAAAGCCGGAGGCGCTATCGCACTGATTGTTATAAACAATGAAATCGAAGCGAATATTACCATGTCCATGGGGGATTCAGACTTACCTGCTATCTTAATAAGCCTATCTGATGGTAACAAACTGACAGAAACACTAACCAGCACGCCAAATATCACATTAAATATAGGTTCTACTTTTGTTGTTTCCACAGATCCCAACTTGCAAGACTGGGTTGCCGACTTTTCGTCATTAGGTCCCAATGGCGATGATAGTTTTATAAAACCAGATATAGCAGCGCCTGGGGTTGGTATTTTATCCGCAACTTCTTCAGAAGATACGTCTTCACCTAACTTAGAATATGCGAGATTAAATGGCACTAGCATGGCCTCGCCAGCAGTTGCCGGCGCGGCAGCATTGCTTAAGCAGCATTCACCTGAATTAAATGCGTTAGAAATTAAAAGTATTCTTATCAATAGTTCTGACGCGGTGGTAAAAAATACGACGGGTGTACAAAACGCAAACGCATTTGAAACGGGGGCTGGGCGATTGAATGTGTTTAATGCATTACAAGCAACCACTTATGCCCAAAAACCCAATATGGCAGCCAAGTATTGTGTTCTTAACTGCTCGGTGACTAATCAGTTGATCTCGTTAAGTAATAACACTAATACATGGTCGGCGACGGTTGTATTTGATGATGCCAATATCACAGGTGAAGTGGTACCGAGCACATTAACATTGTCAGAAACCAATAAGGCGGCCAGTTATTCTCTTAATGTTAATGCCCCATTAACATTAGAACAGGATTGGTATTTTGGTCGTATACAATGGCGCGATGGACAGGGAAATATCATTAACCAAGCGGTAGCGATTAGTAATCAGCAAACCAGTTCTGAATTATTAAAGTTAACTCTGGATAACGTAAGTTCAACCACAAAATCCATTAGTTTAATATCAAACAATATCACCAGTGATGAAAAAATAGAGGTAGATCTTACAATTTCTGGCGGTGCTAGTTTTGTTGACAATAGTTTGGTAGTGAGTGGGGATGATAGTCATCAAGTTACTAAGGCCTTGGCAACCCAACTTTCTGTGATAGCAGATGTTGCCGTAGGCATCAGTGAAATAACAAACGAATCTGCGCCTATTACTGTTAATTTAGCAAACGATGGCGTTAAACCAATCGCTTGTGAACTTGAAGCGTGTGACGAAGTATTATATGAAATTGAGTTTGATTTTAAACATTTTGGTCAGAACTATAATACGCTGTTGATGAATGATAATGGGCTTATTGTTGCAGGGGAAGATGTTCCAGATCAGAGCGAGTTATATTTTAATTTGTCATTTCCTGATGAGACGGTTCCCAACAATATAATAGCGCCATTTTGGACGGACTTTAATTTAATAAACCATACTGAGCCAGACGATGAAGGCGGCGGTGAAATGTTTGTGGCTTATTACGAATCATCGGACATTGAATATCTTGTATTACAATGGAACAAAGTACAGCTGTATACGGATGATGAAATTACCCCAGCGGACCTTGGTGTTTCTCGTGCGGATCTTGAGTTTACTTTTCAATTAATTTTACAACAGAATAGCGAAAACAAGTGGTTTAGATACTTAGATATACCTGAACAGCCAAGTTTTTATTCTGTAGGTACTGAGAACAGTGTCGGCTCTCAAGGTGGCACTTATTGGTTTGATGGCAATGGGATCAATCCAGTAACGACTGGTGATGAACTAGGCGTTAAACTTGGTAAGATTGGCACCTTGACGATAGACGTTGATGTAAACCAACAAGCGTCGGATTCCTTTAGTCAAGACGATGATATCGTGGGTTCGAAAGACGACACATTAAATATTAACGTACTTGCTAATGATTTAGCATCGACGGAAGACGCTATCTTAACGACAAGTGTTAATAATATTAAGCAGGTTAATACATTATTCAGCAGCAGTACTGAGCGTACTTTAATTAAAAGCACATTGTCGATAACGACAGAACCTCAACATGGGCAAGCTGTGATAGTGACCGACGGGATCGTGCAATATACCCCTGATGCTAATTATATAGGAACGGATCAACTTAGTTATTCAATTGAAAATGACTTGGGACAAATTTCCAATTCGGATGTCAATATTACAATTTTAGCGGTGAATAACATTCCACAAATTATTAGCAGTCAAATTCCGACAACGATTAATCAAGGTGAATCCGTTACCTTCTCAGTTAATGCCCAAGACAATGACAGTGATTTAACCTATTTATGGACAATTCCATCACCGTTAACGGCAACTAATACCACAAGTTCGGAAATTCAAGTTACTTTAGGTGCGTTAACTGAGCAGCAAGTCGTCTCGGTTTCCGTGGCGGTATCTGACGGTGAAAATACAGTGACTAAAACGGTTGAAGTGAGCTTAATACCTACCGAAATAGACCTTACAAACGACACAGTGGAAGAACAAAGCGATAAAGATAAAGGATTTTTGGGGCTGGCAATTAACCTGTATTTACAGAGCCTGTTAATACTTCTGCTAATGTCACGTCGGTTTGCTCGTAGAAACAAATAACATAGAAATGGATACCGAGGGAAAGTGATAACCAATAGAGTATTGGTTATCACAATTAACCTAAATTTAGAACTTACCTCTAATACCTAAATGAAAGGCTCTTGCTGGTAATAAGGTTAAGTCTTTCAAATATGAACTGTGCACTCGTGCTTCCACATCAAATACATTTTTGATATTGGCAAATACCGTCATATCTTGTTGGCCCATTTGGAAATAATAAGCCATGTCGATATCGGTCATATTATATCCATCGGTTTCTGTTTCTAGAGGCGCTAATTTAGTTTGAGAAAAGTAATACATATTGTGCAGTCCTAAATCCCAGCTATCGCCTTGGTAATTAACATTAATGCCAACGCGGTGTGGTGGAATACGTGGTAGGTATTCACCAGATGTTAATTTGCCGACAATTGTATCTGCTTGTAATACTAACTTTAATGCTGAGCTAACCTGCCATTTGAACTGACTTTCGATGCCATAAAATTTAGCGTTATTAGTTTGTGTTATGTAAACCGGTAATTCACTATCATGTTCTTCATGTTCTTC
>NZ_JAHKPJ010000020.1:0-20694 GCF_018860345.1 Psychrosphaera sp. F3M07 | reverse complement strand
TCTTCATGTTCTTCATGTTCGTCGTGTTCAAACAATTCAGTCGATAATAATCCAGTTTCATTCTGGTAATAAAAGTTATCTATGGTGTTGTAAAATACATTCACAATAAAACCAAAGTCACCGTTGAATTTACGTATGGTCAACTCTGCATTGGTCGCCGTTTCAAGTTCAGGTTTTTGGCTTGATAATGTTAACTCATGATGCTCACCGTCTTGTTCTATGGTGTATACAGAACCCACTTCAAAGCTACTTGTGCCAATATGAGGACCAAGAGAAAGTAACTCACTCGCGCTTGGCGCTCGTTCAGAACGTGTTAATGAAACACCTAAATTATAACCAGGAGTAAAGTCCCATACGATTCCGCTAGATAAGCTGATTGGAGTGAAATCAAAAATATGGTTGTCACTACTTGGTACGCTTTCTAACTGCTCGTCAGTTAATGCACTGTAATTAACATCGATAGGCTCACCGGTTAAGCTAATAGACTCAACACGAGCACCTAATTGCAATAATACTGATCCAAGATGTCTTTCTTCTAATAAAGCTACTGAGGTATTTTCTACACTGGAAGCTGGTGTAAATGCTTCATCACCTTGAGCGGAAAAATCAGATTTTTTATATTCAAAAGACAATGCACCATGCCATCCTGCCATTTCAGCAAAAATCAGATCAGACTTTATTTGACTTGTTTTGTTTTTGAATTGAGTACCAATAACACCATTTTCTAGCTCTGCATGTTTATAATCGGTAAAACCTACTTTTGTTTGTAATGCGGTGATAAAAGAATGATCAAATTCAAATTCACTTAAAATCTGTACTCGGTTTTGCTGCATATCACCTTGAACTAACTCTTCATCATGAGATTCTTCTTCATGTTCATCCTCGCCATGGCCTTCTTCTTCATGTTCTTCATGAGAATGCCCCGGGATGCCATACAGACGATTTAATTGACCAAATGAAATGCCAATATAACCAGAGTCGAATAAGTAACTAGCGCCTATATTAAAGCCATCGGCATCCGCTGCAGTGTTTGCAAGTACGCCACTGCTTTCTTCTTCATGGTCTTCTTCGTGACCTTCTTCATGCTCTTCATCGTCATGAGCATCTTCTGATTCCGCCTCTCCAGGGATTTTATAATCGTCGCTTGAGCGAGTGAAGGCATCAAAGTGAACGGCAACATTATCAAACCCTTTAGTTAGGTTGACGCTTAATTCGTTTTCATTGGCAACGGTATTATGAGACACCTGATAGTCGGCTTCAAAATCTGTATTGGTTGGCACTCTATTATCAACCACATTGATCACGCCACCAATAGCACCATTACCAAATAATAAGGTTGCAGGCCCGCGTAAAATTTCAATTTGTTTAACGGTTGACGTTTCAGTAGACACTACGTGATCTGGTCCAACTCGTGACGCGTCTGATACATCTAAACCATTTTGGGTGATCATAACTCTTGGACCATCAAGTCCACGAAGAATAGGACTTGAACTTACCGGTCCAAAGTAACTTGAATGGACGCCAAGCTCCGACTTTAACGTATCACCTAATGTTGACGAATGTTTGTTGCGTAACTCTTCGTCTGAGATCACTGATATGGCAGAGGCAGACTCGATTGTAGAAGAGTGCAAAGGTGATGCATAAACATCAAGTTGCTCAATTACGCTGGTTGCCATAAGGATCTCTAAATCCCCTTCATTAATTTTTTGTTCGTTGAGCAACAGATTTTTATGTTGGAAACCATTAGCGCTTATATGCAGTTCGTAGGTATGTGGAATAATGTCAGCATGAGCAGATTGTTTTGTGTCGAGTTCAATAACAAAACGACCTGCTTCGTCGGTTAATTCTGAATGATTATGGCCATGCAATTGTACTTTTGCATTTGCGATTGGAATTAATTTAGCGTGTTTATTTTTTGAATAAACCACACCGGTTAAACTCTGTGAAGCATAAATTGGTAATACGATAATAAGCGCTAAAAAAGCGCAAACTTGCTTAAACATGATGTTCGCCTAAAACGTGAAAATTAAAATACTGGACATAAGTTGGGCTTAAAAAATAAACGAGCTCAACTCAATCAGATCGAAATCGATCTACTGTTAAAAAAGTAATGGATATTAGGCGGTATAAGGGGGAGCACGCGCGTGCAGAATGGTAACTTGAGTTTGTTTTGCGACTAAAAACTCTGGCTTGATAACTAGGTTGTTATCGTTAAATTCTTCAAAGGAATAAGTAGTAGGCAGAATAATGTCGTCAAAAGAACTTGAGTGCGAACAGATATCACATTGCTCAAGTGTATGATTTTGACTGATATGAGTTAATTGATGTTCAGATTGCACAAAAGCAGTGTTTAATAAAACACTGATTAATACGATCTTGAAGATGTTCATCAATTGGCTAGACATATTCTGGTTAAATACAATCATTTAGAAAAAGTAATGTGATGATACATTGTATCTTTTTAGCTGTAAATTTTTAATATGCGATTTAACGGTTTTCTTTTTAATTTAAGATAATTGATGAAACAAAAAAGCACCCTGACATTAGATGTTCTAGGGTGCTTTTAATATATAGGTAGGTGTTTATTAGTATTAATCTTCACCTTTAGCATTCACCACGTGAGAGATGAAATACCAAGTATAAAAAATACCTAATAAGATAGTTAAACTTAAAATACCAAAGCTTAAATACAATACTGGATCACTAAAAAAGTCTCTGAACATAATGTTCCCCTTAAAATATAATTGTGTTGTTTATCTGTTAAGGGAAGTGTAATTGGTTAGTAGAGCGTAGATATGATCCAGATCAAGAATTTCAGCGGGGGTGCCTTTAACTAAAGTAAAAATTGATTTAGATCAGATAATTTCATCGCAAGGGAAGGCTTGTTGGGCTGAACAACCAAACTTTGATACAAGGTTAAATTGTCCGATTGTTGTTTTTCAACCACGTTGATTTTGTTCAGTTGTGAAATTAACAGCGCTTGTTCCTGTTGTTCCAATAATAATTCGGCTTCTAATAACTTCGCTCTTAACTGTGCATATTGTTGGATCTCATCTTTATTGTTTTTATAGGTTTGGCGTAATGCTCTAAGTGGCTGAGTATATTGTGCCGAGAAATCTGTAATGCTTTGATGCAAACTGATTAACTGTGATTTGGATAAAGACACCTGATGTTTATTTAACATGGCACATAACAGCGCTAAATTCACATTGGCAGTATATTCATTTTGAAAATGTAATAGTGTCGATTGCACTAAATCGTTTTTATAAAGTGTTAGGCTAAACTGCCAAAACGAAGATAAAGTAATTGTATTCATGTAATGATAATAAAGAATTCAGGGGTAAGGTACTAGTGAAAATATACGGAGATCGTCAATCGGGGAATTGTTATAAAGTACAATTGATGTGTGATCTGTTGGGCTTACAGTATCAGTGGATAGATATAGATATTTTGGCCGGTGATACTAATAATGCAGAGTTTTTGGCAAAAAATCCGTTAGGTAAAATTCCTTTGTTGGAATTGGATGATGGCCGATGTTTGTCTGAGTCTAATGCCATTATTAATTATTTAGCTTTTGGTTCAGAATATTTACCTGATACCCCTTATGAGTTAGCCAAAGTACAGCAGTGGCAATTCTTCGAACAATACAGCCACGAGCCTTTTATTGCAGTGGCTCGGTTTATTAATAAGTATTTAGGTTTGCCAGAAGATAAAAAACAAGAGTATTTAGCGAAACAAGTTGGTGGACATAAAGCATTAAAGACCATGGAAGTGACATTACAACACAATCGCTTTTTAACTGGCGCTCAGGCGACGGCTGCAGATGTATGTTTGTATGCTTATACTCATGTTGCCCATGAAGGTGGGTTTGATTTAACCCAATATCCGGCGATTCAAAATTGGCTTGTTAATGTTTCGGGATTAAAAGGGTTTACCGCTATGGTGTAAACCCTATTGATCATAATTCAGCTGTAGATGAATTGTTACTTCTTAGCTGATTGTTCCTTTCTAAAGTTTTGAAAATCAACAATGTGTTGGTCATATTTCAAAATTTTGCTATTTGGATCCAGAATAACCACATCCATTTTATTGATAGCTAACTTGACCGGTTTAGTCAGGTCTAACGTAGTTATTTTACCGTTAATGGAAAGTTCTACAGGCATATGGAAAGGTTTATTGTTTTCTATTTCCCACAGCACAGTGATTGCGTCGTCTTTTCTATCCACAACTAACTTTGGAAGGTCGGCTTGGTATAGGTAAACATCAAAAAACCAAGACATATCTTTTCCTGTAATAGTGTTCACTATGTTTACAAAGTCGGCACTATTTTTAAATACAGGGGTGAAGTTACCTGGCTGTGGATCAGTCGTTCCGTACACTAACTGTTTAGTTGCTTTGAAAAAGGCATCATCACCAATTAAGTATCTAAGCGTGTGTAATACCCATGACCCTTTAGTATAAATGTCGCCACCTGGGCCAGTATCGTGTTGATAAACTTGTTCGACTTCACGCACTTGATTAGATACCAAAGGACTTTTACTTACGATGCCTGTCCGTTGTTTAGCTAAATTAGCTTTGTAGGCTAAATCACCATGTAAGTATTGAGCAAACAATGGTTGCATATAACTACCAAAGCCTTCGTGTAACCACATGTGGTCCCAATCATCATTCGTTAACTGATTACCAAACCATTCATGGGCAAACTCGTGCTGCATTAACCAGTCGTAACCAAATTGGTCTTTTTTATATTCATTACCATAAGCGTTGATAGTTTGGTGTTCCATACCTAGGTGTGGCGTTTCAGCTATGCCTACTTTTTCTTGGCCAAATGGGTATGGACCTATCATACGTTCAAAAAAGTTGATCATCTCTGGTATTTCAGCAAACAAAATTTTGGCTTTTTCAGTACGTTCAGGTAAATGGAAAAATTGGATATCTAAGGTATTGCCGTACACACTGGTGAATTTAGTTTCTAATAATTCGTAAGGGGCAATATTCAGGGCAATGCCATATGTGTTGTGCAACGATTTTGTTTGCCAATGATAGGTTCTCGTTGCGCCTTCGTCAGTCACGTTAAGCAAAACACCGTTGCTTGCTGCAACTAAAGGTTTAGGAACATTTATGTGTAAATCTACTTTAGTTGGTTCACCACTAGGATGATCGATACAAGGCCAAAATAAATCACAACCTTCACCTTGAACGGCAGTGGCTATCCAGTCTGCACCATTTGGGGTTTTTTCCCACATAAGTCCGCCATCCCAAGGCGCTCTAACTGGCACTCTAGGTTGACCGTTATATTTGATGGTTACTGTAAATTCACCAGATACGGCTTGTTTAACCAGTAACATACCATCTGGGTTTGAATATAACTCAGGGGCAAGAACTTGACCGTTTACTAAGACTTCTGAAATGTGGAAAACACGATCTAAGTCAACAGAAAATGATTTACGAGGAGTCGTGGTCATCAAGGTTAATGTGGTTACGCCATCAATGATTTGTTGATCAGGTTTTATGGTAAAACCTAAATCGGCGTGTTTTACATTTAAACCTTGTTGCGAGCTTGGCATTTCACCGCCACTTTTTAATGAATATGCACTCGTGGTTTCTTGAGTGTGGTTACATGCCGACAATAATGAAGCTATGATCAGTATACCAAATGGAAATTTCATCATGATTCCTTGTTGTTGTTAAGTCGATTTATTATTGTAGCCCTAACCTATTGTTAATTAGTGCTAAATTCACTTCGTATCAATTCAATCTGTTCTTCAAATTCAAACCACTCAAGCTCAATCGTTTCAAGCTCAGATTTGATGCTAGCTTGTTCCGTTAATAATTTATTTAACTGTGGTTTATTTTTGTCTGTATATAACTCTGTATCTGCCATTAAGCTTTCAATCTCTTGTAAACGAGTTTCTAGCTTTTCTTGTTGTTTTTCTAATTTATCCGTCTGCTTCTTAAGTGGAGATATTTTTTTTCTTAATTCAGCTTCAAGTCGCTTTTGTTCTTTTTTGGCGGTTGCCGAATGTTCTTTTGATTCCGTTGGCTGACTAGCCGCGGCTTCTTTTAACGCCTCGGTGAGTAACCACGCATGGTAATCTTCTAAATCGCCATCAAATGGCTGTACACAACCATTGTCGACTAAGTACAGCTCATCACAACTTGACTTTAATAAGTGACGGTCATGAGATATTAATATCATGGCACCTTCAAAGCCTTGTAATGCAAGGGTTAAGGCTTGGCGCATTTCTATGTCTAAGTGATTGGTAGGCTCATCTAGTAATAACAGGTTTGGTTTTTCAAAGATGATTAATGCCAATACTAAACGTGCTTTTTCACCCCCTGAGAATTGGTCAATTTTATCTAACGCTTGATCGCCATTAAAGCCAAAGCCACCTAAGAAATTTCTAGCTTCCTGTTCTGTCATGGCAGGATTTAACATTGTTAAATGTTGCACTGGAGTTTGACCAGGGTGTAATCGGTCTAACTGATGTTGAGAAAAGTAACCAAGTTTAAGGTGTTTGGAATGTTCTAATTCGCCTGAAATAGGTGGTTGCGATAACGCGATAGTTTTAATAAAAGTCGATTTACCCGCGCCATTTCGTCCTAATAACCCAATACGGCTTCCCGGTACTAAATTTAAATGAATGTCGCTTAATATGGTGGTATCACCATATCCGGCACTGACCTTCTCCATCTTCATGATTGGATTTGGTAGCTGTTTGGCTGGTGGAAATTCAAAATGAAACTGTGAATCTATATGGGCCGGTGCTATGACTTCCATTCGCTCCAACATTTTCACTCGACTTTGTGCTTGTTTGGCTTTTGTCGCTTGGGCTTTGAAACGGTCGATAAAGGATTGAATATGTTTGATCTCAGCTTGTTGCTTTTCAAAAGTAGCTTGCTGCTGAGATAGTTTTTCAGAACGTTGGCGTTCAAAATTGGAATAGTTACCTGTGTAACTGTTTAACGACTGTTGTTCAACATGCAAAATCCCTTGGCAAATATTGTCGATAAAATCTCTATCGTGTGAGATTAATAACATAGTGCCAGAATAACGCTTAAGCCATTTTTCCAACCAGATAACTGCATCTAAATCCAAGTGGTTAGTTGGTTCATCAAGAAGTAAGCAGTCACTGTCTATCATAAGCGCTTGGGCTAAGTTAAGTCGCATACGCCAACCACCAGAAAAACTAGTGACTGGCTTTTGTTGTGCTAGGGCATCAAAACCAAGACCATTTAACAACTCACCTGCCCGGGCATGAATGGTATAGGCATTAATGTTTTCTAACTCGTTATGTAAATGACCTATTTGATTACCGTCGTTATTCTCTTCAGCAATTTTTAATTGGGCTTGTAATTGACGGTATTTAACGTCGCCATCAATAACGTATTCAATAGCAGACATATCCACATTTGGTGTTTCTTGTTTTACCCAAGCTAACTGCCAATTTTTTGGATAATTAACATCGCCATTGTCACTGCCTAATTCACCACGGATCACTGAAAATAAGGTGGATTTTCCGCAACCATTTGCGCCTATAATCCCTATTTTATGTCCCGGATAAATAGTCGCGTTTGCGTTTGTAAATAAAACCTTGTTACCGAGTTGTAAATTTAACTGGGATATTTGTAACATGAATTAGAAGACTTATAAGTTGAGGGATAATTACTATGCCCAGAATAGTATCGTCACACACAAAAAACACAAGGAATAAGGCGTGTAATCTACCTTAAAAATTGGTTAAATAGCCGCATATAACCATTTCTAACTTAGTTTAATAATTTGTGGGGAAACGTGACTAAAAGCAAACGACGATTTATTTCTGGGGCTACCTGCCCAAAATGCAATGCAATGGATACGATGGTCTTGTTCTTTGAGAATAATGTTGAAAAGGTGGAATGTGTTAAGTGCAAACATCAGATGGTGCAACCAGAAGGTGCAGTACAGGGCGCAACTCGTCAATTTGAACAGGTAATTGGCGTATTTACACCGGACGAATAACTCGGTGTTTACGCCATATTACTTAAGATTAACCATCGATTAATTTTAGTAATGTGGCGGAGGTGTTTCTTCAGATTCATCCGCTAAGTTAGAGCTTTTATTAGAACTTACTTTTTCTGCCAATAATTCTATTTGGCGTTTGAACATGGCTTGTTTTAAATTTAATGTCGTGATCTCTTCATTCAGTTGATCAATGGTGTCATCTTGAAATGCCAATTTATTTTCTAACTCTTCTAGTCTTATAACTAGTTTGTCTATGGCGTTATCAGTCATTATTTAATATCCCATACTTCGTTTAAACCAGAGGAACTTTCGCTGGTTATTTGGGTGTCGTTATTGATGAACGCGGCACTATACACTACTGCGCTGGCGGGACGACTATTTTTTCTTGGAGAAACCAACCATTCCTTTATTTGTTTGCCGGTTTGTACATCCCACAGCGAGAGTTTTCGTGTTGGTGCACCGGTGACCAACATTTTACCATTGTGACTAAAACGAGCAAAAGAAAATACCTCCTGGCGATTCACATATTGCAACTGAGAGACCAAGTTACCGGTTGTTAAGTCCCAAATGCTTGCTTGGCTGCCTGTATCTGCAGTAAAAGCGAATCTAGCTTGTGCATCAAGTGCCACTTGCACCACTCGATTATGGTGTTGGAACTTGTAAATAACTTGTCCGGTTTTGGTACTCCACAAATAGGCGGATTGATCACTAGAACCTGATAGCGCGTATAAACCATTTGGCGATAAAGCCACACTGTTAATAGCATTATTTATATGGAAAGGTTTTTGTTCATCATCAAATAATACTTGTTGGTGACCCAAAAATTCTAAGCGTCTACCAGTCGTTGTATTGATATGGACAACCACACCATTACTTTTACCAATTAATATATGTTTGCCTTGGTTTGACACATCGATGGCTCTGATATTGCCCACTACGACACAGTGTTCATTTTTTTCTGAAGAAGGATTTAGGCATTTATTTTCATCAACAACATCATAAATGCTCAATTGTTTGGTCGCTCCGTTAATCGTTTTGGTACGGTATACGACCTTCGATTGCCTAACTTGCCAATAACCTTGGTTTTGGCCCGTTTTAATATCCCACAGTGAAAAGTTAGTTTTGTCTGCTAATACAGCATGGCTGTCATCATGAGCTATGGCTGTTGCAAAGACAAAGTTGTTGTCTGCTTGCGCATTGGTATCGCCATCATTAAACAAAGAAAACGGCTGGTCTTTTGGCGTTTGATACCAATTGTAGATAGCGCCATTAGAATTCAAATCCCATAATGAAACACCATGATATAAGGATGACACCACTGCGTAATTACCCGAACTTGACACGCTTGCAGCAAAAGAACCATTTTGAGTATGTGGATATTGCGCAGCCCAGTCGGAAGTTTTAGGTTGGCACCCGGTTATTAACCAAGCTAGCAGAATAGATGTGATGCTGATACGGATAAAAATATGCAAACTAATTGCCTTATTCGTGTTTTTTAGGTTTTTCTTTAGGGCGATACTCGCTAGTATAGGCCACTTCGGAACCAAAATTGTAGCATTAGATTTTTATGAAAGAGTATTCTTATTAAATTTGCTGCGAATCTTATATTAACTATGGAGTAAATAATGAGAAAAGCGATTAAGCTTTCGGTTATAGCAGCTGCGATTAGCCTTATCAGTGCGTGCGGAAATGCAGAACAAAAACCTGTTGAACTTAAAACAGATTTAGACAAACAAAGTTATGCGTTAGGTGCGTCTATGGGACGTTACTTAAATGACAACCTAAGTAAGAATGCAGAGATTGGCATTGTTTTAGACCAAGAGAAGTTATTAGGCGGTATTAAAGACGCATTATCTGAAAATATTCAGTTAACTGAAGATGAAATTAAAACCGTGATGATGGCGCTTGAAGCTGATGTTAAGCAACGTCGCATGGATAAACAAAAAGAATTGTCTGCTGCTGCACAAGGTGCCGGTGAGAAATTCTTAGCAGAAAATGCTAAGCGAGATGGCGTTACTGTTACTGAGTCTGGTTTACAGTTTGAAGTGTTAACCGCTGGTGAAGGCGAAAAACCTGCGGCTACGGATCAAGTCACTGTGCATTACCATGGAACGTTTATTGACGGCAGTGTATTTGACTCTTCTGTTGAACGTGGCGAACCTGCAACATTTGGTTTAAACCAAGTTATCCCTGGTTGGACTGAAGGTTTACAACATATGCCAGTTGGCTCTAAGTATAAGTTTTATATTCCTTATAACTTAGCTTATGGCGAAAATGGCCGTTCTTCAATTCCGGGCTACTCAACGCTGATTTTTGAAGTTGAGTTGTTGGACATTGTTAAAACTCACTAAACATTTAGTGTGTTATAAAATATAAAAGGCGCTGATAGCGCCTTTTTTGTTGGATTTATTTTAACCTGAAACCTTAGCTGTGTTTCGAATATAACGTATGGATGAGTTGATCTTCTAATTCCAATCTAGCCTCTAAAATTTGACCTATTACCGATAAGTCTGTATCAAAACCATCTAAATTTGAGTTTTCATCTAATGCCGAGTATTTATCATTAAAGCTAACTAAGTCATCGGTTGTCGCCGTAATTTGAGGATAAATTTGATCCGCTAATGCCGCACTGTCTGGACCATGTTGCTGACATTGTTTTACTATGTCGTTGTAAATTTCAAAATGACCTGCAGATAAATAGTCAATCAAGATCTGGCAAAAGCTATTCACTAACTTGGTTTCTGGGAGAGATTTTGCTTCTTTTTGAAAAGGAGGAAGACCGGCTAATTTACAATATTTAACTAATAACTCTTGTCGTTCGGCTAACCACGAATCAATTATTTTATTCGAGCCACCATACTTCTGTTGTGTTTGTTCCAAACGGGTTAACATGCAATTACCTTCTAAAATAGTTTACTGCTTTGTTATAACAAATGATCTAGCATAAAAGATCAATGTATTTTCAAAATAATGTGTTAAGTATATGTCATGTCAGTGAAATTAACATTTATCAGTTTAATTATTTTATGGGTTTGCATAACAATCTCAGGAACAAACCATGATTCAACATAGTATTAAATTCAATCAAGAGTTAGAAGGCTGGTGGTGTATTATTGCTAACCATAAAGTCTATTTACCAGAGCCTAGTAATAATATTCCTTGTGGCGTTTTTGCCGATTTAGCATTGCCATTTACCCCTCCAGAAAATGTACATGAAATTGGTGTGTTCGAAGGGACGACAGTCTATTTATTACAAATCACAAATGATGAATTTAAACAGCATGAGGCTGAGTTTTTTGGCTTTCGTACGGTATTGTTTGATCAACCAGAGAAGTTTGAGTTTGTCGCAAGAGCATTCCAAGTGGATTTGTTTTTAACAACACATCAATTTTGTGGTCAGTGTGGCAATAAAATGAGTTTGATAGATTGGGAATTGGCGACACTTTGTAAACCTTGTAATCACAGATGTTACCCTAGGATCTCCCCTTGTATTATTGTGGCAATCCGTAATAAAGATAAAATTCTGCTAGCCCAAGGTGTACATCATAAACCAGGACAAATGAGTATTTTGGCAGGATTTGTAGAAAGTGGTGAAACACTAGAACAAGCGGTGCACAGAGAAGTGTTTGAAGAAGTTGGGATTAAAGTTAAAAACTTAAAATACTTTAGTAGCCAACCATGGCCATTTCCACATTCATTAATGGTCGGTTTTACCGCAGAATATGACTCGGGCGAATTAGTGCTGTGCGAAAAAGAAATTTTGTCAGCTGACTGGTTTACCGTGGATTCAATGCCAAATACCGCACCAATTCAATCAATTGCGGGGCAGTTAATCGCGCAAACAAAAAAAATGATGAAGTTAGCGCAATAGGTTATTTACAAGTGGTAAACCCCAGAAAAGAAAAAACCACTCCTAGGAGTGGTCAAATTTTCTAGCGCGTGAGCTTAAAGCTTCTTATCGTTATTCTTGAGCGCGGTACATTTATAACAAAGGCATTTCGGCAGTGCAACAATTAACCTTTGATTGATTTCGAATAAATAAATATCTTTTTAGATCATTTGTTTCTATAGAGACAAAGCCGTTATGGTGATAAAATCTCGCCGTTGAAAATTTAGGGTGGGAACAATGTCAGTATTACAAAACGATCGATATTTAAAAGCATTATTACAACAACCAGTTGACCGTACTCCAGTATGGATGATGAGACAAGCTGGCCGTTATCTTCCAGAGTATCGAGCGACAAGAGCGATCGCTGGTGATTTTGTATCTTTAATGAAAAACCCAGAATTGGCTTGCGAAGTAACCATGCAACCATTGCGTCGTTATCCAATAGATGCAGCTATCCTATTTTCTGATATTTTAACCATTCCAGATGCTATGGGGTTAGGTTTGTATTTTGAAACGGGCGAAGGTCCTCGTTTTAAATCGCCAATACGTAGCGCAGCCGATGTAAATAAAATTGGTATTCCGGATCCAGAACAAGAACTTAGATATGTGATGGACACGGTTCGTACTATTCGTAAAGAGTTAGACGGTAAAGTACCTTTGATTGGTTTTTCTGGCAGTCCTTGGACATTAGCCACTTATATGGTGGAAGGCGGCAGTACAAAAACCTTCTCTAAAATTAAAGGCATGATGTATTCAGATCCAAAACTAATGCACCAACTATTGGATAAAGTAGCTGAATCTGTAATAAGTTACTTAAATGCTCAAATAGCAGCGGGTGCCCAATCAGTGATGATCTTTGATACTTGGGGTGGAGTGTTAACCCCTCGTGATTACAAAGACTTCTCATTAAACTATATGAGCAAGATCATTGACGGATTAACACGTGAAAATGAAGGCCGTAAAGTACCTGTGACTCTGTTTACAAAAAATGGTGGTCAGTGGTTAGAAATGATGGCTGAAACAGGTTGTGATGCATTAGGTCTAGATTGGACTATCAATATCGCTGAAGCTAAACGCAGAGTCGGGGATAAAGTTGCGTTACAAGGCAATATGGACCCTGCCATGTTATACGCGACTCCAGAGCGAATTCGTCAAGAAGTGAAAACAATATTGGCCGATTATGGTGACAGTGGTACAGGTCATGTATTTAACTTAGGTCACGGTATTACCCCAGATGTGACACCAGAAAATGCCGGTGTATTTTTTGAGTCCGTTGTGGAATATAGCCCTGCCTTTCACAAATAAGACATAACTGAGTTAGCGTTAATTACTCAGAATATCCTTAATTCGCTGCCTTATTATTGGCAGCGTTTTTGTTTCAAACCATTTGTTTTTTGCCAACCAAATATTATTGCGTCCAGAAGGGTGAGGCAATAACACCATGTCTTTGTTAGTTTCTGTGTTCTTCTCAATAGCGTTCGTTAAGTTAGTAAACTCATCTACATATTGTTTAGCGGCATACTGTCCAATAACAATGGTTAATCTAACTTGCGTGAGTTGCTTCATTAATAATTGATGCCAGGTTTGTTGGCAGATTTTAGGCGGAGGGGCATCGCCTGAGTTTTGTTTGTTTTTACCTGGGTAACAAAACGCCATAGGCATAATGGCAAATTGTGTCTCATCGTAAAACTGTTGTTCACTCACTCCTAACCACAACCGCAAACGTTCACCGGATTTATCTTTAAAAGGTGTTGATATTTGATGTGCTAGTAATCCGGGTGCTTGACCAATAATTAAGATTTTAGCGAATGGTGAGATTTGTATAACAGGATTTGGTTTAAAAGGTAAATCCGCGCTGCACAAAGTACATTGTTTGATTTTATTGATGAGTTGGTTGATGTTATCCATAAAAGAAAACCGCAGTTTATGCTGCGGTTTTAGTTTTATTATCAGATCTTAAAATAATCTATTTAAACCATTTAATGCAGCAACGCGATACGCTTCTGCCATGGTTGGATAGTTAAAGGTGGTATGGATGAAATACTCAATAGTATTTGCTTCCCCTTTTTGCTGCATGATGGCTTGACCGATATGGACGATTTCAGCTGAGCGCTCACCAAAACAATGTATACCCAGTATCTCTTTGGTATCGCAATGAAATAGAATTTTTAAACTACCCACTGCACTGCTACCAATTTGTGCTCGGGCAAGATGTTTAAACGATGCTCTACCCACTTCATATGGAATTTTAGCCGCAGTAAGTTGTTGTTCAGTTTTGCCCACTGATGACATTTCAGGAATGGTATAAATACCGGTTGGAATATCTTCAATTAGTTTACGTTCAGTGGTTAAACCTAACATATAATCTGCTGCAATTCGGCCTTGGTCATAGGCCGCACTTGCTAAACTTGGGTAACCAATCACGTCACCAACGGCATAAATATTATCAGCAGATGTTTTATAAGTAGAATCCACCGCTAACGAACCTCTTGAATTGGCTTTGAGATTGATTGATTCTAAATTTAACGAATCTGTATTACCGGTACGTCCATTAGCAAATAATAAACAATCGGCTTTCATGCGCTTACCAGACTTTAATGTCATGATCACGCCGTCTTCCGTACCTTCAATCTTTTCATATTCTTCATTGTGACGAATAACGATACCGCTATTCCAGAAATGGTAGCTTAACGAGTCGGTCATTTCTGCATCCATGAAAGATAACAGACGATCACGGCCATTGATTAAATCAACTTTACAACCTAGACCTCTAAAGATGGAAGCGTATTCACAACCAATAACACCAGCACCGTAAATGATGACACTTTTAGGTTCATGTTTTAAAGATAAAATCGTATCTGAGTCATAAACACGTGAGTGGGTGAAATCAACATCGGCAGGACGATATGGTCTTGAACCTGAAGCGATAACAAATTTCTCAGCGGTTAAACGCTCAACCGAACCATCTAATAAAGTTACTTCGATAGTATGTGCATCAATGAATGTGGCTGAGCCATGATAAATAGCTACGTCATTTCGATTATAAAAACCACCACGTAACTTAACTTGATCGTTAATGACGGTAGTAGTATGTTTTAAAATGCTTTCAAATGTTAACGATTCAGCTTTTTCTGAACGGCTAAATAAAGGGTTTGAATTGTATTCAATCAAACGACTAACAGAATGACGAAGCGCTTTTGAAGGGATAGTTCCCCAATGGGTACAACCACCGCCAACTTCTTTATGCTTTTCAATTACAGCAACTTTTTTACCAGCTTTAGTGAGGTTCATCGAGGCACCTTCACCACCTGGACCTGTGCCAATAACGATAGCGTCATATTGGTACTTTGGTTCTGATTGTACTTTCTGGGATTGCACTTTTTGAGCTGATTTGCTTTTTGCTGTCACGATTAAGCCTTGTCTCTGCTAGTAGATATATGAATCATAAAAACTTTTACTCAATAGTCCAAGCTTTATTAATGATGTAGCCTATTTTAAGTACAAAAAAAGCGACTTAATGTCGCTTTTTTGCTGTATCAGCTGATTTCATCAACATTAATAGTTTACGCTAACTGTAAAAGCGTCTGTTGCCATTGTTTTTGTTGCTCGGCAATTTGCTGTTTTAGTTGTTTATAATTCTGTTTAATTTCGGTAAATGCAGCGTCTGACATTTTCTGTTTTTTAGCCATTAAATATTCTTTTTGAACTTGGCCATACAATTTAATTCGTTCAATTAATTGTTGGTATTCTTCTTCTAATTTAGCAATCAGTTCTTGGTGATTTGGTTTTGCCAATAACTTATTTTCTGTTTTGAATTTTTGCATTTTAAGTTTAGCGGCAACAATTTTAACATCAGGTACTTTGCGCAAGTTTTTGGTTAAACCAAGGTAACTACATCCTTTAATAAACCACTTAGTTGGATCAAACTGCCACCATAAAATTCCGTTACGGTAATCAGTTTCAAAAATATGGTGGTAATTATGATAACCCTCACCATAAGTTAAAAAAGCTAATACGCCATTATCACGGGCGGTATTTTTATCAGTGTAAGGTTGTGATCCCCAAATATGGGCTAAAGAGTTAATAAAGAAAGTGAAGTGATGACTAAGTACTAATCTTAAAACGCCTACGGTTAGTAACATGCCCATAATATCGTTATAGATAAAACCTAATATAAGTGGGATACCAAAATTCATTGCAATCACAAGAGCCAAATAATGTTTGTGTTGCCACATCACTACTTTATTTTTCTGTAAGTCTCTAACATTAGAATAATCTGAGTAACTATCACCTTGATAATCTCTTAACATCCAACCAATATGACTGTACCAAAACCCTTTTTTCGCGGAATATGGGTCTTTGTCGTTTTGATCAACAAATTTGTGGTGTACTCTATGGTCTGAAGACCAATGTAATGCACTGTTTTGTAAGGCAAAAGCACCGCCAAGTGCTAGAATAAATTGTAAAATAGGATGCGCCTCAAAGGTTTTATGTGCCCACAAGCGGTGATAACCTATAGTGATAGACATCCCGGCATAACCAAGTGTCAGGATAGTCGCGACCCAATGTACAGTTTCAAATCCATAGAAGTAGGCATAGGCTGGAACACCAATAGCTGCTACCAAAAAGGTGAGCAAGAAAACGAGAACATTGGTCCAGAGAATAGGTGGTTTGTTTTTCATAATATCTTTTTTAGCTTACATGTGTGCGCTGAATTTTAAAGATGATTAATATAAAAGCAACCTTTAATATTACATTAAGAGTACAAGTGTTAGCTAAATTGTAAAACCAAGTAGAGAATTTATGAGTAAAATCAATAAAACCAGAGCTGAACAAAAAGAACAAACACGCCGAACGATTATTGATGCTGCTTTTCGATTACTTAGTGCTGATCAAAGTTACGCTAATTTAAGTTTGCGTGAAGTCACCAGAGAAGCGGGTATTGCACCAACGTCCTTTTATCGACATTTCAAAGATATGGATGAGCTTGGTTTAACTTTAGTAGATGAAGCGGGATTAACTTTAAGACAATTAATGCGACAAGCGCGTGCCAGGATAGAAGCCGGTGGAGGCAGTATTGTTCGAACATCCGTAACGACCTTTATGGAATTTATGGAAACCAACGGTAACGAATTTAGACTTTTGTTACGTGAGCGTTCGGGCACATCTAAAGCGTTTCGTTTAGCGGTACAACGAGAGTTGCAACATTTTGTGGAAGAATTGTCTGACTATATTGAAGCAAAAACCAGTGCGAATCATCTAGCGGCATATTATGAAGCAGATGCATTAGTGACATTAGTATTTAATGCGGGTGCTGAAGCATTAGATTTAGGTAAAAGTAAACGTCTGCAATTAGCCGATAAGGTTGTACAGCAGTTAAGATATGTTGCAAAAGGATCAGAGGCGTTACGTCATTCTAAATTGATACTTTAATGTAATCCCCCACTTTTAAAGGCTTTGATACTATATGACATCATGCTGTCATAAGTGACACTCGTTCTATGTCGCATGACAAACGGTATGACTGTCACTGAGTTGTCATCACGCCTATTCAAAATTTCTGTTGTACTTGGTCTCGAAATTTACAACACATATTGACCAAGAAAAAGGATACGAAAAATGAGTAACCATAACGATATTAATCAAAACGTGAATGAAACCGGCAATCAAGACGTCGAAAAAATTGGCGGACGTTCGATATTTAGTAAAGGCTTTAACTATAAGTTTAATGTTGAAGGGCATGAAATACACGCATGGGGCTCGGCTAAATCGGGTAAAGAAAAAGTATTTGTGGATGGCAAATTGGTTAGCAGTAAATGGAGTTTAACCAAGAAATCAATCCATACTTTCAAATTGAATAATGATAGTTATGAGCTGGAATTTAATATGGTTAGTCTTATAACCAGTGAATTGCACTGTATTTTAATAAAAAATGGGGTCCACCTCGAAACACAAAAACAGGTGCCTAAGTACAGCTCAGATAAAAAGAAAGGTAAGACATTGATATTGGTTTTATTTGTCATCGGCTTTCTATTTGGTCTCTTTGGCGTTGATGCAATCATCTCTCTTTTCTCATAAAGCTCTGTAAAGGTATAAGTCATGAACATAAATGCAGAGTTAGTAAAAAATCAGAGAACAGAGCGTAATTGGACGCAACAACATTTAGCCGATGCTTGTGGAGTGAGTTTACGCACAATTCAACGTGTGGAACGTTATGGTAATGCAGCAAATGAAACCATAATGGCATTGGCTTCTGTTTTTCAAATAGAACAATCTGAAATCATTAAACCTGATACACCAGTGGTCGAAGTGGCACCGGTGAGTGAGGAAAACGTTTCTAAAGCCGTGAATTTTATTTTGACACTATTAAGTGGAATGGTAATTGGTGCTGCATTAGTGATGTTTTTTAATAATCTTTAACAAGTAAAATGGATTGGTAAGGTGACATGATGAAAAATTTAGATACCGAGAATAACGAGGTTTCAATATTAAAAGAGCCTGGGGTAATCGTATTAGCTATTATTACATTAGCTATATATGTATTTGCGTTAGGTATATCAGTCGGACGTTTTTTATTTTAAATACGTATAAGGAATTGTGTAATGTTAAAAGAGTTTAGATTTGTGATACAAAATCATAAAATTAAGATAGTGAATCGTTGGTTAGATGGCATGAAGCTTTATATCGATGGTGAGTTTAGAGATCAAAGCAAGAAGTTGTTAGCGCTTAGTAACCAAACATTACTAAGTGCAAACTTAGGTGAATTAGGGATTTTAGAGATAGTACCAAGTTCGAGTTTGTTCTCAGTGGAGCTAGACGCGTATTTATTAGATTCAAAAGAACAAAAATTGCACGTTTATAGCTCACATGATCGGATCCCATTAAAATCAAAAAGACTAATTAATAACTAGTTAGCGGTTATTTGCAATAAATACAAAAAAGCCCACTATTTTGTGGGCTTGTTGTTTTCAATTGTGCAGGTATTGGTTTGTACTATAACGCTTTTTGCGTAAGTACCACACCACATTCTAAATGGTCGGTATATGGGAATTGATCAAACACAGCAAACTTTTCAATGTTATGCGTTTTAGTTAATACAGTTAAATTGTCATGTAATGTGTTTGGATTACATGAAATGTAAATAATGTGTTTGTATTTAGCCACCATGTTTACCGTATCGTCATCAAGCCCAGCTCTTGGCGGATCAACAAAAATGGTTTCGCAGTTATAACTAGTCAAATCGATATCTTTTAGTCGCGTGAATTCACGTTTACCCTCCATAGCTTCGGTAAACTCTTCCGCAGACATGCGAATAATCTTTACGTTATCAATATTATTAACTTCGATATTGTATTGAGCTGATGCAACGGAAGGTTTAGAGATCTCGGTGGCTAGCACTTTATCGAATTTATCAGCCAGTGCTAAAGAGAAGTTACCATTACCACAGTACAGTTCTAATAAATCCCCTTTATAAGGAATGGCATTTTTAGCCCAACTTAACATTTGTTCACATACTTTGGCGTTAGGTTGAGTAAAACTGTTTTCTACTTGCTTATATATGTACTGTTTTCCATCTACATTTAAGTGCTCTATGACAAAGTCGTTATCCAAAACAACTTTTAACTTACGTGCTCTTCCAACAATATTGATTTTATATTTAGTTTCTAATCTCGCTTTTAAGGCCTTACATTCAGCAATCCATTCGTCATCCAGTTGTTTGTGATAAAGCAAACTAACCAATACCTCACCAGATAATGTAGATAAGTAATCAATTTGAAATAACTTTCTACGTAATAACTCATTGGGTTTTAGTTCAGCTAAAAGATCATCCATTAACTCAGTGATTAATAGACTCGCTGGTGGAAAATGATCGATACGCACCTTTTCTTTAGTTTGTTGATCAAACATTATATGAAACAGATCATCACCATCGTGCCAAACTCTAAATTCACAACGCATACGATAGTTAAGTTTTGGAGATTCGAATGTATCGATAGTAGTCAGATCAAATTGTTTAAATTGATCTTTAATCAGATCGATCTTATCGCTTAATAAAGAATAGTAGTTATCTGGATCAATAGAGCGGATTGGCATAGTTAAAGAAACCTAAAAGACGAATTAATCACTATTTTACGTGAAATATCGTCATAAGGGGATAAGCAGACAAAAAAAAGGCTGCAATCAGCAGCCTTTTATTGAATTTAACGCTGTTTATTTATCATTTGCCAAACGTACTTTTAAAACACGTTCTTGAAATTCAAAATCATTCAGTTCAGCAATAACAGACTTACTATCGCTCGTTGCAATTTCAACAAAGCCGAAACCACGACGTTTACCAGTTTGTTTATCACGTAATAAGCGAACAGAGAATACTTTACCGTATTCACTAAACAACTCTCTTACACTACCTTCATTAGCACGGTAAGGTAAGTTACCTACATATAATGTAGTTGTGTCTGCTTTTCCTTCACTAGATTTACCAGTTAAAGAAGAAACTACACCAGCTAAAACTGCACCCACTGCAAATACTATAGCGCTTGAACCAGCGTCTATATTAAAAACAGAAATAAGAATAGCACCCACAACAGCAACAATCGCTGAAGTTATTAATACAGAAGAATTAAAAGACATAGATCGAACTCTCAAAAATAAAATTAAAATATAAATTCACGCTCGGAAGTAAGCGTGTGGCTATATTAGTACGTCTACTATTGATTACAAGTACTTTATATTGCCGAATTAATAACTTATTTAATCGTTTTTTAAACAAGGTGAGGATCATTTGACCAAACAAACAAAA
>NZ_JAHKPJ010000016.1 GCF_018860345.1 Psychrosphaera sp. F3M07 | reverse complement strand
CCTACCATTTAGGACGAGCGTTAAAAGTTACTCAAAATTCTAAATTCAAGTAGACGATAAAGCTTAAAATCTAGAATGTGATAGTAATATAAAAGCGATTACACCATTTGGGTAAACACATGCTTGAATTTGAAATTGAAGTGGGTGTCTCTGTAACTATAATAGGAGTTACTCTACTTCTGGCATGGCTTCAATATTTACAATTTCACTGCGGTTTAATGTTATTTTAAATCGTTGTATCCGTTCACCTTCTTTATCTAGGCTACGTAATATAAGGTTTATCTGATAACGACGCTCAACACCTTGGCTTGATATTTTTTGACCATCTAGGTCATACAAACGCCCCGCGCCTTTTTTTAAAAAACGAACAAAGGGGGTTAAATTAAAAAAGATCTGTTGCTGAATTTCGTCATAACCCGGCAACAACTCTTTCGCGAGTACTTTATTATCACAACGGAAGTGCAATAACCGGGCATCTTGTTTGTTTTGCTGCCTGCGTTGCTGAAATAAGGTATTAACGCTTTCAGGCAAGTCTTTATTTTTTATATATTCAAGCCACAAGGTTTGGCTGAGTATTCGTTTTCGGTCCACACTGTGGCTAAACAAGTTTTGCCACTTAGGCCGACCTTTTTGAATTTTTCGCCAAATAAGGCTGGTGAGGTCTTCTTTGAAGGTTTCCCTTAAACCATATATAACACCTAAGAAGGCGATAAGAGCAACGGTGACTTCTGTGAAACTTGATCTTGCATTAAGGACTAAAACCATCACAAAGGCCATGATAACCGCGGTAACACTTCCCCTCACTAATCGTTTTAAATTAGCATCTAAATAGCGAGTTTTCTTTTTAAAAACAACTCCGTACTCTATCAAACGTTGTAACAGTCTCATTTTATTGGTGATACGGTTGGGGTCATCTAGGGTGATTTGTGAGTTGTAGTTTTGTTCTGCACGATAATTATTTTCTTCTCGACAAAAGGCCAATAAAAATTCACGTTCAGTGGAAAAATCACTGCTTTTAGGCCCCCTTGATATCAGTTTTAAAAAAGACTGTTCAATGTGCCAACTTAAAAAGTTATCCGCATTTTCGTAAAATGAATTTAACTGGCTATCAGGTGGAGTATAACGACGTAGCTTTTTAACTAATCCAGATATTTGTTCCGCTAATACAATTGCTGCAGGATAAAACTCCTCAGCATTTTTTAATTTCAGGGTTTGTTTTATATCGGCATCTAACGCTATTTTCAGTTGGTAAGAAAATAAATTTAGGTTTAAACGGTAATCACTTTGACCATCTTTATTTTCCCCCTCAAAGCGTTGACTAATAAAACGACTTCGTACTAATGGCAGATGTAATTGATCGGAATAATAGGCACTCTGACTCTTTATATTACTATAAAAGTAATCTTCAGCGTTTAAGGTGTCTGGGCTTATCCCCATCTCAACAGGCAGCGAAAAATATAGGTCAATACGTTGCATTGCTTGTGGCAATAATTGATGACTGATCTTTATCGATAAATTTTCATCTTGAGATAATTTTACCTTCTTCACTGCTTATTGTTACTCCTTTTAATATTTATTTGAATCATATGTTTTGCAAAACCAGTGTACTACACCATGTTAAGCATAAGAAATATTTGCTGCATAATGGCACAAATATATAGCCTAATATGTATCCAAAAAGTTAAGCGAAATAGGAATTTTTTCTTCCCTTAATTAGATACATCACTAACCGTCTTTTAACGACAGTTGAAGGGAAGTCAAAGCTAAGTAAGTTAATGGCAAATGGTTGAAATATATAGGTTAACCCATATATAGAATTCTAGCGAAGACGATACTGCGAAAAATGTTAACATTAATCACAGATTTATTTTCATTAATTGGGGTAAATAAGTCGTGGCAAAGACAATTTTAAAGTAAGTGTAGTAGATAAACGTTTTATATAGAGCAAATCATTCGATAAAGGTTCCTCGCTATATTTAAATACAAATTTAGTGCCTTAACTGGCACTATTTTACTTTTCTCATCACGGAGCAAACCATTCAATGATTGATTTTTTAGCTGTATTTATCACGTTTTTCGCCGTCATTGATCCAATTGGCACCTTGCCTGTTTTTATCGCTGTCACCGAACAATATGATCAAAAAACGAAACGCCGTGTTGCTTTACTCGCGACCATAGCGGCAGCTTGTGTATTGTTATTCTTTTTAGTGATGGGAGAAATCGTACTTACGGCATTATCTATCCCATTACCGGCATTTCAAATATCTGGTGGCATAGTCCTGTTTTTATTCGCACTTAATATGATCTTCGGTGACAGTAAGCCGGATGAAGAAATTAAAATGTTACAAGACTCACATAAAGAGACAGCTATCTTTCCATTGGCTGTTCCTTCCATCGCCAGTCCTGGAGCGATGTTGGCGGCAGTGTTGTTAACCAAGAATTCAACTTATACCATCTGGGAGCAAATGCAGACTGCCTTGGTTATGTTATCGGTGTTGGTTTTAACTTATGTATTAATGCTCTTGGCAGGCGTTATAAATCGTGCGGTCGGTAGCAGTGGAGCCAGTGTGATCAGCCGAGTGATGGGGTTAATATTATCGTCAATAGCCACCACCAATATTTTAACCGGCCTAAGTGAATATTATAAAGTTATGCAGTAGTAATATATGAGGTAGCAATACAAGCAGGACGTTATCCCTCTTGCTTTTAACGCGGCTAAGATTTGATAGGTTATGGAGGACAAATGAAACTACAAGGAAAGATTATTAGTTGGAATGACGACAAAGGTTTTGGTTTTGTTGAACCTAAGGGGGGAGGCGAAAGAGCATTTGTACATGTGAAGGCGTTTACGTCTCGAAGTCGAAGACCCGTTAATGGTGACCAAATCATTTATGAATTAGTGTATGAAAAGAACAACCAATATAAAGCAGAAAATATTAAGTTTACGTCTCAAGCCACTAACCAACCGTTAAAGTTACAATCGAACAACACTAGACATAACAAAAATGAAAATAGTGTAGCGGGCAAGTTTACCTTTATATTCTTTCTCACTTTATGTTTATTGGTTTTGTTCGGCGTGTTACCTATAACTGTCTTAGGTATATATTTATTAATGAGTGTTTTGACCTTTTGTTTTTATGCCATTGATAAATCGGCTGCGAAGAATGGTCGGTGGAGAACCGCAGAAAGTACGCTGCATCTTTTGTCCTTAACCGGAGGTTGGCCGGGTGCATATTTAGCGCAAAAAAAATTACGACATAAGTCGATTAAAAAAACGTTTCAGCGCGTTTTTTGGTTAACGGTTTGGATAAACATCTTAATATTGATTTGGCTTCAAACCGAATTAGGCACATATTTGCTAAATGATCTGATCATTAAACGGTTAAATGCCTGAGCTCTCAATTATCATGGCAATCAGAAGGTTAATTAAAATCCGATATAATATGATTATGTCGGATTTTATTAGCAGATCATCTGATACAGACCCAAACAGGCTAAAATATTAGTCCGCCAAAATAGCTGCCAATACATAGACTAAGGGGGCATTCCAGTTGATAGCGACTTCATTGGTAGCATAACTGCACCAATCATCAATATAGGTTATTGCTGGCTGATCAAATTGATAATCACAACCATCTTGTTTGCCACTATGTGGGCCACCTACTAACATACCTGGAATAGGCGCGACTATGCCATCACTGACAGAAACTCTGTGGTGTGGGAATAAAGGACTTTTACTGCCAAAGCCAGTGACGTAGGAATAGTCGGTTGGGTTTCTCCCTAATACATAATCAATAATACTTAAGGCTGCATTTTTATAGGCTTGTTTTGATGAAAGTCTATGAGCTTGCATTAATATCAGTGCTTTATTTAATGCAACGGAATTACTGCCCCATACAAAATCAGACTCAACCAAAGGCACTTGATAACCATTGTCATTATATTGCTGCACTAAGTTGTCAGCTAATGCCAATTGTTCTGACTTTATCTTTTGATAAATTACAGGTGGGATGATTGCCTGACCTTTTATTAATAAGGTACTGGTGGCTAAATACGCGACATATGACCAAGAGGGTACGTCAATTTTACTTCTGAAGTTAAGGTATTGTTCCAGGTATTTAGGCTTTTGAGTCGTTATAAATAACTCCGCGGCAGCCCATGAAAACTCGTCATTAAAACTATCATCTCCATATTCACCGCTGCTTACGTCATCTGGTTGCGAATACACCAGATTAGGGTTTGAAACAGCCCATTGCCAAGCTAATTCAGCGGAGCTTAACCATTGTTTTGTTTGCCCATTATTATATGGTTCATAAATACGTGTGGCCATCGCCAAAACTGCAGCATAATCGAGTGCGGCAGATGTGGATTTTCCGATAACAAAGCGCTCTCTTTTATCTTGCACCGGCATTTCTTTACCCGGCCAAGCTAGTGTGGTGAGTTTGTGATAAACCGAACCATCTGGATCTTGCATGGTGGCAAGCCAATCAATATTCCATTTGGCTTCGTTTAGAATATCGGGAATATTATCATTAGATTCTGGGATATTGGTGTTACGGTTTTGATAAAATGTTGGGAAATGTTCATAAGATGCTAATAAGGTATAAGTGGCAATCCCCGAGTTGACTACATATTTACCGTAATCGCCTGCATCATACCAACCTTTAGTCGACTCAATCATGCTTGACTCAGGACGTGCAGTACTTGCAGCGGATGCATGTACTTTAACTTCATTGTCGGCATGTCCTTCTGCTCTTGACCATTGTTGTCCATAAGGTGATTCAATCGCTAAACTAGAACGGTTGAAGTAATAGGACTTGAGTGCACTGTCGTGTAACTTGTCGTACACATTTGATGCAATATCAAATTCAGCTGAATCTGCCACTCCATTAACCTTTAAAAAATAACGTCCTTCTTTTATTACGGATGAAAAGTCAGCTACTTTGAATGATCTATTTCCTGCGGCTTGCCATGATTTTGCACTCGTTAATTTGCCTTTATAAACAAGTTTACCTGTGTCGAGTGAAACCAACCTGAATGATTGTTGATTTACATTTGGCACTATGGCAACTTTACGAGCATTAGGCAGATAACCCAATTGGTTCAATTGTATTTTTTGCGTAGTAATAGGGTCAGCGTTTTGGTTAATCAGGGAAGTGCAGGCGATGACGACAAGGGTTAACATTCCTAAGACAATTAATCTAACTATATTCATTTCTATAAGCTCCACTTAACGATACGTATACAAAATCACTACAAACATATTGCCTTTAAATTATGGCTAACACCACAGTCAAAACCGATTCTAATCTAATGAAAATCCAAATAGGTTGATTTGCGTTTTGTAAGGCACTTGTTCGGCTGAAATAATAAGTTGGTCAATTAAACCCAAGTATGTCCCCATATGGTGTGCAATTAGATTTTTTTCACTTGGGATAGCAGAGGTAAACTTTGTTGCTCTTAACATACTTTTTAAGCCGCCAGTCTGGGCGAATTTATGGTTTCCCATTAAAATAACTTCTTCGCCATGGTGCCAATAAATATCTAAATTTTTTATTTGCATTGGACTTAATGGCGGTACTAAAGGGACGATATCTAGCGGGGTAACTACACGTATTAAAGGCAGTTCGGAAAATTGTTTAGCACCAGCTGTATTGGTCACTTTAGGTTGCCCAAAAGTAATAACTTGAGGAACTTGATAACCTTCT
Source organism: Psychrosphaera sp. F3M07 (assembly GCF_018860345.1). Lineage (GTDB taxonomy): Bacteria > Pseudomonadota > Gammaproteobacteria > Enterobacterales > Alteromonadaceae > Psychrosphaera > Psychrosphaera aquimarina. Next base: position 312,832 of record NZ_JAHKPJ010000016.1, on the reverse strand, counting down.
TGTTGTAGATACATGGCCAGCACAACCGCTATTGAACCTCCTAAACTATGACCGGTTAGTTTTATTGGTGTGTTAGTCAGTAAATAAGGTTTCACATCTTGAAATACTGCCTTTGCTCCTGCGCTAAATCCGCGATGAAGCGGAATGTTAAGTTGACTATCGGGCTGTAATTGTATGTCCAAATCCAACATCACATTTTCTACATTAGCCGTACCTCTTATGGCAATGGTTTGGGTATTAGCATGTTTACTTAAAAAGTAGCTTACTTGAGAGGTTTCAAGTGTATTTTGATGGATTAAGGTTTGCCCTTGTTGTTGTAAAGTGGCTTGTATTTGATTTACATCGAGATAGGTGTCATTGGCTAATTGAGCTTGACGTTTTATCTCGCCAAAATCTTGGTTGGCAAAAGCATATTGGCCTGTATTTATAACCAAAATAATTAGTGCGAAAAGCAGAGTTTTAAACATGTTTGAATGGAATTCACAGATGTTAATTTAAAACCTAGAGATTACTTTAAATACTATATGACTCATAGTGCTTTGTAGATAAGAATATCAAAATAGTCTGTTAAGCCATGCAGGAATAGTCAGTTTGAAACAGTTTGTTTCTCTTGCGCTCACCTGCTAAATTATTGCTGCAATTAGATATATTTTTTATAGTCGATCAATGGCTTATCTTTTGACGATGCAGTTAACATGAGGTCCTATCTATAGTGACTAAAAAGGAGTTATCAATGAAACATTATTTTGCAGGTATTTGTTTATTTTTTATGTCGGCAACCACGTATGCCAATAATTCAGAATTAGATTTGAACGCGTTTGCTCGAACTTACTTTAATAGTATGGTGGCAACTCAAGCACCCAACGCAACCGCAAAAGATATAGAAGTTTATCTCGCGTTACTGACCGATGATATTGGCCATACACATTTGCCTTATGTCACCGATGACTCACGACAATCAAATGGAAAAGAATTAATGCGCAAAGGCATGACTTTTTACCTTGGTGCGCATACTAAATATGAAGCTCAATTGTTAGATGTCTTTACCTTTAATACATCAGCTGTGGCAATTCGGTATAAAAATAAAGCCGAAGGTATCCACCCACAAAACCAACAAGCGCTGGCTTATTCACAAGTAATGATGGAAGTTTTAGAAATAGAAGATGGCAAAGTGGCGATTATTCGTAAGTACCACGAGTAATTGGTCACTGAATAAATCATTTATCCAATGAAACAGGTGAAATGTGTACCGCAGAAAACATCATATTAGTTGCGCCAAAGCGATAACATAGATAGAGAAATGTCGCTTTTTGACGTATTTAGGTAAGTTTTATCAATTGTTTGTAGTAAAAAAGGTTATTTATTTTATTTAATTTAAATAAAAGTTTTTTCTACATGACTTGATTTACATAGGGTCTAGGCAATAATGAATAACTATCAGTCGAACTTATCACGATTGAATCCATGTACGCGTCACTATTATTAGTTTATTTTAGATTTGACATGTACAATGCAGATGCAAAGTATTGCAATTAACAAATTTAAATTAAAGAGTATATTATGAGTAAAGGTACAGTTAAGTGGTTTAATGCCGATAAAGGTTTCGGATTCATCACTCCAGAAGATGGAAGCAAAGATCTTTTTGTTCACCATTCAGAAATTCAAAGTGGTGGCGGTTACGCAACACTTAACGACGGTCAAGCTGTAGAGTTTGAAGTTGGCGAAGGTCAAAAAGGCCCTTGTGCAAATAAAGTAGTTCCTCTTTAGTATCTAATTACTATTAAGAGACTATGGCGTCATTAGTTTTACTACTGGCGTTTTTTTATGCCTGTTATTTATAAATCTATTCCTTTCGCTTAAAACGTCCTTGCCATTTTTAACCATAATATTCACAGCCTAAGGATGTTGGTTATTGTAACCATTTCGACGTCATTTCGGCCCATTGTTTTTTACCTGTAGGTGAACTGAGCCAGTCTTCTATTTCTTTTCTTATGTATGGACTTAATTTGGAGACTAAAATGCTACGCTTAAATTCTTTATTATGGTCTTTTAAGATAAATAAATTATCTGCTATTTCTGGCTTTTTCCGGACTAAGTACCAATAGGTTTGTGCTCCCATAACACCTACCTCACCACGTTTCTTCAACAGCATATCGGGGATTAATACTTCACGTTGAACATTGGCTCGTAAAATATTGTGTTTTTTGAAACTTTCTTCTAATTCAAAATATGTATATCCACGCACACCTACAAGGGTTTTGTTATGCAATGATGTCACATCTTCGTATACGAGAGATTGGTCATTAGTAATATAGAGTTCTTTGTCGTTGAATAAGTCTTTTATCCAATAAAATTTTGTTTCATTTACATCGTCCATCCAAATAGGATTAGTCCATAAAATTACGCCTCCGGTTTTACTTAACGAATCTAAAGCTCTTCGTTTAGGTAAATGAATAAGATTGTAAGTGTATTTTTTAGAATGTTGGTTTAAGGCATTGATGAAGTCGTAACTCAATCCAATTGAGTTATTGTCAATGGCATATGGCGGTTTATGAATATAGGTATAGAGATCAATGGATTGTTTGTTAGTAGCAAAACTATAACTTGATATAATTAGAATAAAAAACGTCAGTGTTTGTAAGAACTTCATTATTTACTGGTTACTTAACAAAATATCATATTAGCTAATAGAACAAATTTTAAATGTTTACACAATAAAAATAACTATTAAGATAGATAAATCAGTAGTTTACCTAAATGGTTAACAATGTATTTTAATAAATGCTTAAACTTACAAAATTAGTATTTATGTTATTTAATGGATCCGGTATGTTAGTTAACTTGTCGTCCCTTTTATTTAAGGGCCCTGTTTGGGGCAAATAAAAAGGGGTAAACGATGTCTAATCACTTGTCCTATTACATGTGCCTTCCATAGATAATAACTCGCAGGAAGTCTTTAGATATGTTTTCACCTGATTACAGGTTCAACCATAGGAAAATACATTGAGTCAATTTTCGAAAAACATAGCACCTTATGTCAATGATGAAATCATTAAAGCCACTCAAGCCCAGAAACTTGGTGATTTTGCTACTGCATTTACACATTTAGAGAATGCACACGTACTAGGTCAAGAATCTACCTATTGGCATGTGAAAGTGCATTATCTCATGATGCTTTGGGGGATTCGACAAGCCAATGTAGGTGAGATATTTGGCCAGTTATTAAGAATTATTGGTGCGGCATTATTAACGGCAATAAAAGGTGTGCCAGTCGGTAATACCGGTGGAAGTAACGTTAGTCCGCTTAAAGTGATGCCGATAAAACCAGAACATGCTGAACTAATAGCCAAAGCGAAAGTAACGAGAAAATAGGCGTATTTTATGAGTAAAGTCTTAATATTTGGTAACTCAGGTTCGGGTAAATCAACGCTAGCCAAAAAATATTGTTTAAAAAATAAAGCCGTACATTTGGACTTAGATACAATTGCTTGGCAACAACCTGAGTCTCCTGACAAACCACCAATGAGAATGGCGCTTTGTGATTCAAAACAATACATACACAACTTTATAACTGAAAATGAAAACTGGGTTATTGAAGGGTGTTACGCAGATTTGTTAGCAATGGCCACAGAGCAAGCTGACGAAATGATCTTTTTAAATTTGCCGGTAGATGCATGTATACAAAATGCAAAACAACGACCTTGGGAGCCGCATAAATATGAATCAAAAGCCGCGCAAGATACCAACTTAGAAATGTTGATTAATTGGATTTCTCAATATCCAGAACGTGATGACTGTTTTTCCGAGCAAGCCCACATTCAGTTGTTTAATGGCTTTGATGGGAAAAAGCAAATGATGACGAGTAACCACTAGTTATTGTTAAATAACATGGTGAATAGCAGAGATCCATATGACGACCAATTTAAATAAAGATGTAATTGTTATCAGTCCAAGCTAAAAAGCAACTGTCGAGAAATGTGACCAAAGTTTGTATCAGCGCTTAGATAGACACTATAACCAGTTTGTAGATCATAAGTTGGTATCATGCCACGAATTTGAGCAAGATTGGACGAATTGGGAGATACACCCTAATGGTGATGAAGTCATTGTTTTGTTAGGGGGGAAAGCAACCTTTGTATTAGATTTGCCTGATGGTCATGAGTGTACTGATTTAGAAGAAGAGGGGAGCGTTATTATCATTCCCCAAAATATCTGGCATACGGTAAAAACCAAAGTGAAAACTAAACTCTTATTCATCACCCCTGGTGAAGGCACACAACACAAAAGTGTATGAAACCCATCCCAAATGCAATGATTTGTCCGGCTATAATAATCACCTTTTATCTTAATATCTTCGAATCTTGCTGGTTAACTAACCCTCTTAATCTGCGACAGCCACTCATTGAACATATGATATAGCTTTACGCTCATAGGTTAACGGTTAAAACAGATTGTTTCTGTTATAAACTCTTGTTAAGTTAATTAAATATTAATTCACAAAATCAAAATATAAATTCATTTTTTTTGCGCGCAAGGAATACATTTTAGGTTAACTAAATAACCTAATCTTTGTTGTGCACAGAGCATAATTAACAGGAGAATAATTAAAATGAAACTTGAGTCCATTGCCTTACACGAAGGTTACAAATCAGAAGAAACAACTAAAGCAGCAGCAGTTCCAATTTACCAAACTACCTCTTTTACGTTTGATAATACCCAGCATGGAGCTGATTTATTTGACCTTAAAGTACCGGGCAATATATACACGCGTATAATGAACCCAACCACCGATGTGTTAGAGAAACGGGTTGCAGCAATGGAAGGGGGCATCGCCGCATTATGCGTTGCTTCAGGAATGGCTGCTATCACGTATGCCATTGAGTGTATTTGTGAATCAGGTGATAATATAGTTAGTACTAGCCAACTGTATGGCGGTACGTATAACTTCTTTGCTCATTCTTTACCAAGACAAGGTATTGAAGCACGTATGGTGTCATGTGATGACTTTGACGGCTTTGATGCTGCCATTGATGACAATACCAAAGCAATCTTTTGTGAGTCGATAGGCAACCCTGCTGGCAATATTGTTGATATCAAACGTTTAGCTGAAATTGCTCATAAACATGGTGTTCCACTTATTGTTGATAATACGGTTGCCACGCCGTTTTTATGCCGCCCATTTGAGTTAGGCGCAGACATAGTTGTGCATTCTCTGACTAAATACATTGGTGGACATGGTACGTCCATTGGCGGTGCAATAGTGGACTCTGGAAAGTTTGATTGGGTAGCAAATAAAGCGCGTTTCCCAGTATTAAATCAACCAGACCCTTCTTACCATGATGTTGTATATACCGAGGCGTTAGGTGCTGCTGCCTATATTGGACGTTGTCGTGTTGTGCCACTTAGAAATACAGGCGCCGCTATATCACCTATGAATGCGTTCCAAATTATGCAAGGGTTAGAAACTCTTGGTTTGAGAATGGAACGTCATTGTGAAAATGCTGAAAAACTGGCTGCATTCTTACAACAACATAAAAAAGTAAAATGGGTTAATTACGCAGCATTGCCAGAAAGCCCGTATTATGAAAAATGCAAAGAGATCACAAATTCCAAAGCCTCTGGTATTTTAAGTTTTGGACTTGAAGGTGGCATTGAAGCCTGTTCAAAATTTATCGACTCACTTGAGATGATTTTACGCTTAGTGAATATAGGTGATGCTAAATCATTGGCTTGTCATCCTGCTTCTACAACCCATCGTCAGTTAAACGAAAAAGAGTTAGCTTCTGCGGGGGTCAGCGCTGACCTTATTAGAATCTCTGTGGGTATCGAACATATAGACGATATCATCGCAGATGTTAGCCAAGCGTTAGATAAGGCGTAGCAGTAATAATTGAATCCAAAGTTGGCTAATCTCGTTTAATAACGGTTTAGCCAACTCCAACTACATTAAACACTTATTTAATGTTGATTCCATATTTTTGTAATTTACGATAAAACGTCCTAACACCAATTCCTAATTTATCGGCAAGTAATTCTGCAGATAAGTCTGAATTGCGTATAGATTTAATCAAATGCTGTTTCTCAACCTTTTCTAGGGACATGAGGTCACTTGAAAAGTCACCATTTTCTATTTGTGGATCCGCAAAAATATATGTCGGTAGATCGTCTTGTTGTATTTCGTCTTCATCCGCTAATAACGATGCTTGTTCCACTACATTTTTCAACTCTCTAATATTGCCGGGAAAGCTGTATAGGCTTAATTTTTTAAGGGCTGTTGCACTGAAGTATTTAAAAGGGTTGTCCGAGTGTTTTAAAAAATATTGAGCTAACAAAGTTATATCGCTCGCTCGCTCATTTAAAGAAGGAAGATGAATTGGAAAACCAGCAATTCGATAATAAAGATCTTCTCTAAATTCCCCTTTTTTTACCATTTCTAATAAATTTTTATGGCTTGCGGCTAAAAAACGAAAGTCAGAACTTTTCTGTTTCAAACTACCCACAGCACGATAACTTTTAGTTTCAAGCAACCTTAATAATTTTACTTGCATGTTTAAAGGGACATCGCCAATTTCATCAAAAAATACGGTACCGCCGTTTGCTAAATCGATTAATCCATTTTTACTTTGAGTCGCGCCGGTGAAAGCGCCTTTGTCGTGACCGAATAATTCAGATTCAAATAAATTTTCGTTTAATCCAGTGCATTCAATTATGACGAAAGGCTTTTCGCTACGCTGACTTTGGTTATGAAGGGCTTTGGCCACCAACTCTTTACCCGTACCAGTTTGACCTTGTAATAATACTGATATGTTTGATTTTGCGGCTCGGTTAACTTGTTTTAGTAAGTGCAGAAATGGCTTACTGTTACCAATCATCTTGTTTTTTTGCATGTTGGTAGATGCAAATTTAATATCCTCAAGAATTTCAAGATAGCCAATCGTAATACCATCATCGTCAGTTATTGGTTTCATCAAAATATCGCAAAACTGTTTGCCTTTTTCAGTGTGATGAACATGCACAACGCTGGATGATTTTCCTGTATTGATACAGGTTTGCATTGGACAGCTTTCTCCAGCCTTATCGCATGGTTGATGACTGTTGTGTGATATCTCATAACAACGACTCGTGCCTAAAATTACTTCTTTATGATAAACATCACGATACGCCTGATTGACGGCTTTAATGGTGTAGTCGGTGTTAATAAATATGACCGGCTTTTCAATTGCATCAATGGTCGACTGTATCACTGAAATATTCATGGTCAGAGTAAGATAATTAAACGTAGAATTTAATATGACATAAACTTATTGGTTATACAAATAAACTGTCATAAGTGTCATTCGTATTGTCATTAATGACAGTGTAGGTTTTGGTGTAAAATATTGATCTAGATTAACTTATTGTTTTGTATAGTTAAATTTAGTTTGTTTGTTTGGTTCGTTATTTGCTATATGTACTTTGACACTTATGTCGAACCGTCACTGATGCTGTTGAGCAAAAGTTAATTATAAATTGGACTAAATTAATTAGTCGAACATGGAGATTGGTATGAACGAAGCTCTAGTTGAACTGTCAAGATTTCAGTTTGCTCTTACAGCAATGTTTCATTTTATATTTGTCCCCCTAACACTAGGGTTAAGTTTCTTGTTAGCTATTATGGAATCTGTCTATGTAATGACAGGTAAAGAAATATACAAAGAAATGACCAAGTTTTGGGGAAAGTTATTTGGCATTAACTTTGCCATTGGTGTCGCGACAGGGTTAACAATGGAATTCCAGTTTGGTATGAACTGGGCTTATTATTCACATTATGTCGGAGATATATTTGGTGCACCTTTAGCCATTGAAGGTTTGATGGCGTTCTTCCTAGAATCAACCTTTGTAGGTTTGTTTTTCTTTGGCTGGGATAAAATGTCAAAGGGAAAACATTTAATAACAACTTGGTTAGTGGCAATCGGCTCTAACTTGTCGGCATTATGGATTTTGATTGCCAATGGTTGGATGCAATACCCTATCGGTGCCGAATTTAATGTTGAATCAATGCGAATGGAAATGACTAACTTTGCAGAAGTGATCTTTAATCCTGTTGCTCAAGTTAAGTTTGTTCATACCGTTTCTGCAGGTTATGTAACTGGTGCAATGTTTGTATTGGCTATCTCTAGTTATTACTTATTAAACAAAAAAGATATTGCGTTTGCTAGACGTTCATTTGCTATTGCCGCAAGTTTTGGTTTAGCTGCAACGTTATCAGTGATTGTTTTGGGTGATGAGAGTGGTTATGAGTTAGGCGATGTGCAAAAAGTAAAATTAGCGGCTGTAGAAGCTGAATTTGATACGCATCCAGCTCCAGCACCATTCACCTTATTTGGTTTACCAGATGATGAAAATGAAACTGTTGATTATGCGGTAAGAATACCTTGGTTAATGGGGCTTATCGCCACACGTTCTTTTGATGAAGAAATTATGGGATTAAAAGACCATAAAGCGCTAAATAGAGAGCGCATTATATCGGGCATTGAATCCTATGTACTTTTAGATTCAGTGAGAAATAAAACGGCTACAGAGGAACAAATTCGTACATTTGAATTACACCAAAAGGATATGGGGTATGCCATGTTGTTAGAACCGTTCACGGATGATGTAGCAAATCCGAGTAAAGAAGCGATAGATAAAGCGGTTAATTATTCTATACCAAAGACAACACCGTTATTTTGGAGTTTTCGTATTATGGTAGCCTCTGGTTTTATGATGTTGTTCATTTTTGCCTGTGCATTTTATTACTCAACTAAACATCAAATCACGAAACCTAAATGGTTATTGAAGATTGCTCTTTGGGGCTTACCTTTACCATGGATTGCATCTGAAGCAGGGTGGTTTGTTGCTGAGTACGGTCGCCAACCTTGGTCAATTGCTGAAATTTTGCCTGTGCATACTTCAGTCTCAAATCTTACTGAGGCGGACGTCATTTTGACCATAGTTTCCTATACATTATTTTATACTGTGATGTTTATTGTTGCATTTTATCTTATGCAAAAATACGCGAAAAAAGGTCCGAGCCAAGTTGCATTAGAGCAAGCTGAATTAGACAAAGAAGCTCAATTGTTAGATGAAATGGTAATAAATGGAGATGACAAATGATTGATTATGAAACTTTACGAGTCATTTGGTGGGTATTAGTCGGTGTATTGTTAATCGGGTTTGCCGTAACTGATGGGTTTGATTTAGGTGTTGGGGCGTTGTTAACTTTAGTGGGACGAACTGATAAAGAGCGCAGAGTCATGATCAATACCATAGGTCCACATTGGGAAGGAAATCAGGTTTGGTTTGTAACTGCCGGTGGTGCTATTTTTGCCGCATGGCCATTAGTATATGCAACTGCTTTCTCCGGATTGTACATTGCGTTAGCGATTACTTTAATTGCACTGTGGATGAGGCCGTTGGGGTTTGATTACCGCAGTAAACTTATCAATCCTACCTGGAGAAAATCTTGGGATTGGGCGTTGTTTGCAGGTGGAATTATCCCTGCTCTTATTTTTGGTGTTGCTTTTGGTAACTTGTTATTAGGTATTCCATTTCACTTTGATGACATGCTTAAATCAACTTATACAGGGAGTTTTTGGGGATTATTAACACCTTTTGCCTTATTGTCTGGTCTAGTGTCTGTAGCTATGTTGCTTAACCATGGCGCTACTTGGTTGCAACTAAAAACGGATGGAGTGATTTACCAACGAGCTCAATCTGTATCGGTGTATTTATCACTTTCTACCGTTATCTTGTTCATACTCGCAGGCATATATCTGTCATTAGGTGTTGATGGATATGTGATCACATCCAAAATTGATACGCTTGCAACCAGTAACCCAATGAACAAAGAGGTCACAGTACAAGCTGGGGCTTGGTTGGCAAACTATAGTAAATACCCATGGATGGTCTTAGCACCTCTGGCAGCCATTTTAGCTGGATTAGGTTGTAGTTATTTTTCTATTAAAAATAAACCTGGCTTGGCATTTATTGCTAGTTCAGTGGTTATCGCTGGGGTTATTTTAACGGCTGGTTTTTCAATGTTCCCATTTTTATTGCCTAGCAGCACAATGCCGCAAGCAAGTTTAACGTTATGGGATGCAACATCTAGTCTATTAACATTAAAAATTATGTTTTTTGTCGCGTGTATTTTTGTGCCACTTATTTTGGCCTATACAACATACAGTTACTATGTGATGCGTGGTCGCATTAAACAAAGCGACCTAAACCAATCACACACAAGTTATTAAGGAGACACAAATATGTGGTATTTCACTTGGATTTTAGGCGTGTTATTAGCTTGTTCATTTGGCATTATAAACGCACTTTGGTTGGAATCTACCGAAGATATGGACAGAACAGAAGAGTAATATAGATTGGATACAGAAGGCGTTATTTGGCTAAAACAACTTCAGAACCGTTATCGGAATTCTTTGATAAAGTTATTGGTTGTAAAGTTAGGATATTTTATTGGGCAAGTAACGTGCTTCTGGTATTTCTCTAACCTCATGCATGACCTCATTGTAGGTCATGCTGGTGTGAACAATGAATCTTCCTTAGCATTTGTCCTTAGTTCGTTAGTTTGGATTGTGCTTAGGCATGTTTCTGAAAATCAATTAAGCAAACTAAATGCTGTAATTGAATTGGATTTACAGCAACAAATCAATGTTAATTTGGACGCACAACAGCATGCGTTAGCTAGAAGGTATTCTAGTTTTTTCTGGCAACAAGTTTATTTAAAACATATCCCGTCAATCGCTCAGTATGTAAGCCAATATACCAGTCAAAAATACATTTCGGTCCTATTCCCTATTTTTGTGATTTCAATAATATTTCCGATTAATTGGTTTGTCGCGCTCATATTATTGATTACTTTACCTATTGTGCCTATTTTTATGATCCTGGTTGGACACGGTGCCGCTAATTTACATCGTAAACATTTTATTAGTCTAGAGAGGTTAGGTGGGTTATTTGTCGATAGATTAAAAGCCTTAACCTTACTCACCACTTTTGATCAACATGAAGTCGAGTCTAAACGCCTTGCTAAGGCGAGTGATTTAGTTAATAGACAGACAATGAGAGTGGTCAGTTTGGCTTTTCTGTCTTCAACGGTATTGGATTTTTTTGCAACTATTTCTATGGCATTAGTTGCTGTTTATATTGGTTTTTCGCTGTTAGGAGAATTATCAATTGGTCCTGACATCACTTTCCATAATGGATTATACCTGTTGCTCGTGACGCCTTTATTATTTGCTGAACTAAAAACACTAGGGCGTTTGTATCATCAAAAAAGTGAAGCTGAAGCTGCAGTGGAAGCTATGCTCCCAGTGATCAAATCTAATCCCAAGTTTAGTTTGATAAATGCATCTGACAGCAAACGATGGGGAGCTAAACCAATGACGTTTAATGATACTCGTTGGCATAGTTTTGCAATTTCAGTTCCTTCAATTAAGGCTGAATCGTTGGATTTGAATGGCCAAGATAGTGTTTTATTAACCGGGCGATCTGGGGCGGGTAAAAGTGTGTTATTGGATGCCTTAATGGGACTAAGGCAAGCAACACATCAATTACCAGGTACCGTGGTATTAATTAGCCAAAAACCAACTATTTTACCTAGCAGTGTTAGAGAGAATTTATCAATGGGTCAAGACATTCCAGATTCACAACTTTGGTTAATGTTAGAGCAAGTTCAGTTGAGTAAAAAAATAAAATCTTTACCGTTAGGGATTGATACTCTAATGGGGGAAAATCCAATATTATCGGGAGGAGAAGCCCAACGTTTAAACTTAGCAAGGGCATTGTTACAACCATCAGATGTTATACTATTAGATGAACCAACAGCGCATTTGACCGAGCAGCAACATGACACTTTGGCTTTATTAATCCACCAATTAACACAAAACAAAACGCGTATTTGGGCCTCACATAAACCTCTGCCTTCGTCATGGTTTAATCGACGTTGGTTAATCGAAAACGGAGAAATTTTTCAAGGCGATACCTTATGTTAACTAAAAAACCTATAATCGCTCTGATATTAGCTTTAGTTCATGCTTTATCTGGACTTACTTTGTTGTTGGTGTCTTCTTGGTTTATTGCTGCTAGTGCCGTAGCCGGAGTCAGTTTTAATTATATGTTGCCGGCCGTGATCATTAGGGCGTTAGCTTTAATGCGTATAGCCAGTGGGTATGGCGAGATGTGGTTATCACATCATCAATTATTAGAAAGTTTAGCTCACCTTCGTTTATCTTTGTTTAATAATATGCAAGGGAGTACATCTGTTTCGAGAGCCTCTGATACGGACAAGCTTAATTATCAATCTCAAGATGTAGCATCTATTTGGACCGGCTGGATCAATCAAAATGCCGGGGCGTTATTGTCTTTGTTGTTATTAACCGGTTTTGTACTTTGGCAATTGGTGGCTTTTTCTGTGCCTTGGTTAATATTCTTAACTATGGCTTTACTTATCTATATTTGGCTGATTATGTCAGGTTTAGTATTAGCGCAAAAAAAACAACAAATTAGAACGAGTTTAGAGTCACAAATTGAACATCATTTTGACGCCGCTAATATTTGGCATATGCAGAAAAATCTCCAACACCCAGATGCGAGTGCACTTTACAAGAATGTACAAACGAATCAGGTAAAGATTGAATGGGCAATTTCTGGGTTATTAATACTAAGTTTATTTTGTATAACCTTATTGGTTATCAAGATGAATACCTTAGGTAATAACACACCAATTGTTATGATTCTACCTATGGCTTTACTAGGAGCTTTGGACTGGTTTGGACGGACATTTTTCAGCCATCATAGGTTACACGATTACATAATTGGCAATAAAATTATTAATTCTAATTACTCAACTATAAGTAACTCTCGTGTCAAAGATAAAATTGAATCGATAGAATTAAAACAATTTAAACCAAAAGGAAGTGCAAGTAAGGAGCTAGATATCACCTTTGCAGAGCAACAATTGCATCTAATTGCTGGCAGTTCTGGTTCTGGTAAATCTAGGTTGTTTAAAGCTATTGCAGGATTGATTGATTTTGATGGTGATTTATTTTTGAATTCAAGGTCTATAAAGGATAAGTACAATGAAAGAAAGGCTGAGTCTAGTTTTTCTGATAAGTGCATTTTGGATGATGTACTTTATGTCGAGCAAACTCCGTATGTTCTATCCGGTACGTTAAGGCAAAACTTACAGCTTGCACAACACTCAGCCCATCGTAATGCCAATAGTTTAATAGACGATAACAAGTTGATTGAGGTATTAAAAACAGTGGGATTAGACCAGTTATCAAATTTGGAACAATGGGTGGGGAGCGGTGGTCGTCAGTTGTCAGGTGGTGAAACTAAACGGCTTGGTTTGGCAAGAGCGATATTATCGACTAAACGGTATATATTATTGGATGAGCCATTTGAAGGGTTAGATCAACAAAATATCGATAAGGTCGTTAATGTCATCAACTCTTTAACAACCTCTCGTTGTGTGATCATTGCAAGCCATATTTACCCGGAAGGGTTAAACTTTGATAATAAAATAGACCTAGATAGCTATTAACCATTTAGTTGAGGGATGACCACTAGAGCAAACTGAGCTGCACTAGTGGTTGTTTTTTATTATTTTATAAAGGTTTCAATTTGTTGTCGTAACCCTTTAGCATCTAACAAGAGTTCTTGGTAAATTTCTTCTTGGGTACCGTGTTTAATAAACTGATCAGGTAAGCCAATATTTAATACCGAGTTATTAAATCCTTTAGCGTTAAGGTATTCATTAACCCCAGAACCCGCTCCGCCTGCAATGGCATTGTCTTCAATAGTGACTATGGTTTTGTATTGAGCTGCAACTTTATCTAATAAAGCTAAGTCCATTGGTTTAACAAATCGCATATCAACCACGGATGCATTTAATTGTTCAGCGGCAATCTCAGCTTCAGCCAAAAACGTTCCAAAGTTTAAAATAACTAATTTATCTTGTGCGGTGTCAGACACGATATTGGCTTTGCCGACTTCAAGTTCAACCATTATCTTTTGAGCTTCCACACCACGACCAACCCCTCTAGGGTATCGAACCGCAGCTGGTTTATCTAACATGTGACCCGTGTATAACATTTGACGACATTCATTTTCATCGCTTGGTGTCATGATCACTAAGTTTGGAATGCAACGTAAAAAGCTTAAATCAAATGTGCCTTGGTGAGTTGGCCCGTCGGCACCTACAATACCGGCTCTATCAATGGCAAATAATACAGGTAAATTCATGATGGCTACATCATGGATTAATTGATCATAAGCGCGTTGCAAGAAACTAGAATAGATAGCCACAACCGGATTAAATCCTTCACAGGCTAATCCCGCGGCATAAGTAACAGCATGTTGTTCTGCAATGGCAACATCAAAGTATTGTTCTGGGAACTGTTTAGAAAAGGCAACCATGCCAGAGCCTTCACGCATGGCCGGTGTCACAGCCATTAATTTAGGATCTTGCCCCGCCATATCACATAACCAATCGCCAAATATTTTAGAATAAGTTGGTTGGCTATTTTTAGATGCAGGTAAAGACGTTAACGTCGGATCAAATTTAGGCACTGCATGATATTTAATTGGATCTTGTTCGGCAGGTTCATAACCTTTGCCTTTTTTGGTCACTATATGTAAAAACTGTGGGCCAGATAAATTACGCATGTTACGTAGGGTATCGACCAGACCTTTTACATCGTGCCCGTCAATTGGACCAATATAATTAAAACCAAGTTCTTCAAATATAGTACTTGGTACAACCATGCCTTTTAAATGTTCTTCGGCACGTCCGGCTAATTCTTTGATTGGAGGAAGGCCACTTAACAGTTTTTTGCTGCTTTCTCTAAACGTAGTATAAAGGCTGCCAGAAAGCAGTTTAGCCATGTGGCTATTTAACGCACCTACGTTTTCAGAAATAGACATGTCGTTATCATTAAGGACAACTAACATATCCGGTTTAATATCACCTGCATGATTCATCGCTTCAAAAGCCATACCTGCCGTCATAGCACCATCGCCAATAACCGCACAGACTTTTCTGATGTCTTGGCTTGGATCAGCTTTATGGGCCGCTTGTGCACCAACAGCCATGCCTAATGCCGCACTAATAGACGTTGAAGAATGACCCACACTTAACGTGTCGTATTCACTTTCTTCACGCCAAGGGAATGGATGAAGTCCGTCTTTTTGACGAATACTATGAATTTTATCGGCTCGACCGGTAATAATTTTGTGCGGGTAAGCTTGATGACCTACATCCCAAATTATTCGGTCGTACGGAGTGTTATATACGTAATGCAACGCAACAGTGAGTTCTACTGTGCCAAGTCCTGAGGCAAAATGGCCTGAACTTTTACTTACCGAACTTAATAAATAGTCGCGTAACTCTTTGCATACTAAGCCCAACTGTTCTTGAGGGACTTTACGTAACTGCGGAGGGGTTAACGCTTTTTGTAAATTCGGGTAACTTGAAATGTCTACTGTCATAAGTGAACTTAATGGTCTCGTTCAATGATGTAATAAGCGAGTTGCTCTAATTGCTGCGTATTGTACGGTAATTGTTGCAAAGCGTGTACTGCTTGCGTAATTAAATTTTTAGCTTTTATTCTGGCACCGTCAAGCCCAAGCAACGCAGGATAGGTGGTTTTATTTGCAGCCACATCGGAACCTTGCGGTTTACCTAAGGTAAGAGTGTCTGAAGTGATGTCTAATACATCATCCCAAACTTGAAATGCCAGTCCAATAGCATCGGCATATTGACTTAAAATTTCAATCTCTTGTTCGTTAGCGTTACCACAAGTGGCACCTAATAATACTGCTGACTTGATCAGGGCACCTGTTTTTAAACGATGCATTTCTTTTAAATTAATTAATAAAACATCGGTTTCTAATTCAGTGGTATTTAATGTATTGGTTTGTTGTAAGTCGATTGATTGTCCAGCACACATGTCCGTTGCGGCTTGGGTTAATAAGCTAAACATCTTTACAATCTGGGGCGCAGTCACTTGCTGGTAATCATGTGAAGATAAAACATTAAATGCAAAAGACTGCAGGGTATCACCGGCTAAAATTGCAGTGGCTTCATCAAATTTGATATGACAGGTTGGACTGCCTCGTCGCAATTCGTCATCATCCATCGCGGGAAGATCATCATGGATCAAGCTATAAGTATGGATGGCTTCTAATGCAGCGGCTGGCGCATCTAAGTCGTGCAAGTCTGCTTTGAATAATCCGCCAGTGGCATAAACCAAAAATGGGCGAAGGCGCTTGCCGCCTAATAACAACGAATATTCCATTGCCTCTTTTAAGATGATTTCATCAACTGTGGCAGCACTTAACTCTTGTGTTAAGAACTGCTCAATTCTTGTTTTATATTGAACAATCGCGTCTTGTAATCCAATATTAGATGAATCTTGTTCTGGTAACCCCATGGTTAACCTTCACCAAGCGCTTGTTCGTTAGCCGCAAAAGGTTGCAGTTCCAACTGGTCTTGTTTGGCCATCAGTATTTGCACTTTTTGCTCTGCTTCTTGCAGTTTTGACTGGCTTAGACGAGTTAATTCTATTCCGCGTTCAAATAACGCTAGAGATTGTTCTAGCTCAAGATCACCGGACTCAAGTTGAGATACTATGTTTTCTAGTTCACTAATTGCAGTTTCAAATGAAACGGATTTTTTGGTTGTCATGTTAACCTTAATTCAATTGCTCGCCAGTTGAAAATTAGCTGTGTAAATTACAGTACAAGGGGTGTTTATTCAATCAGAATCCATTAATATTGAGATAAGTGGTCTAAAGTTTAACCAGTTAACAATATAAGCGTTTGAATATATTTAAGTTGCAGGAAAATCTGTCGATAATTAAAGTGTTAGAGTCTGTTTCTGGCGAACCATATTTTATTATTTGTAGGCTTGAGCTAACGGGTAATACATCAACCAACAACTAGGAGTTAAAAGTGGATATCGCAACGATTGTTGGAATAATTGGCGCTATCGGTTTCATTGTCATGGCAATGATCATGGGTGGCGGGTTAGGAATGTTTATCGATGTTCCATCGGTTGCTATCGTTTTTGGTGGGTCAACCTTTGTTTTGTTAGCAAACTACACATTAACTCAATTTATCAGCGCAGGTAAAATTGCCGGTAAAGCCTTCTCATTCAAAATTGAAACGCCTGAAGAACTCATCGAAAAAATTGTTGAACTTGCCGATGCTGCCAGAAAAGGTGGTTTTTTAGCGTTAGAAGAAGCTGAAATCTCTAATGATTTTTTACAAAAAGGTGTCGACCTATTAGTTGATGGCCATGATGGTGATGTTGTTCGTGCCACCTTATCTAAAGATATATCGTTAACCACAGAACGTCATGATTTAGGCGCGGGTATCTTCAAAACCTTAGGGGACATTGGTCCAGCGATGGGGATGATAGGAACTTTGGTTGGTTTGGTTGCTATGTTATCAAACATGGATGACCCAAAATCAATTGGACCTGCGATGGCGGTTGCTTTGTTAACAACATTATACGGTGCCTTTTTGGCAAACGTAATCGCATTGCCTATGTCGAATAAATTAGGATTACGCGGACAAGAAGAAAAACTAAATCAAAGTTTGATCATGGATGGTGTGTTAGGCATTCAAGATGGTCAAAATCCAAAAGTCATTGAAGGTGTATTACGTAACTATTTACCAGCATCAAAACGTGAAGTGAACACAGAAGAATAGTAGGGCAAGTCCCGATTGTTTAAACGTGTTGCCCCTTAAACTGAACTGAGAATAGAATGTCTGAAGAAGAATGCCCAAAATGTCCTCCCGAAGGTCTGCCCGCATGGATGGGAACCTTCGCCGATCTCATGTCATTGTTGATGTGTTTCTTCGTATTGTTATTATCCTTCGCGGAAATGGACGTATTAAAGTTTAAACAAATAGCGGGCTCAATGAAGTTTGCTTTTGGTGTTCAAAACAAACTTGAGGTTAAAGATATCCCAAAAGGGACCTCAGTGATTGCCCAAGAGTTTCGTCCAGGTCGCCCTGATCCAACCCCTATTCCTATTTTGCAGCAACAAACCATAGAGATCACCCAACAAGTATTAGAGTTTGAAGAAGGTGAAGATGAATCTGCTGGTGGACGCCAAGAGCAAACTGCAGAACTTCGTGGTGGAATGAGTTCTGCAACCGCAGAATCTGAATCAGAAAGTTCATCAGAAGCAGCCGCTGAGCAAGAAGAAGTTAATGAGTTAATGAAAAAAGTGGCTCAACAACTTGAACAAGAAATTATCGATGGCGCGATAGAATTAGAATCGTTAGGCCAACAGATAATAATTCGAATTCGTGAAAATGGGGCTTTCCCATCAGGCTCGGCGTATTTACAAAATCAATTTAAACCTATTGTCAGAAAGATCGCTATTTTATTGAATGATGTGCCAGGTGAAGTGACCGTTTCTGGACATTCGGATGATATAAATGTGACTAATGAATTGTTTTCAAGCAATTGGGAATTATCTTCAAAACGCGCTGTGGCGGTGGCAATTGAAATGCTTAATGCACCAGGCTTTGATAAATCTAGACTAATAATTACGGGCCATGCGGATACGCGCCCATTAGTTCCAAATGACTCGGAAGTGAACCGTAAACGTAATCGTCGGGTAGAGATCTCTATCATGCAAGGTAAAGCTATGGAGTCCGACCCAATTAGAATGAGTAACGTACAAGAATAGCTGTGGTTAATTGCAGCTATTTCTTATAACACTATCTATGTTATTGAAGTTGGTGTTAATTCTCTCTACGCTTTTCCACACCGTCAATCAAGTGTATAATCTCGCCAATTTTTAGGTCTAGCCTACTTGCATGCCAATTGAATCCTTTCAAACATTGGTAATGTGGTTACAACACCAATGAGAAGTTATGAGATTAATCGTAAAATACCATCCAGAAATAAACATTAAAAGTCGCTCAGTACGTAAGCGCTTTAGCAAATTATTAGAGTCAAATATACGCGTTATTGTTAAGCGTATTTATGAGTCGGCGCATGTAATCGCTCGCTGGAGTGATGTGGTTATTGAGACACCTGATTTATCCCGTGAATTAGAGCTGGAGATCATAGACGCGGTATCTCGTATTCCCGGTGTCGATCAATACAATGAAGTGGTTGAATATCCATTTGTTGATTTTGATACTGCATTTAAAGATGTTGCTCGCCATTGGCAAAGTGAAATAGAGGGTAAAACTTTTTGTGTCCGTATTAAACGTTCAGGAACACATGATTTTACTTCGTCTGAATTAGAGCGTTATATCGGTGGTGGATTAAATCAAGCCGTTGAGTCGGCTAAAGTTTCTTTAAGAAAACCGGAGATAACCGTTAAAGCTGAATTACGTGAAGACCGTTTTCAAGTCATTAAAACGCATCATAAAGGTTTAGGCGGTATGCCTCTTCCTACCCAAGAAGATGTTCTGTCTTTGATTTCAGGTGGTTTTGATTCAGGTGTTGCCACTTATCATTTAATGCGCCGCGGTGCTCGTACTCATTTCTGCTTCTTTAACTTAGGTGGTAAAGAACATGAGATTGGTGTTAAACAAGTATCTTATGAAATTTGGAAACGTTACAGCAGCTCACATAAAACTAAGTTCATCGCCGTTGATTTTGATCCAGTAGTAGCCGAGATATTAACTAAAATAGATAACGGATTAATGGGTGTTGTCCTTAAACGTATGATGATGCGAGCTGCATCACAAGTAGCAGACCGTTTAGGTATTAAAGCATTAGTAACTGGTGAAAGTTTAGGGCAGGTTTCTAGCCAAACGTTAACAAACTTAAATGTGATTGACCGCGTAACAGAAACTCTTATTTTGCGTCCTCTTATCCATTTGGATAAAGCGGAGATTATTGATACTTCTCGTAAAATAGGTACGCACGATTTTGCTGCGGCCATGCCAGAATATTGTGGTGTTATCTCTAAAAAACCAACAACCCGTGCAGTGTTATCAGAGATTATTGCAGCGGAATCAAACTTTGATATGAGTATCTTAGATGATGCGGTGAATAATGCGGATGTAATGGATATTCGTGATATCGCCAAACAAGCCGCTGAAGAAGTTCAAGAGCTTGAACAAGTCACTGAGCTGCCTGTTGATGCGGTTGTGGTTGATGTGCGTAGTCCTGATGAAACCGACGATTCACCATTAGTTTTAGAAGGGATTGAAGTCATTGAAATTCCATTCTTTAAACTAGCGACCAAGTTTGGTGACTTAGATCAGAGCAAACCTTACTTCCTATATTGTGATCGTGGAGTGATGAGCCGTTTACAAGCTTTATTATTGCACGAAAATGGCTTTAAAACGGTTAAGGTTTATCGTAAATAATTTTTGTTTTATTGGATAAATAATTAATAAATGAGCGATCCGTTAGCAATAACGCGATCGCTTTTTTGTATTTAAACATCCCTTTGCCATTTTTATAGATAAAAATTACAAAGGGATGCTGTAGATAGAAGTGTACATTTGCAATCGACTAGCGTTAACTTTCAATGAGGGAGAAGTATTAATTCTCTTTATCCCTTGGCATCATAAGCGTATTGATAAAATTATTGGAATAAATATGGCCGCAATAAAACAAACAGAGCAAGAGATCATTGAGCAATTAGCTGAAATAAATAACTCGTTACCAGACGATAAACAATGGGCTATTATTGACGGTAAACTGCAAAAGCAGTTTGTATTTAAAAATTTTATTCAGGCATTTGGTTGGATGACACAAGTAGCCATGCACGCTGAAAAGTTAATCCATCATCCAGAGTGGTTTAATGTTTGGAATAAAGTTGATGTTAAATTAACCACTCATGACGTTGGTGGGTTGTCCGATTTAGACTTTAAAATGATTAAACGTATGGAAAAGTTGTTAGAACAATAAGCGCATTATGAATTACTTAGCCCATGTGCACTTAGCAAACGTCACAAATACTTCTAAAACAGGCAGTTTATTAGGCGATTTTGTGAAAGGGCAAGTCAGTGGGCTAAATTTTGATAATGAAATTAAACAAGGTATTCAATTACACCGCTCAATCGATTCGTTCACAGATGCTCACCGCTATACAAGATCATTAACCGTGCAACTTGGTAAATTAAGACGTTACGGCGGGATTATTATTGACGTTTTGTATGATCATCAGCTGGCGTTAAATTTTGATCAATTTCATCACCAGTCACTTAATCGTTTTGCCAAAGAGTGTTATGCAGAATTAGATACAGAGCTTGCCGCGTTACCTGACTCTTATGTAAAAACAGTCAAGGCAATGAAACAGATGGATTGGTTATCCGGTTATGGCGAATTGCCCAACATTGAACGTGCTTTGATTGGCATTAGTAAGCGTTTAAAAAGGCCTGTAGATTTAACGCAATGTCTTGATTGGTATCAAACTAATCAAGATAACATTGAGTTAGGATTTAGTGAGTTTTATACAGATTTAATTAATTTTGCTTGCAAGCAGGTGATGAATAATAGTAAAAACTGACTATAGTCAAAAAGATAACTCTCTCACCTCTTTTCTGTAGTTAGAGTTTGTTATTAAATTATCTTAAGGGGGCGTTAGATGAAATCCGATAACATGGACGAAAAAATTAATAATCTTCCCATGTTACCAACTATCGTTGTGAAACTGATGACCTTGTCACCGCAAGATAATGCTTACTTTGATAAAGTATTAGAGTACGCAGAACAAGATCCATTATTAGCTCTCAAAATTATTAAAATTAGTAATTCCGTTAAATATAGTTCGGTTAAACCGGTATTGAATCTCAAAGAAGCAATCATCCGCCTGGGGGTAAATGAAATTCATGGGTTAGTGGCTTCAATTGCGGTTACTAAAGTATTTGTTCCTAACTCTCCTGCAGAAAAACGATTGTGGCAGCATTCCATTCAAGTGGCCTTTGTTGCACGTATGTTAGCTTACAAGCAGCCTGAACTAGAACTCGATGCAGAAAAAGCCTATCTATGTGGCTTATTTCATGATCTCGGTTTATTTTTACGTTTTGAACAAGACCAGGAAGAGTTTAATCATATTGATGATTTTGTTTGGTCTACACCAAAACAGCATTTAATCGCCGAAAAACAGTTGTTTGCACAAAGTCATAATGAATTGAGCTGTAAAATTTGCAGAGCTTGGGGCACACCGTCTCCTATTCCTGAAATTGTGTTACTACATCACACTTATCAACTTCCTGCCAAAGTGACGGTGCATCCTAAATTAACCAATATGATCCGAATTTTACAATTAGCTGATATTTGTAGTGAAATGTTTCGAGTTGGCGACGGTAATAGTGCCGAATTGGTGGTCGAGGCTATAAATGAAGCACCTTATTTAAAATTATGGTGTGATAATAATGCAGAACTGTACGCTATTATTGATGCTCATTTATCCACTTGTTTGGATGAGGCTGAATTAGTCTATAAACAGTTAGGTATATAGTTAAGTTGATTACAACATTTACTTAATGGTAAATAGTCCTTCGAACGTTTCATCTTCTTCTACACAAGCCATAAAAGCATCTACGGCGTCTATATCGTATTTAGTGCCACGTCCTTTTACAATCGTTTGAATGGCGAGTTGGGTGCCTAGTGCTCTTCGGTAAGGTCGATTGTTAGACATAGACTCATAAGTGTCGGCAATGGCCACTATTTTAGCTTCCAAAGATATCTGATCTCCTTTTAATCCTTTGGGGTATCCAGAACCATCAATGCGTTCATGATGTTGACTGACAACCTCATAGATGGGCCAAGGCAGTTTATAACCTCTAAATAAGTCCGCACCATATACGGCGTGTTTTTTGACCAGTTTAAATTCTTCTTTCTCAATTTTACCTGGTTTATAAAGTAGCTCCATTGGCACTTTAATTTTACCAATATCATGGATACTTGCGCCTAAACGAAGGCATGTCATTTGGTAGGGGGTTAGGTTAAGTTTGACGCCTATTTTTTGCGCTACAAAGGCAACGTTTTTTTGGTGTTCGTGGGTATAAGGATCTCGGTACATTAAGGTTTGGGCTAAGATTTCATACATGGCCAGAAAGATGTCGTGGGACTCTTTACTGATTAGGACATCTTCACCGGTATAAACTTCACTTTTGTCTTGGATCATAAAATCTCCGTATTTTAATTAAGTCGTTAAGCTAGGCATCAAAATGACTTAAATAAAATGTAGATGATTTATGAGCATAAGCAATGTCTAACAATAAAAAAATTATGCAGATCATGGTTTTAGCTTGGTTAAGGTTTATTTTTATTATGTTTTAACATCTCATCCATGTTTGCAGCCGTGGTGGGCTTGCCAAAATAATATCCTTGCAATTCTTCAACAGCAATGTCGTTGAGGAATGAGTGCTGTTCCACAGACTCTATACCTTCAGCAATTACCCCCATATTTAAACTGTGCGCCATGGAAATAATTGCTTTAGTAATATCTTGTGACTCTTTATCGCTGGTGATCTCGGAGATAAATGAGCGGTCAATCTTCAGTCTGTCCATTGGGAACTGTTTTAAGTAACTTAATGAAGAATAGCCCGTACCAAAGTCATCAATGGATAATGCGATGCCAAGATCTTTTAGTTTTTTCATGGTTAATAACGCAGTGTCTAGTTCTTCAATAACACAGCTTTCAGTGAGTTCTAATTCTAAATAATGTGGGTCAAGTTCGACTTCAGTTAAGGCATCAATCACCTCGTCAAATAAGTCTGGGTTGGTGAATTGTTTAGACGATAAATTTACCGCGATTCTAAAATTGGTATGTCCTTGCAGTTGCCAGCGCTTTGCTTGAAAACATGCTTGTTTCATAATCCAATTACCTATTTCAAGTATGAGCCCACTGCTTTCAGCAACTGGTATGAAGGTGTCTGGCCCTACTAAACCACGCACAGGGTGACGCCATCTTGCTAATGCTTCTGCACCAATAATACTGCCATCTTTTGAAGAGACTTGAGGCTGGTAATGCACTTCAATTTCATTATTGGCTATAGCTTTAGATAAATCGGATTCGAGTCTTGCTCTATCGTGTAAACCTTCTTTTATATCACTTGAATAAAAGCATATTGAAGCGTCTTTTTGCTCCATAGCACGATTTAACGCGGCTAACGAAGCAGCCCTTAATTGAAATGCATTATCACCATCAGAAGGGTAATTACATACACCAATATGAACAGGAAGACGAAAATGATCATCTTGAATGATATATGAAGGCGATAAAACTGAAATAAGTTGTTCACAGAGTAACTTAATTTGTTCTGGGCTTAATACATAAGCAAGGCAAATGGAAAACTCGGCATTGTTACATCTTGAAAGGTAGGCATTAGCAGGTAGTATTGATTGAATTCGTTTTTTAATGGTGTTTAATAATTCATTCCCTGCTGAATTCCCTAATAAATCACTAATCCCTTTAAACTTAGTCACTTCTAAGGTTATTAGTTGTAACTGAGCATTATTTGAAACATGAATAGATTGTTCTATGTACTGCTCTAATGCGGTTTCGTTTGGCAAGTCTGTCACATCGTCATTTAATAGTTTGTGGTTTAAAGATGTGATCGTATTACGCATGACATCGGTTTTGATCAAAGAAAATGCGGCGTAAAGTAAAATTTGTAAACTGATCAATAATACCGGAGGGTACCAAGTGTATTTATGAATGACTAACAGGGCACTTATCGATAATGAACCTATTACCAGTAATGCTAGAATCGGTAAGAGTCTCGTTGCCGTGGTAAAACTAAAAGCCAAAATAGACAAGATAGCTAAAACGATTGAAATGATTAGGAATTGTATTTCATTCACTTGGTGAATAACGGAATCATTTAATAAACTATTGATCACATGTGCATTTATCTCAACTCCTGACATTGTTTTGTGATTGGTGGTTAACGGTGTTGCAAATTGATCGCCCATAGCCGTGGCATTCATACCAATTAAAACAATTTTATCCTGTAAGTCGGAAGCTTCAACATTGCCACTTAACACATCAATATAAGATAAATGGTTAAGTCTATTTTGTGATTTAGGTAAGCTAAAATTAACAAACACAGGATCACGACGTATCCATCCATTGCCGGATGTCATTTCGCCGTTATCGGTAAACCGATTGGGATATGCTACTTGAGTTAGGGCTAATGCAAATACCGGCCAGCTCGATCGTTGATAACCGGCATATAAATAAGTTCGCCTTATAATTCCGTCTTTATCAATCTCAAAATCAACATGGCCTAATTTGTTAACACTTTCGACTAAGTCTGATTGCGGCAGTAACTCTGGTACACCACCTAAACTGTCGCGTTTTGGAGAGACGGGGAGGACAACGTTACCCGCTTGTTTGATAGCGTTGGCAAATTTTAGGTCTTGCTCGGCAGTGGAGTAACGATTGTCTACAAATAGCACGTCAAATCCAACTGCTTTAACATTATAGGGTTTTAATGCTTCAAGCAGTTCAGCATGGACATCTCTTGTCCATGGCCATTCTCCAAGGTAAGCAATACTTTTATCGTCAATTTCTATTGTCACGGTATGATCGGTTGCAGAGGGAGTGAAAATATTTACGATTCGGTCGTAACTAATCAAATCTAGCCGTTCAGTTTGAAAGCCAAATAACAGAACAAAACTTACGATTAACGCCGATAGTTCGAGTCGTTTTTTTGCCCAAGGAATGGACATGAAAAATGCTTTAAACACCTGGATCAACTTATTTCCTTATAGACCTGTGATTGTTCGTTTACTATTTACAAATTTCGAATTTGCCTGAGACTTTACAATAGTTTGACCATTCACTGGATATATTATGTTGTGTTAGAACCGATTTAGCTCGGATATAAATTGGGTCATCATTGATAAGATCGAATCGATAACTGGTTTTTGAATCAAGCAAAGGAATATCAATTTTTTGAAAGTCACTGGTTGGTGCGGTTTGCAGTTCAATATGTTGATTACCCGGTAACGGATTCCAAATGACTTCGATATTATTGTCTCGGCTGCTTATACGTAATTTAGGTGGCGCTAATTTGGTTGAATAATCGAAAGATTCAATAACACTGAAAGGGCCTTTATCAAGTAAGTTTTTACCTTGTAAAGATGCAACTCGCCAATAATACACACCCAGAGCTAATGGTGAATTTAAAATGAAACTTTGACTATTAACTTGTTTATCGATAACCAGTTGAGTAAATAACTTGTCTTTCGCGATTTGAATTATGAAGTGCTGAACATCCGGTACTTCTGTCCAAGTTAGTGCTTTTGGCGTTGACATGTACATCTTATCCACCGGGATTAACTCAGGCGCCTTCGGGTTTATATTCACCATGAAAGACACCGGTGCTGTTAAGCCTTCAACACCGTCGTTTGAAATAGCTGATATACGCAAGTGGTAACGCCCGTCAGTTAAACTTGGTAATATAATTGATGTCAGTTTTTGTTGTTTTTGCCATTGAATATTACTGAACAGTTTATCAGAAGCAATTTGCACTATATAAGATTGAGCTGAGTCTACAGACTGCCAAATTACCGCTTGGTTTGTTTTTTCAACCTGCTTAGTAAAGGTGATTATTTTAGGTGCTGGTAATAATTTAGCTGGTTGTTTTAATTCCTTACCTTTTTCAATCTTTAAACCATAACCTTGTTTTACCGCAACCGATTTATCACCAGCGGAAACGGCTACTTCACCCTCTAAAACTTCAACGACCGAGACATTCGGAGTATTTTTATTCTTTTTATCAACGCCCACACGAAAAACCGTGCCTCTCACTGAGGTAACTGCAGATGCCGTTTGGATATCCAGTCGAGATCCTGCACCTGTTTGTTTTTCTGCACGTACTTCTAACTTGCCATCTAGTAATCTCACACGAGTATCCACCATGCCTGTTTCGCCATACTGAGATAGGTGATCGAACGTTATCAAAACACCATTACTGAGCGTAACTTCAGTGTTATCAGCAAATACAAGGGTAATAGTGGCATTGGGAGCAACTCGTAGTTCGTCGCCTAAAGTGAAGATGGTTTGAGTGGTGACAGGACTAGTTTGACCGGCGCTTATTTTGGTACTTTCACCAGAGATAGATTTTACATTTACTTTAGCTGCATGGTTTTTAATCCATTCTAAAGGGACGCGCAGTACTGTGCCTGGTTGTAGCTGTTTAGCCACAGGGATGTTATTTAGCTTTTGGATTTCTTTAAAGTGATTAATGTCGTTTAAAAAACGTTTACTGATATTCCATATATTGTCACCTTCAACCACAACATATACCCAATCTTTAGCCGGTGCGGAAAATGAGAGCTGTAATATTATAAGAACAATTAGAGTGGTTAATTTACGGGCCATAAAATTGAAGTCACCAATAGGTTAAGGTTAATTACTTAATCACATCAAATACTTAATTACTGTCAGTTTAAAACAATAAACTTTTATATTCATTGTACGTATTCAACAAAATTTTGTAACTCATTTGTTATTTATTACTGCAAATATATGTTAATAAAAAAAGGGGCGCTATTTATTAACATAATGAGTAACTAAGTTACGGACATTGGAATCAAATTACAGGATTAAACTCTAAACCTTAGAGCAATCAATACAAGTGAGATTGATTCATGTGACTAGAAAATATTGGGTAGTCAGAGCCTATTTTTGTTTGAAAGGCTCTAACAGTTTGAATGAGTATAGTCGTTAATTAGTAGTTAAGCAGGTGGGCTAACAACCCAATTAATCCGCCAAACACGCCGCCCCAAACGACTAACCAACCCAAATGACTTTTGATCATTTGCTGTATAATGTCTTTCACCATAGCAGGGGTTAATTCTTCTAAACGCTGTTGAACTAAGGTGTCAACTTTCGCCATCATTTCTTCGATATTTTGTTGAGAGCTAACATTGGCTTTAAGTTTCTCCGCAAATTGATCCGATTCAGTAATTTCTATCACTGAGCTTTTTAGTTTCTCAACAAAAGGTTCTTTTAATGGGAGGAGTGCAGCGTCGCCACCGAACATCTCTAACATGCCGCCAAATGAACTTTGTTTTATGGTTGCCACCAACGAATCAAACGCAGGCGTCATGTCGGTGTCAGCAATGATAGGTTTTAAATCAAAATGATGTGCTTGGCCGCTTTTTTCAGATAAAAACTTATTGAAGTTCTCAACGGTAAAGAACTGCTCCATGATCAAAGATTTAATTCCGGCTTTAAACTCTTTAAATTTAATTTGAATAATACCTGAGCCATATAAGCCCGGAATTTTTTCAAACAGCATGTGAACTGCTATCCAGTTTGTTAAGGCACCGGATAAAGCAAACAAAGCCATGGTTAATAACCAATTGATACTAAACAGCCAGCCTAAAACACAGGCTAAAGCAGCGATAAGGTTAGTGATGAAACTCTTGTTAAACATATAATTCCTAAAAGGTCGCATTTAATACAACAACATTATTAAATTCATTGCGACCTTTATAAGGGATTATTTCAGGAGTTCAAGCGGCATCGTCCTTTTCAATAACAAAATCAACTAAATTACCCTCATCGACGTTTTCAGTTTTGGCACTAACGTCTTCTAATAGAGTGGCAGATAGGGACTTTTCTGATATTTCGGTTTCACTGTCTAATAAGTCTGTTTGTTTGTCATTTTTGTTTTTTGATGATTTTTTATTCGTTGGACTTGGTTTTTTTTTCGCTTGTAACGCAACTAAAACGTCTTCACGTTGTTTTGCTAAAAATATACTTAACTCTTCACATTGTTGTTCAGGTAAGTTAACAGTGGAGTTATGAAGGACTTCAAACATGGCATCGGCCATATCTAACATCTTGTCATAGTCGTCAGCCGAACGCTTATCAGTGAACGTCATAACTTCTTGCTCCTCATTATTTCTATTTGAACGTATAACTACATATCTGGTTTCAACAGCCATAATTAACTCCTAATTTTTAACTGGGTCAAAAACAAAAGACTGTTTAAATATACAGTAAAAAAGTAATGTGTAAAGTATTAGTTTGTTATGCATTATTTGGTAAACAATGCATATTAGGAATAGTCTTTTAGGCATAAAAAAAGGAAGCCTAAGCTTCCTTATTTAACAACACTGTAAACATCAATGTAATAATCTTGCTTTGATGGTGCCGTCGATTAACTTCAACTCTTTTAAGGCCATAGTTGAGTCTTCTGTTTCAACGTCTATTACAACATAACCTAATTTATCGTCTGTCTGTAAATACTGAGCGGCGATATTAATACCGTGCTTAGCAAACGATTCATTAATTTTAGTTAACACACCAGGTTGGTTTTTATGGATGTGCAACAAACGACTACGGCCAGACAATTCAGGTAATGAGGCTTCTGGGAAATTAACGGCACTAAGGGTAGAGCCGTTATCTGAGTATTTGGCAAGTTTGCCAGATACTTCAATACCAATGTTCTTCTGTGCTTCTTGAGTCGAGCCACCTACGTGCGGTGTTAATATTACGTTATCAAAGCCACGTAATGGTGATACAAACTCTTCATTATTTGATTTTGGCTCTACTGGGAATACATCAATGGCAGCGCCTGCGATTTTTTTACTTTCCAGTGCTTTTGCAAGTTGTTCAATATCAACAACGGTGCCACGTGATGCATTAATAAAAATAGCACCTTGTTTCATCTGAGCAAACTCTGTTGCACCAATCATGTCTTGAGTTTCATTAGTCTCAGGTACATGTAATGAAACCACGTCACTAATAGCCAATAACTCTTCAAGAGTTGGTACTTGTGTTGCGTTACCTAATGTTAACTTAGTTTCAACATCAAAAAACTTAACTGTCATACCAAGGGTTTCAGCCAAAATACCTAACTGAGTACCAATATGACCATAACCGATAATACCTAATGTTTTACCACGAGCTTCAAAAGATCCCGTTGCAGATTTGTTCCAAATGCCTCTGTGTGCTTTGGCACTTTTTTCTGGAACACCTCGGATAAGTAATAAAATCTCACCAAGAACTAACTCAGCAACCGAGCGTGTATTTGAATAAGGGGCATTAAATACAACGATGCCTTTTTCTTTTGCTGCATTTAAGTCAACTTGGTTCGTACCAATACAAAAACAACCAACAGCAATCAATTTATTAGCATGAGCAAATACTTTTTCTGTTAACTGAGTACGTGAACGAATACCAATAAAGTGCACGTTTTTGATCTTTTCAATTAACTCGTCTTCAGGCAAAGAAGTCGTTATAAATTCAATGTTGGTATAACCTTGTTCGACTAAGGTATCTACTGAACTTTGGTGAAGGCCTTCAAGAAATAGAATTTTAATTTTGTCTTTTGCTAATGACACCTTGCTCATTGTTGTGTTTGCCTTTAATTAATTAATTAGTATGTAAGGAGATTTAAGTTAGAATTAATACTCTATTTTGAGCAATTAATAAAGTTAATTATTGAATCGAATTAGTATATCTAATCCATTTTTGATAGGAATTTGAACGGGTTAAAAATTTATCGTATTAATAAAACTGCACCAATACGATGCAAAGCGTTATAAAACAAGGCTTACCACCAAAATCATTAATTAACGTTGATGGTAAGTAAGGATAACTTTATTTAAGAACGTTAATTCCGCTAGGTGAACCAACAATTACTATATCTGCAGGACGATGCGCAAATAAGCCATTAGTGACCACACCGACAAGGGCATTTAATTGTTCTTCTAGTTTTCTAGGTTGTGCTATTTGCATCCCGTATACATCTAAAATCACATTACCATTGTCGGTCACAACACCATCACGATAAACTGGCTCGCCACCTAACTTTACGATTTCACGAGCGACATAACTGCGTGCCATTGGGATAACTTCGACAGGAAGTGGGAATTCCCCTAAAAACTTAACTTGTTTAGATGCGTCTACAATACATACAAATTGTTTAGCGACGGCAGCGATAATTTTTTCTCTTGTTAGTGCCGCACCTCCGCCTTTGATCATTGCTTTGTCCGAATTTATTTCATCGGCTCCATCAACATACACATCCAATTGTGGCACGCTGTTTAGGTCAAAGACTTCAATGCCTAGGGCTTTGAGTTTTCTTGTGGAGTCTTCTGAGCTTGATACTGCACCTTGTATGGTATGTTTGATTGTACCAAGTGCTTCAATAAAATAACTGACCGTCGATCCTGTGCCAACACCAACAATGGTATCAGGTTTAACAAATTCTAGAGCAGCGTAACCCACTGCTTTTTTCATTTCATCTTGAGTCATTATTTTTCCATTGAAATTAATCGGTTGAGTGAATGTATGTTTGAGTATGCGGTATATCTTAATGGCTTGGAGTAATCAATATTTTGGTGTAATTATTTTTGTTGGGGTAATGATTAAGTCTAGCGGAATATCCCAAGATTGCTGAGGTAATTCAGACATCATTTGGCAGTCGTGTGCTAACCCTATTAATTTAGGTTTATGTTCTAACGTATGTATTTTACTTAATGTTCGATCGTAAAATCCCCCCCCCATACCAAGTCGATTCCCTTGCTCATCAAAAGCAACCAAAGGCATAAAGATATAATCTATTTGAGACAACGAATATGTATTCTGTGCATTCAGCTTTGGTTCTAAAATATCAAAGTTGTTTTCCACCATTTGGGTATTAACATCATAACGTTGGAAGTTTAAATAACCTTTTTTAAACGAATGCATTACCGGCAATAAAGTTACAACTTGATTTTGTTGGCAGTGTGCAATCGTTGGTAAGCTTGATACTTCACCATCATTGTCTAGGTATAAAGCTGCCACTTTATTAGCCGTTAGAAACGGTTTAATTTGATTGCACAGTTGTTCACCTGCATGCATTTGTTGCTCAGGTGTTAATGAATTTCGTTTACGACGAATGTCCTTACGTATCGTTTTGCGTAATTGTTCTGTTTGAATTAATGATTGATCATACGTCATATTTATAATTAAATGTTAGTTACTGTTTGGTTTATATACTATATAGATATAAAAGAAAGCCAAAGGGCCAATTTTAAAAATTGAGCTGGTTTATCTACTATATGTATTAAAACATTATTCCTTAACAAAATTAATTGGGAAGTAAAAAGAATTCAATGTGTGAACTCCTTGGCATGTCGGCAAATGTTCCGACCGATATCATATTCAGCTTTACCGGTTTAGTGCAACGTGGTGGCATGACAGGCCCACATAAAGACGGCTGGGGAATTACTTTCTATGAAGGGAAGGGGTGCCGTACATTCAAAGATCCAGCGCCTAGCTCAAATTCAAAAATTGCTAATTTAGTGATGGAATATCCTATCAAAAGTTGTTCGGTTATTTCCCACATTAGGCAAGCTAATCGCGGCGGAATTAAATTAGAAAATACCCATCCTTTTATTCGTGAGTTTTGGGGACGTAACATTACTTTCGCTCATAACGGTCAATTATCTGGTTATAAATCCCTACCTTTGTCTGACTTTATTCCAATTGGTGAAACCGATAGTGAGTATGCATTTTGTTGGATAATGGCTAAATTAAAAGAGAAATACCCTAACAAACCTAAAAACTGGCAAAGTGTATTTAGATATACCGCTAAATTGTGTAAACAACTTGATGAGTTAGGCGTGTTTAATGCTTTGATCACCGATGGCATTCATTTGTTAGCCTATTGCAGTAATAACCTTACTTGGATCACAAGAAAGGCCCCATTTGGTGAAGCAAATCTGATTGATAAAGATGTGTCGGTAAACTTTAGTGAAGTCACAACGGATAACGATATCGTCACTGTGATAGCAACAAGACCATTAACCGATAATGAATGTTGGACAACATTGGAACCTAAACAATGGGTTTTGTTTAAGGATGGCGTTAAGTTAAACTAACTTAGGTTAATTAACGGTCGTTTCTTCATATGAACTGATAACCAGATCATATTGTTCAACGCCTTTTTTCATACGCCATAAGCGCGCTAATGTGTGGTTTAATTCTGGAATAAACCACGCATGTTGGGCGTAAAATTTATTTTTGTCGTAAACTCGTGCCACTTTAATAGTATTAAATCGTCCTAAACCTGTGGTTATCAATTCATGACCAATAACTTCAAATTCATAGACTTGTAACTTACCTGAGTTAGATACTATGGTGTATTCAAACTTAGTTTTGCCAACTGCTAAATCCGCTTGAATTTGCATATGCAAACTCATTTCATCTAACCAACCGTCTTCCCATGTATCTGGTGCTGGCGACTTTTTAGCTTTAGGATTTACGATTAGGGTATGATCTGGTTTAAATTGGATGTTGATCTCTTTGTCTTTACCTGTGCCTGTGCGTTCGTAGCTATAGGTTGAAGGCACTAATCGTCCATTATTATTGGTAAAGTAACTGATCTCTTTACGTGCATCAGAGAAGATCAGCCATTCAATATCACTTTCTAATGACAATGAAAATGTATTCCCTCCTAACGCTTTTAAACTTCTTTTCCCCCCCCCTAATTTGTCACCTTGACGATACATGTCGTACTTAGCCTCAAAAGGTTTGATAACAAATTCTTGTTCATTTGCATTCACAATTGAACAAGTAAATAAAAGGGCGAAACTTAGTATAAAAACGTTAAGACGATTAATCATCGTTGGCATATCCTTGCTCTGGCAGCAAATTATTATCTAGCAATGCTGAAAACGTATTCGATTTTTGTTCCATGGTCAATCTATCTTCGCACATCCATTTAACCACCATTGGGTAAATTTGATGTTCTTGATAGTGCACACGTTGCGATAAGGAGTCTATGTCATCATCTTCAAACACAGGAACTTTAGCTTGTAATATTACAGGCCCACCATCTAACTCTTCTGTAACAAAATGAACGCTACAACCGTGTTCTTGATCTTTTGCATCAATAGCACGTTGATGGGTATCTAAACCTTGATATTTAGGTAATAAAGAAGGATGTATGTTGATTAATTTGCCCGCGTAATGGGATACAAAGTCCGCAGTTAAAATACGCATAAATCCAGCAAGTACCACAACTTTAGGTTGATATTGATCGATAATACTAACTAAAGATTGATCATAATCATCACGAGAATCAAACTCTTTATGGCTTAATACATGTGTTGGAATATTTGACTTAGCAGCACGTTCTAATCCGTAAACTCCGGCTTTATTCGATACAACTGCACTTATTTGGCCGTTAATTTTATTGTTTTCACAGGCATCAATAATGGCTTGTAAATTAGTGCCACTGCCGGAAATTAAAACAACAATAGAGGCTTTAGAAGCAGAAGGCGCGATGGCGCCTTCGTTATCAGACGAAAGAGTCTTAACAGGTTGAGTCACTGGTTATACTCCAGAGATTTCTACTTGTTCTTCACCGTCAGCAGCTTGTTGGATTTCGCCAATGTGCCAAGCATTTTCGCCTGCGTCTTTAAGAATTTGAATACTTGATTCTAAATCAGCACTATCTACAGCAATCACCATACCTACACCACAGTTAAAGGTACGATACATTTCATGTGTTTCAATGTTGCCGTTTTCTTGTAACCAGTTAAATACCGCAGGCCACTGCCAAGATTCACCATTACAAACAGCTTTTGTATTGGCCGGTAATACACGCGGGATATTTTCCCAGAAACCACCACCTGTGATATGAGACAGAGCATGTACATCAACACTTTTAAGCAGTTTTAATACTGATTTTACGTATATTTTAGTCGGTTCCATTAACTGATCAGCTAAAACTTTACCTTCATATTCTGCAGATAAGTCTGCACCAGAAACTTCAATAACTTTACGAATAAGTGAATAGCCATTTGAGTGAGGGCCTGATGAACCTAACGCGATTAATTGATCACCTGGTTTCACTTTAGTACCGTCGATAACTTTTGCTTTTTCTACTACACCAACACAGAATCCTGCTAAGTCGTAATCATCACCTTCGTACATGCCTGGCATTTCAGCAGTTTCACCACCAATTAATGCGCAGTTTGACATCACACAACCGTCGGCAATACCACTAACCACATCAGCAGCGACATCAACATTAAGTTTACCTGTAGCGTAGTAGTCCAAAAAGAATAGCGGCTCAGCACCTTGAACGATGAGATCATTTACACACATTGCAACTAAGTCGATGCCTACCGTGTCGTGCTTTTTCAAATCAATAGCTAAACGTAATTTTGTACCAACACCGTCATTGCCGGCTACCAATAGTGGCTCGTCGTAGCCTTTAGGGATTTGACATAAACCACCAAAACCACCAAGTCCGCCCATAACTTCTGGACGAGTGGTGCGTTTTACCGCACCTTTAATTCGTTCGACTAACAGGTTTCCTGCATCGATGTCTACACCAGCGTCTTTGTAGCTTAAAGATTGATTATCGCTCAACGTTATTTCCTCAAATGTGGGGGTGATATCTAACTGAACTTGAATTTATGATGTCAAATTAGATATATAGACTAAACGGGCGGCATTTTATAACAAATTGGGGCAATATATAACCAAGAATTGTTATTTATATTGCTCTAAAATTAAATTTTTCAGTAATGTAGCGCCGGGGCCGAGTTTTATCGGATCTGGAATGATTAATTGGGTGATTATTGAACGCGTTTTTTGAGTGGTTAGTGGCACTTCCACTAATTCATGTTGAACACCCGTTGCTTTAATAAAGTGCGTCGGGATCCAACAAAAACCTTGATTCCGTTTTAACAGGTCGATTGCGTGATAAAAATTAGTCACAGTCCAGCGTTGTTCTGCTTTTAACCAATTTGTATCGGCCTGTGGAGTTTTACCTGTATCACTAATTACTATTTGTAATTCATGTTCAAGCTCATTTAATGACACTTGTTTTCTGGATGCCAACTTGTGTCCTTTACCGCAATAACAAACAAAATTAACTTGTTCTAAACGGTCGCCATAATACCCTTCAGGTGGGATTGCGCCTATTACTAAGTCTGCGGTTTTGTTTAGTATGCTGTCGTTGGTGCCTGTGATCACTTGGTCCGTAATACGAATCCTTGTGCCTCTGCTTTCAGGGTAAAATTGTTCTAACGCAGAATAGAGTTTTTGTTTGGGATAAATGATCTCTGTGGTGATCTTTATTTCTGTTTCCCAGCCCATTGTCATGTTATCAGCAAGCTGTTCCATGTCTTCAATGTTTTGAGTAAGGGTTCTTGAACGCCTTAACATCACATTACCGGCATCAGTTAAAAAGGCTTTTCGGCCTTTAACTTCGAGTAACTGGACACCTAAAGTAGATTGTAATTTAGTGACGGCATGGTTAAGACTAGATTGACTTTTATTTAATGCAGTAGCAGCTTGTGCATACCCTCCAAAATCAACAACCGCTTGTAATATACGCCATTGTTCAATTGTTGTTTTGGGACGATAACTTGGCATATTAGTTATTGGCTATAAATATGGCACGTAGCGGAGCAGGGTAACCTTCAATGGTCTTTGTTGGATCGTTCGGATCTAAAAAATCTTCTAACGATTCCGTATCTATCCAGTCGGTTTTACGTTGTTCATCCAATGTGGTTTGGTCAATGTTAACTAAACGTACATTTTTAAAACCAACTTTCTCTAACCACTTAGTTAATGCTTGGGCGCTTGGGATAAACCAAACATTACGCATTTTTGCGTATCTGTCTTGTGGCACTAAAACGGTATTTTCGTCACCTTCGATAATAAGCGTTTCTAATACCAATTCGCCACCAGGAGCCAATTGTCTTTTTAATTGCTGTAAAAAATCCATTGGTGATTTGCGGTGATACAGCACACCCATAGAGAATACGGTATCAAAGGTTTTCAATTCTGGTAGATCGTCTATACCAAGTGGTAACAAGTTTACCTCTGGATTTTGCATAAAGTGTTGCACAGCCCAAAATTGAGCTAAGAATAATTGTGTCGGGTCAATGCCCACGACAAACTTGGCACCAGCCCCTTTCATTCGCCATAAGTGATATCCACTGCCACAGCCAACATCTAATACATATCTGCCCGTTAAATCTGAGATATGAGGAATTAAACGATCCCATTTAAAATCTGAACGCCACTCGGTATCAACATGAATACCGTGTAGGTGATAAGGACCTTTACGCCACGGTTTCATTTGCATCAAATGGTGAGTGGTTTTTTTCTGTAGACCTTGACTCATCGTGTCGGTGGAACCAACGGAAACAGAGCTTTCAATATTAATATCTGACGGGACTACTTGTGGTAATAGTTCTATGTTTTTAACCCAATCTTTAAACTCACCATGCAGAGAATCTCGATACCAAGTGTTTAATTGGTTTGGTAATACATCTAACCAATGGGCAAGTTTGTTGTTGGCGATAACACTATAAAAGGTATTAAAAAAATGGGTCATAAATAGTCTTTAGATCTCTCGTTATTACTTGATGGCGATAAATGAAGCAAAGTTAAAGCACTGAAACCATATAGAATGTTGTTTGAAACCAGCCGTTGCTAGTCGCTCTATATGCATTTGCTCAGTGTCTATTTTCATTACATTTTCTATGGCGCTACGCTTTTGGCTAATTTCTAATTCACTGTAACCATTTGCCCGCTTAAAGTCTAAATGTAGGTCATTAATCGCATTGTTAATTCCGGTATTTTCCCAACGTAGTTTTTCAGAAACAATCAAAATACCACCAGGTAATAAACTGTCGTAAATCTTTTGTACTAATGCTGCACGTTGTTCAGGCTCGATAAACTGCATAGTAAAGTTCATTACTACGACAGAAGCATTTACTAAAGGATAGTTTTGTATGTCGCCTAGCTCAATTGAGACTGGTACGTCAGACACATATGCTTTTATATGCAGTCGACACTTGTCGACCATAGCTTGGGAGTTATCAATACCGACAATTTGACAGTTTGGTTTAGTAACCGATTTTCGCATAGATAAGGTTGCGGCACCTAACGAACAGCCTAAGTCGTAGATATTACTATCCGCCTGATGAAACTGTTCACATAACTTACCAATCGTACTGACAATAGTGGCATAACCTGGAACACTTCTTTGGATCATATCCGGGAAAACTTCTACAACGGATTTATCAAAGGTGAAGTCGTCAACTTGTTTATGTGGCTGTGAATATATCTCGTCACGCATACGAAGGTACTTTTTTACAAACAGAATTAATGGCCTATTTTATCTTAAATTGTGAATAACTGGCTATGAATTTGTTGAGTTTCTTTTTCCCGACAAAACACAGCTTATTAAATGACTCAATAGAAAAACAGATTTGAAACTAGGTGGTTGTGCTGATCGATTGATAAAGTTAGTGAGAAATACTTCTACTTTAAGCGGTGACTTTATCGCTCAAGTCTTTATAATAAGCGCCATTTTATTGGATGTTCACCATTATGTGTGGCCATCTTTTGTACAGATTAATTACAGCATAGGTAGATAAATGCGTTCTCATTATTGTGGTCAGCTTAATAAAAGCTTAGAAGGTCAAGAAGTTACTTTGTGTGGTTGGGTGAATAAACGCCGTGATCTTGGTGGTTTAATATTTATAGATATGCGTGACCGTGAAGGGATTGTACAAGCGGTTATCGACCCAGATGAAAAAGCAATTTTTGAACCTGCTAATAAATTACGTAATGAATTTTGCATAAAATTAACCGGTATCGTTCGTGCTCGTCCAGACAGCCAAATTAATAAAGATATGGCCACTGGTGAAATTGAATTGTATGTAAAAGATTTAGAAATTCTAAACGCATCTGCTCCAGTACCTTTGGACTTCAACCAAGATAACTCTGAAGAACAACGTTTAAAATACCGTTACTTAGACTTACGTCGTCCAGTAATGAACGAGCGTTTACAGTTCCGTTCTAAAGTTACGAGTGCGGTAAGACGTTATATGGATGCTCACGGCTTTTTGGATATTGAAACGCCAATACTAACTAAAGCAACGCCAGAAGGCGCACGTGATTATTTAGTACCTAGTCGTACGCACAAAGGTCAATTTTTTGCGTTACCGCAATCACCTCAGCTATTTAAGCAGCTATTAATGGTGGCGGGTTTTGACCGTTATTATCAAATTGTTAAATGTTTCCGTGATGAAGATTTACGTGCTGACCGTCAGCCTGAATTCACGCAAATAGATATTGAAACTACCTTTATGTCTGGCAAAGAAGTCATGGGCATGACTGAAGGCATGGTTAAGTCGGTATTTAAAGAATTGTTAGATGTTGATTTAGGTGAATTCCCGTCAATGACCTACTTAGAAGCAATGACGCGTTTTGGTTCTGACAAACCTGATTTACGTAACCCATTAGAATTAACCGACGTTGCTGATTTATTAAAAGACGTAGATTTTAAAGTATTCAGTGGTCCAGCTAACGATGAAAAAGGGCGTGTGGCGGTAATTAAAGTACCTACAGGCGCTTCTTTGTCTCGTAAGCAAATTGATGACTATGCAGCATACGCTGGTAAATATGGCGCTAAAGGTTTAGCTTGGATCAAAGTAAATCAAGCTAACAATGGCCTTGAGGGTTTACAATCTCCAATCCTTAAATTCTTATCTGAAGATGTAGCGAAAGCTATTGTCGAAAGAACGGGCGCTCAAGATGGCGACATCTTATTGTTTGGTTCTGACACTTATAATGTGGTTACTGATTCATTAGGTGCATTACGTTTGAAACTAGGTGAAGATTTTGGCTTAGTTGAAGACAAATGGGCACCATTGTGGGTTGTTGACTTCCCAATGTTTGAAGAATTAGAAGGCGGTGCATTAACACCGCTTCATCACCCGTTTACGGCACCAAGTAATATGACTCCAGAAGAGTTAGCTGCTAACCCAGCAACGGCATTATCTGATGCTTATGACATGGTATTAAACGGTTGTGAGCTAGGTGGTGGTTCTGTTCGTATCCATAAACAAGATATGCAAGCCCAAGTATTTAAAATTTTAGGCATTAGCGATGAAGAAGCTGAAGAGAAATTTGGTTTCTTATTAGAAGCATTACAATATGGTGCTCCACCACATGCTGGTTTAGCATTTGGTTTAGACCGTATGCTTATGTTAATGGTTGGCGCAGAATCAATCCGTGATGTTATGGCATTCCCTAAAACTTCAACAGCGGCTTGTCCGTTAACATCAGCTCCAGGTTTTGCTAATCCAGCGGCATTAGAAGACTTAGGTATTAATGTAATTAAAAAAGCAGATTAACTGTTTAATTACATAATTAATTCAATTGGTATAATACAAAGCCAGTTATTTAGATATAACTGGCTTTGTTGTTTTTACACATGTGATAAGTTAATTTTGCAAAGGTTGCATATCAGTTCATGGCGAGTTTAAGGTAACAATGACAATAATTTTAGGTATCGATCCCGGCTCTCGAATTACAGGGTATGGGATTATTCAGCAGCAAGGTTCTAAATTTCATTACATTGGTAGTGGCTGTATTAGGACGCCGGATGCTGATTTGTCTATTAAACTGGATACGATTTTTGCAGGCGTATCAGAAATCATCAAACAATACACCCCTGACACTTTTGCCATTGAGCAAGTGTTTATGGCACATAATCCAGATTCAGCATTAAAGCTAGGTCAAGCTCGTGGTAGTGCAATCGTTGCCGCCACTCAAGGTAAATTGCCTGTGTTTGAATATTCTGCAAGACAGATTAAACAAGCGGTTGTAGGCAGTGGTGCCGCGGATAAAAGCCAAGTCCAACATATGGTCCAGCAAATTCTTAAATTGGATGGTAAACCACAAGCGGATGCTGCAGATGCATTAGCTGTAG
Source organism: Psychrosphaera sp. F3M07 (assembly GCF_018860345.1). Classification (GTDB taxonomy): domain Bacteria; phylum Pseudomonadota; class Gammaproteobacteria; order Enterobacterales; family Alteromonadaceae; genus Psychrosphaera; species Psychrosphaera aquimarina. The sequence goes on along the minus strand of NZ_JAHKPJ010000016.1, from coordinate 272,095 downwards.
CGATTTGTCATGGTAATACTAATCAAAGTTTGATTAACATGGCAGGTGTTGCACGTAAAACGGTACGAGGGCGTTTACGAAGATAACAATAGATTCAGCGGCTTAATTGGGTTGATAACTTTTAAGGTACTCAGAAACAAACTGTTTTGCGTCTTCTAATTCATCAAACAACACATCGCTTAAAGGCTCTGTCACATTAATACTGTCCCTAAGCTTTTTTACTTGAGAAATGGCGATAGCTGATTTTAAAACATATGCAGATTTTACACAGCCTGCATTATGGAAGTTTTGGCCAACGATGAATAGCTCTTTTAACGCATCTGGCGTCGCGGCATCGGCTTGCTCTGAATAACTAACATATCCCCAATGTGGTGTTTTAATCTTAGTTAAAGCGACTTCGGAGGCTTTGATAAAGTAAGAGACTATTCCGCTGGAAATTGCCCCTTTAAACTGTGCGACCATAATATTATCTTCAATAGTGAGGCTAACACTTCCAAATTGGTTTTTATAAAAAAGCTCAGACATGATTCTCACTAAATATAATATTTTGCAGCTAGATAACAACTTGATTAATTATACATCAAAAATAAACCGCGATAACTAAATCTTTTAGATTTACACTTTCAACTTCCCTGATAACTGGGTATATTTACAGTAATTGCGAATAAACAAAGATCAAACACATGATTGGACGATTAACCGGCGAAGTCGCTGAAAAACAAGCCCCTGATATACTGCTCGACGTAAACGGCGTTGGGTATGAAATTCAAATGCCATTAACTAGCTTTTATGAACTCCCAGATAAGGGCGGAAAAGCGACTATATACACGCATTTTGTGGTGCGTGAAGATGCACAGTTATTGTATGGATTTGCATCCAAACAAGAACGCAGTTTATTTAGATTATTAATCAAAGCAAATGGGGTAGGCCCTAAGTTGGGATTAACAATTTTGTCTGGCTTAACCGCCGAGCAATTTGTTACTTGTGTTGAACACGATGACGTGACCACGCTTGTTAAATTGCCTGGTGTTGGTAAAAAAACCGCAGAACGTTTGTTAATTGAAATGCGAGATCGGATCAAAGCGTTGGATGTTTCTCCTGAATTTATGCCAAAAATGTCAATGGAATCATCTTTATTAAAAAGTAGTCATTCAGATTTTGATGATGCAGTTTCTGCCTTAAGCTCATTAGGGTATAGTTCGCAACAAGCAAATAAAGCAGTAAAATCCGTTTATGTTGAAGGTGAAGGCAGTGAAATGTTGATCCGTAAAGCACTTAAGAATATGTTGTGATGCAATTAACAGTAGTAAAGGTTTCTAATGATTGATGCAGATAGGTTAGTGGGTGCAGAAGCCGTTCGGGAAGATGAAGTCATTGACCGAGCCATTCGTCCTAAATTACTCGAGGATTATCAAGGTCAACCTCATGTGAAAGATCAAATGTCGATCTTTATAGAAGCCGCGACCAAACGCTCAGAAGCACTTGATCACTTGTTAATATTTGGACCTCCTGGTTTAGGTAAAACGACGTTAGCAAACATTGTGGCAAATGAATTAGGTGTGAGTATTAAAACCACCTCTGGACCAGTGTTAGAAAAAGCAGGTGATTTAGCAGCATTGTTAACTAATTTAGATGAAAATGACGTTTTGTTTATTGATGAAATTCATCGTTTAAGTCCAGTTGTGGAAGAGATTTTATATCCTGCAATGGAAGACTATCAGCTAGATATCATGATAGGTGAAGGGCCTGCCGCACGTTCCATTAAATTAGACTTACCTCCTTTTACACTCATCGGTGCAACCACGCGAGCTGGCGCATTAACCTCTCCGTTAAGAGATAGGTTTGGTATTGTCCAACGATTAGAGTTTTATAAAATTGAAGACCTAGCAAACATCATCATTCGTTCGGCAAATGTACTTAATATGGAGATGTGCGAAGTGTCGGCGTTAGAAGTTGCTAAACGTGCTAGGGGAACTCCTCGTATTGCAAACCGTCTACTAAGGCGAGTAAGAGACTTTGCTGATGTAAAAAATGAGGGTGTGGTAACAGTAGAGATAGCTAAAGATGCACTTGAAATGGTCAATGTTGATAGCCAAGGTTTTGATTATATGGATAAAAAGTTATTACTTACCATGATTGAAAAATTTGATGGTGGACCGGTAGGATTAGATAACATTGCAGCCGCCATTGGAGAAGAACGTGACACCATTGAAGATGTAATAGAACCATATTTAATTCAACAAGGTTATTTACAACGTACACCAAGAGGCAGAATTGCATCACCTAGGGCTTATACCCATTTAGGTTTTGATTTACCAGACCGTGAAAGTTAAAGCGGTCTGAGCGTGTAAACACTGTTTAAGCTTAAGTTTGAGGCAAAAAAAAACCCATTCAATAAGAATGGGTCAAAAGGAATAAATTCCAGGGAACATGAATAGAAGAAGTTACATAAATTAGTTACTTCGATTCTGAGTGGCTAGGCCGCCTCAGAAGATGCGAGCATTATAGAGACTAGAGTAAATACTTCAAACTAGAAAAATTGTTTTCTTGCATTACAAAAACTAATGTCAAATTGAGTGGGTTGTTCTATATAAGCAATATATAAAGTAAAAAAATCAATTGTAGGCCTTTATTAATAGTGCGTTGAATTATTTGTTTAAATATTAAACGCGTTAGTAATACTAATAACAATTATATTTTTAAATAATGGTATTTACATTGAATGGATATTCAAAAATCAAAGTATTTAACGGATATTTATGCATAAAATATTACTAAGTAGGAGTTAGGTTGAGCTTTCAATTTCCGATACGAGTGTATTACGAAGACACAGATGCTGGCGGTATTGTCTATCACGCCAATTATTTAAATTTCTGTGAAAGAGCGCGTACTGAATATTTACGGTATTTAGGTATTGAACAAGATAGATATCTTAAGCAGAATATAGCCTTTGTGGTCAAGACGATGGAAATTGACTTTCGTCACGCTGCAAGATTTAATGAAATGCTTACTGTTGAAACCAATATTGTCCGGCTAAAACGAGCAAGTGTTGAGTTTTTACAACAAGTGATAAATGAAAATGAGCAACTTGTTTTTGTCGCAAAAGTGCAAGTTGCATGTATTAATTCTTCGGTTATGAAGCCTATGGCAATACCGGCAGATATTTTAGAGGTTTTACAAAGTGCAAGCTGATATAAGTTTTTTTGGATTGTTTTGGGAAGCAAGTTTTATTGTAAAGCTGGTGATGTTAACTTTATTAGGTTTATCTATCGCATCATGGGCTTTAATTTTTCAACGTAGAAATGTATTGGCAAACGCAGAAAAACAGTCTAAAGAATTTGAACAACGTTTTTGGTCAGGTGTTGATTTAGGCCGTTTGTATAGTGAAATTACCGCTAAAGCTAGTTCCACTGGTTTAGAGTCCCTATTTAAAGATGGATTTAAAGAGTTTGCACGCTTAAAGAAAAATAGCGTTGGTGGCGTTCAGGTTTATATGGAAGGCACACACAGAGCTATGCGTGTTCGCCTTTCAAAAGAAACCGAATCCCTTGAGAGTCATTTGAGTTTCTTGGCTACCGTAGGATCAATTAGCCCGTATATTGGTTTGTTTGGTACCGTTTGGGGGATCATGAATGCGTTTTTAGCATTAGGTCAAGTTCAACAAGCAACATTGAGTATGGTTGCACCAGGTATCGCTGAAGCTTTAATCGCGACGGCTATGGGACTATTTGCAGCAATACCATCAGTACTAGCTTATAACAGCTTTGCTCGTCGAGTTGAAATGTTAGAAACTAATTACATCAACTTTATCGAAGAATTCTCCAACCTTCTACATAGAGAAGTTACAGCAAACGTTGCGGTATAAATAAATTATGCAAATTATTCGAACTAAACGTAAACCTGTGGCCGAAATAAATGTTGTGCCATATATTGATGTTATGTTGGTGTTGTTGATCATATTTATGGTGACAGCACCATTGGTGACTCAAGGTGTCAAAGTCGACTTGCCAAAAGCGACGGCCGAACCTTTAGATCAAGATTCAAAACCACCTATGATTGCCTCTATTAATGCGAAAGGTGAATACTTTTTAGCAACAGGTAGTGATAAAAATGAACCTATGTCAGCAACCGATTTAGCTGTGGTGGTTGCTGCTCGCTTACAAGTTGATCCAGACACACCTGTTATTGTTAAAGCCGACCGTTCGATTGAATATAATTATGTGATTGAATTAATGACATTATTACAAAGAGCGGGTGCCCCTTCGGTAGGATTAATGACGGAGCCTAAACAATAATGCAAGTAGGTGAATATATCATTCATATAATCAAATCTTTTGGTGTTCATATTTTCTTTGGCGTTATTTTAGCGCTAAGTTTTAACTTCACCGCACCTGAGAAAGAACCTGAAGTTCCCGAAATTTCAGCTATTGATGCTGTCGTTATCGATCAGGCGTCTTTGGATAAACAAGTTAGTAAGATTAAACAACAAAAGTTAGATGCCAAAGCTGCAGAAGAAAAACGTGTTAAAGATCTTGAAGTGAGAGCTGAAGAAGCTAAAAGAAATTTACAAAAGCTTGAAAAGCAGAAAACCAATAGTGAACGTGCTGCAGCAGATGCCAAAAAGAAAGCCGCTGAAGAAAAGAAAAAAGCGTTAGCTGAAAAACGTAAAGCTGAAAATGCGACACAAGAACGTATTAAACGTGAAAAAGAAGCAGATAAAGCGCAAAAAGAAGCCTTAGCTGCAAAAAGAAACAAAGAAGCGCAAGAAAAAGCGGCTGAAGATGCGAAAAAGAAAAAAGAAGCAGAGCAAAAAGCATTAAAAGAAGCTGAAGCAGAACGCATAAGAAAAGAAGAAGAAGCTAAACGAAAAAAAGAACAAGAAATACAAGAGGCCAAAGAACAGGCCATCAGAGAAAAAATGATGCAAGAGCAACTGGCCCAAGAACAAAGTGCTCGGAATAAAATACGTCAAAAATATGTACTAACTGAAAAAGAAAAGTACACTGCGTTAATTATGGGACGTATCCAACAGTATTTAATTGTTGATGATTCTATGAAAGGTCAATCGTGTAGTTTAAATATTAAACTTGCATTTAGTGGACTGGTGACAAGTGTTAACATCATTTCAGGTGATAACAAAGTGTGTAAAGCAGCCGAACGTGCGGTGCTAAAAGCGGAAACATTACCAGTTTCAAAAGAACCAGATGTATATCAAGAATTAAAAGACATCAGTCTTAAAGTGGAGCCAAAGTTATAATATGAATCGAATAGGTTTAGTCATTTTATCAATCGTTTGTTTAGTGTGGACACAACCAACATTAGCAAAGTTAGAAATTGTTATTACAGAGGGCGTTAACACAGCTCGTCCAATTGCAATTGTACCTTTTAAATATAACGGCACAGCAACGTTACCTTTAAATTTAGCTGAAATTGTAGCTGCGGATTTAATGCGTAGCGGTAAATTTAACCCAATTAAACAAGAAGACATGCCACAACTACCGCAAACCGATGGCGAAGTGGATTATTCATCTTGGGTATCAACGGGCGTTGAAGCTATATTAGTGGGCACAATAGAGGACGATACGTTAGATCGTTTTACGGTCAATTTTGAATTGATTGATGTACTTCGTGGTCAGATAACGGGTGGGAAAGTGCAAGCATTAAAAGATGGTCGGTTAATAGAAACAAAAGACCATATTATGTTTGAACGAAAAGTAATCATTGCCACAAGCCAATTTAGATTTTATGGTCATAGGATCAGTGATATCGTTTATGAACAATTAACTGGCGAACGTGGCGCTTTTTTAACAAAAGTAGCCTATATAACCATTGAATACGAAGACTTATACCCATATAAATTAGTCGTTGCTGATTATGATGGGGCAAACGAGATTGAATTAGTTAAATCTCCAGAGCCATTAATGTCTCCTTCATGGTCACCTGATGGTAAAAAGTTAGCATACGTTACCTTCGAAAATAACCGTTCTCAGGTGTATGTCCAAGATATCTATACAGGTAAGCGTGAGTTAGTGACGTCTTATGAAGGAATTAATGGCGCGCCTAAGTGGAGTCCAGACGGTCAAAGTTTAGCGATGGTGTTATCAAAAGATGGTAATCCAGAGCTGTATTTATTGCAGTTAAGCAATAAAACATTGACTAGATTGACTAATCATAGAGCAATAGATACGGAACCTAGTTGGGCTCCTGATGGAAAATCAATAGTATTCAGTTCAGAACGTGGTGGTAATGCGCAACTTTATAGCGTAAATTTAGCAACTAAGCGAGTGAAACGCCTAACATTTGATGGTGATATGAATTTAGGTGGGTCGATAACACCGGATGGAAAACATCTAGTTATGGTAAATAGAACTCGTGGTAATTATCATATTGCCAAAACAGAATTAGAGTCAGGAAACTTTCAAGTACTGACAAAAACTAGGCTCGATGAGAGTCCTAGTGTAGCGCCAAATGGATCAATGATTATATATAGTACTATGCACGGCAGTGGACAAGTATTAGCATTGGTCTCAATTGATGGACGCTTTAAAGCGAGATTACCGGCTTCAAAAGGGCAAGTTAAGTCGCCTGCATGGTCGCCATTTTTAAATTAACAACGTTTTATAAGGGTATATACAATGCAATTCAGTGCAATTACCAAAGGGTTACTAATCGCTATTCCTGCTTTAGTTTTAACAGCATGTGGCGCAACATCTGATTCATCAGCTGGAAAGTCACAAACTACTAACGCAGAAGCGGAACAAGCGCAAACTGAGGGTATGGATACTCAAACTGGCACAGTAGATACTGTTCAAGTTGATACTTTAGAAGTTGCTAAAACGCCTGAAGAAATTCAACAAGAAAAGTACGATACTTTACGTCAGCAACAAACTGTTTATTTTGATTACGACACTGCAAGTGTTGATGGCGAATACATGGAATTGTTACAAGCTCACGCAGATTATTTAACAAAAAATCCTGCCGCTAAAGTAATGATCGAAGGTCACTGTGACGAACGTGGTACTCCTGAGTACAACATCGCACTAGGTGAGCGTAGAGCAAAAGCTATTGTTCAATATCTACAAAGCTTAGGTGTTTCTGCTAGCCAAATGACAACTGTTTCTTACGGTGAAGAAAAGCCAATTGATTTGTCTCGTACAGACGCTGGTTTCTCTAAAAACCGTCGTGCTGTTTTAGTATATTAATAGGTAAAAACTACACAATATGAAATTCTCTTTAATTTCTTTACTTGTAGTGACTGGTGCAGCATATTCTGCTGCACCAAACAACGATATTTCGACCTCTGCCATGGCCGAGCAACTTCAACAATTAAAACGGTTGATGCAAGCTCGTGGTGCGGCTCAAGTGAATCTGCAGCAACAAGTCATTGAGTTGCAAGATGAACTTAGTGCTTTAAAAGGTGAGTCGGAAACCCATGCTCATAAATTAGATCAAATTGTTGAACGTCAAAGAGAACTCTATATAGAGATTGAACGTCGTTTAACTAATATACAAGCTCCCCAACAGGCTCCAGTTGCAGTTGTTGATACAACGTCTTCGGCTGAAAGTTCTTATGGCGTCTCGTTAAGCGAAAGTGAAGCGTATGACCAAGCGGTAAATTTGATTCTTAAAGAGCGTCGTTACGATGAAGCCATTCCTGAATTTAAACGTTTTATTAAAAGTTTCCCTCAATCTGTTTATATCGCCAACGCACATTATTGGTTAGGACAGTTGTTGTTTAATAAATCATTGTTTAGTGATGCTAAAACTCACTTTGAACAAGTTATTCGTTTCTATCCAGATTCAAGTAAACGAAGCGACTCTATGCTTAAACAGGCAACTGTAATGCAGAAATTGGGCGACCAAGCTGCGGCAAAAGCGCTTTTTGAGCAAGTTATCAGCGAATATCCAGATTCAACATCAGCCTCATTAGCCAAATCAAGATTAGCTGGTCTTTAAATAGATAATTGTATTTTTTGAGCAGTTTGATTAAAAATAAGGCTAAAAGCTCGATAATTAAAATATTTGCTAAAATAACTTGCACAGTAAATTTAAATAAGTATTATATGCGCCCGCACCAACAGGAAGATTAATCTTCTAAATTGATGCGGATAGAGTGGGTCATTAGCTCAGTTGGTAGAGCAGTTGACTTTTAATCAATTGGTCGATGGTTCGAATCCATCATGACCCACCACTCTTTGTCCTGATATGGGTCATTAGCTCAGTTGGTAGAGCAGTTGACTTTTAATCAATTGGTCGATGGTTCGAATCCATCATGACCCACCATCAGACAAAAGAGTAAGAAGCAAAAGTATTAAAGTGGGTCATTAGCTCAGTTGGTAGAGCAGTTGACTTTTAATCAATTGGTCGATGGTTCGAATCCATCATGACCCACCACTTTAATATCCCTCTGTAGTATGCAAAATCCCGTTATAAATTCACAACATCAAATTTGTTATCTCAAGTGACTTTTGAGAAATATCCGGTATAATCCCGCAAAATTTCAAAACATCTACACGCCATGAATCATATAGAAACTGTGCAACAAGAGTATCCATTTCCTGCTAAACCAGCAGTGTTAAATGAAATTGAAAAACAAGAGTACAGAGATCGCATTAAATCTTTATTAAAAGAAAAAAATGCGGTGTTAGTTGCTCATTATTATACAGATCCTGAAATTCAAGCTTTAGCTGAAGAAACGGGCGGTTGTGTAGCAGATTCATTAGAAATGGCTCGATTTGGTAATCAGCACGCCGCAGATACATTAATTGTAGCTGGCGTTAAGTTTATGGGTGAAACTGCTAAAATCTTAACACCAGAAAAAACGGTGTTAATGCCAACATTAGAAGCGACGTGTTCTTTAGATTTAGGTTGCCCAATTAAAGAGTTTTCTGAGTTTTGTGACCAACACCCTGATCATACAGTTGTAGTATATGCTAATACATCTGCCGCGGTTAAAGCTCGAGCGGATTGGGTGGTGACATCCAGTATTGCTTTAGACGTTATTGAACACATTGATGCGCAAGGTAAACCAATTATATGGGGTCCAGATCGTCATTTAGGCGGGTATATTAATAAACAAACTGGCGCTGACATGTTGTTATGGAACGGTGAGTGTATCGTCCATGATGAGTTCTCAGCAAAAGCGTTGTTAGATCTTAAAAATGTCTACCCTGATGCAGCAATCTTAGTTCACCCAGAATCTCCAGCATCGGTTGTCGAACTTGCTGATGCTGTTGGCTCAACATCACAGTTAATAGCTGCATCGACAAAAATGGAAAACGATACCTTTATTGTTGCCACAGACCGAGGCATCTTTTATAAGATGCAGCAAGCGAACCCTGACAAAACCTTTATTGAAGCTCCAACGGGCGGTAACGGTGCAACGTGTAAAAGTTGTGCTCATTGTCCTTGGATGGCAATGAACGGCTTAAAAGCGATAGAAGAAGCACTTACGGATGCAACAGGGCATGAAGTCTTTGTTGATGAAACGTTAGCTGAGCAAGCAATGAAGCCGTTAACTAAAATGCTTAACTTTGCCGCTGACGCTAAAGTAACCGTAAAAGGCAATGCGTAAGGGAATAGCTACGAGTTACGAGTATGTAGTGTCGAGTAATGAGATGCGAGCTACATGAAAAAAGTGGTATTAGCGTTGAGTTAGAGTGAAATATAACCAGTTGTTTGGGCAGGTTAGATTTCTTCTTGTTATTAGCGCCGTAATTCAATATTATGGCGCCGCTTATTAAATCCTATTAATAAGCATTGCGGAGAGGTGGCTGAGTGGCTGAAGGCGCACGCCTGGAAAGTGTGTTTAGGGTAAAACCTAACGAGGGTTCGAATCCCTCTCTCTCCGCCATTTCAAACCTTCTATATTTTATATCCCTTATATCCAACTATCATTTAACCTCATATATCTTGTTTCGTTAGCATTTAGATACGAATTTAGTACTTACTCTTTTATATAACTCCTAATTAAAAATTGTGTTTTAAAACCCAACTTATCATAGAGGGGTTTACCGGCTTGTGATGCTTGTAAAACAATGGAAGACGCGCCCCATGTTTTGCATAAGTAAATTAACTCTAGCATTAACAAACGTGCTATCCCTTTTCCTTGAAATCCGGCCGATACACCAACTTGATGCACCCCGATTATATTTTCCGTTTTATATAATAGGCCAGTCGCTACAGCTTGATCATTGTAATAGGCCAAGTAGAACTGCATGTTTGGGTCATCAATTAAATTTTCAATCACGGACAGTTCAATTTTATAACCAAAGGCTTTACTAGCAATCGTAACCCACAAGTGAATTTCGGCAATCTTGTTGATCCTTTTAACAATAAAGTGGGGTTGTGATTGTTCAATGACCGATGAGCTAAATTTTTCGCGTGGTAAATACATCGCGGTTTGTTCAAGCTGACATTGCCAGTTGTAATTTATTAGATGTGTTTCTAATGGATTTTGATTTGTGATCCTCGGATTTATTTTATTTCCGTCAAATATTGGCCATACCGGTATTATGGTTGATTTTTCCAATTTTGTTAACCAAGCATGATCATCCGAGCAGGCGTCACTTTCTATCCAGCAGCGATGAGGCCAGCCATTGTTTATATGAATAGTCGGTGAATATGTGTTCGTTAAGCTTGTTTTTTGTTGCAGCTCGCTTGCACCGTATTTTTTCCATAATTGAGTAAGGTTAAAAATATTAGCTAGATCAATGTGCATATCCAGACTCCAAATTGATTAATAAAACGCTGATGATCAACAATGCTGCCCCAACTAATTTTTCAAAATTGATTGGTTTTTCAGGGAAGTTAAACCAACCGAAATGGCTGATTAACATGGCAAATAATATTTGACCTGCTAATGCAAAGGACATCATCGAGCCAACGCCAATTTTGGGAATTAAATAATAAAATACACCAACGCCAAATGCACTTAACATACCTCCGGTAAACCAAAGGTAAGTTGGAACGGCCTTAATATCTATTATGTTTGGGAATTGATTGCTGTTAGAAAACATAGCGGACACTGTAAAAATAAAAGCAACCAAAAAGGCGATACTCGTGCCCAACATCGAATTTTTAAGTAATACGCCAAGTTGAGCATTCATTGTCGCTTGTAATGCAATAGCGGCCCCCGCAGTAAAAGCAAGTAAGTATAAAATATTCATAATATCGCTCCGTCATCTATTGTGGATCCAATTAGTTTTTAAAGATCATCAGCTCATCAAAAGCGAACCTTACTTTTGGCATTGCGGCTTGTGCGTCGTCTTGGCTACGATAACCAATAGGGCAAATGACGGAGGCTGTTAGTCCTTCACTTTCTAACGCAAGAATGGAATCGTATTTTGTTGTGTCAAAACCAGTCATCGGGCAAGTGTCTATTTTCATTGCGGCTGCACAAGTTATAAAATTGCCCAGTGCTATATATGCTTGTTGATGCGCCCACTGCTGTTTTTGTTCATCGCTTTTTTGCTTTAATGCCATTTTCATATGATTGGCATACGGGGCTAATTGCTCAGACGTTGAATTGGTTATTTGATTATGTTTTGTAATATAGCGGTCAACGGTTGCATTACCTATTTCAGTTTGAGCTGCAAATATAATTAAGTGTGAACTATTTGCTACTTTATCTTGCCCGTAAGAATAAGGCACTAGTTGCTGCCGGATAACGGCGGACTCAATAACGATTATTTTATAAGGCTGTAATCCATAAGAAGAAGCACTTAAACGAGTTAACTCTAGCAGTGTGTTTAGGTTCTGCTGTGAAACTTTTTGTTCGGAAAACTGTTTGACTGAATAGCGCCACTGTAATGCTTTTTCTAATTCCATCTTATACCTTCTTTATTTTGTTGTGTTAAATGCTCGGTAGTAAAGCCGAGAGGGCTTAACGACTCAGCGAATAAACGCATATTAAAGAGGGCGTAAGTGAAACTCATTTACATAGGTTGATATTTAGATAAATAAACAGAAGTTAAATGTTTTTTCTAATTCGACTTAATTGGGTAGGGGTAATACCTAGATGAGAGGCTATATGGTATTGCGGTAATCGATGGACAAGGTTGGAGTATTGTTCAACAAATTGTAAATAACGAGCTGTGGCATCACGTTGTACGATTTCTATTTCGCGTGCTTCTTTCGCTAATACCCAGTTTTTTTCTAAGTAATAGATTTGAAATAGTTTTAATTCGTGATTTTCAACAAGAAGTTTCCGATAGGCTTTAAAATCTATTTCAATAATTAATGAATCTTCCAACGCCTCACAAGCTAACATAGATGGTGTTGATGTTAGCAAAGCGGTCATTGAACCTGGGAACATGCCTTCATCAAAAAATACTTTGTTGTACTCATTGCCTTTTTCATCACAAGTAAAGCCTCGGATTAAGCCCTGATAAAGGTACGCATAAGAAGTAGGAACTTTATCCAGGTGATAAAGCGTCTGCTGTTTATTAATCGATCTCAATTTACAAATCGCTTTAAACTCAGACCAAGTATTATCACTGATTGGTGCGTATGACGTAAGCGAAGCTCTTAAAGCGTTAAACGCAGAATTTATCTCAATCTCAGACATATAACATTATATTTAACCTAAAAATCAATGATATCGGTATGCTTTAACAAAATACAGCCTTTAGTGAAAAGATAAACAGGCAGTGAATAACAAGTAAAAGTCGAGTTAATAAAACGTTGTAATTTTATTATTCACTTTCTATTAAAGATTAGGGGGAATAAGGGGAGTAGCCCAATTTCTACAATTATTAGTTGCGATTAACTCAATGCAATAAAATATATTGTAGGTATCCTTGTTTTATTTCCTCGGTTGAACAAGCTACTTTTCTTATGTTATCAATTCAAGCGTTAGAACACCCCAAAATCCAAGTGAATCAATGGACATTAACGCTAGGTGAGTCCTGTGCGGTATTAGGTCGAAATGGTGCTGGTAAACAATATCTTGATATGCTTTTGACTGGAGAGTTAACGACACTAATAAATGCGGATACGCTTATTCTGCCAGACGTGAATGACGTTGCTCTCATTTCTCATGAATCCATTGTAGCTGTTTATGAACATGAATTAGCAATAGATCAAACTGATATGACGGATGAATTTGACTTTGGCACGCCGGTAAAAGAATTTTTACCTAAACACGAATTGAACAATGACATTATTGATAAATTTTACCTTAGGCATCGTTTAGACACTGGGTTTCGGTTGTTGAGTTCCGGAGAGGGGCGAAAGTTATTCATTATTAAAGCCCTACTGGAAAAGAAAAAGTTACTTGTATTGGATAACCCTTTTGATGAGCTTGATCTGCAATCTAGAGCCGATTTAGCCCAGCAGTTAAGTCAGCTATCAGGTTTGGGCATATCCGTTATTTTTATGCTCAATAATCCAGTGGATATTCCTGTTTGGGTTACAAATTTGATGTTACTTCAAACTGGAAAACTTTTGTCATTATCTCATTTAACTGAACGTGAACAACAAACGACGCTAGAGCAGGCATTTTCGGTAACCGATCTGGATGAGGCATTTATAAAAAACAACTTTCAATCTCAAACTCTTGAGTTAAACCCTTTAGTGAAAATAATAGAAGCGACGGTAACGTTAAGTCGAAAAGTGATTTTCGAAAACCTAAGTTTAACCATTTTACCTGAGCAGAACACACTAATATTAGGACCTAATGGTTGTGGAAAGTCTACGTTGTTAGGGCTTATTACAGGGGACAACCCACAGTGTTATAGTAACAATGTCACCGTTATGGGACATAAACGTGGTTCAGGCGAATCCATCTGGGATGTGAAAAAACACTTAGGGATAGTGAGTCCGGATTTACATAGGAACTACCGGGTAAATAGTTCGGTTTTGACCATTGTCCTTTCGGGATTCAAAGATTCAATTGGCTTGTATTCACAGGTGACCAGCCTACAAAAACAAGTGGCCATTGACTGGATAAAACAGTTTGATTTATTTAATAAAGCTAACGAACCATGGCAGTCATTAAGTTATGGGGAGCAACGATTAGTCTTAATTGCTAGAGCACTAGTTAAACAGCCTAAATTATTGGTACTTGATGAGCCTACCCAAGGACTAGATCAAGCAAATCGATCGCTAATCCTTCAGTATTTAACAAAGATCGCAGAACTAAAAGTGTCAACCATAGTAATGGTAAGTCATCGTGTCGATGAGCATTTACCTTTGTTCGCACAAGTTATTAAGTTTTAATGGCTGTTATCGTCGTTAGATTAAGTGCATAAAAAACCGAGCTTACCGCTCGGTTTTTAATCAAATAAAAGTAGTGTTATCTGCTAATTAAGCTAAGTCAAACCTGTCCAAGTTCATTACTTTTGTCCAAGCTTTGACAAAGTCTTCAACAAATTTCACTTTCGCATCGTCACTGGCGTAAACTTCAGCGATGGCTCTTAATTCAGAGTTTGAACCAAAGGCTAAATCAACGCTCGTTGCAGTCCATTTTTCTGAACCTGTTTGTCTATCAAGCCCAATAAAGTGAAAACGTTTATCGGCTTTTTGCCATTTTGTATTCATGTCTAATAAGTTAACAAAATAGTCATTGTTTAAAGTACCAACTTGGTCAGTCAACACGCCTAAATTATTATCTTGATAGTTTATTTTCATTGTTCTTAACCCACCAACAAGCACAGTCATTTCTGGCGGAGTTAAGGTTAACAATTGAGCTTTATCTAATAACAGTTCCTCCGGCGATATTGATGAAGCCGCAGTAATGAAATTACGAAAACCATCCACTTTAGGTTCTAACACTGCAAATGAATCCGTATCTGTTTGCTCTGTACTTGCATCAGTTCGGCCAGCACTAAATGGCACAACCACGTCTACACCGGCCGCTTTGGCCGCTTGTTCTACAGCGTAATTACCGGCAATTACAATTAAATCAGCAAGAGATACTTGTTTATTGTTTTGTTTAGCATTAAATGTACTTTGAATTGTCTCAAGCGTGTTCAAAACGGATTCTAGCTGTTCAGGTTGATTCACTTCCCAATTTTTTTGTGGGGCTAATCGTATACGAGCACCATTAGCGCCACCACGCTTGTCTGAATTTCTGTATGTAGATGCAGAAGACCATGCGGTATAAGCCATTTCAGAGACAGTTAAGCCTGAATCTGTTAATGCTTGTTTAAGTAAGGAAATGTCATTGTCATCAATAAGTTGATAATTCACTACAGGTACAGGGTCTTGCCAAATTAACTCTTCCTCGGGTACTTCTTCCCCTAATAAGCAAGCCTTTGGCCCCATATCTCGGTGTGTTAATTTAAACCAAGCTCGAGCAAATGCATCGGCAAATAACTCAGGGTTAGCATGAAAACGTTTTGAAATAGCGGCATAACTTGGATCCATTCGTAACGCCATATCTGCGGTGGTCATGATAGTGGTTACTTTTTTAGATTGATCATGCGCGCTTGGGGCTAAATGTTCGCTATTCGGATTAACTGGAACCCATTGCCATGCACCTGCTGGGCTTTTCACTAAATCCCAGTCATAACCAAATAATACATCAAAGTAGCCCATATCCCACTTTGTTGGGTTCGCTGTCCAGGCACCTTCAATACCACTGGTAATCGTGTCATCACCACTTCCCGAACCGTGTGAACTGATCCAGCCAAGGCCCATATTTTCAAGTGGTGCAGCCTCTGGTTCTGGGCCAACATGTGCCGCATCACCCGCACCGTGGCATTTACCAAACGTGTGACCTCCAGCAATAAGAGCAACTGTTTCTTCATCATCCATTGCCATACGAGCAAAAGTTTCTCTAATATCTTTAGCCGAGGCAAGGGCACTTGGTTCACCATTAGGTCCTTCTGGGTTTACATAAATCAATCCCATTTCTACCGCTGCTAATGGGTTTTCTAGATCACGTTCTCCAGTATAACGATTATCCGTTAACCATTCTTTTTCTGCGCCCCAATAAATATCTTCTTCTGGGTGCCAAACGTCTTCACGTCCACCGCCAAAACCAAAGGTTTTTAAGCCCATTGACTCTATAGCGCAGTTACCTGCAAGGATCATTAAATCAGCCCAAGATATATGTTTGCCGTACTTTTGTTTTATTGGCCATAATAAACGTCTAGCTTTATCTAAGTTGCCATTATCAGGCCAGCTGTTTAATGGTGCAAAGCGTTGTGTGCCTGTTGATGCACCACCTCGTCCATCGGACGTTCTATAGGTTCCGGCACTATGCCAAGCCATTCGAATAAAAAGTGGACCATAATGGCCATAATCAGCTGGCCACCAATCTTGAGAGTCAGTCATCAGTTCATACAAATCACGTTTTATCTGTTTTAAATCTAACTGATTAAATGCGGTTGCGTAATCAAAGTCATGATCCATTGGATCAGACTTAGTGTCGTTTTGACGTAGTATTTTTACGTTCAACTGTTCAGGCCACCAATCCATATTTTTTGTGCCGTGGCCACCCACTTGTGTATTACTACCATGGCCAAAAGGGCATTTACCGTTAGTATTGTTTTCCATTTTTTTATCCCCTTAAAGGAATTACTGATAATATTTGTTTATCAAAGATAGTTGAGAATGTGTCATTTACTAATTTGTAAAATCGATTGCGTAATGCATAAAAATAAATGACGGTTTAATGTGTGACTAAGTTAGTTGAATGTTGCTCAATAAAGGCTTTGCCTAGTTCAAGACCATGTTTGTAATCATGAATAATCTCTTGTTGTGAACTGCCTAAAACCTTTGTTTTTAAGGGTTTTGTTGGCCTTATTGCCATTACTTTTACACCTATGGGAGGCGTTTGAATAAATTGTTCCGCTTGTCTGTAGGTTGTTTCATGTTTATCTAACAATTTAATAAATTGAGGGCAGTGGTTTTCTCTGCACAATAGGGGTTTTAATTGTTTAACCGGTTTAGGTATAACCTCTTTGGTCTCGTCACTAGTCCTAATGACTAATATATTTTGAGCACCAAGCTGATAGGCCTCATGAACTGGAATAGGCGCGGTAACGCCTCCGTCGACTAAGTCTTTTGACTTATATAAATATGGAATAGCGCTAGAGTGTTTTAATGCGTTTTGCCAGCCATCCTCAACGGGATCAATTAACTCTGTGGTCAGCTTGGTCAAATTAGCCGCAGCAAAACGCACTTTGCGATTCACCGCGTTTCTGTCTGCCTGAACATAGTCAAATAGGTATCTGCTTTTTTGGGTTTGTTCAAAGTACCAATCAAGATCCATCACATTGTTATTACTAAATACACGCCATGGATTAAAAAACTGGATATTACGAGTTAAGTCGTTGATCAAGCTGTAGGCATAACCCGTTTGGTTACTTATGTAACTCGCTACATTTTGAGCTCCTGCGGATGTGCCCACTAAAATTTCGAAGGGATTAAACTTTGCCACTTGCCAATAATCTAAAACGCCAGCAGTAAAAGCACCACGTTGTCCACCGCCTTCGGCAACAAGTGCTAATCCAGGTATTGGTGTTGTATTGTTAAATACGCCTACTTTTGTTGTTTTCATGATATACCCTACAAGTTCATTCTTGGCTTAATAATCAAAGACCACTGTGATGCCTTGGGTAAATACTATTATCTGAGGTAGGTTTAGTAAATTTGAAAAAAGTTAAGAGTATGTTCTATATAATTGAATAATGAATAACAAAAGGAAGGGAGTTGTTAGCCCTACTTGTCTTCCTTCGCAAGGCTAAATATTTATTTGGTATAACCATTAAACTTATGACTTGCTTTGAAACTCCATGTGGTATTTTGCAATTGATTCAATTTGCTGTTTTTCATGATCAAGAATGCCCGAGCTGAGTTTATGACCTGCTAATGAACTTTCAATTTGTTCAAATACTTGTTGATCTACCGAGTCATGAAATTTGCCACTTTTAGTTTTAAAAGCGCCTACATTTCTTTCATCAATAAGTTGTTTATAGGCAACTTGTGCAGCTAAAGGAGTGGTAAGTAATAAACTGTTCTTGCCAAGTTTTATCGGTTTGTCACTGAATAAACTAGGCTCAGAGTTTCCTGCTGTTTTCTTTTTATTTTTGTCACGCAATATAACACCTAACAAGTTATCGTCTTGCCAGTCCTTACCTTGGTAATAATTGCCATGAATATAGGCTTGTGGACCCGCTATTTTATCACTATACCAAAGGTCTAACATGCGCTTTGCTTTTGTGTCAGGCCCTGGTAAATAATAATTGTTAACTAGGCTGAATCGGCCATTTTCACTACCATAGACTGAATTACTGCCCCAGTTGTAAATAATGTTATTGACCAATTCTACGTATTCTTCTTCAGCAGAGTAGGGCGATTTTAAACGGTGCCCATTTAATCTAGGCGTACGACTCATATGATTAGCCACTAAGTTATTGATAAAAGATGCATTACGCCCGCCCCAAATACCGCCGTATCCGTGATCACCTTTTGGGTGGATAGATTTGTTTAAACTGTTGGAGATAATGGAATTTTGCAAGGTGAAGTTAGTATTGTTATATAAACTTGCCGTTTCGTCTGTGCCCCAGCTAATTGAACAGTGGTCAATTATGACATTATGGCTATTGCGTACTGTTAGTGCGTCATCAGCATAACCATATGTGCCTAACCTAAAACGTAAATGTTGAATAATAACTTCATTGGCCGACACACTAAAAGGGGCGCCAACTATGGCTACACCATTTGGAGAGGTTTGGCCTTGAATTGTAATATGACCAGTATTTATTTTAAGTGGCTTTGTTAATTGGATTATTCCAGAAACGGCAAACTGAATAATTCTAACTTTCTTTTGTTTAATTGCATGACGTAAGGTGCCTTGTTGCTCAGAGTCCGATAATGAAGTAACCGTATAAATTTCGCCTCCTTGCCCACCTTTAGTCTGTTGACCAAAACCTAAAGCACCTTCAAATGCGGGGTCTTGAGCATGACTAAATAGAGAGAAAACAAAAGAAAAAAGTAGAATTAATGCGCTGTAAATAAATTGTTTAGTACCTCTAGTCATGATCTTTTCTCTTATGTAATCAATGGAATTGTCCCTGAAAAATATATATTGACAAACTAATTAACATAATGCTAGTTTTTTATGCCACCGGTGGCAAAATATAATAATAAAGTATAAATATTCTTCTGAATTTGATTTATTTAGACCAAATTACAGTGAATGTCGCACTTTCGAATGTCATTGGTATTCAAATAATAATAATAGAATGTGGTATTTACGCAGTTGCCACGGAAGTCAACAGGAGCCTCTTTAGAGAGGTATTTGGGGTATATAGTATGGCTACAAAATTTCCATACAAGGCTCTTTCAGCTTGTATTTTTTTAGCGATGGGTGTCAACGCAAAAGATAATGAGCCTGAGAGTAAAGATAAAAAAGAACAAGATGTAGAAGTCATTGAAGTTAAAGGTGTCCGCCTTGCTGATCTGAAAGCCCGTGGCATGGAGCGTGATAATGATGCTTATAGTTCTGTGGTTGCAACGGATGATTTAGGTAACTTTGTTGATCAAAATGTAGCTGAGTCATTACGACGTTTACCAGGCGTAACTTTGGAACGTAATGAAGGGGAAGGAACCCATGTTGCCATCCGTGGCCTTGGTCCTAACTTTGTCTCGGTTTCAATGAATGGTTCTGAATTGGCTGGTGCCGGTGACGACCGAAAAGTTGGTTTAGATGGTATTACCGGTGATTCTTTAGGGGCCATTGAGGTATTTAAAACGTTAACACCTGAAATGAACCTTAATTCAATTGGTGGCTTAGTTAATGTAAAAGCAATTTCTGCATACGATAAAGGCAAAGATTCTTTTAAATTAAAACTACAAAATTCATATCAAAACCTGAGCCAACAACACTCTCCTAAGTTTACCTTCGATGGGACGTCACTTTTGTTGGATGACACGATAGGTATAGGTTACTCAGCTGGTATAGAAAACCGTAAAACCCACGTCGAAGAATTTCGCCAACATGATACCGCCGCAATGACCTTTAGACAGACCGATGTTGGTTATGTAGATGGCAGTGTTACCAGTGTCACTCCGTTTGGTGCAACTATTATTGCCCCGAGTCAATTTGAAAAAAGGTTAGAAGATGCGGAACGTGAAAGAGCAACAGCAAATATAAATCTAGAGTTTCGTCCAACTGACTTAAGTCAATATTATATTCGTGCTAATTATTCTAGTTATGCCGACAACGACATCGCATTACGTGAAAAATTTGACTTCGCTGATGCTGATCCTATCGGTGGTGGAGAGACTGCTTACGTCAATGGTACCACTAAAGAATTCTTAGTGACGGATATCGATTTACAAAATCAATATTTCATCCAAGAAGGCGATAACGTGACCACTACTGTTAGTATTGGCGGTAAGAACTTACTTGGTGAAGCAACCACCATTGATTATGAATATGCATTTTCTGAATCTGTTTCAGAAATAAAAGATGGCCGTCGAGCGCAGTTTCGTGAACGTGATTTAATCGTTTTGGGTCAAGGGTTACGAGATCACATCAATGCACGTGTTGTCTCACCTGAAGAAGCTGCATCAATTTCGGGATTAGATGCCGCTGTGTTTGTTGGTGGTAATAATGCGGATGTACAAGGGAATGTGAGCCAATTATCTAATTTTGATTTGGATAATATCTTTCTTGAAGACAGTGAACGTACCGACGAAATTGAAAACTTTAAACTTAATATAAAACAAGAATTTGATTCTGAGTTTGTTAATTATGTGAAAGTCGGTGGTACATCTAGCTCTCGATCCCATAAACGTGGCAAAGACCGTTGGAGCTTTATTCCTGCAGATGGTGATTGCAATGAAAATGCAGCTTGTATCGCTATGCAAACATCAACATTAGACGACTACATCAATGAAATACCTAGTACTGGCAACTTCTCATATCCATTGCCAATACGTTCAGAAGTCGAGAATATTACTGCACTTGGAACTGCTTTAGCGTATTCAGCTACGGCTGGTGGCACGACTTTCGAAAGTACCCGTGATGATTATTCTATCAGTGAAGACGCGTATGCTATTTATGCAATGACAGAGCTTCAATTAGCTGATGATATGTCGTTGATTACTGGCGTTCGTTATGTCCATACTGAATTTTCATCGACGGGGTATTTATCGATAAATAACGATAAATTTAATTTTGGTGGTGACAATAGTTTAGACATTAATGTTGCATTACCAGATGCCAAAATAACCTACAGTGAATACTATCCAAGTGCCCATTTACGATACGAACCAACAGAACAAGTGTTAATTCGGGGCTCTATTTGGACCAGTTATACACGCCCATCGTTTAATCAAGCACGTGCCTTTGCCCAGTTAGATAGTCGAATTGTTTTATGTGACCCACATGATTTAACTAATTGTAATGATAACCCAGGAGATCTAGGCAGTCCGAATGCAATTGAACTTCAAGGTTATGTGTTAGGCAGTGAAAATGCGTTAAAAGTAGGTAACCCTAATCTTGTAGCCATGAGCTCTACTAACTTCGATTCTTCAATTAGTTGGTATCCAACAAAAGATTTATTTTTAGAAGCGTCGATCTTTTATAAAAATATAGACAATTTTATCTATGATGCGGTTGGTATTAAAGACAGGATCAATAACTTACCACTAAGTTTACCGGTTGATCATATTAGTGCCTTTGCTATTCCTCAAGACTTAGTTCTTAACGATATTAATATTACCCTAAATGGTGATAAAGCATCTGTAATGGGCATTGAATTAAGTTACAACCAATTTTTTGAATCCGGTTTCTTTATTCAATCCAACACCACATTTTTAGATAGTGAAGCTCAGGTTGATGAAAAAATCAGAGCGGAAAAAATGAAGATGCCAAGCCAAGCTGACATTACAGCAAACTTAGCAATAGGTTGGGAAAATAAAGGGTTCTCGGCGCGGGTGATTGGTAATTATCGTTCCGAAATTCTTGATGCTATTTCTGCATGTCCTTCAGATGCGGACCTTTCTGACCCTACAGAATGTAGAGCCTGGGGAGATCGCTACATCGATGCTATATCTACCGTTGATTTTAAAGTTAAGTACGATATCAGCAAAAATTTATCCATGTATTTTGACGCTATTAACCTAACCGAAGAAGTGGACTTACGTTACATAGAAGGTAACGAAATGTCGGGTGGTAATGTCGCGTTTAAACATGAGTTTTACGGCTCATCATATCAATTGGGACTGACTTATAAGTTTTATTAATCAATAACAAAAATAATAATTTGAGTAATAAATTTTAAGTTGTGGGTAGAGCGAAGCGTTCGCTGTATCTACTCATCCTCAGGAGGGATGTATGAAGAATAAAAATAAATTAATGACAAGTCTATTAACAGCACTTGTGTTAGCTGGTTGTGGTGGCGAAAGTACCATAAATGTTGTAGAAGATCCGGCGCCGCCGTTAGTTGGTCAATTTGTCGATGCACCTGTAGCTGGTTTGCAATATAAAATTAACAGACAGGCGAGTGGGGTGTCTGAAGTAATAACTGGTGTGACTGATGAGAATGGTAATTTTGATTACTTTCGAGGTGATTCAATTACTTTCCATATAGGCGAAATTGAGTTCCCTGCGACATCGGGTGCTAATTATGTAACCCCGTTGCAAGTATTTAAAACGGACACAGTATTTAATCAAAGTGTGACAAATACATTACGTTTATTGCAAACATTAGATGCCGACGGTGATCCTAATAACGGTATTACGATAGCCGCTGATGCCATTAACGCAGCGACAATGAATCTGACCGATGGTGAGACGGCACAAGACTTTTTCAATCGTGAAGATGACGATTTTGACGCTGAATTTGAAACTTGGTTGCCCAATGCTGGCACGGTCAACTCGACCATAGTTAGCAAACAAGTGGCCGTTGAAAACTTTGTGGATTATGTCGATGCCCAGCTTAGTTTAACGCAACCAAATGCATTTGATGTATCCAAGTTTAATGGGGTCGTTTTTAACCCGACTATTGTTAATCAAACTGCTGTTACGAACCAATACAATTTTACACCAACAGACGATAACGGATTAGAAGGTACTTATACCTACACAGATTCTGATTCTACTTTAGATTTAGTAACCGTCAGTGGCACCTATAAGTTCGTTTTTGGTAAACGAGTGATCGAATTAACGGTAGGTGAGCAAGTGAGCTATTTGATCTCTCGCTCTTACAATACGGTTGATGATGTTTATAGTTTATGCCAATCAACGGCGTCAACTAATACAGAGTTAGCGACGTTAGTTAATGATTGTGCTTTTGACGAAGACTTGAAGGTCAACTTATTTACCTTCACAACCTCGCAAACCGAACTAGAGTTAGTCAGTTTAGAAGCTAAGAAAGACGATGTGGGTGTTGAATTGATTGAAGACTTTTCAACAACGACGGAAAATTTTTTCACGTCCTCTCATAAATTTTTATCTAAAAAGTTAGCTGACAGACCACTTTATGTTAAATCGGGTGGGAGCCCAGAAGTTGACGCAACTAGTGGTGTTTTACAATTAGCGGCCGCGCGTTTTGTCATTGGAAATGCAGCACCATTAAATGACAGTGGTACTCAAAACGAAACGGATGTGACTGATTCTGTGGGAACAGGTATTTACAATATAAGCGAAGGATTTACCATTAGTTTTGATATTGTGGCCCATGGTGTGGGAGGCGGTTTGTCGTTATATATAGACAACAACTCAACTAGCCAAGCTAAATCAATCCATGGTGACGCTTCTAAGTTTTTCGGAAAAAGCTTTTCTGACTTAACATCTTGGACTGAATTCACAGCAGATGAATCAGTGGGAGTTGGTAAATTCTCTTACACATATTTACCGGGCGAAGACGTCGTTAATGGCGCTAATTCAGATCCAGCTACAGACCGAGGCATATTAAATACAAGCATTACCAATTCATTCTTCCAGTTTAGAACCGATAGTGCTGGCGATATTACCATTGATAATTTGAGAATAAATACGGTGGCGGATTCAATCGATGCAAGTGATCTGTTTATCCCACCAAGTGCTATTTCGTTTACTGAGACCGTAGATTTAACTGCTAATTCAGAAATAGACGTATTTTCCCCTGAATACTTAAATCTAGCTGGCGTTGCTAGCGCAGGAGACGATCAACCTGGCGAGGCTGATAATATTGCTATGTTTGCTTTAACCGGTGGCACTGTTACCCAAGAAGCTGGTGGTCTTGCATTAACGGGCGGTCGTTTCACAATGGGCGATTATCTCCCAGAAGAATCTACGCTTACATCAGACAGCAACAGTAGTGGTGTATTGGATTTAAGCAGACCTTATCAAATCGTATTAACTATTGACTCAGTCACTCAAGGCGACGCGAGCGACTCGTTTGAGATCTATGTTGATAATGACACTTCATCAGCAGCAAACTCAATGCATGGAAGTGATTCTTTAATTTTCCAAACTGACGTGTCGGCAATCACCGCTGGTGAAATGATCATTGATAATAATGGCGCAGGAATTGAAGTTGGAACGGCAAAATCCTTTTTACAATTTGCATCTACAGGGACCAGTAAAATTGTGATCAGTTCGATCACCATTGAACCTTATGTTGCGCCGGTTCCTATCAAAGTTTCTTTGCCATATAGCATTGATTTTACCCAAGCCACAGATGCTGAAACCTTATTTACTGCAGAGTTTCAATCTGTAAATGGTGAAGTTGGCATGACAGGAAGTGATACACCGATGTTTTATAAAACCGGTGGCACAATTGAAATTGACTCGAACAGTATTGTGTTAGACAACAGTCGATTCACTTTGGGTAATCATACCCCAGAGTCTGGTGGTAGCAAGTTAGAAACCTCCGCAGATGATAGCGTAACAACTGGTGTATTCGACTTAAGTAGACCATACAAAATAAGCTTCGATGTCGTTAATGCAACCAAAACGGATGCAGAAGATACCAGTACTAACTTCATGATTTACGTTGACAATAATACATCAAGTAGCGGTAAATCTATTCATGGTAGTGATTCTAAGTTCTACTCAGTGGATGTTGAATCGTTATCAGCAGGTTCAACCGTGACACTCGATGGTTTTGTTGCAACGTCAACATCATTTATTCAACTGCGTGCAGAAAGTGGTGCCAAAATTGAGCTCAACAATTTGAAAATTGAATACGCAGATCCTAATGTATTTTTTGAAGAAACATTTGAAAATAACGGATTAGATTTTTTCACAGCTGAATACAAATCGCTGCCAGATGACAGTTCAACACCAATGTACTTTAAAACAGGAAGCACGGCGGTAGTCACTGAGTCCAATACGTTATTGATTACGGCTGACCGCTTTACGATAGGGCACTCTATTGGCGAAAAAGATACAACAACAGAGACAGATACCACTACGGTTGGTGTATTTGATTTCAGCAAACCTTATAAAATTGTATTTGACGTCATTAGTGCAGAAGAGCCAGATGCGGAAGATCAAGGCAACAGTTTCATTATTTATATGGACAACAATACGTCAAGTAGTAGTAAATCAATTCACGGTGCAGAATCAAAATTTTATTCTGTCAAAATTGCAGATTTAACGCCTGGAACTATAGAAGTGGATGGATTTATTGGTACCGCCACTTCATTTCTGCAGTTCAGAGCCGAAAGTGGAGGTAATGTCGAGATTGATAACTTACGTTTTGAGTACGTATCAAATAATGAATTGATGAGCGAAAGCTTCAATACAACATCTGAAACCTTCTTTACGGCGGATTATGCATCATTAAGTAGTGATGACACGCTGCCATTATACAATGCAACCGGGGGCAGCAGCCGATTAACCATTACGGATGGTCAGTTAACCATCGATAATGCTAGATTCTCAATTGGTGAAACGGCACCTGATGTTGAGACGGCTGACACGGATACCACAGTCAGTGGTGACTTGGACCTGAGTAAAGCTTACAAAATTAGCTTTGATGTTATCAGTGCTAGTGAGCCGGATGCTGGCGATCAAGATAACAGCTTTATGATGTATGTTGATAACAACTCATCAAGCAGTGGTAAGTCTATTCATGGTGGCGATTCTAAGTTCTATTCAGTCAAAGTTGCAGAGCTATCTGCAGGAACAATAGAGATTGAAGGGTTTGTTGCTACTGAAACATCCTTTATTCAACTTAGAGCGGAAAGCGGTGCAGTTGTTGTCATTGATAACTTTAAAATTGAATATGTTGAAGTACAACCTGTGGTTTCTGAAATGTTTGAAACGACCGCTGATGTGTTTTTCACAGCCGATTATTCGTCAATTAGTAGTGATGACACGCTGCCATTATACAATGCAACCGGGGGCAGTAGCCGATTAACCATTACGGATGGTCAATTAACTATTGATAATGCCCGTTTTTCAATTGGCGAAACGGCACCTGATGTTGAGACGGCTGACACGGATACCTCGGTTAGTGGTGATTTGGATCTGAGTAAAGCTTACACAATTAGCTTTGATGTTATTAGTGCCAGTGAGCCGGATGCTGGTGATCAAGATAACAGCTTTATGATGTATGTTGATAACAACTCATCAAGCAGTGGTAAGTCTATTCATGGTGGTGATTCTAAGTTCTATTCAGTCAAAGTTGCTGAGCTTTCGGCCGGAACAATAGAAGTTGAAGGGTTAGTCGCTACTGAAACATCCTTTATTCAACTTAGAGCGGAAAGCGGTGCAGTTGTTGTCATCGATAACTTTAAAATTGAATATACCGAGTAACTAAATACCAATATAACCAAACTTAAGCTGAGCCTTAACATATACAGATTGTGTCTTTGTTAAGGCTTTGCTTTTTTGCCTCTCACTACCAATAAAATGTAGTAGAAATATTGCAACCGCTATCAGTATTGATAAGTGAAACGATAGATAGACTAACTCTAATCAAATGTTCCACTTTGACTAGGAAATTATTATGAATAATCTACTCAACCCTCTTTTGATCTGCCTTTCATTGTGTTTTATGACAGCTTGTTCAGAGGTTAAATATCCGTCGCAAACAGACCAAGAAACAAAGGTTAATGACGATGAGAATAGCTCGGATGAACAAACAAACAATTTTAATGCTGGTTGTGAAGAGTTAGTGAGTAATGATGCAATTAATTGGCGAGAGTCTGCTTTGCAAACGGATCAAGAGATCGTTGCTTGTTTATCAGAGTCATTAGGAGAACCTGTTGGTTACGGCGAAGATACCACTGGGGGATATAACTCCAATGGTGGTTCTAAATTGATTGTGATTACCAAGGATAAACCAGAGGAACAGATTTTATCGGCCATTTCATCGCCTGAACACAACTGGATCGTTTTTGATAAGAAAGATTTTGCTGATGAAACGTCAATTATGATGTATCGGCCATATTGTTCTGGGTCATTAGCATCCTCACTTGGTGTTGATGAGTCAACGTGTCGTGACCCTTATGCCTGGTGTTCTTTAAAAGGTGTTTCAAATAGCGACTGTTTATCAAGGTTTTTTAACACTGAATTGAACAACAGTAATTTACCGGTCGGTAACTATATGATTGACAGTAATACCACTATAGATGGACGTGGCGCTAAGGTTAAATTTGTATTTAATGGCTTTAAAATAGGTTCGGATTCAAGTGGAATTTCCACTCATATAAGTGACAACATCATCATTACTAATAATTACTTTGTTGGGGCAGGTCACACAGAAGATCATGCATTGGACCCTGATATGATCAGATCAACTGGCGGTTCTCATCATATCTGGATCCATCAAAACACATTTGATACCACGGGGGACTCTGCATTTGATGTCAAAGTGGGGGCTCATGATATTACCGTATCTTTTAATAAATTAATTAATGTTAAACGTGCTGCTTTGCATGGCTCAAGCGACAGCCGAACCATAAACCAACAAATCACCTCTACTTTATTAAATAATCTGTTTGTGACTTCGGATGAATATTATGCAGCCAATTCATTTAATACCATGCGTCGAGTTCCTTTACTTCGCCGTGGCCAGACGCATTTGATTAACAATGTTTTTTACGGTTATCGCAAAGACATTATGAGTATCAGAGTTGGTGGCCGAGTTGCGGTTGATGCTAATTTGTTTATGAATCCAACCATTAATGACAAAGGTGATGAGTTAGCTGATTGGACTAATAATATTTTAGGCGATGTGGTTGAAGAGGGGCATATACAGGTGAGTGACAGTGTTGTTTTCGAATCCGATAGCAGTTGTCGGCCAAATGGTTCCTCGTCTTCGGTTGATATACTCGTTGGTACTGCACCATATATGTATGGTGATTATAGTACAGAATCAAAACTCGCCCTTGACGTAAACAAACTCCCTGCCGGTGAGGCGTTACGTGATTATGTTCTAGCGACAGCTGGCAAAGACGGTTTAACACCTTGGTTGTCGGAATATACTGTCGGTTTTGACGAAATCATTGCCGCTGCGCCGACGACTTGTCAGTAACAACAAATAATAAATACATTAGTTATAGGAGTAGGTATGAAATATATTGCTAACTTTGTGATGGCTTTATTGTTGGTTTTATCGGTAAGTCATAATCTTGTTTTTGCTAATGACCCATGGTTAGAGGCAGATAAAATAGTTGCGGCTATTCAAAAGCCTAATATCCCAAACAATGAATTTAATATTATAAAGTTTGGTGCACAAAGTGGAACAGATAAAGACGCTCGTCCTGCCATTTTAGCTGCGATAGAAGCTGCTATTAAAGTGGGAGGCGGGAAGGTTATCGTACCTGCTGGACTATGGACATCTAAAGGCCCTATTCATTTAAAAAGTAAAATTAATTTACATCTTTCAGAAGGTGCCCGAGTTGTCTTTTCTGGCGAACCAGAAGATTATTTACCAGCGGTTAAAACACGCTGGGAAGGCACAGAGGTATATTCTTACTCACCTCTCGTTTATGCCGCTAATGTTGAAGATGTCGCTATTACAGGAAAAGGCACGTTAGATGGCAATGAAAATAGTCAATTTATTAATTGGATGTCCAAAGCAAAACCTAGCTATTTAAAACTACGAGAAATGGGCGCAAATTTGACACCGCTTGAACAACGTATATTTACAGTTGGAGAATACCTTCGCCCGCCTTTAGTCCAGTTTTTTAATGCACAACGAATATTGTTACAAGATTACTTAAGTGTGAACTCGCCTTTTTGGGTGACACACTTAGTCTATGCTAATAACGTAACGGTGCAGGGGATTCGGGTTGATAGTCATATAGGTAATAATGATGGTGTTGATGTTGAGTCGAGCAGTAATGTATTAATTGAGAACGCTTGGTTTCGTACAGGGGATGACGCGGTTGTTATTAAGTCAGGACGTGATTTAGATGGTCGAACTATTGGCGTTCCTAGTACTAATATTGTGGTTCGCCATAACGATATGGGAGGAGAAGATGGCATTGCAATTGGCAGTGAAATGTCAGGCGGTGTGAAAAATGTGTTTTTTCACGACAACATTTTGCGAAAAGGGGACTCCGCATTTCGATTTAAAGCAAATTTAGACCGAGGTGGGTTAGTAGAAAACATTTATATCCGAGACTTTATGGTGGAGAGTTTTCATAATCTCTTTTGGTTTCAACTTAATTACCCACGACAAGGTGTCGATAAATTCCCTTCCACATATAACAACATAGTGTTTGAAAATATACGCGTTATAAACGCGACAAATGTTTTGGAAGTACATGCACCTGCGGAACAACCCTTAAGTAACGTAACGTTTAAAAATATCCAGATTAACAAATTCGACACCTTATTTAATGTCGAAAATGCGCAAAATATTAAGTTTGATAATTTTGTGGTTGGCGACCAACGGATTGATGGCAGCTTAAGTTGGCAACTGAGTAAATAATCCCCTCGTTCCCCAATATGCACAGTTAAAGGAATGAAGGGAAACGAGTTAATTAAATCATATAGGTAAATACAATGTCGAAACATTCAGCGTTTATTAGATTTGAAGAGAATCACAACTTATGGTTATCAAGGGATACTGACCTCTCTTTGTCGTTTGTTGATCAAGGGCTTAACCCTGTGGTGTTAGCATCTGAAGCGGACGTTGGTTTAGCTATGTTAAATGAGCTGTTTGATACAGCTCAGACCAAACATGGCGATATTAATATCGCATTACTTGGTGGACGTGGAGGACAAGAATTTCACCGACTGTTAGGAGAATTAGCAAAAAACACTGAACATGACGCTCTATTATCAAGGTTGAATGTGTTTACACAAGACGCATTAGCGCCGATGAGTATGGATAACGGCTTTAGTTTTGTACGAGACTTTGAGCGAATTTTAGGTAGCTCTTTTTTTACAAAAATTAAACGTTTTATCCCTATGCAAACGGATTGCACCGACCTAGAACAAGCTATGACGGAGTATTTAAATAAAATGGAGGCACTTGGCGGGTTAGATATATTTTTTATCGGGCATGGTCCTGAAGAGAATCAGGCTTCTCATCTTGCTTATATTAAGCCGTATTCTGGCGCTAAAGCAGATCATGTTGCTGGAATTATTCCTATTTCAAGTAGTATATTGGAGCACCATATCAGTAAGTTTAAAGCTGGTGGCGCTAAGGTGAGTGCTAAAGATGAAGCTGTGTGTCGTAGTGCAAAGTACATACTTACATTAGGGCCCGCAACCATTTTACAAGCTAAAAAACTAGTACAAGCTGTGGTTGATGCCGATACCGCGCCGGCCAAAATAACAACGTATAGGAAAGTTTTAAACATGACTATAAGTAAAGATACAACTGAAGCTGCCGGTCAATTGAATGAGAATCCTGGACTTTGGATACGACTTCATCCAAATGCGAAGTCTTTTGTACTGCCAAATTTAGGTCTGTAAAGCGGGTTGATAAAAGTGGGTCACTTATATGCCGCTCAGGAAAACGTATGAGCCTAGGTGACTTACATTGTTTGCTCTAATTGAATTGAGCAGTTCTTAACATCGCTCGACCAAGGGCGCAACCAGTATGCGTCGTTAGCGATAGGTGCCCATTTGGATAAATTTTTATTACATAAAAATAATATCTTCTTTTTATGTAATTTCAAATAGTTTGCGGCATTTAGAGTTAATGGGTGTTGTTCAAAAAAATAATTAAAGCTGCCATCTAGGTATGCTTGTTTCAATCCATACTCCAAACGTTCAGCTAATTTTTTATTACCTTTATTGACGTAGAAAGCAGTCATGCTGGGGTAACTAATTAACACGTTTTCAGCGATAGAGATTTTTTTGTTACGGTAGTTGTCTAATACCCTTCCGATTTGTAACGCGCCTTGAGGGAAGTAATCAAAGCGATTGTGGGCTAACATTTGCACTAAGGTTTTTACGCTGCCGCTGGTGACCACAGGAAGATCGTTTTGCTGTAAAATTGTTACATCAGGCCAATCTGTTCCTTGACCGGCAACAAATTTTTTTAATTGTTTTAATGAATTGATGTTGTTAAATCGATTAGCGTTATTGGTATTGATCATGAGTAATCGATAACCAACCAACCCTTTGGCAATAGGTACTTTAATAGGTAATAGGTTTTGGTCTCGCTCTTGACTTACTGTTAGTGCGATAACATCAACATCTCGACCACTCTCTAAGTAATATTGCATACGTTTTAAAGGCGCTTGATAAAGAGTAAATTCAACGACACAGGGACCGTATTTGACTTCTGATTTGTTAATTACAAGTTGTAGTAATTGGAAAATATAGTCTTCTTTTGGGTGTTCCGAGCCTAACTTAGCTGGAAAATAAATGACGGGTGTTGAATTATTTGACAACGGTTGGCAAGCAAATGCAGAACCACAAATCGTGGTGAGCAAAAGCAAAGCAGAGATACAATTAAACATCATTTTATCTTATTTGGGTTAAATCACTGGTAATTAAAGTGCGTCGTGGACCGCTATGTTGTTATATTTAATTTATGTTATGTACGATCAGATTGAATTTGCATTTTGGGAACAAAAAAGACCAATAACCGTTAAGAATTATTGGTCTTTGTAATTTACAAATTGTTAGAGAGTTACATAGTGTAACGTGCACCAAAGAATACTGTAGTACCAGTATGGTTGTATTCACGCATTAAATTAAGCGTACCGTCACCTGTGGTATACAATCTTTCGTGTTCATCGGTTAAGTTGATGATCTCAACAGTAAAACTTATATTTTCATTCAAGTTATAGAAGGCTGATACATCAACATGTGTAGGGCCCGATGTGCCATGTTCGACGTTGCCATTGCTACCAGAAAAATCAGTGATGTAGTCATCACGTTTGTTCATTGAAATACGACCACCATAGTTTTCTTGCTCGTAATATAATGTGAAGTTATACGAGTTCTCTGAAAGACCGGTAATACCTTCGCCATTTTCGTTCAACTCAGGCTCAACAAATGTGTAGTTGGCTAAGATACCGAAACCATTTAAAGGTGCCGGTAAAAACGATAGTGGCTGTTGATAAACGGCCTCGAAACCACTAACTGCTTTTGTCGCTTTGTTTAATGGAATGCTATGGTCAAATGGGGTGTTAAATGGGTCTTGTGAAATAGCAGCTTCGTATTGATCATCGGCATTAATGAAGTCGTAATATGCTGGATCAACAAGTTTGTTTTCTGTGTCACGTTCAATTTCGTTGTCAATTTCTTTGTCAAAGAAGTTCACAGCAACTAACGATTCTTCTGCAAAATACCACTCAAATCCCACATCTAAGTTAGATGACGTCATTGCTTCTAAATTTGGGTTTCCTGTACCGACAGTTCCATTAATGTAGTCAAAACTTGGATTGCCCGGGTTTAGTGAGTTTAAACTAGGGCGTGTCATTGATTTAGATGCTCCAAATCGCAAAACAATCTCCTCTGTGACATCTAACGCTAAGTTTAACGCTGGTAAGAAGTTATCGTATGAAGATGAAATTTTAACCGTATCTACACTGTCTCCGGTAGGAACATAACCAGTAGAGGTAGTTGTTGTATCAATATATCGTCCACCTGCGTTAGCACGTAATACCATATCACCGAAGTAAAACTCTTTATCAGCTTCAAGGTAAAGGGCCGTTGTTTCTTCTTGTACAATCCAACTTGAACCTATACGAACACTCCACTCAATGCCATTGCCGTCATTCATGGTATCCAACAGCTGTGATTGAATCGCACCAAAATCAGCAACAGTGAAAGAACTTAATGGTCCGTCGAAGCCGTCACCAAAGTCTGAGTAAGGGAAGTCGGTTGCAAAACCCGTTGCCGAATCTTGATCAGGGAAGTCTTTAATTTCAGTTTCATAGTAATTAACTTCACGATCATTGTACGCTAGACCGGTTCGGACAGTCATTTCGTCCATTTCATAAGTTAGATCAAGTTTTGCCGTTGTATTATCACGAACGGTGTCCCCCGCTCGTAAACGACCATCAGTAAGGTTGTAATTGCTCGCGTCATTTACATCATAGCCGTAACTCGTTACAGGCGCGTTAGGATTGTTTGAAAAGTCGAAGCTAAATCGATGACTGTCTATCGATGTCATGTTGTATCGATATTGCTCTGATCGCGCTTCTGACTTAGCACTACCTATCATGCCATCGAGTACTAATTGATCGCTGATTATGTATTTACCAGATAATACAAACTGACTAAACTCAGTTGTCGAAATCTGTTGGCGGCTTTCAATTCTAGATTTTATACCATCAAATGTTCCAGCTTCTACTTGTTTACCATTGTCGGCAATGGTTATAGCAACAGGTGTTATATCATCGAAAGTAGAACGGAATTGTTCAAAAAAGTTATACATCGTACGGTTGTTATCTAGTGTAGAATGTAGGGTATCAAATGTTAATTCTAAATCGTCATTTGGACGCCACTGAATTGACCCTGTAAAACCTAAACGATCTTGCTCGTTACCAAAAAAGTCTGGTCTAGGTAAACGGGGTGTCCATAAACAGTTTGCAACATGAGCTACATCACCATTTTTGTCGGCACATGAATTTGATGCTGGAGTACCCGATATAGTTAATGAGTCTGTATTGGTGTAAAGGTTTCCGTCTTCAACTGGGGTTGTCCATCTAACAGTACCAAAACCTTCTTGACGAACAGTACGGTCAGATTGAGCAAGAGAGAATAGAACACCAACAGTGTCATCGGCGAACGTATTACTGACCATAAATGCCAAACGAGGGTCTATTTCACCTGTAACATCGTTATAACCACCTTGACCTGAAGCAACAACTTGAAGGCCTGGTTTGTCGAATGGTTTTGCTGAGTATAGGTCTACAGTACCAGCTATTCCGCCTTCTTCCATCGAAGCTGTAGGGGATTTTTGGATATCGATTCTATTGAACAATTCAGATGCAAAAATATTAAAATCGAATCCTCGACCTGTATTGATACCACCGCCTGAGTCAGTACCATCACTACTTCCTGGTACTTCCATACCATTTAAAGTGGTACGTGTGTAAGAAGGGCTTAAACCACGAAGTGTGACTTGACGACCTTCACCACCTTCACGTGATATAGCAACACCTGTTACACGTTGAAGCGATTCTGTTAAGTTCAAGTCAGGAAACTTACCTACATCCTCACTCATAATCGTTTCTTTGTTGTTTACTGTTTGACGTTTTTCAAAAAGCGCACGGTTTAAAGAACCTCTAAAGCCCTTAACTTCAATTACTTCTACATCCGATTTGGCTTTTTTTGTATCTTCTTGTTCTTCAGCAACGGTTGCCAGAGAAGTTGATAAACCTCCAGCAAGTATCATAGATGTCATTAACCTGTTGAGTTTGTAGTTTGACTTCACGATGGTCTCCTCGTGTTTTTTATAATTATTATGTATTTAGAATTTTTTTGTAATTATTTTTAGTCCCGGTTATATTTATTTAGATTGTTGCCACCGGTGGCACAAATTGATTTAAGCTCAAAAAGTAATCCCTTGTCAATAAAAAAATTAAAATAAAATTAAGAATGTATTTTGCACCTGATTAATGCGCATTATTAACAACTTATGTGAAAGTATTTTATTTAACATGTAAAAAATCTTTAGTTATCAGGTGTTTATGTTTGTGTTTTTTGTATTTGTACGAATAGGGTAAAAATTAAGGTTTGACAGTGAGTATGAAATTTTGACAATATCACTCACTGATGCCACCGGTGGCAGTAAAAGTGTTATAGTAAAGCTATACGAGTTCTGACTAATAAGTATATTAAGCTCTATTTAGCTAATTTCAGGAGCAGAAATGACAGACATATCATCAACGGGGTTAAAACGCCGTAATTTAATAAAAGCGCTAGGGGCTGCCTCAGTGTATTCAGCTTTCGCCCCCAATACGTCATTTGCCGGTTGGTTATTTAATAACGAACAAAAACAAGATGATTGGATTAAAGCCGCGACTATTCGGGCAAATGTAATTCGTCCGATTTTCCAAGATAAAGTCTTTAACCTTGTTGATTATTTTGAGATTTCAGATGTTGATTACGAACAAGCATTTCAACGCTCTATACAAGCTTGTCATGCTGCTGGCGGTGGTCAAGTCGTTGTGCCAAAGGGAGAGTATCTGACAGGTCCAATTCATTTATTATCCAATGTAAATTTGCACTTAAATGAAGGTGCTGTGGTTAGATTTGTTACTGACCCCAAACGGTATTTGCCTGCAGTTATAACACGTTGGGAAGGTATGGAGTTAATGGGCTATTCCCCTCTGATATATGCCTATAAACAAACAAATATTGCCATAACGGGTAAAGGAACACTTGATGGTAGTGGTGATAATAACACTTGGTGGCCTTGGAAAGGCCCACATAAAGAAGGTCATTGGACACTTATTGAAGGCGAAGATCAAAAACCTGCACGCATGAAATTAATGGCAGATGTGGAAAACAATGTCCCAGTAAATCAGAGGCACTATGCAGAAGGAGCGTATTTACGTCCTCCGTTTATCCAACCGTATTTATGTCAAAACATTCTAATTGAAGGTGTCACCATCACCAACTCACCGTTTTGGTTAGTGAACCCAGTTCTGAGTCAGCACGTGACTGTGAAAGGTGTGAAGTTTATAAGTCATGGACCTAATTCAGATGGCTGTGACCCTGAGTCTTGTGATCATGTATTAATCGAAGATTGCATGTTTGACACTGGCGACGATTGCATAGCAATTAAATCAGGTCGGAATGCTGACGGCCGACGCATTAATATTCCAAGCCAAAACATTGTTATTAGAAACTGTTTGATGAAAGAGGGACATGGCGGTGTTGTAATTGGCAGTGAAATTTCTGGTGGGGTGAACAATGTATTTGTTGAAGATTGCCAGATGGATAGCCCACATCTTGAACGTGCAATTCGAATAAAAACAAATTCAATTCGAGGTGGTGTCATAGAACATCTCAGGTACCGAAATATCAATGTAGGTAAAGTTAAAAATGCCATCGTTGTAAATTTTTATTATGAAGAAGGCGATGCCGGTAAGTTTGACCCAACGGTTAGAGACGTTGTGATTGAAAACTTGCGCTGCACAGAAGTATTAAACCAACCATTAAATTTACAAGGCTTTGAACGTAAACCCATTAGTGATTTTCATTTAATAAATTGTGAATTTAACCAAGCTAGTAAAGCATCTACAGTGAAGAATATCACTAATTTCACGTTAGAAAATGTAACCATTAATGGCCAAATAGTTAGCCCAGAAGCGTTAATTAACGCGAGTTAAGCTGAATTATAGATATGTTGCACAGGACAAATTGATGAGCAAAAATATACAAAAATTAACACTGCATCCAGATAGATTATTTTCTAGTGATGACAAAGTGATTGAAGTCGCTAGAAAGTTATATGAAAAAGTTAAAGATTTACCAATTATAAGCCCACATGGCCATACTGACCCTAGTTGGTTTGCAGATAATAATAACTTTGAAAATGCGGCAGATTTGTTAATTCGTCCTGATCATTACGTATTTAGAATGTTATACAGCCAAGGTATTAGCCTTGAGTCTTTGGGGATTCCACAACATGGTGAAAAAGGCGATTTAGCGGGGTCTCGCCAAGTTGACCCCCAAAGTATTTGGCAGATATTTGCAGATAATTATCATTTATTTGCCGGCACACCATCGGGATATTGGTTGGATGCCACCTTCTCTAATGTATTTGGTTTCACCGATAAGTTATGTAGCGAAAACGCGACAGAATATTACAATGAGATCAATAAACAATTGGCCACGCCAGAGTTTAAACCTCATGCATTAATGGACCGATTTAATATTGAATTAATTGCCACGACTGAAGGGGCGTTAGATCAATTACCACACCACCGTAAACTTAAAGATTCAGCGTTTGCTAAACGAGTGATCACTTCATTCAGACCGGATGATGTCGTTGACGCAAGTCGTGAAGATTTCAAGCAGAATGTAGCTAAATTAGCTGAATTAACTGGTGAAGATACCAGCGATTGGCATGGATATTTAGCAGCAATTCGACAACGTCGTGCTTATTTTAAAGAGCATGGTCGTGCGACCGCAACGGATCATGGTCATCCAACGGCACTTACGGTAAATCTTGATGAACAGCAATGCCAGGCATTGTTAGATAAAGCTTTAGCAGGAACCGCAACGGAAACAGAACAAGAATTATTCCGTGGTCAGTTATTAACAGAGCTGGCAGGCATGAGTATAGAAGATGGGTTGGTTATGCAAATTCATCCGGGGGCGCATCGTAACCATAATCATGGTTTGTTCGAACGTTATGGACGTGACAAAGGCGCGGATATTCCAAGTCAAACTGAATATGTCAATGCGCTTAAACCTTTATTGGCAAAATATGGCAATGATCCGCGTTTAGATATTATTTTATTTACCCTTGATGAAACGACTTACAGCAGAGAACTCGCGCCATTAGCTGGGCATTATCCGAGTCTTAAACTCGGTCCAGCTTGGTGGTTCCATGATAGTCCGGCTGGCATGTTAAGGTTCCGTCAACAAACGACGGAAACGGCGGGTTTTTATAATACCGTTGGCTTTAACGACGATACTCGTGCGTTTTTGTCTATTCCCGCTCGTCATGACGTAGCTCGTCGGGTTGATTGTCGTTATTTAGCTGAGTTGGTAACAAATCATCAAATCACCTTAGGTGAGGCTCATACTTTAGCGTATGAGTTGACTTATGGGTTAGTGAAACAAGCATACAAATTATAATAATTAAAAGCAGTTGTTTGAGGTAAGGTTATGAAGTTTAAATTAAGTTTATTGTCGCTATTGAGTTTGTCATCTTTGTCATTAATGACAGGCTGTAGTCCTGAAAAGTCAGATTTAATGGACAAAACAACTCAAGATAATTGGATAGCAACAGCTGAAATCCACAATCCTTCGAACTTTGACCGCCCAGATCAAACATTATTTTTTAGTTATTATGATTTAGGTTTACCTGCGTCATTCGAACAATCTTTATTATTCAAAAACGATAAAAACCAATTTAGCTCTCAGGCCATTGACTCCGACTTTGATGGTGACATGGATGGTGTTGTTGTGACTGCCTCCATGACAAGTGGTGAAACTCTCACACTTGATGCATTTGTTGCTAGCGACCCGCGCTTCGCTGCAACTAAACGTACTCAAGCTGAAATTTCACTTAAAGTCGGAGGTCAATGGCAACCTCATTCTAAATACCCTGATACTCAATTTGAAGAATATGTCGGCGGGGAGTTTAGTAATGTAGATAGTGTAGAACCCGAAAGTAAATACACAGATCATTCTAATTGGTTACGTTATGAAGGCCCTGGTATTGAATCGGATAAGGTGGGCTACCGAGTTTACTTAGATTGGCGAAATGGTTTTGATATTTTTGGTAAATTAACTGATAAACCAGTACTACAAAATGTAGGGCTTGATGGTTATGAGTCATATCACCATGAGCAACCGTGGGGAATGGATATTCTTAAAGTTGGTAGTTCATTAGGCAGCGGTGGGTTTGGGTTATGGCATAAAGATCAAGTTGAACGCATTACCAAAGCGGACTCACGCAAAGTCACAATTAACGCCAATGGAGATCTGTTTTCAGCTTTTACTATTAACTATAAAGGTTGGCAAAGTGCGGTTGGTAAACAAAACCTAGATGCTCATATATCTATGTCGGCAGGAAGTCATTTAGCAAATATAACATTAGATTTTGAACAGCCTGTTGAGACTATAGCCGCAGGTATTGTGAAACATCCCAATACTGAGTTAATCACTGGCGACATGGACATTACTGGAAAAGCTTATAGTTATATTGCCAGTTGGGGGGCGCAGTCTCTTGACGGTAAAATGTTAGGTATGGCGGTTTTCTTCAAAAAAGAAACATTAAAACAAGTTACATCGGATAAAAATAACTATTTAGCTATTTTAACACCAAAGGGCAACCAACAGATTTATAACAAAAACACCCAGCAACTGGATTATTATTTTGCTGCATTGTGGCAGCCTGAAAGTGGTATTGATAACAAAGAAGCTTTTACGAAATACCTTGAGCAGCAAGCTGAGCGTTTAACGGTTAAACCGAGAGTTAGACTTAAAACTAAAAAGAGTTTAGCTGCCAAACAACAAAAGTTAACCAGTAAAGTTGCATTAGATTGGGCTATTAAATTAGCCGACAGCGAGTTAAATCGTAAAACGTATACTTATGAATACTCGGGATGGGATATCAATCGTCGTCGTTTACCAAAGTTTGAATATGATATTGTTGGTTTGTACCCACATACTTTAAATCGTATAACTGAAGCAACCGGTGATAAAAAATATCAAGATGCATTAACGAAGATCACAGGCTCATTTATTGATGAACAAGGCAATATTAAACGGTTTAAAAAATCTAATTATAATATCGATAGTGTGGCGCCTGGGCGCGCGGTATTAAAATTATACCAATTAACCAAAGATGAAAAATATAAAAAAGCGGCGGATTTATTACGTCAACAACTGGCAGAACACCCTAAAACAAAAGAAGGTGCTTTTTGGCATAAGAAAAAATATACCTCTCAGGTGTGGTTAGATGGTGTTTACATGGGCATGCCGTTTTTAGCTGAATATTCAAACAAATTTGAGAATGGTCATAGCCTAGAAGAGGTCGTTAAAGAGTTTACGTTAACTTATAAATATCTTAAAGATCAGCAAACTGGTTATTATTATCACGCATGGGATGAGCAAAAGCAGCAAGGTTGGGCTGATAAGAATACAGGTTTATCTCCTGAGTTTTGGGCCCGAGGGATGGGCTGGTTAGCCATGGCACTCGTAGATGTGTTGGACTTAATCCCTGAATCTGAAACAGAATTACGTTTGCCTCTTATTAAGATGTCACAAGAGTTGGCCGCGTCACTTAAGGTATCTCAAGACTCGGAAACAGGGACATGGTGGCAAGTGTTAGATAAACCTAATCAATTAGGTAATTATCGCGAATCTAGTGCATCAGCCATGTTTACTTACTTTTTAGCAACGGCCATTGATGCAGGAATTATTAGTGATGATTATAAGGACACAACATTAAAAGCATTTAACGGTTTGGTGAATGAATTTGTATTAGTGCATGATAATGGAGAGATCAGTTTAACCAGTTTATGTTATGTAGCAGGGTTAGGGTTTGGCCGTGATGGCAGTTATCAATATTATATGAGTGAGCCGGTTGTTAATAACGATCCCAAAGGGACTGCACCTTTTATGTTAGCCGCACTGGCCGTACATGACCTATTAAAATAATATGTAATCTTGCTGTTGATTTTTTGAAGCCCAGTTTGTCGCTGGGCTTATTTATTTTAAGGCGAGTATAAAAGAAGTCTTAGTCTTAGTTTTGGTTTAAGAAGGAACGAGAAAGCTAATTTAATTGGCATTAGGTAACAACTGTAGTCAAATTTGAACGAATCTGAATAGTGAAAACGTCTAATTTAATTACAAATGGATTTAAATACTCTAACCTATAAGTTCACTTCGTTGTTTAATTACCAAAGTTTGGATTTATGTCTCGTCAGAAAAACGTTTTTATCTCCGTCATTTTTAGCTTGATTATATTGAGCAGTTTCGACGGTTTAACATGCCAAATGGATCCAAAATCAAAAGAAACAAGGTTGTATTTCCCTCCAAAATTATCGTCTATCAACACAGAACAAGATTACGTTTATCAATTATTACAATTAGCGTTAGCCAATTCTGAATCACGTTATGGTAAATGCAGTTTGCATTTATTAGACAATAAATTACCCCTTAAACGTATAGAGCACATGTTAGGTTTTGACCGTGGCATTGATATAGGCGCGTTTACGGTTACAGAAGATAGAGAACAACGCTTCTTGCCTATCCGCATTCCAATTTCAAAAGGGTTACGCGGTTATAGAGTTTCTTTTATTAAAAAAGGTGACCAAACTCGGTTTGATGGGGTGAATCAGGTTCGAGATCTGAAAAATTTCACTGCAGGTCAAGGTGATGGTTGGGCTGACAGTAAGATATTTAAATACAATAACCTACCTGTAGTCGAGGCGGGGAGTATTAATACGATTATCGATATGTTGAGTTATCAAAGGTTTGATTATTTCCCCCGAGGCGCATTAGAGAGTGTATTTGAGTTAGACGAATTTAAAAATAAACCTGTGGAATTAGAAAGTAACTTATTATTGATATACCCAAGTTTAACTGTTTTTT
Source organism: Psychrosphaera sp. F3M07 (assembly GCF_018860345.1). GTDB lineage: Bacteria > Pseudomonadota > Gammaproteobacteria > Enterobacterales > Alteromonadaceae > Psychrosphaera > Psychrosphaera aquimarina. The sequence goes on along the minus strand of NZ_JAHKPJ010000016.1, from coordinate 230,493 downwards.
ATGTGAATAAAGATAATAAGTTATTGAGAGACCGTTTGGAATTTGGTCTGAATACAGCAATCGATAATGGCCAATTTGAACAATTTTTTAATTCCCATCCAATCTCTGTTGAGGCGTTAACATTATTAAACTTAGATAAACGTAAAAAGCTATTTTTATGTAATCCATATTTACCCAAATGGGTTCCACTTATGCAGGACAAATACTGGTTACAACCTTGGCCTGAACATGTTCATAAAGACCAATGCAGTTAAGAGAGCAATGTAATTAAGAGAGCAATGGGTTAATCCGTTCTCTGAATTTTTTGGATGGTGCCATCGGCATTAAAACTGACGTTTTCCATCGCACTATGACGTTGTCGTTTACCACAAAGACTATCTTTTGCATTTATCCAACGGTGATAAAATAAAATCCACTGACCGTTGAAATTAACTATCGAATGATGGTTGTTTGCATTGTTTTCTTGCTCCATAAATACACCTTGATAAGTCCAAGGTCCAGTTGCAGACTTAGCTGTATAATATGCAAGTTCACGATTATTTTCTGGCATAGTGTAGTAATAAAGATCATTACGTTTAAACACCCAAGGGCCTTCCATTTTTGGCTCATAACCTCCCATATCCATTTTGATAAACTCCCCATCAATACTTAATAGGTCATCTTTCATTTTGGCTACATAATAGTCATGGTCTTTACCATGAAAATATAAATACGTTTGCCCGTCATCATCTGTAAAAATACTAGGGTCGTTTGCGTAAGGTTTGCGCCAAAGTGGTTTGCCTATGGCATCTTTAAAGGGGCCCGTTGGTGATTGACTAACCCCAATCCCTAATCCCATCCACTTGGTGCTTTTACTTGGCGTTTCTCTGTCCTTATAGCCATTGCCGGCTGGAAAAACTAAATAATATTGACCATTTTTATAAATGGCATCGGGGGCCCAAGCGTAGTTATCAGCCCAAGATAAATCGTCTAATGACATGACTGAGCCATGATTAGTCCAAGTATTCAGATCGCTTGAGGAAAATACCATCCAGTCTTGCATATGGAAGTCTTGTTGGCATTCAAGATCATGGCTGACATATAGATAGATTTTACCATCCTTCCACACATGAGCGGATGGATCCGCTGTTCGTAAATTAGGCCCTAAATCGAGGATCTTTGCATAGGTTGTATTGCTAATTAACACCAAGGAAATCAACATGGAAATACACATGATTAACTTGAACTTATCTAGCGAAACCTTGTAGATCTTTGAGTACATAATTTAACCTATAACCCTTTATAAGAATATGTTAAATGTTTTGGATCTGGTGTACGTAATAATTTAGACAAAGGATGTTTTTGTGCTTTTAATTCAGTCAAAACAAGTTGCGCGACTTCTCGGGCTCCTAATTGATTTAAGTGGGTATTGTCGGTGATGCCATTAGGATAATTGGGGTGTAAGTCTGGTTTTATATGCATAAAACGCAAGGCTGATAAGGTTAAACCTTGCTGTTGAAAATGTTCCCGGGTAAGGGTTTCCATATCTATAAAACTAACGTTAGTGTCTTTGGCTATGTTTCTTACAATATCAGCGTAAGGGTGAGTCAATTTTAGTTGGGCATTATCGTCAAAGTGACGGCGGGTTATGGGAGTCATTAATATAACACTAGCCCGTTTATTTTGTGTTATGTGGATCATGTTTCTGATATTAGATTCGTATTGCTCAGGTGAAGTGTAGCGGTCAACTTTATGTTTGGATTGGTCATTATGGCCAAATTGTATAAAGACAAAATCACCAGGTTTCAGGTTTTGTTCTATCTTGTCCCATAATCCTTCTGCGATAAAGGTTTTGGTACTTCGACCATTTCTAGCTAAGTTGGTCACCGTAACGTCTTGCGCAAAGAAGTGGGCAAATGGCATTCCCCATCCTGTTTCTGGGTAGTCTTTGGGATCTTTAATGGCCATGGTGGAGTCACCGGCCATAAATACTTCAATTGCTAAGGCGTGAAATGAGAAGAGGGTAATGAAGGAGCTTAATGCTCCCATAAATAAAGCTGAGGATAGTCGATTGGTTAACTTGGACATTGTTTAGTTGATTCCCTAGTTATCAGATAGGGTTTGACCACGATTTTTTCGTGCTCAGCACCTTGATCTGGTGAAATACTTTGAATGAGTTTTTGAGTAGCTAAGCGTGCAATCTTTTGTACTGGGCGCTTTATCGTTGTCAGTGATGGAATGATCCTAGAGGCGATAATATTGTCATCAAAACCAGCAATGGATAAATCACTTGGAATTTTTATTCCTAAATCGCTAGATACCCTAACTGCTCCTGCTGCCATTTCATCGTTATTAGCAAAAATAGCAGTTGGTCTAGGTGTTTGGGTTAATAATGCGCGGGCACATTCAATACCAGTCTCATAGGTATTTTCGCCAAACTGGATTCGATTTTCTGGCAAGTCTAAACCATTCACTCTAAGTGCGTCTTTAAAGCCTTCAAAACGCTCTTTAGATGAATGGAAAGCCATTGGTCCTGTGATCATAGCAATGTCAGTATGTCCGAGTTCTATCAAATGCTCGGCAATATCTGTCATAGCACCACGGTCATCAGATATTACAATATTATCTGGATCACCAAGGTCTGTTGATGCAATACGAATACAAGGTAATTTAATGGATTTAAATGCTTCTGCTAATTTGTCACTCTCTGATACTGGTGGTATGACAATAATGCCATCAACTCTTGAGCGACTAGCAAAGTTTAAGCAGTCTTCTATAAAGTCATCAGATTGCCATTGGCAAGGGTGAACTACCAGTTCAAAGCCTAATGAGGAACATATATCTAATGCCCCTCGTTGCACTTGGTCTATATAGAGTGCATCGGGATTGTCATAAATTAACCCCAACAAATACGAACGATTAGAGGCTAAACCTCGGGCTTGTTTATCTGGCTGAAATTTAACTTCTTTGATTATTTGTTCAACACGCTCTCGAGTAGCTTGACCAACCATAGGCGAGCCATTAATAACTCGTGAAATAGTTCGTTTTGATACACCGGCAATGCGTGCAACATCATTGATCGTTATGTTGGTTTTCGTTTCCATTATCTTTTCCAGTTTTAACTGACTAAACTAACGTGTTTAGTCAGTTTAAAATTCAGTATTAAAGTAAGCCTAACATTCTAGGGAGTGTCTCACTTATTGCTGGAACATACGTCACTAACATTAGCACCAAAAACATAACAAAATACAAAGGTATCATTGGCTTAATGATTTTGTGGATAGACGTTTTAGCAACTGCACAAGAGACAAAGAGAACACTGCCTACAGGAGGAGATACTAACCCAATTGACAGGTTTAATACCATCATAATACCAAATTGTATTGGTCCCATTCCAAGTTCAGCTGCCACCGGTAGAAATATTGGGGTGAAAATTAATACGGCTGGAGTCATATCAATAAAAGCACCAACCAAAATCAGTATTAAATTAATCATTAATAAAATAACAATTGGGTTATCGCTGTATTGTAAAAAGAAGTCACTAATTCCCTGAGGGATATGGGCATAAGACAACAACCATGACATAGCCGAAGATGCGCCTATGATTAACATCACTATAGCGGTCGTTTCGCAGGCTTTTAAAAATAACGCTGGTAATGATTTAGTGGAAATTTCTTTATAAATAAACACCGATAAAACCAAAGCATACAATACTGCGACAGCGCCGGCCTCGGTTGCAGTGAATACCCCACCGATAATGCCGCCAATTACAATAAAAACTAACAATAAACTCGGTAGTGCCGCGGTGACTTTTTTGGCAACTAAGTTAAAGGGTAAACGTGCAGATACCGGATATTTATTTTTAATGGCGTACAACATACATACAGTCATTAACGCCAAACCCACTAATATTCCCGGAACATAACCGGCAACAAATAAAGCGGCAATAGACACACCGCCGCTGGCGATGGCATAAATAATAAGAATATTACTTGGTGGTATTAACATGCCAGTGGTTGCGGCCGATGCGGTAACTGCGGCTGCGAAGTTTTCATCGTAACCGTGTTTTTTCATTTCTGGCACCATAAAGCTACCAATCGCAGACGTGGCGGCTACGGCTGAGCCTGATATAGCACCAAACATCATGCAAGACATGACATTCACCAATGCTAAACCACCAGGTAGAGCACCAATTAACGCCATCGCACATTCAATAAGACGTTTAGCAATACCACCTTGTCCCATAATAAGTCCGGACAAGATAAAAAATGGAATGGCTAATAAAGCAAAGCTATCAATGCCTCCAGCCATTTGTTGAGCGATGGTGGTTGTTGCGGCTGTAAAGTCGATGTGCATTAACAAAGACACTAACGTGGCTAATCCAATACAAATTGAAATAGGTACGTTGATGAGCAACATGGAAAAGAATACGAGTAATAAAATAAGCGCAGTGATATCCATTATATGCTCTCCTTGTTAGTTAAAATGGTACGAATATTAAGTGCGGCAAAAAGAGTAATAAGCATGCCTGACAGTGGGATTACGGAGTAGACCCAACCCATTTGTAAGCCAAGGGCTGCTGAAGTTTGTTTTAACTCTAAGGTCAATATCATCAAAGATAGGCCACCGTAGACCATAACTAAGGTCGCAAATAAGAGCACCAATATTTCAATTAAGACCAAAGCGTAATTTTTTAATTCAGCAGGCAGTTTTTCGACAAATAAGTCTAAACCTAAATGGGCTTTTGTTTTATACGCATAAGCGGCACCTAAAACGCCAATCCAAATAAGTAAGTAACGAGATAATTCTTCTGTGTATGAACTTGGGGATCCTAAAATAAAGCGTGAAAATACTTGCCAGCTGACGGTAACCACTATGGCTAACATCATTAACATTAATAGTTTTTCCAGCACGTGATTGATTTTTGATAGTAGAGAATTCATGAACCCAGCCTTACATTGATTTTATTTTTTTGATCTGTTCTGCAACAGGGCTGTTGTCGAAAGTTGCATGAAACGGTGCAACTTGTTTTTGGAATGCAGCTTTGTCAGGGTAGGTGACTTTAACGCCCTCTTTGATCACTGCAGCCAACGCATCATCTGAGGCTTTTTGCCATAATGACTTTTGATAAACCACGGAGTCCGCCATGGCTTGTGATAACCAATCTTGTTGTTGTTTATCTAACGAGTCCCAAACCGGTAAGCTAGCCAAAATGATGTCGGGCACAAAAGTATGTTCATCTAAGCTGTAATAACGGGCTATTTCATAATGACGGGATAAATAGTAACTCGGCGGGTTGTTCTCGGCGCCGTCAACGACACCTTGTTGTAAGGCCGCGTATAATTCTCCCCACGCAATTGGTGCTGCAGCGCCGCCTAAGGCTTTAACCATGTCCATTGCCGTAGGGCTATTTAATACACGGATCTTCTTACCAATTAAGTCTTCTGGTGTGTTTATTGGAGCGTCAGAAGTATAAAAGCTTCGGCTACCGGCATCGTAATAGCCCATACCTTTTAACTTAGCAACGGCGGTTTTATCTAAAAGAGATTGGCCAATTTCACCTTCTAAAATTTTCCAGAAGTGCTCACGGTCACGAATAAGATATGGAATGCTAAACAACTTCATTTCCGGTACAAACCCTTCTAATGGACTGACCGATACTTTTGTCATCGATAAACTGCCAATTTGCAGTAATTCAATCATTTCTCTTTCTGAGCCTAATTGCCCACCTGGGTAGATAACCAGTTCCATTTTTCCGTTGGAATAATGGTCAAGTCTCTCTCCCATATGGACCATAGCTAGATGCACAACGTGTCGTGTATCTAATGTATGCCCTAAGGTTAAACGTGTTTTACCCTGTTTTTCACCGCAGCTGGCTAAAGTGAACATGGCGATGATTATTATTAGTATGCGCATGTTTGTACCTTGTTATCGTAATTGGTTAGGATCGTGAAAATCCATATCACTGTAATCTAAATTCTCACCAGCCATACCCCAAATAAAGCTGTAATTTTGTGTGCCACAACCTGAGTGTATAGACCAAGGTGGCGAAATGACCGCTTGCTCGTTATGCACCCAGATATGTCTGGTTTCAGTGGGTTCCCCCATAAAATGACAAACCGCTTGCGACTCAGGGACTTCAAAATAGAAATAAACTTCGTTACGTCTATCATGCTGATGGGCTGGCATCGTATTCCAAACACTGCCATCTTTTAAACAAGTAATGCCCATCTGTAACTGGCAGGTTTCAACCACAGAATTGATCATAGATTGATTAATGTCTCGTTCATTACTGGTAGTTAAACTGCCCATTTGCAGTTGTTTACCACCTCCAAAAGGTACTCGTTTATTGGCGAACGATTGATGGGCAGGTGCTGAATTTAAGTAAAATCTTGCAGGTGTTGTACTTTCAACACTGCTAAATGTTACTTGTTTGTTACCACTGCCCAAATATAAAGAATCTTTGTAGTTAAGTGGGTACTCTACCCCATCTGCCGTCACAACTCCTGCACCACCTACATTGATAATGCCAAGTTCTCGGCGCGATAGAAATGTGTCTGCTTTTAATGCATCTAACGTTTCTAATGTGAGTGTTTCATTAACGGGGACCGCACCACCAACCATAAAACGTTCATAATGGGTATACACCCAATTAATGGTATCGTCTTGCATTAACGTGGCCGCTAAAAATGCATCTCGAAGTTGTTGGGTATCAAACCCTTTCACTTCGTTAGGACCGATAGCGTATCGGTTTTCAAAATGAGTTCTTGTCATAACATAAACCTATATTTATTTTTGTTAGTGTTTATTTTTATGTTTAGCGAGCTAACCAACCGCCATCCACCGCTAAAATATGTCCATTGACATAATCACTGGCTTTTGATGATAAAAATACTGCAGCGCCGACTAGATCTTCTGGGTTACCCCAGCGTCCAGCAGGAATGCGGTTTTCTATTTCTTTGTTTCGAATAGGATCATCTTGTAATGCTTGGGTATTATCGGTACGGAAGTAACCTGGTGCGATTGCATTAACTTGAATGTTGTGTGACCCCCATTCATTAGCTAATGCTTTGGTAACGCCTGCGATAGCATGTTTACTAGCTGTGTAAGCTGGCACTGTTATGCCACCAGAGTATGAGAGCATAGAAGCGATATTGACGATCTTACCTGAGCCTGTTTTGATCATTTCTGGCGCTAACTTTTGTGCCAATATAAAACTTGCGTCCAAATTAACCGCCATCACCTTATGCCATTCATCTAATGGGTAATCTACCGCTGGGCTTCTGAAAATTGTGCCACCCACATTAATTAAAATATCAACTTTACTGGCGATAGCTAACGCTTGTTCTGCAAGTTGAGTGACTGAATTACTATCGGCAAGGTCGGCACTTATTTCAAATCCCTGTTGTCCTGTTTGGTTTATAAGGTCTAACGTCTGAGTGCAACCACCTGAACGACTGCTACTGCAAATTACATTTGCACCATTTTGTGCTAACCCCAAAGCTATTTTTTGACCTAGTCCGCGACTAGCGCCTGTGACAAGCGCCGTTTTACCTGATAAGTTAAATAGTAAGTTTTCCATCTGTAACCTTTAGTACTGTTAGATATTTATGGTGTGAACAATGGATTTAGTTCGCACTGAATAATGATTGATTAGTATTCTTTGCCACCGGTAGCAAAATGTCAAACAAAATATGTTGCCACCGGTGGCAAATTGTCGTAATGTTACAAAAAACAGGTAGTAATCATGGTGATATATGAAACAATTAAATCGACAAAACTTTCCATCTAACCGTTATCCTACAAAGATAATGCAGTTTGGTGAAGGCAACTTTTTACGTGCTTTCATCGACTGGCAAATAGACCATTTAAATAAAGAAACGGATTTAAATGCGGGTATTAGCATCATAAGACCCATAGATTACGATGCACTCCCATTGTTAAATACCCAAGATGGTTTATATACCACCTTAGTTCGCGGGCTTAATGAATCTGGTGAGGCTGTTGAACAAGTTAATGTTATTGAATGTGTAAATGAAGAAATTCCAATTTACAAAGAGTTTGATAAATACATGGCATTAGCAGAATGCGAAACGCTAAAAGTTATCTTTTCAAATACCACAGAAGCGGGCATTGAGTTTATAGCTACTGATAAATTATCCGATGCACCTGCAAAAGCATTTCCGGCTAAATTAACACAATGGTTATATAAACGTTTTGTTCATTTTGGTGGTGATAACGATGCTGGATTAATGATCATTCCATGTGAGTTGATTGATTATAACGGTGACAAACTAAAAGAGATCGTACTTAAATACGCTGAGTTGTGGCAATTAGATACTACATTTATCACTTGGTTAAATGATGCAAATCACTTTTGCTCAACCTTAGTGGACCGTATTGTTACTGGTTTTCCACGAACTGAACACGACGAGTTGCAAACAAAGCTTGGTTATTTAGATAACTTTATGGTGACGTCAGAATACTTTCACTTCTTTGTTATTCAAGGGCCAAAACAATTAGAAGAGGTTCTATGTTTAAAAGACACGAGTTTAAACATTTTAGTCGTTGACGATATTTATCCTTATAAACAACGTAAGGTTGCTATTTTAAATGGTGCTCACACTGCGTTAGTCCCTTTAGCTTATATGGCAGGCATTGATGCCGTTGGGGAGGCTATGGATGATACCTTGTTCTCAAAATACGTTGAACAACTAATGTTTAATGAAATTATACCTACTCTAAACTTGCCGAAAGATGAGTTAGAACAGTTTGCATCTGATGTTATAAAGCGTTTTAAAAATCCATATATTCATCACTTATTGATCTCTATTTCATTAAATAGCATGACCAAATTCCATACTCGGATATTACCGCAACTTTTAACATATGTTGAAAACAAACAGCAAGTGCCTACGCTTATGGCACATGCCATTGCAGGACAAATATTAATGTATCGTGGAACTCGTGATGGTCAAACTATAGAGCTAAGTGACTCGGAACAATGGATGACATTGTTTAGCGATGTATGGCAGCAACATGAAGCCGGTAAAATCAATACACATCAATTAGTAGATGTAATATTAGGCGCCGATTGGCATTGGGAACAAGATCTAAATAAAGTTGCTGGATTAACTGAAGCTGTAACAAACAGCCTTGACGGCTTTTTAGAAAAAGGTGTACGTGCCGTTTTAACTCAATCTTTGGAAGCATAAATAATGAAACATATTATCCGTTTACACGCGACAGATAATGTCGTAATTGCTTTGGCGTCGTTGACTAAAGGCCAAACTTATCAAGATGGCGATGTTTTTGTCACGCCTATAAGCGACGTGAATAAAGGTCATAAAGTCGCTATCGTTGATATTGCTAATAGTACACCTGTTATTAAATATGGTGCGCCTATTGGCAATGCGGTTAAAGATATTGTTGCGGGTCAATGGGTGCATACGGATGATGTGAAAACCAATTTAAACGACGAATTAGAATATCGTTATCTGCCAGAAAATATACTGTCTAAGTTTCAGCAAGATGATTCGCCGGAAGTGCAATTATACCGCAGAGATAATGGCGATGTAGCGATAAGAAACGAGTTGTGGTTAATCCCTACTGTGGGGTGCGTAAATGGTATGGCGCAACATATGGTAAAAGAATTCTTGCGTCGTCATCCAGAGTTAGAAATTGATGGTGTCTACGTATTTCCACATCAATTTGGTTGCTCACAGCTTGGAGATGATTTAGAAACCACACGTGTGCTGCTTCAAAATATGGCCAAACATCCCAATGCGGGCGGGGCGTTAGTTGTAGGTTTAGGTTGTGAAAATAATCAAGCCGTAATATTCGAAGATGGTTTGGGTGATTATAACCACGATCGAATTAAGTTTCTGATCACCCAAATGGTCGAAGATGAAGTTGAAGCAGGGGTTGCTTTGATGGAAGAGATTTATCAAACCATGCGCCAAGATAAACGCCAACCGGGTCGATTGTCTGAAGTTAAATTCGGCTTGGAGTGTGGTGGCAGTGATGGTTTGTCAGGTATTACCGCAAATCCGTTATTGGGACAGTTTTCTGACTTTTTGATCAGTCGTGGTGGTACAACAGTGTTAACCGAAGTGCCGGAAATGTTTGGTGCTGAAACCATTTTAATGTCTCGCTGTAAAGATGAAGAAACCTTTAATGACTTAGTCGGTATGGTTAACGGCTTTAAACGTTATTACAAAGATCATAATCAACCTATTTATGAAAATCCGTCACCGGGTAATAAAAATGGTGGTATCAGTACCCTTGAAGATAAGTCTTTGGGGTGTACGCAAAAAGCGGGATTAAGCCCAGTTCAGGCTGTTTTAGAATATGGCGAGATCATGACAACTCCAGGGCTTAATTTATTAAATGCGCCTGGTAATGATGCGATCGCAACAAGTGCATTAGCTGCTAGTGGTTGTCATATGGTGTTGTTCACTACTGGCCGAGGTACGCCTTATGGTGGTTTTGTGCCGACACTTAAAATAGCCACCAACAGTGAAATGGCCACTAAAAAACGCCATTGGATAGATTTTGATGCAGGCCGTTTAGTAACAGATACCAGTATGGAAGAGTTGTTAGCTGAGTTTATTGATTTATTAGTGCGTTCTTGTAATGGCGAGCCGGTGAAAAATGAAATAAATGAATTCCGTGAAGTAGCAATTTGGAAAAAAGGAGTAACCTTATAATGAGCGAGTTTAAACTTGCCATTATAGGCGAGTGCATGGCTGAAATATCTGGCCGTGTGCTCGGCACCATGCAACAAAGTTTTGGTGGCGACACACTAAATACCGCTATATATTTAAAAACCTTATTACCTGAAGACGGTATGGTTAGTTTTGTCACAGTGATGGGGAATGACCCATTAAGTACTGCCATAATTAACCGTTGGCAGCAGGCTGGAGTTGATACCTCTTTAGTCTTGATAGACCCTGACCGTCAGGTTGGTTTATACATGATTGAAAATGATGAAAGGGGAGAGCGTACTTTCCAATATTGGCGAGACGATTCTGCAGCTAAGTACTTATTACAACATGACAAGTTTAGTGCTGCTTATACATCTATGTCTGATTACGATGGCATTTTTTTGTCAGGTATATCATTGGCGATTTTGCCCGACGAAGACAAGTATAAACTTATCGAACGGTTAAAAGTACTTAAACAGCAGGGTGTCCAAATCATTTTTGATGGTAATTATCGTCCTAAGTTATGGAACAATAAGGACACAACACAGTTATTTTACAATTTGATGTATGACATCGCCGACCTGGCGTTAATCACCTTTGATGATGAAGAATTATTATGGGGTGACAAAAATTTAGATGCTTGCCGTACAAGATTATTGCAACATGATATTAACCATTTGGTGCTAAAAGACGGTGCCAATGGTTGTTATTATACGCATCGTGGTGTGACAACTCATATATCGACTACTCCCGTAACAACCGTCATTGATACAACCGCCGCTGGTGATTCATTTAATGCTGGGTTTTTAGCTGGATGGTTTAATAATAAACCAGCTAAACATTGCGCTGAATTAGGCAATGCACTTGCAGGTCAAGTTATCCAACAGAAGGGTGCAATAGTGCCTGTAAATATTGACCTATTAAATTTATAGAGCCTTTGATATGAATCGAGTCATTATTATCTTTTTAGGGGTTGTGTTTAGTTTTATCGCTGAAGCTGCATTTAATGAACAACAAACCAAACTCTATATTGTTGGTAAGCATCAACAATATACAAATATTCAAAGTGCGATAGATGCCAGTGTTGAAGCATTAAATGCCGTTATTTTTATAAAACCTGGTGTTTATGAAGAGCGGTTGTTTATTACCCGAAACAATATTGCGTTAGTGGGGGAATCGTCTAAGAATACCATTATTAAAACGTCAATCTTACGGTCTGACTGGCGCAAGACACATCCATCGGATTGGGGGGCGGCTGCGGTTAATATTAATGGAACCGATATCGCCTTAGTGAACCTGTCTATTGTTAACGAGTATGGTTTGTTAACTGGCGATCATGAACATCAGTTTGCAGTAAGGGGGTTTGAGCTTAGCGATAGGATCATCACTCATAATTGCAATATAATTACTGGTGGGGCCGATACACTTAGCCTTTGGAACAAAAATGGCCGTTATTACCACTCCCATTGTTACTTTGAAGGGCACACTGATTTTGTTTGTCCTCGCGGTACAGCGTTAATAGAAAATTCCAAATTTTATAATCAAAAACGTTCAGCCACTATTTGGCATGACGGCGAGTTAAATTCGGATTATAAGCTTGTGGTCAGCGAAAGTGAGTTTGACGGTATCAAAGGATTCTGGCTTGCACGACATCATTATGATGCACAGTTTTATTTATTAAACTCCAGCTTTTCTAACAACATGGCAGATAAACCAATATTTAGAAAACGCTATAATAATAAAGCGGTAGAGCGTCCTAATTTGTATGGTCAGCGATATTTTTTTGAAGGTAACCGTTCTGAAAATCAATTTTCTTGGCTTGAAGATAACTTTAAAACCTCGGATGTTATTCCAAAACAATATCCAGATTTAGCCGCTTGGGTGTTTGATAATACTTGGCAACCAAATCAAGACTTAAGTCGTTTATCTCAGTTTTTAATAGAAAGCTTAAATGGACAGAAATTTGAACCATTTAATATAAATGCGGCTAAAACCAAGATGTAAAATCAGATTAGAAATAACTCACTACTGAGCTAAGTATTTGAATTTAGCTCAGCCTACATATAACACAATAGATCACAGGTACAGATATATGAAATCATTCCGTTCGTTAATGGGTGAACAGGTTTTATTGCCAATTATTCAAGCAGACACTGCAGAACAAGGCGTTCAAATTGCAAAAGCAATGCGTGATGGTGGTATTCATTTAGTAGAAGTTGTTTTAAGAACTCAGGCGTCATTAGAAGCGCTTGTTGCGATTAAAAGTGAATTCCCAGACATGATAGTTGGTGCAGGTACTATTATTGACGTTCAGTCGTTAGATGACGCGATTAATGCTGGTGCTGATTTTATCGTGACGCCAGCACTAACACCTACCTTAGGGCAAAAATTGAGTACTTGTGGCGTGCCGGTATTACCTGGTGTCGCAAACACAGCGGATATATTATTGGCCCGTGAATTCGGTTTTAAAGAATTGAAACTGTTTCCTGCTTCCTTATCAGGTGGCGCTAAGTTTATTTCGGCTATGTCAGGATTATTTTCAGATACTATTTTTTGTCCGACCGGTGGTGTGAATCAAGAAAATAAAGATGAGTATTTATCATTAAATAACTGTTTTGCGGTTGGTGGTACTTGGGTCGCATCGCCACAATGGATTGCCGACAATCAATGGTCAAAAGTGACTCAAGCTTGTTTGCAAGTAACAGCTTAAGCTTTGATTTTATTGGTAAAGTAATAATATAAATAAAACCAGTCGTTTGACTGGTTTTATTATTTTACTGATTACTGATTATTACCCTTTCTGTCTTGCCGCTTTAGAGTTAAGACAAAATGGAATCAAATAACTCGATACTAACGGTTTCGCCAGCTTGATGTCCTTGATTGTCTTGGGCAAGGATTATGTAACAATTTGCCCTGCTAATTGAAGACAGTATGCCTGAACCTTGTGCCGAAAGTGGAGTCACTTGAAGGTCGCCTTTTGGGTTAACTGCCATGCTCCCACGTTGAAAATCCATGCGTCCTGTTTTTTTCTTTATGCTGTGAGTGGTGACGGCATTAAGCTTAATGCTTGGGATTTGATTTCCGCCAGACATATATCTTAAAGCGGGAACGGCTAATTGATGAAAGGTGACGACAGCAGAAACTGGGTTACCTGGTAATCCCAAAAATACGCTGTTAGGTAGAGTGCCAAAAGCAAAAGGTTTGCCCGGCTTTATTGCTACTTTCCAAAATCCAATATCGCCAATATCATTTAAAACATCTTTAGTGTAGTCCGCATCACCCACAGACACACCACCACTGGTGATCACCACATCGGCTAATTTATCGGCATTAATAAAGGCATCCGCAATCGCTTTACGGTCATCTTCGATAATACCAAGCGATATTACATCCACATTTAATCGTTGTAACATGGCCACTAATACTTGGCTGTTACTTTCGTAAATGTCACCTTGTTGTAATGTTTCACCGGGCATTTTAAGTTCATCTCCGGTAGAAAAAACAGCTACTTTTAACTTTCTATATACATTAACGGTTGTTAAGCCTAATGAGGATAATAAACCAATATCAATCGCATTAAGTTTGTGACCTGCATTAAATAACGTATGCCCTTGTAAAATATCTTCACCAGCAATACGAATATTAGAATGCAGTTTTGCGGGATGTAATAAGGTGATTAGTACATCTGAATTGGCATCAACATTTTCCTGCATCACCACAGAATTGGCACTTTGCGGAACTACTGCACCTGTCATAATACGAATGCATTCTCCGTTATTTAATTCACCATTAAATGGTGTGCCTGCCAAGGAGGTGCCCACTAACTTAAATTGGGTGAATGGGGCAGACGTTACGTTTTTATCACTTAATGCATCATCGCGGATGGCGTAACCGTCCATGGCCGAATTATTAAATGCTGGCACATTCAAGGGAGAGGTTATCACTTCAGCTAATATACGATTATCCGCATTTTGGATAAGAATACTTTCGGTTTCCGTGATTTTTTTTATGTTACTTAACAATGTACTTTTGGCTAATTCAAAAGGCATCAAGTTAGGCACATTGTAACAAGTTGTCATAATTTTCCTTATTTAACGACATAGTCGTTTGTACTAATTAGTTCTTTTCAATCATATCTTAATATGTCTTAGGGTTTTACCTTAAGACTCACTTTTATTTACTAACTATATTTTGACGCAGACCTTTAACAACTTCACTTTTACATCGAAAACCTTGTGGCAGAAGGGATTGAGGAATTGGCGCGAAAATTGCGATTACTAGGGCGTTTAATGGTTATTCTTGAGTATCTTAAAGGATTCTGGTGTGAAATTTTCTTTTTTTAAAATATTGACGTTTGTCTTATGCAGTGTGTTCTCCTTCAAAGGGGTAGGACAGGTATCATCGTCACATTTAGAGGTTCGTACATATTCTGAAGTTGAGTTAGAAACTGGTTTTTACTTGCTGCCAGACATCATACTATCGGATGAATATTTTGATTTCAGTTCGGTTAACCTTTTCATTTCGACCGGAGTTAAAGTAGATCAAATAACTTTATACAACTCAGAGCTTATTTCTATTGATGCTGCTACTAACAGTATTTTATTTGAAAATAAAATAATTGGCGTTTTCTCAGGTGAATTAAGTGCAGAGTCGGACGATTTTAAAATTCAGTTTAATGCTTCAGCCAATAAATTGTCTATTCAAGCAACGTTAAGATCTATTTTCATTTTTAATCAAAATCCACAACCAGACACTCGTAATTTACTCATCAAATTACAAAACGCCGAAAATGACGTGACAAAAATTGTAAATAACTATTTTTACCAAAGCCCACAAGAACTAGTGGTTTTTGATGATGAAAATATGAAAGAGGAAACAACAGTTGCTCTTGTTGATATAGATGATGATACAGATTTTGATTTGGTTGTAGGCGATAAAAACGGAGAACTTACATTTTATCGCAACACTGGCGATAGTAATAATCCTTTATTTGTGCTGGATACCGAGAATAGTCCACTCGCACCGGTAAGTACGCTAAATTTAACCTATTCATTTCCAGCCTTTACTGATATCGATGGAGATGGTGATTTTGATTTTTTCCTAGGTGAAAATAAAGGGATTGTTACTTTTTATGAAAATATAGGGTCAAAATCGGCTCCTGAGTTTGTATTAAATGATCAGGCTAACCCGTTTAAAGAGCGTATTAATTATACAGTTAAACCTAACTTTCTAGATATTAATTCTGATGGTTTAATCGATGCATTATTTGGCCGACTTAATGGCGGGCTTAGTTATTATGAGAATATAGGGACCAAATTTGAACCTAGTTTTGTTCTAAAAGGATATGGCGACAATATTTTTCAAGATGTAAGAGAGCATTCTCGTGCAGCTCCTTTTCTTTATGATTTTAACTATGATGGTTTTGTCGATTTGCTTTTAGGCGAAACGGATGGTTCGTTAAATTTGTATTTGAACCTACCTGTAAATGACATGCGCAGTTACATAAAACAAAGTGATGAAGAAAATCAATTTAGTACAATTAACGTGGGTGAACATGTAACCCCAATATTTGTTGATATTAATAACGACGGGTTTCCTGATTTAATAAGTGGAAATAAAGCTGGTGAAGTTAAGGTTTTATATGATGACTCTAAATTTTCGTTTGAAATTTCCCCAGTAAACGATGCTCCAATTATCGATGTTATTTCAACCCAAGACGTTGATGAGAATACAAGATTTGTAACTTCGTTATCCATCACGGATGAAGAAGGAGATGATTGGCAGGTAGAATTATTCGGTGATGATGCGCTCCAGTTTGAGGTTCTAGAAAATAATGACTTGAACTTTATTGCAAATCCAAATTTTGAATTACCAACAGATCAAAACGCAGACAACATTTATTCATTATCCATTCAAGTAACGGATGTTGCTGGCGCCAGTAATATATTAGATTTAACGATTACCGTTTTAGACATAAATGAAGCTCCAACCATTAAGGGAGATGAGCAGATAACGGTGATTGAAAACCGATCTGAATTAGCTTTATTTGAAATCGAGAACCCAGAGACCGAATCGTTAATTATAGAGCTGTTGGGTGACGATGGTGCACTGTTTAATTTGAATGATAAGGGTGTGTTATCTTTTATTAGCCCAGCTGATTTTGAATTACCGTTAGACAAAGATAAGGATAACAACTACCAATTAACTATCGTAGTGACTGACGAAGTTGAGCAATCTGCTCAAATTGACCTTGAAATCACGGTAGACAATGAAATTGAAAATATATCGGCTAAATACACAAGAGTTGATCCATTTGAAGAAGATGACATTTCGGATGGTTTATCCGCTAAATTATTTTCCAATATAATGTTAAATGATTTTGGGGAAGATTTTGCAGATCAAAAGTTAACGATCTCCGGCTTACTGGATGGGGATAACATACAATTAGTCGCCAGTGATAGTAGTGAATTTATTGTTTATGAAAATGAAGTTATATATCAAGGCAATTTAATTGCAACCATCGACAATGAAAATAATGGTGTTAACGGTGCTAGTTTTAGCATGACGTTTACTGAGTTTGCAACAGCAGAAATAATCCACTCAATATTCCAGAGTTTAATGTTTAGTAGTGATTTAGCAAACCCTCAATCTCAACGTGTGATTACATTCAACTTTACCCACCCACGTGTCGGTAATATATCGATAGTGAACTATAACGGGTTTGAATTAATGCCAAACTTAAATCCGTTTAATGGAATGAGTTTTGGAAAATCAGTTAAACCTAGTTTTGCAGACGTAGACAATGATGGCGATTTAGACAGTTTTGTTACACAGTTCGCCAAACAACTTCAATCTTATAACAATGTTACCAATGACATCGATATAGCATTTGTAGAAGATAACCAGGCAGTCGATGCATTTAGTGAAGTAATGACACGATATGAACGTGCTTTAACATTTTCTAAGTTAAATTATGACGATAAAGTTGATGTATTAGCTGGAGAAAACGACGGAACGTTAGATTTCTTTCTAAACGTAGGAACCACAGAACAACCACAGTTTGCAGAATTAATGAATGCAAATAATCCATTTTACTTATTAGATGTGGGTGATAATTCGACTCCTGTATTTGTTGATATAGATGGTGATTCAGACTCAGATGTGTTTGTTGGTAGCTTGAGTGGAAATGTTTATTACTTTGAAAATAGTGGTGATGGATACACTTTTAAGTTTGACGTAAACATTGATGATGTTTCTTCCCATATACTCGAGGATATAAAATCGAGTAAGTCTAGTGCTCCTAGTTTTGTCGACTTTGATCAAGATGGCGACTTTGATTTAGTGCTAGGCAATGCATCTGGAACGCTGCAATATTACCAAAATATAGGTAATTATTTATCGCCGATGTTTGTCGAATTAATTGGCGAAAATAATCCGTTTAACAATGTATCAGTATCAAGTTATTCAGCCCCTACGTTTATTGATTTAGATATGGATGGCGACTCAGATCTTTTGATTGGAAGTGATGATGGAAGTATCAGCTACTTCAAAAACAATTCAGGTATTTTATTAGAAGTACTTGGTGCAAATGATACCCCACAAATAAATGCACAACCCTTATATACGGTGATAGAAAATCACTTTGAAATCGGACAAGTGTCTTTTTTAGACGCCGATGGAGATACGGTAAACCTCAAGGTTGAAGGCGTTGATGCCCATTGGATCAATATTGATGATAATGGCGTCATGTCGTTCAGCCAATTAATGACCCATGATAATCCAATGGATTTTGATGGGGACAATATATACCAATTTGACGTTATAGTGGAAGACCCTCAAGGTGCACAAAGCTCTGTAACTACCAGCGTTCAAATAATAGAATCGGCCCCTGTAGACTTTAGCCAAACCAATACGTTTTTAGTGTCAGAAAATAGTACATATGTTGCAATAGTAAAACTACGTGATGAAAATGATAATGCGTATAGATTTACATTAACGGGCGAAGATAAGGATGTTTTTGAAATTAATGCATTAGGACAATTAGTGTTTAACGCCAATCCTAATTATGAAAACCCAATGGATAAAAATCTTGATAATCAATATGAATTAGACGTAATAACCACAGATACTGATGGAAATTCGACCATTAATCCTATCAATATTAAGGTTGTAGAAGTCAACGAAGCACCAGAGTTAACTTTGTTTTCCAATGTAAGTGTTTCTGAAAATAGCGTTGAAGTGATACAAGCTCAAGTCCAAGACCCAGAAAATGAAAATGTGACATATAGCTTGTCGGGGGAAGATTCAGCATTATTTACAATTGATACTCAAGGTTATATTAAGTTTGTTGTTGCACCAAACTTTGAAAAACCGTCGGATAAAGATGTTAATAATCAATATGACATCGCGGTTATCGCTACGGATGAAAGGGGGGCGAATAGCACGAGTAATACTGCAATAGTGGTTAACAATGTGGTAGAGATGAATTACCTAGGGCCAACGTCAATATCCATAGTTGAAAATACGACTTTTGTGCAAGTTATTGACGTGGATTATTTAGATAAAACTGAATTGAGTTATCAATTATTAGGTGATGATCATGTTCATTTTAACATTGATGATTATGGCCAATTATCATTTAAACATGACATAAACTTTGAGTCGCCGATAGATGACGATTTAAATAATAACTATCAAGTAATGGTAAAAGTATCCGACATTAAAGGCGAATCAATAGATGTTGAATTAAGCGTATCGGTTATCGATGTAAATGAAGCTCCAGCCATTTTATCGGCGAATAGAGTTGAAGTAGATGAAAACACACAATTATCTTATCTATTAGAAATTTTTGATCCTGAGAATGATGAGCTGACGGTGATCTTAAGTGGTGATGATAAACCGCATTTTCAATTAATTGATGGTTATCTAGAATTAAACCAAATTCCAAATTTTGAATCGCCAAATGATTATAACCTTGACGGTGAGTATTCACTTACTGTTAGCGTTAATGATGGTGAATATCAGACAAATATTGATTTAATTGTTGTGGTTGTAAATCAGCAAGAACAAGCGGAAGTAACGGGATTAACAAACATTTCGCTTGGAAAACAAAGTGTCACTAATGGCAATATGTCAGCCATTTTACCGAATGTATCGTTGATCGATCCTGATAATAATTACCAAGATCATCAAATTATTATCAGCGGATTATTATCTGAAGACTCAATTACATTAATTGATAACGAAGAACTTGAATTAAGCTTTAATGAAGATACTGGAGATGTGTACTTCAAAGGGATGGTTATCGCTCAAATTGATCCAAATAATTCTGGTATTGCGGGCTCAAACTTTTTGATTAGCTTTAATGAACTGGCTAACAATGATGCCGTCGAAGCAGTGTTAACCTCACTCAGTTATGGCAATAACAGTGAGCAGCCAACAGAATCTCGAACTTTATCTATCATTATTAAAGATGAAACTGGTAATCAGTTGAATTTATATAATGCGGTTGATTTTTTAACCCTAGAAAATAATGCAGCACCATTATTTAATATTGATGTTGGCGAAAATGCATACCCAAGTTTTGCGGATATCGACAATGATAATGACTTCGATTTATTGGTTGGAACGGCTAGTGGAGAGCTAAAATTATTCATTAATGACGGTAATTCGTTAACGCCTGATTTCATTCAATTGGCAAGCAGCAATACTTTGCTTACTGAGTTTGCAAGTAGCTTCCATTCTACTCCAAGTTTTGTCGATATTGACAATGATGGTGATCAAGATTTATTTATCGGTGACAGTGATGGATTTATTCGATTAATAAGAAATACTAGTACGGGCTCTTCACTTAGCTACCAACAATCGGCTGCCAGTGAAAATCCATTTAGCGGTATTGATGCGGGGAGTTTAGCTAAAATATCATTTGTTGATATTGATGGAGACCGTGATCTCGACGCATTTATAAGCAACAGTCTTGGAAATATACGATTTTTCTTAAACAGTGGCACGGCTTCTAATCCTTCATTTTCAGAAAAATTAATGAATGAAAATCCTCTTTATACAATTAAAGGTTATTTTTCGGTTGTCACTACATTTATCGATATTGATAAAGACGATGATTACGACTTAGTCCTAGGCAACACTGCAGGTAGTCTTGTTTTGTATGAAAATACAGGAAGTGCAAAAGCTGCGTTATTTGAAATCAGTACAGCTGAAAACAATCCATTTTTAGACTTTGCGGTAAAAGGTGCATCTGTGCCTGTATTTGTCGACATCGATGGTGATTCAGATTTAGATCTATTTGTTGGTGATATAAATGGTCAAATCGCATTTTCAAAAAATGTCGCAGGCATAACCTTGACCATAGACAACAGTGATTATGTGAATTTAGCACCTGTAATAACATTAGATTCAGTTAAAACAGTTAATGCTGGTGATTTTGTCATTCTAGAAGCTAACGTTGAAGATGACGATGCGGCAAACCTGTCTTATAAATGGTATCAAAATAGCGGTGATCCTATTGATATGTTAAATAATGATAGTTTTAAATTTACGTTTACCGCACCTATGGTTGAAGCAGAAAAGCAACTTGAATTCGAATTAATTGTCCATGACGGTGAGTTGTCCAGTAGCAGTATAATTTTAGTCACGGTAAAAGCACAAGTTGATGGTGAAGTAATCGTAAACCGAGCGCCTATCATTGAAATGATAAGTGACATGTCAGTAACAAGCGGCAGTGAAGTAACGTTACAAGCGATAATATCTGATGCTGATGGTGATGATTTAATTTATAGCTGGACACAAACGACAGGAATTACAGTAGAAATGTTTAATACAAATACTTTAACACCAACAATAAAGATTCCAGAAGTAGATGAACAAACTGGAATAACGGTGATGTTTGAAGTGTCTGACGGTGAAGCGATCAGCGAAAAATCAATTACTATTTTGATTGAAAAACAAGATGTTATTGAAAAAAATGACGCCGGTGGGGTCATTCATTGGTATATATTTTCAGTTATGATCCTGCTGATACTTTCACGACGTAAGTATCAGCGTAAATCGAGTTGTTAAACCAATTAAATCAAAGGTAATATTTTTAATTCAAAGTCGTCTATCTTGATTACGGACGGCCCTTTTTCTTCACTAATTACGGCATTGTCAGTCATGAAAAAGGAGACTTTTGGGTAAAGTTTTGTATTTACCTTCACAAAAACGTTATCCATATACTCACGCCGTTTCTTAATTAATTCAGCTCGGTAACCAGTATATCTTTCTATTTTGGACTGTAACATTGTGAGTTGAGGTTCTAATTCGAGTTTTTTATTAGGATCCATTGTACTGTTATAACTGACTTCTAAATTCTCACGTCGAGTTACCATTTCTTGTATCCAATCAGCCAACTCAATTTCTTTATTAATGAAAATATCGTAAGTTCGATTCATACTTATATCAGTGGCAACGTTAGATTCAGTTCCAATCGTGCCAGCCTCTAATGTTTTACAAAGTAAAAAACGTCCACCAGTGATTTGTCCTTTTGGTTTTTTACCTTGGCCAACCTTAAGGCTGTTGGCTGTTATTATGCAGTGACTGACCTGGCGTTTAACATTCACCAGTGTTTTAGCGGTAATTTCGCATTGGTTAGCGAAGTCTAGGTTGATTTGTCCGCCCGATTGCAGAATACAGGTGTAATGCTGACCATTTGTTTTATCTTCTTCTATACGGCCAGATGCACCAGATAAAATTGTTAATTCGCCACCACACTTTATAACCGCTGATTCTACAAACCCTCCAATAACAACATCACCGGTGGCGGTCAGTTTCATATCTGGTGAAACATCTCCTTGAATAACCACGCTTCCTTTAAATTTAACATGTCCTTTTTGTGGATCTAACTCAGGCAACATAAAAACATCATCAATAACCAGTTCTTTACCGTCAAAACGGACAAGACCCTCTTTATCAGCAAGCAGGAGGTTTGGATTGTCAGGGCTAACCTTTACACTAGGGTTTAGTGGTAGCTTTATATCTTTACCTGGAATAGCTGGTATTGACTCGCCAAATACATTCATTCCTTCAGTGCCACATGTATATGGGATCTTTTCTAGTACAGGTTGGTCTTGAGTAACCGTGTCAATATTCCCTAAGTCTTTTAAGTCAACACTCCCGTCTGCTTGTTCTTTAGGGTTGCGGAAAGTCTCTGAGAATAGTTCAACTAGGGGTGTTAAGTATGCATTATTTCCATTAACTTCATGAAGGCCTTTGGCGATCTCATGAGTAACTAAGGTACCAGGTTCTGCCTCTTTACAGAGTGTTAATAGTTCTTTTATTAATGAAGATTTTAAACCGTAACGAACTCCAGAATTGATACAGGTTTTTTTTATCACAGCCAAATCTATATGGATCCCACCAATAGGCGTGGTGACTTGTGCTTCAACTGACATTTTTTCTTTATCAATTGAAATGCTGATCATCGCATCGACCGCTTTTGCTGCAATTGTTTCTATTGGGTTAGCCGGTAACTTGTTTTTCTTAATATCAGCCAATTTGATATTGGCTGATTTGACAAACTTGGCGATGTTATCAATCTGCACTTCTAAATTTGAGTATTCAGATTGTTGAAGTTGTTTAGTTATAACTGATGCATCTAACGGTTCCGATTCTTGATTTAGAATCGTAGAAAGGGTTAGTTGTTTTTTACTAAATTTATATTCAAAGTTTTGCACTTAACACCTTAATATAAAGACCTAGTTTATTTACCACTATGTAAACATAAATCTTCTGAGCTTAGAATGCAAAGCGCTTATTAACTTCAAAGGTACTTAATTTTATAATTAGTTTGGGGGACTTGACTCAACTTGTTGTTTTAGGTGCTCTACCCACATAGCGGTTGCTCCACATATTGCGACCGGCATGACTAATAAATTTAAAATAGGCACCATAGTAAAAATTGAGATCATTGAACCAAAGCCAAAACAAGCGGATTTGTTTTGTCTAAGAACATGACGCATATAGTCAAAACTATATTTATTATTATCAAATGCATAGTCGCAATATTGCACCGCTAGCACCCAAGCGATGAATAAAAACCAAATAATTTGACCTAGTCCAGGTAAGATTAAACCAACCAAAAAGTAGCCGATAAAACGAGGAATAAAATAAACTAATTTTTTCCACTCTCGTAATAAGGTGTGTGGAATGGCCTTAATTATTGCAACAAAGTTATCTTTATCAGGCGTTTGCCCACTTAAGTGTTGTTCTACACGTTCCGCTAGTACCCCATTAAAAGGCGCTGCTAACCAATTGGCTGCGGTCGTAAAAAATAAACTGAAAAGAAACAGCAATATCAGAAGTGCAATGGGATAAATTAGAGTGCCTAACCAAGTTAACCAACTGGGTAAATAACTTATTAACCAGTCAATGTGCAAACCAAGTTCAGTTAAAAGGTAGCCAATAGCAAAACTAAAAAGGATAAAATTTACAATAAGAGGAACTAAAACAAATCGTTTTAACCCTTTGGTCTGAATAAGAGAAAATCCAGATAAGAAAAATTTAACGCCGTCTGTAAATGTCATATTATAAAACCTAAGAGAATTTGCCGTAGTATAAGGCAGCTGTATGCCGATGCAATAATTAGAATGTTACAAATTACAACATTTTCTGTTACAGTCGAGACAAATAAATTGGATTTTTTGCATCTTAGTTTAGAATGTAAAAAATGATAATAACCTATTAATTTTTCTATATTTTTCTCATGCGCCTAAAACTAATAAAACTTGCTGGATTTAAATCATTTGTGGATGTCACTACCGTGCCATTTCCTGATCAAATGACGGCTATTGTTGGGCCAAATGGTTGCGGAAAATCAAATGTTATCGATGCGGTAAGGTGGGTACTGGGCGAAAGTTCAGCGAAAAACCTACGTGGTGACGCCATGACGGATGTCATCTTCAATGGGTCGACAAATAGAAAGCCAGTATCAATGGCCAGTGTAGAACTGGTTTTTGATAATTCACAAGGGAAGTTACAAGGCAGTTTTGCTAGCCGTAATGAAATATCGGTAAAACGACAAGTGACTAAAGATGCGGTATCTAGTTACTTTTTGAATGGCAGTAAATGCCGTCGACGCGATATAACCGATATATTTTTGGGTACAGGCTTAGGACCTAGAAGTTATGCCATTATCGAACAAGGTATGATCTCACGATTAATCGAGTCTAAACCACAAGAGTTACGTGTTTTTATTGAAGAAGCCGCGGGTATTTCAAAATATAAAGAAAGACGTAGAGAAACAGAAACTCGCATAAAACACACAAGAGAGAACTTATTACGTTTGGAAGATGTAAGACAAGAACTCTCTGTACAAATTGAAAAACTGCAACGACAAGCCGCTACAGCGAAACGATTTAAACAATTAAAAGCGAAAGAAAGGCAGTATAAAGCCGAATTGTATGCGCTTAAATGGCACAAGTATAATGAGCAGCTAAATTTATATGAAAGAGAGCGCCTTGCAAAAGAGACGGAGCTCGAGTCCTTTATAGCCCAGCAAAGAGGTGGTGAATTAGGGATGTTGCAGTTTAAGCAGCAACATCAAGACCTGTCGGATGAGGTACAAAAAAATCAACAAGCTATGTATCAAGTGGGCAATCAAATTACCCGTGTAGAACAGCAGATTGTATTTACTCAAGAAAAGTTGATAGCTCAAAAAGACGAATTAAAACAACTTCAAGATAACATTGAACAATCAGAATCCCATTTAGCTTTCGAGCAAGAACGTTCAGAAGAGTTGGCCGAGCAATTGGCTGACTTTGAGCCTGAAATGGAATTAGTTAATGAACAAATTGAACAAGCAACCGACGCTTTGTTACAAACTGAAGAAGAATATGAAAAGTGGCAAGCAGGTTGGCAACAACAACAGCGTTTGTCGGCAAACTCTAGTCAGTCAAGTCAAGTCATTCAAACTAAAATTCAAGCTATACAACAGCATATTTCAGGTATTAAACAACGTTTGTTAAAGATTAACTCAGACATCAAACAGTCTAATTTAACAGATTTAGAGAATGAGATTGAGCGAGTATCTCAGCAAATACAATTAAAAGAGATTCAAGTTACGGAGCTAGTTGATAAAGAATTAACGCTCGTCGCTACGTTTGAAAGCGCGGATAGTAACTATCAACAATTGGTTAGCGAACATCAAGATGCTACTCAATTGTGTAATAATTTATCAATACAGTTGCAAAGTTTACGTCAATGGCAAAAAGAATATGAGCAAGGTTTAGACAATCTTGATAATACCGATCTTACCGCTCAAGGGATTGAATTGGTTGGCGACTTATTAACTCAGCTAACGGTTGAACCACAATGGCAAACCGCCATTGAAACCTTATTGAGTCATCATGGGCAAAGTGCGGTTACTACTAAATTACCACAGTTAACGACAGGACATTTTGTTTGTAAATCACATAAACCCGTCATTAAAGGATCTGCCGCAGAATTGATAATGTCTGGGACTTATCCTGATTGGTTAAATACTGTTGCGGTAGCCAATACGGAATCAGATGTTCAAGCGTTATTAAATAACACTGGATGGAATAGTGTTATTACTAAATCGGGTATTTGGGTTGGTGCAAACTGGCAAAGTGCAGGCTCCATAGAAAAATCTGCTGACAGTAATGTATTACAACGGTTATCAGAAATTGATACGTTACAAATTCAATTAACGAATGCTGAACGAACACAGGTACAAACGTCTGAAAGTGTAGCGCTCGCATTATCGACAAAACAGCAATCATTGGCTGAATTAAATGAAGTCAAACAGCAAGTAATAAACGCAAAAGATAATGTGGTTAGTTTAACGACCGAGTCTAAGTTGGTTGAACAACGATTTGAACAAACACTATCAACATTAGAGAAGTTAAAAGCGGATGCTGAACAACATGAGATCTCGATTGAATTAGAGCAAGAGAAGCTATTAGAGTTAGAGTTACAGTTAGAAGTAAATCAAGATCAAGAAACCGAGCTAAAAGCCCAGTTAGACAGTTTAGAGCAAGAAAAACAGCATAAAGTTAATCAGTTAAATAATGCTAAACAAACGCTTGAAGTGTTAAAGAATCAATCTCACCAATATGCCCTAAAATCGCAAACACTAAATTCACAATATGAAGCCGTGAATCAAAATATTCTTAGGGCAACTCAACATCTACAGCAAATGCAAACTAAGTTACAGCAATTAATGGACGTGTTGGGTGAGGATAATAATCCAGTGGACGATTTAAAAGGTGAGCTTGAAGAATATTTACAATTGAAAATTGAAAGTGAAGAAAAACTAACTGATAAGCAAAATGAACTGGCATTAGTGGCTGAGAAAATTGCAGATTTAGAACAAGGACAGTCTGGTGTTTTAAAGAAACTAGATTTAATGCGAAGTGCTATTGAAACGATTAAATTAGACAGCGAAGGTGCTCGAATAAGAGCACAAAATATGCTGGAAACGCTTAATGGACTTGAACAACCTCTCAAACCAATTTTAGAATCAATGCCTGCAGAGGCCAATGAGACTGAATGGGAAACTGAACTTGAAAAAACAACCCAAGCTATTTCTCGTTTAGGGGCTATTAACCTTGCTGCAATTGAAGAGTTTGATGTGCAATCAGAACGAAAAGGTTATTTAGATGAGCAGCATAATGATTTAATGAGTGCTTTAGAAACTCTGGAAAGTGCGATTCGTAAAATAGACCGAGAGTCCAGAGCTAGGTTCAAAGAGACCTACGATAAGGTTAATGAAGGGTTACAATACTTATTTCCAAAGGTCTTTGGGGGCGGCTCTGCCTATTTAGATTTAACCGCAGATGATATGCTTGAAGCTGGTGTTACCATAATGGCTCGACCTCCTGGTAAGAAAAACTCTACAATTCATTTGTTAAGTGGTGGAGAAAAAGCGCTAACCGCTTTATCATTAGTCTTTTCAATATTCAGACTAAATCCAGCACCATTTTGTATGTTAGATGAAGTGGATGCGCCATTGGATGATGCCAATGTTGGGCGTTTTTGTAAGTTAGTTAAAGAAATGTCTGATACGGTTCAGTTTATTTTTATTAGTCACAATAAAGTAGCGATGGAAATGGCTACTCATTTAACAGGTGTGACAATGCAGGAACCTGGTGTTTCTCGTTTAGTCGCTGTAGATATTCAAGAAGCCGTTAAAATGGCTGATGCGTTATAAGAAAGGTAAGTAGTAACAATGGCTGAAGAACTAAGATTAGCGCTAATTTTATTGGGTACGCTAGCAATAGGAAGTGTTATTTTACATGGGATCTGGACGGTTCGTAGAACCGTTAGCGAAGAACGTAAAAATGCAAAGATTGAAGCTCAGGAAGCGGAACCTGAAATTGCACCTGAAGAACAAGAAATGCAAAAGTTAAAACTAAAACAAATGGAAATGAATTTTAGTGATCTACAACTAACTGAAAATAATCCTACATCGGCTGAAAGCATCCCAGTGAAAAAAATGAATTTGGATTCTATATATCATAAAGAAGATCAACCGGATATTTCTGCTGACTTGACAGAAAGTTCTGACCAAAGCACGCTTCAGCAAGGATTTAATGTTGATGTTGTAGATACAGAAGATAAATTTACCAATCAATTTGAAATTGACGATGATGAAGATTATGAACAGTCCATCATGTTAACGGATGTTTTGGATGACGACGATGTTCAAAAAGAGCCGAGTTTTCAAGCAGAAAAAACCGCTGCAGTTAATGTCGAGCCTCAAAGTCAATCTGAGCCGGAAGAAAATGAAAAACAAGAAGTCTTTATACTTTATATCGATAAGTCGGATGGAACACCAATAGACGGAGCTAAGTTGTTACCTCTGTTACTTACGTTAGGTTTTAAATATGGAGAAATGGACTTATTTCACCGCCATCAAGATAATACCGGACGCGGTGATATTTTGTTTAGTCTAGCCAATATGTTTAATCCTGGCACTTTTGATATTGACAATATGGAACAGTTTACCACTAGAGGGTTAACGATTTTTATGACTTTACCAAATAACGCCGCACCATTACCTACCTTTAATATGATGCATAATGCCGCTAAAAAAATAGCTGACGAGTTCTCAGCAATGGTATTGGATGATCAAAGAAGACCTCTGGATGTGGCTATCGTTAGAAGTTATGTTGAGCGTATACGTCGCTTTTAATTTCACTTCTTAGAATTAGCTCTAGGTCATCAATCAGATCAGCTACATAATATTAGTTGACGGAGTAAGTGGCTAAAACTTTAATTTGAGTATTTGAGACGTTTAAGCTTTTAAGCCGCGACCGATAGAGGAGTTAGTGTTTTTCTGACCGTGAGCGTTGTAGGTTGTATTTTTAGAGCCACCAATTAATAACTGTTTTACTTGCTCAATGGCTATTTGGTTTTGTGTGGCGGTTAGGTAAATCACTTCATTTAAATGCTGACATTGTAATAAGAGGTCTTTAATTTCAGACTTTAAAGTAGAAAGTAACGGTGTAGTTTTAATAACTTCTACATATTTCTCTTTGTTTAACTGGCTATCAGCACTTGTGATTGCTTCTAACTGAAGCTCTTTCTTTTTCGATATATCTAAAATGAGATTACCGTCTCGATTTTTTACCGCTTCTAACTCTTCATCTAAAATTGACAGCATTTGCTGTAAACGCAACTTTTGAGTTGTGAATTGTTTAGTAACTTGAGGCAATAAATCGTTAACGTCAGACATTTTTACAGCTCGAATTCAAACGCCGCTAGTTTTGATGCTAGTCGATCATAATTGATAGAGTATTGACCATCTGATAGTGCTTGTTTTATGTCATCAACCTTTTTGCGATCAAATGCTTCAGTGTCGCCAATGCGCTTTTGTAATTCTTTCAGTTGATTAGCTTGTGGTGTTAATGCCACAGAATCTTTATTAACCGATTTTACAGTATCAGGTTGGCTGTTTTGTTTCGTCGCATCTAGTTTTGTTTGTTCGAGTTGCTGACTTTTTTGTTGGTAAATTGCATTGTTACTGCTATTCACCCCACTGTTTTTTATATTGTTTACCATAACTACACCCATAGTTTATTTTATCTCACCAACTATATCGACCTTGGCTCCATAAACTTTAACACTTTTTTATAAATTTACGTAGATTTCTCTTAAGTCTCCAACAATTCCTTTGACGATTCGACTCGATGAATTATTTTTGACTTTTATAGACTCACCTTTAGCGCCATTTTCAATAGCAGTACCTGAGGTTTTAATCATCATTCCGCCGTTTTTAGCTATGATGGAAACGTCATCGCCTTTACAAACTAAACAGACATCGTTTTGGCCAATCTGATACCCACGTTGTATGTTTTTTAAGGCTCGACCGCCTACAATAGAACTTATATCATTAGAGCTTCTATCTTTAACTCTACGCGCTTCAACTAGTTCCACTTCTACCATATCTATATCGACCGTATTACCTTTAGCAATAGTCTGATTTGTTACTAATGTTTCAATCATTTCAGCCACAGAAACTTGAACGTATACTTTCCAAGAATTTTTTTCAGTCGCACATTTTACTTTTACCGGAAACTGACGTGTAAATGTGCGGGATTTTGCTACATAAAATGATAAATCTTGATCACATTCCCTTATTGTTATTCGACTATCAAGAGGGTGAGCCACTACTCGTAAATTTTTACTTTCATCTGGGTTAAACTCTTGTTCTACGTACGAAATAACGTCTTTAAGTAATTCATCATGTGTTAAAGTATTACTTAAACTCGCCGATACATTCATGGACATTAATAGTGTGATGAAGAGTAGATAGTAATTTTTCGTTATAATTTTCAACATATTTGTCACCTTTTTACTATGCTTTATCATAAACTTAAGTTCGCGTTTTGTTTTGATCTTTAGTAATGTCAAAATGCTGGCGAAAAGTCAGATTTTATTAGATAGTTATCATCAATTTATTAGGTGGTAGCAAGTATCATTCCTAGTTTTAACGGAGAACTTCTATGGCGGGTATTCTAGACTCGGTAAATCAAAGAACCCAGCTGGTTGGTCAAAATAGACTCGAATTGCTGTTGTTTAAATTAAACGGTCGTCAACGATATGGAATTAACGTATTTAAAGTTCGTGAAGTTTTGCAATGCCCTCCGTTAACCGCTATGCCTAGATTAAATCAATATGTTAAAGGGATTGCACATATTCGTGGTCAGACTATATCGGTGATTGATATGGGATTAGCTACTGGCGGACGACCGATAAAAAAAGTGGATGATTGTTTCATAATAATTACCGAATATAATCGTACGATTCAGGGATTTTTAGTTGATTCAGTAGAAAGAATCGTGAATCTGAACTGGGAATCTGTAATGCCACCTCCAAGCGGCTCTGGCAGAACGAATTATTTAACAGCGGTAACGGAAATCGATAACGAACTTGTTGAAATTCTTGATGTTGAAAAAATATTAGAAGAAATAGCGCCTTCAAATACACGAGTTAGTGAAGGTGTTGTATCAGATCAAGAAATTATTAAAGATCTTGGTGACCGAATCATATTAATTGCAGACGACTCTTCAGTTGCTCGAAACCAAGTTAAAAGAGCACTGGAAGGCGTTGGTGTACCAATCGTCGCTAAGAAGAATGGCAAAGAAGCATTAGATTATTTAATTGAATTATCGGAGCAATGTGAACATTCAATTACTGAAAAAATTGGTTTAATGGTCTCCGATGTAGAAATGCCAGAAATGGATGGATACACACTTACGGCAGAAGTTAAATCAAGACCTAAATTAGCTGGGTTACATGTGATCCTTCATACTTCTTTAAGTGGTGTCTTTAATCATGCTATGGTTGAAAAAGTGGGTGCTGATGATTTTATAGCTAAATTTAACCCTGATGAATTAGCTGGCGCTGTGCAAAAATGGCTTCATAAAGATTAACTTAACTAGACTGGTAAAGAGTATCTATAGTGAGTAATAAAACCTTAGGTGATAGCGATTACGGCATTTTTTGTAATTTTTTAGAAAAACAATGTGGGATCGTATTAGGGGATAGTAAACAGTATTTAGTTAAAAGCCGCTTATCTCCTTTAATGGCTAGATTTAAAATAGAATCCATTACAGATCTAGTTAATAAAACTATGCAACAATCAGAACGTCAATTACGCGCAGCAGTAATTGACGCAATGACAACCAATGAGACCTTGTGGTTCCGTGATACATATCCATATGAGTTACTTAAAAATAGGTTGTTACCAGAAATCGATAAAGGCAAACCACTAAAAATATGGTCCGCTGCGAGTTCATCTGGACAAGAGCCATATTCGATTGCGATGACAATACAAGAGTATAAAAACCAGGCTAGTGTAAATAGTCGTAGCATGTTCTCCATTGTTGGAACGGATATTTCTAATACCATGTTAGATATTTGTAAAAATGGAGAGTATGACGCCTTAGCTTTATCAAGAGGTTTGTCTACAGAGCGTAAAGCTCAATTTTTTAAAGACTCAGGCAATGGCATGATGCAAATTAACCCGGATATCAAAAGAATGGTTAATTTTAGACATTTAAATTTATTAGACAATTATCACTTGTTAGGTAAGTTTGATGTAATTTTTTGTCGCAATGTATTGATATACTTTTCAGCAGAAATTAAGTCACAAATTATCAACAAGTTTGCGGAGCAATTAAATCCAAATGGATATCTTATATTAGGTGCCTCTGAATCTATGTCTGGATTGAGCGATGCTTTTAATATGATAAGGTGCAGTCCAGGTATTATTTATCAAAAAAAATAACCATGACATAATAGGTACCATTATTGCCGTCAAACAAGTGGCAATTCCTTTATAAATTCTAATCCCTATAGATAAATGTGTACTGAATAATTCTCAGTACACATGAAAAAACTGAGTTATCCCCCCTAAAAATAACGAAAAACTTAAAAAATAAAACATTCCGATATTTCTGGCCTTCATTTTGCATTTTGATTTTACAACAATCGAGTGTGGAGGTTATATGGCAATTAGTTTAGATAAAGCGTTTGGTATTCATCAACATGCATTATTAGTTCGTTCTGAACGAGCAGAAGTTTTATCAAGTAATATTGCTAATGCCGATACGCCTGGATATAAGGCTAAAGACATCGACTTTGCCAGTGCATTAGCTAATGCAAAAAACAGTCAAAGCTATCGTATGTCTAAAACCCACAGCAAACATTTTGATTTGTCCGTTGAGATTGATACTAGTCAGAAATATAGAAACCCAAACCAGCCGGATACCGGTGATGGTAATACGGTTGATGTTCAAGTTGAGCGTAATATGTTTATGCAAAACTCAATGGAGTATCAGACTAGCTTACAGTTTTTAAACGGAAAAATTAAAGGCTTGAATAAAGCACTTACCGGAGGAAGTTAATAATGAGTTTGTATAATGTCTTTGATGTATCAGCATCAGGTATGAGTGCCCAGTCAATACGACTAAATACCACTGCAAGTAACATCGCTAATGCTAATTCAGTATCTAGCAGCATTGATCAAACTTATCGTGCTCGCCATCCTGTATTTGCAGCTGAAATGAATAAAGCAATGTCTTCACAGTCTCAAGGTGTCAATGTATTAGGCATAGTAGAGAGTGATGCTCCTTTAAATATTGAACATAACCCTAATCATCCTATGGCGGACAAAGACGGATATGTTTATAAACCTAATGTTAATGTTGTTGAGGAAATGGCAAATATGATCTCGGCAACACGTTCATATCAAACCAATGTTCAAATTGCAGATGCTGCAAAGCAAATGTTAAGTAAAACGCTTACATTAGGCCAAAGATAAGGTAACCCTCCATGATTACAAATGATGTATCTAATCCAGCACTGGATCAACTTAAGTGGCAAGAAGAACAGATTGGTACGAATGAAGTTAATGGCCAAATGGGGCAAGCAGATTTCTTTGCACTGTTGACATCACAATTAGCAATGCAAGACCCTCTAAATCCAACAACTAATGAAGATATGATCTCACAAATGACTCAGTTTACTATGTCTGAAGGGATCAGTGACTTAGGTGATAAATTCGATCAATTCTCAGCATCTATGACATCTAATCAAGCGTTAGAAGCCTCCTCTTTAGTCGGACGTAATGTTCTGGTCAATAGTTCATTGTCGTACTCTGATGGAACAGGGATTAGTGGACAGGTTCCAATTCCGTCAGCAGCTCAAACCGTTAACATGCGAGTCTTTGATGAGTCAGGTAATTTGGTTAAATCAGAGTACTTAGGCGATAGAAGTGCAGGCATGATGGACTTTGAATGGGACGGCAGTGATGAGGATGGCAATCCTTTGCCTCCTGGCCAATATAAAGTTGAATTTAATGGTTTTGTAGCCGGTGAATCTGAAGGGTTAACGGTTTTAACATACGGAAACGTAAGCTCAGTAACACTTGGTCAAAATGGCACGGGACTTGAATTGAACCTACAAGGTTTAGGTGCAATCACATTATCAGATGTATTGGCCGTTGGTGATTAAACAGTCTCGCTGTTTCATTGTTAGATAATTTAGTTTTAATGTGATGATAAGTCACAACATTGGATAGGAGATTCCTATGTCTTTTAATATAGCGTTAAGTGGTTTGAAAGCTGCTCAGAAAGATCTGGACGTAACGGCTAATAATATATCAAACGTAAATACGTTTGGTTTTAAAGAGTCACGTGCGGAGTTTGCCGATGTATTTTCATCTTCAATTTTTTCAAATTCAAAAACGGCAAACGGTGAAGGTGTTTTAATCAACGACGTCGCTCAACAATTTACTCAGGGTAGTTTGTTGTTCACATCAAATGCATTAGACATGGCGATTTCAGGCGGTGGTTTTTTTGGTATGACCAACGACTTACTTAGTCGAGATATGACCTATACTCGTTCAGGTGCGTTTAAGTTAGACTCTGAAAACTATATTGTTAACTCCAACGGCAATTATCTACAGGGATTCCCCGTAAATGATGACGGATCAGTTCGTTCTGTCAGTTTAAGTACGACAACACCTGTACAAATTCCAGATACGGCTGGTGCGCCATCGCAAACGGCTAATATCGATATGGAATTTAATTTAAACAGTAGTGATTTGCCGTTGAACCCTTTGCAATTTGATCCCGCAGATACAGATACCTATAACTTTTCTACTTCTACCGTTATTTATGATTCATTAGGTAATAGTCGTATAGCCTCTATCTATTTTGTAAAAACGACAGATCCTACTACCGTTCAAGGTATTGCTGATGCGTCAGCGGTAAACTCAGGCACAGACGGGTTTGTTGGTGGGTTAGCTGCAATCCCTTTAGCTGAGCAAAATAATGCAAACAGTTGGGTTATGTTTACTAGTGTTACCGATGAGCTAGGTAATACTTTGCCTGTTGATTTAGAAGACAATACAATTCTAAGCGGCGGTACGGGTGTCGCTTTTGAAAGTACATCAGGCCAGCGTGGTATGTTAATGCAGTTTGATGCGGCTGGTTCTGCCGTAAGCAGTACATTCCCAGTGCCTGTTACAGAACGTTTAGGTGCTTCAACTTCACCCACATCAATAGCGCCAGCGCCAGTTGCCCCGTATTTAGGTGCTGGAGCCATTACTAATGGTGCAGATCCAGATCAATTATTTAGCATAAATATGTCTAACTTAAGTCAGTTCTCTTCAGGTTATGAAGTAACAGCGTTAAGTCAAGACGGTAAAACGGTTGGTCGTCTAACGGGTGTAACTATTGGTACAGATGGATTGATAGAAGCAAAATACTCAAATGGCGATTCAACGCCAATTACCAAAATCATGTTAGCTCGTTTTGCTAATGAACAAGGCATGACTCAGGTTGGTAATACATCTTGGACAGAAAGCCAAGCTTCAGGGCAAGCATTAGCTGGTGAAGCTGACTCAGGCACATTTGGTCAAATTCGTTCTGGTACTTTAGAGCAATCAAATACTAACTTAACAACTGAGTTAGTTGACTTGATCACCGCTCAGCGTAATTACCAAGCAAACTCACGTGCATTAGAGGTGAATTCGACAATCACCCAAACTATCTTACAAATACGATAGTTTTTTATTCACTATCTTTATTTAAGCCAGTCATAGACTGGCTTTTTTATTGGGCTTTAAAAATGACTCTAAATGGTCTCATGGCATAGGTAGGATGAGACGTAACTTAGTGAAATAGTTTTGTTAATTTGTTAGAATCCGCCGCCTTTCTAACCGGAATACTGTATTTCGGTTTCCACATTATAAATATCGTGCTAAATAAATTGGAGTTGTCATGTTTAATCTGATCACTAAAAGTGATTCAAATGTAAAAAATGACGTGTTATCGGGGATCACTGTTGCATTAGCATTAGTCCCTGAAGCCGTAGCCTTTGCTTTTGTAGCTGGTGTAGACCCTATGATTGGTCTTTACGCTGCTTTCATGATGGGGCTTATTACGTCTGCAATTGGCGGACGACCAGGAATGATCTCTGGTGCGACAGGTGCAACTGCCGTTGTTATGGTGGCATTAGTAGCTCAATACGGCATTCAATATCTATTTGCCGCTGTGATTTTGGCGGGCTTAATTCAAATTATGTTTGGAGTATTTAAGCTAGGCAAGTTCATTAGGCTCGTGCCTTACCCTGTAATGTTGGGTTTTGTTAATGGTCTTGCTATCGTTATATTCCTCGCACAAATGGGACAATTTAAGGTATTTGATACATCTGGAATACAACATTGGATGGAGGGAAGCCAAATGTATGTCATGTTAGGATTAGTTGCTTTAACTATGGCAATCATTCATTTCTTACCTAAATTAACGACAGCTATTCCATCGTCTTTAGTGGCGATATTAGCGGTAACGTTTGCTGTACATGGGTTAGATTTAGAAGCACGTACCGTTATTGATTTTGTAAGGGATATGTTACCAGAAGTTGATAAAGCCGCAGCAACGTTGGCTGGAGAGCTGCCATCGTTTAATATTCCAATGGTTCCTTTCACTCTTGAGACTTTATATATCGTATTACCAACTGCAGTTATTATTGCGTTAATTGGTTTGATTGAGTCGTTATTAACATTAACGCTAATTGATGAGTTAACTAATACTCGTGGTCGCAGTAATAAAGAATGTGTTGGTCAAGGTGTCGCTAATACAGTAAATGGCTTCTTTGGCGGCATGGGTGGTTGTGCCATGATCGGTCAGTCAATGATTAATATTAACTCAGGTGGTCGAGGTCGTTTATCAGGAATTACAGCAGCAGTAGTTTTATTAGCCTTTATTTTATTCTTAGCTCCTTGGATTGAAATGATCCCATTAGCGGCACTTGTTGGCGTTATGTTTATGGTTGTTTTAGGTACCTTTGAATGGGCTTCTTTTAAAATATTACGAGGTGCAAATAAAGAAGACGCATTTGTTCTGTTATTAGTAACTGGTGTCACAGTGGCTGCTGATTTAGCGATTGCTGTTGTGGTAGGTGTGATAGTTTCTGCGTTAGTGTTTGCTTGGAAACATGCATCTCATATATTCGCTCGTACCCATTTAGATGACGAAAATTGGAAAGTTTATGAACTTGAAGGTCCGTTATTCTTTGGCTCAGTTGGAAGTTTTAAAGAACTATTCGACGTAGAGAATGATCCACAAGATGTGGTTATTGAATTTAAGAACTCTCGTATTTGGGATAGTTCTGGTATTGATGCTATTGATGGTTTAGCCGATAAATATGAAGCCGCAGGTAAGAAGCTACATATTCGTCACATAAGTCCTGAATGTAGAGAATTATTAGTAAAAGCACAAAAATACGTTGAAATGAATATAAACGAAGACCCTCGTTATCATATAGCTACGGATAAACTTGCTTAAATAGCTTGTTAAATAGGATATGAAATGCCGCTTAATACAGCGGCATTTTTGTATCTCTTTGAATCTTTTTTTGTGGGGATGTCTCTCAATGCTCTCAATGTAAAGTCGCTGGAATTGACGTTAAGAAAGCTTGTTTAGACTATTTGAATCGTTATGCATTGGCATGTTTAAGGTAGCTATTTTCAAGATATAAAAAAACCCACAATAACGTGGGTTTTTTTGAAACAGATAGTGATTAGTTATCTAAGAAGGTTTTCAGTGGCTCTGAACGAGAAGGGTGACGTAATTTACGTAACGCTTTCGCTTCAATCTGACGAATACGTTCACGCGTTACATCAAACTGTTTACCTACTTCTTCTAATGTGTGGTCGGTATTCATATCGATACCAAAACGCATACGTAGAACTTTCGCTTCACGGGCTGTTAACCCTGATAACACGTCTCGAGTCGCATCTTGTAAACCTTCAGCTGTCGTTGTGTCGACAGGAGATGAGATAGTTGTATCTTCAATAAAGTCACCTAAATGTGAATCTTCATCATCACCAATTGGCGTTTCCATTGAGATAGGCTCTTTCGCAATCTTAAGTACTTTGCGGATCTTATCTTCTGGCATTACCATACGCTCAGCTAACTCTTCTGGAGTAGGCTCACGTCCCATTTCTTGTAACATCTGACGAGAAATACGGTTTAGTTTATTAATCGTTTCAATCATGTGTACCGGAATACGAATAGTACGTGCTTGGTCAGCAATTGAACGAGTAATAGCCTGACGTATCCACCATGTTGCATAAGTTGAGAATTTATAACCACGACGGTATTCAAACTTATCAACGGCCTTCATCAAACCAATGTTACCTTCTTGAATTAGATCCAAGAATTGTAAGCCACGGTTTGTGTATTTTTTAGCAATTGAAATTACCAAACGTAAGTTGGCTTCCACCATTTCTTTTTTAGCACGACGAGCTTTTGCTTCACCGATAGACATGCGACGATTTATGTCTTTAATCGCTTCAATGTTTAAGCGAGTTTCTTGCTCAATTTCTTTTAACTTTTGAATGCTACGACGAACTTCAGTGTTTACGTCTTGTAATCTTCTTGCTGTTACATCACCGCCAGCTTGCAATAAGTCAAACCATGATGTTTTAGTTTCGTTACCTGGGAAGATTTTAATGAAATCTTTTTTAGGTAATTTTGCATAACCACAACAATGTTTCATGATCAGGCGCTCTTGAACACGAACACGATCCATCATTTCACGCATATTACGTACTAAACGGTCAAACTGTTTAGGGATTAATTTAAATAATCTAAAGTGTTCACCTAATGCTAAGATTTTTTCTTGTGTATCAGGATGAGCACGACCTAAATGTTCAATAGAGTACGTAGATTCTTCATAAAGGCGACGCAGCTCAACAAAGTGCTCACGGGCTTCTTCTGGATCTGGACCTGTGTCAATTTCTTCTTCGTCTTCATCTGAATCTTCATTGTCACCGTCTTCGTCGGCTAATTGATCTTCAGTAAGTTCAGAACCAACGTGAGTTGCTGCTGGTGCAACGTCTTCTTCATTAGGATCTAAGAAACCAACAATGATGTCACTTAAGCGAATTTCTTCAGCTTCAAATTGATCCCATTGGTCCAATAAATAACTGATAGCTTGAGGGTATTCTGCAACAGAAGATTGAACGGTATAAATACCAGCTTCAATTCTTTTAGCGATTACAATTTCGCCTTCGCGAGTTAGTAATTCAACTGTGCCCATTTCACGCATATACATACGAACAGGGTCAGTTGTACGACCTATCTCTTTTTCAACAGTAGCAAGAGCAGCAGCAGCAGCTTCAACAACTTCGTCGTCACTGGTTTGCTCTTGCATTAATAATTCATCAGCATCTGGTGGTGTTTCACACACTTTAATGCCCATGTCGTTGATCATTTGAATAATGTCTTCGACTTGATCTGCATCGATCATATCCTGTGGAAGGTGATCGTTTACTTCGGCAAAGGTTAAGTAACCTTGCTCGCGACCTCTAAGAATAAGAAGTTTTAATTGAGACTGAGGAGTTTGCTCCATACAGATTATCTTCCACCTAGTTATTGAATATCAAAATCGGATTGCTTGTCTTAACCAAAAATCAATATGCTTTTGGCTAAAAAAGCGAACTTGTAATTATAACATTAGAATTAATTTCTGGCTATTATTTACTGGTTATTATTTATCAGAAGTAAATTAAATGAACGCCAAAAAAAGTATATAAATTATAGTGCTATTTATTTTTTTAATGCCATCAAAAGGGCACTATATTCTTTCCACTCGTCTTTATCTAATTGGTTTGTTTTACCCTTTATTTCTAGTTGCTCTAAACGTTTTTTCAAGTAGCTATCTTGTAAAAACTTAAATGTAGTAATAAATTCCGGCGCCAAATTTTCTTCAGTTATATGATGTTCCCAGGCAAATAAACGAGATAAAAACGAATACTCCTTACTCTCTCTAAACCGTTCTAACAAAACATGTGATTTAATTTCAGGTTGTTCTAAAATCGTTTTTTGAATGTTAATCAGTACATTAAATCCTGGTAAATCAGCTTCACTTAATGCCGGAATAAAAGGGACTGATTTTGCAAGTACCGGATGTTGCAGTAACATCGCAATCGCACGACGCATGGGGGTAATTTGTAATTCCGTTTGTTTTTGCCTAACTTGCGCGATTGGGGAACGATTAAATCCAACTAATTTTTCTACTTGTTTTCCAATCAATTCTGCTAGTTTAGCCATTAATGCTTCTTTGTAATAATCGCTAGGTACTAGCTCTATTAGCGGTTTAGCCGCGGATAATAGCGCGGATTTACCAGCGTCAGTAGTAATATCTAGGTCAATTAAGAAATGTTCATAGAAGTAACTCAGTAAAGGAGTTGATTGACTAATTCGTTGTTCAAATGATTCTTTACCTTCTTTTTGCACCATAGTATCTGGATCTTCACCGTCAGGTAAAAATGAAAATCTAAGGTCAATACCATCTTTCAAGTGAGGTAAGGCATTTTCTAATGCACGCCATGCTGCATCACGCCCCGCACGATCGCCGTCATAACAGCAAATTACTTGACGGGTAGCTCTAAATAACATTTGCATATGGTCAGCGGTTGTTGCGGTTCCAAGAGATGCAACTGCATAATTAATACCTTGCTGAGCCAAGGAAACCACATCCATGTAACCTTCAACAATTAATACTTTTTCAAGCTTTGGGTTTGCTATTTTGGCTTGATAAAAGCCATATAATTCACGGCCTTTATGGAACACTCGTGTTTCTGGCGAGTTAAGATATTTTGGCATAGAGTCGTCGATGACTCGGCCTCCAAAACCAACAACTCTGCCGCGTTTATCTCTAATCGGAAACATGACACGGTTACGAAAAAAGTCGTAGGTTCTGCCACTGTCATTTTGCGTAAGTACTTTTAAATCAACTAACTGTTGCTGTTGTTCTGGCGTTTTTGATAGTGACTTTAACGCTTTATCCCAGGCGTCGGGGGCATAACCAATGCCATATAATTGTGCAATTTCACCACTTAAGGAGCGCGATTTTAAGTACTCAATTACTTTAGGGGAATTTTCATCATGTTTTAATTGGTGTTGAAAAAACTTAGTGGCGGTTTCCAATAAATCGTAATCAGACAGCTTTTGCTCTCGACTGACAGATTCGTATTTTTGTGACTTGCCTTTAACATCTTCTCTTGGAATTTCAAGCGCATGCAAACGGGCTAATTCTTCAATGGCTTCTACAAACTCAAGTTGCTCATATTCCATTAAAAAACCGATAACATTGCCATGAGCTCCACATCCAAAACAATGATAAAACTGTTTGTCTGGACTTACGCTAAATGATGGTGATTTTTCATTATGGAAAGGGCAACAAGCTTGATAATTTTTGCCTGCTTTTTTTAGAGGTACTTTTGCATCAATTAGATCGACAACGTCAGTGCGTTCAATTAAATCATCGATAAATTGTTTTGGGATACGACCAGACACAAAACCTCTTATTTATTAAATGTACATTTGAATAGGGGATTATTGCAGAATCAGGTCCTGCTGAAAACAATAGAAAAACACTTACTGCAAAAACAACAAAACCGCACATTAAAAAATGTACGGTTTCGATATAAATTCTAACTTGAGTTGTCGATTAAAACTTAACTGTTAAGTTGAGCTCTTACTAATCCACTTACTTTACCCATGTCAGCACGGCCTGTAATAGTTGGTTTTAACTCAGCCATCACTTTTCCCATATCCTGCATGCTAGTCGCACCGGAATTGGTTATAGCATTCGCTATAAGTGATGTTACTTCTTCCTCACTAAGAGGTTGAGGTAAAAATTCATCAATGACCAATATTTCAGCCGCTTCCTTTTCAGCTAACTCTGTTCGACCAGCACTTTCAAATTGTGCTTGAGAATCACGACGCTGTTTAACCATTTTGGTTAAAATTGCAATCACGTCTTCATCGACCAGTTCAATTCTTTCGTCAACCTCTCTTTGCTTAATAGCCGCCATCACCATGCGAATTGTACTTAAGCGTTCTTTTGCTTTAGCACGCATTGCATCTTTTTGAGCGTCTTTAAGTTGATCTTTCAAGTTCATTGAAAAGCCTTTAGAGAGATTGAACCAATATTAGTAAAGCTTGATGCGACGAGCGTTTTCGCGTGAAACCTTTTTCAGGTGACGCTTAACTGCTGCTGCTTTCTTACGCTTACGTGCCCAAGTTGGCTTTTCGAAATGTTCGCGACGACGCACTTCTGAAAGGATACCTGCTTTTTCACATGAACGCTTGAAACGACGTAGAGCAACATCAAACGGTTCGTTCTCTTTAACTTTAATAACTGGCATTTAAAAATTCACCTCAGTATTTGGATATATGGTTAAATATTAACCAAGACTAATAAAAATAGTGCGGTATTTTAATGGCATCTAATACTAAATGTAAAGTCCTAATTTAAATACTGGAGGAATAATTAAAGAATGGGTAGAATGCCGCCAACTTAAAAGGCTTTGACGTAATTTACTCGGCTAAAAATTGGCCAGAAATGGTTTCAATTATGATTACTAATAATGAAAGGTTTACACTAAATGTTAATTTTAGGTATCGAATCTTCTTGTGATGAAACAGGTATCGCCTTGTTTGATACTAACAGAGGGCTGTTAGCACATGAAATATATAGTCAAATAGATGTACATGCTGATTATGGTGGTGTCGTTCCAGAACTGGCATCTAGAGATCATGTAAGAAAGACCATTCCTCTTATTAAGCAAGTGATGGCAGATGCAAATGTATCAAAAGACGAAATTAATGGTATTGCCTATACATCAGGTCCTGGTTTAGTTGGTGCGTTAATGGTCGGGGCTTGTATCGGTCGTTCATTGGCTTTTGCATGGGGGATTCCTGCTGTGCCTGTGCATCATATGGAAGGGCACTTATTAGCACCTATGTTAGAAGATGATACGCCAGAGTTTCCTTTTATTGCTTTGTTAGTTTCAGGTGGGCATACCCAATTAGTGGAAGTCAAAGCCATTGGTGATTATCAAATACTTGGAGAGTCAATAGATGATGCTGCAGGTGAAGCGTTTGATAAAACCGCTAAGTTATTAGGTTTAGATTACCCAGGCGGTCCTATGTTGGCTAAATT
Organism: Psychrosphaera sp. F3M07; assembly: GCF_018860345.1. Lineage (GTDB taxonomy): Bacteria > Pseudomonadota > Gammaproteobacteria > Enterobacterales > Alteromonadaceae > Psychrosphaera > Psychrosphaera aquimarina. Next base: position 187,264 of record NZ_JAHKPJ010000016.1, on the reverse strand, counting down.
AGCTGAATCAGGTACTCCAGGTGTTTATAAATTCCCAAGACCGATGACTGATAGACCAGGCTTAGATTTTTCATTTAGTGGATTAAAGACCGCAGCGGCAAATGTGATTCGCTCAGAAGGCATTGTTTTAGCGGGTAGTAAATCTACTCAAAATGAGAATGCGCCAGAGAATGTTGACCAAATAAAAGCAGACATAGCCTATGCGTTTCAGGAAGCCGTTGTGGATACCATAGCTATCAAGTGTAGGAGAGCCGTTGAACAAACGGGCATTAAAACCTTAGTGATCGCTGGAGGTGTCAGTGCCAATACTGAACTTCGTAGTAAATTAGCTAATCTAATGAAAAAGCACAAAGGACAAGTTTATTACCCTCGTCATGAGTTTTGCACTGATAATGGCGCTATGATTGCTTATGCGGGTGCACAAAGGCTTAAAAAATACGGTAATAATGAATTATTAATTAAAGCTCGACCAAGATGGTCTATAGAAGAGTTACCTGCCATTTAAACTTTACGGCATTTACTAATTACGCTTAGTTTTAGGTTCAGTTCCATCTAATAACCTAAGTACATTTGGCATATGCCGTAAAACAATCAGACAAGCAATCATACTAACAGGTAAAACATATTTATCAGCTATATATAGTGTTACTAGCGGGGATATGCCTACAGAAATAATGGCGGCAATGGATGAATAGCCGGTTTTTCTAAACACTAAATACCAAATGCATAAAAGACTTATCCCTAGTGTGATCCCTACAGGTAATAAACAGCCAAACCCAGTTGCCACGGCTTTTCCACCTTGAAACTTAAAAAACACCGGGAACATATGGCCAAGACAGCAGGCTAAACCTGCAAACCCAATTTCTGTCGGGGTTAAGCCAATATAGTAACTTCCCCAAGTTGCAATTATCCCCTTTAATACATCAAAAAACAAAACGGCAATCGCCACCGTTTTCCCAGCCATGCGATAGACATTTGTCGCCCCAGGATTATTAGAGCCTACGGTCCTAGGGTCTGGCAAATTTTGCAATTTGCTAAAAATAATTGCGGAATTAATCGAGCCTAATAAATAGGAAATAATTAATACCAACAAAAAGTCTAACTGCATCAGTTTCTCATTTTAGTTTTTTGGGATAGAATTCGCGCTCTTTGTGATAACGCCAATATAAATAGTAAATTATATAGGTATTTGCGCCTAACTAGGCATCACTATAACGAGTTAGTGGCCAATATGGTATCCGACCACAATCGTTAACTCAATCAGATCTAATTCAGGAATATTAAATGGTTCACGATATAGTTTTTATAGAAGCGCTTAAAGTAGATACGGTCATTGGCGTTTATGATTGGGAAAAGACCATCCAACAAACGTTACAATTTGATATCGAAATGCGAACCGATATTAAAGCTGCTGCGCAAATTGATGATTTATCAAAAACCGTTGATTATTCAGAAGTTGCGGCCGACGTTGTAGAGTTAGCAAAACAAAATCAAGCGGAATTAATTGAAACCGTAGCTGAAAAAGTAGCACAGCTCATTTTGGCTGATTACCATGTTAGTAGTGTTAAAGTGTCACTTCGTAAATTAGGTGCTGTGGCCAATACTGCGAGTGTTGGTGTCATAATTGAACGTGCCAATACGTTAAATTAATAATCCTAAAATATTAAAATAAGGAAGGTATATTGTGGGATTAATCGAAATCATTGTTTTGTCAATATTGCAGGGGCTGACTGAGTTTTTACCAATATCAAGTTCTGCACATTTAATTTTACCATCACAAATACTAGGTTGGGACGATCAAGGTTTAGCGTTTGATGTTGCCGTTCATGCGGGAAGTTTGTTTGCCGTTGTACTGTATTTTCGTCAAGAAGTAGGACGTATGGCCGTAAGTTGGTTTGCTTCTTTGTTTGGCAAACATGACTCTGAAAGTAAATTGGCGTGGTTGATTATTTTAGGCACGATACCAGCTGGATTAGCGGGTTTTATATTTAAAGACTTCATTGAAGGGAATTTAAGAACCGCAACCGTCATAGCCGTTACAACTATTTTATTTGGTTTATTATTATGGTGGGCTGATAAATATGGCAAACAAACTAAAGGTGAATATCAAGTCTCAATTAAGGAAGTACTAGTAATAGGTTTTGCCCAAATGTTAGCACTGATTCCAGGTACCTCTCGAAGTGGTATTACTATTACTGCAGGTTTGATGATGGGGTTAACGGCAAAAGCGGCAGCACGATTTTCATTCTTATTATCCATCCCATTAATATTTGCAGCCGGTGGATATCAAACTATTAAATTAAGCCAACAAGTTATGCCTGTGGATTGGACGGCTATTGGGTTAGGTACGGTACTCTCTTTTATTAGTGCATATGCATGTATACATTATTTTTTAATCTTAGTTGAAAAAGTAGGCATGTTACCTTTTGTGATTTATCGCTTATTATTGGGTGGTATATTAATCGCTTTTTTTATCTAATTTAAGAAATGAAACAGTACAGAGTTAACCTTCTGTACTGTCCTTTGTTTTTACCAATGTCAATATGCGTTGGATTTTATCTATTCTTCGCTTTGATAATTCAGTTCTGATCTCTGCACCACTAAACCCAGATTTAATAATGTCTTGCACCGCTACTTCGTTTGCCGTTTCTAGTAAATCTAAAACGAATTGGCTTTGAGGGTATGCTTTGTTTTCAAATCCAGCTCGTCCTTGTAAATCGGCTTTGCAGGCGAGTAAAAATTGATTAAATCGTTCTGGTTTGCGCCACGCATCTGTTTTATCAAAAAGACTTAAAACGGTATTAGCGTTTAAATCGAATATTCGATGAACATGAGTATGGAATTCACAAGTAATAGCCGCTAACTCTTTAAAACTATTAGGTACTTTTAGTCTAAGACACACTTGGTTTACTAATGTCACGCCTGTTTTTTCGTGGCCATGATGGTGCGGTAGATTGTCTTTGGGGCTTAACCCTTTACCTAAATCATGACATAACGCAGCAAACCGAATTTCATCAGATGTTGTCAACAAACACGCTTGTTTTAATACCATCATAGTATGAACACCCGTATCTATTTCTGGATGCCATTTGGCAGGGTTTGGTACGCCCCACAAAGCGTCTAACTCAGGTATGAGTACCGCTAATGCTCCAACCTCATGTAAGACTTCAAAAAACACATGGGCAGACTGTTCGCCAAGGGATAATTGCATTTCTTGCCATATTCGTTCAGGTGTTAATGCTAATAATTCTCCTGAATCCGCAATTTTAGCCATTAACGCCAAAGTTTCTTCGGCAATCGTAAAACCTAAATGATGGTAACGTGCCGCAAAACGGGCGACTCGTAATACCCTGAGTGGGTCTTCACTAAATGCATCAGAGACATGACGTAAAATTTTATTGTTTAGATCTGATTGGCCATTATAAGGGTCAATGATGTTATGGTCAGAGTCCATAGCCATGGCATTAATAGTAAGATCTCGGCGCAACAAGTCTTGTTCAACGGTGATATCTGTCGAAAATTCACAAACGAAGCCGGTATATCCGCTACCTGCTTTTTTTTCAGTACGTGCTAACGCATATTCTTGGTGAGTAACAGGATGCAAAAATACGGGGAAAGATTTACCGACCTGTTGATAACCTAATTCAAGCATATTTTCGATGGTTGCACCGGTAACTAACCAATCTTTATCTTTAATGGGGTAGTCTAAAAGCGTGTCTCTTACCGCACCGCCGACGAGATATATTTGCACTGAAAAAACCTTAACCTAACTTTTACTTATTCCGCTAGTATATTCTGTTATTATCCGAAAGTCGCTAATGTAGCGAGTTGTCATTAACTTATAATAGATAAACCGGTAATTTGAAGCAGCCATATGTACCTAGAGTATTTTCAATTAAAACAAGAGCCGTTTAATATAGCCCCTAATCCAAATTTGATGTATCCAAGTAGCCGGCATAAAGAGGCCATAGGTTATTTACGTTATGGCCTGCGTGGTAACGGTGGTTTTGTGATGTTAACGGGGGAAGTTGGTACCGGTAAAACCATGGTTAGCCGAGCTGTATTAGGCGATTTACCTGATAGCTTTAATGTGGCATATATTCTTAACCCTTCTTTGAATAACATCCAGTTATTACAAACCGTATGTGACTCATTTGAGATCTTAATTACAGATAAAAATGACCACAAAGCATTATCGGATGCATTGCAAAATTTTCTTATAGAACAAGACAAATTAGGTCAGTCGAGCTTATTGGTTATTGACGAAGCGCAACATTTATCAGCAGAGGCATTAGAACAATTACGTTTGTTTACTAACTTAGAAACGAATGACAAAAAGTTACTGCAGATCATTTTGATTGGCCAACCTGAATTACAAGAAAAACTGAATACTCGAGAACTTCGCCAACTTGCTCAACGTATTACAGCGAGATATCACTTATTACCGTTAACGAAAGATGAAACCTTTGAATATATCAATCATCGAGTGATTGCGGTTGGCGGTAATCGACCTTTATTTGATAAAAAAGCCATGACCACCATTTTTCAACAAGCTAAAGGCACACCAAGATTAATCAATTTATTGGCAGACCGAGCCTTGATGGGCGCTTATGCTCAAGGTCGTTCTTTTGTGGATAATAAAATGGCTAAACAAGCGGCATATGAAGTTTTGGGTAGTAATTTAGGTTCTGACGTCAGTCATAAAACGCTCAAAGTGGCGGTGTTATCTATTATTGCAGTGACCGCGCTAATCACCGTAATAACCCGTAATTTTTTCACGCAATGATAATGGATTACTTGAAATGAGTTTGTTATATCAAGCCTTATTGAAAAACAGTCAGAACCAATCTTCAACCAATAATACGTCGGATATGAGTGAAGATAATTCAATTCCAAAATCAGTCGCGACTAAACAAAATTATTCTGCGCTGTTAACAAGTCAAAGTAACGTGGATAATGACCAAACCAATGCTTTTACTACCAATCGTTTTACTAACATAGCCCAAGGTTATCCAAATAATGCTTCATCAGTGCCTTGGTTGGTATGGATTTTTATTGCTAGCTTATTGCTCGTAGTCGGATTATTAGCGGGTTATATTTATGGGAATGCGAGTTTGTTAGGGCAGAGTGAGTCTAATTACAAACTGGCCGCAATCGATACGCAAGTTAACAACTCGCAAATGTCTCCTCTTTTGTCAATATCTTCAATGCAGAAGCCTGAGCAAGTAAAACCTAATGAAGTTTTACCTTCTAAAAAAAATGATGAGCCACCAATAACTAATAAGTCATTAGCCTTGTCAGGGGATGGAGCCGAAGCATTACCAGAACAAATAACACAAACTCAAAATAAGAGTGATGAGATCAACGTTACCGACGATAAAACAATTGAAATAGCATTGGATGCACAAGGTCAGGTGGTGTCTAAAGTAAGTACAAGCAAAGAAGATAAGGTACCTAGTGCTCAAACGACAGAAGACATACAAACGCGAACCGATTCAAACGTTAATATGGTCATCGATAGCGACAACGACAACAGTGAAACGGACAATCAAATGGCGTTAAGCGAGGTATCGGACAAAATTAAAGCGTCTTTTGCTGAGGCGATAAAAGCGACCGAAAAAAGCCCAACTCAAGACGAAAATTTTCAAGTTAACTTATATTCGAATGATGACTTATTAATGCTTGAAGATCTCACCGTTTATCAATCTAAAACATTACCTGATTTGATATATCAAATGCATATTTTTGCGTCGGATGCGAGCGAACGTTGGGTTAGGATTAATGGTAAAACATTATACGAAGGGCAAACACTACAAGCCGGATTAACCTTGTTAGAGATTAAACAAGACTTGATCGTATGGCGTCATAATAATATGAAAATAGGCCAAGTTGCATTAGTTGATTTTGTAAAAAATTAATTAGGGTGAATTGGTCTATTTATAGATAACGTTCTACCAGATCTGAGAATGTATCTTTCGCGTAAAAATCAATAATCTCATCTGTTTCTTTGTTTTTACTCAGTGATAATGTAGCCACATTAATGTGTTGGTGTAATCGATTGTCATAGATGAGTTTTATGTCTGGTTTAACGGTTGAGCCATGATGGCCCAAAACAATACCAACCCGGCCACTTTTTAGTAACACTAATGATCCAGGAGGGTAAATACCAATACACTTAATGATCTGTTGCAAGATTTCAAAATCAAACTGTTTTTCCATTTTTAACAAAGTTTGATAGGCCTGTATCGCAGTCGGATATTTACCTTTAATTGGCGTATGCATTAAACGGTCAAACTCATCAATAATGGTAAAAATACGAATGGCGTCATTAATATCGGTTAACTTTTGTCCTGTGGGGTAACCCGACCCATCTAATCTTTCATGATGCATCCGAATGACTTCTATCGTTTCTTTAGCCAAGCCTCCAATCTGACGAGCGATGTTAATACCATTCTCAACATGAGCTGGACTAATAAAGTTATCTTGTTCTCTGGTTGTTTGATTGATTGTGAGTCGGTTGGGTTGTTGAATACTTTGTTTCATATGCAATTTACCAATATCGTGCAGCAATGCACCCACAATCCAATCTTGGATTAAATCAGATGGCCATTTCATTACTCTAAACGTATTACAGTAATAAGCCGCCGTTCGTATAGCGTGGCCTAATTGATAATCTTCAAATGTCATTGCTCTTACAATGCATAAAAGCGCTGAAGGGTTTCGGTAGCCCGATGCAATAAATGTCATCGTTGCTAAATAAAAAGGACTGACATCAAAGATGTCTTTTTCTCGTATTTGGCTAAATGCCTTTTGTAGGTGCGTAATTAACTTCTCTATCGCTAATTTAGCTCTGGGAAGTTCATCCTCAAAGGGAACATCATTAAATTCTGATTTAACCGCGAGTTCATGGTTGGATAATCCTTTGGTTAATTGTTTTTCTGTATCAACAATGACTTCAACGACACCTTTAGCGACCAGTTCATGGATGATAGTGTTATCGGAAATCCAGCCAGGGGATGACACCTTTATTTGGCCCATTTGTTGCGAAATTTCAGCAACATATTGACCTATTTTTAATCGTGTTATTGGGCACTTCACAAGTGTTGGCATTCGGTAACTTCAGTGTTTGATGATATTAAAATGAATTGATGGTCTATGTGTACTTAACAATGACTAGAGTAAACCCGCTTAGTTCAACAAAACTTGTTTGAAAAAACGTAACATATCTATCTTAAAATCTTCTGGTTTAACGCTACGTTCTATTTCATCGGTCACCTTTGCACTAGCAAGATCAATGATTCTAGGTTCAATGTGACTTTTATTGTTAACGCTATAAAAAATATTAACCACCGGTGATAATGGGTTTTGTTTATTAGATTTAATAACAATGCCTAACTTGTTGCTTTTCATTTGTACCAACGTGCCAACAGGGTGAAGCCCCATGCATTTTATAAACTCAGCAACAAGAGATGTATCGAGTTTAGTGCCAGCTTGTTTTTGTAATTCTTTATAAGCGTTAATGGGGGTTTTTGCTTTTTGATAACTACGTTGAGCCGTAATTGCGTCATAACTATCAACAATTGCAATCATTCTTGAATATTGATTTAGTTGCTCATTTGAGAGTTGATTTGGGTAACCTGAACCGTCTAATCTTTCATGGTGTGTCGCAACTAGATCTAAGCTTATTTGATTCAAACGTTTGGATTTACTTAGCACATTTACACCAAGCGGAACGTGCATTTGGATTTTCTCTATTTCAGCATCAGTTAGCGCAGAGGACTTGGTTAATATTTTATCATTGAGCGATATCATTCCTAAATCTAACAACATAGCGCCAGTGGTTAAACTTTGAATGATGTCCTTGTCTATACCTAAATGTTTGGCAAAGATAGTCATTAAAATTGCAACGTTAATCGAATGTTCCATTAAATATTGATCTTTATCTCGCATTCGAGTCACGCAGGCTAGGGCATCTTGATTTCTAAATACAGAGTCAATTAAATTGTCGGCAAGAGCATGATGTTGTTCAACATCAAGGGTGTAACCTGACTTAAAGTGACTAAATGCGCTATTTTGAATACCTTTTGCTTGTAGATATAAGTTCGATGCCGTATTGATCTCCTGCTCAAAACTAACGGATTTCACTGTTGCTTCTTGGTTGATCTTTTCGGTTTTTTTATTTGGGGTTGAAGGCTGTTTGATTTTACTTTTGGATAAATCAACTAATACAGCCGTAACCCCTTGTTTTGCCAAAGCTGAAATGGCGGTTTGTGATCTCACTAATCCTTGAGTCTTGATCTTTAATTTACCAATTTGTTTTACCACTTCGGCAACGTACATACCCGGTACAAGCTGCTCAATAAGATATTCTTGTTTCATAGATTCAAGGCGATTCTCGATTGTATTTGATGTAGCTAAACTAGCAGAACACCCTATGTTGGTACAAATTAATCTGCTAATAAATATTTTTGTCGAGCATTTTAGCGTTATCAATTTACCTTAGGCTAGATTAGCCCTATAATACGCGGCTAATTTTTAACTCAACTAGAGAATTATTAATCAGTGTCTAAACCAATCCAAGCAATTCGTGGAATGAACGACTGTTTACCAGTGGAAACTGCTCAGTGGCAGCAAGTTGAATCTGTGATCCGTCAAACCGTAGCCAGTTATGGATATTCAGAAATTCGTTTTCCAATCGTAGAATTTACCGAATTATTCAAACGTTCAGTTGGTGAAGTAACAGATATCGTTGAGAAAGAAATGTACACTTTTGACGACCGTAATGGCGATTCTTTATCTTTACGTCCAGAAGGTACGGCTGTTTGTGTTAGAGCTGCAAATCAAGGTGCCTTGTTATATAACCAACAGCAGCGACTGTGGTATACCGGACCAATGTTCCGACATGAACGCCCTCAAAAAGGCCGTTACCGTCAATTCCACCAGTTTGGCGTTGAGTCATATGGTTTCGCTGGTGCCGATATGGACGCAGAGGTGATTTTATTATCAGCTCGTCTGTGGAAAACGTTTAACATTACAGAACATTTAACACTTGAAATTAACTCTTTGGGTTCAAATGAGTCGCGTGCAGATTACAGCGCTGCATTAGTTGAATATCTGTCAGCGCACGAAGATAAGTTAGATGATGATTCAAAACGTAGATTGACGACTAATCCGTTACGTATTTTGGATAGTAAAAATCAAGATGTTCAGAACTTATTAGAGGCGGCGCCAAAATTATCAGATTACTTAGATGAAGAGTCCGTCGAACATTTTAAACAATTACGATTACGATTAGATGCTGCTGGTATTGAATATGTAGTAAACGAACGTTTAGTTCGTGGTTTAGATTATTACAACAGAACCGTATTTGAGTGGGTAACTACAAGCTTAGGTTCTCAAGGGACCGTATTAGCTGGTGGACGTTATGATGGATTAGTTGAACAACTAGGTGGTAAACCTACTCCAGCGGTTGGTTTTGCTATGGGGATTGAACGATTAGTCCTGTTGTTACAAACCTTAGAAATTTTAAAGGAACCAACCTCAACGGCTGATGTCTATATGGTCGCTGCAGGGACGGATGCAGAAATAAAAGCGGTTGAAATAGCAGAACATTTAAGACAAGCTGCACCGCATGTAAGAGTCGTTAACCACTGTGGTGGCGGTAACTTTAAGAAACAAATGAAACGTGCTGACAAGGTAGGTGCATCAATTGCTCTTATCTTGGGAGACGAAGAAATTACAAACCAACAAATTACCATAAAAAACTTACGTGAAAATGTAGAACAAGAAGTAGTTAGTTGGACTGAATTGGAAGGCCGTATTAATACGATCTTTGCTTAAATTGATATTTGCAGGAATTTTCCCCTGCTGATGTAGTACAGATATAGAGGTTATAATGGAAGTTTATTCTACTGAAGAACAACAAGTTGAAGCGATTAAAAGTTTTTGGAAAGAAAACGGCACTCAAATCGTTTTAGGTGCTGCGTTAGGTTTAGGTGGTTTCTCTGCTTGGAACTGGTATGTAGATAACCAAATTGCAGAGCAAGAAGCAGCTTCGGCTCAATACGAAGAATTTATTAAAGTAAGCCAAAGTGAAAACGCTAACTCTGAATCAGTCGAGTCAGAATTAAAAGCATTTACGGCTGCTTATGGTGAATCTGGTTATGGTGTGTTTGTTCAACTTTTAGCAGCTAAACAAGCCGTGACTGATGGTAAGTTTGAACTTGCTGCCACCAACTTAACGACCGCATTATCGCTAACGGATTCAGTTAGCTTAAAAGATTTGGTGTCATTACGTTTAGCTCGAATTCAATCAGAGTTACAACAGTACGATGCGGCTTTGAAAACCTTAACAAGTGTTAAAAGTAAAGGTTATGAAGTACGTGTTGCTGAGTTAACGGGCGATGTTTATTTAGCTCAAGGTAATAAAGATAAAGCGCGTATGTCATATCAATCTGCTGCCGATAACGGTGGTTTAGAAGGTAATAACTTATTAAAAATGAAGTTAGACGATTTAGCGTTATCTTCAAAAACAACTAGCTAATTAAGGCCCTGTTTAATGTTAAAACAAGCCAAAATAACGGCACTTTCATTTGCTTTATTGTTCGGGTTAGCCGGCTGTGAAACAAAAGAAATCAAAGAAGAGTTTCGTATTGCAGAAATAAAACCGATTAATTCGACGTTAGATGTTGAGTTAGTATGGAGAGAATCTGCAGGCGACGGTGTTGATAATTACTTTTCAAACTTATCACCAGCCGCAGTTGGTGATCTTGTATTTGCGGCAAGTCGTGATGGCGAAGTTATCGCGTTTAATAAAGACAGCGGTGATGAAGTTTGGTCAACAGACGTTCGTGAAAACCCACCAACATTATGGGATACGTTAACGTTTACAACAATAGCGCCTGAAAAATTAAGTGGTGGTATTACTGCAGCCTATAAAAATTTATATATTGGTACTGAAAACGGCGATGTTATTGCGTTATCGCAAGCAACCGGTGAAATATTATGGCGTACCGAAGTAAAAGGTGAAGTGGTTGCTCCACCTGCAGCAGGTGAAGGCTGGATAGCCGTAACTACAGCAGCAGGTTTTGTAGCTGCATTACATCCTGATACCGGTGAGCTACGTTGGCAAATTGCCACCGATGTTCCTGCATTATCGTTACGTGGTACCTCTTCGCCAACCATTGCTGGTGGTGGTGTTTTAGTTGGCACAGCCACGGGAAAATTGTCGGTAATTATCCTTGAAAAAGGCATTCCTGCTTGGGAACAAGCAATAGGGGTAGTACAAGGTTCAACCGAACTTGAGCAGTTAATTGATGCTGACAGTAAGCCTTTAATCAACGGTTCTACGGTATATACAATTGCTTACAATGGTAACTTAGCCGCATTGGACATGATGTCTGGTCGTGTATTATGGAAACGTGAATATTCGTCATACCGTAATTTAGCGATTGATACTGGTGTTATTTACTTAACGGATGCTAAAGGTAATGTGATTGCTGTTGATGCTAATAGTGGTATCGAAAAGTGGACGTCATCTGAGCTATATAATCGCCGATTAACACAACCTGTTGTTTATAAAGGTAATATCGTAGTAGGTGATTATGAAGGTTATTTTCACTTTATAAATAAAGAATCTGGTAAAATAGCAGCTCGTTATAAATTTGCTGACTATGACCGTTCTGTATTCTGGTGGTTCGTTGATTGGTTTTCTTTTGAAGAAGACGGCGCTTATACTAAACCTGTCGTATCAGGTGATAAGCTCTTTGTACAAACCCGAGATGGCAAAGTGAACGCTTTACGTCTACCGTAATATATAGTTTATTTATATTGGGCTTTGTGTTTTGTATGAACAAACACAGAGCCTTTTTTGTGTCATAGTTTAAAACTTAAATTGTGGCTAGAACCTAGATATTTAATACAAATGTTTAGGCCTTTTTTGTAATATTTAAATACATCACTCACCAACGTTGAGTGTATGTTTGAGGTGAATTCAATGCTTCCTGTGGTTGCTTTAGTTGGTCGTCCTAATGTCGGTAAATCGACTTTATTTAATCGATTAACTCGTACAAGAGACGCGCTAGTAGCGGACTTTCCCGGACTAACTAGAGATAGAAAGTACGGTCAAGCAACACACGCCGAACACAATTTTATTGTGGTCGATACCGGAGGTATTGATGGTACTGAAGAAGGTATTGAAGTTGAAATGGCCGAGCAATCTTTGTTGGCCATAGATGAAGCTGATGTTGTGTTGTTTTTAGTGGATGCCCGAGCGGGTATGACAGCGGCCGACCAAGCTATCGCTGAACATTTAAGAAAACAAAATAAAACAACCTTTATCGTAGCCAATAAAGTTGATGGTATTGATGGTGACTCATCAAGCGCTGAATTTTATAATTTAGCTATGGGTGATGTACATCAAATTGCGGCCGCTCATGGTCGTGGTGTTACTCAACTTTTAGACCATGCATTAATGCCTGTTATTGAACAATTGTCTGAGCAGTTTGAAGATGAGTTAGCGGCTCAAATTCAAGAACGTGGTGAAATTGATTTAGAACAAGAGTTTGCAGAGCCTGAGTTTGACGAAAATGGCGATGTTATTGAAGTTGAAGAACCAGAGGCGGTACCATTTGAAGATGTGCCGATTAAGTTTGCATTAATTGGTCGCCCAAATGTTGGTAAATCGACATTAACTAACAGAATGTTAGGCGAAGAGCGTGTCGTTGTTTATGACATGCCAGGTACGACTCGTGACTCAATTTATATTCCAATGAGTCGCAATGATCAAGATTACGTGATTATTGATACCGCAGGTGTTCGTCGCCGTGGACGTATTCGTCAAACTGTAGAAAAATTCTCAGTAGTTAAAACCTTACAAGCCATTGAAGATGCTAACGTCGTATTGTTAATGTTGGATGCAAGAGAAGGTATTTCAGATCAAGACTTAAGTTTGTTAGGTTTTGCTTTAAATGCGGGTCGTTCAATCGTGATTGCGGTGAACAAGTGGGATGGATTAGATCAAGATATTAAAAATGAAGTAAAACGTGAATTAGATAGACGTTTGGGCTTTATTGATTTTGCCCGTTTACATTTTATTTCAGCTTTACATGGCACTGGCGTTGGTCATTTATTTGATTCAATTGATGAAGCGTATCGTTCAGCGACAAAACGTATCTCAACGTCAATGGTGACTCGTATCATGAAAATGGCACAAGACGATCACCAACCGCCAATGATCAGAGGCCGTAGAGTTAAATTAAAATACGCCCATGCCGGTGGTTATAATCCTCCACGAATCGTTATTCATGGTAATCAGGTAAAAGACTTACCGGATTCTTACAAACGTTATCTAATGAATTATTACCGTAAAGCGTTAGACGTGATGGGGACGCCAATTAAGATAGAATTCAGAGAGGGTGTGAACCCATTTGAAGATAATAAACAAAAAACCATGACCTTGTCACAACAAAGACAAGCCGGTGGATTCATAAGAAGACATCGTCGACCAGGTTAGTATTTTCAAAAATGCTTCTTTAATTAGAAGCATTTTTGCATTACAGGCTTGAATTATATGGCTTTGCTGCTTTTATTTAGAAAGTCATGGTGGTAATCTCATGAAAACTGTTTAAGTACAGCTAACTCATTAAGCAATTAGAGAAGTCATTGCAAGAAGTAGGTAATGAAGAATTTAGTAAACACTTTTCCTAAACAACATAGAGTAACGGTCTTGATTGTATCAATGATCTTAACTTTATTGATCCTGATCCCAAGTGAATCTGCCAAAGCATCAAAAGTAATCAACGCGCCTGTGGTTTCAAATTACGCAGCATTATCGGTTGGTGAATCCTACCCATTACCTTTGGATTTGGGTCAAGATGAAGCCAATTTAGAATTTACCGATGTTATTAATGTTGAGATCCGCAACGGTGATTCTTTAGCAACAATTTTTAAACGGGTAAAACAACCGCAAAAAACCATGTTGTCTATCGCCGGTTCGGGCGAAGCTGGAAAAATATTTACCCATTTAATCCCAGGACGTTTTTTAGAGTTCGAAGTGAATAAAGACAACGAGTTGGTATCGTTAAGTTATGAACAAGATCAATTAACCACGGTTATAGCCAAACTGGCTGATGATAAATCCTACTATACGACGTATGAAGAAAAATCGAGAACGACTAAGTCGGTTTATTTTGAAGGTCAAATAGACAGTAATTTTTGGAACGCTGGGGTAGCTTCAGGTTTAAATGATACATTGATCATGAACTTGGCAAACATATTTGCATGGGATGTGGATTTTGCGTTAGACCTAAGATCAGGCGACAGTTTTTATGCTTTAGTTGAGCAGATTTATATTGATGGTGAATTTGTTGGACACGGTGATATTTTAGCCGCTGAATTTATTAATCAAGATGAAGTTTTTACCGCTGTGCGCAATGACGATGGTCGTTATTACACACCAGAGGGGGATAGCATGCGTAAAACTTTTTTACGCTCTCCAGTGAATTTTAAATACATTAGTTCAAACTTCTCAAATCGACGTTTTCACCCTGTACAGAAAAAAATGAAAGCCCATCGTGGTGTTGATTATGCAGCGAACACTGGCACACCAGTATTTGCCGCAGGCGATGGTAAAGTAATAAAAGCCGGATACGACCGTTTTAATGGCCATCATGTCTTCATTGAACATGGCGGCGGCATTACCACTAAATACATTCATTTTTCAAAACGTAAAGTACGTCGTGGACAAAAAGTGAAACAGGGACAAGTTATAGGGTTAGTTGGTTCAACAGGATTAGCGGCAGGTCCTCATTTGCACTATGAATTTTTAGTTAATGGAGTTCACAGAAATCCTCGTACGGTTTCATTGCCAAAGGCCAATCCTTTAACGGGTGAGCAAAAACAACAATTTGTTCAATATGCCGAAGAACGTTTAAGTTTATTAAAACACAATAGACAACTACTTTTGGCGATGCGTTAGTCCTAATAAAAATTAATCATAAATAAGATGGACTTTGATGAATAACAAAACCTATTTTATTGGTTTAATGTCTGGCACAAGTTTGGACGGAATTGATGTTGCAATCGTTGATATTAAATCCGTTCAAAACTCTAAACACCACTCTATCGCACTAATAGCTTCCCAATCAGTTGCGTTACCTGACAGCATTAAGTCTCAGTTAATTCATCTATCATTTGAACAAAATGTGAATATGCAAACTCTTGGTGAAACGGGAGTCCAGCTCGCACAGTTATTTGCTCAAAGCATAAATGCCTTATTGGCTTCTCAAGGTATAGACAAGTCTCAGATAATGGCTATTGGTAGTCATGGATTAACAATCAGACATCAGCCCTATGGGGCATTTCCATTCAGTTTACAGATCACCGATCCAAGTTTATTGGCGCAATTAACTGGAATCGATGTGGTCAGTGATTTTAGAAACATGGATATCGCAGTTGGCGGACAAGGAGCGCCTTTAGTTCCAGCATTTCACCAAGCTCTATTAGGCGAAACTTCACAAGGTTGTATTGTTTTAAATCTAGGAGGCATTGCTAATATCACAGTGCTAAATCCTGGTGCGGATGTTATTGGTTATGATACTGGCCCGGCTAATACATTACTGGATGTTTGGTGTGAGAAACATACAAACAAGGCGTACGACAAAAATGGCATTTGGGCTTCGACAGGACGTGTCATTCCAGAATTATTAACTCTAATGTTAGCTGAGCCGTATTTTGCAGAGGCATATCCGAAAAGCACAGGGAAGGAGTTATTTAACTTAGACTGGTTGTTCAATAAGATTGATGAGTATCAGACTATTAGCAGTACAAAGCTTAATAAAAAGTTAATACCTCCAGAGGATATTCAACGTACCTTGTTAGAGCTAACTGTAGTGAGTGCTGCGTTACAAATTAAACAATTTACACATACACACACTTTATTTGTTTGCGGCGGTGGGGTCCACAATCAATGTTTAGTTGAGCAATTACAACAACAATTACCCGCACATCAAATTAAAGCAACAGATGAGGTTGGGATAAATAGCGATGCTTTAGAGGCAATGGCATTTGCTTGGTTAGCTTATTGTCGAGTCCATTTAATTAGCGCGAATTCCCCCTCTGTTACCGGGGCAAAAAGTAAAGTCATCATGGGAAGTTGGTATAGTGCCAAATCAAAGAAGGTTTCTTAATTGAATTATTTAGTTTCAAATTTTATTAAAGCAGTCAGCGTACCTGTCATCTTAATTTTTGCGCTGTTTTTAATTGTACAAAATGGCATGTTGGATTTAACCGTTTGGCAAGAGTTATTAACACAAACCCCAATGTTGTTATTTATTGGCGCTATTGTTGTCGCACTAAGATTTAAACAAAGTAGAGTGATTTATATACTGTTGTTTTTATTACTGAGTTGGGCTCTGTTTGTTGAAATTGACCATTTTAAATATCTGAACTTTAGTCCCTCCTTGTGGTTTTTAAGTCAGTTATTTATTTTAGTCTTGTTTACTTTTGACCAGAACAAGACTATTTGGGGACGCCACGGTTTGATTAGAGCATTGATCATTCTAGCTGTGATCTTAGTTAACTACCGTTTTAATCAATCAATCACCTTACACCAATTTTTGAACACTGAGTTTATCGCCGATCTACATTTAGGCGGCATGACTCAAATCGAACTTGTATTGTCCGTGTTAGCGTTATTAATGCTAGCGGTAAAACATATACTGTCACCAAGTAAAACCGTTTTGAATACTTGGGTGATCGCATTTTTCTTAGTGTATTTTAAATTAATAGATGCTGAGGTTTTGACTCACTTGGTTGCATTTTCAGTGTTTGGTTTGCTGTTAATTCAAGGTGTATTAACTGATTCATATCAGATGGCCTTTTCCGATGAATTAACTGGTTTATCGGCCAGAAGAGCATTATTACAATCGTCTATTTCACTTGGTAAAAAATATACCATTGCCATGTTAGATGTGGATCACTTCAAAAAGTTTAATGACACCTACGGGCATGATGTTGGTGACCAAGTATTAAAATTGGTGGCGAGCAAGATCAATGAAATTAAAGGCGGGGGTAAAGCCTACCGCTATGGTGGGGAAGAATTCACAATTGTCTTCCCAAATAAGTCAGTCAATTATGCCATTCCTTATCTGGAACAAGTCAGGGAGTCTATTGCCATTTACGCAATGACTATTAGGGACAACAATGAACGACCGGACGACAGTAAAACCGGTAAGTCACAACGTTCAAAAAACGATACGTCTAGCAAGGTTGTGAATGTCACTATAAGTATCGGAGTAGCGGAACGTGAAGGTGAGTTAAAAGACTTCGATCAAGTAATGAAACAAGCAGATGAAGCGTTATATCGTGCAAAACAAGCGGGTAGAAACTGCTTAGCTGAGTAATTTAACAATAATAGTGAATGCTTTTTTGCGTCTAATGTAATTGACTAGGGGATTGTAAATGATTTCAAAATTACCTCGTTGGGTAGAGTACGGATCATTTTTATTAGCATTAGTTGCCGGATTAGTTAATGCTATTGGATTGTTAGGTTTTAAACATCAATCAATATCACATCTTTCTGGTACAGCGACGTTGTTAGGTGTTGGTGTTGTTGATTCAACCTTTGCTGAAGTGTTTCATTTGTTCACCATTCTTGTTAGTTTTTTAATTGGTGCGGCTATTTCTGGCTACTTTTTACGAACGGGCGCATTAAAACTAGGTCTTAATTACAGTAAGTTGCTCTGCCTTGAAGCTCTATTTTTACTTGCCGCTGTCTATTTTCTCTCCAACGATTCCTTATTAGGCCATTATTTAGCATCTACCGCATGTGGTTTACAAAATGCGCTGGCCACAACTTTCAGTGGCGCCATTATTCGGACAACTCACGTAACAGGCATATTTACTGATTTAGGCATTATGTTAGGTGCTAAATTCAGAGGTGAATCATTTGATAAGAGAAAAGCATTGTTATTTATGCTGATCATTTTGGGCTTTATTTTAGGTGGCAGTTTAGGCGCTTTTTTCTTTGTTATTTTAAAATTCCAAGCGTTATACATCCCAGCATTAATATGTTTATTATTGGCGTTGTCTTACTCAATTTACAATACAAAATATGGCCGTGCGTCTTCTGAAAAACTAAATGGCTAACATTGAGCAAGCCTAGTCAAGCTCAATATGTCTTATGTCATTAACGTATAAAGCCTAAGAAGATCAAAACAGAGAACATGATAAATGGCCAATTATGAAGATAGGTTTATTACCGTTATTTCCTACATCGAAGCTAACTTAGATAGTCAGCTCGATATAGACAAACTTTGTTCTAAAGCCCATTTATCCAAGTTTCATTTCCATCGACAGTGCTCAATATTTTTTGGAATGTCAGTGATGTCTTTAGTTAAACTATTAAGACTGAAACGAGCTGCGCACCAATTGGCATATCGTGATAATAATAAAATCATCAATATTGCATTAGACAATGGTTATGAAAGTCACGAAGCGTTTTCCAGAGTATTTAAAAAGTACTTTGCCAAAAGCCCCTCTGATTTTAAACAGTTCCCTGATTGGTCTACTTGGCATAAACAATACGAACCTATACGTAAGCTGAGGACAAAGATAATGAACGCTAAAGATAAATTTCAAACTCAAGTTGTTGAGTTCCCTGAGACCTTAATTGCCGCCATGGAGCACAGAGGTGCTCCAAATTTGCTGGGGCAGACTATCCAACAATTTATTAGTTGGAGAAAAGAAAATAAGCTGCCACCAAGTAAATGTAAAACCTTTAATTTAGTTTATGACGATCCTAGCGTAACTGCTGCAGAGAAATATCGGTTTGATGTCTGTTGTTCCGTTGATAGTGCTATTGGCGCAAATCGCTATGGGGTAGTGAATAAAACAATTCCAGCAGGAAAATGTGCGGTGGTAAGGCATATTGGCAGTGATGACGCTATCGGCTCAGTAGTTGCTTATCTTTATTCGCAGTGGCTAACTGATTCAGCTTTTGAGTTAAGAGACTTTCCCATATTTTTTGAACGGGTAAGTTTTTATCCGGAAGTAGCGGAACATGAAATGATCACTGACGTATATTTGCCTATTCAATAAAAGCTTCAACTTAAGATATAACCCCAATAAATGCTGCGTTATTGGGGTAGCTTAAGTGTAAATACACTTTACCTTACTTAACGCTTTGGACGATAAGGGCAATGTTTAGCTAAATACATTTCATGACTTGTCGCATTCATGGTTATTTGTTGAAACTGTTTTTGCATAACATCAAAGGTTTTTTCAATATCCAGGTTATTTTTGTGCGTAACGATCGGGGCCATTTTTGCTGGCATTATTCCTTGACCCGTTAATACGGCCAACCAGTTATCTTGTTTGAATAAATCCTTTTCATGTACATCCAAATGACCAAACTGTTTAAACAGCTCAATTTGTTGTTTTAACGAATCAGGGATATCTAAGCCTTTACAGTGTTGCCAATATTCGCTGTCATCACGCTCAGTAGCCTTGTAGTGAAGAATAATAAAGTCTTTGATATGTTGATACTCTAGTTCTGTTTCTTTGTTATAAAGCGATTGAGAGAGCTGATCACAGTGGGTATCTGGAAAAAGTCGTATTAAGCGCATTATAGCTGATTGGATTAAGTGTAATCCGGTAGATTCTAAAGGTTCTAAAAAACCTGCTGATAGGCCAATTGCGACACAATTTTTATCCCAAAAAGAGTTTAACCTTCCGGTTTCGAATTTAATTTTATTGGGTTCAGTTAATACTTTGCCATCTACACTATTGAGTAAACAATCTAGTCCTTGTTCATCGGTCATAAACTGACTGCTAAATACATTGCCATTTCCCATACGAGTCTGTAATGGAATACGCCATTGCCAACCTGAATCATGCGCGATGGAACGAGTATAAGGTTGTAACATCTTAGTATGCGTTGATTGCACTGCGATGGCGGTGTCGTTAAACAAAAGATGAGACCAAGACTGAAAGGCCACGTTTAAGTTTTGGCGCATTAATACCGAACGTTGGCCGCTGCAATCGATAAACAAGTCGCCTTTAATTTCTTGATTGTCCTCAAGTTGTAACCCACTAATAAATCCATTAACTGGATGGTTAAATACATTAGCAACTTTACCTTCAATTCTTACCACCCCGAGATTCTCTGCATAAGTTCTTAAGAAATCGGCGTAGAGGCCTGCGTCAAAGTGATAGGCATAATCAAGGTTAGAGGCCAAAGATGTAGGATCAGAACTTGGCGTAATAAATTTATTAGACTGGCTTAAATGCCAAGCTAATGAAAACTCTTGTAGGGGGCGTTTATTACCCGTTAACTGTTGTCTCATCCAAAAATAGGGAAAAGACATGTAATCAAAGTCGGCACCAAATCGTCCAAATGGGTGCATGTATGTATGTTGTTTTTGTTTCCAATTTTCAAACTGAATGCCGAGTTTGATGGTGCCGTTACAGGCGGATAAAAACTCGGTTTCGGTTATACCTAATATACGATTGAAGTTTTGAATAGGAGGGATGGTAGCTTCACCGACACCAACGGTTTTTATTTGGTTTGATTCAACTAAGGTAATGGTACAACTTTGTTCAAGCTGCTTGGCTAACATGGCAGCGGTCATCCATCCGGCCGACCCTCCGCCTAAAATAACAATTTTTTTGATTTGATCATTTGGGTTATTCATTTTTCTACCATACTGCTTAGTGAATTAAATGATATAAAATTACAGCGTTAGATACAAAAACTGCCGCAAAGGCGGCAGTTTTTAATATTGTAAGTAAACAACTAATATTAGAACTTAGCGTTAAGACCTACGTAAAATTGACGACCAAAGTACTGTAATGTACCAGTCATCGCCTGAGTACCAAAGTATGAACGATTAGGTTCATCAGTCAGGTTGTTTACTGAGAAGATACCTTGTAACTCTTCACTGAACTGCCAAGACGCTTGATAATCAACAATCAATTCTTCTGCGAAGAAGGCTTTTTGTTCATCACCTAACGCGATTTGATTACCAACGTATTCTTCACGGTAGCGGGCATTAATTCGAGTAGATAAAGTATCATCCCAATCGAAGAATAATGCTGCAGTCCATACTCGTGGAGAAAGGAAAGGGTATGATGATTTAGAGTTTTCGCCACCTGCAACGGCAGTAAACTCAGATTCAACTTCACTTTCAGTGTAAGAGTAACTTGCGCTCACACCAAGACCTTGCCAAATACCAGGTAAGAAACTAAAGGTTTGAGTGTAAGTAACCTCAGCCCCTTTAAAGAAACCACCTTGACCATTGTTTAACAATACCGTGTAATCACCAGATACAACTGGAACACCATTGTTATCCACAGCAGGTACTTCTACGCCAGCGGCTTCAAAATTGTAATCAGGAATGGTTACACTTTCAGGGAAACTTTCGATGTCTTTGTAATAAAGAGCAAAGATAAGTGCACCTTCAGTTTCAGAGAAGTAATGCTCTAACGATAAGTCAAACTGGTTGGCATAAAACGGACGAACTTCAGGAGACGTTGCACGATTTAAGTTAGCTTTACGCAATAAATCTTCTTGGTCGATACCGTATGACCACTGTCCACTTACAGCCATGTCTCCCATTTCTGGACGAGCCATAACTTTTGCCGCGGCAAAACGTAATTGGTCATTTTCACTTAACTGTAGACTTAAGTTCATTGACGGTAAAATATCAGTGTAATCAACTTCTAATGTTGAATGTTTGTAGATAGTTCTGGCTACACCAAAATCATCATAGATTGGGTCGCCAGCGCCTTCAACTGCAGGGCTTTCAACACCAATTGCTTGTTGTGTTGAGTTAATAACACGAACACCAAGGTTACCTGATAAACCTAAACCAAACACTTCAGTATCTAAGTTAGCTTGGATATAAAAAGCAAGCGTCTCTTCTTTTATTTCGCTTTCTTGCCAAATAGTCCAGTCATAACGCCAGTCTTGACGAGCTTGAGTATCTTCGTTCGCTAACCATGTGTTTTCAATGTAATCATTATCAACTGAAATAAATGCAGGGAAGTCAGCAAAATCACCTTCTAATTGAACTACTTCATACTCGCCCGCTTGTAACTGGTATGGACGACAAGTTAATGATTCAATCGGATTACCGTTTTGGTCATAACCTAAAACATAATTACCATTACGTAAGTTATTACCGCTATTGCCAACATCACAGTAGTTGTAGGCTTGACGTTGTTTTTTGTAATTACGGTCAGACCAACGAATACCCGTTTCAAGTGATGAAACTACGGCACTATCAATCGCTAATTTAAAGTCTAAACGAGCTGAGTTCGCAGAGTTTTCTTCAATGTGTGGATACTTTTCTAAACTGCCCACCATCATACGACTTGGATCAGATAAAGCGTTCTGTATATCGTCATTAAATGAGATGCTTGGTAAATTTAAGCCATTTAACTCATAGTTAAGTACGATATCATCGGTAACAACTGGGTTAGTTGCTGATGCATCGTTAAAGGTAGCTAAACGCATAACTTCATCACGGTAGTTTGATTCACCCTCTGAGTGGGCAACGTCAATTGTCATGGTTAAGTCATCGTTAAGTATCCATTCAGCATTTAAGCCAAACGATAACACTTCACTATTGGTGGTATTGTCATCCGCTTGAACTTGCAATGTCATGGTATTAGCAAAACGTGGGTAAGGAGGGTTGTCTCTTACATCACCTTGATCACGGTAGTAAGTACCGCCAACAATAATTTCGCTATTATCACCTGATAATACTGGGTTTTCGAAATCTATGCTTGAACCGTCAAGAATAGAACCGATGCCGCTTACACGGAAACCACGGTCGATACCTTGCGAATCAAATTTTGAGTAAAAGCCATCAGCTTTTAATGTGAATGTATCATTTGGTTGATAAGTTATTGAACCCATTAAACCTTCACGTAACTCTTCACCGCCTCGGGCCATTAATTCGAAACCCGTTGGCGCGATATATTTAGCATATGCACCGGTTGCGTCTGGGTCTAAACCATCACAGTCTGTTGTAGACGTTGTTGGTGCGCCATTAAATGGCAAAATACCACATTGAGGCTGGTAACTAACAAACTGTGTAGAGATCTTAGGTTGTTGCAAACGCGCATAACCAATTGAAACACCAAGTGTTTCATCTAAGAATTTACCTTGGTAAGCAAAACTAAGACGATTACCCATAGGGTCAGCGTCTGGATGAGAGTCGGCAGCGTCGTTATAACTTAACTTGGTTTGAATAGTAAAAGTATGGTCTTGATCATTCTCTAATGCATTGGCTGTTTTTAGTTCAATTGAACCGGCAACACCTCCTTCTACTAGAGAGGCTTTTTGAGACTTGTATACTTGTACTTGATTGATTAGTTCTGATGGATATTGATCAAACTGAACCGAACGTCCACCTTGGTCAGTCACAATTTCGCGACCGTTTAATGTTGAAAATACAAAGCCACCTGACATACCACGAATATTTAATTCGCTAGATTGACCACCTGAACGTACGGCGGTAACACCTGGAAGACGTGAAATAGCATCTGCAATCGAAACATCAGGTAACGCACCCATGTCATCGGCAGAAACCGCTTCTACTACTGTGTCAGAATAACGTTTTGTATTTAGTGATTCGATTAAACTACGGCGAAAACCGCGTATTTCAATAACTTCTACTGCTGCTTCTGGCTCTACTTCTTTTTTCTTATCTTTATCATCATCTGCTGCAAAAGAAGGCATAGAAGCAAGTGTCACGCCGCTAAGCATTAGAGCAAGCGTAAGCGCACTAGGCTTAAAATTTTTCATGTGTGTTCCTCAAACAAGTTGTTGTTATTTTGTTTTGAAGAGTGTGATCACGTTTATTTTCGGACTAAACAATTTCACTTTAATTCGCGTTTATAATTTTAATTTTATTATTTTTGTAGGCAACGATGCTAAACATAGAGAAGTATGGATCAGATAACAAGTTGGAATTAACCGCATACGTATTCATACTCTGCAGAGCATAGCGCTTATATACAAACCGCGATTGCTTGGTTAAATTGCAACCGTTGAGTGAACATTTATCAACGTTATTCGGACAGGTAATATTGTATATAACTAGGCAACGATAGGTATATACAGTGTATTAGTATCAGCAGGGTTACTATTTACCAAAACTGTTACCGTTTTATTAAATGGCTAGCGGTACAATCATTTTAATAGCACATAACAACTATGTAACATTAGTTAAGTGGAGTTATTCATATGAATTTCAAGTTTACATCTTTGTCGGTTGTAGCTTTAGCTACTACTGCAGCTCTTAGTGGTTGTAGCACCGAAGAAGAAAAAATCGAAAAAGTATATCCGTTTGAGCAAGCGTCATCTACAGCTCACGGATCAAATGCAACAGGTCAAGGGCTTTGGTGTAAAGCACCAGATATAGTTCAAACTGTTGATTCAGATTTCCATCCGTTATCTACTCAAGAGATCACAGATCTTAAAGCTGTGGCGTTAGCAGCAGCAAATTCTGACAATGATTGGACGGATGCTGAAATTGCCGCATGGGAATCTTCATTTAATCCTTATACTTATGACTATGGCACAATTGACCTATACGATACGTTAGGTTTAACAAATGAAGAGATGGCTCGTCAGGCCGTAGCTAAAGAAGAGGCGCGTGCATTTAAGATAGAACAAGGTCAACAAGAAATCTTTGATGCCGAAGGTGCATTTGAAGGTGGTTTTGACGCTTGGTTTGATACTTGGTTTGCTACTGTACCTTACACAGATTATTTGGGTAAATCACAACGTTTAGATAAAGCGGCCCGTGGTAATGAACTTGCCTTATCGACTGCAAATAACGGTGAAGAAGCGTGTTATACCCCTCCTACAGAATGTCCAAATTATAAAGTATTAGACGAGTCTGGAGCTTACGATTGTATCGTACCTGAAACAAACCCTATTGCGGATGCGCCAGCGCCAATTTATGAAGCAGCAGCAAATGAAACCGTTGTTTACTTCCGTAAAAATGGTGTTCAGGATGAAGCTAATTATGCAGACATTACTATCCACGCTTGGGACAATGGTAATTGTACTTCGTACGGTGAAAGTACAGCATGGGGAACAGGTCGTGGTAGCGCAGGTATCGATCCTAACTATGGTATTTATTGGGTATTACCTCTTATCGATGGTCATTCTAGCTGCGGTAATATGATTATTTATAACAAAACATCAGGTGATAAATATATTACTCAGAATGATGGCATGATCCCACTAGGTAATTCTGGGGATGTGTTATTACATAATTTAGATAAGATCACTTATTACCAAGAAGGTTTTCCAGCTAACTTAATGGATGGCTTATATTTAGGCAATCAACATCCATATTTTGGTGCAGCTGCAGGTAAAAAGTCTTGTGGTTGGGGAACAGAATTAGATGAGTCTGGTGAGTCTTGTGTTGGTCAAACCTTATCTTGTCCAACAGGTACAACGGATGTTGGTGTAGCGCAAGTTGATATCGCTTCTAAATGTATCGAAGTGTTTAATCCGGATGAAACAACATTATTGTTACGTGGTGGCTTTAATGGCTGGGGTAACCCAACAGAAGGACAAGAGTTTGAATATTTAGGTGAAGGTACTAATAAATATCGTAAAAATTATGTTTATGGTGCTCACCCTGAAGATGCAACCGTTGAAGAAGACGGAACGATCAATTACAACTTCAAAATAGCAGACGCTGATTGGTCAGAAGCAACGTCGTTTGGTGGTGTAAAAGGTGGTGATTTACCAACCGTTGGTGGTTCAATGCAATTAACTGCTGGTAATGGTGTTGGTCAAGATATGGCACTTAAATTTGCAGAGAATAAAATCTACCAATTTAATGTTGATGCAACTGATCCAACAGCAGTACAACTGAATATTGAAGACGTTCCTGTCGCTGCATTTCCAAAAATCACATTTGGTTCGGAAGACCCTGTAGAGTTTGAATATGCACGTTCTGGTCGTTATCTTCATACTGCAACATTAGCAGCAGAAACGGTTTCTATCGTTATATCTGATGAGGCTAATGACTTTGCGTTAGGCGCTGTGACTGGCAGTGACGTTGCTTCATTAGATGTTGCATTAGCGCTAGTTAATGATGGAAGTGCGATTAGTTTTACAGCGCCAGAGGCAGCTGCATACAACATTACACTTGATTTATCTGACTTAGCTGCACCTACATTTAAAATTGAAAAAGCAAAACCACTTGGTTTAGATGCCGTGTATATTCGCGGAACAATGACTGGATGGGGTGACCCAGCGCCAGATGAAGACGAAATTGTTTACGATAAAGATTCTCGTACTTATTCTGTTGTGTATGGTTTAGAAGCGGTTACTGGCGAAGATAAACATCAGTTTAAATTTGCAAGTAAAGCTTGGGATGGCAGCACTGTTGATGTTGGTGCAGGAAACGTAACTTTCTCTGATGATGCAGAAGCTTTGCCATTAACCGGTACAGGTAATGTTGAAGTTAAGCCAACTAAGTCGACTTCTTATGAGTTCTCTTTAGACTTCAGTACCGCATCTGTTGGTGTTCTAAAAGTACAAGAAGCGCCAATTTATATCCGTGGTGGCATATACGGTTCAGGCGATTGGGCAGCTGATGACACAATGCGTTTAAACTTTGTTCCAACGGACGAGCAAAACACAACGGAAGCAGGTCATGTCTACACAAGTACAGTAACCACAACTGGAGAAGGTTTCTTCAAGATTGCTGATTCAGAGTGGGGCGATGCATTTGGCTTTAACTGGGGTATTGACCCAGATGAAGCAGAAGCTGGCAATAATGTTGTTGTGTTAGGTACGCCAATTCAATTAGCTACTGGAAACGATAGTCAAAACATCAGTTTCCCTCATCCTGCAGGACAATATGTGTTCTCGTTTGATGATGTAACTAAACAGCTAACCGTTACGGCAGCGCCATAAGTTCCTTAATGATAATGGACTTCTAGTGTAACGAGTTATTGAGTAAAAAATGAAAACCCAGCTTAAGCTGGGTTTTTTGTTTGTGTTCGTTAGCTTCTTTTTAAGAAGCTAGAAACTCGAAACTCGAAGCTCGAAGCTCGAAACTAAAACAAAGTATAGATAAACGAAGCTAATGCTGATTGTTGTGTGGCCACCACTAAAGCGCCTAATAAACTCAAAATAACTATGATAGGTAATAACCATATCTTCTTACGCACTTTTAAAAATGCCCATAAGTCTGTAATAAATTCCAACATTAAAAAGGGTACTCCAAGTTTTTCTTATCCGTTTTTGCTTCGCACTTCACGTAATTGGAAGTGGCTTTAGCAGCTAGTTTGTTTTTGTATTGTAATTGGTTAAACAGTCTTAATAACAAGCCTATTGGCATCATTAAACAATAAAAAGCCAACGATAAAATTATCCGTGTATTAATCCAACCTAAAATACCTGCAAAGGTTAACCAAACCATGGCAGGGTAATAAATCCAACTTGGTTTTATTGCCCAAAGGCTCAGTAATAATAAGGAAATAATTAACGGCCAAATTTGAAAGTTAAATGAAAATAACCAAGGTAAGGCAATTGAAAATACAGCCGGAAATGCCCAGCTCATGGTGACTGCAAATTTCTTTAATTGTGGCGTATCGTGTTTGTCTATTTTTAACATATCTGTCTCATTCTTAACTAATCCCTGATTGCTTAGCCAGACTTTAATCTTTGGCAAACTCAACCGCTTTTGCTTTTTCTATGGCATCTTGCGGCTGATCTGAGCGTTTCAAAATAATATTGTTCATGACTAGGTAATCCATTTCGGTGGCTAAAAAACAACGAATGGCATCTTCTGGAGTACATACTGGCGGTTCACCTCGGACATTAAACGAGGTATTTATTAGAACGGAACAGCCTGTTAATTGTTTAAAACTGGTTAACAATTTATGAAAATGTGGATTAGTGGTTTTATCAACGGTTTGGATTCTGGCGGAATAATCAACATGCGTAATCGCCGGCAAGGTTGAACGGTGCTGGTTTAATTTATCGATACCAAAACGTTGTTCATCTGTGGTTAATCTTAATTCTGGTTTAACGTCCGCCACCATCAACATGTAAGGGCTAGATGTTGTGTGCTCAAAATAATCTGCCACATCTTCGAGTAATACGGCAGGGGCAAATGGACGGAAAGATTCACGATACTTAATCTTTAAATTCATTGTGGCTTGCATTGTGGTATTACGCGGATCACCAATAATGGAGCGATTACCTAACGCTCTAGGACCAAACTCCATTTTTCCTTGGAACCAACCAATGACATTACCTTGTTCAATTAACTCTGCGGTTTTGTCGTATAAGACTTCTTCTTCAATAACTGTAAACTTTAGTTGTTGTAGATTAACGGCAGATATAATTTGTTCATTGTTAAACACATTGCCTAAATAAGAACCTTGCATAGCGTCATGATTAAGCATTCCAACAGGCGTTTGATTTTCAGGGCAAACTTCACGTTTGCCATCAAAAAAATGGTGCCAAGCCACAAGCGCAGCGCCTAACGATCCGCCGGCATCACCTGCTGCAGGTTGTACCCACACATTTTTGTAAGGGCCTTCACGTAAAATTCGGCCATTTGCCACACAGTTTAAAGCAACACCGCCGGCTAAACATAAGTTGTCTGAGGGCACTTGTTTATGCAGATGGTGTACGATTTTTAATACAATTTCTTCAGTCACCACTTGAATTGAACGGGCTAAATCCATTTCTTTTTGGCTCACATCGGACTCATCGTTACGTGGTTTACCACCAAACAATTGATTAAATTTGTTATTGGTCATGGTATCGCCAATAGCAAAATTAAAATATGACATGTCTAAATCAAAACTGCCGTCGTTGTGTACTGTGATTAAATTATCAAAAATGAGATCTACGTATTTAGGTTCGCCGTACGGGGCTAATCCCATTAATTTATATTCGCCTGAATTAACTTTGAAACCGCAATAATAAGTAATAGCTGAATATAAAAGCCCTAAAGAGTGAGGGAATTGAATCTCCCAAATAGGGGTGAGTGTATTTTCAATACCATGCCAAGCAGAAGAGGTTGCCCATTCACCCACGCCATCCAAACATAAAACGGCGGCATCTTTATAAGGGGATGGAAAAAAGGCAGAGCCAGCGTGAGATAAATGATGTTCGCTAAATAGCAGTTGCGGTAATTTTGTTTTTTTATCGCCGCCAGCTAATAAGCGCAATTCTCGGCGTAATACACTTTTTAAATACAGTTTTTCTTTTAACCATATTGGCATAGCCCGAATAAACGACCGTAATCCTTTAGGTGCATTTGCCAGGTAGGTTTCTAATAAACGTTCAAATTTTAATAGCGGTTTGTCATAAAAAATTATGGCATCAAGGTCGGTAATAGAACAGTCTAATTGGGTTAAACAAAACTCAATGGCAGAGGCTGGAAAACGAGGATCATGTTTGACTCTGGTGAAACGTTCTTCTTGTGCGGCCGCTATAATTTTACCGTCTTCAATTACCGCAGCGGCACTATCATGATAATAGGCAGAAATACCCAATATTTTCGATGTCATAAAATGCTCTAACTTATTATTTTTATTGGTTCTAACCATATTTATTAACATCAAAAGTATACCAGTAAAATCTTGCTTAAATAAGCCTTTTTAGATACCTTATTAGACTAATTGTTTAACAAAAAATACGGCTCATTTGTACCCTAAAAGTAAGCTGGATTTTGTGTTATTAACTTACGTGTTTTTTATATCTATTGGCCGTTATTTTGTCTAAATCGAAATCTAATTATCCACTGTTTTACCTTGTTGCTTTTTTGCTGCCATTCCTATTATTACTCTTAATTGAACTGACTCTTACAATGCTTAATGTGGGAGAAAAAATACCAGCGTTTGTAGAAAGTGACACTTTTAGCGGTTTTATGCAGCCAAATCCCAAATTGATCCAACGCTATTTCCCTGACTCAAGTATGGCTCCGGATGTCAGCCCGGATACGGTTTATTTTCATAAAGTTAAACCAGCAGATAGCTTCCGTATTGTTATTCAAGGTGGCAGTACCGCTGCTGGTTTTCCTTATGGTCGGTTTGGCTCTTTGCAAGGCATGTTACAGCAACGATTTAAACGACTTTATCCAAATAAAAATATTGAAATTATCAATACGGCCATGGCCGCAGTTAATACTTATACCTTGTTAGATATTGCCGATGAAGTTGTTGAGTTAGAGCCAGACTTGGTTTTGATATACAGCGGACATAATGAGTATTTAGGTGTTTTGGGTGTCGGTTCGAGTGTGGCTAGTAAAGGCGGACGTTTTGCTACTTTAACCTACCTTTGGTTAAAACAATTTAGGTTATATCAGTTATTAGAGTCGGTATATTTTAATTTAGTATTAAAAGACAATCCAGATTCGCAAAGTCATAACGATGTAAAAGATAAACGAACCTTAATGTCACATGTTGCTAAAGGGCAAACTATTCCATTTGAAAGCGATTTATTCCAATTGGGGGTTGAACAGTTTAAAGGTAATTTAACCTCAATAACGGATATTTACCGCGTAAATGATATTCCAGTGTTAGTGGGTAACTTGGTGAGTATTGAAAGTGGATTGATCCCATTTTCAATCAATCAAAAATTAGATCAAATAGTTCAAGAAGGATTATGTGACTTCAAGTCAGGTAATATATTGAGTTATGATTGCAAAGTTTTCAATGAATATTCAGAAGCTAAAAAGCTATTAAATGATGGTAAATTCACTGAAGCTCGCCGAAAATTCATTAAATCTAAAGATCTTGATGCGTTGAGGTTTCGGGCGCCATCGATATTTAATCAAGTGATCAAACAGTTAACTGAGCAACCCAATACCTATTTAGTGGATGTTGAAACCGCTTTTTTACAGGACTCATCTCATGGGATCATCAACCATGACTATATGCTTGAACATGTTCATCCAACCGTTAGGGGGTATTTTGTTTTAGCGGAAGCGTTTATTAGTAAAATAGTAGAGTTAGATCTGTTGCATCAACCAATTATCCCTTTTACGGTAGAGCAAGCTTGGTCAGAAATTCCAATTACCGATTTAGATAAATTGTATGGTGATGTGAAAATAGATGCATTGACTAAAGACTTTCCTTTTAATAAAGCCGAATACAAACCACTGTTATTAGATGACAACGCATTCATCTATCCGTATTTAATAGAAAAGTTAAAGGGCGAACCTTGGTTAGCGTTACAAAATAAATTGATGAAAGCTTATCAACAAAATGGGGAGCACTTACAAGCCGCTCGTGTTGCCGGAATTATTGTTGACGCATTACCTTTGTCTACTATTGGTGCGGCAGAACAAGCTAATTTGATTGCTGGTCAGTTATATATGAAAGTTCAGGATTATGGTTTAGCGCAGTATTACCAAAAAAGAGCAGTGTCATTAAATCCGACTAACTCAAACAGTATTTTGATTTTAGCTCAGAGTGCTTTTTTAAATGAAGAGTTTAAATACAGTTTAGACTTGTTAAAACAAGCCAAACAACTAGACCCAACTAACACCCATATTCAGTTTTTCATTGATAGAGTTTCGTTAGCGATTAAAGCCAGAGGACATTAAACATGGAAAATTCAAAGGCTAAAAAGCTAAGTAAAAAAGTCTGGTTGTTTAGAGGGATTATGATTTTAATCCCATTTTTATTTTTTGCGATATTGGAAATTGGGCTACGACTTGCCGGTTATGGCCAACAGATCCCTTTGTTTATGCAAAACCCATCAGCTCCTGAGTATTTGTTACCCACACCAGATGTGGTTAAACGTTATTTTGCTAAAGGTGCTGAATCACCCAATGTCACCATTGAGACTAACTTCTTTAAAAAAATAAAACCGGAAGACGGGATCAGGATAATTGTGCAAGGGGGGTCAACAGCGGCTGGTTTTCCTTATGGTTTTGGAGCCTCCATTGCCGGTATGCTTGATTATCGCTTAAAACAAACCTTTCCGGAACGTCCAGTAGAAGTGATCAATACCGCATTATCTGCAGTGAACAGTTACACATTATTAGATTTTGCAGATGAGATAATAGAGCAACAACCTGATGCCGTACTTATTTATGCAGGTCATAATGAATACTTAGGTATTTTAGGTGTTGGTTCTGCTTATACTGCAGCTAATTCCCATGGTGCTACCTTGTTGTATTTAAAGTTGAAAAATTCGCGTATTTTTCAATTAATGCAATCCATCTATTCTTCTTTCTCTTCAATTAACACAATGTCAAATTCTAAGCAAAATGACAATGTTAGAACTGTGATGGCTAAAGTAGCAAAACACAAAAATATCCCTCATGATTCGGCGTTATTTAAACAAGGCTTAAATCAGTTTGAGCAAAATATGTCTTTGTTATTAGGCAAATATAATAAGGCCGGTATACCTGTATTTATAAGTACCATTGCGAGTAATTTGGCAGATCAGAAACCTTTTAGTTCTGCCCTGTTATCAGAGGAGGAGGAACAATTAGTTGCAACTGTGCAAACTGACCCATCGTCATTTGAGTTAAAACAACGAGAGCAGCTTGAGCAACTGTCTATTAGTAATAAAAGTGCAGATGGTTATTACGCGTTAGGACAAGTTTGGCTAAAGACTCAAGAGTATGACAAGGCCAAATATGCTTTTGTTCAAGCGCGTCAGCATGATCTATTACGCTTTAGAGCGCCAATTGAAATTAATCAAATAATTGAAACCTTGGCACAAGAGAACAAGGTGTATTTAGTTGATGCCGAAGCCGATTTATCTAAAGTCGCAGAGCAACATATAATTGGTAAGTCGTTGATGATTGAGCATTTACACCCAACGATTAAAGGATATTTTGAGATTTCTAATAGTTTTTATCAGGCATTAAAGTCAACTAAAGTCTTTGGTGAATTCCCCCACCCAATCTCTAAATTTAATGCGCAACAAGAGCTACCTGTTTTTGATGCAGAAGTGGTCTGGGGCAATGCCAAAATAGCTGGTCTAATGGCTGATTACCCATTTACTAAGCAACCACAACAACCAGACTACCCTGAACTCAAAAGTTGGAGCGATAAGTTAGGCTTTGCTGCTTATAAAAAACAAGTATCTTGGTTAGATATCGCCAATCAGTCATTACAATACGCAAACAAAATACAAGATCAGTTAACAATAATTAAGGCGGTAAAATTATTGTCTGACGCCATGCCTGATAATGAATCATATGCATACCAAGCTGGTGTGACGTTAATATCACAGAAACGTCCAAAAGAGGCGATACGTTATTTAACGAGAGCCATGGATATACAGCCTAATAATACCAACTCGAGACTTGCACTTGCTCATGCTTATACTCAACAAAGCGATTATTCCACGGCATTGATCTGGTTGGATAGCGTATTAAAAATTGAACCCAACAATACAGTGGCCTTGTCGGTGAGCAAGCAAATAAAAGCCTTATCTGTGCAGTAAGTGACTGAATACTTAATAAAATTGGTTTTGTTAAAGCTCTAAATAATCGAGCAATAAATACCGATTTTTATACAGGTTCATTAGGTTATAAAATGTAACAACATTAGTCTTTACGTTAATTAATGTTGTTATTTCCTTTGATATTTTCTGAAATTAGCTACATACGTATTCAACAATCATCTTCGTCGATTCTTTTTTATAGTGCCCTTCATAAATATAAAAATAATATCAACGGGACAAAGAAATGAATGTTAATTATAAGCTGGTCAATCAGCTATGTTTTCTTATTATAACCTCGACCTTAACCGCGTGTGGTTCTGGCGGAGGGGATGATGCAAATAAACTCGAATGTGCCGCACCTAAAGTGGTATCCAGTGATTTAACTTCCTGTGTGTTACCCAATACTGCACCCGTAATTAGCTCGGTAAATTCATTAACCTTAAGTGATGATGTACAAAATGGGATTACGGTTTATAGCGCAACCGCAACAGATGTGGATGGCGATAGTTTAGTATGGTCAATGCAAGACCCTCAGAATATCTTTGCGATAGATGCTGCAACAGGTGAAGTGACGGTATCTGATAATTCAAATTTAGACTTTAGCTTAACGAACTATCAAATAACGCTTACCGTGACAGACAATGGTTCAGGCGCATTATCCAGTTCGATTGTGATCAATGTTACCGTTACAGATAGTACCAACGGTGTTATCCAGCCAAGTATTACGCCAAATGCACAACAAGGGATTATTTATTACCAAAGAGCGGATAATGATTACACTGGCTGGATATTACATGCTTGGAATAATGCAGAATGTAATGGTTATAGCGATTTTGCTGATGATGTAGGTACTGATTGGGCAACTGGCTTAACCCCAACCGGTCAAGATGATAACTATGGCATGTATTGGCTATTTGATACAAAAGAAGCGGCTGAATGTGCTAATTTCATCGTACATAAAGGTGACACCAAAGATCCAAGTGAGGGTGATCAAAAGCTAAGTTTAACTGACGGGCGTTCTGCGTTTGTGGTCTCAGGTGTGGGAGTATTTGATTCCCCAGACAAGGTAACTACCGATGTACCTTTTGCTATTACCGATGCTTCAGCACATTGGATTGATGCCAATACTTTAGTTTGGAACGGTACGGGCGATAATGTTCAATTGTTATTTTCAGCCGATGCAACGTTAGATGAGAATTTTAATAATAACAATACTATCCCGCTAACAGAAACAACATTAACCACTGAGCAAAAAGCACGTATACCACACATTGCCACATGGAATGCGTTTGCGATTGATAAACCGCTTTCAGAAATTAAGTCACTATTAACACACCAATTAGTTTTAGCGTCATTTGATAATAACGATGATCCGCTTGCGGCCACTTTTGTACAAACAGCTAAAGTGCTGGATGACATTTATACTAACGGTACTGGCGATGCAGACGAAAAAACATTAGGGGTTGTATATAACAATGACACTCAATCGGTTTCTGTTTGGGCGCCAACAGCGAACACAGTTAAATTAAATCTGTATAACGACAACAAGAGCTTGGTATCGACCGAAGACATGACGTTAGATACGACGACAGGTATTTGGTCCTTCACCAATCCAAGCTCTAGCGACTCTTTAGATAGACTTTATTACACCTTTACCGTGAACGTGTATCACCCAATTACCAAAGCGCTAGAAACGTTAACGGTCACAGACCCTTATTCAGTAAACACATCAGCCAATGGTCTATATTCACAATTTGTTAATTTATCCGATGATGATTTAAAACCGGCAGCATGGGAAAGTCATGATATTGCAACGCTGGATGAAATCGAAGATGCCATTTTATTGGAAGGTCATATCCGTGATATGAGTATCTTAGATTTAACAACGACAGAAGCAAACCGCGGTAAATATTTAGCCTTTACCGAACAAGGTACAGATTCAATGGATTACTTATCTTCCATGGCTGAAGCCGGTGTGACTCACTTCCATATGTTGCCTGCCAATGATATTGCCAGCATAGAAGAAAACAGTGCAGATAGAATTGAATTAACTAGTACGGTAGCTCAGTTATGCGCAAAAAATTCAACCGCATCGGTGTGCAGTTTGTCTGATAAAGCTCAAACCTTATTAGCGGTTATGGAG
Source organism: Psychrosphaera sp. F3M07 (assembly GCF_018860345.1). Classification (GTDB taxonomy): domain Bacteria; phylum Pseudomonadota; class Gammaproteobacteria; order Enterobacterales; family Alteromonadaceae; genus Psychrosphaera; species Psychrosphaera aquimarina. The sequence goes on along the minus strand of NZ_JAHKPJ010000016.1, from coordinate 151,655 downwards.
TCTTTTGATCCGTCTACTGGCGATGCTCAAAAATTAGCATCAGAATTAAGTGGTTATGATGGCTTTAACTGGGGATACGATCCGCAGCACTTTAATGTGGTGGAAGGCAGTTATGCATCTGAAGCTGATGGCGTTGCTAAAGTAAAAGAATTCCGTCAGATGGTGCAAGCTCTGCATGAAAAAGGGCTTAGAGTTGCATTAGATGTGGTTTATAACCACACCAGTTCTTCAGGTGTTTGGGACAAATCGGTATTTGATAAGTTAGTACCAGGTTATTACCACAGATACAGTGAAGTAACGGGAGAAATTGAACGCTCTAGCTGTTGTGAAAATACGGCCACAGAACATAAGATGATGGCTAAGTTTGTACAAGAGTCTCTGGTTCATTGGGCTAAAGAATACAAAATCGATAGTTTCCGTTTCGATATCATGGGGCTTATGCCAAAAGATTTATTGGTAAGCAGTCGTGCCGCAGTACAAGCAATCGACCCTGATACCTATTTTTACGGTGAAGGTTGGAACATAGGTGAGACCGCAAACGGACGATTATTTGAAGACGCGAGTCAATACAATATGGCCGGTACTGAAATTGGAACCTACAACGACCGCCCTCGAGATACCATAAGAGAAGCGGCGTTATCTGCAGATACAGTAGATTTAAATAAAGTTGACTACGTTCGTTTAGGTTTAGTGGGTACACAGCAAGATTACAAACTTGAAGATAGCAGTGGCCAAGTTAAACAAGCATTAAACTTTGGCCAGTCTTCTTATGCTAAAGATCCTGCGGACATCATTAACTACATCTCTAAACATGACGGTGAAACCTTATGGGACAAATTACAATATAGTTTGCCAACCAACATGTTAGCGGAACAAAGAGTCCGTGTTCATTCGTTATCAGCTGCAATTCCAGTATTAAGCCAAGGCATTCCATTTTTCCAAGTCGGTATTGATCTATTACGCTCAAAATCAATGGACAGAAATACTTATAACTCGGGAGATTGGTTTAACAAAATTGATTTCACTAAGATGAGTAACAATTGGAATATTGGTTTGCCTATGCAGCAAGATAATTCAGATTGGGATACCATTGGTGCCATCAGTGGCAACGCCAACACCGCGGTTACGGCTTCAAACATAGCCTTGTCTGAGCAGGTATTTAAAGAGTTTGTTAAAATTCGTAGCACAAGCAAGCTATTTAGATTGAACGATAGCGCGCAAATATCTCGTCGTATTGGTTTTCATAATACCGGCGCTTCTCAAACGCCAGGTGTTATTGTTATGAGTATTGACGATGGTGTTGGGGTAACTGATTTAGACGCTAACTATGATGCCATTGTTGTAGTGATTAACGGCACTGACGCTGACGTAACTCACTCTGTCACCTCAGCAACAGGATTTACGTTACATCCGATTCAAGTGAATTCGGCTGATAGCCAATTAACTAATGCGAGTTTTACATCAAATGAGACTCAAGGTACGTTCTCTGTACCGGCTTACACTGCAGCGGTATTTGTTAAAACACAAAGTGGTGCACAAGGTACTGGTTTAGCGGCTGATCCTGATTTCGTAAATTCGCCATTTACCGATACGCCAATTTATATTAGTGCGTTAGGCAATAACACTGAGTTAGCTCAAATGACATATGACGACCGCGGCAGTTACAAAGTCAGCCAAACATTAAGCAGTGGTGATTATGAATTTAATCTTGGTGATAGTGAGTTTACCAATATTAATGTTCAAATGAGTGATGTGGATGTTACTGGTAGCGAAATAACAATCAGCCAAGGTGACAATGAAAGTTTTGCCTTCAGTATAGAAACATCAGGAAGTTATCAATTTGAATTAGAGGTGAGTGAAGCAACGTATGTGCTAAAAATCACTTTGCTTAACTCTCTTGTTTCTTGTGAAATACCGACCTCTGCTGGTACAGGCCCATTAACGGTCGCAGGTGATGGCTCATTATACGTTAAAGGTGATCATTCCGGTTGGGGGGCAGACGCGAAATACAAATTAACTTATATAGGTGATAACCAATATCAAGCCATTGCTGATTTTGATGGCGATATCCAATTTAAATTAGCGTCAAGTGATGGTGATTGGGCGACGCAGTTGTGGGCTAACAAAACCGACGGAACAATTGAAACTAGTGCTTTATCCTTAGGTACTAATTACAACGTGAGCTTAGGTAATGCTGGAACAGATAACAACAAAGCGACGTTAACCAAAGGGACTTATAAATTTTTACTGTCGTTAAATGAGGATGATCCTCAAGCCGGTGCCGATGTAGGGACGTTAAATATCCAACAGTGCTCTGAATAATCGTTTTATTCATTTCAAAAAAAAGCCGCATTAATTGCGGCTTTTTGTTTTTAACCTATTTATTAACCGTGCTTGATTAACACTTTGAATAACTCGGGAAAATGACCAACACAAATCATTGGTATTCCTAGGCGAGCTTGTTAGAATTCTTTCATCATTTTACTTAATTACAAAGTTGTTCATGAACCAAGTAGATATCCCACGTAAACCTAATACGTTTTTAGAATTGATCATCAATGTGGTTATTCCCTCAATTATCCTGATGAAACTATCAGGTCCTGAGTTTTTAGGCAGTGTAAACGCCTTAGTTATTGCCTTATTATTCCCTACCGTTTACGGCCTGTATGAACTGGTTAAATTTAAGTCGTTTAATTTCATTTCTTTATTAGGCTTTTTAAGCACCTTATTAACGGGGGGCATTGGACTGTATGAGCTGGATGTTGAATGGTTAGCAATCAAAGAAGCGGCTATACCATCGGCTATTGGACTTGTGGTATTTTTATCCGGATTTAGTCAAAAACCTATCATCGCTAAAATGTTATTAAATCCGGTTATTTTTAACCTTAATTTGATTTATGACTCGCTTGCTAGATTAAATAATACGGACGCGTTTAAGGCAAAAATAAACCGCGCTAATCACTTTTTAACCATGACCTTTGTATTTTCAGCGGTTATGAATTATTGGGTAGCAAAATGGATAGTGACCAGTCCAACAGGCACGGTAGAGTTTAATCAGCAATTAGGTGAGATGACTATGTTAAGTTATCCAATAATCGCGATTCCTTCTATGTTGATGTTAATTGCCATTCTGTTTTATGTGGTGAAAACCATGAAGCAATTAACGGGTTTAAAATTAGAAAAGTTATTTAATAACGAAGAGTAAATTTGCCTAAATGTGAATTATGCCATAGGTTTGAATCATGATAATTTCCTTCAATTAAGTGAATTCAATTTTGTTCACTTAATTGAGGTATGTATTGGGGCTTATGAAAATTAAACAATATTGTTATTTATTGATCGCCACTAACCTGCTTTTTCAATCCCTATTTGCCTATTCAAATGCCAATGACGAGCCATTAAACCTGTCCCTAATGTCAAATATGATTGGCGGCAAGTGGTGGCTAGGAACCGACAACTATAAAACATTTGAGTGGGGCTTAGGTCGTACTCAGATAAAAATGAAACACGTCATAATTGAAGAGAATAAAGAGTACGTGGTGGCTGAAGGTTTTTTCTACTATTCCCCGAATAGCTTTTCCATTAAAGGGGTGTCCACTTTCCAATATAAAAATCAACAACCTCGTTTATTAGAATACTTTGGTAACGTGGAAGAGGGCTCTTTGGACTTTGTTTATAAATCAATTTTACCCAGTGGTGAAACAAAGATTTATACAGAAAAGTGGCAATGGGTTGATGACAACCAATATCGTTGGACGTTAGCAAGCTTGGAAGATGATGCTGACGCAAAAAAAGGCATCTATATTAGAAAATATAATTAATGCATTCAGCATTCTAGAACTAACTCAGTTAAAACAGGGTTAGTGTTTAATAACCGCAGCCGTTAATTTTTTTACTAATGGCGCAACGGTTACCACCGCTGGAAACGCCACGATAAATGCAAAACTCCATGCCTGTAACCATAATGTTAATAAGTTGTCAGTAAATCCCACATTAAATATAGTGATCACAAATGACATTAAACATGACATTAACAGCGCCATAAAAAAGGCGAATACTAAATGTTGATGTTTTGCGGAGATCATAGCAGGTGTCCAAATTTTCTATTAGTAATCAGAGTTGCGCATTATAAGTGCCAGCTTGATGTGTGTCTATCAGATAACATATGATATGAATGCATACGTATTAACTCCCATCAAATTTTAAATTGAATTACTCTCTAACTCTTTATTTATTCATTGTTATTTAACCTATCGGCACAGGTTATCAATTTGCAATGTTCAGCTATTTTTAAGGATGCTCCATGCTAAATAACAAAAAACGTTCCATAAGCCTTCTGAGTTGTTGGTTGTTATTCTGTGTGTCATTCATCAGCCTTACGGCTAATGCGGCAGAATACATAAATCATAAACTTGCGAATAATAAAGTTGTGATCCAATCTGACTCTGAAGTGATGACCATAACGGCCTTAACCGGATCTGCGTTTGAGGTTTTGGTTCACAAACGTAATAACGACACCCCATTTCCATCGTTTGCTATTGATAAAAATCGAACAACTCCCCTAGTACCTATCAAATTTACAGATGGTGAAGACTCACTTACTTTTTCCAGTAAAGAAATGGATGTCGTCGTCACTAAGTCGCCATTAAAATTAGCCTTTTATAAAAATGGTCAATTACTTTTGCAAGAAGACACTGGCTATTTTAATCATAATACGGTGCAAGGGTTTAGGTTCAAACTTGATGAAAATGAAAAGTTAATGGGAACTGGCGAGCGAGTGTTAGGGATGAATCGTCGAGGTCATCGTTTACCTTTATATAATAAAGCCCATTATGGATACGGTACTGAATCAAGCCAAATGAACTTCAGTATACCCGCGGTTATGTCGGATAATAAATACATACTTTTATTTGATAACAGTGCCAATGGTTGGGTAGATTTGGCTAAATCGGAAGCTGATATTTTACAGTTTGAAGCTAATGGTGGGCGCAGTAGTTATATTGTTTTTTCGGGCGATGATTACCCTAGTTTAATTAATAATTACGTCGATGTAACAGGAAAACAGCCACTGCCGCCTCGTTGGGCTTTTGGCAATCATGCATCAAGGTTTGGTTATAAAACACAACAACAAGTATTGGATACAATTGCACAATATAAAAAAGACGATATACCAGTTGATTCAATCATCTTAGATTTATATTGGTTTGGTAAAGACATTAAAGGGCATATGGGGAACTTAGCATGGGATCAAGAGACCTTCCCGCAGCCCGTATCTATGATTGACCAACTGACACAACAAGGTGTTAAAACTGTTTTAATTACAGAACCTTTTATATTGACCTCATCGAGTCGCTGGCAAGAGGCCGTTGATAGTGATGTTTTAGGTAAAAATGCTGGTGGTTCTGCGCCTATGACCTTTGACTTTTATTTTGGCAATACCGGCTTGTTGGATGTATTTAATGACAAGACTCAACAATGGTTTGGGGATATTTATCAAGAATTAGCCAAACAAGGAGTCGCTGGCGTATGGGGGGATTTAGGCGAACCTGAAGTACATCCAGCCACTATGGTGCATACGTTATCGGAACAAAACATGACAGCAACAGCAGATGAGATCCATAATACATTTGGTCATCAATGGGCTAAGTTAGTTAACACAGCGTTAACTGAATATCAGCCAAACAAAAGACCGTTTATTATTATGCGCTCAGGGTTTGCTGGTTCTCAACGTTACGGCATGATCCCGTGGACTGGAGATGTGAGTCGTTCATGGGACGGCTTAAAACCACAAGTTGAGTTGTCATTACAAATGAGCTTATTAGGAATGGCATATACCCATTCTGATTTAGGTGGTTTTGCTGGTGGTGAGACCTTTGATCAAGAAATGTATATTCGATGGTTACAATACGGCGTATTCCAGCCTATTTACCGACCTCATGCTCAGGACTCAATTGCGCCAGAGCCGGTTTTTCATGACAAACAAACAAAAGATATCGTACGTGAATATATAAAATTACGTTATCGAATGCTGCCGTATAACTACACCTTGGCTTATCAAAACACAAAAACGGGAATGCCTTTAATGCGCCCAATGTTTTTTAATGATGAGTCTAATGCCGCTTTGATTGATGTAGCTGATCAATATATGTGGGGGGAAAGCTTTTTAGTCAAACCGATTACAGAACCAAACTTAACTTCAATTGCAGTGAATTTACCACAAGGAAATTGGTTTGATTTTTGGACCGGTAAAAAATATCAGGGTAATCAAGCGATAAATTATCCATTGTCACTTGCTACTATTCCAGTATTAATAAAAGCAGGTGCTATTATTCCGACCGCAAAGGATATGGGCAATACCGAGCAATATGATAGTTCGGCAATTAAGTTAGATTATTATTTTGATCCAGAAGTCACTAGCTCTAACGCACAGTTTTATGACGATGACGGCATAAGCCAATCCAGTGTTGGACAGAGGCAATTTGAACTTTTAAATTTTGTCGCTCAACACCAAAATATAAACAAGCGTACGCACTTAAACTTCGTCGTTAAAAAAGATGAAAAAGGACTTGGTTATGACAATATGCCTACTAAAAGAGCATTCGAATTAGTTGTACATAATTGGACTGCTGCAGGCAAAGGTGTTTATGTAAATGGTAAGGCTATGGCATTCATGCAATCACATCAAGAATTCCTTTTAGCTGGTCAGGGTGTATATTTTAATAAGGCAAACAATACCTTAATTGTGAAATTTAACTTAGATGAAAAGCAGATACATTTACAATTAATAAAGTAACTTCATCTCGATTGATTGGTTTTTATTGATTCATATCATAAAGTTCAAAGGGAAATTGCCGATATAACAAGATATAATCAATGCCCGAGTTCAGTTTAGTTACTAGAATTTAACTAAACTGTACGAAAACCGATATCAGAGAGTGCCAAATGTCTAGACGAAATCAGTCAATTGTCGACGAAGAAGTTACGTTCCAACAAGGAGATGAGCTAGTTTCTACCACTGATTTACGTGGGGTAATCACCTATGCAAACAAAGTGTTTTGTCAAGTTGCTGGTTATGAATTAGATGAACTTGTTGGAAATAACCATAATATGGTTCGCCACCCGGATATGCCTAAAGCGGCATTTAAAGATCTTTGGGATAAATTGAAAGCTGGGAAAAATTGGCGTGGAGCAGTCAAAAACCGTTGTAAAGATGGTCGTTATTACTGGGTAGATGCGTATGTTAGCCCAATTTTTGAAAATGGCACTTTGATTGGTTATCAGTCGGTTAGAGTTAAATTAGATCAAAAAGCAAAAGAAAAGGCGATCAAAACATACCAAGCGCTTAACCAAGGAAAAACCATTGAGAGCTGGTATTCATCACTATCCAATCGTCATATTATATTTGCTTTAATCAGTTTAATGACGTTAGGCGGAGCCTTAACTCAGTTTAATTGGTTGGCATTATTGTTACCTATTCTTCCTTTTGTTTTCTATTATGATGAACTTGTCACGACACCAAATTACTTCAAAAAATTAAAATCTGCTTATGATAGCCCGTCTCGATGGGTATATTCAGGTACTCAGTCTCATAGTGTTGCTGATTATCATCTTAAAATTCAACAAGGCAAAGTCAGAACCATTCTTGGCCGAGTTGTCGATATGGCTAATATACTCGAAGGCGGCGCTGCTGAATTGAAAAATGCCGCGCATTTGTCTAAAAATGGGGTTGAAGCACAAACCCATGAATTACATCAAGTGTCTACCGCGGTTGAAGAAATGGTAGCAACCATTTCAGAAGTGGCACAAAACACAACCAGTACTTCAGAAAAAGTACACCAAGCGCATGGGGACTGTGAAAAAGCTAATGAGTCCATGACAAACACCATGCAACAGGTTTCTGCATTAGCTGAAGACGTAGCTAAATCGTCAACTTCAGCAGCTGAATTAGCTCAAGAAGCTGAAAAAATTGGTGCCATCATGCAAGAAATTCAAGGTATTGCTGATCAAACTAATTTATTAGCGTTAAATGCGGCGATTGAAGCTGCAAGAGCCGGCGAACATGGCCGTGGTTTCTCAGTGGTTGCGGATGAAGTAAGAGCTTTATCAAGTCGTACCCATGGTGCAACAGAGCAAATTCATAAATCTATTAATGAAATTCAAAGTACGCTGCATTCTTGGTCTGAAACCATGGCACAAGGAAAAGTGGCAGCAGAAAATTGTGTTTCCGATACACAACGTACTCAAGGTGTCGTCACTGAGGTGTATGGCGCAATAACAGATATTGCTGATTTAACAATGCAAATATCGACTGCTGCAGAAGAGCAGAATGCGGTATCGTTAGAAATTAGTAAAAACATTGTCAATATTAGCGATGCTTCAATTGAAAACTTAACGCAAGCAGAGACAGTTGAAACGGAAACAGACGCGATTGAACGACGAGCTGCAAGATTAAAATCGTTAGGGCTTTCTTTTAATTAATAAGCGCTAGGTATTTATAAAGACCTGATATTACATCAGGTTTTTTTATACCTGCGATAAATCGACTTGACTTAAAACACGGTTTTTATAGCTGAGTATTGTTTTGAATACGTATGTTTGAAGTTGTTACTCTAGTCGCGCTCAGGCTAATCTAGCACGATCAAAATTATAATAATAAAACAGGATATTTTCATGAAACAACCAAAGTTATCATTTTGGCAAGTTTGGAATGTAAGTTTTGGCTTTTTAGGTGTGCAATTTGGCTTCGCACTACAAAATGCCAATGTAAGCCGAATATTGTCCGACCTAGGCGCTGACTTACACTCACTTTCTTTGTTCTGGTTAGTCGCACCAATTATGGGTCTGATCATCCAACCGATTGTTGGTTCAGCATCTGACCGAACTTGGAATCGCTTTGGTCGCCGAAACCCATATATTTTAGCGGGCGCTGGGGCCGCAGCCGTTGGTATGTTATTAATGCCAAATGCACCTATGTTTACTGTTTTCATGGCTCCAATGATGTTTGGGGCGATGATGTTAGCCTTAATGGATGCGTCTTTTAATGTGGCGTTTCAACCATTCCGTTCGTTAGTTTCTGACATGGTGCCGCCAGAACAAAGAACCATAGGGTATTCCGTTCAGTCTTTGTTAATTAATATCGGTGCGGTGATAGGTTCTATTCTTCCTTTTGTATTAACCAATCTTGTTGGGCTTGATAATGTGGCAGAAGCTGGTCAAGTTGCCCCTTCTATTACTTGGGCATTTTATATCGGTGCTACTGTGTTGTTAGGTTCTGTTTTGTGGACGGTATTTAGAACGAAAGAATATTCACCTGAACAATATAATGCTTATAAAGGCATAGAGTCTGAAGCCGTTGAAAGTGAAGAAGTAAAACCGTCGCTTATAAAACGTTTAATCGGATTCTTTAAGTTGATGGCTGAGATGCCAGATACGATGAAGCGTTTGGCCGTAGTGCAATTTTTCTCTTGGTTCTCACTATTTATTATGTGGGTATACTCTATGCCTGCTATCGCTCAACACACATGGGGTGTTGATGTTAAATGGTTTGACCCTGCATACCTAGCTACAGTTACGGTTCCTGCTGAAATTGCAGCGGCGAAAGGCGCTGCAGGAGACTGGGTTGGTATTTTATTCGCAGGATATTCATTATTCGCGGTGTTGTTTTCATTAGTGATAGGTAAGATGGCTGATAAGTTTGGTCGCAAACTTGTTTATGGTTTATCACTTGCGTTAGGTGGGTTAGGTTATTTAAGTTTTGTTTTATTCCAAAACCCAGAGATCACCCAATTAAACTTATTAATCACTCATGTTGAAGTACCAAAAGGCGCGGTTGGCTTATTTATACCTATGATTGGTATTGGTATAGCTTGGGCTGCGATACTCGCAATGCCTTATGCTATTTTGGCGGGGTCATTACCTGCTAACAAAACAGGGGTGTATATGGGGATATTTAACTTCACCATAGCCGCACCACAAATAGTGTCAGGTATTTTAGCCGGTTGGATATTAAGTTCTGTTTTTGATAACGAAGCTATATACATCATAATGTTAGCGGGTGTATGTATGTTATTAGGTGCGCTATCTGTCTATTTTGTGAAAGACACACAAGAGCAATATAACCAATAATTACTCAAATAAATTAATCAACATAATGCCTTAGAATACGTCTAAGGCATTTTTGTTTCTGCGCTTTAGATTAACAAACTGGTATAAATTATTTACTAATTTTAGTTTTATTTAGCCTTCTAATTTTACTCACAACTTGAAACTAATCATCAGCTAGATACACTCTTGCAATCATTTCAATAATCAATAAAAGTTAATCTCAATGAAAATAACAATAATATCCGGTAGTACTCGTCAACAATCAGCATCTAGTAATGTGTCTTTATACTTACAGACCCAATTAAAGAGTATTTCTAGTGAAGTCAGTACTGACATCTTTGATTTAGCCAATATCGATTTACCAATGTGGGATGAAAATACTGATTTAACTCAGTTTGCAGAACAAACTAAACAACTCAATGAGGCGGATGGTTTTGTTTTTGTAATACCTGAATGGCATGGTATGGCACCACCGGCAGTGAAAAATTTATTTTTCTTATTTGGTTCGGTATTCCGTCATAAACCAGCGTATTTAGTGACCACTTCAGCGGGCTCTGGTGGTCGTTATCCGATCCCAGAAATGCGAATGTCAACTTACAAAAATAGCTTTATTAACTATATTCCTGTTAATACGGTAATAGACCGTGTGAACGCGACTATTTCAGCAGACGGTGAGTATATTGCAGAGAAAAGCTTTGTTGCTAACCGTTGTGACGAAGGTTTACGTATTTTAGTTGAATACACAAAAGCGTTTAAACAGATCAGAAGTTCTGACATTGTGATGGAAAAACGTTTTCCAAATGGTGTATAGGTTTACTGATTAAAGTAAGTTAAATTAAAATAGGTACGTTAATACGTACCTTTTTTATTTTAGTCGTTGCGTCACAACTACGTTGTGAAATATTGGAGTTGTTTTTATGAAATTTGATATTGTTGTTTGGGGCGCAACCAGTTTTGTTGGCCAATTAGTCGCTGAATACTTAGTTGAACATTATGTAAAAAAAGGCGAATTAAACATTGCCTTCGCCGGTAGAAATAAGCAGAAGCTTGAACCCTTAGCTCATAAGCTTAATGTTCCTACACTGCCAATATTAATTGGTGAAGCCCAAGATGAAACGTTTTTAACTGAACTAGCTAAACAAACTAAATTAATTATTTCTACGGTTGGACCATATGCATTATATGGCGAACCACTCATTAAAGCATGTGTCGAGCAAGGTATAGATTATTGTGATTTAACTGGTGAGCCTCAATGGATTTGGCTGATGTTGCAACGCTATGAAGCGGCAGCAAAAGCTTCAGGCGCGAGAATAATGCACTGCTGTGGGTTTGATTCGATACCTTCAGATCTTGGCGTGTTAAAGCTACAACAGCTTGCAATGCAAACACACTCTCAACCTTGCCAACAAATACACTATCGATTTAAAAACAGCAAAGGTGGCATAAGTGGTGGGACTTTTACCAGTATGTTAACGGCTTTAGAGCAGATTGGAAAAGATAAAAAACAAGCTCGTGTATTAAAAACACCATATTCATTGATGTCAGAAAAAGTCGATAATATGCCTTATCAAACGGCGGTGAAAGGCTTAGAAAAAGACCCTGTTAGTGGGCAGTATCTAGCACCATTTATTATGGCGAGTATCAATACTAAAATAGTGCACCGAACAAATTCATTATTGGGCATGCCTTGGGGTAAAGATTTTTTATATGATGAAGCTATGCAGCTTGGTGCCGGTTTTAAAGGTTGGCGCAAAGGTATTGCTTTAGTGAGCGGGTTATTAACGTTTGGGGTTCTGGCGTCGTTTTCTTTTACTCGTTCAATCTTACAACGGTATATCGTCCCTAAACCGGGTCAAGGTCCTACTATGGATACGGTTAAAAATGGATTTTTTAATGTTGAGCTTTACGGAAGTACAGCTAATGGCGGCAAGGTAACGCTAAAAGTAACCGGGCAGGGTGATCCAGGTTATGGATCAACCTGCCAAATGATCAGTGAAACCGCTATTTTATTGTTACAAAAAACACCAGAGCAAACCGGCGTTGGTTTTATTACGGCTGCATCTGGATTAGGTTTAGACTTAGTTGATCGTCTGCAAAAACATGCTCAAGTGACATTTACACAACTGTCAGTTGATTAACGGATTGATAGTTAGATATTATTTCAATAATTGTAAATAAGGGGCAACATAATACTCGTTAGAGTAAATGGTTAAACCCTTGTAATAAATATCATTTTACAGCACTAGTTAATGCCGCTAAGATGAAAAAAACTTAATAAACTAAGTGATTAATAAGTGAAAGGTAAAGCTACTTCTTTTGACATCGCCTATGAAGCGGGTGTTTCTCAATCTACTGTTTCTAGAGCTTTAAGGCATAGCCCTTTAGTGAGCGAAGAAACGCGAAAAAAAATTCAAGAAATTGCTAAAAAATTAAATTATACGGTAGATAAAAACGCCAGTAGTTTACGTTCACAAACGAGCACTACTTTGGCTTTATTATTGTTTGAAGACCCCACCAGTGATGACTCATTGGTTAACCCATTTTTCTTATCTATGTTAGGTAGCATTACTCGTGAATGTGGTTTAATGGGATATGATTTATTGGTGTCTTTTCAAGAATTGAACACAGATTGGCATTCAGTATTTAAAGATAGTAATAAAGCCGACGGCTTAATATTACTAGGCTATGGTGATTATACGGATTATGAATCTAAACTAAGAGAGTTAGTGGATCATGGTACGCCGTTTGTTCGTTGGGGCGCTGCTACTGAAAGTATTGAAACGACTTCTATTGGTTGTGATAACAACCATGGCAGTCAGCAAATTACAGAACACTTAATTAAATTAGGGCGTAAAAGTTTTGCTTTTGTTGGTAACGCTGGTGATGGCTCGCCAGAGTTTATGGCCCGTTATCAAGGACATTGTGAATCGCTCAAAAAAGCAGGCATTGATGTTAATACTGAATTGCAAGCTGATGCGGGTAATACAGCTGAAGAAGCTTATGATGCGACGATAACACTGTTGGATAAAAACATCCCCTTTGATGCCGTTGTCGCTGCCAGTGATGTAATAGCCCTTGGTGTTTTAAACGCGTTAAAAACAAGAGGGTTAACCGTACCGGGGGATGTCTCTCTGGTTGGTTTTGATGATATCCCTATGGCCAGTTATATGAGTCCAAGTTTGACAACTTGCAGGCAAGATTCAGCCATGGCAGGGCAGTTGCTCGTTGATAAGTTAGTTGAGCTTATTAAAGGTGAGCCTGTCAGTAATGCCTTTATAAAAACAAAATTGATAGTCAGAGAATCTTGCGGTGCTAAAGCATAAATAGTAACAAACAGCCTCGTAAAGAGGCTTTTTTATATCCATTTATTAAACCGCTTAGTGTTTATTCCAATTAAAGATTGTAAGGAAAGTCATGAGTAAATTTTACCAGTTAAATGCCACGAGTTTACAAGGGCAGAAAATAGATATGAACGACTATAAAGATAAAGTAGTCCTTATCGTAAATACGGCAAGTAAATGTGGATTCACTTACCAATACGAAGGATTACAGAAGTTACATGAACAGTATAAAGATCAAGGTTTAGTTATATTGGGCTTTCCATGTAATCAGTTTGGGCAACAAGAGAAGGGCGATGCCAGTGAAATATCTGAGTTTTGCCAAATCAATTATGGTGTTGATTTTCAAATGTTTGAAAAAATAGACGTTAATGGTGACAATGAACACCCAATATATTCGTTCTTAAAACAACAGAAGTCTGGTTTTTTGGGCAGTAAAAAGATTAAGTGGAACTTCACTAAGTTTTTAATCAATAAACAAGGTCAAGTTGTGGATCGTTTTGGCTCAACAACTAAACCTCAAAAATTAGAGAGCAAGATTAAAAGCTTATTATAATTATATTCTTTAGTTATAAAAAAACGCCAACTAATAAGTTGGCGTTTTTATTTTTACTTTATATTAAAACATGACTTTAGCGTTTATAACCTAAATTGGTCAACCGACTGTCTTAATTCTTCAGCGAGTTTTGCGACTTCTTGTGAAGACATTTCAGTTTGATTTGCACCGGCGGCTGTTTGTTCCGCAATGGTAACAATCGACTCTAAACGTTCACTAATTTCTGAACTAACTTGATTCTGTTCTCTTGCTGCCGATACGATTTGTTCACTCATATCATTGGCTTGGTGTACAGAGTCTGTAATGCCATCTAAGGCAATTGTTGCTTGTTCAGATTGTTCTACACATCTCTCAGCTTGTGATTTACTGTTGTTCATTACAGCAACCGCTGAAGTTGAACCATTTTGCAACTGTTCAATCATGCTTTGAATTTCTTCTGTTGATTGCTGAGTTTTACTCGCTAATGAACGGACTTCATCTGCAACGACAGCGAATCCTCGACCATGCTCACCAGCACGTGCAGCTTCAATAGCGGCATTAAGTGCTAATAAGTTAGTTTGGTCAGCTACGCCACGAATAACGTCTAATATGCCACCGATAGCCGCACTGTGTTGGTTAACTTCGTTAATAACACCTGAAGCTTGCTCAATTTCACTTGCTAAGGTCAAGATGGTTTGTTTATTAGTGTCAGAGATACGTTTAACTTTTTCAGCTTCTTCATCAGCGTGTTTGATATCTGCCAATGCTTCGTTCGCACGTTCCATTACTGACTCAGATGTACTGGCCATTTCAGACGTTGCGGTTGCGGCTTGTTCTACTTGAGAACGTTGATCATTAATAGCAATAGTTGACTCTTTCACTACCATGGATGTTTGTTCAGCAGCGGTAGCCAATTGATTTGAACGGTTAACTATACCGTTAATTAAGTCTCTTAGATTGTCAATTAAGGTATTACAGTTTTTAGCTAACGTACCAAATTCATCGGTACCAGACTCATCCAATTTAGTGGTTAAGTCACCAGTAGAAACGATGTTTAATACACGATTAACTTCAGAAAGTGGACGAGTTACTCGGATAACGGTAATAAAGGCAATAAAGATTGAAACCACAACAGCGAACAACATAACGACCCAGCTGCGTGATACCCCATCACTTACATCTTCGCTAAGCTCAGTTTTCATCAAGGCTAATTGCTCTTTTACTACTTTTGCTAAGCTCGCTAGTGATTCTAAACCTTTTTTAATTTCAAGGTTAGTTTCTTCTAATAAACGATCTGTTGTTTCTAATTGGTTTAACCAAGCCACTTTTAAGCTTTGAATTGATTTACTACCGGTTAATAAATTGTTAACGATATCAATTTGCTCAAGTACGTCATCAAAGCCTTCTAAATCGGCATTGCCAACTAATGCTTTTAATTGTCCAGTTGTCGCCTTAATACTGTCTTGGGTATAAGCTAATTCCTTAACAATGACGTTTACGGTTAATTTTTTAGTCTCTTTCCTAATATCCGTCACGGCACTAATCACACTAACCATATTGCTTTCTAGTTTAGAAGCTAGTTCTCTAGCTGCTGGGTTAGTTTCACTTAAGTCGTTTAAATCTATGAAATCCAAAATATACGTTGCCGCATCGTCGGCCGCCATTTCAGTATCGTCAAATGCAGTGACGACAGAATCAGCTAATTTTAATGTTAATTCTTTAGACTCAGCTAATAAATCGGCTTTTTCTCTAAACGACGTGTAACTAATTTGAACACTAGGTAGTGCTTCATAAAGTAATTCGTCTTGAGAAACAATTTCACTTAGTAGAGCAAAATCGGTATCAAACTCTGAAGACTGAACGCTAAACGTGGAGATTGAAGATTCGATAGTTTCAAAGTCACTGGCATAATATTCTAATAATGCCGTTTTACTCATTTCAATAAATTTTTGCTGTAACTTGGCACTAGTATCTAATGCAGGAACAGAAACTTGATTAACCTGAGTGGTCGACTCTGAGATACCATTTAATACATTAACCGAGTTTATGCCAAGGAATAACAGTAAGGTGGACGTGATTGCAAATCCGCCAATTACTCTCATAGCAATGGTTAAATTCATAGTAGCTCCTATATCGTATATTTTTTTATATTTCTTTGAATTAGCTATCGGCAATAAAAGAAATACATTTAGGGATTAATTAAGAATTCTAACATGTAATCATCAATTTGTGCTTTAGACCAAGTATATAACATGATTTTTAGCAATTTAGTTATTCTATGCTGGAATTTGAATATAAGTGTTTTTGTCCAAATTATATACCGTTAAGTATTGTCCCCAGACAAAACCGGTATCTAATGCAATAACATTTTTATTGTTGGTTACCCCCATCAATGACGCCCAGTGTCCAAATAACCATTTGTTTTGTTTAAACCTTTTATTGTCGTACTCAAACCAAGGTAACAAATTTTTATCGGTTAATTCGTTTGGTGAGTGTTTAGAATTAAATTCTAAATCACCGTTTTGAGTACAAAATCGCATACGGGTAAATGCATTTATGCTGTATTTTAATTTATCGGTGTCAGTTAAGTTATTATCCCATTTGGTTGGTTTTTTTCCGTACATAGAAGGGAGGAAATCAACATAGTTGGAGGACAATAGAATGTCATGTATTTGCTGCGACCAATATATAGCATCTTCTACTTGCCAATCAGGGGCAAGTCCCGCATGACTCAGGTAGCCAGAATTATCTGGTAAAGGTAATAATAAAGGTTGTTCTCTTAACCAATCAATATACTTAGGCAGTTTTGGACTGTTTAAAAGAGGGGATAATAAGTCTTTAGGATTTTCTTTTTTTAATTTATTTGCGACCGATAAAAAGTGTAAGTCGTGATTACCCAAAACGGTTTTTACACAGTCTTGGTGACTAAATAAATAATCGAGTGTTTCGAGTGACTGTTTTCCTCTGGCTATAAGGTCGCCTGTTAACCAAAGTGTATCTTTACTTGTGTTGAATTCTACGGTGGCCAAGGCTTGTTGTAATCCGTTAAAACAGCCTTGTAAATCACCGATAAAATAATTTGCCACGGTAACCCTTAGTGCACCATGTTAGGAACACAAAGGCGAAATACAGGGATAGAAGCTTTATGTTTATTTTTAGCACTGTCAATCATTTCATAATAACCTTCCATTGTACCAACTGGGGTCTCTATAATGCAGCCACTTGTATAGGTATAACTTTCGCCAGGTTTTATATGAGGTTGTTCACCAACCACACCGGCACCTTGCACTTCTATCTTCTTGCCGTTTGCATCGGTGATCAACCAATAACGATTTAACAATTGTGATACAGCATCACCTTCGTTAGAAATAGTGACAGTGTATGCAAACACAAAACGATGATTGTTTTCATCAGATTGCTCTTCAATATATTTAGTTTGTACTTGAATATTAATTGTCATTATTAGTCTTTTTTATCTTTATTTTTGTCCAACCACTGAGCGAGCTCAATGAATTGCAATAACGTTAAGTTTTCAGCACGTAAGTTCGGATCTATACCTAATTCAACCATTACTTCTTGGCTAATAATATTGCTTAAACTGTTTCTTAAGGTCTTTCTTCGTTGGTTAAACGCTTCTAAACAAACGGTATTAAGTGTTGCTGGGTTCACTTGATTACGTTCTTCATGTGGCTTTGGAATTAAACGAATAACCGCTGAATCCACTTTAGGTGGTGGAATAAATGCACTTGGTGGTACTTCAGTAACGGGTATGGTTTTACAGTAATATTGTGTCATAACACTAAGACGACCAAATGCTTTACTATTTGGTGCTGCACACATTCGATTAACCACTTCTTTTTGCAACATAAAGTGCATGTTCTCAATACTATCTAAATAGTTATAAAGGTGGAATAACAGAGGTGTAGAGATGTTATACGGTAAATTACCAAAAATTTTAAACTTTTCACCTGGTTTGATAATTTCATTAAAGTCAAACTGTAACGCATCGCCTTCAAAGATATTTAATTTGCTGCCGTAAAATGGGTGCGTTTTTAATCGGTGTGCTAATTCACGGTCTAATTCAACCACATTTAATACATCGGTTAATTCAGCTACTGGTTCTGTGATAGCGCCTAAGCCAGGACCAATTTCTAGTAACTTATCACCTACTTTTGGGTTGATAGCACGAACAATACGGTCAATGATGTCGGCATCATTAAGGAAGTTTTGACCAAACCTTTTTTTTGCCTTATGCCCTAAATGAACCCCTTTTTTTACATTGGTCACTTTTTTTGATGGTCTATGTTTGCTCATTTAGAGGTTCTCGCTAATTTTTCATTTGCCATTTTAATAGCATGTGTAATGGCAACTTTCATGCTGCCAGTATCTGCGTTACCAGTTCCCGCTAGATCTAAAGCGGTACCATGATCGACAGACGTTCTGATATAAGGTAAGCCTAAGGTGATATTTACTGCGTTACCAAATCCCTTATATTTTAATACAGGCAAACCTTGATCGTGATACATAGCTAAAACGGCATCTGCATCTTGTAAGTATTTTTCTTGGAATAAGGTGTCAGCAGGTAAAGGGCCAATCAGGTTCATGCCTTGATTTCTCAAGATCTCTAATGTCGGCTCTATCACCTCGATTTCTTCACGGCCAAGGTGGCCACCTTCACCAGCATGTGGATTTAAACCACAGACAAAAATTGCTGGGTTTTTAATACCAAACTTAACTTGTAGTTCACTATGCAAAATACTAGTGACTTTATGTAATCGTTCTGGCGTAATTGCTTTTGACACATATTGCAAAGGAATATGTGTCGTAACTAGAGCGACACGTAATCCTTCAGTTGCTAATAACATCACAACATCAGAGGTATTTGAGTGCGTGGCAAAAAACTCAGTATGTCCGCTAAAAGGAACACCTGATTGATTAATAATGCCTTTATGAACCGGCCCTGTGACCACCGCATCATAAATGTTATCCATGTTACCTTGACTGGCAATTCTTAATGTCTCAACAACATAGTGGCCATTGGCTTCATTTAGTTCGCCTGCAACGGCCGTTTCACTCAGTGGCTCATGGGCAATAAAGAGTTGTCCCGGGACATGTTTAATGACTGGACTGTCTGCATCAAAGTCAACCAGAGTTAACGGCAAACCAAGCTTTCTTGCTCGTTCACGCATCATCTCTTTATCCGCCACAACAATAAGTTGTGTATCCCATTCTAATTGGGCAACTTGAATTGTTATATCAGGGCCTATACCGCCTGGTTCGCCCGGTGTGATGGCTATTCTACTAAGCATATTATTCCGCAATTACTTCAATAAAGGCTTGGTCACGAATTTCTCTTAACCAGTTTTCTGTTTCTTCCGCAAATTTACGTTTATATAAAATTTGATAAGCTTGATCTTGTTTACTTTTCTCTGTTGCATCAGCTGTTCTTTCTTCCATTAGTTGCACTACGTGCCAACCAAACTGAGTACGAAAAGGTTTACTGTATTCACCTACCTTTAAATTTGCTAAAACTTCTTTAAACTTAGGGGCATAAATATCAGGGTTTGCCCAACCTAATTCACCATTTTTTAACGCTGAACCTGGGTCTTCAGAATGTTGTTTTGCTAATTTACCAAAATCAGCTGAACCATCTTCAACTTGCGCTAAGAATTTATTTAGCATGTTTTTAGCTTTTTCTTCGCTTAAGATAATTGAAGGCGTTATTAAGATATGACGGGCTAATACTTCTTTTACTTCAACAGTTTGACGTCCACGGATATCTAAGATTTTAACAATGTGGAAACCCGCGCCAGAACGAAGTGGACCAATTAAATCACCGGTCTTCTTGCCACGAACACTTTCTGAGAATAACGAAGGCATTTCATTAATCCCCATATAACCCCAGTCACCACCTTCTAACGCTTTAGCACCTGATGATGACGCGATTGCTACTTTTTTAAAGTCGCTGCCATCTTTTAATAGTGAGATAACTTTGTCAGCAATGTCTTTTTTTGCATCGACTTCAGATTGTGCAGCTTTACTTGGAACTGATACGAGTATGTGACCAATTTGATATTCTTCTTTACTAGAGTTTTCATCCATTAAACCAATTAACGTAGTCACTTCTTGTAATGAGATATTAACGCGTCTGTGAACATTACCTCGACGAACTTCATTAAGCGCGACTTCTTCTCTTAATTTTTCACGATAACGTTCATAACTCTCACCACTTTTTACTATCTCTTGGCGCATTTGTTCTACGCTAATATTTTGGCTTTGGGCGATGTTTTGTAAAACCGAATCAAGGTGAGCATCACTCACTTGAATCCCCATACGCTCAGCCATTTGCATTTGTATGCTATTTAAAATTAATCGGTCAACGGCCTGGGCTCTAAGGGCGCGATCTGAAGGTAAAGATTGGTTATTTAGTAACGCTGTACTTTTAACTTCGTCAATGATTGCTTGAATTTCACCTTCTAATATAACGCCGTCATTTACAATAACAGTGACATGGTCAATAGGTTTGGGTTCAGCTTGAATTGCGGCTGAGACAAACAGACTGCACAATAAAGTTAGACTTATAATTGATTTGTTTATCATTACTTTTCTCTTATATTTTTTTAATTTGTTATTAAATAAGGGCGACGGTAGGCAAAAATACTTTCTGAGAATAAATTTGCAATGTTTGACGATAAGTCGCCGCCTAATCCACTAATTTTAAAATTGAAACTAATTCCGTTGTCGTATTGGACATCTGCACCGGACTCAATTTGGTCGTTATTTAAATCGACAACAATTTGTCGTTTGGCTGCTAACTGTATGCTCCAACAGCAGGATCTATATTCAAAACCTACTAAGGCATCCATATTGGTATCTGATTCTAAGTCTTGGTGATAGCTTGTTGCCACCGCCCAGGTAGAATTAATTTGGTAACTTGCAAAGATGCCCGCTTGGTTTATTTTTATCCCGGCGACATCCTTGGCGTATCTATGATTGAACTGAAAGTTTTTATCTTTTGCTAACCAATAATCCAAAGAAACAAAGCCGGTATCAATATTTTGGGTATCTTGATTATATAAAATACCCCCGTCTAACTGCCAGTTATCCGTTAATTGTCCAAACCACTCAACCGCAACTGCCGGCTTAGAGCTCGTTAGTGAATCATTAGTTCCATCTTTATCTTTATTAAATTTATATACCTGACCTAGACCAAAACGAAACAACTCTTTATTGGATTTATCAAAGATACTGGTACTAAATCCAATCGTTGCTTGATTTGCTGCGGATATGTTATCTATACCTGAGTAATTATTATCTCTGAACAAAGAAAAATAATCTTCTTTTAATAACTGAGAATCATATAAACCAATATTACTTTGGTCGACATCTTCTACATATAAATATTGAATCTTAGGTTCCAGCGTTTGACGTACATCTTGTTTAAAGTAGGTGGTTTCTTTTTCTAGACTAATACCAGCCAAAATTCGAGCTTTTGCTAAATTTCGCGTTAATTCCTGTTCTTGCTGTAATGTACTGTTACTTTGCTTGTATAAAGTTGATAAGTAACTGCCACTGGCTAATAACTGAAATGCTGGGGTATTAAACTGATAGGTTATTTCAGGCGCTAAATGTAAACGTTGAACTTCATCAATTTCTCTGTATTCATTTTCAAACAAGCTGTATTGACTGTTAATTAACAACTTAACCGGATCAGCCGTGTCACTTGCACTCCAGTCGACTGTCATTTGGATTGGCAGTCGATAGGATTGTATATGAGGGCCAAGTTCATACATATCTTGAGATAACAAAGACACGTTTGTGTGTTCGCCATAGTAATTTAACATAACAAAATTATTTAAATGGGTGTCCGCTTGATGATGGTAATCACTCGTGAATTCACTGATAAAATTATCATCGCTTAAGTCAGTCCATTGTAATTGAACATTCCATTTATCTTGCCAATTTGATTCGTGTTGCCAATACGCGAGATGCCTAGCTCCTAAGTCAACTTCTGACTTGTCTTCATTTAAATATTCTAATTGTAAAATATTGTCAGAGTTATGGTTTATATGGCGGAAATTAGACTGGAATAATAACCCTCGATCTGACATGTATTTAGGCGTTAATGTGAGATCATAATTGTCAGCTAAATTAAAATAGATAGGTTGGGCGATATAACTACCGTATCGTGTCGAGTTACCCACCTCTGGGAATAACAACCCTGTTTTTCTTTTATCTGAGATTGGAAAGGTGATATACGGAACGTAAATAATTGGCACGTCAGCGATTTTAAAAACGGTATTCCATGCTTCGCCCCAGCCTTTTTCTTGGTCGATTTGGATTTCATCGGCCGAGAATAACCAACTAGGATCATCACCAGGGCAAGTGGTAAACGTCGCCCCTTTTAATTCAAGTTCATTACTGCTTTCAATTGAAAATACTTCGGCTTGACCTCTTCCAGCATTAAAACCAAATTGGTAGTCAGCGCCTAACAGTTCTAAATCTTGATTTTCTTCATCTAGAAAAATGGATAAGCCGATGACCGTTGCTGCATCGGCCACTAATTTAATATTGCCAGTTGCTCTAAATTGGTTTGATAATTCATCATAAATGGCATTGTCGGCTTGAATGGTTTGTTCTTGCTGGAATATGGTGACATTACCATTAAACTCAGTGTAGTTACCTCTAATCAAATCGGCACTTTCGCTGGTAACAATGACTTCGTCTGGTTTATGAATAAAGTCATCAATGGTTGATTTTTTAGGTGATTTGATAGGTTTTACTTCACAAACCGGTTCAGCGTTAACATGAGAGTTTACTGATAGGAAAGAAGCAACAATAAAAATAGATTGTCGTGGTAGGGCAAAGGTTAATTTAGATAACATATTTGCGAAACGAGTAGACGACAATTTAACCCCTAAAATTCAAGATGTGGAACAACAAAATAAAGTTTAATTTTTACGATTTAGTTAACCATGGAATTCTATCTGATTTTTTTGCGCTATACTACGCGCGCTCTGCAATTTAATGTATTTCAGGGCTTATTTATTGATACTTTTGTAATTAATCTAAATTGAAACTTTTGAATTTGAACCCATATTGATTGGTGAATATTTAAAGTCAACAAAGTGAGTAGTTTTGACGGGTAAAATTGTAGGGGCTTTTTTTGGTTTCTTATTATTAAGAAACATTGTGGGTGCTTTAATCGGCTTATATCTAGGACACTTGTTTGATAGTGCGGTTAAACGCTTTGCGAATAAACAAAATGTAGAGCAATGGTTATCAAGTGGCGACTCCAAGCAGGCTATCTTCTTTTACACCACGTTCTCCGTTATGGGGCATGTCGCTAAAGCGAGTGGCAATGTAACACCTGAACATATTCAAACTGCGAATGAGTTTATGACACATATGGGCTTGTCTAAAGAACAAGTCGCTGAAGCTAAAGAGGCATTTAGGGAAGGGAAGTCATTAGGTTTTCCAATCAAGAAAAAAATCAATTTATTTAAACAATACTTTGGTAAACGCCAAGACTTATGTCAGTTCTTTATCGAAATTCAAATTCAAACTGCCTATTCAGATTCAATCTTAGAACCCGCGGAATATGAGTTGCTACTCAACATCGCCAAGCAATTAGGTTTCACTAAACGTCATTTAGGGCAATTGATTGTGATGTGGGAAGCGGAGCTTAGATTTCAAAACTATAAAAAAGACCAGCAGCAAAAAAATAGAAAATATGAACGCCGAAGATCGAATAGCAGTAGTAGCGATAGCGGCGATCGTCAACGCCAAAATAATACACGAGATATTAGTTCGCCAAGTGTGGCAGACGCATATGCTTTATTGGGTATTTCTGAGAACGAAACCACGAAAGAAATTAAACGAGCTTACAAACGGTTAATGTCGCAAAACCATCCAGATAAGTTAGTTGCAAAAGGTTTACCACCAGAAATGATGGAAGTGGCAAAACAAAAAACACAAGATATTCAATCGGCATACGAGATTATTAAAAAAGCACGTAAATTCTAATCAGTTTTGACTGTAAATTAGAAAAGAGTTGTCGGTTTAAGGTTACATGCCAACGGCGGTAAGAAATCCATATATTTCTTTAACTGTCCTTAAGTTTGAATCACCAAAGGCAACATGACTATTCAGTTTTCGTTGTCGGTAATCGGTTTTGTAGTTTTTTCTGGCTAATTTCTTACGATAGTGAATCGCACTCGTCACCCACTGGTTATCCATTGGCTTGAATAACTCTAATACTGGAAATTCCGTTTCACTCAGTTGTTGCGCAAATTGCCTATTTAAATTGGATTGAGGCATGTGTGCACTTAACATAACCAATGCATCAGGCTGCATTAACTTCTGTTGTTGAAATAAGCTGGTTAACCAAGCGCAACTTTTACCTTGGCAGATAAAAATAAAATAACCTGGAAATTGTTCAGCGTATTGCCATGCGGTTTCGACACGTTTTAAAATTTCCTGTTCAATTTTAGTATTCTCGACTTCCGAATATATATCTTCTTGATGAAAGGCCTTTATATTAAGGTTTGGTTCTGTAGTTGTTTGACTATCATTTGAAGCTGCCATTTCTTGTCCGGGCTCTTCTGGAAGGGTTGAACTTGTCTCTGGTGATTGACTGACATCAGGCGCACTTGGTGACTCTTCAGTATCTGCTTTTTGTACGTCATGTAAACTCCCATTGTTTTGTTCTAAGTTGGGCATAGTTAATAATAAACTGCGCCAGCCGTATTCCGTTAAGTTGTCGTATAACATCTTTATTGCAGGTTGTTGGGTGATTGGTTGATTTATCTCAGGAACGATAAATGCGATACCACGGGGAAAACCTGTGGTTTCTTCTTTTTCTAAAGTTAAATAGTCATGATCATCAAGCGATAAAATATTTATCTCTTGATCTTGAACATAATGCCTAATGTCTATAGCTTGAAGTGCACTGAGACTTATTGGCGCAGTGTGATCCACCGAGCTGGCAAAAGCGTACTTTACGCTTAAGCAGATCAACATCAGCAGAATATGACGTTTCATATAAAACTCTGGTGGATTAAAAAGAATATCTTTATTATCGGCAACTATTGCCATAACTGAAACAATTCACACGCTATTTCTTATTTTTTGCGTAAACCTAGGTATAAAAGCAACGTTATGAAAACTCCTGACAGTACAAACTTCGACCATAAAAAGCCTATGAAAACCGGTGTATTATTAGTGAATTTAGGCACACCTACCGAGCCAACCCCCGCCGCAGTAAGAGTGTATTTAAAAGAGTTTTTATCTGATTCACGAGTCGTTGAGATCCCTAAAGTGATTTGGTGGTTTATTTTAAACTTAATCATCTTGCCATTTCGTAGTAAACGATCGGCTGCCGCTTATCAATCTATATGGCAAAAAAGTGGCTCACCTTTATTAATTAACACCAAAAACCTAACCAATAAAGTCGCGCAAAAATTATCACAGAAAAGTGATCAGGTTATTGTGGATTACGCCATGCGCTATGGTTCAGATAATATGGTTGAAAAACTTAAGCTAATGGAAGAGCAAGGGGTCAATAAACTTTTAGTTATCCCTTTATACCCTCAATACTCAGCGACAACGACCGCATCTATTTTTGACGTTGTTGGCCAATATTACCAACAACAGCGACGTATACCTGACATTCGTTTTGTTAGCCATTATCATGACAATGACAATTATATAAAAGCACTCGTTGATAAAGTGAAACACCATTGGGAAGTGAATGGTAAAGCGGAAAAATTAATGTTGTCGTTCCATGGTATTCCACAAAGGAACTGGGATAAAGGTGACCCATACGCTTGTGAGTGTTTTAAAACGGCACGATTAGTTGCTGAGCAGTTAGAATTGTCTAGCGATCAAATATTGACCACGTTTCAATCTCGTTTTGGCAAAGCACAATGGATCCAACCATATACAGAAGCCACCTTAAAAGCGGAAGCAGCAAAAGGCA
Organism: Psychrosphaera sp. F3M07; assembly: GCF_018860345.1. Classification (GTDB taxonomy): domain Bacteria; phylum Pseudomonadota; class Gammaproteobacteria; order Enterobacterales; family Alteromonadaceae; genus Psychrosphaera; species Psychrosphaera aquimarina. Next base: position 125,698 of record NZ_JAHKPJ010000016.1, on the reverse strand, counting down.
CTTCGTCTATGCAAGTTATTTGCCCTGGTTTTGCAGTGGATTGTTTGGAAACGTTAGAAGAGATCGCTGAAGAAAATAAAGAGTACTTTATTGAAGCCGGTGGTCAAAAGTTTGAATACATTGAGTGTCTAAATGACGACGATAGCCATGTTGATATGATGTGTAAGCTGATTGAAGAGAATACACAAGGCTGGTAATACCCAATTAACACATATGTTTATTTAGACGTCTAGATGTTCATAAGGCTTTGTGTTACATTCCAACTTTATTTATTTGGAGCTGTACTGTTGTGAGCGAATCAACCAATGGTTTTGATGAGTTAACTCATCCTAATTCTTCCGGCTTAGCTATTTTGCCTTTGCTGTTATTTGTACTTATTTTTTTAGGAACCGGGGTTTGGTTACATATACAAGGCGTTGAATTTGCTTTCTACCAACTGCCTGCACCTGTTGCCATTATTCCTGCCATTATCTTAGCCTTATGTTTAGATAAATACCTTGCCAGTAGACCCATCAAACTTGAAAACAGTCTAACCACCTTAATCGAAGGTATGGGCAATGATAAAGTCATCACAATGTGTTTGATTTACCTTTTAGCGGGTGCATTTTCTTCGGTTGCGCAAGCAACAGGCGGGGTGGATGTTATGGTCAACTTAGGTTTGCAATTTATCCCTGCACCTTTAGTTATCGCGGGATTATTTTTAATTTCTGCACTTATTGCGACAGCAATGGGAACCTCAATGGGAACGATAGGTGCAATAGCACCGATTGCGGTTGGGATTGTCGGTAATGTTTCCATTGATCCTGCCATCATTGCTGGTGCTGTCGTAGGCGGTGCCATATTTGGTGATAACTTAAGTTTAATCTCAGATACCACAATAGCTTCTACCAAAACTCAGGGCGCTGAATTAAAAGATAAATTCTATGAAAATCTTATCTTTGCAATTCCTGCCGCATTAATTTGTATAGCGCTTTATGCGTTCATTGGATTTAATAACCCAGCTGAAATCTCTTCGTTAGAGGTCTCTAACATTTGGTTAGGTTTACCATATTTGTTAGTTATTATCTTGGCTGTAATGGGGGTAAATGTATTTCTCGTTTTACTGTTAGGTACTGTACTGTCAGCACTGACAGGGTCTTTACTCGGTGATTATCAATTGTCCTTAGTTGGCAAAGATATTTTCACAGGCTTTAGTAATATGCAGGAAATATTTTTATTAAGTATGTTAATTGGTGGGTTAAGTGAATTAATGAAACGACAAGGTGGGTTAGGTTATTTAGTCGGAAAAATTAATCAGCTTGTGCACGTATTTAGTAAAAAATCGTCATCTTCAACTAATCAAGTTGCAATAGCTAGTTTGGCCTTTACAACAAATTTAGCGGTAGCCAATAATACCGTGGCCATTATTGTTACCGGTGATACTGCAAAACAATTGGCTCAAGAAGGCAATATAGAGCCGAAACGCAGCGCGAGTTTATTGGATGTTTTTAGTTGTATCGCTCAAGGTTTAGTGCCTTACGGAGCACAAGCATTGTTAGCGGCAGCCACTTTTGGTATTTCACCGTTAGATGTAGTAGCTAATGTTTGGTATTGCATGATATTAGCGGTCGTTTCTATTGTGGTAGTGAAGTTACGAAAGTCGTAACGTAACAGATTTATAATCTGTAAATACTAAAAAAGCCGCTTAGCGGCTTTTTTAATGTTCTGAGATGACAGAAGTCTTATTTATTAAGTACTTTTGCTAAGGCGTCTGCAAGGTAATCTGCATTACTGTCGTTTACACCAGCAACGTTAACACGGCTAGAACCAACAATATAGATGCTGTAATCTTTCTTCAGAGTCGCTATCGATTCTTTATCTATTCCTAAGAATGAGAACATACCATTTTGCTTTGCAATAAAGTCAAAGTTACCTGGTACACCTTTCTCTTTAAATTTATCAACAACAAAACTACGTAAGCCGTTAATGCGAGTGCGCATTTCATCTAACTCTTGATGCCATAAAGAGGTTAACTCTTGGCTGCTTAATATGGTTGCGACTATATCGGCACCATGTGCAGGAGGCATAGAGTAAATCGCGCGGATAACGCCTAATGCAACGCTAAACGCAATCTCAGTTTTTGCCGGGTCAGTACCAATAATACTAATAGCACCAATACGATCACGATATAAACCAAAGTTTTTAGAACATGAAGAACACACAATCATTTCTTCTACTTGAGATGCTAATAAACGCAGACCCGCCGCATCTTCATTTAATCCTTCTCCAAAACCTTGATAGGCAGAGTCGATTAAAATGGTAAAACCTTGTTGTTTAGCGATATCTGCAACGGTTTGCCATTGTTCAAGGTTCAAATCCATACCACTCGGGTTGTGGCAACAGGCGTGTAATAAAACGATATCGCCAGCAGGTACTTTGCTTAACGTCTCAACCGTTTGGTCAAATTTCAGGCCCATAGTGTCAAAGTCAAAATAAGGGAATTCTTCAACTTGTAAACCTGCAGCATTAAAGATACTAATATGATTAGCCCAAGTTGGGTTAGTTACCCAAACTTTTGCAGTTGGATTACAACGTGCAATAAATTCAGCTGCAACTCGTAAAGAGCCAGTGCCGCCAGGTGTTTGTGCCGTTTTTACACGTCCAGACTTAACAACATCATGTTCACCAAATAATAAATTGGTCATCACTTCATTAAAACGAACATCACCAGCCATACCTAAATAGGCTTTAGATTGTTCGTTATTAAGTCTGTATTCTTCCGCTTTTTTAACTGCAGCCAATACTGGTGTATCACCTTGTTCATTTTTATAAACACCAACACTTAAATCGACTTTTTTAGGGTTGTTGTCGGCTTTATACTCAGTCATCAAGCCCAATATTGGATCGGTAGGTACTGGCTGTAATTGATTAAACATGAAATTGTCTCTTCATTTTAGTTAGTTAGGTTTTCAGACAAAAACAGACAAACAGCTTCAAATAGCGCTTGTGTCTTTTCGTCAAAACGGTCATTTTCAAAACATTCTGCGTCTATGATACCAAGTATTTTTGGTTGTGGGTGAATGCTTGTATTATTTTTATTAGAAATAATTGGCCAGCATAACTCACTCTTTACTTTAGGATCACAAGTATAATATTCACCACCATTTTGGCGGTATTGCTCAACGTTGTTTATGGTGCGTTTATCACCATGTAAACCCACGTAGGCGTTATTACTCAATGTGGAAAATTCTTCATTTAATGGAAATTCTGCTCGACTAGGGTTACCAAAATAACTCATTTTGGTTAATACCTTTTCACCATTGGTTTGTGTTCTACTCAAATAGATACCAAACCAGTCAACTTCGCAATTATGCGCAACCCAATCGGTGATATTTTGTAATAAGGGTAATAGCGCTAGTTCTTGTTCGGTAAGCGTTGAGGTTAAATCAAATTCAACAGGGTCTAACTCACCAAATAATGAGCATGTGCCGCCTTCCCCTAATAAAGGAACTTGGAATTGGTAACGAACTTTTGGCTGTTTTTCTGTACACCAAGTTGAAAGTTCATCATAAAGTTTATTGGTAAGTTTCAATTTTACACCTCTAGCCGTCTAAACGTCCTTGATGCTATTGTTATTTGTTTAAGATGTAAATACTTTATTTCAATATTTATCTAAGTTTTTATCAAACAGTGAACCTAAAATGTAAGTTGCTAGATGGTTTGCCGATAAACTTGATTATATTGCTCTCGAGCATGACTAAATTTTGGATTGGCGTTGATAAAAAAGAGGTCGTAATCAGCAAGCAGAGGAAGGGGGGATCGTTTATTTAATCTGAAACGTTAAGTTGGTAACCTATTTTCATTTGATTGCCTTTGTCATTATATTGAACAGAAGCGGCCAGTTCATTTAAGATTAAAAAACCACGGCCATGTTTTTCATAATTATCTAAGTCAGACGTTTTTCTAGTTACATCAAAACCTTTACCGCTATCTGTAATGGTTAAATAGAGCATGGTTTCTTGAGGAATATATTTTACGTCGATGGTGATACTTCCTGAATTTAATTCATTAAGTTTGTAATCTCTTTGTAAATAGTAATCAACAAATCCATCTTCACTGTCTTTTATACTCGATGATAAATCCAATAATCCATGTTCAAGCGCATTATTGTAGGCTTCTGATAGAATTAAAAATAAGGTTGATCTATGTTCTTCAGCCCCTTTTATGTGGGTGATCATGTCAATGACTTCTAATACCGGGTCTGATGTTTTAATACTGTTAGCGTTTAACACTAAGTTGAAATGATGGGGGAGGTTTGAGTAGCTGTTTTCAACTTGTTCCAAGCTAGAGTTCACTTCAGCACAGCGTAACGATAAAATTGAAATATCATCATCTTGCTCCACACCAGCGGAAAAATCATATAACTCTTCTATTATTAGAGGCAATTCACGATAATCTGGAGAAGTTAACAAATTTGTTAAACGTTCATAACCAAACATTTGCTCGTTTTCGTCTGTAATTTCAACGACACCATCAGTAAACATGATCAGTCTTTGATGTTTATGGACGGAAAAGTTTAATAGATCTGAGTCAAACTCTTGATTATCCAATATGCCCAGTGCCATATGTTGCGAATGTATTGTCATTAATTGACCATTTCTATCATTGACAAGGTACATGTCTGGCGTACCGCCAGCCCAAACAGACAAACTTTTTCCATTATTGTGCAGTTCGATAATACTGGCAGCGCAAAACATATCGTCAGGTAATAATTTTAATAAAATCTCATTAACTTCAATGGCAATATCACCAACCGCTAATCCTTTCTGTACCATAGAATAGAAAGCACGCGATACTGGTAAAGTCCCTATCGCTGCAGCAAGACCATGCCCGGTAAAGTCTCCCATCATAATATACAGGTTTCCGGTCGGCCCTAATGCAACTAACATTAGGTCGCCATTAAACATGGATGCAGGTGATAGGTGGTATTCTAATAAATGCGGTACTTGATAATTACCTTCAAGTGCACGGTCAAATATATGCTCAACTATTTGATGTTCTCGTTCTGTTTTAAGACGATAAAAGTCGAGTTCTTTTTTCTGCTCAAACGTTTTTTGGCTTAAATCACGAATTCGAGAGTGCGCTTTGATTTTTGCTTGTAAAATAACCCGGTCAAAGGGTTTGCTTAGAAAGTCATCACCCCCAACATCTAAACACCTAGAAAGACTATCTTGATCTTCTAAAGCCGTTATAAATATGATGGGTAAATAAACTTCACCGGCAAGTTCTTTTAAAATGGGAGCCGTTTCATACCCATCTAAATTGGGCATGACAACATCTAATAAAACGAGGTCTGGTTGTTCAGTTTTGTAAAGTTCTATCGCTTGTAAACCGTCGCTGGCTAATACAACATCAAATCCATCGTGATTTAACATATGATGTAAAAGCTTACGGTTTATCTCTTGATCATCAACGACAAGAACTTTTAAATGTGTTTTCAAATCAATCTATATCGAACTTTTTATCAAATCGTGAAATTTGTAAGATTTTTTTAATTTGTGGTTTGCAGTTTGCTATTTTTATTTTGTTTACTCGTCCTGTCATGCTTTTTTGCATGTTTAATAACATACCTAAAGCTGAACTATCCATGTATTCGGTTTCGCGAAGATCAACAACTATAACATCAATCGCACCTTCAATAGAGGAGTACGCACTTCTAAAATCTTGCACAAAATTGAAATCAAACTTACCTTTAATTTCAATGGTAACTATTTGTCCGTCTGCAGACGTAGAGGTAGATAGACTCATTCACTGGCTCCTAATTAGCTTCTATAGTATAAAATTACACTAGAGCTAATCTATTATGTATTATTTAATGAACAAAGCCTACTTCTGGAATGATAAAAAATCCAGTTTAAATTACCGTTTTTAAACAGAATTCTATAAATGTGGTGTTTGATTATGATAAATTTGTATTGTGTTAAGTAATCGAGAAGTTAGTGATGTCTGATTGGCAAGATAAATTGAGTACTCTAGTATATTCTACTGATGGTGGTAAAGTTGATAACAAGCCCAAAGGCCCTGTAATACTAGGGGAAAGCCTTAAAGATGGTGTTGTTAAGTTGACTAGGCAAACGAAAGGGCGTAAAGGTAAAGGCGTCATTATTATCGAAGGTATTGTATTACCTGAAAGCGAATTTAAAAAAATGGCCCAAACCATTAAAAAGAAATGTGGCACTGGTGGAGCGGTAAAAGATAACACTATTGAGATCCAGGGAGATGATCGCGAAAGAGTAAAAAGCGTGCTTGAATCATTAGGCTACGTTTGTAAATTAGCTGGCGGTTAAGCCAATTTTATAGAGAATAAATGAATGTCAGAATTGACTCCTGCGGATTTATCCATTTTGTTAGTTGAACCTTCAACGACGCAACAAAAAATTATTGTTAATTTATTAAAAACTGAAAATATTACTCACATTCAATTAGCCAATAATATAGAAAGTGCACTTGCATCAATTAAGTTAAGTGCACCTGACTTAGTCGCTAGTGCAATGCATTTTACTGACGGCACTGCTTTGGATTTAGTTAAATTATTAAAAAATGATCCCATGACCGAAGATGTTCCTTTTATGCTTGTTTCTAGTGAACATAGAAAAGAACAATTGGAAGAGTTCAGGCAATCGGGTGTGGTGGCAATATTACCAAAACCATTTAACCACGATCATTTAGCTAAAGCGATTAACTCAACGTTAGATTTATTAACGGCCAATGAACTCGAATTAAACTTTTTTGATGTTCACTCGATACGTGTTTTAGTGGTTGATGATAGTAAAATGGCACGTAACTTTGTTTCTCGAGTGTTACGTAGTTTAGGGATAGAGCGTATTACCGAAGCGGCCGATGGTGCAGAAGCTATCTCTATTATTAAAGACAACATGTTTGACTTGGTTGTAACTGATTACAATATGCCTGAAGTGAACGGTCAAGAATTGACTGAGTATATTCGTAAAGAAAGTGAGCAATCTCATATACCTGTTTTAATGGTGAGTTCAGAAGCTAATGAAGCCCATTTATCAAACATTGAGCAGTCTGGTGTGAATGCTATGTGTGATAAGCCATTTGAACCAGAAAATGTTAGACGGATATTATTCCGCTTGTTCGAAGGCGAAGAGGATTAAACATAAATATCGATAATAAAAAAAACAGGCGCTTTGATGCCTGTTTTTATATATTTGTTTTTTGCCATCCCTAAGTATCCGCAGTAAAAAGCCACCAAATTTATATTCATCTATGATAACATCGCGCCTTTATTTTTTTATCCCATCAAAATGAAGAGTGAGTGATTATATGTCTCAGTTTACTACTGTTGAACAACAAGCAAGTTACGGTATTGGCCGTCAAATCGGCGACCAAGTTGCCAGCAACCCTTTTGAAGGTTTAGATGCTAATGCAGTTGCACAAGGTGTAATGGATGCATTAAACGGTAACGAATATGCAGTAGAAGTTGAAGACCTTCGTGCCGCATTTGGTGTTATCAACGAGAGAATGCAAGCACAACAAGCTGAACAAGCAAAAGAAGCTTCAGCTGAAGGCCAAAAGTTTTTAGATGAAAATGCAAAACGTGATGAAGTAACGGTTACAGAATCAGGTCTACAATATGAAGTACTTACAACTGGTGAAGGCGAAAAACCTACAGCAGCAAGTACTGTAAGAACGCATTACCATGGCACTTTGATTGATGGGACTGTTTTTGACAGCTCTTACGATCGTGGTCAACCTGCTGAATTCCCAGTTGGTGGCGTTATTGCTGGTTGGACTGAAGCATTACAAATGATGACTGTTGGTTCAAAATGGCGTTTAGCTATTCCTTACCAATTAGCATACGGTGAGCAAGGTGCTGGTGGCGCAATTGGTCCATTCCAAACATTAGTATTTGATGTTGAATTATTAGAAATTCTTTAATTTTTTAAAGATGTAAAAAAGGAGCTTAAAGCTCCTTTTTTTATGTCTGCATATTAATTTATTAAGGTAACGGTTAACCAACTAATTTTTGCCACCAAGACTTATGTGATGATGTTTGAGTATTGGTTGTCTCTTCTAGAGGATTAAAGTCTTGCAAGGTCACAAACTGAGTTGTTTGATTAATTGGTTTAAAGTCACCCGATAATAAATCAAATTGATATTCTTTAGACCAAGAATTTGCGTTTTCAACCACTTGTCTTAGTGAATTAACGACATATTGTGCTTCAGCATTGGTGGTGGTTGGATGCAAGGATAGTCTTACCCAGCCTGGCTTATCGGTTAAATCCCCATTATCAATTTTATTGGTTATTGAACCCGACATGTCTTTATCTACATTTAAAAGAATATGGCCATATGTGCCTGCACAACTGCAACCTCCACGGGACTGAACACCAAATTTGTCGTTCAATAACCTAACAATTAAATTGTAATGTAAGTTAGGGACATAAAAAGACACAATGCACAGACGTTCGGTAACGTCTTTTTCTAACACTTCAACTCCGTCAATATTATTTACGCCTGACATTAAGATTTGCGTTAATTCCGTTTCTCGTTGTTGAATATTGTCAGTACCCATTTGGTCTTTTACTTTTATAGCTAATGCTACTTTAATCGTTTGTAAGAAACCTGGTGTGCCACCATCTTCTCGGGTTTCTATATCATCAAAGAAGCCTTGTTCACCCCAAGGGTTTGTCCAAGTTACTGTGCCGCCACCAGGCTGATCAGGTACCTTATTCGCGTATAAGGTCTTATCAAATACTAAAACACCTGAACTTGCTGGGCCGCCTAAAAACTTATGCGGTGAGAAAAATATCGCATCTAACTTTTCTTCCGGATCAGCAGGGTGCATATCAATATCAACATAAGGCGCAGAACAAGCAAAGTCGACAAAACAAATGCCGCCATGTTGGTGCATAATTTTAGCCAACGCATGATAGTCGGTTTTAATACCTGTGACGTTACTACAAGCTGTGAATGAACCTATCTTCATAGGTCTGTCAGCATATTCTATTAATTTTTGTTGTAGATCATTTGCACAAGGTTTGCCGTTTACACCTTTATTGATCACAACGACAGTTACATTACAGGCATTCCAAGTAGTTTGGTTAGAGTGATGTTCCATGTGCGTAATAAATACCACGGGCTTTTGAGTATCGGGTAAATCACATTGGGTTTGAAACTGTTCTGGTATTCTTAAACCAAGCATTCTTTGTAGTTTATTAACCACGGTTGTCATGCCCGAACCTGCACAAATTAAGGCGTCATCATCGCTGGCATTAACATGTTTTTTTATAACATGTTGAGCATCATGGTAAGCCTGAGTCATAGTGCTACCAGTTAAATTAGTTTCAGTATGAGTATTGGCAACAAAGGGACCTAATGTATTAGTTAGGTAATCTTCAATAGGGCGATATAAGCGGCCGCTGGCCGTCCAGTCAGCATAAATAATATCTTGTTCAGTCCCATTGATAGTATGAGTTAATGACTGACCGATAATGTGCTTACGAAAAGGAGAAAAATATTGTTCTAACATAATGACTCTCTGAAGAATGTAATGGAGATATTATGTCGAAATATGAAAAAATGTTTTTTCTGATTTTGTCTGTTTTTATAGTATATTAAAAAATATAACTAAAAAAATGATATTAGTTAGTTAATAAATTCAAAATGTTTTTATTTTGTAGAATCAGCAGTATGATAATGGTACTTCAGTCGAATATTTCATTTGTTCCATTGAAAAGCTTGAACTGACATCAGAAAACCCAGCTTGGCCAATTAAACGTTTATAAAATTCGTCATAGGCTTTCATATCAGGGACTAATACTTTTAACAAATAATCAGTGTCACCACTCATGCGATAAAATTCGGTGACTTCAGGGGAGTTATTGGCAAATGTATTTACTGAGTTTAACCAGTCTGGGTTATGTTGGTTGGTTTTTAGATTTACAAAAACCGTTAAACCGACGTTGAGTTTGTCAGAGTCTAAAAGTGCAACGCGTTTACGAATAACACCACTCTTTTCTAATTGTTGGATGCGTCGCCAGCAAGGGGTTTGGCTTAAGCCTACTTTCTCTGAGATCTCGGCTAAAGATAATGAACTGTTTTGTTGCAGGAGTGACAGAATGTGTTTATCAAAATTGTCCATATATCGCCTCTTAGATGTATATTGAGAATTTTATCTAATTAAGCATAACATTTAAAATAATTTTCTAGGTAAGTATATTAATAAGAATAATTTAGCCAAAGTTGTCATCAACTTTGGCTAATAACGGTTAAACGTTTTTCCACTTAATGGATTGGGTTAATTGTTTTGACCAATCTTTATTCGGATCGTCTTTATGCGTAATGATCAATAATTGATTATTGTTCACATTAATCGTTTCGCCATTATAATCCTGGTCCGAAAAATTAGTGCTTTGCGCTAAACCGGTTTCATTTGGAATTAAAAATACCGTTACAGGGAATTTCTCACCTTGAAATACCATGTGCAAACTTTTAATCCGACCAAAATAACACGTATTCGCAAATGATATATTTGGCAATGCATCAATAATCTCACCACCATAAGCCGCTAATTTTGAATTAATTTGAGCTAGGCTGTAGGTATAGTTATCACTGGCATGTTTTATATCCGCATTATGATGTGCGATAGCGTACTCACCAACATTATCAAAATTGTTAGTCAGTCCAAACTTTACAGAAATAACACCGACCAAAACAGCAACAGACGCGGCGATGGCCAAATGAACTTTTGTACGTTTACTTGAACCGTTCTGAGTATCGATTGATTGTGATAATAAAATTTTCTCAGCCAAATTGTCTGGAGTACTCACTGTTAAAGCTTGTTTTAATTTTGAATCAAATGTTTTCATATCTGATTTGAATTTCGCTTTATTTTTATCATCCTGGCATGCATCAACAATATCTTGTGCATTATCATGGGGATTAGCATAAATACGTTTACGAAAAGTTAAATCATCCATTTTCGATACCTCTGTTTTGTTCCTGTGGCTCTAATACGTCTTTCAATTGGTTTCTTGCTCTAAATAATCTTGTCATTACTGTGTTTTTATTTAGCTCAAGAATTACAGCAATTTCTTCACCTGAAAACCCACCAATAACCTGCAATACTAATGGCTCTCGATATTCAGGTTCAAGTTCGGCAATCTTTCGTCGTAACAAATGATTTTCAACCTCCTGCTCCGAACCAACCGACAACGTATCCGGAACATAAGACTCTTCAATATCCACTAAGTCGAATTGTTTCCTTTCAAAACGCCTAGCATTCTCCCGGCGTAAAATGGTAATTAACCATGACTTTGCCGCTCCTTGATCTTTTAAAGACTCTAAAGACCGCCAAGCACGTAAGAATGTTTCTTGAACTAAGTCTTCGGCTATGTTTGGATCGCGGCATAACCAGACACCATAACGATATAAATCGTCGCTATAGGCTCTCACTAGTGCTTCATATTTTAATTGTTTTGTTTTCATGCCTAAAGAGACCTGAGGACGTCGGAAAAAATTTCCCATAAGTGAAATCAAAAGTTAAATTAATGTGTCCACTAGAATAACCTATCTATTAACTATAATGAAAAAAATGATATCAAACATAAGTGTTGCCAGTATTCTCGACTCGAACAAACCTTGGTTAAAGGTGTTGTCCCCACTTATAGATAGGGTGATGGGCATCCATAAAGTTAGGCGTTTTTATCAAAAGTCACAACTGGCAGGCAAGGCAACGCAGGAGTTTTCTCAATTATTTTTAGAATCGTTAAATATAGAAGTACAAGGAACTCAAGGTCTTTTTGCACAAGTGCCTAAAACGGGCAGTGTGATCATAGTGGCTAATCATCCGTTTGGTTGTGTAGAAGGTGTTGCTTTAGCGTATGAGTTAAAGAAAATACGTCCGGATGTAAAAGTGCTGGCTAATAATGCGTTATCTATGTTTAGTGAAATACGAGATTATTTTATTTTTATAAACCCTTTGTCCGCGTCCGATCCTAAAAATGGCAAAGGTATTCGAGCATGTAAACAACACTTATTAGCAGGTGGCGTGTTATTGATATTTCCCGCTGGAAAAGTCAGTTATTACAGACCAGAGAAACAACGTATCTGTGATGGTCAGTGGAATAGGTTACCGGCTCAGTTATCTAAAACAACATCTTCACCTGTTTTGCCAATTTTTATCGAAGGTCACAACAGCCGATTATTTATCAATATGGGACGGGTTTATTACCGATTGAAATTGATTATGTTATTTCGTGAAATGTTGAAACATAAAGGACAACCAATTAAATTAAATGTAGGCCATATACTGACCAGTAAATTGTTAGGGAAGTTTGATGATGTTACTTCATTAAACGATTATTTAAGACTACAAACTTATTTACTGGACCCTAATCAGCAACAAACGTGGCCAGAAGATAATGTTATTGAATTTTCACCAATTATGAAGCCAGCTGATAAACATCAGCTCAAGTTAGAAATTGATGATTTACCCGAAACGCAGCATTTGGTCGACTATAAGTCATTTTCAGTTTATTACGGTAAACAAGGTCAGATGCCGTTGGTCGTGAAAGAGATCACTCGGTTAAGAGAAGTGGTATTTCGTCAATATAATGAAGGCTCAGGTCAAGCTTGTGATACCGACATCTTTGACGCCAGTTATTTACATCTTTTTATTTACAACAATGCTGATGGTGAAATTATTGGTGCATATCGAATGGGACAGTCGGATGTATTGCTAGAAAATGGTGATATTAATAACCTGTATTTAGCTAAAATGTTCAACTTTTCTACTGAGTTCATTAATCAGCAACGGCCTTGTTTAGAAATGGGCCGATCGTTTTTGGTGCCAGAACACCAAAAAAGTTTTTACGGTTTATTCTTATTATGGCGTGGTATAGGGGAGTTTGTAGTGAGGCACCCACAATACCGCACTTTGTATGGCACTGTATCTTTAAGCAAACTGTATTCGCCTATGAGTGTGCATTGTATAAACCAATTGTCATTAACTCCAAGCGATAAAGTGACAGCAAAAGTACCGTTTCAACACCCAGCCCATCCAGAATTATCCGAGTATTTTGTAGAGCAAAAAGGATTGGCAACCCAGTCCATGTTATCTAAGTTAGTAATGGGCATAGAAAGCGACAATAAAGATATCCCAATATTAATGAAACATTATCAAAAGATGGGGGCGCGTTTTTATTGTATCGGTATTGATAAAAGTTTTAATGATACTCCTGGACTTCTGTTAAGTGTCGACTTACCAAAAGCACCAGATAAATCATTAAACCAATATTTAGCGCAGGGTAAAGATTCTTATTTGCAATACAACCAAGAGCAATGTTAAATACGTCGCTCTGATTTTATAATGAATTCCAAAGGTAGGTTAATGCGAGCCAATCGTTTTGCTCAGATGTTTAGTTTTATTGTGATGTCGACAATCAAAATACTAACTCACATTTTTTATAAGTTTGAAGTTAAGTGGTTGAGTGAAAAACAATTTAAACAGTTAGATAACGTGAAACTTGTGGTGTTGTTAAACCACACTAGCCTTTATGAAGCCTTGTTTGTTAGGTTAGCGCCGTTTTCATTTTTGTGGCGAATAGCGCGCCATATGTTAGTTCCTGTGGCAGATGTCACCACCAAAAGGCCATTAGTAGGTATGTTTTTTCATGCATTAGTGCCTGGTGTAGTGCCTATTAGTCGTAAACGTGACGCGTCTTGGCGCAACTTCTTAACTCAAATTAATGATGACTCCATTGTTGCTATATTGCCGGAAGGGCGTATGCGCCGGCATGATGGTTTTGATAAACATGGTAAACCTATGTCGGTGAGAGCTGGCGTGGCCGATATTATTGAACAAATAGACAGTGGCGATATATTATTTGTTTACAGTGGTGGTTTACATCATATTCAAGTGCCTGGTCAGGCAATACCTAAATTATTTAAAAAAATAAAAACGCATATGGAAGTGGTGAGCGTCGATGACTATAAAGATGCTTTATACCATCCTGAAGTGAAAAACAGAAAAGTGGCTTTTGTCCGTGATATCCAAAAAAGGTTAAATGAGTTAACGCCATATTGTGAAGATCAGCCGTATAACAGAAAAAATAGTGATATATAGCTAAAACGAGAGCTTATTTGAGATATATCGCACAAAGATAAATTAATACTTTGCCATACTGTGTGTATCAAAATAACACTGAGAGATAGGTAATCCCTATTTAAGCAAATGACGGAAATTAAAACCTCGATAAACAAATTGAAAGCTGCGACTAAATTATTGGAAACAATCAGCAGTAAGTATGACAGTGAAATCGATATGCAGTCTTTAAAAGACACGTTAACGGAAATTAACGACTCGGTAGAAGATTTAAAAACGGAAGTGAATATCACTGAAAATTCACCTATTCGTTATAACAAATAAATTTACAATAATTGGAAAAAGGCTTACCGCAAGGTAAGCCTTTTTTATTTAACTTGTTCGTTACATTTTATGGGAGGGATAATACCTGTGGTCTGGGATTTTAATAGTAATTAACGCACCGCCCATACTTGAACTACTAATTTGTAACTGACCGCTGTGCCAAATAACTATCTTATTAACGATAGCTAAGCCTAAACCAAATCCACTTTTTGAAGTGTTGTTGTCCACTCGGTTAAATGGATTTAATACGGCTTTATGATGTTTAGCTTGAATCCCTTCACCATCGTCTTCCACGGTTAACGTTAGTTGTTTGTTGTGTGTTATCAGCGTCACCTTAACTTTTGATTTTGCATACTTAAACCCGTTGGTGATTAAATTTTGCAAACATCGCTCTATTAAATGACCATCACAATAAAAGGCATTGGCCTGATTGCAATCAATGTCTAATGTAAGATCTGAGTTTCGACTCAATTTGTCCGCTGTATTATGCATAAGCTGTTGTAAATCCACTTGCTCAATTTTAAGGACTTGTTTGTTTTCTAACCGTGCATAAGTCAATAATTCCGAGGTTAACTGGTCGATTTCTTCAACATCTTGCAACATCTCGTTAGTGGTCTTTGTGATCAACTGAGGCTGCGAGTTCAAGATGGCTAATGAAAACTTTAAACGGGCTAATGGGGTTTTAATGTCATGGCTGATGGCCTGTGTCATTTGTTTTTGGCTAGATATCAACTGCTCTATTTTGCTGGCCATTAAATTAAACGAACTCACAATAGGATAAATCACGGATTGTTTTCTGATTAAGGTATTGGGAGTAAATTGACCTTGTTTAACCTGTTCTGCCATGACCTTCAGTGTGGTTAAATCTCGCCATAATATTCGGCTCCATACTAAAACAAAGACAGCTAAAATCAGGTATGAGAATATAATGATGCCATTGGCAAGTTCCGTTGAAGGATTAGACAGTTTTATCGGCCCAATTTTTAACAACTGTTGCTGCTGATGTTTTACATATAAATTTAAGTTTTGCTGATTATCAAATAAAGAGATCACACTTCCTGACTCAATGGCGCTTGTTTGCTCTGGCTGCAAACTCATATGTTCAGCGTCTATAAGTTGAGCATCATAAGGGATGGAATCTTGTATTTTCGAGAGGCTGAGTTGGGAAAATGCCGATGCCAGTTGTGATAGGTTATTCAGTTCATTGTCTTTGTCAGTATAAAACTGATCTTGCAGGTGTTGGTATAAAAAGCTAGAAGCGTAGTTTATAATTACTAACCCCAAACATATTGCAAAGTATAAGCTTAAAAATAAACGCAACATTTATAAGTCATCCCATGCATTCGGGCAGAACATATACCCTTTGCCCCAAACGGTTACAAGTTTGAAAGGTTTGTTACTGTCATCATTTAGCTTTTTCCTTAACCTAGAAACACGTACATCAACGGTCCTATCTAGTCCATCGTATTCGCGACCAATCATAGATTTGTGGATCGACTCTCTGCTTTGAGGTTCTCCTGCACAACGGGCTAACAACCATAATAATTCAAACTCATGCGTGGTTAAATCAATCGGTTTACTGGCCAAACTTACTGTTCGAGCTTGTTTATTGATGGTGAGCTGCCCAAAGGTTAATTCATTTTTCGTAAGCTGATCTTTGTTGTTAACTTTACGTAAAATTAGATTAATTCGGGCTAATAATACATGTGGGTCAACTGGTTTAATGATGTAATCATCAGCCCCAATTTCCAGTCCCATTACATGGTCGATACTGCTGTCTCTCGCCGTGAGGAATAAGATAGGGTTATTAAATTGTTGCTTGATCTCACGGCAAATCGTAAATCCATCCTTGTCCGGTAAATTAATATCTAACAGCAATAAATCGGGCTGCAGACGAGCAATTTCGGTGACTGCATGTTGCCCACTATTTAATAAACTTACCTTAAAGCTATTCTGTTGTAAGAAATTTTGCACTAAGTTGGCGAGTCTTAAATCATCTTCGATTAATAAGATGTGTTTCATCAAAATATGCTCCATTGTGAGCGCAACCGTCGGCGATGAGTATCACTATGAGTATAATTAATTTTGATATTCTGCTGCGCCAGTATTACTTGGTTACCTTCTAATCTTAAGCTAAAACGGGTGTTTTTTATTAATGTTAAGGTTTCTTTATGCTGACCTTGTCGTGCATTTTCCCAGCATTTAATTAAGCGCGTTTCTTGATAAACACAAAAGTCTGAATTGATGTTACTGCGCCAGTTAAGTTTGATTTTTAATTCGCAATTGTTTCCTAACATTTGAGTAATACATATTAATGGCCGTATCTCAAATTGCTCAATTATAATTTTAGTTGAATTAACTTTAGGCAAACCTTGTTCTAAAGAAAAACCATAAGGCGAAAAGAACAGTAATAAAATGAAAGGGAGTCGAATATGTTTGTGAAAATCGGATACTAAACTAAAACACATAGGTTAACCCTATAAAGCTTGTATTGATCTGATCTGATGTTATCACCGGGCTTTTGGATATTTTGGCATTCAGGTTTTGATGTTTGATATACAACATCAAAGATAAATGTTTCGTTAACTTCCGGTTGAGATTTAGTGTAATGGCCGGGATCATAATGTGACCTGGATAGTATGGCTCGATATACGATGTTTCTAAATTTTCATCTGAGAAACCAAAATAATAGTTGGCGGAATTAGCGTCTAAATAATCTAAGCCCAAACCTAACTTAGCTCTCCAAGGTTGTTGGCCAAATAAAGCAAACTGAAAGCCCATATTCCAATTCAAATCAAATCTGTATCCATTATGCAAGTCAGAGACATCGTGTAAAAGACTGAAATCAATTCTTTGATTGGCCCCCAGAAAATAATTCAATTGGATGCCACCATCCAAAGAGATACGTTTTTTTCTCATTAACTCGGTAGTGACCTTTTTGGTCAGGATAAGGTATTCATTATCACTAGGCGTAATCACCTGATCACCACTTGCTGAATCTAATACGCCTTCATAATCCGGACTTGGAACTGCCTCAGAAAATTCTAAGAAGCTGTTGCTAATATGGTTGTGATTAAAATATTTAGCATACGGATTTAATTCAGTGATGACACTGAAAGCCCATTGAGCTTCTTCCTTGAAGGTATAACCTAAAGTGCCATTATCAAAAAATAAATGGGCGCCGTAATAACTAATTGAAGGGGCTAAATAGAGTTTTAAATCGTCTTGACCGACGACAAACTGATCCCGTTGTCCGATACCAAAAGACAAGCTGATATTGAACTGATCTATCTTTAGATTTTCAGTGTCGTTGACTTCGTTATCAGCATAGACTGAATAACAAATACCAAAGGTGAATGTAATTATTAGGAGAAGGACTTTAGCCATTATATTTTTGTTTAATGATAACTTGGCGCTCAATTTAACACGAAGTTTTGCAATACTATAGCCGGGTTACAATTGATAACATTTGATTGCAAATCACAACAGTCTACAAAATTTATTAGAGTAAAGTTTAATGCTATCGGTTTAACTGGAATCAAAAAAATGAAAATAAAAATCTTAGTCAGCCTTTTAGTAACAACGTTAGTCGCTTGTAATAATAATCATGTTTTAAATCATAATGACTTAAAAGAGATGGAACTGGATGGGAATAAATTAGTAAAAAGCAATGTAAATAAAACTGAATTAGTGATTAAAAATGGCGTGTTTTTATCCAGCACTCGTTCATACACTCAATACTTTTGTAATGAATGTGAAGAGCCAGTTGCAGTAGCGGAAAGTGTTTCTGCGGATAACAGTGCAACCCGATTCTCTGGCACCACCACTCAAGAAGCCGGTGTGGCTGAAAGCGATCGTGTTAAGTACAACGGCAACACTATGTATTTAGCAAGTAATAGAGATATTTACTCTGGAGGAGGTGACCAAGCTCCACATATCCGTGTTTTAGATAAGCAAAGCGATGACAGTTTGCTTGAAGTTGCCATTATTCCAACAGATACAAATGCAAATTATCTTTCCGATTTATACCTTAATGATCAGCGTATGATGGCGATTTATTCAAAAAATAGAGTTGATGATTTAACTACCGCAGGCGGTAATAGTGTGGTTGGAATTGCGGCAGAGTCTTATTGGTATCAGCCGCAAGCGTTTGGGGTAAACATAAATGACGTAACGGATCATGCTACCCCGACAGAATTAGTGAATTACAGTATTGATGGGCACGTGCTTTCTTCAAGAAGAATTGGCAATAAAGTCTATATCGTCAGTGCTTATCAGCCAGAACTTTCAACTTATTCCCGCGATTTGTCCTCTGACTATGAAATGCAATCTCTTTATCAAGACGTACTCGATACCGATATATCTGATTTATTACCTACCATCACAAAAAAAGGAAGCAGCGCTCAGTCATTGGTGAATATTGACCAATGTTATTTACCTGATTCTACCCTTAATGAAACGGGTTTTAACAAAATAACCACATTAACCACCTTTGACCTAAATGATCCTGAAACATTTAATTCAATTTGTGTCATTGCCCCATTAGATGGTTTGTATGCTTCACCAAATAATTTGTATTTGTATGGTCGAATATTCGAGCAAGAAAACGGTCAATATAAAACAGTAATCCATCAATTTGCACTAAACGATGACAATATAAGTTATGCGGCTTCAGGTTCAGTATTAGGTCACTTGGCTTGGAATAACTCACACTTAAGGTTTAGTGAACGTGATGAGTTCTTACGCGTGGTTACCTCGGACAATAATGTGTTAAATGATAATAATGAAAGAGTACATAGGTTATTCGTACTTAAAAGTAATGAGCAACAACAATTAGAAACCGTTGCAACCTTGCCTAATGATGAAAATCCAGCGTCAATAGGTAAGCCAGATGAAGACATATACGCAGTACGCTATTTTGCAGACAAAGCCTATGTTGTCACTTTTAGAAGAACCGATCCTTTATACGTCATTGATTTATCCGAACCTACACACCCTGTTATTGCCGGTGAACTTGAAATTCCAGGGTATTCTGGTTATTTACAGCCATTAAATGACAACTTTATTTTAGGTATTGGCCAACAAATTGATCCCAATACCAATGGTTTAGTCAATGCCACTGAGCAGGAATTTACAGAAGGGGCTAAAGCAGAATTGTACGATGTATCTAATCCCAACAATCCTATTGTGGCAGCGACTTTAGTGTATGAGAACCGATCGTCCGTAGCAGAATGGGACTACCATGCGTTAACTCAACTTAAAGTTGATGACACCAATTTCAAATTTTCATTTCCTTTATCTGGTTGGCAACGAAGTATTGCATCAAACGGTGATTTAAATTGGCAGTATTTCCAGTCTATGCAAATGGTGGAAGTTAGTTTAGATAACGGCGGAGTCCTCAATAATGTTGGTAACTTAACGACAGATTCAAATTATTATGGCAGTTGGGGAGACAGAAGTGTTATCCATGGTGATGTGTTTTATTACATCCGTGACAATTTAGTGTGGCAAACATATTGGTCTAATCCGACTAACATGACAGGTCCGTATTAAGATTACTTGATAATGTGATTATTATTGAAGGAAAGGCAATGAGATTGCTGATTATTAGTTTATTTATAATTTTATTGCTGGGATGCAGCAGCGGTAATGATGATGAAATACATTTATCTAAATTGTATTCCAGTGACATAGAGTTAATTCAAGCTGATAAACTGACTTTTTCGGAACTTGACTTAGTTAATGAAGAACTAAATGTTAATGAAAAGTTGCTCAAGTTAGACACATTTTTATGGCGTGATTTTATGCCAGGAAATTCGTTAGATAGTTCGCTGAAAATGAGCCTGAAATTAGTTGAACAGTATTATACAAACCTTTCTGATTTTAATGTGGCGGCTGTATATATTATTAACGGTGATGAGGTGTGGTATTCAGAACAACTAGAGAAACAAGAATATCAAGATACTAGTTCGGAGTCTCGATATAGACTTGATGATGGGCCTGAATGGGATACTGGCATTTTTGTTGACGTGGTAGCCGTTATAGAGTTCCAGCAACAAAATTTTTATTTAAAAGCAACAAAGCAATTTATCGATGAGACTCATTAAGCATCAGTTAGGCGTGTTTTAATTTATTTATTGGGCGTTTTTCATTTATAAGACTCGAAAAACGCCCTAATAGATTGACCGTTTGATTAATCGATTGTTACTTGTGCGGCTTGCACATCTTCACTTGGGTAACAACCTAACACCTTAAGGTATGGGGTTAATGCTCTTAGATCTCTAATTGCATTCGCAAGGTTTTTATCTTGTAAGTTAGCATGGACATCCACATAAAACATTTCTTCCCAAGGGTTACCTGTAATTGGGCGAGATTCCAATTTACACATATTCACCTTGTGTTCTTTTAACACCAATAAAGCATCCACTAACGCACCTGGTTTTTGTTCGGTAGACATAATCCACGTTGTTTTCGCTGGTATTTGTGTTGATACCGAGACTTCTTTAGGTGCTAACACAATAAATCGGCTGTAGTTTTCTTTTTGGTTAGCTAAGGCTTCGGCAATAATTTGTAAGCCATATAACCTAGCGCCTTCACCGCTGCCTAATGCAGCTAACTCACCAGAGGTATCATTTTTCACTTGTTCAAATGCGGCAGATGATGCTTCACAGTATTCAATTTCTACATCGTGGAATTGGTTTAAGTAATTACTGCACTGTGCGTAAACTTGCGGGTGGGCAAATAACTTTTTAATTTTTTCTGGTTTAGTATCAACCGCAGACACCATGCAGTGATTAACGGGGTGTGTCAGCTCGCCAACGATTGATAAATTGGTGTGTTGCAGTAAGTCATAAACTTCGTTAATACTGCCTGAAGACGTATTTTCGATAGGTAAAATACCATGGTCGGCTTTGCCTTGCTCTACCGTATCTATGATCTCATTAAAGCTGGTACAGCCTAATTGTTTTAATTCAGACGGATGTCTAGAAAAGTACTTTTGAGTCGCTAAGTCGCTATAAGAACCTTGACTACCAAGATAAGCAACACGATTAATAGGCAAGTGGCTAGAAGCTGCATTTGAGTGTTTTTGCAATAACGCTTGTTGATGTAATACCGAATCTTCAATTACCGTTTGAAAAACTTGTTTTACATAATAACCGTCAAGGCCAAGTGATTTTCCGCCATTGATCAATTCAACTAACATTTGCTCTTCACGTTTGATGTCACGAACCGGTTTATTTTGCTGAATTTTAGCTTCTGCTACTAAGTGAGAAATGCGACGACGTTTAGCCAGTAAAATCATTAACTCATTGTCTATTTCATTTATATCTTGTCTTAATTCCGATAACTCAATCACTTGTTAGCCTTAATCATTTTTACTTGCATAAAAAAACCTTCCGTGTGGAAGGTTTTAGAATTGGTTTCTTTTTAACACACCAAGTCCACCTTCCTATTCACAAAGTGTAAATAGAAAAAAGTGTCTAAATGTAAAATTTAAAAATAAAGTATTTGTTTTCATGCATTCCAATCTATTTTTGTTTGGAATTAATGTCAATCATTTATTTGGGTAAAAACTCTAATTTAAATGCATAAATCCAGCATAAAAAGAATAATAAGACATCAATATTGATATAAATTAACCTAGTTTAAAATTTAACGCTATCTTTGGATAATAGCCATTGAATAAATTTTCTCAATTGGTATAAGTATGTTTTAGTCTAGGTTAAACATAGTTTGACGGTAACTATCATATTCCGAATAGGGCACATCATTTGTGAGCGTATTAAGTTCAAGAAGCATCATCTTTAAAATTACTTTCATTATTGTGACCAGCTTATGTATTTTTATGTTGTTAGCCGCAACTCTTTATTTTAAAAATGAAAAAAAGATATCCACTCAGTTAGTTACTAATAATTTACTCAAACAGTCAGAATACATAACAAGATTGTTTGATAATCAATTACACAATCATCAACAAAACACGCAAGTTTTAGGTTCTTTATTCGAAGAATTATTGTCATCAGAACACAATTTAAGCATTGAACAAAGTTGGCAAATTGTTTTACCTTTAATCAGTAATAATGTAGTCATCAGTTATATGACCAATGGCCTTGATGTGCGACACAGTGCCCCCGAAAATTGGCAAATATCCAATGACATTCGACGTAAACAAAAAGAACTCATAGATCAAATATCTGCGGCTGAGCCAAGCCTTGAACAAGGAACATGGAGTTCGTTGTTTTTTGAACCTCTAGTTAAACAGTGGTTATCATTCTATATGTCACCGATAGCGGTGGATGGTAAATCAGTGGGTATCTTTGCCAGTGCAATTAATGTCGATAATGTCATTAATGAACTTCGGAACAAATTAAAAGAGTCTCAAAATGGGTCAGAAATATTCATTTATGACGCTAGCGGCAATTTAATATTTCATCCTGATTATGGTTCACGTTTAATTCGTCAAAATGACAACTTACACTTATTACAGCGGACTAACTCAATTGTACGTTCATCAATCGTTGACTTTATTAACCTTGATAAACAAAGTGGTGAGGTCTATCAGTTCACCGATTGGGGGAATAAGGTTTTTGCCGTCGTGCAAGAAATTTCTGAAAATGGCTGGACTGTGGTTAGTTATGTTCCTGAAAAAGTGATGTTGCAACATGCCAATCAACAGTTGATGAAGATGTTATCAATCATTGCCATATTACTTACCATCTTGTTCTTCATTACTATTTGGTTAACTAGACGTTATGTATCAATACGTTTAAGACAAACCGCAAACTTAATAACCAGAGCGAGTAACGGTCATCTAGACTTACGCCAACACATTCAGGGGGAAGATGAAATTGCACAAGTTAACGATAAACTTAATCATTTGTTTGATCGTTTTGGTAGCCGTTTAGAGAGTAAACGAAATGTTATAGAACAATTAAAATTAGAAGTTGAAGAAAACCGGGCACTAGCTCAAGCGGTTAGTTATTCAGACAATGCCGTTCTAATTTTAGAATTGGATTTCACCATTAGTTTTGTCGATAGTAAGTCGTTAAAGCTATTAAATTGTGACCGAGATATCGTGTTAGGTTCTCGTTTTTTCAGTCACATTCATAATCTGATGGCCTTCATTCCAGAGCAGATAGTCAATGATATTAGACGGAAACAAAGCTGGCATGGGGAACTGGTGTTAAAGGAGTTTGGCTCTGAAAATCAAGTGTGGGTCAATACCACAATAACACCGATGCGAGATGATAACGGACACGTCACTAAGTATGTGGTGTCGTTACAAGATATATCGTTTATCAAAGACAGCCAAAGCAAAATTGAAAAGTTAGCTTATACCGACGAATTAACTAATTTAGCTAACCGTAGCTTTTTTGTTGCCCAGTTAGAAAAGTTTGTAGAGATGAATAAACGCGGCCACTTTAATTTTGCCTTATTACATTTTGATATTGATGACTTTAAACGAGTTAATGATAAATATGGTTATGAAGGCGGCGACTCAATCCTAATTCAACTTGGTCAACGTTTAACCGAACGCTTGCGCCGAGAAGATGTTGTGGCTCGTATGGGCGGGGATGAATTTGCGCTTATTATAGGCATGGGTGACTCTGAACAAAGTATTTTGAATACGGCAACCACCATTCTCAATTTAGTTGCGGAGCCATTTAAGATTAAAGATCAAAGCGTGCAAATAAACACAAGTATAGGTATCACGCTGTCTAATGATGACGTTAAAGATGCAGAGATATTATTACAGCATGCAGATCTGGCGATGTTTGAAGCCAAAAATAATGGTAAGAACACGTTTAACTTTTTCACTCAAGAATTAAATGACACAGTCAAAGAGCGTTTAGATATTGAACTGGCGCTAACCAAGGCGTTAAGCCAAGATAAGTTGGAATTATATTATCAGCCAAAAGTTGACTTTCATAAACAACAAATTGTTGGTTATGAAGCCTTATTACGCTGGATGGATGACGATTTAGGTTTTGTATCGCCGGCTAAATTTATTCCCATCGCTGAGCAAAGCCATTTGATATTAGAGATCAGTGACTGGGTAATGGAAAACGCCATTAAGTTTGTTAGCAGTTTAGATAACAAAGTCCCTGTGTCTATTAATATTAGCGCACGTCAGTTTGAATCAGGAACCTGCAGTGAAACCATAGAGTTACTGATCAAAAAATATAATGTTGATCCAAACCTGGTTGAATTGGAAATAACGGAATCGTATCTGATGGCGGATGTTGAAGATGCCATTTTGCAGTTGCACGAAATGAAACAAATAGGTGTGCAGATCTCCATTGATGACTTTGGTACTGGTTATTCGTCTCTGAGTTATTTAAAACGTTTCCCTGTCAATACTCTTAAGATTGATAGGTCATTTATCCAAGATATACCGCATGATGTTAATGATGTTGAGATCACTGGCGCTATCATCGCCATGGCCAAAAAATTAGGGTTGGAAGTCATAGCCGAAGGGGCTGAAACACAAGAACAAATAGACTTTTTACAATTAAACGAATGTTACTTAGTACAAGGGTATTTCTACAGTAAACCATTACCTGAACATGCCGCACGTCAATGGCAATTTACGAATTCGAAATAGACAGCTAAAGCCATTAGTCGCCTAATGCCAGAGACGTTAAGTCAGCGAACTATTTAACATTAGGTTTAGCTTTGCTAGTTTGCATCAACAGGCATAGAGAAACTAAAGCAATACCTAACCAACCAATAAATTTAAATCTTTCACCAATAATTAAAACAGCCAAAAGAGTTGCAACTAATGGCTCTATTAAGGTAATGAGTGTTGCTTTACTTGCATCTATGTAATTCAAGCCAAAACCAAATAATAAATATCCCAAAAACATTGGGATAATTGCCATATATAAAGATACTAGCGTATTTGTTCCGCTTGAAAATAAGTTCTCACCGGTAAAGTATAATGATGGGAGCAGTAAAATTGCAGCACAACCAAATAGTCCAGACATGGACGATTTTGAATTAACACCACTTTCAATAAATTGTCTAGCGGCCCATGAATAACCTGCATAAGTTAATCCTGCAATGCCGCCTAAAACAATACCTAAACTCTGTTGATTAATACTATACGACGTAATACTGCTTTGGTCTCGACCAATAGTTAACATGACTATACCTATAGCCCCTATGATAAAGCTTAAAATCCATTGCAATGATATTTTCTTTTTACTTATTAGATGTTCAAAAATTGCAGCAAAAAAAGGCGCGCTGGCTATTGAAATTACAGTACCGACGGCTACACCAGATAAATGCATAGAACTATAAAATGCTAATGGGTAAATAGCGACTGAAGCGGCACCCAATATTAATGTTTTAGGTTGATTTAACATCACCTTATAATCTATAAGTAACTTTGTCCTAGCGGTGATTACAAGTAAAACTCCGCCTATTCCCATAGAAAACGCACCAATCGCCAAAGAGTTTATATCAGGTGAAAAGCTTGCCACAGTGCCAGTTGTACCCCACAGAAAACTAGCAATAATAATAGCAATGACGCCTTGAAAACTGTCTTGATTCTTTTCCATAATGAAACCTAGAATATTAACTTCAATACAGGAATAATATGTTAATTGTGACAGGCGATTTTAACAATTAAGACGCTATTGTTAACAATTCAGACTCAGTTTATTTTTTGAATTTATTAGGTGATATACCAAAGTATTGTGAAAACCTACGGCTAAAAGCAGAAGGTTGTTTGAATCCTACTTTTTCACCAATAATAGGTAAAGGATAGTCTGTGTGAGTTAGTAATGCTTGAGCTTTCTCCATTCGTGCCTTTGTTATGAATTTCATTACAGTCAACCCTGTTTGCTGTTTAAATAATTTCTTAAATTGTGTCTCGCTTAAGAATGCAGATTCAGCTAAACATTTAATATTAAGTTTCCCAGCAATATTTTGCTCTATGAAGGAGATTGCTGTTCCAATACGATTATCTACTTTTGGTAATAACGGTTCTTCCGCCAGCAGTAAATTAAACATTTCGAACATTGCTCGTTCTAATTGAGCATTAACCTTGTTTTCCAGTTGATTTTCTATAAACGTTAAGTAACGGCTGAGGGATGTGTTGATTGCAAAAACAACACAGTTTGAAGATAAAATATTTGAGGGAAGGGTTTCTATATCAACGACGACAAATCTAGCTTCAGTATTAGCTGTAAACAAGTGTTCTTCGTTGGTTTTAACGACAACACATTCACTAGGTGCTACTTTACCATTGAAATTACCAACAGATATATTGATGACGCCGCGCAAAGGTAAAACCAGTTGATTAAATTGATGTGAGTGACGTGTTGGCTTGGTACTATAAGAGCGAATGGATAATAGATTTTTCATAATAATACAAAATGTATGGTCTTACTTCATCTTGATTATACATATTAGAGTAATGGATAATAAAGTGAAGAGTTAACTTCGCTATTCACTGTCACAAAACTTCTAAATAATATGAGTATCAGGAAAGTTATGCGCTAGCGTAACTAGTTCATTGAGAATAACTAACGCTTTATTTTAAAGGACAAGGATTGTTTTACAACAGGCCACTCAGATTCAATTATGGAAAACACCACAGTATCCCTTATTGTGCCGTCTAACCCTATCTGGTGATTACGTAATACGGCATCTTGTTTGGCACCAAGTCCTGCAATCGCGGCTCTTGATTTTACATTATGCCAATGGGTCCTAAATTCAACCGCAATGCAATTTAATTGCTCAAAAGCCAGTTGTAATAACAATAGTTTACATTGACGATTCACAGCGGTTCGCTGGACACGTTTGGCGTACCAAGTGTAACCGATCTCAATTCGTTTATGTTGTTCAACGGCATTACAAATACGTGTGCAACCAACAACGGTTTGTGTTGCATTCTCAATGATGACAAAGGGTAAAGCAGTGCCATCTTGTTGCTGCTGTAATGCTTTTTCAATATATCCGTGCACCGTATCGGCTGAGGGGACGGAAGTAAACCATAAGTTCCATAATTCACCGTCAGAGGCGGCCTGTACTAATGCCTCAGCATGTTCTAGGCGTAATGGCACCATAGATACTAAATCACTGGTTAATGTGGTCTCAACTAGCCATGGTGTAGTCATAACACTATCCTATCCATTTAACGGTGGTAAATTACTGTCGCTCTGTTTTTTGTTCGTAGAGTTAAACATTTTAAACGCATTCCAAAAGGCTTTACCAGACCACTCGGTATTATGTTTTGAATATTGGCTGTTTTGTAATATTGAAATTTGTTGCTGTAATTCAGGATTAACCAATGGCATTAACGCCGATAAGGTTAATACTGGTTGAGTAAATTCGATTTTTGCCCATTTTAATAATTCGGCGCGCACCATGTTCGCTTGGTTGTTCAAACACGCTTGTTTTAATACTGATTTATCATAAGTCACTTTGCTATTAGGTGACTGAGATTGTTTATTTTGTTTACTGCGTAATAAGCTGGATAGCAACCAACTTAATGAGGTGAATATCCATAATGCCCAACCGGCCCACATTAATAGGGTGTTATAAGAACCGGTAGGGAGATTGCTGCTGTCGTTGTCTGAATGAGTTGAATTAGATGGCAGATCACAAGTTTGTTCACCTATAGCCGTTGATTCTATGATAGGTGTTTGTAAATTGGTCATCGGTGCCGCTTGAGCATTTGTTGATGGAACAATGTTGATTGTTTTAGCTGGAATTGTGGCAACTTCTTCACGTTTTGTTTTGGTATTAAACCAATTCACGGAGACTTCAGGTAAAACAAACTCACCAGCTTTTGTGGCAACTATGGCTTCTGTACTTACCCGTTGCGACACGATGGCATTTTGACGAACTTCCGAATGCGACTCAGATTGATCTGGGTACGTTTTAAATGAGTCTGGATAATTACCAATAACTTCTGGCAACTGCTCTTCGTTTACGTTTAACGCGGTTAACGTGAAGGTTCGAGTGATAGGTTCACCCACTTCATAACTGTCTTGGTTTGGCTGCCATTCTTCGTTTAACATCACTAAGTCACTTGGTAACCAAGTGCCAGAATATTGTTTTGGAATCGATGAAACATTTATCTCTATATCACTGCCAATACTTGTCACTGGTTTAGTTCCACCAAAGTTACTAAACGTAGAACGTCGACGACCTGTGCTAATTTCACCATTAAAAGCCGGTGAACTAATGGTAAATGTGCCACTTGATTGCGGCGTTACAGTGTAAATACGCTCAATCACACGATAACGAACCCCCATAATAATTTCGCTGGAGTCCTTGTCTTTACCGTGCTGTTTGATAAACGCTTGATCCAAAATAGGATCGCTTAACGTACCGCTTTGTAAATCTACATTTGGCGCAAAGTATAAACGTGTGACTAGCTTGACGGTTTGCTGTAGATATAAGTCGGTTTGTTCAATTATGTTTTTTAAGAAAATAGTTTGATTGTTTTGACCTGCTGCGGCATTGGACTGCACTACAGATACGGTAATAGGCTGACTTGAAACTCCATCAATAGTGAGAGAAGGAATAGTATAATTGCCTTCTTTTCTTGCTAATAACACGACATTCCAGCTAGTGGTTTTTGAAATACTGCCATTAATGATCTGCGTTGAAGAACTCGTTGCTGTTCGACCCACCACTAAACCAGATTGTCTAAGCGGGGTTAAATCAAGATCATTACCGTCCAGAGAGTCATTTGCCACAACTTCTAAGACAAAGGATTCGTTAACCATAACAGGGTTTCTATCTACTGTGACGGAGACGTCCGTTGTTGCATTCACTGTTGCAGAAATTAATAAAAAACAAATGATTGAAATTCGAGTAAACATGTTAATAACCGTCATAAATTGAGTGCATACTTTTGAATAATTAAGGTCTGATTGAAAAAGGGCTACCATGACTTAGTTGCTCCTCTTGGCGAACGAGCATTTTGCTGACGTTTTTTGCTTTCTAATATCATTTTATTTCTTAATAACGTTGCGGGATCATCTGATACTTTTCGTAACAGTTGTTCTATTTTTTGCTGTTGTTCTTTATCTTCAATTTGTTCTTGGCTCATTTGAGCCTGTGTCGCTTGAGCTTCTTGTTCGGTTTGCTCAACTTTCGTTTCTTCAGCATCACTCGCGTTCTGTGATTCTTCTTCTGTTTCTTGTTCTGAAGGCTCTTGACCTGACTTTTGTTGTTCAGGCGTTTCTTGGTTTTCAGATGGCGTTGGTTCAGGTTGTTGATCTGACTGAGAATCTGAACTATTAGAATCTTCGGCGTTAGCATTTTCTTTATCAGACTCTTGTTGCTCCGAGTTTTGTTGCGACTCTTGATCTGATTCTTTCTCTGAATCTTGCTGATCTTGTGAATCTTGTTCTTGACCGCCTTCCTGATCTTTATCTTGCTGTCCGTCCTGATTTTGTTGATCGCCATCTTGTTTTTGTTGGTCTTGTTGCTGCTTAATTTGTTCTAACAAAGCACGATTAGCCATGACTTTTTCATCATTAGGGTTAAGTTTAAGTGACTCATCATAGGCTTTAATAGCATCATCTAATTTATTTAAATTGGCTAATGCATTGCCTTGGTTATAAAAGCCTGTGGCTGAGTTGTCTTGTTTAAAATAATCAAGTGCGGTTTGATAGTCACCAGCCTTATAAGCTGAAGCGCCTTTCCACTGAGTGTTTTCAAATGATTCTAATGCTTGATCAAACTGTTGTTGATTAAATAACTCTGCACCAACTTGATCTTGTGTTTTGAACGCGTAATCCGTCCAAGAAGGGGGGGGAGTAATAGCAGCCGTCTCATCTACTTTTGCTTGTCCGTTGTCGGCCGCAATAGCTTTATTTGGCGTAAAGCTAAAAGGTAAAATCAACATCATTAAGATAGTGGCACCTTTACGGAAAAAGGTAAGCACTAATGGTAAAATTAATAAAATGATGTATGGCCCAAATTCTTGCCAATCATCACCCGTTAAGGAGTTATCCTCGTTTGTCTCGCTATCATCTTGATTTTGTTGCTCCCTAGGGCGTGAAACCGTTGCCGCTAATAAGGTTCTGATATCAGCGTCGGTTGCTGTGGAATTAACAAAAACACCATTACTAATGTTACTAAAATTCATCAACACGCGGTTGTTTAATTTAGGGATCACTATGCTGCCTAAATGATCTTTTAATAAACTGTTATCCAACATTTTTATGGGCGCACCGTCTGCAGTACCCACTGTCATGATATTTACTCGATAAGGCGTTTGCTCTGAAAAAGAGGTTAAGTCTGGTAAATCTTCATCATCCACCCCATCGGTGATCCAATAAATGTCTCCCGTTGGGTATCCGGCTTGTTGCAATAATTCACTTGCTTTGGTTAGACCTAATAGAGGGTAACTGCCTTGTACTGGCATGATCTCAGGTTTTAAACTTGGGATTAAAGCCGTTATATTTCGGGTGTCAGGCGTTAATGGTGAAATAGTAAATGCATCACCGGCATAAGCAACCAAAGCTACTTCACCGTCAGTGATAGCATTAGCTAAGTCGATGGCTTTAAATCTGGCTTTAGATAAACGATTGGGTTTGATGTCTGTGGCGCGCATGGACATTGACATGTCCAATACAATGACACTGGCACGTTTAACTTGGAATACAGGTTTTTCTATTTTATCCCACGTTGGCCCGGCCAAAGCGATAACGGCTAATAACCAAATAAAAGGCACAAAGGTTCTTTTTTGTTTTACTTTATTATTTTTATTATTGCCTAACATGGCATTGGCTAGATGTGGAGGGATCACTTGATGCCACTGAGTCGTTGTTACTACTTTAAGTTTTAATATCCAAAAAATGATCAAGGGAATTAATACCCAAAACCAGTCAGGTCGTAAAAAATGAAATTGTGAAAATTGAGCTAAATAATTGGTCATGGTCAATTAACTCTTTTGGTTTGATGGAGTGAATTTATTACGTAAATTACTCCATTTTAATGTGCGCTGTATAAGTGGGAAATATACAGCTAAAACGGATAAAAATAATGCAACACTTAACGGATAGAAAAACAATGATTGCATAGGTCTTAGCTGAATAGGGTCATCTTCAATGGGTTCAAGTTCATCTAATATTTCATATATTT
Organism: Psychrosphaera sp. F3M07; assembly: GCF_018860345.1. Taxonomy (GTDB): domain Bacteria; phylum Pseudomonadota; class Gammaproteobacteria; order Enterobacterales; family Alteromonadaceae; genus Psychrosphaera; species Psychrosphaera aquimarina. The sequence goes on along the minus strand of NZ_JAHKPJ010000016.1, from coordinate 94,149 downwards.
GTTGTAAACCTTGGGTGTCTCTGGCTCTGAAATATTGTCCGCCGGTTTGTTTGGCGATATCACTCAATAATGCTTCGTCTAAGTCAGCAGACGGGTTTACTTTACGATTACCAAAAAAACTGCGTACTAACATTTCGTCAGCTCCAACCCCTATGGTATAGACCTTAACGCCAGCGGCTACTGCTATTTCTAATGCTTCTTGGGGCTGAATATTGCCAGCGGTATTTTGTCCGTCGGTTAGTAAAATTAAAATACGATTTGAGTCTTTTTTATCATTAAAACGTTTTGCGGCTAAACCAAGTGCATCGCCTATGGCGGTTTTCTCACCCACTAAACCTAATACTGCTTCATCTAACATTTGGCGTACGGTTTTTCTGTCATAAGTTAATGGTGTTTGCACATAGGCTGTGTCGGCAAATAGAATTAAACCAAGGCGGTCACCCACACGACGTTCAATAAAGTCATTAAGTACGTACTTAAGCATGACTAAACGATTAACTTTTTGATTGCCAATCATCATGTCTTCATATTGCATTGAACCTGACAAGTCCACCGCTAACATTAGCTCACGGCCTTCTTGTGGAATCGTCACCGGCTCCCCTAACCATTGTGGTCTAGCAGCAGCCAACACTAGCGCTATCCAGATGAATAAAGCAAACCAAGGAAATCCCCGTTTTATTTCAGACTGAGAAGGTGTGCCAATAAAATCAAACGTAGGTAAAAATAATGCAGTAGATTCTTGTTTTTTTACCGCAGGCAACAATCGAATAATAAAAGGTGCAATTAACAAGGTTAATAACCAAGGCCAAGCAAAACTAAACATTTTGTTCTCCTTGTGATATTGATTTTAATGCCTGTTTACTCAAAGGTAAGCTTTTATTAATCCAGTTTTTACTTTGTTTTAAATACTCACTGGCTTGTTCAGAACTGCAATTTGCTTGATACGCTAGTTGGACAAATTCAGAGTTTATTTGAGCATTTTTATGACCGTGTGTATTAAGCCAAGTAGTCCATTTTTCGCCGTTGAGATTGGCAACTAGATCTCGCTCGCAATAAGCCAAAACCACACGTTTCAAAATACTATTAATGGTTTGTACTGCTACAAGCGGGTTTTGTTTTGGACTTACTTGATTTAATAATTTAAGCGCTTGTTTTTTTGCTTTACGTTGTTGAATAAAACGATATACCGAAGTGCAAATGAACACGAGTAGTAGAAGCGACAAAATAATCACAACCCACCATCCCCAAGCTAATGGCCAATGACCAACTTGTTGTGGTGTTTGTATGTCTTGAAGTTGAGAAAGTAAATCAGGTTGCATAATTAAAGTTGCTCACTTAATGGCATTCCAGCAGAGATAGATAACCATTTAATGTTGTAATCTAACAGGGCATTTTTTTTAGACGCAAAATGTTGTTTAGCTTTTAATTTATATTCAGCTAATTGCGCAGTGTTATTCACTATTTTAGTTTCGTTACCATCTGTCACAGGCATTAAGCCAGACATAGCCGATGGTAAAGTTTGCTCGATAGGATCGTTGACCCAACAAGCCACGACTTCACAATGTTTTTGCAATTGATATAAGTGTTGCAATGCATCATTAGTTAAATGCTGAAGATCACTAATTAAATAGACTAAACTACCGGGATGCGCGACACGTCGTAAATGTGCACAGGCTTCAATAAACTTTTTCTCTTGAGTTTGTTTATCAAGCTCAGTTGTTGTCACTTCTTGCTGCATAGGCAAGTCATTATGATTGTCTTTTAAAGCTTTTAACCAATGTAACACTGCTTGTTGACGACTTCTTGGTTTGGCCTCAAATAGGTTGTTTTCTGATAATATCAATCCACCAATTTTGTCACCACGCTGTTTAGCGGTCCATGCTATCAAAGCACTTAAATGACAAGCTTGAACCGATTTAAACAATAATTGGCTGCCAAAGCGCATCGAGGGTAATAAGTCGCAAAACACAAAAACAGGGCGGTCTTTTTCTTCACGAAAAATTTTAGTATGGGTCTTACCCGTACGTGCGGTAACGCGCCAATCAATTGTACGTACATCGTCGCCGGGTTGATAATGACGTGCTTCGTCAAACTCCATGCCTCGACCTTTAGTTTTGGCTAAGTATTGGCCAGACATCTGATGTTTAACTTTACTGTTGGGTTTGTTTGATAACAAATGAGTAAAGTTTCGATACATCAATAATTCGTCAAAGCTAATATCAACACCTGATAAATTATGGCGATGAAGCCACTCTAAACCAGTTTGCAATTGTATTGCAGCAGAGTCAGTCATAATGTTACTTAATATCCTGTAATGCTCTGTATTATGGAACGGCAACCAATTCAAGAATACGACTAAGTATTTGATCTGCTGTAACGCCTGCGGCTTCCGCTTCGTAACTTAATAAAATACGATGGCGTAAGCAGTTAAAAAATACAGTTTGAATATCATCAGGGGTTACAAAATCGCGACCATCTAACCAAGCCGTTGCTCTTGCGCATTTATCTAATGAGATTGTGGCACGCGGGGAAGCACCAAATGCAATATGTTTTTTAAGCTCAGGATCAAACTGTTCTGGTTGACGGGTTGCGATGATCAATTGCACTAAATATTGTTCTAACTCAGTCGACAAATGAATTGAAAGAATATCTTTTCGGGCTGCGAATATATCAGCCTGAGTTAATGGTTCCGGCTTTTCTACCGGTTGCTGTAATGCTTCACCACGAGTTAATCTTAAAATTTCTATTTCCGTTTCAGCGCCAGGATAATCAACATTTAAATGCATTAAAAAGCGGTCAAGTTGCGCTTCTGGTAACGGGTAAGTCCCTTCTTGTTCAAGCGGGTTCTGGGTTGCCATAACAAGAAATAATTCAGGTAAAGGATAGGTTGTTTTACCAACCGTTACTTGTCTTTCTGCCATAGCTTCTAATAAAGCGGATTGCACTTTAGCCGGTGCACGGTTGATTTCATCGGCCAAAACTAGATTGTGAAATAATGGTCCACTTTCAAATTTAAACTCACCCGTTTCCGGACGGTAAATGTCGGTACCGGTTAAATCGGCTGGCAGTAAATCAGGGGTAAATTGAACGCGGTGGAAGTCACCTTCTAAACCATTAGCTAATGCATTGATTGCTCGGGTTTTTGCTAGTCCTGGAGGGCCTTCAACTAATAAATGTCCATCAGCTAACAGTGCAACTAAAATACCTTTGGTGAAGTCCGGTTGACCGATCACCTGTGAATCTAAATATTGTTTTAATTGGTTAAAACGGGTTACTGACATGTTTTACATTCCTGAGCTATGAATCTGAGCTATATATAAGTGACTTAAAGGTTAAACGTCACTAAATCGATATCTATGATAATCATAGATATATAAGGTTCCCCAAGCAGAAAACAAGTGACTAAAAATCAAACGATGATATTTTAAACAATTGTTTCATACTCCTTAATTATTGCGTTAGGAGACAGTTGTAACAAGATGTTTGCGCACTTTTAACGTTTGGCTAATCTGCAGTTAATTTTACGCATTAGTTGCGATTTTAAATGTAAGTAAAGAGACAACTAAAAATATTGGTTTTAATTCTATATAGATATGGTTATTATCACTGGGTTACTATCAGGTCAGACCAGAGGGTCTGAGATAATTTGTTCGGTTATGTTATGAACAACTACACTTGGACAAATAATAATTTATACAGGGTAAAATAATGACAGCTAATAAACTTCAAACTAGAAATGGTGATCGTATCGCGGTTGTTGCCGGATTACGTACTCCTTTTGCTAAACAAGCAACGGCTTATCATGGAGTGCCAGCTCTTGATTTAGGTAAGATGGTTGTTTCTGAAATGTTACAACGTTCAGAATTAGATCCATTAGAAATAGAACAGTTAGTTTATGGCCAAGTTGTTCAATACCCGTCAGCGCCTAACATAGCACGTGAAATCGTTTTAGGCACAGGAATGAATGTGCATACCGATGCTTATTCAGTATCGCGTGCATGTGCTACAAGTTTTCAGTCTACCGTAAATATCTGTGAATCTATCATGGCAGGCCACATATCTGTGGGAGTTGCCGGTGGTGCCGATTCATCTTCTGTCTTACCTATTGGTGTAAGTAAAAAATTAGGCAGAGCCCTTGTTGATTTAAATAAAGCGAGAAGCTTAGGCCAGCGTTGGAATATTATTAAGAAGTTAGGTTTTAAGGACTTAATGCCGGTTCCTCCTGCCGTTGCTGAGTACTCAACGAACCTAAGCATGGGCCAAACGGCCGAGCAAATGGCTAAAACCCATAATATCAGCCGTGCCGATCAAGACGCATTAGCGCATCGCTCACATTCATTGGCAACTAAAGCTTGGGAAAGTGGCATCTTTAAAGATGAAGTTATGACTGCACATCCTGAACCGTTTAAAGGGTTTATAGATATGGACAATACGGTTCGTACTAACTCTACCGCGGATGGTTACAGCAAGTTACGTCCAGTATTCGATCGTAAACATGGTACGGTAACGGCTGCAAATTCAACAGCATTAACGGATGGTGCATCAGCAATATTATTGATGAGTGAAAGCAAAGCAAAAGCGTTAGGTTATGAACCTTTAGGTTATATCAGAAGCTTTGGTTTTGCAGCAATTGACGTGTGGGAAGACATGTTAATGGGACCGTCGTATGCAACGCCAATTGCACTAAAACGTGCGGGCATGAATTTAGCTGATTTAGATTTAATAGAAATGCATGAAGCATTTGCTGCGCAAACATTGGCGAATATGAAAATGTTTAGCAGTAAGAAGTTTGCTCAAGAGCAATTAGGTCAAGACAAAGCCATTGGTGAAATTGACATGGCTAAATTTAACGTTAACGGTGGTTCACTTGCTTATGGTCACCCATTTGCCGCAACTGGTACACGTTTAGTAACGCAAACTATTAATGAACTACGTCGTCGTGGTGGTGGTGTTGGTCTAACAACCGCTTGTGCCGCTGGTGGTTTAGGTGCATCTATGATTGTTGAAGTTGACGGATAATCTAAGCCGCGATTAAGAGTAAAACGATTCAGTCTAATTTTAAGAGAGCCGAAAGGAAACTCAAATGACTCAAGATATTAAAAACGCATCAGCGTTTAGTTTAGAAATAAAAGAAAATGGCATAGGCGTGATCAGCATAGATGTTGCTGATGAATCAATGAATGTATTAAAAGCCGAATTTGCCGAGCAAGTAACCGACGTTTTAGATCAAGTTGAAGCCAATAAAGAGGTTGTTGGTTTAGTCCTTATATCTGGTAAAGACAACTCATTTGTAGCTGGTGCTGACGTGGCTATGTTAGATAGCTGTGAAACTGCAGATCAAGTTAAAGAAATTGCTCAGTTGGGGCAAAAGTTATTTGACCGTATTCAAAATATGTCGATTCCTGTGATTGCTGCGATAAACGGTCCCGCTTTGGGCGGTGGTTTAGAGTTGGCAATGGCATGTCATGGCCGAGTTGTTTCTGATAGCGACAAAACCGTATTAGGTTTGCCTGAAGTTCAACTAGGTTTGTTACCGGGCTCTGGTGGCACACAACGTTTACCTAAGTTAGTAGGTTTACAAAAAGCTTTAGACATGATGTTAGCGGGCAAACAATTAAGAGCAAAACAAGCTGTTAAAGCTGGTTTGGCTAATGAAATTGTTCCAAATAGCATACTTCTTAATACTGCAATTGAAATGGCGTTAAAAGGCAAACCAGTTGTTAAAAAGAAAAAACAACCACTTGTTACTCGTTTGTTAGAAAACAACCCGTTTGGTCGCAAGGTCTTGTTTGATCAAGCTGGCAAACAGGTGATGCGTTTAACAAAAGGTAATTATCCTGCTCCATTTAAGATTATCGAGTGTATTCGCACTGGCGTAGAAATGGGTTATGCAAAAGGGCTTGAAATTGAAGCTCAGCGTTTCTCAGAACTTTGCATGACTCCAGAATCAAAGGCATTACGTGGTTTATTCTTTGCTACAACAGCAATGAAAAAAGAAAACGGTGTAGAAGGGGTTGAACCCGCTAAAGTTAAAAAAGCCGGTATTTTAGGTGGCGGCTTAATGGGTGGCGGTATTGCATTTGTTACGACGACCAAAGCTGGCATCCCAGCTCGTATTAAAGATATTGCTCATGAAGGTATCCGTAACGCGTTTAAATACAGCTACGATATTTTAAGTAAAAAAGTTAAACGCCGTTTTATGCAACACTCTCAAATGCAAAAACAGCTTTCTATGTTGTCTGCAGGGACTGATTTTGTTGGTTTTAAAGATGCTGATATTATTGTTGAAGCGGTATTTGAAGATTTATCACTTAAACAACGAATGGTTGCTGACATAGAAGAAAACTGTAATGACAAGACTATATTTGCGTCAAATACATCTTCATTACCAATTCGTGATATTGCCGCTAATGCAGCACGTCCTGAGAATGTCATTGGATTACATTACTTCTCACCAGTGGACAAAATGCCATTAGTGGAAGTTATTGCTACCGAGAAAACGTCTGACGAGACTATTTCAACAACTGTTGAATTTGCTCGTCGTCAAGGTAAAACTCCGATTGTAGTAAAAGACGAAGCTGGATTTTTTGTTAACCGCGTTTTAGGTCTATACATGAATGAAGCGGCTCAAGTTGCAATGGAAGGTGAGCCAATTGAGAAAATAGACAAAGCGTTAACTAAGTTTGGTTTCCCTGTTGGTCCTATGACGTTATTAGATGAAGTGGGTATTGATGTTGGTTCTAAAGTATCTGCGATTTTGTTTGATGCATTTGGTGAACGTTTTACCGTTCCATCTGCGATGGAAAAATTAATTGCTGATGACCGTAAAGGCAAGAAAAACCAAAAAGGTTTTTATAAATATGGTAAAGCTGCACAACCTAGCTTAATGGACAAATTAACGTTTTCTGGTAAAGGCAAACAAGTTGATGAGTCGGTTTACTCGGTGTTAGGTGTGACGCCTAAAGGCAGTTTGTCATCGGATAAAATTGCAGAACGTTGTGTTGTTCAATTACTAAATGAAGCAGCGCGTTGTTTAGATGCTGGTATTGTTCGTAATGCGAGAGACGGGGATATCGGCATGATATTTGGTACTGGTTACCCTCCGTTCCAAGGTGGTCCATTCCGCTATATGGACAGCTTAGGTATTGATAATTTAGTTGAGATATTAAACGGTTATAAAGAGTTACATGGCTCGCGTTTTGAACCGGCTGAAATATTAGTTTCAATGGCTAAAGACGGTAAAACGTTCTACTAGAAAGGCATTGTCTTCGTAAAACAAACGCACTCAAGAGTGCGTTTTTTTATGCTTGTTTGTCTGGATATCGTTTACAGTAGATTACTGTTGGCAACTTTGGCAGATACCCTTTAATTCCAGTTGACTTGTACTTAGTTTAAATCCGGTTTTCTCAACACTGGCCGTTAATTCACTCATTACTGATTTTTTAACACTAATTTCAGAAACTGAATTACATATCTCACAGATTAAAAACTGAGGGACGTCGTGGCTATGTGAACAAGTAATGTGTGAACAGGCTATGTATTTATTTGCCGATGTGAGTTTATGGACTAAAGAGTGCTCAGCAAGAAAATCCAAAATTCGATAGACTGACATCGCAGGAATACTTTGTTCAAATATATCTCGGTATTGCTCAGCTAGTTCATATGCGGACACGGCTTCACTTGCTTGTATTAATGCCGATAAAACATGTTCGCGTTTGGTGGTTAATTTGACACTATTCTCACTGCAAATTTGATGTGCATGTTTAATGATGTCTTCAAGTAATATATCTTTAACCACAAATGATCCAACTAATGAATAAGAGCTTTATTGTAGTGAATACTCGCTTTGAGGTAAATATCAAAATTGAATAATCTAAATTAGTGTTAATTAATTCTATTTAATTGAAATTTTGAGTCAGATATAAGCTAAACTTATCAATAATATAATCAAGAATAGTTTTATTTTTATGGACTATAATAAACCGAATGACTCAACGAGACGTTAACATAATTTCAATAACTCAATCTCCTATCTATAGAAACCTATTAAAATGGTTTTTGGTTTTATCTATCCTGCCACTGGTGATCATTACAGCCGTAAATTATTACCAATCAAAAACACACCTTGAAAAAATCGCACTAGAAGAAGCAACACTTATCGGGGAAAGTCGTAAGCGTTATTATAATAATTGGTTTCAATCTCGTTTTGATGATTTAGAAGAGCTTTCCGTTTCTCCAGTCACCTTAAAAGTATTAACTACTCTTGAACAAGCATTTGATAAATATAATGGTGATACTAAACAATTTGTTGAATCCAATGTTTGGAATGAGGTCAATGTTCATTCGGCACATGAATTGGCGTTAGCTAGTCTAACCCATGATTTCACACATGATATTTTTATCATAGATAACGAGGCTAATATTCTCTTTAGCATGGCGAAGGAAGATGATCTTGGAACCAATTTAAAAGTTGGAAAATATAAAAATACCTTATTTGCCCAATCAGTTTTGGATACCTTGGATACTGGGTATGAAGTGTTTTCCGATTTAGAACGTTACACCCCCTCTGATGGATTGATATCTGCATTTCTCACTGCTCCTATTTTATTAGATAATCAAATTAAGGGGGTCGTTGCAGTTCAAATTAAATTAGACACGATTCATAATGAGTTAAATTTATTAAACAAAAAACAACCATCACTGACTCAATATATTTTAGGGATGGATGGTAAGTTAAGAAGCAGTTTAACGGATGATTTTAAAGACGTATTAACGTTAATAACAAACTCCAGTTTATTCACTAAGTTTCAGAATAATCCTAGTCTTCAAGGTCGCACCAGCAAAGAATATATTAATAGTTTTGGTGATGTTGTCGTTGGACATATTGTTCCCATTAATATCGCTAACGTGACTTGGCTTCATGTCACTGAAATTAAAAGGACCGAAGCCCTTAAACACGCCGATGAATTTCTCAATTATTCCATAATCTTGTTAATGGTTTTTCTTATTTTTGTTATTTTCCTGGCAAGTAAAAAGGCCAGCGCGTTTATAAAACCAATTTTACAACTAGTTGAACATTCTAATTTAGTTGCAAAAGGACAAAATGTTACAGGTGTCATTGTTGAAACTGACGACGAAGTGGGGCGATTAGCAAAAGCGTTTAATGACATGTTAGTTGCATTAAAGCAGCACGAATCTTTGTTAACTAAAAGTCAAACGGAAGCTTTAGAAGCATTAAAAAAATCAGAACATCAACAATTTGCGATTGACCAACATTGCATTGTCACCATATCAAATCGAGCTGGTATTATTGAATATGCCAACGACAAATTTACCGAGATCACTGGGTACAAACGATCTGAATTAATAGGTGTGACTCACAAGATAATTAATTCTGGTGTTCATCCTAAGTCTTTTTTTAGTGCAATGTATGACGAGATCACTGTAGGTAAAACTTGGCATGGAGAAATCTGTAACAGAGCGAAAGACGGGAGTTTATATTGGGAGAGTACAACCATAGTCCCATTTTTGAATGACTTAAACGTCGTTAAAAATTACATATCAATACGTACCGACATTACAGAAAGTAAACAAAATCAAGCCGCTCTATTTCAAAGTAAAGAACAGTATGAGTCGTTAGTAAAAAATATCCCGGGCATCGCTTATCGTTGTTTATACGATAACGATTGGAGTATGTTGTTTATGAGTGAGCAATGTATAGAGATAACCGGCTATAAGGTAGAACAACTCCTTAATAACAATGAATTGGCCTTTGCTGATTTAATCTTACCTGAGTATCAAAACCAAGTTTTGGAAGACATAAACACAGCGATTAACAATAAAGCCCCTTGGAATATTGAATATAAAATTAAAACCAAAAGTAATGATATTCGCTGGTTATATGAGAAAGGTAATGCGGTTTATAACGAAAGCGGTAAGATTTTATATTTAGAAGGTTTCATTGTTGATATTACTCAAAGAAAACAGTCTGAGAAAGACATGGCTAAGTTATCTAATATAGCCTCACAGACTGATAATGCCGTTATTCTAACGGATACCTCTGGAAAAATTGAGTGGGTTAACAGCGCGTTCACAAAAATTACAGGGTATTACTTACATGAAGTCATTGGCAAAATCCCAGGCCGAATACTCCAAGGTGAATTGTCGGATCTTGATACGGTACATCGCATTAGAACAGCGATTAAAAATAAACAAGCGTTTAATGAAACGCTGATTAATTATAATAAAAATGGTAATCCATATTGGATTGAAATCCGTTGTAAGCCAATTACAAATGAGAATGGCGACGTAACTGGTTTTATGGCTATGGAAATGGATGTATCGGCCAAAAAAGAAATTGAAGATAAAGTGCGTTTGCAACAACGTTTATTAGAAAGCATGAGTGATCAAGCTAAAATTGGCGCATGGGAAGCTAATTTAATTGAAGGTTATGTTTATTGGTCACCAATGACCAAATTGATCCACGAAGTGGATCCGGATTTCGTTCCAAATTTAGAAACTGGAATTAATTTTTATAAAGAAGGTAAAAGCCGAAACCGGATTGTAGAAGTTATTAACCTTAGTATGAAAACCCCTACTGAGTGGCATGAAGAGTTACAAATCATAACTGCCAAAGGACGCGATTTGTGGGTCATTGCACATGGTGAGTCTATTATTGTTGATGGCGTGTGTGTACGGTTATTTGGTTCATTCCAAGATATCAACGATAGAAAACTCGCTGAGTTAAAAGCATTAGATGAAGCAACGCAGAATAAAGTTTTAGCTAACTTAACGGTAAATGAAGCGGTATTAACTGGTAACTTAGACGTTGCTAAAAAACTAATAGTTAAATCAGTCTCGCAAGCATTAAATGCTGAACGTGTGTCTTTATGGACATTCAATAGTGAAATGGCCGCAATTGAGTGTATATCTTTATATGAGCAGTCCAATGATCACATAAGTGAAGGACTTATTCTTTACCAAAAAGATTACCCTGAATATTTTTCAGCTATTGCAACTGAAGCTTTGATCTCTGCCGATGATGCACACTCTCATCCTGCGACAAGATGTTTTTCTGAAATATACCTTACCCCTTTAAATATCAGTTCAATGTTAGATGGTATTTTTTCAACCGGTAATGGGGAATTTGGCGTGTTATGCGTTGAACAAATAGGTGAAGCAAGAACATGGAGTGACCATGAGAAACGTTTTATTATGTCAGTCTCTACGTTAACCAGTAGTATTTTCGCATTAGGTAAAAGACGCATCGCAGAGAAAAAGTTGTTGATAGCAAAAGAGGAAGCAGAAGCGGCGGTAGTCGCAAAATCTGATTTCCTTGCAACCATGAGCCATGAGATAAGAACACCGATGAATGGTGTATTAGGGATGTTAGAGCTCCTGGAACAAGATGGTCTAGATAACGAGCAACTGAAGAAAACACAAGTGGCTAAATCGTCTGCCAATACCTTGTTAACATTGATAAATGAGATACTTGATTTCTCTAGATTAGATGCCGGTAAAATGGAACTAGAGTCCATAGATTTTGATTTAAAAGTATTAGTTGGCGACACATCATTAGCGTTAGCTTTAATGGCGCAAGAAAAAGGCCTTGAGCTAGTTTTAGATTTAACCAAGCTTAATCACAAAATGGTGGTAGGCGACCCTGCAAAATTAAGACAGATCTTAACTAACCTATTAGGGAATGCGATTAAGTTTACCAAAACAGGTGAAGTCAAAGTCGTTGTTAGTACAACGTCAAAAGAGCAAGATGAAGACAGCATCATTGATATAAAAATTGAGGTAATTGATACTGGAATAGGGATCCCTAAAGAAAAACAAAAGCAGTTATTTGACCCCTTTACTCAGGTTGACGCGTCGACAACTCGCCGATTTGGCGGTTCAGGTTTAGGCTTAGCAATATGCCATAAAATTATTACTTTAATGCAAGGGGAAATTCAGGTTTCAAGCTGTGACGGTGAAGGCAGCACCTTTACTATTAACCTATCGTTAGATAAGAGTGCGGTTGATAATCAAACAATGCCGCCATTAGATATTGTTGGGCATAAAATACTTATCGTTGAAAAAAATGAAAGTAGTCGTCTTGTATTACAAAAGCAGTTAGAAGATTGGGGCGCGGTGATCACTTCAGTGTCTTCTTCATATGGGGCATTAGATTTATGTGATGCAATAGATGTAAACGGAACGGATAGCCCATTTGATGTCGCCATTATTGATAAACAGTTACCGAGTATTAATGGGGCTGAGTTAGGAAAACTAATACGCACTAAGCCCAATTGCACAAATATGCCTTTAATAATGATGACAAATCTCGGTGAAAAAGGCGATGGTAATTACTTGGCGTCCATCGGTTTTTGCGGCTACTTCACCAAACCAATCATTACAGAAGACTTAGTTTCAGCATTATCAATCGTGTTTGACGCTGACAAGCTTGTAAGTCAGGCTAATCCTCTGTTGACGTCACATTACATACATAGCTTAAAAGACACGACATCCCCACAATTTGATCAGATGACCACTTTGACTAAACCTGTAAAAGCCACTGAATCGGTAATTAATCAAAGTAGACAAAGCAGTGACGTAGCTGACGACGTACATCAGACTAATAAATATAAAATATTATTAGTTGAAGATAACGTTGTTAATCAGCAGGTTGCTAAATTTATGTTAACCAAACTGGGTTATCAATATGAGTTGGCTGAAAATGGGTTACAAGCAATTAATATATTAAGTAATAGCCAAGAACACTTTGATTTGATCCTAATGGACTGTCAAATGCCAGAAATGGACGGGTATGAAGCAACCAAACATGTAAGAGAAAATAATGCAGGTAAAGTGAATCAAACGATTCCTATTATTGCGTTAACGGCCAATGCAATGGAAGGTGACAAAGATAAATGTATTGCAGCTGGAATGGATGACTACTTAAGTAAACCTATTCAACTTGCTAATTTACAGCAAAAGTTAGAAGAGTATTTATACTAGTTAGAGAGTGCTCTACTGATTGTTGTATAGAGTTTTAAGTTGCTCATATATTAAATTCGACGTTGGAGTTGGTATCCCTAGTTCCTTACCTAACTTCACCACATGTCCTGTGATAAAATCAATTTCAGTTTTTTTATGAGCATCAACGTCTTGATACATGGATGAGTAATTATTAGCGGTTGCTTGGATCACTTGGTAAACCTTATTGATAAGTTGATCGTGCTTTAACCTTACCCCTATAGCTTGGCCTACCGCTAGCGTTTCATTAACAATATTAGTAATGCTTGAACGATAGACATCTTGGTTTAACGCACCATTTTTTATTTTATTAATCGCGGTTAGTGGGTTAATAGCACAATTAATAACTAATTTTTGCCACAATACCTGCTGTAAATTATTTACCATGTTTGCGCTCCCCAAAAGGGACGTAAAATCGTTATTCGTTAACTTTTCCGGTTGAAGTCCAGCGACATGGCTCCAAAGTGATTCTCCTAATCCTGCTTGAAAAACGCCTTGTTCATTTTTATACAAACCGTTGTTGGTGGTGCAAAAAAATAAATCCATGTTATCGGAAATTAGTTCGGTTGCTAGTTCAATAGTACCTAAGCCATTATGGCAGAGGACGATTGCAGCGTTTTCTGCTAAAAATGGTTTAACCTGCGTTAAAAAAGGAACGATGTCATAAGCTTTTAATGGCACGATTAAAAATTGAATTGATGCTGGAACTAAACCAGAAAAGGGCAGCGATTCGGGTAATAATATCGAGTCTTTATTAATCGGGTGAAAGCAAGTTTGGCTGGTCTGTGTTAAATCACGAACGATTTGTTTGCAGCTAATACCTTTGTCCATTGCATTGTATGCAATGAAACTCCCAATAGAACCTTGTCCTGCTACAAACCAGGTTTTATTGTTCATTAAGGAGTTTGTTGAGTAAAGTTTGAAAGTATTTACGCGCTAATAACAAGTAGACAGCGACACCAAATACGTCTGCGATTACATCACCTAAAGACGCTTCTCGGTATGGTAAAAAGCTTTGCATGAATTCGATTAAAACACCGTAAGCTGAAAGTATAATAAGACTTTTTTTAACTGAAAATTGAAAAGCTAAATCCAATAATAAAGCTAACGAAAAAAATATAACAAAATGGCCAACTTTATCAGCATGTTGAAAGCTAATACCTGAGTGTCCACCTTGTTTTAAAAATAAAAATGAGGCAAAAATCACGGCAAGCAGAAATGTTAACTTCAAAACTGCTGGTTTGCTGAATTCAAAACGTATCATAAGAGTAATATTGGACCATGGTGTTAAAAATGAGGTACACATTGAATTCTAACAAAATAATCAAGTCTTTAGGTAGTCTTTAAATTGATATTTAAACTTTTCTAATTTAGGGGTCACAACAATAGCACAATAGGCTTGTTCTTTATTTTCATTCGCATAGTTTTGGTGATATGCCTCGGCTGGATAAAAAACGGATACCGGGGATACTTCGGTCACAATCGGATTGTCCCAAATTTTTAACTTCATTAATTCTTTGATTTGAGATTCTGCCAGTTGTTTTTGCTCTTCATCGTGGTAATAAATAACGGATCGATATTGTGTCCCAACATCATTCCCTTGACGATTTAGTTGTGTTGGATCGTGCAATTGAAAGAAAAATAACAACAGTTGTTCAAAACTAATAATATCTTGATCAAACTCTACTTGAATGACTTCAGCATGACCCGAGTCCCCTTGACAGATTTGTTGATAAGTCGGATCTGGTGTTTGTCCACCTGAGTAACCAGAGGTCGCTGAGATTACACCTTCAACTAAATTCAATGCCGCTTCAATACACCAGAAACAACCGCCTCCTAGTGTTGCTAATTTTATGTTAGACATATAACGTATCCTTAGTATGTATGACTCATTACCCTAATGTATAAAACAAAGAAGATAAATGAAATTTTTTAAAACGGACTGCCCAGTTTGTAACCGATTAAGAGCCGCGATTGTTTGGTGCGTTATCTGTTTATCGATATATTTTATATTTAAGCCATTTTGAACAATTTAAGTTTACTAAAACCTTATAAACTATAGAGAAATTAAATTGTACGCTTGATCAATCCAGCTTATCAGGCTAGAGTTGAATCAGGAAATCTAACAAAAAGTAGAAATTGTAGAGAAATAATATGTCTGAAGCTGCCTATATCACTAGTGGACGTAATACTATCATTCATAAAATTAGAAAAATGGATTTATTGATTGTAAGTGAAATCGAACACCCAGTTATTAAAGTAACACAAAATGGTTTAATGGTTCATGATGGTCCAGTTCCTCGTAACAGAAGAGAAGCTAAGGATGCATACTGTGAAGTAATTCATATTGCATCTCCTGATATCTTTGGAGAGCCAAAAACATTGTTATTTGTTCAATGTTTAAATGGTAAAGAATATAAAGTAGATTACTCGAAAACAGATTCACCTCTATTCATTCGAGTACATCAGCAAAGTTATATTTAACGCTTAGTTAAACGCTAACTTATTTAGAAGTCGATACGTCGGCTTTTTTTATGCTTAAAATTTAATATTTAACCTAAAAAACTAACCGATTTAGGGTTATTCCCGATTTTATTATTGTGTATAGACCTTAAAATACCGCCTAAATAAACTAAATGGTGGTTTCGATGTTGATCTTATTGATAATGTTAATTGTCCTTTGTTTTTCAGTCTACGTAGCGATAGAAGCTATGAAACACGGTATGTCTGAAAAAAGTTGGTTTATAGCTGGTATGTGTTTTGGACCAATTATTTGGCCGATGTTTAATGCAAAACGTAAAATGGCGTTATTAAAATACACGGAAAGAGGATCGGTTCGGTTTCGAGCTTAGTAGAGCTGATATCAATGCCGGTTAGAATTTATAAGGCTAACCGGTTATTCAGTATTGTTGGGATAAACTTAGGCTTTTTGTTTATTAGCAAAACGTGAAAACTCTTTAGCTGATAACGGTTTGGAATATAAGTAGCCTTGAATTACATCACATTTCATCGATGACATGAGCGCTTTTTGCTCTTCGGTTTCAACCCCTTCAGCGACGGTGGATAAACTTAAATTCCGCGCTATGGTCACTATAGTATCTATCATCGCTTTACCAATATTTGTACTGCAATCATCCACAAATGCTTTGTCTATTTTTAACGTATTAAGTGGAAATTTACGTAAATAAGACAATGAAGAATAGCCAGTACCAAAGTCATCTAAAGCTAAATGAATGCCACGCTCTCGTAATTGATGCATGATCGTAATGGCATGTTTAGGATTATCCATAACCGTGCCTTCAGTAATCTCTAATTCTAGATTAGTCGGATTTAATCCTGTTTCAGCTAGTATTGTATCAATACGTTCGATTAGATCCGGTAGAGTAAACTGACGTGCTGATAAATTCACGGCAACACGTCCTGTTATTATGTCGTTATCAATCCAGCGTTTCATATCAATACAGGCTTTACGTAAAACTAAGTCACCGATATCAATGATCTGTCCCGTTTCTTCTGCAATAGGAATAAATACGCTAGGGCTAATTAATCCTTTTTTCGGCGTGATAAAACGAACCAAAGCTTCCATGCCTACCAACTTGTCAGTTTTTAAATTGGATTTAGGTTGGTAATACACTTCAAAATAATCTTCTTTTAAACCATGGCGTATTAAGTTTTCTATTTGTAAGCGTTTAACCGCTTGTTTATTCATTTCATTATTAAAGAATAAATATTTATTACCATCGGCTTTGGCGTAATACATGGCCGTATCCGCATTACGCAATAATGTTTCAGGTTTTAAGCCGTCATCGGGGTATAAGACAATTCCTATGCTGCCTGCAATAACAAACTCATGTTGGTTAATACGATACGGAGTGGATAATAAGGTTAAGATCTGTTTAGCCGCTAATGTGACTTTATGGATGTCATTGGTATTTTCCATAACAAAAGCAAATTCATCACCGCCTAGTCGGTATAAAGTGTCATTATCTTCTGCTAGGGGTTTTATTCGGTCGCCTATTTGTTTTAATAACTCATCGCCCAGTTGATGGCCAACGGAGTCATTAATCTTTTTGAAGTCATCTAAGTCGAAAACAAGTACAGCGGTAGGGGATTTTTTTGAGACTTGTTTTTGTAGATTAGAAAAGAAAACATCGCGATTTGGTAAGCCCGTTAACGTATCGGTTTTGGCCATTTTGACTAATTTTGCTTCAGTTCGCTTGCGCTTGGTGGTATCAGAAACGATGGCCACATAATTGGTGATCTTACCTTGTTCATCTTTGATGCAGTTGGCCGTAATATAAGCCATATAAAAACCACCAGAGACATTTTGACCGGAAACATCGCCTTGCCAATGACCAATCCTATCGACTTCAGATTTTATTTCTTGGGCCAATGACATACTAATTTGGTTGAATTTTAATTTAGTCCCAACTATTTCCGTGGCTTTGTGTCCTGTTATTATTTCATATCCCGGATTTACGTGGACAACGGACAATTGGGCGTCAAATATGATCACGCCTTCAGCAATACTTTCTATACTTTGGGCAAATATTTTAAGATTGTTTTCTATTTTCTTTAATTGATGAATGTCTTTGAAGGTACCTGTCATTCGAATTGGACTTCCATCTTCATCAAAACTGACCACTTTGCCTTTATCTAAAACCCAATTCCAAGAGTTATCGTTGGACTTTAATCGATAAGCACATTCAAAGGATTCGGAGTCTCCGTCTAAATGCAATTTGAGCTTTTTTGCAACCCGAACAAGATCGGCTGGGTGAATGACTGCTTTATTGGGAGGAAATGTATCTAAATCAATACTTGGTAAGGTATACACGCCATTCGCATTAGTTCTATACAGTGTACCGTCTGCAATATTCCAGTCCCACATCTCATCACCACTGGCCCACAATGACAACTTTAATCGTTCATCACTGGCGGTAATATCTGACTGATAACGTCTAAAGCGGATTAAGTTGTATAATAAAAAGGCGGCAATGACTATTGCAAACAAACACAACATTAACATGAAGGAAATGTCGATTTTATTCGATAGGAATATAGAATTAGCCTGTTCTTGAGCTTGGCAAGTAAAACTAAAGCTCAATAATACAGCCACCCATTTATTATTTTTATTAAGTGGAAATATCAATATCATTACAACTGAAAATGAATACGCCAAGCGAATCTAACTTAATTAAGCGTGAAATGTCAAAACAATAAAGGAATCAGGTGAGGAACTTTAGTGTCATAGTAAATTATAAAAGGAGTGGGAAGGGCTTGTCTGGAAAAGGTAGGTAAATTAAACCGCTGCTTTTTTAGACCCAAGTTGGATACCTTGTAAGTTATCTTGGTTAAGTTTACTCCTACACCAATTTATTAATTGTGGTTTTGTGATAGAAGATATCTCATTAGCAATCATTTCTTTTTGGATAAATCCATAATCTTGGTTGCCAATACTAATCCATAATTGTTGCGACTTTTGGTTTAAGTTACTTGGTAACTCGTTATATTGGTGGATCACAGCTTGTTTATGCTGTTCAAACTCTTGGTTATCCATCATCTCAACTTCTTCGATAAAATAAGTTAAACAGTTAAGAATATTAGAATTTAATGGAGGGCTAGTGTAATCATGTGATTGAATATAAATAGCCAAGCCTGGAGTATTGCAAAGTGGCATATAACCACTCCCTGCAAGATAGCCTAATTGTTTTTCTGCTCTTAGATAGTTAAATGAAAATGGTGAAAGGATCTGACTGACCAAAATAAATACGGCTTTTTCCATATAGTCAAATTTTGTATTTACAACATCGGTTAAACCTTGAATGTAGAGTAAAGCAGCATTGTCATTATGTTCAATTTCTTTATCAAAATACAATAACTCAGCAGGTGCTAGCGAAGTGATTGCACGTGGTAACTCATCGACTTTATGGCAAGATGTTAATTTCAGTTTTAATGACTGGTTTATGCCAATTGCCTGTGAAGTTGTCCAATTCCCGTATAATAATATCTCTGCATAAATCTGTGAGAACAATTGACTGGCAAACAGTTCAAATTCTTCAAAGTTAACGTCATTTAATTCAATGGCTAGTTCGTTGGACGTAGCCGTAGTGGGCATTAATTTGGAGTTTAATAAGGCAAATAATTGACTGATAGGCTTATTACTTTCTGCGTTGCGCCAATGTTTAATCAATTGACGTTTAACTTCTTTAAAACGCATATTGGTGAATTTAATTGTGATCATTGATTCCAATAAGGTCAACATTAAGCTGTCTTGGTTATTGCTTAGTCCCGACGTATATAAAGTCACACCTGCGTTATGCGCATATAAATTGTAATGTAAACCTGCCATTTCAGCTTGGTAATGTTGCTCTGATACTGAGTCCATAAATAGGTCACAAAAAAAACGCATCATGGCTTGATTACGCTTGGATTTCACCCCAATAGGGAGGTCTAAACCTAGGTAAATATTACCTTTCGGAACTCTAAAGCTTACATCTTGTTTAAACCAAGTTTGCCAACCTAAGTCGTGATCAATACTGA
The DNA here is from genome assembly GCF_018860345.1 of Psychrosphaera sp. F3M07. Classification (GTDB taxonomy): domain Bacteria; phylum Pseudomonadota; class Gammaproteobacteria; order Enterobacterales; family Alteromonadaceae; genus Psychrosphaera; species Psychrosphaera aquimarina. Next base: position 74,589 of record NZ_JAHKPJ010000016.1, on the reverse strand, counting down.
CGGGGATCATACTGTTAAAATCAGGGGATTCTAACTTTATTGGTTTGGTTAAGTAAGGATTTCTAACTGGAAAATGGTAACGACCCGAAGCGGCTTGTTGTTCGTTGAGTTGCGTTATTTGGTCAACGGACAGGGCTTCAACATAATAAGGCGTGTGATACCAATGCGCTTTTTGGTTGGTGTGAATATTTTGGCTGACAAGGGTTAACCTCATGTTATTCGCGTCAAAATAGCTAAATAATTCCTGCCATTGCTTGCTTGTATAACCATCCATACAATAATCACCGTAAACATAATTATCTACATCGTAATGATGCATGTTTAATGCAATATTATTGGCTAACGTTAATGGTTTAATGTCTTCTTGGTACTCAAAACTGATTTCAGTAAGTTTTTTTTGTTCGTTGTATAAGTAACTAGGAACCGATTGTTTTTCAATCCAATGTAAGTAAGCAAATACTTCGTTTAAAACGGTTTCTAAATCATCCTCCCCTGCATGTGTTAACTCCAGAGATATGTTAAAGTCTTTGAAATTACTGCCTGATATACCATTACCAGCAGCCAATGCATTGATTAAACCTTGTTCTTTTAAGTGTTCAAATAATGAGCCTTCACCTTCATCACCAATTAAATGGGCAACAAAGCTGACTATTTTACTTTTATAGTATTTATCAATACTTGGTAACGGAAAGGTAATGTTGAGTTTGTGTAGCTCTTTAACAGGCTTGATAGCAATGAATTGAGCTAGATCTTGTGGTCGATATAAATTTTCAGTTAGTTCGGGTTTAGCATGTTCTAGGTTAATGGTTTGTATTTGTGAAAATAACTCATCCACTTTATTTGTTAATAATTCTATAGGTAATGGGCTCACGACACATAAAGTCATAAACTGACTTTGATAATACTGTTGCCAAAATTGAATTAACTCATCTTTCACCGGTCGTTCCGGTAAGTTCGCTAACGTATGTTTATTACCCACAGTAAATTTATGAAAAGGATGAGCAGGATTACAAGTTTCTTTATGGACCTGTTGAATACGTCGACTGTCATCTTTTAACTTGAGTTTATATTCCGCGTGTATTGCATTTTGCTCTTTCTCTATAGCGTCATCGGTAAATAGCGGCTCGATAAACATATTGGCAAAATAATCTAGGGCTTGGTCAAACACTTCATGTTGAACATCAAAATGAAAACTGCTGTGCTCTGTTGCTGTCCATGCATTGCAATGACCACCATGTTTGGCGACAAACTCGTTTAACTTAGCAGGCTCTGGATGTTTTTGGTTGCCGTTAAATAATAAGTGCTCAATAAAATGCGCAAAACCAGGGCGGTCAATAGGATCATCAAAACTGCCGGTATTTACAACTAACGAACAAGCACTCTTATGAACATCTTCAGAATGAATAAGCACCACTTTAATACCATTGTTAGTGGTAAAGTTGTGATAGGTCTTATTATCGTTCGGACTGGTTCTCAATGCTTGGCCTTAGGGAGTTAATTGATTGCATCATTGCTTAAAAATATCGTAGCGTATTTTAGCAAAATTACTAGGATCCGTTTATCTTTCATTCTAATCAAGGTTGCTGAAATTAAAAGATAAATAGACATTAGTTAAATTAAGAATTAAGCGTTAAAAATATACGCTATATTCTAATATAACTGTGGCACATTAAACTTGAATTGACTATATTGCTGCCTAATTGATGTATCTTATTTTACAAGATGGTGTTAATCCATATTTGTTGGAAAATTTTATGGCTGTTTATCTTTATATTGTAAGACATGGTGAAGCTGAACCTATGACCAAGGCTGATGAGTTACGTCAGTTAACTGAGCATGGTAAATGGGAAGCAAAACGCACGGCATTGTGGTTAAAAACGCAAGTGGCTAGTTTCGATTATGTTTATGCAAGTCCATATATAAGAGCACAACAAACGAAAGATATTATCTTAGCGCGAGGCATTGAAGCTCAAAACGAAGAAGTAATAGATGCGCTAACGCCAGAAGGTGATGCTAAACGTGTGACTGATTACGTTTTGGCTAACATCGACGATAATTATAAAGATGCTAAAAAAGATACCAATATTATCTGTGTATCTCACATGCCGCTGGTCAGTTATTTTATCGGTGAATTAACCGGGTATACACCAATCATGGCAACCGCTGGCGTGGCAAAAATCAAATTGGATTTAGATAAGTGGAATGGATTATTAGAAACGCTATTAGCGCCAGAACAGATGTTATAGCACCTTAAATTTAAACTATTACTTTATAAACTGCTTTCTAAAAAAGAAAGCGCTTATCTATTTAACAAATGTTCCAACTCTTCTCCAAGGTCAATAATAAAAACGATTGCGCCTTGGCCTCCCCATTCTAGTGGCGCTTGATGTAAAGCAATTACATCTGGGTGTTGAATTAAATAATGCGGTAACTTGGTTTTTAACACACCACCGCCTACACCATGAACAACACAAGCACAGGGAATATGTTTTGCTTTGCAATCGTTGATCATGGCAGCTAAATCAAATTTGGTTTGTTCTTTGTTATAACCATGTAAATCCAAAATCACTTCAGGTCTAACATCCCCACGCCTTAACAGTTTAGTGTAATAAGCTGGAAAGCCATCTTCTACATAACTTAGAGTTTGATTGTTGCTGATTAACGGCTCATATTCGTCAGAAAAGTGAAATGCAGGAGGATTTTTCAGGTTTGGCTTATTATCGCTGGTTCTATCATCTGCATATTTGTTTACTTGCAGGGCTTTGTTTTGCTTGCTGTTGTCCTTTCCAAAGTGTATTTTGTCTTGCTTAAGCGGCTTAATTCCTTGCATGACATTTGCAAAACAATCTTCATCAAATGGATGTAGATGTTCATCTTCAAATTTTGACATGTAAACACCTTAACAACGTTTATTAGCGATATGAAAATCATAGGTTCGTTATTGTAAGTTAAGGTAGGACATCAGCCAATAAAAAATGCATTTGTTTCTTTATAAACCCAGTTAGGTAACTCAATGGAATTAGATTTAGACATCTTGTCTCAACAAGCGATTGATGAATTAAAAACAGTAAATGACTTTTTACGTTGGGGCGTAAGTCGCTTCAACGGATCAGATATATATTATGGTCATGGTACTGATAATCCTTGGGATGAATGTTTATCATTAATTAGTTTTGCGTTAAATATGCCGCCACAATTAAATGCAGACGTATTGTCATCGAACCTGACATTGTCAGAAAGAGAAACAATCGTCGAGTTAATCGCTCTACGTATCACAACGAAAAAACCAGCAGCGTATTTAACCAATGTTGCTTATTTTGTTGATTTACCATTTTACGTAAATGAAAGTGTATTAGTGCCACGTTCACCAATAGGTGAGTTGATAAGAAATAAATTTGAAGGGTTAATCAAACAAGAACCAACTCGAATTATGGACTTATGTACTGGTTCAGCTTGTATCGCAATCGCTTGTGCTTATGCGTTTCCCGACGCAGAAGTGGATGCCTTAGATATTAGCCCAGAGGCATTATCAATAGCAGATGAAAATATTCACAGATTGGATGTTGCTGATCAAGTCGTGCCTATCATGTCAGATGTATTTTCTGGTGTGAGTGGTTTGCAATATGACTTAATTGTGTCGAACCCGCCATATGTTGATGCCGAAGATATTGACGATATGCCAGAAGAATTCCATCACGAACCGGCTATTGGATTAGCAAGTGGTAATGATGGTTTAGACATTACACGAGTTATTTTAGCGCAAGCGGCGGATCATTTAACGGATGATGGTGTATTAATTGTGGAGGTGGGTAATTCGATGATCCACTTACAAGCTGAATATCCGCAAGTGCCGTTTAATTGGATTGAGTTTGAACATGGTGGCTTAGGTGTATTTTCATTGACCAAAGCGCAATTAGTCGAATACAAATCATTATTTACAAAATAAGCGCTCAAAAAAGCGCTCTGAGTAGCAACCTATATTGAATTAGAAAACAGAATTAAAAGGGTAAAAAATGGCTGGCAATACCATTGGAGAAGTATTTAAAGTTACCACATTTGGTGAAAGTCATGGGTTAGGCCTAGGCTGCATTATTGATGGTTGTCCTCCTGGATTAGAAATTGACGAAGCAATTATTCAAGTCGATTTAGATCGCAGAAAGCCTGGCACATCACGTTTTACAACTCAACGTCGAGAAGCGGATGAAGTTAAAATTTTAAGTGGTGTGTTTGAAGGTAAAACGACGGGAACGTCAATTGGTTTATTGATTGAAAATACCGACCAACGGTCAAAAGATTATTCGGATATCAAAGACAAATTCCGTCCGGGTCACGCTGATTATACTTATCATCATAAGTACGGTAACCGAGATTATCGTGGTGGTGGTCGTTCATCAGCGCGTGAAACGGCTATGCGTGTTGCAGCAGGTGCCGTCGCTAAAGCTTGGTTAAAGCATAAACTGGGCTTAGAAGTGTTTGGCTATATGAGTCAGTTAGGCCCTATTGCTATTGAAACGGTTGATACCTCACTGATAGAAACGAATGCATTTTTCTGTCCTGATGCAAATGCGGTAGAAAAATGGGACCAATACATGCGTGACCTTAAAAAACAAGGTGACTCAGTTGGCGCTAAAATTACAGTGATCGCTAAAAATGTTCCTGTTGGATTAGGTGAGCCTGTATTTGATAGGTTGGATGCTGATATTGCCAAAGCGTTAATGGCGATTAATGCAGTAAAAGGCGTTGAAATTGGTGACGGGTTTGATGTTGTGGCGCAAAAAGGCTCAGAACATAGAGATGAACTAACACCTGAAGGGTTTAAATCTAATCACGCTGGTGGCATTTTAGGTGGTATTTCGAGTGGACAAGATATTGTGGCTCATATTGCATTAAAACCAACCTCTAGCATCAGTGTTGAAGGCGAGACCATTGATGTTAATGGTCAAAGCCAAACGTTAGTCACAAAAGGTCGTCACGATCCTTGTGTTGGTATCAGAGCTGTCCCTATTGCTGAAGCTATGTTGGCTATAACATTAATGGACCACTTCTTACGTAACCGTGCCCAAAATGCGGATGTGGTTGTTGATACGCCGATCATACCTGCTAGCAAATAAGAGAACACATAGACTTAACCAGTCACTCGTTCATTAATAAACGAGTGACTGGTTAATAATCTTAAGATTGATTCAAACCTAAATTAGTTTGGTTTATGTTAATAAACAAAATATTTCAGTATTCACTCAGCTCTGCATTGGTATAATGTTCTCACGTTTTAATAAATACGATAGTTGCCCAGTGTCATTAGCTTATCAAAACTTGTCCCAAGTCGATCACGCGCTTACTCAAACATCAGCGCATAACATCCAAGATATTATTGATCTGTTTAACGACTGTTTTTTTGACCGTTTTAATACTCGATTAGTTAAAGGCAACGACGAACCGATTTATTTACCTGCCGGTGAAACCGATATTAATATACCTGCACAAAGTTATGCTCAAGTGGTATTCGCCCACGGATATTACGCCAGTGCATTACATGAAATAGCTCATTGGTGTTTGGCTGGAGAACAAAGGCGTAAGCTCGTAGATTTTGGTTATTGGTATTGCCCCGATGGCAGAACTGCTGAGCAGCAAAAGACATTTCAACAAGCTGAAATAAAACCTCAATCTATTGAGTGGGCTTTATCTATTGCCGCAGGTTTTAAGTTTAATGTCAGTTGCGATAATTTATCTGGTGATGAATTTGGCAATCAGCCAGATAGCCAAGCTTTTGAGCAAGACATACTAAAACAAATCAATGTATATCTCGTCAATGGTTTCCCACCAAGAGCACAACAGTTAATGGAAACGTTAGCAGAGCGATATCAGCAATCGATACCAACTAACATCAATCAATTTATACCTTCTTTCAAACTGGATATTAAATAAATGCCAGATAATAAAAGCGTAAATACCAATATTAACCAACAAAGCCGAGTTAACTTTAGGCTTGGCTTGATTATTAACCCTATTGCAGGCGTAGGGGGAAGTGTCGGTTTAAAAGGCTCTGATGGTGACAATACAGCAGAATTAGCTAAGTCCTTAGGGGCAGAACAAAAAGCTAATGATAGGGCGTCTATTGCCTTATCTATGTTGTCTGAATATATAGAACACGTCGATATATTCACAGTTGCTGGTGAAATGGGGCAAAGCCTTTGTGAGCAACTTCAATTCGCCCATAATGTGGTTTATACACCAACCTCTGCAGTGACAACTCATCAAGATACGGAAAACGCAGCTAAGGTTTTAGCGGATTTAAAAGTAGATCTGATTCTGTTTGTTGGTGGCGACGGTACCGCACGTAATATATGTGCCGCGGTGGAAGATAACGTAACGGTATTAGGGGTGCCAGCTGGCTGTAAAATTCATTCAGGAGTTTATGCCATTACACCAAAAGCAGCTGGACGCGTATTACAGCTATTAGTAACAGGCGAGTTAGTCACAGTGTCAGATGCGGATGTTATGGATATTGATGAAGAGAAGTTTCGTCAAGGCATAGTTAAAGCGCGCCGATATGGTGAGTTGTCGGTACCAAGTGAATTACGTTTTATTCAAAATGTGAAAATGGGTGGCAAAGAAAGTGATGAGTTGGTATTAAACGATATCGCAGCCCACGTGATTGAACTGATGGAACCAGAGCAAACTTATATCATGGGTTCTGGCAGTACGGTTGCTTATTTGATGGAAGAGTTAAGCTTACCAAATACCCTATTAGGTGTGGATGTTATTCAAGACCACAACTTGCTAAAACAAGATGTAACTGCCAGTGAATTGTTAAGCTTTATCGATGACAATACCAAGTTACTTATTACCTTAATTGGTGGGCAAGGGCATATTTTCGGCCGTGGTAATCAACAATTAAGCCCAGAAGTTATTAAGAGAATAGGCAAAGACAATATTTTAGTAATAGCAACTAAAACAAAATTAAAAGCACTTAACGGCAGACCATTAATTGTGGACACCGGTGATGTATCTTTAGATAAATCCTTATCGGGTCACATAAAAGTGATCACGGGTTATCACGATCAAGTATTATATCCTGTTGGATACGAAGAATTATAAAGTTAAACAAAACGTGTAAAACAACATAAATTGAAAAGGTTAAAAGATGTTAAATTTAGAACAACTTAGTGATACCGCCCAAGAATACTTTGATGGGTTCGTTGTCAGTGGAACGGACGATGAGTTGTTCGCAAGTGGTTATTTAAGAGGGCATGTTGATTTAGTGATTGGTACTGCTATGTTAGAAAATACCAGCATTGAGTTAGAGCAAGTCGTTACTGAAATCACCGCTAGCGTTAACAAAGCCATAAAAAATGGCGAGTTAGAGCAAGAAGATATCAAAGCGGTAAATACAGTTTTAAACTCCCTGCTAGTTCATATATCTAAATAAATTTTATATTCAAACTATTTAAGACTAGAGATACTTACTAGCTATATCCAATAGAAAGTGCGGGTGGCGGAAGCAGAAATATTTGTATACTGTTTCTCGCAACTCGCAACTCGCAACTCGCAACTCGCAACTCTAGCCTTTCTTAATTTCCATTAATGCGCGCTTCTCTTGCTCAGATAAAAAGGCGGCTTCAACACCATTAAGTTGTATTTGCCTTAACTCGTTTGCGGTTAACCCTAATACATCGGTCGCCACTTTGTATTCATGTTTAATGGTAATGTTTGATACCGCAGGATCATCAGTATTTAAACAAACAATCACACCATGGTTTAAAAACGTTTTCAGTGGATGTTTGGTTAAGTCTTTTATTGTTGCTGTTTGATAATTGGAAGTAGGGCAGGACTCAATGGCAATTTTGTTATCACGTAAATAATCCATGAGTTTCATGTCTTGAGTCGCAGCAACACCATGGCCTATTCGTGTTGCGCCGAGTAACTTAATAGCATTCCAAACACTTTCAGGGCCAGCCGCTTCGCCGGCATGAACCGTAATTTGTAAACCGGCATCACGTGCCTGTTTAAAATGATTAACAAACATTTCAGCAGGGTAATTAAGTTCATCTCCCGCTAAGTCTAGTGCTGTGATTTTGTCTTTGTGAGTCAAGATTGCGCTTAACTCTTGTTGGCAAATCTCAGTGCCATAGGTTCTACTTAATATACCGATCAAGTTCGTTTTTATATTAAACTCTTTGCTCGCAGTAGACACGGCATCAGCCACAACATTAACCACTTCCGCTATATTTAATTTGAATGTCTCAGCCATGTAATATGGTGAAAAACGTAGTTCGGTGTAGTCCAAACCTTGCTCTTTTGCATCTTTTACATTTTCATAAGCAACACGATAAACCGCATCCAGGTTAGCTAACACAGATACGCCATAATCTAGCTTTTTTAAGAAAGCCAGTAGATCTGAGGTTTGATCTTGTATTTGAGCGTGTGGAGTAAACTCATCAACATTTGCGCCTGGTAGTTTAATGTTATGTTGTTGGGCTAAATCCCAAACCGTCGCAGGATGGATGTTACCGTCTAAGTGACGGTGTAAGTCTACAAGTGGTAAGCTATGGTCTATCATCTAATTCAAATTCTATCCGGTGGTATTATGCAAATTATAACACTGTTAATGCAGAACAAGAGAGGGGAAACACTATGAGTGACGAAAAAATTAATTATTTGGAATTGCCATCAAAGGATTTAACAAAAACTAAGCAGTTTTTCAGTGCCGTGTTTAATTGGCAGTTTGTTGATTATGGGCCTGAGTATTGCTCATTTTCGAAAGAAACTGGAATGGATGGTGGGTTTTATTTATCAAATAAAATTGCGAGTACTGACTCTGGTTCAGTCCTTGTTGTTTTTTACTCCGAGGATTTAGCCGCAATTGCAAGTAAGATCGTTGATAATGGTGGTGATATAGTGCAAGAGATATTTGAATTTCCTGGTGGGAAACGTTTTCATTTCACCGATGTTACTGGTAATGAGTTTGCAGTTTGGTCAGATAAGTAACTGGATTACTTATCTAACAACTTATTTGAGCTTTCTATTTTGTAACATTTACCTGATAATTCGTACCTAGAAAGCTTTCAATTATAGTTCATTCCAGCTTCCAGCTTTTGGGGTTTTAGACCTGAAATTTGTCACACTTCGAAACTCGAAACTCGAAACTCGAGCCTCGCTTTTTTATAACTGCTCTCTCACCCAATTAGTTAATGAGGTTTTATCCATAGCGCCTGCTTGACGGGCAACCTCTTTACCTTCTTTGTAAATAATAATAGTTGGAATGCTTCTAATATTATAAGCCGCTGCTACTTGTTGAGCTTGTTCTGTGTCTACTTTGGCAAAACGGGCTTGGCTATTCATTTCACCAGATACTTGTTCATAAACTGGCGCCATCATTTGACATGGGCCGCACCAACTTGCCCAAAAATCGACGATGACAGGCAAGTCATTGTTTTGGATAAAGCGCTGAAAGTTTTGATCATTTAACGCTAATGGGGAGGCAATTAAAATAGACTCTTTGCATTTCCCACAACTAGGGTCTTGACTTGTTTTTTCAAGTGGAAGGCGGTTTTTAGCCATACAGTGACTACAAGTAACATGGATAAGTTCAGACATAATAGTTTCTCTAAAGTCGTTATCAGTGAATTAAATACATTTAGCTGGTTTTGGAAGACCAGCGATGCGAGTAGCTTGTTTAGCAGGACCTTTCGGGAATAGTTTATAAAGGTAAATACTATTACCTTTGTCTGCTCCTAACTGTTTTGCCATCGCTTTGACTAACATTCGAATAGCTGGGCTGGTTTTGTATTCTTTATAAAAATCACGCACAAAGTTGACCACTTCCCAATGATTTTCTGTCATGGTTACATTTTCTAACTCTGCAATATGTAAAGCGAGCTCTTGACTCCAGTCAGAAAGATGCAATAGATATTCATGTTTGTCGGTCTCAAATTGTTGGCCGTTAAATTCAATCATTATAAAACTCTAAAATATATTTATGTGATAACTCTTTAAATCTGATTCCTAAGCGCTTCATTCCAATAGCTTTCGGAAATAGCTTTATTAGCAAGAGCTTACTTACTAATAACTGCATTACCAAGAACTGTATTACCAAGAACTGTATTACCAAGAACTGTATTACCAAGAACTGTATTACCAAGAACTGTATTACCAAGAACTTATTTACCAAGAGATGAGGTTGTGCGCTGCCGTTGTTAATTCAACCCACTTAGTATCATCTATTACTGTGAAGTCAGCGGTTGGATGTATATTTCTAGCACTCATATCTAATTGTCTTACAAAAATCTGTTTACAATTAAGGCCTAAATCATTTTTAGCGACTAGATACACAGCATCCTGTAATAACAAGACTTGATCATTAACCTCTACTAACGGTTTCGCTTTAGTCCATGCATCGGGGGAGAAGATTAAATGTAATGTTGTTTGATTCATGATACCCCGTTAAACCACATAAATATGATCGGCATTGGATTTTAACTGTTTGATATCTAGCAGTGATATTTGCTCGACACCTTGGATTAACTCATGATTAGCTAACCCAAATTGTTGTAGGCTATTCTGACACGCAAAAACATGATCAATATCGTAAATACCGAGTGCTTTGATGGTGGACAGATAGTCTTTTTGATTTATTAATTCTGGCGTTTGTTGAGCTAATGTTTGAGTAACGCCTTGTTGGTAAAACAACACAGAAACGTTTTGTTCATAAGCACCAAAAATCAAACTCAAATCAAGGGCTTCTTTACCTTGCAAGTTATTAAGTCCTGATTGGGTATGTATGATAAGAATATTCTTTACTGTCAAAATAGGCCTCACTTAAATTGTATGACTTTATCGGCTTGAGTCGTTAACTCAGCAAATTCAGCAAGACCAGAAATAGTAAATTCAGGACTAATATTTCCTACAGATAATCCACGTTTTTCAGCCGCAGTTACGCACAACATTAACTTAATATTATGTTTATTACTGAGTTGTAATAAATGCGATTGACCATTTAATTCATCTGAAGGGATATCTAGCGTATTAACTGCGTTTAATACCGAATCTTGATAAAGAAAAATAGCAGGAACGTTATGGCCAGAATCAATTGCTGCTTGGGCAAACTGACAGGCACTTAATACACTTTGGTTTGACCAAGGTGTGCCATGTAACATCAATAAATAACTAGCCATATAGATATCAGTTTCATCAATTAAGGAGTGGGGTATTGTATGTGATTTTGACTGTAGAGCAAACTAAGTTGGAATATCTTTAGGCAATAAAAAAGGCTTAGTAAACTAAGCCTTAATTAAAATATTAATTAACGATTAATCGTCATTACCACCAAAAGCGGTAAGTAAATGGATTAAGCTTAAGAAGATATTATAGATAGAAACGAATAAAGTTACCGTTGCTAAAATATAGTTTCTTTCGCCACCATCAACGATTGCTTTTGTTTGTAACAAAATTGCGCCAGATGAGAATAAGATAAACAAAGAGCTAATCGCTAACGACAGTGCTGGGATTTGTAAAAATATGTTCGCAACAACAGCAACGATTAATACCCAAAAGCCAGCCATCATCATTCCGTTTAAGAATGATAAATCGCGTTTAGTCGTTAATGCGTAAGCAGAAACACCAAAGAAAGTTAGTGCCGTGCCGCCCAGAGCAGTCATAACGATTTCACCACCGCCATTACCTATGACCATATTTAATATAGGTCCTAGTGTATAGCCAAGAAAACCTGTGAAAGCGAAAACTGAAAGCAGTCCTGTAGAGCTGTTTGCTGTTTTATGAACTAAAAAAAGTAAACCGTAAAAACCCACTAAGGTAATAATCAACCCAGGATGAGGTAAGTTGAATGCCATTGCTGCACCCGCAACTACTGCTGCAAATGCTAATGTCATTGCTAATAGAGAATAAGTACTTCTAAGTACTTTGTTTGTTTGCAGTACTGAAGTAGATTCACTTTGATATACTGTTCTGTTGTTCATTTAAGAACTCCTGTTAATTTAACATTTTTAAACTAGGGCTAGTTTTCATTAAACTTCAGCCTTGGTCAATACATGTAGGCAATTAAACTTGTTTCAAGCACCTATTAAATGCTTTTTACAAATAAAAACAAGATAATGCCGATATATTCACCAAGCGGTTTGACTGCGCTTTATATTAATTGTTCCGTGTTTTATTAAATTTATGTGTATATTTTATAAATGTTGATTATGAAAAAGGCGTTTTGTTTTAAAAGTGACCATATAAACAATAAAATCAATAAAATATTAAATTTAGACTTTACAGGAGCCCATTAGGTCATTAATATGCGCCCCACAGTGGAGAGCTGGCAGAGTTCGGTCGAATGCACCTGACTTGAAATCAGACGAAGGGTTAAACCTTCCGGGGGTTCGAATCCCTCGCTCTCCGCCACTTTAATAAATATTGATGTAGTCTAATTCGATATTTAGAACGACCATAGGAAAGCTGGCAGAGCTCGGTCGAATGCACCTGACTTGAAATCAGACGAAGGGTTAAACCTTCCGGGGGTTCGAATCCCTCGCTTTCCGCCACATACGAATAACCCGATACTTTCACGAGTATCGGGTTTTTTCGTTCTTACACCTGATGTTTTTGCGAGGGTGAGAAGCCCCGTTGGGGTTTGACTAAATTTGTCTGGAACAAATTAGAACGCGCTTTAGCGCGGCCGCGAAGCGGTGAAATACAAGGATGTATTTCATAATCACACCTCGCTTTCCGCCACATACGAATAACCCGATACTTTCACGAGTATCGGGTTTTTTCGTTTAGGCTCGTAGCTCGATACTCGAAGCTCGTTAACTCGAAATTGCTTTTAACTCGCCACTGTCCCTTACAACTTTTCCTTGAGTATTGCCTGAGCATCTTTTAGTGTGAGCTTGTTTATTTACAACCAGAATATAGAGAGTTAAATGGCTAAGTTAGAAATGAACTTTGCGACCAAGTTTTTATTTGTGATGGCGTGTTTGGTGGTGATGTTAGCAGGTATTAAAGCCGCAACACCGATATTAGTGCCATTTCTGTTGGCTTTAGTCATCGCAATAATTACCAACCCTTTAGTTAACAAGCTAGTTAACTACAAGATACCTCGTGCTGTTGCGGTGTTATTTATTTTAAGTCTATTAGTTATCGTCGGTTTATCTTTAGCCGGCGTAGTAGGGCAATCATTTAACGATTTTTCTCGCTCAATGCCAATGTATCAAGAAAAGCTTTCAGGGCAGTTAGTTTGGCTAGTAAGCAAGTTAGCGCTGTTTGATATCGAAATAAATAAAGAACAATTTACTCAATATTTTAATCCTGGTGTTGCCATGTCTATGGTTGGTAATTTATTAAGTGGATTTGGTGGTGTAATGGCCAACCTCTTCTTAATTTTATTAACTGTTATCTTTATGTTGTTTGAAGCACCTGATGCAAGCAAAAAAGTACATATAGCGTTAGATGATCCTACTATGAAGATGCATCATATTGACCGTTTCTTGGACTCAGTGAACAAATACTTAGCCATTAAAACCTTAGTTAGTTTAGGTACCGGCATTTGTGTTGCGATCCTCCTGTGGATACTAGACGTTGAGTATGTATTGTTATGGGCCGTGTTATCTTTTCTGTTTAACTTTATCCCAAATATCGGTTCTATCATTGCTGCAGTGCCTGCTGTATTGCTTACCTTAGTTATCCAAGGCCCTGCAATCGCCGGTTTAGTTGCAATAGGGTATATATCTATCAATATGGTGATGGGTAACGTTATAGAGCCTAAATACATGGGACGCGGTTTAGGTTTGTCTACTCTGGTTGTTTTTTTGTCGTTAATCTTCTGGGGTTGGTTATTAGGTACTGTGGGTATGTTGTTGTCTGTGCCGTTAACGATGATAGTTAAGATTGCGCTTGAAGCGAATGAAGATAGTAAGTGGTTGGGCGTGTTGTTAGGTGATTCTAAATAAAATAGTTAGGTGTGAAGCATTAAATCGAGTCAATGCTTCACACCTTTTTATACAAAAAGAATTTATTCAAAAAGAATTTATAAATAAAACAATAAAAATCGTTAATAAATCATATTTTTATTCAATTATCCTTCAGCTAAAACGTCTAATAAATTCATCACTTTTTTACTTGCTATTTCCATCGATTTTAATTGTGAAATCGCTTTTTCCCTGTCACCAGCTACTAATGAATTTAGCGCTCCAACCCCACAAGTGTGAACTTGTTTATGAGGTTCACTAAGTTGGTTAAAGGTACTATTATTTGAAAATATTGATTTGCCTTCAGCGTTATACCATTTACCTAGTCGGCAGCTATTATGATCCGCAAACTCCGTCGTCGATTTAGAACTAAAACCCGCAGCAACAGCATATATATCACCTTTCCAAACCACATGATCTAATTTCACAGTTTGAATAAAACTTTGTAAACTAGCGTCTGTAATAGTAGCTCTCATCGAATTACAACATTCGATCAAATTACGATAATCGCTATCTAATGTAGTCACGCCAGAGGTGAGTTCTTCATTAGTAGAATGTATAGTATCCACCGACTTAACGGTTTCACTGGTTGAGCGAATAATCTCGTTTACTAATTCTGATACTTCATTGGCTGATTCGTTGGTATTGTTTGCCAGCGCTCTTACTTCATCAGCGACAACACTAAAACCACGACCCGCCTCACCAGCTCTCGCTGCTTCAATTGCTGCATTTAAGGCTAATAAGTTAGTTTGATCTGAAATTTTTGAAATGGTTGAAACAAATATATTAATTTTATCGGCCATTTCAGATAAGCCCGAAATATTGGATGTCATTGAGCCCATTTGAGCACCAAGTCCACTCATGCCGTGCACTATGTTTTTAAGTGTTTTAGAGGACGAGTCAAATAGATCGTTTATATGGCTAATACCATCACTTTCTTTTTTAATTTGCTGGAATGAACTAAATACTGTCTCGCGAATGCCTTGGAGCTGTTCAATAGAGTCAACGGTACAACCTAAAACTTGTTTATCAAACTCAAGGTTATCCGCTTGCTGATCATATTGAGCGTGTTGAAGCTCGGCGATCAATTCATCAGAATTACGAATTTGTTGTTGTAACGTTTGTATTTGTGTTTTTAGAGAAGAGTTTTCAGCGACTACGTTATTAAAGCTTTTTTTTGTTACAAACATCGTTATTTTTTCTCGATTCTATTATTTTTGTCTTTATGCTTTATCGGCTAATGTGAACGAAAGTTCAATTAAAATATAAGTAAACTACGCTAATGTTTGATTTACATTAAGTTAATTTTATAAATCAGGTTATTGCTATGAAAATTTATAAACTTAGGTAAACTTGTGGTCATACCAGAGAAGTGAGAAGGTGTTGAATCTTCCGAACCCCAATTTACATATTGAGTATTTACACATGAGTATTGATACCTTATTTGAAGCTTTTAACGAAACTAAATCTGAATACATAATTAATGTGCCTAAAACCTGGGGACAGGGCAGAACCTTATATGGCGGTATTTCTACCGCATTGGCTTATCAAGCGGCGGAGAACTTAATTCTTGATGATCGTTCATTACGTTCAT
This sequence comes from Psychrosphaera sp. F3M07, assembly GCF_018860345.1. Taxonomy (GTDB): domain Bacteria; phylum Pseudomonadota; class Gammaproteobacteria; order Enterobacterales; family Alteromonadaceae; genus Psychrosphaera; species Psychrosphaera aquimarina. Next base: position 59,028 of record NZ_JAHKPJ010000016.1, on the reverse strand, counting down.
TGCATTGTAATTTTGTTGGTCCATTAAATTGGGATGAACCTGTAGTTGTTTCTGCTGAAGTATTACGTACTGGTAAAAATGTTACGCAATTACTGGCCAAAGTCTGTCAAAATGGGCAAGTTGGTGTGATGGCTCAAATATGTTTTGGTATGAGTCGTGAGTCGAAACTATTTAGTCAAGCTCCAGATAAACATGTAATGCAAGTGCCAAAAAAAGGTAATTTCATACCTAATATACCTAAGTTAGTGCCTGCTTTTATTCAGCATTTTAATTTGTCATTACACAAAGGCAGTTTTGGTTTGGGCAAAAGTGAAGAAGCCGCTTTACACGGTTGGAGTCGTTTTGCTAGCGCACCCAAAACGATGAGAATGGCATATTTTATTGCCTTAATGGATGCATGGCCGCCAACCATGTTTCAAATGTTAAGATTACCAGCACCAGCTAGTACTATGTCTTGGGATATTGAGTTTATAAATCCAAAACACCCTTTGGACCCAACTGCTTGGTTTGCAAGTGAAACGATAGCCAAACATATCCAAGACGGATATGGTCATGAAGAAGCTAAATTTTGGGATCAAGATGGCAACTTACTCGCACTTTCTCGACAAGTCGTTACCGTATTTGCATAAAATACGGTACGTGATAAAACTCTGATTAGTTTTAAACGAATGGGCGTAACTGATCATTATACAGTTGACCTTTCTCTACATAATGCTGGGCAGACTTAGTTAATAACTCGGCTTGCTCGGCACTTATCTGCTTTACAACTTTACCTGGAACACCCATCACCAATGAATTATCTGGGATGGTTTTATTTTCTGTGATTAAACTACCTGCGCCAATAATGCAGTTTTTGCCAATTACGGCGCCATTTAAAATGGTCGCGCCCATACCTATCAAACTGTTATCTCCAACACGACAACCATGCAGCATCACTTTATGGCCAACAGTGACGTTGTTGCCTAGTTCGATTGGAAACCCCTCATCTACATGCAAGACAGAGCCATCTTGAATATTGGTGTTATCGCCTATGTTTATGGATGCATTATCGGCTCGTAAAACACACTGAAACCAAATGCTAACTTGTTCACCTATATTTACTTCACCAATCACATCAGCGCTATGGGCAATAAAATAATCTTCACTTTTAGATTGTGGTTTTTTGTCATTTAGTTGATATAACATTTATTTATCCTCAGTAAGCATACATATCTGTTTTGCGTTATTAACTTAACTTATACTAAACCCATTAATGTGTCGTATAAATTTGTTGTTTTTAGGATTTTTGGGGGTAGTAAATGAAGTTATCTGACTTAAGACGTGAATATTGTCAGGGGGAATTAACCGAACAAGATGTGACAAATGATCCTATGACACAGTTTGATGTTTGGCTAAAACAAGCCATAGATGCAAACCTACAAGACCCAACGGCAATGGTCGTGGCAACGGTTGATGAAAATGGTCAGCCATCACAGCGTATCGTGTTGTTAAAAAATAGTGATGAAAATGGGTTTGTATTTTTCACCAATTTAGCCAGTCGAAAAGCACAAGAGTTAAAACAAAATAACAAGATATCACTCCACTTTCCTTGGCATGCATTGGAAAGACAAGTGATTGTTTATGGTGAAGTTGAGCCATTAACAACAAAAGAAAATATGACCTACTTTTTATCACGCCCTAAAGAGAGCCAGTTAGCAGCTTGGGCTTCCAAGCAGTCACATCCAATCAATTCTCGAAAAATGTTAATGGAAACCTTTGAGCGCATGAAACATAAATTTAGCCAAGGTGACATGCCAACCCCTGATTTTTGGGGGGGATATAGAGTTAAGCCTTCTAAAGTCGAATTTTGGCAGGGGGGGGAATATAGGTTACATGACAGAATCATGTACACCCGAAAGGAGTCGGATACCTCAAGTTGGGATATACAAAGGTTAGCGCCATGAAATAGTGTTAAGAGCAGCTTCGAGTTTCGAGATACGAGATATGAGTTTCGAGATACGAGATATGAGCTTCGAGATACGAGATATAAAGCCTTACAGCCCTAAAGCCTTTTAACCTTCAAGCCTTTAATCCATCATGAAAGGGATTAATAAATAATGAGCCAAATAAAATGCAATTGATTGATAGCCATTGCCATCTTGATTTCTCTGACTTTGAAGACGATTTAGATTCAGTCATCAAACGTGCAAATCAACATGGTATTGACTCATTTATAGTGCCTGGAGTGTCTAAGACAAATTGGTCGAAAGTAACTAAGTTAACTCTACGCTTTGATAATGTTTATTGCGCATATGGTATTCATCCAATGTTTTTAAAAGATAGTGTAATCAGTGAAAGCGAACAAAGTGATGTTTGTTTTGATGATTTAACGGTACTAGAAAACCTACTACAGAATGAACCTTGTATTGCGGTGGGTGAATGTGGACTGGATGCGACGGTTGATAATATGCCATTACAACAACAAGTGTTTAAGGCGCAGATTGAACTGGCCAATAAATACAATAAACCGTTAATCGTACATCACCGGAAAACGCATCATTTGATCCAACAATGTTTCAAACAAATTAAACCACTTAATGGCGGAGTTATTCATGCCTTTTCTGGCAATCTACAAGAAGCACAAAAGTACATTGAATTAGGCTTTAAACTTGGAGTAGGCGGTGGGGTAACTTATGAACGTGCGACAAAAACACGTGCAACCATTATCAAATTTGGTTTGTCTCATATTGTATTAGAAACAGATTCACCAGATATGCCGTTATGTGGCCAGCAAGGGACGCGAAACGAACCAAAGAATATATATGGCGTTGCCAAGGCTCTCGCTGAGTTATTAGAATGTTCAATTGATGATGTAGCAACAACAACGACGGAAAATGTAAAACGTTTATTCAGTCTTTAATTTTATCTTAGTGTTCGTCTTTTACACTTTCTTTGACAAAGTAAGAGTGAGATGAAAATGGTCTTAAACCTATAGTGAATAAATACCCAATCAATCCTGCAATACAAGCCAGTAATACAATTTGTTGGCTAATTCGGCTGATAAATAAGTTACCACTTTGCTGTAAGTTTTTCTTTAACACGGTAATACGTACAAATCCCAATAATTCATTTTCATCGTCACGGATCTCTTTAACAAAAGGGGTCGGTAGCAATGGTTCAAATTCTTGGTTTAGCTGAGTAATGAAACGGGCTTTTGTGGTGATTGCATTATCGCTTTTACTTAATACTAATCCTTTATTGTCATAAATAACCATTTCTAAGATATAGTCAGACTTAAGGGCTGAATCAGTTAAGTGATCGAGTGATTTTATATCGTCTTGAGATATATAGGTTTTAGCACTGTGTGAGGTTTGCAGTAATATATTCTCAGCTAATACTATCGAGTTTTCTTCAAGCATAGCTCGTCCTTGATTACTGACATTTAGCCAAAGACTGATAGTGACAATTAATAAAACAACCGCAAAACCCAACTGTGTGAACTTTCGATTTAACGACGATGTTTTAATGTAAGTAAGTTTTTTACTCATTAGGATCTTATTTATATGAGATTGTTTTAAATACTGCGCATTTCTAGATTAAAAAGCAATGCACTTTAATATATTCTATTAAGTCATTTCTACATTTGATTAAATAATCCACAAAAACTAAAGTTGGAACCCCAAAAATGGCTATAGATGAGTTATCTCACATATTTTCGATATCCGAAGTTTCTTTCGTCCAGGTTCAGCAGCAATTAAAAAACACCGACTTGTTTAATTTAGTTTGGTTAGCAGATAACACAGACAATGATGCACCGACATTAAAAGATATTAACGATTGTCAGCAAGTTAAATTGGAAATGATAGCAGAGCAAGACTTAAGCGCACACTCATCCAGTGCCAAACTTGTTTTATTTAATGATCTTAATTGGCAGATATTGTTCGACTTCATTAAAGTATGCGAAGCAAATTCGATTAATTTGAACATTTGTAAGTTAGTTAAACCCTCGGATGAATTAGATGGAGCCATTAGTTTCACACTGACTGATGCCATTACGAAACAAATCCAGACGGAATTAAATCAATGGGCTGAACAACACGATGTAGAATTGTGTTATGTCGAAAATGGACCATCAATTGATAAACCGGGTTTATTAGTTATGGATATGGACTCAACAGCTATCCAAATTGAATGTATAGATGAGATTGCCAAGTTAGCTGGGGTCGGTGAGCAAGTTGCAGAAGTGACCGCCGCTGCTATGCGCGGTGAATTAGATTTTGCTGAAAGCTTACACGCTAGAGTAGCCACATTAACAGACGCACCAGTATCTATTATTGACCAAGTGGCGGATAATTTACCGCTTATGCCTGGATTGGAAAACTTAGTCTCACAGTTACAATCTTATGGCTGGAAGTTAGTCATTGCATCGGGTGGTTTTACTTATATGACCGATGTTTTAAAACGTCAGTTAAATTTAGATGAAACCGTAGCAAATCAGCTAGAAATGAAAAATGAAAAACTGACTGGCAAAGTACTTGGGCGCATTGTTGATGCCAATGTAAAGGCAGAAACCGTTGTGGAGTTGGCGCATAAATACAATATCGACATCAGCCAAACCATTGCAATGGGGGATGGTGCCAATGATTTAGTTATGATGGAGGCTGCCCAACTGGGGGTTGCCTTTCATGCTAAGCCATTGGTTCGAGCACAAGCCGATGTAAGTGTCAGAACCGGTGGATTAGATCAGTTATTGTATTTACTGTAAAAATCGCATGAATTTAGCCGCGACTTTGTTAGAATGCGCGGTCAAATTTACAATTGTTTTATTAATAATAACGTTATTTAAAGATCAGGAATATAAATGTTACGTATATACAATACATTAAGCCGCCAAAAAGAAGAGTTTAAACCACTAGTTGCAGGTAAGGTTGGCATGTATGTGTGTGGCATCACAGTGTATGACTTATTACATATGGGGCACGGTCGTACGTATGTTTCTTTCGACATTATGCAACGCTATTTCAGATACTTAGGTTATGACGTTACTTATGTTCGTAACATCACCGACGTTGATGACAAAATTATTAAACGAGCTCAAGAAAATAATGAGACGTTTGAGCAATTGACCAAACGTACGATTGACATGATGCATGAAGATTTTGATGCATTAAGAATGTTACCTGCGGATATTGAGCCTAAAGTTTCGACGCATATGCCAGAGATCATTGACGTGATTCAACGTTTAATTAATAAAGAACATGCATACGTGGCGTCCAATGGCGATGTGATGTTTGCCGTGTCATCTTATGGTGAGTATGGCAAGTTAGCTCGTCAAGATTTAACTCAGCTTGTTTCTGGTTCACGAGTTGACGTAGATGAAGCTAAGCGTGATCCCCTTGACTTTGTATTATGGAAATTAGCAAAAGCGGGTGAGCCGAGTTGGAGCTCGCCATGGGGCGAAGGACGACCTGGTTGGCACATAGAGTGTTCAGCAATGAACTCTAAACATCTTGGTAAACATTTTGACATTCATGGTGGTGGTTCAGATTTAATTTTCCCACATCATGAAAATGAAATTGCCCAATCTTGCTGTGCATTCGACACGCCATATGTTAACTACTGGTTACATACAGGCATGGTGCAAGTGGACAATGAAAAGATGTCTAAATCTTTGCATAACTTTTTCACTGTAAGAGACGTATTAAAACAATACGATGCTGAGTCAGTTCGTTATTTTTTAATTAACGGTCACTACCGTAGCCAATTAAATTACTCAGATGATAACTTAAAACAAGCAAAAGCAAGTTTAGAACGTTTATATACTGCTTTACGTGATGTAAATGTGAATACAGATGTTGAATTAAGTGGTTTTGAGCAAGTGACGCGATTTAATGCCGCAATGGACGATGACTTTAATACACCAGAAGCTTTGTCGGTTCTGTTTGAATTAGCTAAAGATTTAAACAAAGAAAAACTGGTCGACGTGAAAAAAGCGTCAGACATAGCCGGTGTATTAGTAAAACTCGGTGAAGTGTTAGGTATTTTACAAACGCCAGCAGAGCAGTTTTTCCAAAGTGGACAAGGTGATGATGTTGCAGTGATAGAGCAATTGATTGTTAAGCGTAATCAAGCTCGTGCTGATAAAAACTGGGCTGCAGCCGATGAAGCGCGTGATGCGTTAACAGCTATGGGCATCATTCTTGAAGACAGTGAAGGTAAAACAACTTGGCGTAAGATCTAATCTATTATTGCGTTAATCGATAAACAAAACTTTATCAATAAACAACGAAAAAGGTGCATCAATGATGCACCTTTTTATTTAACTAATAAAAGTTAGAGTTTGTGTTAATGGCTAAACGCTGGGGCGTAACCTGAACTCCAAAATATGGCAAAAGAGGTCATAATACAAACGAGTAATATCAGACCACAAGTTACAACTGAGCTCGAGTATATAAATCCACGTTCCTCTGGGATATGCATTAAAATTGGAACCCCTGCATAAAGTAGATAAACAGAATAGGCTAATGCACCAAACCCAACTAACATAACAAACCAAATTTCTGGATATAAAGCAGCTAAGCCCGCAGTAAATAATGGTGTTGCTGTATAGGCTGCTAATTCAAGCGTTTGGGTGTAGGTTGGTTTTGAACCAAATGTGTGGGCCATCCAATGTGCTAAGTATCCTAATACAAACACACCGGCTATCAGCGCAAAATACATACCTACGGATAACATTAATGCAGAATTTGTTGGTAAAAATAAGCGTTCTCCAACGCCAACGCTCCAACCTATCGATGTAAGTGAAAAATAAGCACTAATGGCTGGAATTAGTGCGATGATCATTATGTGTGACATAGAATATTTAAAACTTTCGTGTCTATCGTCAATAGAATGCCACTCTTCTACTGGGTGTGCGTAAAGGCCCCACAGGTGGTTTAATATCATAATTACTTCCCTCAACTTCTAAAAAATACCTAATGATTATATTGTTTAATTTCTCAACAATATGTTTATGTTATGACCAAAAAAAGTGGATACGTCAAGTATTTAACAGTTTAAAATTATCGACCTACGTCAGTTTTGGCTCAATATAGAATCATTAATACAGAGAGCAAAAACTCTAATCTTCCGGGTTAGTGCCCACTAAAAAAGGCTTGTGCATTTTAATTATGTTTACATCCCTGACATTAATAGAAGTTATAAATTTTTGATCATTTATTTATTCATACTCTTTACACAATAGATGCACAGTGTCTGCACATTGGGTTGTTAATTTCCTGCTCTAGTCATTTCAAATGGATAAAAGTCTCAAGCCTTGAGAAATCCAATACTATTTCTAATAACAGGAACATATAAATGAATTTTAATCGTGGAATTTTTAATAAAATTAAACGCGGATTGCCTATCATTTTTGCAGCTCATATATCACTTACTCTATTTGGTTGTGACAGTGATTCATCTTCAGGTACTGGCTATATTCAAATGTATAATCTGTCATCGAATGCCCCTGATATTTACTTAACAGTCGATCAATACAGTGATGATGATTTTGTTGAAACCGCATATTCTGGCGTTCCCTTTACAGGTTTAAGTAGCCGCCTTGAATTTGAATCTACAACTTACGATATTGAATTAGCTTGGCAGGATGAATACAACAGCAGCGACTTAGAAAATATCTATGAAAGCCAATTGTCAGTCAGTGATGATATGGTTGAATTTGTGGTCATGACTGACGACGTAAGATCACCTAATGTACTTGTGTATGAATTGCCCATTCGCGATGAAGATGAAGTGGAAGAAGACAGTGATGATGAAGTCTTTAATATTCGTATTTTAAATATGCATGACTCTTCACAAGGGGTGGATATTTATTACTCAGAATCAGATGAAAGCTTCAATGAAGCGCAGTTAATATCTCAAACTAACTATACCCAAATGTCTGAAAATCAAAAATTAGCACAAGATGATCTTATATTTTATTTAACATTGGCTGGCAGCACAGAGGTTCTATTTCAATCACAAGATATATCGTTTCCTTATGCCGCTGAGTACATTATTGTAATTAGAGAAAATACCGGAGCAGGCACATCGCCATTTATTATCGATAAGTTATCGACCACTTCATCAGTTGAATACTCAGACATTAATGCCGAAGCTCAATACCGAATTTATAATGGTATTGTCGAGCACGAATTGTTACCTGAGTATCAAGGGATGTTCGATTTTTACGTGAACGGTGTAGATGAAGAAGCAGAAGTATCGTCATTAACCTTTGGCCAGTTTAGCGATTCAATACTTTCTAATTCTGGCGATTTTAGTATGAGTTTGTTATCACCTGCAGATCAAAGTGTGATTGTGAATAACCATTTATTATCATTAAGCGATAACACAAACACGACGGTTTTCTTTTACCTGTTAGAAGAAGCAGTTGATGAAGATGGTGATAACGATGTTGATGAAAACGGTGATGGTTACATAGATGAAATTGAAATTTCGATTAATTCATTAGTCGTTAATAATAGCCAAAGTGAAAGTATTTATAGTCACCAAATTAATGTAATTAATTTAATCGATGAAAATGAAATCTCAGATGATTTTTCTTATATCAAAGTTTATTTTGTAAAGAGTGATGAGACAATTAGTAGCGCAGATCAATCAACGTCGGCGGTATTTGCAACGCCTAGTTCGGTACAGTTACTTAATAATACTTATGAAGTCTACGTAATAGGACGTTTAGGTAGTAGCGATGTGATTTTAACATCACAAGAATTAGTGTTAGATGAAAACAGCAAAGATCAATTTTTAATTTTAGAAAAAGACTTATCGTCTTCAACTAACTATAAAATGGCGTTTGTAAATCAAGCAAACTAATTATGCGTGGTTATAAACATCCAATGATACCGTAATAATCTTTAAAATAGGCCTCAAATGCAGAGGCCTTTTTTGGTTTTAATGTGCAGATTTTAGGGCAACATAATTAAATGGCAAAATTGCAGGGTTGGTTTAGCTCTATGGTTTTTGAAGCCATGCGACGCAGAAACGATTGTGTTTCTTGATTGGCAATAATCTCTTCAATAAAAGGCAGCAGGGTGGCAGACTCTCCGGTGATCACTTCATAAAAAACATAAGCGGTTAATAGTAAACCTAACTCTGAAGCATGATTACCGTCAGAGCTGTGTAATGGAATTTCAGGATCTTCAATAATGGCTTTGTCCCAAGCTAATCCAACAGGAGCAATACAGGATTTTTGCAGTTTGGCTATACCTGTATGGATTCGATGAACTTGCGCCGCTTCTTTTGTTCTGCCTCGCTGTGGATGCTCTGGAAATAAGATTGGTGTTGCATCTAGCTGTTTCGTTTTATCTATCCAAATTCGAGTCTGAGTGGTTGGGTATCGATAAGCTCCGGATTGAGAGTACTTTTGTCCCTGCAATATCACATGGGTCCATGGTTTACTTTCCAATAACTCCCTTCTTGCCGTTCGGGTTGATTGGTTATCTAAGAACCCCCCCCCGGCATTGACGATTTCAATTTCGGCCGCTGGATTCCCATTGTTAATTAACACTCTAATCACCTCGTCTAGGCCAATAACGTGACTATTTCCAAATATTAATATTTTGTATGTGTTTGAATATCGATTGTCAGGTATCGATAAATTGGTGTTTTTATGTGAACTGCTGTTATCAAAAATGGAGGCGTTATTATTGGCGCTATTTCCTGAACAAGCCATTAAAAAATGCAGCGTAAATATTACAAAACATAAAATGCGCATGATATATCCTTGTTTTAAAGTTAATACGGTTTAAGTTATGAGGTAAAGATTGGAACCGGAGTTTCTCAGCTTATTGATTTAACACAATAAAGAGATAACAATGTTTTCATAATGAAATGGTAATGACGCAAGATAACGAGGATTTAAATGCAATTTGTGTTTGGCGATATAGTGGTTGACACCGAACAGGTGAAGTTAACCAAAGGTGCAATGCAAATTGAATGTGAGCCACGGGTTTTTGACTTGATGGTATATTTTAGTCTACATCCAGCAGAAGCCATTTCAAGGGAAGAGTTAATAACACACGTTTGGGACGGCAGGATTGTAAGTGATGCGGCGGTAAATCGAGCCGTTGGTGAGCTTCGTAAAATTATAGAAGACGATCCATCATCACCACAATGGATAAAAACGGTCAGTAAAGTGGGCTACAAGTTAACCGTTACGCCGGAAGTACTCACGAACAAAGCCACAATTTCTAACAACTTACAAACTCCAACGAATACGGTTAATACCAGTGTAATAACGAATAAAGCAATCTGGATTAGCCTTATATTGTTGTTCATAATCGTTGGATTCTATTTACAAATCACCAAGTCTGGTCTTGATAAAACTAGGTTGATCATTACAGAGAGACAACCACTAACCACATCAGTCGGCAGTGCTTTTAATCCTTTTTACCATGAAAAATCCAATACCTTGTTGTACCTATATCGCTCAAGTCTTAACGCTAATGCTCAAATTTATTTGAAACAAGAACCATCAATTCCGATTACCAATGACGACTATTATTATACAGACGTCGTATATGCGGATACTGGTTATGTGTTTGCCAGCAGAGTTAATAATTTACAACAAAGACAATGTGAAATAGTCAAAATTGAACTGGATTCACAAAAAGTTGATTCAATACTCGGTTGTGGTGAAGGGAATATCAGCCAGATAGTTTATGACAACAGCAATAACCGGTTAGTTTACCAGTATCGAGCAAGTATCTCAGAACCTTATGCACTGTACTCTTATCAGTTAGATACAGGACGAAAAATACAAATAACACATCCGCAACAACGAGGAAATAATACTGGAGATTATGTATTTTCGTTATCACCTGACAATCAAAAGTTAGCCATTGTTGAGTATCTAGGAGATGGTATTGATGAGATAAAAATAGTTGATATCAACAACAATAAAACCAGTATCAGCTTGCCTTTTATTAATAATGTATTTGGATTGGTTTGGCGTACTAATGATCAAATATTTGCCTCAAATAATGACGGCTTGTATGAGTTTAGCGTTAAGGAATTAAGCGTTAACAAAATAGAAATGAATGACCAATATGGACGTCTTGCGATTGGGGCTGGTAAATCAATATTGACTGAGTGGAGTAGAACCACAATTAACATATTTAGATATAGTAATAATGGAACCTTTAAACATCCAATGACGGCAAGCCGAGGAGCAAACATCAACCCTACCTTAGGTAATAGCTCGAATATTATGGCGTTTCTATCGGATAGAACGGGTAAAAAACAGATATATATACAAGAAGAAAATAAACCTGAGGAGGTTGCCACCTTTGATAGTGAGATTGAATATGTCGATGTTATGGCGTGGTCACCGGACGACGATATATTAGTCTCAAGCATCAATAACCGATTATTTGCTTATTCCCTTAATAACAAAAGTTGGCAAGCGCTGGCTCAGCAATATAAAAAAGTGCATTACGTCAGTTTTGTCGGACAAACCATTATGTTCAGTGCCGAAGTGGACGGGCAGTGGAATATATGGCAATTAGATTTAGGTAACGATGAGATTGTACAGGTTACAAAAAAAGGGGGCTATAGTGTTCAAGGTGAGGGCAGATTTATTTACTTTACCAAGTTTAATCATCACGGGTTATATAAACTTGATTTAACAAGTAGTGAAGAGTCAAAAGTGATCGATGCATTCCCTATTGTAGGTTGGCGGCATTGGCAATTAAGAGGCAATTCCATTTATTACCTTCTAGGTAAGCAGTACTTTGTAATTGATATTAATTCGGGTTATAGACAGGCGTTGAAAAATTTTGACGACGAAAAACCGAATCGGTGCCATTTGTCATTTCGTCAGGATCTTTTAGCCTGTGAACACGTCGAATTTCGTACTAGTAACATCTGGCAGCTAAAATGGTTATAAATAAAGGCAGACCAGTTGTTCAATATATTGATGGCTCAACAAATAAAAATCCTAAAAAATCGCAGAGTTGTCAGACACCCTATGATAAAATCAACGGCATAATCACTCCTAAAAACAGATAGAAGCTGCATAATGTCTAATCAAGAATTATTAACACCGATATTGTCATTTTTAAAATGTGAAACGCCACAGTCTTGGATTGACGAAGCCATCAAAATTGAAAACTTACCTGTGTTATTAATTGATCATTTAGTCTGCGAACTTAAAGCCGCACAATCAGCCATGTATTTAATACGCAAGTATGCGGTAGACAAAGAAAGCGGGGATGCCCTATTAAATTGGCTACAACCTTTTGAACAGTTTATATATAAAAAAGAAGGAGATTGGCGTGAATTACCGAGTAAAAATAAACTAACCAAGTCGATGCTCCCTAAGTCTAATTCACCTTATGGACAAGAGTTGATAGATAAAATGGTGTTGTTAATAAAAGAAGAGTTACATCATTTTTATCAAGTATTAGAAATCATGGATGAATACGATGTGGAATATAAACATATAACACCAGGGCGATACGCAAAAGGTATGTTAAAACATGTTAAAACGCACGAACCTCAAACCTTAGTGGATAAACTTATTTGTGGCGCTTATATAGAAGCTCGTTCTTGTGAACGATTCGCAAAGTTAGCACCCTATGTTGACAAAAGACTCGGTGACTTTTACGTCTCTTTATTACGTTCAGAAGCTCGCCATTATCAGGACTATTTAACATTGGCGGAAGAGATTGCTCAATCGGATATTACACAATGGGTGACTCATTTTGGTGGTGTTGAATCAGATTTAATCACATCGGTGGATGACGATTTTAAATTTCATAGCGGAATACCGAGCGGCAGGTAGTTTTTATATCTTTATTGAATAGCCTAAATAACATTCTTTACATTAAACTTATGAAACTCTAGTACGGTATTTAGTACCAATTCTACTTGGTTATTTATGCTTTCAGACATATCGCCATTAAATTCTACTTCTAATAAATAGTCTTGTTCATCGTGATAACAGTCAGACACTTTTAACAGCATGCTTTGTTGAATGTCATCATGCAGTAACTCAAAAAATCCACGGAAGTTAATGTTCTCATCCCATGTACTTAAGTTGTAAGACATGGAAAACCGAAAATGTAACTCGTTATTTATAAAGCCAATGCTGATGGTATCGCAGTATTTATAGATAGAAATTGAACAAGGGAAGTGTAAAAAGGTATTTTCAGGGATCTCATTAACAGAAGTATATTTTATATCGTCGTAAGTTAATTCGGATTTATCACATTCAAAGATATTTAAACAAGACCAGTAATATTCATCTGGAGCAATAGCAAAGCCAGATAATCGTTTATCGTTAAATAATAATTCAATAGCAACTGCAGACCCATGATTGTTCATACTCGTTCCTTGAATGGTAAATTACCCTTAAAAGGAAATTGTAGAAAAGGATAGTTATTTTGCAAATTAAATTAAGTTAATTAATCCATTTATAAAGGCTGTTGGTGTCAAATGAGAAGGGAAAGTTAGTTTTTGGGATGATCTTCACGGTTATGGAATGTATTTTAATCAGTCATGACAATAACTAAAGGATTCTACAAATTATGAGTGCCATCTAGAATAGAATTAGATTACAATTGCCGATTACATTTTTTATGTTTCATAAAAAGACAGAATTCAGGGAATAGCGACATATGTTTAACGGCAGTAAAAACATTCTTTTAATAGTATTTTGCACAGTATTAGTTTCATTAACTAGTTTCTCTATTGGTGCTCAGATCTCTACCACTCCTTCAGCTGCGCAGATAGAACAATTTAAAAAACTTCCAAAGTCACAACAAACTGCATTAGCAAAACAATTCGGGTTCGATTTGTCATTGCTCAATTCTAATATGAGTGGAGTTAAATCTTCGGAAGAAACAACAACACCTGAAACACAGTATTTAAATGGCAATAACAATCCATTACGTCAGGTTGAAAAAACCGCCGAAGAAGACAAAGAATTAAAACCGTTTGGTTATGAGATGTTTGAACAAATGCAGGATGCATTTTTACCTCAAGGTAATATCCCTGTGCCTTCGGATTATATCATTGGCAGTGGAGACAGTATTAACATCTCTTTGTTTGGTAAAGAGTCCCAAGAACATCTGTTGACGGTAAACAACGAAGGCAAAATCACCATACCAGGATTGGAACCAATCTCAGTGGCTGGTTTAAGTTATAGTGAAGTAAAACAGTATATTGCCAATATCATTTCGACAAAAATGATCGGAATGAAATCCGTTGTCTCCATTGGTGAATTAAGAAGTGTTCAAGTTTACGTTCTGGGTGATGTCAAAAAACCTGGTGCTTATTTACTATCAAGTCTATCGACAATTTCAAATGCGTTGTTTATTAGTGGCGGCCCAAATGAAGTTGGTTCACTAAGAAATATACAACTTAAACGTTCAGGCAAAACACTTGCTCATTTTGACCTTTATGAGTTTATGCTCAAAGGAAATGTAACCACAGATCAAAGAATACAGCAGGGCGACGTGATATTCGTTGCTCCAATCGCTAACCAAGTTACGGTTATGGGAGAAGTTCGACGTCCTGCCATATATGAAGTTAAATCTAACGAAACCTTAGCACAACTGCTGGAATTCGCTGGTGGTTTAACACCACAGGGTTATGCCAAGTCAGTACAACTTTCTACATTTGATTCTCAGCAGTTAAGAAAAATTAACACCATCGACTTAACAAACAGTAATAGTAAAACGCAGCTAATACATAACGGCGATATTGTTAAAGTTCATAAAAACATAGAACGTATCGGCGAAGCGGTAAACTTAGCAGGTTATGTGTCTAGACCAGGTGCTCAAAGTTGGCAAGAAGGGATGAGGTTAAATGATATTTTAACTAATCCAGCAGACCTTTTAATTGGTGCTGACTTTGATTACGGGATCATTGTTCGTTCGGTTGGTAACTTTTATCAAACCTTCAATATTAAACAATTCTCACCTATTAACGTCATTCAAGGCAAAGACGTAATACCGTTACATAAAAACGATTTGGTATTATTTTTTAACAGCTTAGGTAAAGAACACTATTACAAAGAACAAGGGTTAATGATTGACGACCTTGAAAAAGAAGTGAAATTAGAAGAAAGAATAAACCAACTAAATACGCCTCAAGGTGTTAAAAACCAAAACTACCGTGTTGCACTAGAAGAGCTTTCTGCTATTTACGGTGATGAAGAAGCCTTAAAAGCAGAAGAGAGCCAGAAAACTAATTATTTATACAAAATCTTGTTTGGTAATTTAGTAGAAAAGCACCAAGCACTTATCAGCACACAACAAATGTCTCGTCATCAATTGTTATATCCAATCAAACAATTGTTGGAGCAAAAAGTAACACCTGGAGCCAAAGTAAAATTAGTGGAAGTAAGAGGTGAAGTACGCTTCCCTGGTATTTACCCTATTAATGGCAAATCTACAGTCACGGATGCCGTCATTGCAGCAGGTGGGTTAAAAGAGTCTGCTAGTTTGTATCGCACTGAAATATCAAGAATAACTACTGATGTAGATGAGACCGTGTCCACGCAACATATGTCCGCAAGTTTGTCGGCTGCATTATCAGGGGTAGAGTCTGAAAATATCAAGCTTGAAGGTCGTGATGTAATTAATGTATTTAAACAAGCTAATTGGAACGAAGAGTTAAAAATCACCTTAGAAGGTGAAGTGCGTTACCCTGGTGAGTACACAGTTAAAGAAAATGAAACCTTAACTCAAGTCATTGAGAGAGCCGGTGGTTTAACCGAATTTGCATCTTTAGACGCTGCATTCTTCACGAGAGAATCGTTGAGAAAACTGGAAAAACAACAAGCTCAAGACATGGCGAGAATGTTAAATAAAGAACTTGCTTTAAAATCCATGAGTTCTTCGGTATCAAATGTAAATGTAAACGACGTGAATAAACTGGTAACCGCACTTTCTGAAACCCCGGGTATCGGACGATTAATTATAGACTTGGAAGACATAATCGCTGGTAATAGAGACGACATAAAGCTAGAAAGTGGTGATAAACTTATCGTGCCTTCTTATCGTAATGAAGTGAATGTAATTGGTGAGGTACAAGTAGCCACCTCTCATATGTATAACCCTGAATGGACCGCTAAAAAATACATCAACTCAAGTGGCGGATACCGTGCACAAGCTGACGATGACAGAGTTTATATTATAAGAGCAAACGGTTTAGTCGATATCCCTGATTTAGATAAATGGTTTGGTACCGACAAACGAGCAAGTATTCACCCTGGAGACACTGTCGTGGTGCCACTAGATGCGAGTTACACAGATAGATTAACGCTTTGGGAAAAAGCAACATCCATATTTTATCAGTTAACAGTTGGTTTAGCTGCGTTAAGTAGTTTTAGGTAGGCTGAAATGGAAAATGTAAAAGTAATAGATATCCAAGAGGTAATTGTCGCTTTATGGCGAAAAAAGTTAATGATCGCAACGATTACTTCATTGCTCGTAGTTATATCAGTTTGCATAGCTTTAGTATTACCAAATATATATCAATCTAAAGCTTTATTAGCACCTAATAGCGAAGAAAGTAGCGGTGGTATTGCTGGTATGTCAGGGCAGCTTGGAGGTATAGCAGCATTAGCTGGTGTAAATCTAGGGGGGAGGTCGACTGACAAAGTTTCATTGGCATTGGAAGTGTTAAAATCACGTGATTTTCTTTTTAATTACTTTAAAGAGAAGGATTTAGCCAAAGATATAATAGCCGCTAAAGGTTGGGAGAGATCTACTAACACTTTAATATATGATGAAAGTGTTTTTGATGTAAATACAAATTCCTGGGTGCGAGAAGTGAGTGCACCTTACAAATCAAAACCTAGTTTTCAAGAGTTATATGATTACTTTATAGAAAACAATTTGCTAATTAACAGAGATGAAGAAACTGGTTTTGTTACAATTGCTGTTAACCATTACTCACCATACTTAGCTAAAGAAATAGTTGTTAATTTGATCAGCCGTTTGAATAAGGTTATTCAACTGCAAGAGTTAGAAGAAGCCGAAAAAACGATACAATTTTTGGAAAGCGAGTTAGAAACTACCAATGTAGCTGAGATGCGTAGTATGTTTTATCAACTAATAGAGCAACAATATCGGACCGTTATGTTGACAAAAGTAAAAGTGGATTACGTGCTTAAAGTAATAGATAGCCCCATTGTTACAGAAAGAAAATATAAGCCATCAAGGGGCTTAATAGTTGTTGTTGGCGCATTACTAGGCTTTTTTCTATCTTGTATTCTAGTTTTATTTGTAACTTTTAAAAATCGTTTTTAAATAGGTAATTGTATTAATGAAAATAAAGCAAAAAAAGATATACATTTATTGTTCAGAAAGTTCACTTGAAAAAATAAGACAAACCCTCCAACCATATGACGTTGAGGTAATTTTCAATGAACACAATTTAACGTCATTTAAAGGTAAGATATTACTACATCATGAATTAAGCCTTGTATCTAAAGAAGAGCGAAACTTTTTAGTTAATGCAACCGAAAGAGGGGCATGGGTTGAGCCATTAGTGAGCTTTCTTGATAGAGTTTTAGGTTATACAGAAGTTGAGTTGTTACAAAGTAGTTACTTTTTGCATACGAAAGCGTTTACTATTTTATCGACTAAACGAACACAAGTGGTGAAAAGAATACTCGACTTATTTTTTTCTATGATTTTACTACTGTTGACGTTGCCTATTATGATTGCAACAGCTATCGCTATTAAGATTAGCTCAGAGGGCCCTATTTTTTACTCACAAAAAAGAGTTGGTCTTTTTAATAAAGAGTTTAAAGTCTTAAAGTTTCGCTCAATGCGCACTGACGCAGAAAGTTCAGGTGCGCAGTGGGCACAAAAAAATGACGATAGAGTAACTCAAGTTGGTCATTTTATACGAAAGACTCGAATTGACGAATTACCTCAGTTGGTCAATGTGATCCTGGGGGAAATGTCTTTAGTTGGTCCAAGACCTGAGAGAGAAGTTTTTGTTAAAGATTTGGAAAAAGACATTTCATATTACAGGTTTCGTCACTCAGTAAAACCGGGGGTAACAGGTTTAGCACAGGTATCTTACCCATATGGAGCTTCTTTAGAAGATGCAATCTGGAAACATAAGTACGATATATATTATATAAAACATCATCGTACTCTTTTTGATTTATACATAATATTAAAAACAGTAAAAGTCGTACTTTTTGGCATGGGACGATAGCTTGATTAACTCATTTTCCGTACTTTGTTCTTTGTATATTGCCGAAGAACCTGACTTTTTAACTTCAGCATTAAAGAGTATTGAAGCTCAAAGTATTCAGCCAGATGAAGTGGTTGTAGTACAAGATGGTCCCCTGACTAATGATTTGTTGGATGTATTAAATGCATGGAAATCACGTTTACCAATTACAACGGTTGTGATTGAAGAAAATGTAGGTTTAGGTAAAGCTCTTAACAAAGGGTTAAGTGTTTGCCGCAATGAGTTAGTTGCAAGGGTTGATACAGATGATATAAACAGACCAAATAGGTTTGAAGTTCAATTAGCTGAGTTTGCTAACGACTCAAGCTTAGCAATAGTTGGCTCCGCTATAGAAGAGTTTAATTTAATTCCTGGAGATTTAGGGCTGGTAAGGCAAGGTGCTACTACAGACTTTATCAAGGAAGAAAGCGTTTATAAAAACCCTTTTAATCATATGACCGTTATGTTTAAAAAGTCTTTGGTTTTGGAAGTTGGAAGTTATCAAGAGCTTCATTTTATGGAAGATTACGCACTATGGTTAAGAATGATAACTGCAGGTTACTCTACTAAAAATAAGGAGCAAATATTAGTCGATGCAAGGATTGGTAATGGCATGGTAGCTCGTCGGTTAGGGCTTAAATATGTTAAATCTGAATACTTATTATTACAATTGAAACAAAAATTAAAATTAGCCTCTCCATTTAAATTGTTAGTTTCGTTTATTCTTAGGAGCTCCACTAGAGTACTTCCAGTTCGTATCATGAGCAGCGTATATAAATTTTTACTTAGAAAAAAAAGCTAGAGTTTGTAAATAATGAAAGCAAAAATATTAAAGCTTTTTAAAAAATTAAGTGATGGAATACTACTTTATATACCACAGCTTCTATTTGGTATTATTGCGCCAATATTAATATATCAGTATGAAAACGCGGCTCAAAATATGCTTGGTTTTTATACAGCAACATTTGGTATTGGATTATTATCTAGTGGTTATGCAAATACCTGTCAGTATTTGACTAGAAGAGAGGATTCACATAACTCTATTTTTGGTTTCTATAATAGCTATATCATTTCTCGTTTTGTATTATTATCTCCTTTGTTCGTAATAGATGTTAATTTTGTTGTTTTTGAATTTACTTATACTAAGTTATTGATTGTATTTATTATTTTAGGGTCGCTACCTAGTTGGGGATTCTTATTTCTCTTAGGCAAACGAAAATTACCTATATTTTTGGCTTGGTTAGAAACAATTTTAAAAATAAGTATTTTAGCTTATGTACTGGAGCAACAATTACCTGTTTGGTATTTTGTAGTCGGAACCGTAGTTATAAATATATTTATAACTCTCTATGTAATATTAAAATACAAAAGTAAGGAGATAATGAAACTTAGAGCTTTTTTACAGAATTATATTCCTTTCATAACATCTGGGGTTTTATTTTCTCTAAGCTGGTTAACATTCATGTCAATTGTTCTTGTTAATTATACCCATACTTCAACGATAGTTGTTTTTTTAGAAAGGACCTTAAGGATATTAGAGCGTGCAAGTGCTGTAATAACTACCGTCCTATTTAGAAAAGACAATAATGTTTATCTAACTTCAGGAGTAAAAACTAAGTTTAAAGCAATAATTAAATGGTCATTAATGCCTGTGGTTGTTTTTAGTTTAGTTGGGAGCATTTATTGGCAACAACATGCTGTATTTTTTATTTTATGTATTATCAATGTGTTAATTGGTCAGCTTGCTCAACAACTCTTTAATCCAAACCGATGGTATAATTTGGGGGGGGTATTAGCCGCATTAACTTTGTTACTTCCAATTATTTTTATTCCAAAAGCTGAACTTTACGGCTTTGAATTATTTACATTAGGCACACTATTAAATTATTTAATAAGACGAAGTTCATTATTAAGCAATACTAAAGGACAACAATGATCGATCTAAACTATATTCAAGAAGAAATGTTAAAAATTGCTATCAAATTTGATGAATTTTGTGAAACACATCAATTAGAGTATTCAATATGTGGTGGTAGTTTGATCGGTGCAGTCAGGCATCAAGGTTTTATCCCGTGGGACGATGATTTTGATGTAGTAATGCCAAGAGCTGACTTTGATAAATTTTTACAATTATGGCCTACCTCTGAATTTTATCAGTTAATTACTACCAAAGATGATTCGTATTATAAAGTGGGGACTCCTGCAAAATTATATGACCCAACAACAAGAGTTGCTGAAATTAACGAAAAAGAAAACGGAATGCCGGAATTTAACCCTTATGGATTATTTCTAGATATTTTTCCAATAGATATTTACCCAAAAAGTAAGTTAGGTAGATTCGCTAATCGTTATTGGGGCTACGTTGTTTTGGCTAAATCGTTAAGCCAATTCTCCATGAGAAATCGCAGTTTGAGCCAACGAAGCATTTTTAAAGTGGTAGGTTTAATTCCAAAATCGCTGATTAATAAAATAAACAATAAATTGGTGAATTGGTTAAAGCAATTTGAATCTAAAACCGGTGATGACTTTTTTGTTGGTTACGGGGTCGAAACTCCATTTCATAACTTAACAATCAAACCTGAGCAAATGTGGCCTGCTAAAAAAGACTTTGATGTAAATGGTCACAAATTTAAAGGCCCAAAAGACCATGTTGCATATTTAACATGCCGGTTTGGTGATTTCATGCAGCTACCGCCAGAAAACGCACGTTTTCAACATATAATTGATGTAAAAAAAGTGAATAAATAAATCATGTCCAAGAAAGTTGTAGCTGTTCTTGCTGAGATGGCATTTTTAAAAGGGATTGTTGGAAGCAATCCTACAGTGGCTTGGTTAGAAGAATATTTTTCTAATGACAATGTTACTTACATAATGCGCGGAAATGAGCCTGACAAAGATGGAGTAATAAATTTACCTTCTTCTAAGGGGACTATTGATTATTTGAAAAACTACTTATTTAATCGTAATTATAGAAGTGCCGCCAAAACAAAAGCAAATAAAATCAGAACTGATATTTCCAATGCAGATCTAGTATGGGTGAGAGCACCATCATTAGTACCAATGTTAATTGCGCAAATATGGAAAAAAGAAGTACAAAATAAACTTAATGTCCATATTTGTGCTAATAGAATGACATGGAGTTATTTAAAAGAAGTTCCATCACTAATAAATGTTGTCCGGTTTATATATGGGGCAATCCTAAAAGTATGTTTTAAACGGCTTGAATCTAAGGGTGTAAAATTCTATTTTACAGGAAAACAGGTTGGAGATAATTTTGGTATAAAAAATGGCACTTATTTAATTGATTATTTGACTGGATCATTAATAGAGAGCGAATTTAACTTTGAAATGATCGCTCTAGGAAGAACGACTAAATTTGCTAATAATAAAGAAATGTTTCGTTTTGCACAGGCTATTGGAAGTCCAATAGATATTTATGGTCCGGGTGAGGCATTAAATAAAAATTTTTCAGGGATTTATAATACAAAAGGCGTTGTTCCACCAAGTAAAATACAAGCAGTGTTATCTAATTACAACACACTAATATGTATTAGTTTCGAGTATTACGAAGGTTTTCCTAGAGTCATAGCTGAAGCTATTCAGCAAAACTTATGGGTTGTAGTTACCAAAAAATGTGTGTTTTTTAACGATATTAAAGATTACCCTAAAATAATAATTTCAGAGTCAATAATTAATGAGCAAGATTATTTAAGTACAATTAACCAGGTGGTTAATAATAAGAGGTTAGATCAATTTAAAGCATTAATATGCGCGCGTTCATTGTTAAAGTAACTTATGAGATTTTTAGTAAAACTGATTTGTATATTTTTAGTTCTTTTTTTAACTAACGAGTATGCTCACGATTATCAAATGCTAGAAAGCGCCTTCAAAAAGCAGCAAGAAAGTTATGGCATTGTTTTTGTAACGTTATCCAAGTTCTATTTTCAGCTCGGCTTAGAATATATCTTACTACATATTACTTACTTATTTATTATGTCTATTTCTATAGCACTAATTACTTCTAACTTACTCTTGATGATAACGCTATTAGTATTAATTGGTCACATTCTAAATGAACAAACTCGATTCTTTACGGGAGCTATGGTTTCAATAGCTGGGTTGCGATATTACAAACCTGCAATTTTAATTAGTTTTCTATTCCATCCAGCTGCATTTGTACTTACTTTAGCCGCTTATTTCATTCATTGGTTTACAAAGTTTAAACAAAGTAATTGGTTCATCATTTATCTAATCACAGCATATGTTGTTGGATTTGCGCTAAAAGAGGTCATTTTAAGCATTGGAAGAGCAATAGGTTACGATTACTCAGGCAGTATTTATTTAGACCCTATATCGTTAGCTGGTCAGTTATTTTTATTCGCTATAGCAATTTTTGAGGTCTTTAAAAAACAATTAGAAGAACAAACTAATCAGGAGCAAGTTAAACAAAATGAAGTAAGAGCATTTATATTGTTATGTGTAGTATGTTCAGGTTTTGCTATTGTTTCTGGAAGATTATTAATGGTTATTGCTATTTTAGTGATAGCTAATAGTACTGTCCCAAAGTTTAATGATCAAAATCAAGTATCTAAAAAGTACAATGTATTTCTTCTTTTATCTGTCATTGTGGTTTTCCTTACTCTTCTTATACGAACATTAAAGTTTTTTGGTATAGGATAAGTATTAGCTAAAAAATTTGTTAAAATAATCGTACATTTCAGTTTAGTTAAATAGATATGAGCCAAAAAACTCTGTAATTGTTTTTACATACTTTTTTCATTTATCCAAAATAGGTTATGTTAAGTTGAATAAAAGGGCTTGCTGATAAAGTGTATGTAGGTATATTCAGTGAAAGTTGTAATGCTTTAAAAAAGTTATTTTATATCTATGAATAACAGAAAGAAATTTTTGAATATATTCAATATGTGGCATAATTTCTAAGAGGGATCTTTGGAACTACTTAGAAACGATATTGAAAAGTATGAAACAGTCATTTTGAACTTGAGGTCAGACTGGGCTGATATGTTTGATGACCTTAATATTTCTCAACAATAGAGATTGTTTAGTCCGTTACAAACTTCTACCATAACAGATAAATTAACTTGTGAGTTGTCTATAAATGAAGATATTAGTTACCGGGGGAGCTGGCTTTATAGGCTCTCACACTGTAGTAGAGCTACTCAATTCAGGATTTGAGGTTGTTATTGCAGATGATTTATCCAATTCCTCAATTGAAGCGCTTGAAAGAGTGAAAAAGATTACAGGAAAAGATTTTGATTACTATCAACTAGATATTGGAAAATCTGATTCAGTAAGAAGTTTATTAAATGAGCATACCGATATTCAAGCAGTCATCCATTTTGCAGCATTTAAAGCTGTTGGTGAGTCAAGCCAAAACCCTTTGAAGTATTATAAAAATAATGTTGCCAATACAATTATTCTTTTAGAGGAATTAAAGCGTGCAGGTATTTACCAATTCGTGTTTAGTTCTTCTGCAACGGTTTATGGCGATCCAAACGCAGTTCCAATTACAGAAGGCTTTCCTACTGGCGCGACTAACCCTTATGGACAGTCAAAATTGACCGTGGAAGAAATACTAACAGATCTTGCAAAATCGGAACATAAATGGTCAATTTCAATTTTAAGATATTTCAATCCAATTGGCGCACACGAATCTGGATTAATTGGTGAAGATCCAAACGGTATACCTGATAATTTATTACCTTATGTTTCGCAAGTAGCAGTTGGTAAATTAGATAAGCTAAGGGTTTTTGGTGAGGACTATGATACCCCCGACGGTACAGGCATTAGAGACTATATTCATGTTGTCGATTTGGCCAAAGGTCATATCAAGGCTCTTGTGAATCAGAGTAAAAAGCATGGCTGTTTTACTTATAATCTAGGTACAGGAAAAGGGTATTCTGTATTTAGTATAATAAAAGAATTTGAAGTGGTATCGGGGAAAAAAATACCTTATAAAGTCGTTGATAGAAGACCTGGTGATATTGCTGAGTGCTGGGCCAATGCAAGCTTGGCTAAAGTAGAATTAGGTTGGGAAGCAGAGTACGACTTAAATCGAATGCTTGAAGACACCTGGCGATGGCAATCTAAAAACCCTAATGGGTATGAATAGAGTAGCTTGATAATTAAACAGTAGACGGTTTAGTCTAAAGTTTGTGCTGTTATTTATAGTAATTTTTGTTAGATTAGCGTCCGTAATATTAAAACCTAAGTTATGGATGCTCTAAATGAAGTTTTTGTTTTCTCTAAGCGTAATATTTTTCTCGCTTTCGATATTTGCTATCACTCCCTCAGCAGCCCAAATTGAGCAATTAAAAAACCTTCCTCGTGCTCAACAAGAAGCATTAGCTAAACAATATGGTATTGATTTAGATTCATTAGTGCCAAGTAAAGGTTCTTCAACAGGTGAATATGATGAAGAACGCAATCTACCTGCAAAAAAAATAAAACAAAACAAAAATGAATTTATTCAAGAAACCAAATCAAATGTTAAAAATTTTAATGATGTCAACTTAACTAATTTAGTTGATCAGGTTGATGACAATGACACTTCGATTAACCTATCTGAACAAAGTGCTAATAAAGTTGAAGTACCTGAAGAAGAACCTCTAAAACCATTTGGCTATGAAATATTTTCTGGTGAAAATAATGGATTTGCTCCATTAAAAAATGTACCTGTTCCTGCTGGTTATATATTAGGTCCTGGAGATGAAATAAACCTTCAGTTATACGGAAAAGAAATTCAGAGCCTATCCGTTGTTATTGATAGAAATGGCGTTTTCATTACCCCAGAAACTGGGCCAATACCAGTAGCAGGATTAAGTTTTTCTGAATTCAAAGAATTATACACCCAACAGTTAGAGCAAAAGGTTATCGGGCTAAAAGCGCTAGTCACAATGGGGGAGTTACGCAGTATTAAAGTATTTGTATTAGGCGATGTTGTACAGCCTGGTAGTTATACCCTGAGTTCACTTTCTACCATTACCCATGCTATTTTTTCAGCTGGTGGAATTTCAAATGTTGGTACGTTAAGAAATGTGCAGCTAAAGCGACGAGGGAAATTAATTACTTCATTAGACTTGTATGATTTCTTATTAAAAGGCGATACCGCCAATGACATGAATTTGTTGCCTGGAGATGTTGTATTTGTGCCACCTTCAGGAGATGTTGTCGGTGTAAAAGGGGCGATTAAACGTCCCGCTTTTTATGAATTAAAAGGTAATGAAACAGCGCTGGAAATGTTCAATCTTGCAGGTGGTGGTGCTACCAATGCATTTATAAAATCGTCTAAATTACAAAGAATCAATGAGAATGGATTAAGTACGTTAATCGATATTGACTTAGCTAATAAAATAGAAGCAAATACGCCCTTAAGAAACGCAGATACTTTGGTAGTCGGCTCCGTATTAGAGCAAGTTGAAAATGTGGTTGTTTTAAATGGTCATGTTAATAGAGCAGGCGTATATGGGTACAAAGAAGGCTTAAAATTATTAGATGTCATTGGCAATATAAAGCAATTAAAATCTAACCCTGACTTGGAGTACGGATTAATTGTTCGTGAAGATAAATTAGTAAGAACCATTTCAACGCTTTCCATTTCTTTACGCAAAGCTTTTGAACAACCAACAAGTAAATATAATATCGAGTTAAGTAGTCGTGATGAAATCTGGGTTTTTAGTGCGGATGAACCGCGTAATATTGAAAGTATTATTGCCAGATTAAAGTCCCAAGCAACAAGAACCAATCCAACTCAACTTGTAGAAGTGATAGGTAATGTTGAACTACCAGGTGAATACCCGTTAACCGACAAAATGACGGTACAGGATTTAATCAAATCAGCGCATGATATTAAAGAATCAACGGATTTAAATTATGCATTGATAAAACGAGTGAATATTGAAAAAAATATAACTGATTTTGAAGTATTGTCTTTGTTAGAAAACACAGAGTTACAACTGAAATCACAAGATAAACTGTATATATTTAATATAAATGAACCTCGTGATTTTTTAATTGCGGACTTAATAGAAGAAATAAATCAACAGACCAGCAAAGACAATGAGCGTTTGTTAGTGTCCATTCAAGGGGAGGTGCGTTTCCCTGGTGAATACCCCCTTGCAGAAGGGATGACTGTAAAACAATTATTGGCAGCTGCCGGTGGGTATACAGAAGCCAGTTATTTAGTTGATTTTAACCTTTCAAGATTTACTTCTAACGGGGTTGATGATTCAAAGTTTGATTTATCTACTGAGCCGTTAACTGACGAATTAACTTCACAATTTAAGTTAAAACCACGTGATGCAATATTTATAAAACGCATACCAGACTGGAAACAAACCGAGGTGGTTGAATTAAAAGGGGAATTTAAATTCCCAGGTAAATACACGATTAAACGTGGTGAAACCTTAGCTCAGCTGATCCAGCGTGCAGGTGGTTTTACTGAATATGCCGCGCCTAAAGCGGGCGTGTTTACTCGTGAATACCTAAAAGAGAAAGAAGATAGAATATTAGCTCAAGCACAAAAAGAACTTAAAAAACAATTGGTAACCGCTAGATATAATGTTGGTCAACTTTCAGGTGGTGAAAACGACAACTTAGAGCAAATGTTAGATTCGTTAGAATCAGCCGAGGCGGTAGGGAGAATGGTTGTTGAGCCTGAACACTTCACCAGCTTAGAAAGCTCTATAGAGCTACGAGACGGTGACAGGTTAATTGTACCACGCAAATCTTTTGAAGTGAGTGTGTTAGGCCAAGTGTATCAACCAACTACATTACCCTGGACTGAAGGCATGAGTATGAAAGATTATGTATTTGGTGCAGGTGGTTTTAACCAGATTGCAGAAGATGATGATACTTATTTAATCAAAGCCAATGGACGTATTGTGGTAGATAGTTGGTTAGGTGTGGACATTGAGCCTGGTGATACCGTAATGGTGCCTGCCAATGTACAACCAATACCAACATTAACATTATGGCAAACCGTAACCAGTATATTGGCGCAATCTGCAACAACACTTGCGTTAATAGCGGCTTTATAAAAATCATTTTACGAAACTCGAAACTCGAAACTCGAAACTCGAAACTCGAAACTCGAAACTCGAAACTCGAAACTCGAGATGTTGCAGTTATAAGGAAATATCATGCAATTTAAACAATTGGAAGTATGGAAACGAAGCGCTCGGCTTACAGCTGAAGTCTACAAAGTTCGAAACAACATAAAAGATTTCGGATATAGAGATCAATTAACTCGTTCACTATTATCAATACCTTCGAACATAACGGAAGGTGAAGATAGAGAAAGTATTAAAGAATGCATGCGATATCTTAATATTGCAAAAGGCTCAAGTGCAGAAGCAATAACTCAGTTATACATTGGTTTAGAAGCAAGTATGATTGATAAAACACAAGGAATGAAATGGATTAAAGAAGTAGAAGAGATTAACAAAATGTTAGGTGGCTTGTTAAAATCAAAGCGCCAAAAACTAGACAAATAATCTAAATTCTAAATTCTAAATTCTAAATTGTATTTATGACTAATGATAAAAGCACTGAAATAGCAGAACTAAAAGCCAAACTCGATATATACGAGAAATGGCACAATGAAGAATCTAAATTCTCTAATCTAAATTCTTCTTTTTCTGCAGGGCAAAGTCCTGACGATGAAATTGACCTAAAAGAGCTATTCAACGTTATTTGGGCCGAAAAAATAAAAATAGTAGCAATAAGCTTCGTTTTCGCCGTGGTTTCAGTATTTTACGCTTTGTCCTTACCTAACATTTATAAAGCAACAACAGTATTAGCACCAACAAGCCAAGAATCTACCGGTGGATTAGGAGGATTAGCAAGCCAATACGGTGGCTTAGCGGCCATGGCGGGTATTAATCTAGGAAGTGGTGGTGATAATAAAATAGAACATGCATTAGAGTTGATGAAAAGCTGGCATTACTTAGATTCATTCATAAACAAATATAACTTAAAACCAACTTTTATGGCAGTAGAAGGGTGGAATAAAGCCACAAATGAATTGGTTTATGACGACAGTTTATACAATGCAAAAACAAGTACTTGGCTTACAGATACTGATGGAGAAACGTTAGAACCTTTAAGTATTGATACATACAAGGAGGTTTCAAAATTTATAATGGTAAGTCAAGAAAATGACACTGGTTTAATTAAATTAGATGTTAGCCATTATTCCCCGAATGTAGCTTACGAGTTAACAAAATTGTTAACAAAAGAACTTAATAATCATTTTCGCGAGTTAGATAAACAAGAAGCAGAAGCTAGTATTAACTTTTTAACTAACAAAATTAATGGAACCTCTAATACAGAGATGCGGCAAGTGTTTTACAGCATGATAGAGGCCCACTCAAAAACATTAATGATGACAGAAGTTAATAAACAGTACTTAGTTAAAACATTAGTGCCAACTATGATGCCGGAGGAAAAAGATTCACCTAAACGAGCTTTAATTTTAATTTTAGGCGTAATATTAGGCGTTATGTCATCGGTTGCTGTAATTTTAATAAAATTCTTCAATAATATTGAAGAATTTCAAGTGATTAGAAGTGAAAAATGAAAAGAGTATTAACTGTTATTGGAACAAGGCCTGAAGCTATAAAAATGGCTCCATTAGTAAAAGCATTAGAAGCTGATCATCGATTCGATGCTAAGTTATGTGTCACAGCTCAACACCGAGAAATGCTAGATCAGGTATTAAAGTTATTTGAAATCGAAGCTGATTATGATTTGAACCTTATGAAGGTAGGTCAAACGTTACCTGAGTTAACTAGCCGTATTTTATTGGAACTCACACCTGTTTTAAAAGAATTCAAACCAGACGTAGTTCTAGTACACGGCGATACTGCAACTACTTTTACAGCTAGCTTAGCTACTTATTACGAGCAAATTTCAATTGGTCATGTTGAAGCAGGTTTACGTACCGGTAATATTTATTCACCTTGGCCGGAAGAAGGTAACCGCAAATTAACAGGTGCGTTAGCCAATTTTCACTTTGCGCCGACAGAAACGTCTAGAAAAAATTTGTTAGATGAAAATGTTGATCATAATAAGATAGTTATTACCGGTAATACTGTTATTGACGCTTTATTATTGGTCAAAGAAAAAGTAGAAACCGATACGGTTTTAAAAACCGAAATGCAAGTAAACTTTCCTTTTTTAAATAATGATAAAAAGCTTATATTAATCACAGGTCATCGACGTGAGAGTTTTGGTGGTGGTTTTGAGCGTATTTGTGAAGCAATTAATAAACTCGCCACCCAAAATCCAGATGTAATATTTTGTTACCCTGTTCATTTAAATCCTAATGTGCAAGAGCCAGTGAATAGACTATTGTCAAACTTACAGAATGTACATTTGATTGAGCCTCAGGAATATTTACCTTTTGTATATTTGATGAACCGATCCCATATCATTTTGACAGATTCGGGGGGGATTCAAGAAGAAGCCCCATCGTTAGGAAAGCCAGTATTGGTTATGCGTGAAACTACGGAACGACCAGAGGCAGTCGATGCTGGAACGGTTAAACTTGTTGGCACAAATGTAGATTTGATTGTCAGTGAAGTAACTAAGCTATTAGAAAATGAATCATATTACAATGAAATGAGTTTCGCCCATAATCCATACGGAGATGGTAAAGCTTGTCAAAAAATATTGGATGTTCTCGCTAATAATTATTTTAAAATTTAACGAAACTCGAAACTCGAAACTCGAAACTCGAAACTCGAAACTCGAAACTAGGATTTTTATGTCATTTGAAACAGTTTCTGTAATAGGCCTTGGTTATATTGGTTTGCCAACCGCAGCCATGTTTGCATCTAGAAAAAAGAAAGTTATCGGTGTTGATGTTAATCAACATGCCGTTGATACGATAAACCGCGGTGAAATACATATTGTTGAGCCTGAATTAGATATTATTGTACACGCAGCCGTTACCGAAGGGTACTTAAAAGCTACAACTAAACCAGAACCTGCGGATGCTTTTTTAATTGCTGTGCCAACGCCGTTTAAAAGCAATAGCGACAATGAAAACGGAATACCTGAGCCTGATTTAACCTATATAGAAGCAGCGGCTAAAGCGATAGCAACTGTATTGAAAAAGGGTGACTTAGTGATATTAGAGTCGACGTCTCCTGTTGGTGCAACAGAGCAAATGGCGGAATGGCTGAAAGAGGCTCGCAGTGACTTGTCATTCCCTCAGGATAACAATATAGAACCTGATGTAAATGTCGCGCATTGCCCTGAACGCGTTCTGCCGGGCCATGTAGTGCGTGAACTGGTCGAGAACGACAGAGTGATTGGCGGCATGACTTTAAAATGTTCAGAAGCTGCAATCAAGCTGTATAAAACGTTTGTGAAGGGGGACTGTGTCACAACAAATGCACGAACAGCTGAGATGGCAAAATTAACTGAAAACTCTTGCCGTGATGTACAAATAGCATTTGCTAATGAATTATCGATTATTTGTGACAAATTAGATATTGATGTTTGGGAGCTGATTTCAATCGCTAACCGACATCCGCGTATAAATATATTACAACCAGGTCCTGGAGTGGGCGGTCACTGTATTGCTGTAGACCCATGGTTTATTGTATCTAAAACACCTTCAGAAGCACGAATTATTCATACAGCGCGGAAAGTAAATGATGCTAAACCCGGTTGGGTGTTGAATAAAGTTAAACTCGCACTAGCGAATTATTTATTAGACCATAAAGATAAAGTTGCAAGTGAAGTAATTATTGCTTGTTATGGGGTAGCATTTAAACCTGATATAGATGATTTAAGAGAAAGTCCGGCATTAAACATTGTTGTTGAACTACAAAAGGTACATTCAGGGCCTTTGTTTATAGTTGAACCTAATATAACAACACTACCTGAAAATTTGGAAATCAAAAGTAAACTTGTTTCGACAAAAGAGGCTCTTATACACGCTGATATTCATGTAATGTTAGTAGATCATAAAGAATTCAAAAAGGGGGATGTAAGTTTCCTTAATAAGAAATACTTAGTCGATTGCAAAGGAATATGGGAGAACAGCTTTGTCGATTAAAAACATGTTAATTTCTTTTAACTCTACTAAATATAAGATAAAAGAAACGAAAACTACAGAATATTTAATACTCGGGAGTATATACAAAAACAAAGAAAAGTTAGAAAAACTTATTACTAAATTCGATGAGTATAATATAAAGAAGTTATTACCTGAAGTTGAAGGCTCATTCGTTATATTAATTTGGTTGAAAGACAGAAAAGAATTTCATTTTATAATGGATAAATGGGCAAGTATGCCAATTTTTGTTAATGAAGCTTCAAATACAATTTCAGAAAGAATAAAATCTCTAATTAACAAACCTATGAAGTTAAATAAAGCGGCTGCAAACGAGTTTATTTTTTATTATGCTTTTTTACATGGAAATAAAACTTTAATCGAAAATGTATTTAAAGCCCAGCCTGCTTATTGGTACAAGTTTAGTAATGAACACTGGAGTTCTGAACGTTACTGGGCTCCGCGATTTCAATATTCAACAGGCAAGAATAATATAAAAGAAAAGTTAAACAAGGCTTGGGTAAATGTTTTTGATGATATAGAAACTTTTTTGAATGGAAAAAAAGTTGTTTGTCCTATTAGTGCAGGTCTTGACTCGAGGGCAATTTTATCAGAATTGGCTAAGAGGGGGATGCAAAAAAATGTTACAACTTTCACTTATAGTCTTGAAGATACTTTTGAACTTGATGTAGCAAGGAACGTTTCATTATCTTTAGGGTTTAAACATATACACTTGAAAATCACAGGGGATGAAATAATAAATCCAAATGAGTTTATAGAGCTAGCTGAAATACATGATTATTCTATTTGGAACTCACCATATGTACCCTGTTCAGTACAAAGGAAAATGAAAGAATATGGTGACGTATTATTATCTGGTTTTGGAGGAGATCCCATTATGGGATCTCATGTAGCAAAAGGGAAAAAGAATTTAACAGACTATGTGTTTACTAAATATAGATGGTTATTCGATAGTGAAATAAGTTTTATTAAAGGTGCAAACTTAAATAAATTATATGATCAGTTAGTAGTTGAAACGTCAAAGTTTGAATATGGGGATTTAGCTGAGAATTTTGACTCTTGGTATTTATTCCAACGTAATGTGAATATGACACAACATAGTGTTCTAGCACACCGCGATATTTTTGAAATTATCTCACCTTTTATGGATAATAGAATAATTGAAGCTGTTAAATACATGTCAATTGAAAATCGTGAAGGTAGAGTTTTATTTTTAGAGTTAATGAAGGAGATGTATCCAGTAACATTCAAGTTACCATCATCAGCACATAAAGGAAAAGGTAAAGAATTAAAGTTTTTCTTAGAAAGAGTTATTTCAGTTTTAACTCGTACTTTGTTTGGAAAATCTTTAGTTAGGAATAGTTTCGATTATAAACCAGACCTTAATGATAAATTTAGATCGAATAAAGAGTTTAGACAAATTATTATAAATAATTCAAAATATTTAGTTGAAGTTGGATTGATTGATAATATATTTTTGGATTCCATAATTGACAGTGTGATTAAAGGAAAGCGGAATGGGTTTAACGGCCAACAAAGGTTTCCTGTATTATGCGCTTTATCTTCATTAGCTATAAATATAAAGGAACTTGACCTTGAAGTATCCTAAACTATTTTGCATTGATTTTTGTCAGACTTTAGTTTTTGAAGATTCATTACCGCTATTTATAAAATTTGTATGCTTGAGGAATTTAAAATTTAGGACTTTTAAGTATCTATATTTTTGGTTGATTGAAAAGCTTGGATTTAAAGTTAGTAAATATAATCGCATATACTTACTAAAAAATCTGAGCGTTTTAGAATTAAATTCAATAGTTACAGAGTTTTCAAAAACGCAACTCCAGCCTGTAATCAACAGAAATTTATTGCAATATATTAACTTAAATAAAAGTTTTGATGACCGAATAGTTATAGTTTCAGCTGCAATAGCAGACTATATAGAACCGTTTTGTAAAAATAATCAACTGGGTGATGTAATTGCTAGCAAATTAGAAGTTAAAAATGGAATAACAACAGGGAAATTAACAGAAGAGCTTGTATTTGGAAAACTAAAAGTAAAAATGATTAATGAATTTATTAAGGGAAATTCATTAGAATTCGAACAAATAATCGCGGTAAGTGACAGTATACACGACCTACCTTTATTAGAGTTTTCTGACATCCCTGTCGTAATTGAAGGAGTTTGTGAAGAGTTGACTGAAATCGCATACCAAAGAAATTGGGACATGATTTGAGTACAATGAATTTCCAAAAGTTTTTTCATTTAAGTAAACGCTTTTTTGCTGGAAGTTCAATTGCTTCAGTTTGTACTTTTAGTGCGATATTACTATTGTCAAAGTCATTATCTATTAGTTCATTTGGTTATTTTATTTTAATTCAAGCTATCGTATATTTTATTGAGGGGATTTCATTTTCCCAAAGTTGGCAATTAGTTGTTAAGTTTGGCTTAAATAAAAAATACAATAGACTTGACGTAATAAAAATAGCTGCAATAACAGACTTGATGAACATTTTATTAAGTGCAGTCGTCCTTCTTATTGTATTTTTCTCTTTTAAGGATTTTTTAGAAGGAGGTAAGTTACTTCTGGTTTACGCTGTCATATTACCTTTCCGTATGAATGGCTTATGGCAAGGAGTAGCTCGTTTAACTGATAAGTTATATTTAATAAACTACCAGTTAATTATCGCAGGAATTGTCAAGTTGATCGTATCTTTTTTAGTCTTTATTAGAGTAATTGAGCAAGTTGAATGGGTTCTAGTTGGGTTTGCTCTTGCTGATATTTTAGGGGCTATTTATCTCGCTAAAGCTGGCCTTCCTTTTGTTAGAAAGTATTGTTCTTTTCTTTCTTTGTTCGAAAACCTGAAAGTATTTAAATTAAATCCTGATTTAACTCGTTTTATAGTTATTAATCATTTTAATGTTACGAGTGTATTATCAATTAGGTACCTAGATGAAATTTTAATCGCTAGGTTAGTCAGCTTAGAATCATTAGCTGTTTATAAACTAATTAAATTGATATCAGCATTCCTTTCAAAAGTTATAGAGCCTATGTATATAGTAATATACCCTGAAATAGTAAAGTTGCTTTCTGAAGGTGATAGCTCCAAACTTAAAGAGTTATTAATACAAATAACTAAGTTTACTTCAGTTATTGCCTTATTATTCTTCACTTTTAATGCCCTAGCAGGCGAGACAGTGCTTAATTATTTCCTAACTGTAAGAGTGTATAATGATTTCATTGCAATGTTAATTTATGTATCGGGTATTAGTATCAATATGATGTTTTTCTATGCACATCCATTAGCTATAGCAGTAGGACTTGAGTCATATGTTTTGAAAGTAAATTTAACGTTAGGTATTATATATTTAGTATTATTAGTTCTCTTAGGTAACTGGCTAGGACTACTTGGTATTGCTTTGTCTTCAGCACTTTATTCAATATTTTCTGTACTATTACGCTTGGATGCTTCAAATAAAAAAATGGTATGTTATGAATAGATTAATATATGTTTCAAACTCAATTATACCTAGTCAAACTGCGAACTCACTTCATGTTATGAAGATGTGTAATGGATTTTCATTAAACCAATATGATGTAACGTTGTTGGCTAAAACTAACTCAGCTAGCGAAAAAGAAACTAAGATTTTTGAAATTTACAATGTACCTCAGACTTTTAATTTATATTTAAGTAAGCTTGGAAGACTTCCAATTCATTCTTTGTTTATTAGTCTTGTCATATTTCCATTGAAAATTTTTACACTTAAGGACTCAAACGATTTCATCTACTCTAGAAATAGACATACTTCATTTATATTAAGTTTAATGGGATTAAAACAGTACTATGAAATGCATGGAATCCCTAAAAGTAAAGTTCAATTACTAATGGACAAGTTTATAGTTCGCAATAAAAATACAGTTAAATTAATTACTATTTCAGAATGTTTAAAATTAGATGTTTGTAAAACCTTAGGTGTGGATATTAAAAAGGTTACTGTTTTACATGATGGTGCAGATGTAATCGATATTGATTCAATCCAGATTATAAAATTACTTGGTAATAAGAAAGTAAACCTTGGGTACGTAGGTAGTTTATTAGAAGGTAAAGGTGTCGATTTAATTTGTGAAGCTGCATTATTACTTCCTGATATAGGCTTTCATATTATTGGTGGTACGAGGAAGCAAATTGGTGAGTTAAATAAACACTATATTTCTGCAAATAATCTATTTTTTTATGGTTATAAAGAACAGGACGATGTTCAACGTTATATAAAGTCTTTCGACGCAGTTATATTACCTAATAAAAAAAATGTAATAACTAGTAATGGTGAGGATATCGGGCGTTATACTTCACCTTTAAAGATGTTTGAATACTTATCTTTTAACAAATTGATTATTTCCGCAAATCTTGAGGTTTTACAAGAGGTTCTTTCAGATAAAGAAGCAAAATTTTTTAATGAATCGTCAATAACTAGCCTCGTGAATATTATAAAAGGTTTGGGGGATATTGTACCCACAGAAGGTGCTAAATTAATTGAAAGTAAATTTAGTTGGCAATTAAGGGCTAAGAGTGCAGTCAATAGTTAATAGACAAAATAAAAGCTCTAGCGCTACCTTTTTACTTACCTTTATCGTTACCTTTACCTATTTAATTGGAATGAAATTTAAAAATGGTTTGGATTTAAGCTTGCTAGCTGCGTTTTTATTATCATTATTTTATTTAAAGTCTATTAGAAAGTACACTTTATTTATTTCTATAGTGATACTAGCTACATCTATAACTTTAATTGTCAGTTTCATAGCTTCAGGAGCTCAAGGTGATTCAATTGTTTTTGCTTTTAAAATATTAATTTATTTTTTAGGCTCTTTAGCCTTGACTACTTTTTTTATAAAATTTTACGGAAAATCAGCTTTACAATATTTTTTACTTTTTGTATTTCTTAGTGTTTTATTACATTCTCTAGTGGTAATCATTCAATTTATCAACCCCGAATTTAAGAATTTCATTTATAATTTTTCTGATGTGTCTCCTTTGATGTATACAAGCGTTGGCTCTTATAGAATGGCTGGCTTTTCAGGAGGTGGAGGTGCTTTATTAAGTCTATTTCACGCTATAGGTTTCTTATCTGGGATATTATGTTTGAAAATAGGCATGATTAAGAGTTCAAGGTTTTTGTTTGGAGGTTTGGTTATTATATTGTCAACTTTATTCATTGCACGAACTGGTTTGTTGATAATATTACTTGCTAGCCCTTTTTTATACTTTAAAGGGATGGTTAACTTTATGATAAACGCCTCATTTTTAGCTATAACATGTGGGCTAGTAATATTAATAATAGGTAATAATGATACTTTATGGGGCGTATGGGATATGTCTCAAACTGCAATTGATAGAACTATCAGTGAATTTTTTAGTACATCAAATGGTGATGAAAGTAAAAAGTTTCATACGTTTAAAGTTTTATCTAATATGTTTTTTATCCCTCAGATGGACTACATTGATTATATTTGGGGGACAGGCTCAACTGGAAGGATGCACAATGATTACCTAAAAAGTGATGTCGGCTTCATAAGAATGTTTTATATGGGAGGGCTAGTTTTCATACTTCTTTTCATAACATTGATAATTAGTAGTTTTTATATATGCCTTACTAGTACTCAGGCGTTAAAGTATGAAGTTTGCTTTATTTTAGTAATTGTTTTATTAGTTGAAATGAAGGAGTTAGTGATTTTAGGCCGCCATATCTTACCTTTTACCTTAGCTCTGATGTTTTTTATAATTAACCAAAGGCGCGAAAATTTTGAATAAAAAAATTCTTTTAATTGGTCCATTACCTCCCCCACACCATGGACAATCTTTGTCATTTAAAATGTTAACTGATTCAATTAAGAAAGATTTCAATAATAAAGATATTAGTGTAATTGATATTTCAGATTCAGATATAGTAGGAAGGCGTGGATTCATAAAAGTATTAATTAGATCTCTAAAATATGTAAAGGTTTTGATTAAACTGTTTGGAATGCTAACTTGGAATAAGACGAGGGTATATCTTACAATTTCTCAATCTAAACAAGGATTTCTAAGAGATTTTTTTATTATTTGGATCTCTTTTTTATTCAAAAGTGACATGATTTTACATTTAAAAGGAGGTAATTATGGCCACTTTTATCAAGGTCAAAACTCTCTCTTTAAGTATCTAATTCGAAAAACGTTGCTACGATCCGAAAGAATTTTAGTTTTAGGTAAAAATTTAGTAAAAATGTATGACTTTGAACCTAAGTTGCATTCTCGTATTCATATTGTAGAAAATGGTTTACCATTTAGTGCTAAACCGAAAAAAAATAAGGTATTTATCGAAAATAATTCAATCGAGTTATTGTTTTTATCTAACTTAGTGGAGTCTAAAGGGTACTTAGATGTTTTAGAAAGTGTAGCAAAACTTAAGCATAAAGGTATAAAAGTACGGTGTCACTTTGCCGGTAGTTTTTACACAAATGAAGATGACATAAATGTAAAAACATTAAATGGAGCTAAAGAGTTGTTTTTCTCTACAATTCGAAAGCTAGGTATTGATGAACATGTAATTTATCACGGAGTAGTATCTGGAGATGTAAAACTAAATTTGTTATCAAATTCACATATTTTCATTTTGCCAACCAATTATAATAATGAGGGGCAACCTGTATCTATAATAGAAGCGTTGTCTTTTGGGCTTCCCATAGTAACTACCAACTACAGAGCAATATCAGACATGGTGCATGATAAAGTAACTGGTGCGTTCGTAGATTATAATAACCCTGAGTCAATTACTCAAGCCATTGAATACATATACTCAGCTGATAACTATGAGGTAATGAGTAAGGAATGTTATAAGTTATTCGACAAAAAGTTCACTACAGAAGCTCATTTAAGTCGAATATATCCACATATTTTAGGAGAGAATAAGTGTTTTTAAATAAATTTGTTAAATGTTTAACACCTTACAAAGTTACAACTCATAAAGCCTGGGAGTTAGATAGTCGAGGTGATGTTCTCAAGTTGGATTGGAATGAGTCTACTGTTCCACCATCACCTAAAGTGAAAGATGCACTCGTAAAGTTTGCAAATAATGGAACAATGAATTGGTACCCTGATGTTGACAATAAAGTATTTCGTAACTTGTTATCTGAATACAGTAAAGTACCTGCTTGTAATCTTGAATATTTTGGTAGTTCGGATGCACTTCACGAATATATCATTAGATCTTTTGTAAACCCAGGTGATGTTATTACTTTAATTTCACCTACTTATGATAATTTTAGAGCTGCGGCTGAAAGTATTGGAGCGACGATTAATTACTTTCCATTAAATAAAGATAATACTTTTAGTTTTAGTTATTTAGATTTTGAGCTCCATATGCAATCTATTTGTCCTAAAATTGTGTACTTATGCAACCCTAATAATCCAACAGGTACAAATTACTCCACAGAAGTAATAGAAAAATTAGTTCGTAGATTTAATGACGTTTTATTCGTAATTGACGAAGCTTATTATGAATTCTCTAAAATCACGGCAAGTTCTCTAGTAACAAAGTTTGAAAATATAATTATATGTAGGACATTTTCAAAAGCCTTTGGGCTAGCATCTTTTAGAGTCGGATATGCCTTAGGGAGTGAAAACAATATTAATGGCTTAAAAAGAATCAGAAATCCTAAAAACATTAGTAGTTGTGCACAAGTAGCGGCTATTGCTGCTTTAAATGACATTAAGTACATGGAGGATTATGTTAATGAGGTTAATTA
This sequence comes from Psychrosphaera sp. F3M07, assembly GCF_018860345.1. Lineage (GTDB taxonomy): Bacteria > Pseudomonadota > Gammaproteobacteria > Enterobacterales > Alteromonadaceae > Psychrosphaera > Psychrosphaera aquimarina. The sequence goes on along the minus strand of NZ_JAHKPJ010000016.1, from coordinate 19,902 downwards.
TACTAAATTATGGTTTATTAAAGAATTAGAGTCAATTGGGGTGAATACCAACGATTCAGAAGGCGGTAATTTTATTCTATTAGATCTTGGAATTAATAAAAGCTTAGTCATTAAAAAGATGGAAGATAATAATATTTTCATTAGAGATTACGGACATATTAATACTATGGAAGGTTATGTAAGAGTAACTATTGGACTTAAGAAACAAATGGTTCGTGTTTTGGAAGTTCTTATAAGTCTTGATTTGAATGAGAAAACTCGCAGTGCATAATTATAAAAAGCTATTTCGATTTTATTTAATTTACGGTTTTAAAAGAACTGTGGTAAAAGCTTTAGGTCGTCTTCGAATAAATGTAAATATTGTTCTATTGTTGTTTCCTTTAAAATATTTTTATTCAAAAAAAGACATAGCTGTTATAGGTTGTGGACAATTTACGTTTGCGACAATTGGATTTTTTATTTCTAAAAACTTTGGAAGGCGAATTAAATATTGCTTTGACATTGATCAAAAAAATTTAGATAGTTTTGCAAAATGTTATGGAGTACAACATAGAGTAATAATAAAAACAGGTGAACAACTTCCTAAATTGAAAGGTATATCTTTAGCGTACATCGCTTCTAACCATTATAGCCATACTGATTATGCATTAAACTTATTAGAACAAGGCATAGATGTTTACATAGAAAAACCAGTTTCAGTAAATAGGGAGCAGTTAGCTAAAATAGAACAAGCCTACATTCTTAATGAAAATAGAATATATGTTGGCTATAACAGACCACATTCCAAGGCAATAAATGAACTAAAAAAATATCTTGTAGATACCCCATTTACACTGACATGTACTATTGCTGGGCATGTTATTGATAGTGAACATTGGTATAGAGATATTAAAGAAGGCACAAGGGTTTGCGGTAATTTGGGTCATTGGATTGATCTTGCTATCGACTTATTATATGCGACTAAAAGTACGATAGATTTGACAGTTGACATTATCTGGTCTGATGATGAAAATAAAGACGATAATTTATGTTTAGTATTGAAATCGGCTAGGGGTGACTTAATCTCAATTGTGTTAACCGCACGGAATGAACCTTTTGAAGGTATTAATGAGATGATATTTTTTCAACAAGACGGCGTGTTAGCTAAAATTGACGACTTTAGAGAAGCTGAATTTCAAATAGGAACAAAAAAAATTAAAAGAAAGTATTATCCAAAAGATGTTGGTCATGAAACGGCTATACTTCAACCGTTTCATCATATTAAAAGAGATTTTAATTGTATTTTAGTTTCCTCAAGATTAATGCTTCAGGTCATGGAACAAATTCAAATCAAATCAAAAACTAATAAATTTATAGATAAAATATGAAACAAATTCTACAAAATATAGCTAACGGCGAAACCCAGTTAGTTGATGTTCCATGTCCCCAAAATAAAGTAGGGCAACTTTTAATTACCACTCAAAAATCTTTAGTGTCTGTTGGTACAGAGCGGATGTTAATTGATTTTGGTAAGTCTAATTTTATCGAAAAAGCACGTTCTCAGCCTGATAAAGTGAAAATGGTTTTAGATAAAGTTAAAACTGATGGTTTAATGCCCACTATTGATGCTGTGCGTTCTAAGTTAGATCAACCTTTGCCTTTAGGTTATTGCAATGTTGGTATAGTGCAAGATAATAGCGGAACAAGTTTTCAAGTAGGAACCCGTGTTGTTTCTAATGGTAATCATGCAGAGGTTGTGCGTGTACCTAAAAATTTGTGTGCGGAAATACCCGACAACGTTGATGATGAAAGTGCCGCTTTTACCGTACTTGCGGCAATCGCCATGCAAGGTGTTCGTATAGCTAACCCTACTATTGGTGAAACTGTAGTTGTTACTGGCCTTGGTTTGATCGGTTTAATAACAGTCCAGTTGCTCAAAGCTAACGGTTGCCGTGTGCTAGGAATTGATTTTGACTCTACAAAATGTTCGATGGCACGTGAATTTGGTGCAGAAACGGTAGATTTGTCTATTGGTGAAGATCCTATTGCTAAAGCTAATGCTTTTTCACGTGGTAATGGTGTAGATGCAGTAATAATTACGGCATCTACCAAAAGTAATGAACCTGTAAGTAATGGCGCCAACATGTGTCGTAAGCGTGGTCGTATTGTTTTGGTTGGAGTTGTTGGCTTAGAGTTATCACGTGCTGACTTTTATGAAAAAGAAATATCTTTTCAGGTTTCTTGTTCTTATGGTCCCGGACGTTACGATTCTGAATATGAAGACAAAGGTAATGATTATCCTATTGGTTTTGTTCGCTGGACTGAACAGCGTAACTTTGAGGCGGTTTTAGACTTAATGTCTAGTGGCGCTATTGATATGAAACCTTTAATCAGCCATCGTTTTGAAATTGAAAACGCTATTGAAGCTTATAAATGTTTAGATGATAAATCTTCGTTAGGTATTTTGTTAAATTATTCATCTAATACAGAACAATTACTTGAAACTAAAGTGGTTAATATTAGAAATGCAGATAACTATGCAGAAAAAGATGCTGTATGTGGGTTTGTTGGTGGCGGTAATTATGCTTCTAGAGTTTTAATTCCTGCCTTTAAAAATGCGGGCGCAAAGCTTGATACTTTATTAACCAGTGGTGGTGTAAGCGCTGTTCATCATGGTAAGAAAAACAATTTTGCTAATGCTTCCACTGATTTAGAGCAATTATTAAATAATAACGCAATTAATACTGTTGTTATTGCTACTCAGCATAATTTACATGCAGAGCAAGTAATACAAGCAATTAATAAAGGTAAAAATGTTTTTGTTGAAAAACCTTTAGCGCTTACTCATGCAGAATTAGATGCCATTCAAACGGCTTATGATGCACAAAACGGTAAGTGCAGAGTAATGGTAGGTTATAACCGTAGGTTTGCTCCACACGTTGTGAAAATGAAAGCACTCTTAGGAAATATAGCTGAACCTAAGTCATTTATTATGACTATGAATGCAGGGGCTATACCTGCTGATCACTGGACACAAGATCCGAGTGTTGGTGGTGGTCGTATTATTGGTGAAGCTTGTCATTATATTGATCTAATGAGGTTTTTAGCTGGTAGTGAAATTACTGGGTTTTCTGCAACTTGTATGGGTAAAGCTGATGGCGTTGATATTACTGAAGATAAAGCGTCAATTACCCTAACATTTAAAGACGGTTCGTTTGGAACTATTCATTATTTGGCTAATGGTGGTAAAGCTTTCGCTAAAGAACGCATTGAAGTGTTTGCTAATAATGGTGTTTTACAATTAGATAACTTTAGAAAACTTACCGGTTTTGACTGGAAAGGCTTTAAAAAAGATAAGCTTATGTCGCAAGATAAAGGACAAGCAAATTGTTCTAAAGTTTTCATTGAGTCTATTGAGAAAGGGCAAAGTTCACCAATTTCTTTTGAAGAGATAATGGAAGTTGCTCGTTGCTCTGTTGATATTGCCGAGTCATTAAGAAAGTAAACTTTTCTTAATGTGTTTTAGAGGCTTTCAGCTGCTTTATTTAAGTATGGTGAAAGTCTCTTTTGTTTTTACTGCTCCATTTAAACATTATATTATTTATTCATGTCAAAACTTACATTGTATTTTCACACATTAAAATATCTTAAATTGACTCAGCTTTATCATCGAGTTTTGAAAAAATTTAAGCATCCTAAAATTAATACATTTACCGTAGTTACGGCTCAATTATCAGGTGAATGGGTAACTCAATATCTTCATGAACCGAAATTTATTAGTGATACTGATGTGTGTTTTTTAAACCATATAGGTAAAGTTTGTAATAAAGCTCACTGGAACAATGAAAATGAAGAAAAGCTTTGGCTTTATAATTTACATTATTTTGATGATCTCACTGCTTTTAACTCTGATAAAAGAATTTCTTTACAAATTAAATGGATAAATAAATGGATTGAAGATAATCCTGCTGCAGTTGGCGGTAATGGATGGGAACCTTATACCTTGTCTTTACGTATTGTTAATTGGACTAAGTCATTTTTGTCTGGTTTAAATTATGATCAAAATATGCTTAATAGTTTAGCCCAACAAGCTGATTTTTTGTCACAAGATTTAGAAAAGCACCTGTTGGGTAATCATTATTTTGTTAATTTAAAAGCACTCTTTTTTGCAGGTTGTTTTTTAGAAGGTAAAAATCCTGATGCTTGGCTGAATCTTGCTATTAAAGACTTTGAAAAGGAACTTAATGAGCAAGTGTTAAACGATGGTGGTAGTTTTGAGTTAACACCAATGTATCATGCCATATTGCTAACTGATCTTTTAGACCTAGCCAATTTATTCAAGTGCTTACCTGAACGAGTACCTAGCAATATTGTTAGTGTTGTTAATAAAACCATAGTAAAAATGTTCAATTGGCTTGATATTATGAGTTTAGGTGACGATAAAATAAGCTTCTTTAATGATTCTGCTTTTGGCATTGCCCCTGATAATAATGTGCTTAGAACTTACGCTAATAAGCTAGGTTTTTCAGTAGATAAATTATCAGAAGCTAAAGATAAGTTAGCGGTTTATAACTTAAAAGACAGTGGTTATGTTTCTGTAAAAGGAAATAACCTACAGTTAATTGCTGATTTGGCTGAAGTTGGTCCTAGTTATATACCAGGTCATGCTCATGCTGATTCTTTAACTTTTGAATTATCTATTGACGATCAACGTGTATTTGTGAATTCAGGTACATCATTATATGGCATGAGTGAAGAGCGAATTCGGCAAAGAGGTACTGCGGCTCATAACACGGTTGTTATTAATAATACCAATTCGTCAGAAGTTTGGAGTGGTTTTAGGGTTGCTCGCCGCGCTAATATTATTAAGCGTAAAGTTGGCGATATTACTGAACAACAAACAGTACAGTTTTCAGCATCACACAATGGTTATAATAAACAGGGCATTTCTTGTCAGCATAATCGTTCATGGCAAGTATCTTTAAATGATCTTGAAATTAAAGATAAGCTTGAAGGTGAATATCAATCAGCGGTTGCCATATTGCATTTACACCCTGATGTAGATGTTGTTTCGTACTCAGTTAATGATTGTTTATTTAAGCTAAGTAATTATGAGATTAATATTAAAATAGCAGGTGCTAGTTTGCTAGTAGAAGATGCTACTTGGCACCCAGAGTTTGGTGTTGTCAAAGCAAGTAAAAAGCTTAAACTTAATTTTTTAATGCCATCTGTTACATATAAAATTACATGGAAAAAGTTATAAAAATGCATATCTTATTTTTAACGGACAATTTCCCTCCTGAAGGTAATGCTCCTGCTACACGTACTTACGAGCATGCTAGAGAATGGGTTAAGGAAGGCCATAAAGTAACTATTATTACCGGATCACCTAATTTTCCGGAGGGAAAGGTTTTTGAGGGATACAAAAATAGTTGGTATAAAAAAGAGTATTTAGAGGGCATAGAAGTTCGCCGTGTGAAAACTTATATTACGGCGAATGAGGGCTTTGCAAAACGTATTTTAGATTTTATGTCTTTTATGGTAACTAGTTTTTGTGCCGGTTTATTTGTGAAAAAACCAGATGTTATCATTGGTACGTCGCCGCAGTTTTTTACTGCAGTTAGTGCATGGGCCTTAGCTGCAGTCCGTTTTAAACCTTTTATATTTGAACTTCGAGATATATGGCCGGCATCTATTACTGCGGTCGGTGCTATGGGGCGCACACTACCTATTAGAATTTTAGAAAAAATTGAAATGTTTTTATATCGCCGGGCAATTAAAATTATTTCTGTGACTCATAGTTTTAAAACTGAGTTAATAGAACGAGGGATAGATGGGAGTAAAATTGATGTTGTACTTAATGGTGTTGATTTAACAGTATATTCACCAAGCAAGGTTAAAGCGCCTAAGTTTGTTGATGAATATAATTTAAAAGATAAATTTGTTGTTGGTTACGTTGGCACGCATGGTATGGCGCATGCGTTAGATAAAATTGTAGAAACTGCTGAGCTTTTGGTAGGTTATAAAGATATAGTTATCCTTTTTGCTGGTGGTGGGGCTGCGAAGCCTGAAGTAGAAAAACTTGTAGCTGAGAAAAAATTATCCAATGTAGTGTTAATACCAAGACAGCCGAAGGAGCTGATGCCAAAGTTATGGAGTTTATGTGACATTTCATTAATTAGCTTAAAGGATACTGAACTATTTAAAACGGTTATTCCGTCTAAAATTTTTGAATCTATGGGTATGGGGTTACCAATGATCATAACAGCGCCTAAAGGTGAAGCAACAGATATTGTTTCAGGTACTAAATCTGGTGTTATTATAGCCCCTGAATCGCCTGAACTACTCGAGTGTTCGATTCGAAATTTATATATGAATAGAAATAAATTAATAGAACTCTCTAATAATAGTGCAGAAGCTGCTAAAATATATGACCGTAAATACTTAGCAAATAAAATGTTATCTTGCTTTATTGAAATGATTAATTGATATACTTTATATTTGTTGTAAGTTTTAAATAACTCTATAGGCGTTAAATGAGTTTTTCATTGTTAACTTTTAGTTTTGTATTCTTTGTAGCTGCTGCCTCTCTCTATATTTTTAGAAAAATTGCAAAAGTTATTGGACTTGTCGACAAACCAAATATTCGGAAGCATCATTCAGGGTCTATTCCATTAATAGGAGGAGTATCAATTTGTTTTACGGTTGTTCATTATTTATACCTAAATCCAATTCTATTTGATAATAATAATTGGTATATATGTTCAATAATATGTCTGACTTTACTAGGGACTATTGACGATCGCTTTGACATTAGCTTTAAAATCAGAATTATTGTTCAAGCTATTATTTCAATTCTAATGATTGAATATACAGGGATAATGCTGGCTAACTTAGGTAATATGTTCGGCTTTGGCCAAGCTAGCCTAACTTTATTAGCTGTACCTGTAACTGTAATTGCAGTAATCGGTGCAATTAATGCATTTAATATGGTGGATGGCATTGATGGTCTGCTTGGTGGGTTGTCAATAGTTACTTTTAGTTCGATTTCAATATTGATGTATTGGACAAACCAGACGGATAAGTTATACATAAGCTTATTATTCATTGTGTCAATTATTCCATTTATTTTAATGAACCTTGGTGTTATAGGACGTGAACGTAAAGTATTTATGGGTGATGCTGGAAGCATGATGATAGGTTTTACTGTAATTTGGTTACTATTGGGAGCTAGCCAAGATAATCAAGTGAGTACAATTCGTCCAGTGACTTGTTTATGGTTAATTTCAATACCATTAATGGACATGACATCAATTATGATAAGGCGTATTCAGAAAAAAAGATCTCCTTTCATGCCTGATAGAGAACATTTACACCATATTTTTCAAAATAAGGGCTTTAATACCCATAGCACCCTAATTTTAATATGTGCACTGGCGACTTTATTTTCAGGCATTGGATTAATAGGTGAGTATTATCAAATAGCTGAACCAATAATGTTTTGGGGATTTTTAATATTGTTTTTAATCTATAATAGTATACTGCAATTGATTTCCAAAACTACTTCAGATCTTTCTAACAATTAATTTAGTATAAAATCTTTAAACACCTTTTCTAGCGCTAATCTAGAATTATTTGATATTAATTTATGTATTTGACTATTAGCTTTTCATGTTAATTTTAGTGAATATATAAGTCATTTTTATGTTACATATTCCTATTTGCACTTAATTAGTATTTTTTTATAACATAATTACTATTATTTCTCTTTAACAACATTGCTAACTTAGTCATAATGAATCAAATCATTTTGTTAGGAATGCTTGTGTCGCACAAAAATCTTACTCATTTAAAAAAACTTGAAGCTGAGTCAATCCACATAATACGTGAAGTGGCAGCTGAGTTTGACAATCCTGTTATGTTGTATTCAGTTGGTAAAGATTCCGCTGTTATGCTTCATTTAGCTCGTAAAGCTTTTTACCCTGCAAAAATTCCTTTTCCTTTATTACATGTAGACACTACATGGAAGTTCAAGGAAATGATTGAGTTTCGTGACAAGACAGCTGAAAAGTATGGTTTTGAACTTATCGTGCATAAAAACCAAGAAGGGATAAATGCTGGAATTGGCCCTTTTACTCACGGTAGTGCGAAACATACCGACATCATGAAAACTCAAGGTTTGAAACAAGCGTTAAACGCTGGTGGTTACGATGCTGCATTTGGTGGGGCTCGTCGTGACGAAGAGAAGTCTCGTGCTAAAGAACGTGTATATTCTTTCCGTGATAAAAACCATGCTTGGGATCCTAAAAAACAACGTCCTGAATTGTGGGATACCTACAACAGTAAAGTTGAAAAAGGCGAAAGTATTCGTGTTTTCCCATTATCTAACTGGACTGAGTTAGATATTTGGCAATATATCTATTTAGAAAACATCGACATTGTACCTTTGTATTTAGCGGAAAAACGGCCCGTTGTTGAACGCGATGGTACTTTAATAATGGTTGATGATGATCGTATGCCAATTGCTGAAGATGAAAAAGTGGAAATGAAATCAGTTCGTTTCCGTACTTTAGGTTGTTACCCATTAACCGGTGCTGTTGAATCTACCGCTGCTACGTTACCCGAAATTATTCAAGAAATGCTGCTTACCAAAACCTCTGAACGACAAGGACGAGTTATCGATCATGATTCTGCTGGGAGTATGGAGAAGAAGAAGATGGAGGGGTATTTTTAAAACCGAAGGTTTTAAAAATAGATCGCGCTTTGCGCGTAAGTGTAAAGATCGGTCTTCGTCCGTAAGCTGGAAGTAAAGACTTAAAAGAAAAATCAAACGTTAGCCAAGTTTATCTGCGATATACAAATATAAGCTTAGCTAAATGTTTGTGCTTTTAGAAATAGATCGCGCTTTGCGCGTAAGTATAAAGATCGGTATTCGACCGTAAGCGGAAGTTAAGCAAACAAACAAGGGGATTTGAAATGGATTTTGAAAAATTGGATGTATGGAAGCGTTCAGCTCGTCTTTCAGCTGAAATATATAAAGAGTTAAGTGAGTTAAAAGATTGGGGGTTTAAGGATCAAATTACCAGATCCGGTCTTTCTATTCCTAGTAATATTGCAGAGGGCATGAGTAGAAAAACACCGAAAGATAAATCTCATTTTCTGACAATAGCGAAAGGTTCATGCGCGGAATTGAGAACTCAAATATATATTGGAATTGATATTTATTATATAGAAAAGAATGTTGGACAAAATTGGCTAAACGAAACTAGAGAAATAGCCGCAATGATTGAAGGTCTTAGAAAAAAGCTCCTTGAAGGCTAGTTATTAATAAAATTCAAGCTTCAAGCTTCAAGCTTCAAGCTCATAACTTGGTTTATTATTATGATTGAAAACGAATTATTAAAAGCAGATATTGAAGAATATTTAAAACAGCATGAGAATAAAGAGTTGTTACGTTTTATTACTTGTGGGTCTGTTGATGATGGGAAAAGTACGTTAATAGGGCGTTTGTTGCACGACTCTAAAATGATCTTTGAAGATCAGTTGGCTGCTATAAAAAATGACTCTAAACGTTTTAATACCACAGACGAAGAAATTGATTTGGCTTTGTTGGTCGATGGTTTGCAATCTGAGCGAGAGCAGGGCATTACGATTGATGTAGCGTATCGTTATTTTGCTACTGATAAACGTAAATTTATTATTGCGGACACGCCAGGACATGAACAATATACCCGTAATATGGCAACTGGTGCTTCGACTGCTGACTTAGCTATTATCTTGATTGATGCACGTTACGGGGTGCAAACTCAAACACGTCGTCATAGCTTTATAGCATCGCTGTTAGGCTTAAGTAATGTTATCGTTGCCATTAATAAAATGGATTTAATGGATTTCTCTGAAGAAGTTTTTGAAGATATCAAACAACAGTATATGAAATTAGCTGAAAGTTTAGAGCTGAAGAATATTCAATTTGTGCCTATTTCAGCGTTAAAAGGCGATAACGTGGTAACACGAAGTGAGAAATCGCCTTGGTATCACGGTGAAACGTTAATTGAAATGTTAGAAAATACACCAATTGCGGACTCGTATAACTATCAAGATTTCAGACTTCCGGTTCAATATGTAAACAGACCTAATTTAGACTTTAGAGGTTTTGCCGGAACGATTGCTGCGGGGATTGTTCGCGTTGGTGATGAATTAACGGTTTTACCTTCGGGCCAATCTTCTAAAGTGAAAGAGATAGTGACGTTTGACGGCAATCTTCAGGAAGCCCATGCTGCTATGTCAGTAACGATTACGTTAGAAGATGAAATAGATATTAGCCGTGGCGATGTGTTAGTTCACTCAAATAATCAAGCTGAAGTAGCAAGTGACTTGGAAGTGAACCTTATTTGGATGGCAGAACAAGCCATGACACCAAATAAGCAATATGACTTTAAGTTTGCCAGTAAAACAACCCCTGGTGCGTTTTCAAATATTGATTATACCTTAGATGTGAATACCATGGCACATGGAGAAGCTGTTCATTTAAAACTTAATGAAATCGCTCGTTGTCAGCTTAGTTTGAATCATCAAATTGCGTTTGATAATTACAAAAAAGTAAAAGGCACTGGTTCTTTTATCGTGATTGACCGCTTAACAAACGTAACGGTTGGTGCGGGTATGATTGTTAAAAAAGGCGCGGTTCCTGCTAGAGTATCAGGCGGAAATATATCTGAGTTCGAAATAGAGTTTAATGCTTTAGTTCGTAAACATTTCCCACATTGGGAAGCGAAAGATATTAGTGAGTTGTTTAAGTAAGAGAGTAACGAGCAGCGAGTGGCGAGACTCGAGTAAAGAAAGGTAAAAGCTGTTTCGGTACAGGCATTAAGAAAGCGGTTGTCGCTGTTTGAATATGTTATTAAAATTTTACGAAACTCGAAACTCGAAACTCGAAACTCGAAACTCGAAACTCGAAACTCGAAACTCGAAACTCGAAACTCGAAACTCGAAACTCGAAACTCGAAACTCGAAACTAGGATAAATCTTGAATCTTGACATGATCATTATGGTACTCATTTTTGTGGGTACCATTTTCACTTTAATTAAGTTCCAGCAGAAGTCTGGGCTTGTGTTCGGTGTTGCGTTTGTTCTTACTTATTTAACAAATAATATTTCGGATCAACAAGTTATTGACAGCTTTTCTAATCAAGGTTTATTAATTTTAGTATTATTAATGACTTGCTCTGTGGCGATAGAAAAAACGTCTTTAATCCGTTGGATCACAGGTAAAATTGAAGGCCGTTCTTATTTTGTTACTTGGTTAAAGTTGTTTTTATCGACGGCCATCGGCTCAGCCTTTTTAAATAATACGGCGGTGGTTTCAACCATGATCTCACCAGTACGTAACAACGCTACTATTCCAGCCAGTAAGTTACTATTGCCTTTGTCTTATGCTGCCATTTTAGGTGGTACACTAACCTTAGTGGGTACTTCAACAAATCTAATAGTAAACAGTATGTTAACGGAAGCCGGGCATGAAGGTTTTCAATTTTTCAGTTTTACTTTGGTTGGCTTATTTGCGCTTGTTTTTACCAGTGTGGCTATTTATTTTGTGTCCACCAAACTACCCACCATCAAAGCAGACAAACAAGATTTTCAGTGTTATTTGCTAAATGCCAAGGTACAAGAACATTCTAATTTGATTGGCAAATCGATAACTGACGCAGGTTTAAGACATTTAGATTCTTTGTTCTTAGTAGAAATTAGCCGTCAGAATAGAGTCATTTCACCAATCTCACCTAATGAACAATTAAAAGCCAATGATAGGTTAGTGTTCAGTGGTGATGTGCGCCAAGTAACTCAAATAAAGCAGTTTGATGGCATTGAAATTGTTGTGGATTCTAATTCAGTTTCTGTCGATAACATGACAGAAGTAGTCGTACGACCAGACAGTGATTTAATTAATAAAACCTTAAAAAAAGCAGACTTTCGATCTAAATTTAATGCTGCGGTTATCGCATTTAAGCGCGATGGTGAAGCATTAAGTGGCAAGTTAGGGGAAATAAAAATACGCGCAGGTGACTATTTAGTTCTCGTTACAGGACATGACTTTTCCAAACGGCAAAATGTGAAAAAGAATTTTATAACCTTAAGTGGTGTGGAACCAAACCATAAACTAACCGGTAAAAAACAAAGCTTTGCCGTAGGCGGTTTTTTGGCTGCCATTTTACTTGCGGCGGTGGGGGTAGTTAGTTTATTTAAAGCGTTAGTCGTATTATTCGGTTTGTTAATGTTTACAGGTTGTTTGAGTTTTCAAGATATAAAACAACGTTTACCTTACAATATTTGGTTAATTGTTGGTTCTGCTATCGCCTTATCACATGGTCTCGGGAATACCGGTGTATTGTCTTATGTCATATCTCTTATTAGCTTAGAGCTAACCTTAGACAACGCCTTTATCTTTTTGGTCGGTTTGTATTTTGTCACTTTAATGCTAACTGAGTTGGTCACTAACAATGCAGCTGCTGCGTTAATGTTTCCGTTAGCTTATAGCATACCGTTATTTTACGGCATTGAACCCACTCCATTTATCTTAGCCGTCGCGTTTGCTGCTAGTTCTAGCTTTATTAGCCCGTATGGGTACCAAACAAACTTAATGGTATTTAACGCCGGGCACTATAAATTAATGGACTTTGTCAAAGCAGGAATACCGGTTTCAATCACGTTTTCAACTTCAGTGTTATTGGCAATTTATATGTTTTATCCGGTAACGATGAATAGTTAAAAGCCTTGAGATCTTGAAGACTTAAATATTAATCTGTTACGTAATAATTTATAAATAACACACTATAATAATTCCCTTTATAGGGAATTAAATGACATGAATTTTGAAAACTTAGAAGTTTGGAAACATTCAAAAGCACTATCTTGTGAATTATATAAAGACTTAAAAAACTTGCGTGATTATGGCTTTAAAGATCAAATCACTAGATCTGGTTTGTCAGTGCCGAGCAATATAGCTGAAGGTATGACAAGAGAATCCGAAAAAGAAAAATTCAGGTTTTTGTCAATAGCCAAAGCATCTTGTGCCGAATTGAGAACACAAATATATATTGGAATTGATATTAACTACATTGACAAAGTTACCGGGGAAAAGTGGTTGGATTTAACTAGATTAATTGCTGCAATGATTGAAGGTTTAATGAAAAGAATTCAAACTAATCTTTTAAAGCCTTAAAGCCTTACAACTGGAATATATATGAGTCAACAAAAAACTGAAAATGTGGTTTGGCATAACCAAGCGGTTACTGCCGAGCAAAGAGAAGAACATAAAGGTCATAAAGCTTGTGTACTTTGGTATACGGGGTTAAGTGGTTCAGGAAAGTCGACGATTGCTAATGCGGTTGATAAAAAATTATTTGCGTTAGGTGTCCATACTTATTTGCTAGATGGCGATAATGTTCGTCATGGTTTGAATGGTGATTTAACGTTTTCGGACAAGGACAGAGTTGAGAATATCCGACGTATTGGTGAAGTCTCTAAGTTATTTGTTGAATCGGGTTTGTTAATATCTACTGCCTTTATTTCTCCATTTCAATCAGACCGAGACATGGCACGAGATTTATTAAATGAAGGTCAGTTCATTGAAGTTTTTGTCGACACACCAATCGAAGTATGTGAACAACGTGATCCTAAAGGGTTATATAAAAAAGCACGCTCAGGCGAGATCAAAAATTTTACAGGTATTGATTCTACCTATGAAGCGCCAGTAAATGCAGAAATTCATTTACAAACAGCAGAGCAAACAATAGAACAAAGTGTTGAACAGGTTGTTGAGTATTTGCAAGGGAAAGGGATCATAGAGCTGTCGAGTGGCGAGTAACGAGCCGCGAGGACAAGAAATTTTAATCCTCAACTTTCGGAACTCGAAACTCATAACTCGGAGCTAAATAAATGACTTATTATGATGTAAAGTAACGAGTGTCGAGTTAAAAGCTCAACTCGCAGCTCGCTACTCGCTACTCGGAGCTAAAAAATGACTTATTACGATGTATTTAATGGTGACGCGGATGGGATCTTATCCCTGGTACAGTTGCGTCAAGTCCAGCCTAGAGACTCTATTTTAATCACAGGTGTGAAACGTGATATCGAATTGTTAAAACAAGTGCCTATTGATGGCAGTAGTAATAGTAGCGGTAAAACAATCACAGTACTTGATGTGTCAATGGAAAAAAATAAAGCAGCATTACAAGCTCAATTAACTGATGGTGCTGATGTTTTTTATGCGGACCATCATCGCTCTGGTAATATTCCGCAGCAAGTGAATTTAAACGCTAATATCGATTTAGATGCAAATACTTGTACTGCCCTCATTGTAGATAAATTGTTAAATGGTGAAAAACATCATTGGGCAATTGCCGCTGCCTATGGGGATAATTTAATATCGGTTGCAGATAGCTTGGCTAAAACTGCAGGTTTATCAGAGACTGAAGCGGAACAACTTAAAGAGCTAGGTGTTTTGATTAATTATAATGGTTATGGTGAATCATTGGATGACCTTCACTTTGAGCCTGCAAATTTATACAATAACTTAGTCCAGTATCCATCTCCTTTTGACTGTATTAGCGATCAACATTCGCCATTCCACTTACTTAAAAATGCCTACCAATCAGACTTAAAAAAAGCGCAATCGGCGGTTGTCGTTAATGACGACGATACTTTATTGGCGCTTGAGCTTGAAGATGCTGCGTGGGCAAGACGTATTAGTGGTGTATTTGGCAACCAACTAGCCAATCAAAACCCAGATAAAGCTATTTTAATATTGACGCAAAATACGGACTCAAGTTACCGAGTAAGTCTACGAGCTCCAATTAACAATAAACAAGGGGCTGGTGATGTTTGTAGCCAGTTTGAAACTGGTGGCGGACGAGCTGCAGCTGCAGGGATTAATAACTTGCCACAAACTGAACTTAAAAGTCTGCTTTCTTTAGTTAGCCGTTTTTACGGTTAAAATAGCTACAGTTGGAAATACCTGAATCACTCTATGTTTGTGCCTAGTTAATAAAGTTTATATACTTCATTGTCTTAAAATATTATGGATAAATATGAAAGTATTAGTAACTGGTGGTGCTGGGTATATAGGCTCCCATACCGTATTAGAATTGTTAAACTTTGGTTATGAAGTTGTTGTTATCGATAACTTATGTAATTCGTCAATAGAGTCTTTAAACCGTGTTGAAGAGTTAACTAATAAAAAGGTTACTTTCTTTCAAGTTGATATTTGTGATGGCGATAAAGTCAGTACTGTTTTAGCACAACATCCAGATATTACAGCAACTATTCACTTTGCAGCATTAAAAGCGGTTGGTGAATCTACTCAAATTCCTCTGACGTATTACCAAAATAATGTACACGGCACTGTGACTTTATTACAAGAGTTGCAAAAAGCTAAAATTACAAATTTTGTATTTAGTTCATCAGCCACAGTTTATGGAGAAGATGCTCCCGTTCCTTATGTAGAGACTCTTAAAACTGGTGTACCGTCTAGTGCTTACGGCAAGTCTAAACTCATGATTGAACAGATACTCTCTGATCTAGTGAAAAGTGATCCTTCGTTTAAAATAGGATGTTTGAGATATTTTAATCCAATCGGAGCTCATGAAAGCGGTATGATTGGGGAAGATCCAAACGGTATACCTAACAACCTGATGCCATTTGTGGCACAGGTCGCAGTGGGTAAAAGAGATAAATTATCTATATTTGGTAATGATTACCCAACTAACGACGGTACCTGTGAACGTGATTATTTGCATGTAGTAGATTTAGCGCATGGTCATGTTAAAGCATTAGAGTGGCTAGATAAGCAGTTTTCTGGTATATGTGAAGCATTTAATTTAGGCACTGGTAATCCATTGTCAGTGTTAGAAATTGTTAACAAATTTTCCCAAGTCACAGGTGTTAATATCCCTTATGAATATGCGCCTCAGCGTGAAGGCGATTTACCTGCTTTTTGGGCGGACGCGGAAAAAGCAAAAACAAAATTAAATTGGACAGCGGATAAATCTCTTGAGGATATGATGAGAGACACCTGGAATTGGCAGTCTAGTAACCCTCAAGGGTACAAAAGCTAGTGATATGATTTAACTTTATTTTCGAGTTCAGCTAAAACTTCTAAAGTTTTAGTTTAATAAAGAGTTTATTTAACATTTATCTAATGATCGGTTCAATGTATATTACCTTTTTGGAATTTAGGGAAAATTAAAATGAAATATTTAGTTACCGGAGCAGCAGGTTTTATCGGTTTTCACGTTAGTAAAAAACTTTGTGAGCAAGGGCATCAGGTCATAGGGATTGATAACTTAAACGATTACTATGACGTTTCTTTAAAAGAGTCTCGTTTAAATGAACTAGATTCATTATCGTCTTTTTCATTTATAAAAATGGACTTAACAGCCAGCCAAGAAATTTTATGTTTATTCGAGCAAAACCAATTTGATATTGTTATCCATTTAGCTGCTCAGGCTGGTGTTCGTTATTCTATTGAAAATCCTAATGCATATATCCAAGCTAATATCATAGGTTACATGAGTATATTAGAAGCCTGTAGAGTTTATCCAGTTCAGCATTTAGTTTATGCGTCTTCAAGTTCGGTTTATGGACTGAATAAAGAGGTGCCTTTTTCTACAAGTGATAAAACAGATTCGCAAGTTTCTTTGTATGGGGCTACTAAAAAGTCAAATGAATTAATGGCTCACTCATATTCAAAATTATATGGTATTGCAACTACAGGACTTAGATTTTTTACTGTATATGGACCTTGGGGCCGCCCCGATATGGCGCCATATAAATTTACTAAAAAAATTATTGAAGCTGACGTTATTGATATTTATAACAATGGAGATTTAAGCCGAGATTTTACTTATATAGATGATATTGTCGAAGGTGTTGTAAGAGTATCAGTTAAGCCACCAGAAAAAAGTGAAGAACAAGTCCCTTGTCGGGTATTAAACATAGGTAACGGCTCACCTGTAAATCTACTAGAATTTGTTGAAACAATTGAAGATAAAATCGGAATTAAGGCTATTAAAAACATGATGCCTATGCAAGACGGTGACGTCTACCAAACATGGGCTGAAACCTCTGAACTAGAAGAGTTAATAGATTTTAAACCGCAAACATCATTAAGTGATGGTATTGAAAATTTTGTAAATTGGTATAAAAGTTTTTATTAAGATTAATGGACGTAATATGAAAATTGCAGTAGCAGGAACTGGATATGTTGGCCTTTCAAATGCAATGTTGTTGGCTCAGCACAATGAAGTAGTAGCTGTTGATATTATAGAAGATAAAGTAAATTTATTGAATAAAGGTCAATCTCCCATTGTTGATGAGCAAATAGAGTTATTTTTAACGACTAAAGAGCTTAATTTTACAGCGACGACGGATAAAGAGTTTGCTTATAAAAACGCTGACTTTGTCATTATCTCGACACCAACCGATTATGATCCTCAAACTAATTACTTTAATACCTCTTCGGTTGAATCTGTGATTAAAGATGTGATGTTAATTAACCCTAATGCCGTTATGATCATAAAGTCTACGGTTCCTGTGGGATATACAGCTCGAATTAGTAAGGATATGGGCACTGATAACCTTATATTCAGTCCTGAGTTTTTACGTGAAGGTAATGCCTTGTATGACAATTTATACCCATCGCGCATCATTGTAGGTGAGCGTTCTAAACGAGCCGGACAATTTGCTAACTTGTTAAAACAAGGAGCAATAAAACAAGAAATTGATGTTTTATTCACGGATTCTACCGAAGCTGAAGCCGTGAAGTTATTCTCTAATACTTATCTCGCAATGAGAGTTTCGTATTTTAATGAACTAGATAGCTATGCGGAAACTCATGGCTTGGACTCCAAACAAATCATTGAAGGCGTTAGTTTAGATCCTAGAATTGGTTCTCATTATAACAATCCGTCTTTTGGTTATGGCGGGTATTGTTTACCTAAAGACACAAAGCAATTGTTAGCAAATTACCAAGATGTGCCTCAAACTTTAATTAAAGCAATCGTAGACTCGAATACAACAAGAAAAGACTTTGTGTCAGACGCTATTATTGCTAGATCTCCAAAAGTAGTAGGTATACATAGATTAATCATGAAGGCTGGTTCTGATAATTTTAGAGCGTCTGCTATTCAAGGGATTATGAAACGAATTAAAGCCAAAGGCATTGAAGTTGTGGTTTATGAGCCGGTAATCGAAGAAGATGACTTCTTTAATTCAAAAGTGATTAAAAACCTTGAAGAGTTTAAAAAATTATCAGACGTAATTGTGGCTAATCGTATGGTTGATGAATTAACGGATGTTGCTGAAAAAGTTTATACCAGAGATTTATTTGGTGGGGATGCTTAAGAGCAGTAGCGAGCTACGAGTTGCGAGACACGAGAAAGGAAAAGATGCTGTAAGGCTATAAGGCTGGAAAGTAAAAGTTGCGATAAGGCTTTAAGGTAAAAGATGCTGGAAGGTAAAGGCAGCCGTAAGCTATAAGTGGTAAGAAAACTGGAAAGAAACCGATTATAAGTTTTACTCCTTCAAGCCTTAAATCTTTAGCTACGAGCTGCGAGTTCAACTCGTCACTCGTAGCTCGCGGCTCGAAGCTTTACTTTTTACTTAAATACTCTTTAAATGCTTCACCTAATACAGGGTGGCGTTTTGAATATTCAACAAATGCTTGCATGTATCCTAGTTTATCACCGCAATCATGATAACTACCTTTCATGTGATAAGCGTTAACTTGTTCCCAGCTCATTAGGGTTGCGATGGCATCGGTTAATTGAATTTCATCACCTGCGCCTACAGGTGTTTTTTCTAAAATATCCCAGATTTCAGAAGATAAAACATATCGCCCTACAACGGCTAAATTTGAAGGGGCATCGATTAATTCTGGCTTTTCTACCATACCTTTCATGGCTTTAGATTCTCCGGCAGCTAACGCTTCACCATTAATGTCTACCACACCATATTTTGAAACGTCTTGTTCTGGTACGGCATCAACCATAACTTGGCTAGCTTTAGTTTCATTAAATAACTGCACCATCTCTGCTAAATTATCGCTTGCCAAATTTGAGTCATAGTCATTAATCATGACATCTGGTAAAACAACAGCAAAAGGATGGTTACCAACAACAGGTCTCGCACATGATATAGCATGACCTAAACCTTTAGCAGTACCTTGTCGTACATGCATTATCGTTACATCTTTAGGGCAAATTGCTTGAACTTCTTCTAAGATTTGACGCTTAACCCGTTTTTCTAATATGGATTCAAGTTCAAAGCTTTTATCAAAATGATTTTCAATGCTGTTTTTAGAAGAATGTGTCACTAAGATTATTTCTTTTATTCCAGCTGAGATTATTTCATTCACAACATATTGAATGATAGGTTTGTCAGCGATAGGTAACATTTCTTTAGGTATGGCTTTTGATGCTGGCAACATTCTTGTGCCAAGTCCAGCAACGGGTATAACCGCTTTTGTGATTTTTGATGGTTTCATATATTTCCCAATTTGGTCCGTTTGAAAATAGATTATATTCGAATTTCGCTGGAGTCAGTTCTCCACAACGAAGTGGCGATGATAGCAGAAACGGGGAACAGTTTCGAGAAGCGAGTTCGCATCAGCTGCGAGATTTGAGAAAGGAAAAGATGCTATAAGGCTGGAATATTTAGTTGTCGAGCTACGAGCTACGAGCCGCGAGTTTCGAGAAGGGGGTAAAAGATACTAGAAGGCTGGAAAGTAAAAGGTGTTGGAAAGTTGGAATCTTTAGTTGACCCTGTAACAGATTCTGTGTAACTGCCAGGTTTTAAATAACATCTTTTAATCGGTCTTCGAATTCAATCATAAAACGATTCAAGGCCAATTTCCAATTCCTTATTGGC
>NZ_JAHKPJ010000012.1 GCF_018860345.1 Psychrosphaera sp. F3M07 | reverse complement strand
TGTGCAAGTTAAAGAGTACAGTCCGTCGCTCTAACTAATAGAAATATATAAAATAGGGTAGGTGATGCAGTTATTTACTTTTAGAGTATATAAATTGATGTTTAGAACTTGGAGTTTCGATGGCTCCCCCTCCCCGACTCGAACGGGGGACCTGCGGATTAACAGTCCGTCGCTCTAACCAACTGAGCTAAGGGGGAATTGTATCGAGAATAAAGTAGAAATTGGCTCCCCCTCCCCGACTCGAACGGGGGACCTGCGGATTAACAGTCCGTCGCTCTAACCAACTGAGCTAAGGGGGAACACTATTGTCAAACGTTAAATTGGCTCCCCCTCCCCGACTCGAACGGGGGACCTGCGGATTAACAGTCCGTCGCTCTAACCAACTGAGCTAAGGGGGAACATATCGTCGTCTGACAACGGGGCGCAATCTTAATTATCGAGTAGGCCACTGTCAACCTATTTTATGCCTTAAATTTGACATTTTGGTCTATTTGTACAGTTCCTAAACAATATTAAATAAACTACAAAAATATATTGCAGTTTTGAGATAAATTTAGTTGTAACAAATTGTCCATTTTGGGGCAGTTTTTTGTAATTCACGAGGTTAAAGGTCTGTGGCATTTTATCCACCGAATCTGTGGATAACTCTGTGTGTGAGTTTGTTATATATTGCTACAGGCCAGTAGAATCGCGTGTCAATACGGTAAATGTGAAAATCTTCGATTATTTTATAAATCATTATTTATCAAAAGGTTAGGTTGTTTATATTGCTCGATTATGCACTTTGGTACGAAAAATAATCATAAACATAACTTAAAAAAAATCAGCTGTGTACAACAACAGTGTAAATTGATTACTTTTCGTTATATAAGCGCTTAAATATTGATTAATGTAGGAATTATGCGGGTTGTGCAATAAAAGTTAAATTAAATAGAAACTAAAGGTGAACAAATAGAAGAGTTTCATTAGAATAGGCTTTTGTTTCTCAGGTCTATTTCAATTTTATGTCGTCTTCTGAAAATTTACTAACAGCACCAATAGGCCCAGTGTTAAAAAAAATGACCAAACAAGTGCTATTTGGCATGTTAATGTTAATGTCATTTAACTTAATAGACACTTATTTTATTGGGCTACTTGGTACTGATCCTCTTGCTGCAATTAGTTTTACATTTCCCGTCACCTTCACCATCATAAGTTTGTCTATTGGATTAGGCATAGGCACCTCTGCTGTGATTGCCAAAGCTCGTGGGGCTAATTTATTAGAGCAAGCCAAAGATGATGGATTAGGGGCTTTGATCCTTTCTTTTATATTAGTTGCTGTTTTAGCTTTCCTCACTTACTTATTCACCAATGAAATATTCACCTTATTAGGGGCAAAGTCAGATTTATTGCCATTAATTCATGAGTATATGGACATTTGGTATATAGGTGCGGTGTTTTTAATGTCCCCTATGGTCGGAAATGCTGTGTTAAGGGCATCAGGGGATGCAAAAACACCCAGTATTATTATGGCAACCAGCGGCTTAATTAATGCGATTTTAGACCCTTTGCTTATTTTCGGTATTGGTCCATTCCCAGAGCTGGGCATTCAAGGCGCCGCTATTGCGAGTGTCATCGCTTGGGCGTTTGGGTTTGTAATCGTAATTTATATATTGGCTGTTAAACGTAAATTAATATGGATACGTTGGATCCCAATTACCCAATTTATTGCGGTAAGCAAACGTATTTTAAAAATTGGCTTACCTGCCGCAGGGGCTAACATGTTAACCCCAATAGCCATGGCGGTATTAACTGCAATTATTGCAGTTCATGGAAATGCGGCTGTTGCAGGATTTGGTGTAGGTACTCGAATTGAGTCCATTGCCAGTATGGTGGTATTAGCGCTGTCCATGACATTACCGCCTTTTATAAGCCAAAACTTTGGAGCTGGGCAATGGGATAGGGTAGAGCAGGCTTATAAGTCGGTGATTAAATTTGTCTTGCTGTGGCAACTGGGCGTTTACTTATTACTCGCATTAGCCGCTGGGTATATCGCTATGGCATTTGGTAAAGATGATCCTGTTGTAATGGATGTTATTAAGTTATTCATTTGGACTTTACCGTTAAGTTATGGTTTCCAAGGCATTATCATTTTATCTAACTCATCATTGAATGCACTTCATCGTCCGATGAGCGCACTGGTTTTGTCAGTGATCCGTTTATTTGTTTTTTACGTACCTTTTGCATATTTAGGATCGGTATATTTTGGCTTAGTTGGACTTTTTGTTGGTGCGTTAATCGGTAATGTATTTACCGCAATCATCGCCTATAAGTGGTTTTTAAAAGCATTACCACAAGCTGCAGTAGTTAAGGCAGAAGGTTAATCATGGATAAAATAGTTAAAGCGTTTGACTTACACAGTAAATTTGAACCAAGTGGTGATCAACCTACAGCGATAAAGCAGTTAGTTGAAGGATTAGATAATGGTTTGGCTTATCAAACCTTATTAGGGGCTACGGGAACCGGTAAAACCTTTACCATGGCTAATGTGATTAGTTCCGTCGACAGACCAACATTGATCATGGCTCATAATAAAACGTTAGCAGCGCAATTATATGGTGAAATGAAAGAGTTTTTTCCAAATAATGCGGTTGAATATTTTGTTTCATATTATGACTACTATCAGCCAGAAGCTTATGTTGCCTCAACTGATACTTTTATCGAAAAAGACGCTTCGATTAATGAACATATTGAACAAATGCGTTTGTCAGCGACCAAAGCATTAATGGAACGACGTGATGTAATTATTATCGCGTCAGTTTCCGCTATTTACGGTTTAGGCGATCCAGAGTCCTACATGAAGATGTTATTGCACCTTCGAGTTGGTGATATTGTCGATCATAAACAAATCTTATTACGTTTAGCTGAGTTACAGTACACACGCAACGATATTGAATTTCAACGTGGTTGTTATCGTGTCCGTGGTGACGTAATTGATATATTTCCTGCAGACTCAGACAAATACGCTTTTAGAGTAGAATTATTTGATGAAGAGATAGAGAAGTTAACCAGTTTTGACCCTTTAACTGGAGCACTGGAAAGAGAAATTACCAGAGCAACGATATTCCCTAAAACGCACTATGTGACGCCTCGTGAAAAAATTATGGCGGCGATTGATAAAATTAAAGTTGAATTAAAAGAACGCAAAACACAACTGAAAGAAGCCAATAAACTAATTGAAGAACAAAGAATAAGCCAACGTACTCTGTTTGATATGGAAATGATGCGTGAGCTAGGTTATTGCTCGGGCATTGAAAACTACTCTAGGTATTTATCAGATAGAGATCCTGGCGCACCACCACCAACGTTGATCGATTATTTTCCATCAGACGGCTTACTTATCATTGATGAATCACATGTTACGGTTTCACAAATTGGTGCTATGTATAAAGGTGACCGCTCTCGTAAAGAGAATCTAGTGGAATATGGCTTTCGTTTGCCTTCGGCATTAGATAATAGACCGTTACGTTTTCCTGAATTTGAACAGCTTTCACCGCAGACCATTTATGTGTCCGCAACTCCAGGTAACTATGAAATAGAGAAGTGCGGAGACGATGTAGCTCAACAAGTCATTCGACCAACGGGGTTATTAGATCCTATTATTGAAGTTAGGCCAGTGGCCACACAAGTCGATGATTTGATGTCTGAAATTCATTTACGGGTCGCTGAAAATGAACGTGTATTAGTGACAACATTGACCAAACGAATGGCTGAAGACCTGTCGGATTATTTGGCCGATCATGGGATTAAAGTTCGGTATTTACATTCTGATATAGACACGGTTGAACGAATTGAAATCATCCGTGATTTAAGAGGTGGTAAATTTGATGTGTTGGTAGGTATTAACTTACTACGTGAAGGTTTGGATATGCCAGAAGTCTCTTTAGTCGCAATACTTGATGCTGACAAAGAAGGCTTTTTACGTTCAGAACGTTCGTTAATACAAACGATAGGCCGTGCGGCTCGTAACATTCATGGTCGTGCAATTTTATATGGCGATCGTATAACTAAATCAATGCGTAAAGCCATCGATGTGACAAATGAACGCCGGGAAATTCAACATGCTTATAATGTAAAACATGGAATTACGCCGCGCGGTGTTGTGAAAAGTATCACAGACATCATGGACGTGGGTGGTGATAACCCAGCATTAAATGCGGCACAAAAAATATTAATCAAAGAAGGCTTAGCAGAATACAAAACTAAGTCGCCAACGGAAATTGCTAAAGAGATTAAAGTACTGGAAGGGCAAATGATGGAACATGCTAAAAACTTAGAGTTTGAAAAAGCGGGAGAACTTAGAGATAAAGTTCAGCAGCTGCATCAACAGATCATTAAAAACTCTTAATTAATATCCATCATTATTTCGAATTTCTAACAGCAATAAACGAACTATTTTTGTAATAGTTCGTTTGTTGTATGGTTTGCGGATAACTCAATTATTAATCCAATCTTACGTGATGAAGGCTTATTCAGTCGACTAATTGCAGATAAAACACGGTCTTGTTGATCAAATGGCATCGACATGTCGCTCATAAATTCTGAAGCGGCTAGCCCATCATTATTCATTAGATAATTATTAATCACATCTGCTTGGCATCTCATTACATTATTCATCGTTAATCCTACCTTCATATAAACTTTTTAATAACGGAAAATCCTTTTGATTTGTTCATTCATTGACCTTACAAATATTAGTGTTGTTACTTGTACTTGTTAGATTATTTTATTGTGAATAAATAAGCAGTTATTTCTTTTATGAATAGAAAGTGTAATTAAATGCGGGAAGCTATTTACTTATAATAGTGGGGGTAACCCCAAATGTTTTATTAAAAATTTATTTTTCAGAAGATTTCTCTTTAATATCATTATCAATTTGAGAGATATGGTTGAAATTTATTCGTCTTGTTAAATAGTCATAAATTATCTATGTTAACTAACTTAATTTAATTCAAAGGCAAATGATAAAAAATAGTAAGGATATTGTATGCGTTTAAATCAGAAGTTCCTCATCCCCTTCATCTCAATAACATCACTTTCTGCACTAGCAGCAGACCCAGTTCCAAACGTATTTACAGCTGGCACACCTGCTAAAGCTGCAGAAGTAAATGCTAATTTTCAACACTTGGTTACCCTCGCTACTGCTAGTGAAGAGGCATTGACTGCATTAGACGCTAAAATTGCAGAAATGGAAAATAGTGAAATGCCGTTAACTCAGTTAAAAGATGGTGAAATAGAATTGGCTGTAGACTGTACTAATAACCCTTCTGATTTATTAGAAAAATATCAAGCAAATGCACACTACAGTAATGTCAATTTCAGTATAACTGGTGAATGTTACGGTGATATACGATTCATAAAAGGTAATCCAGATGACGATGAAGATAATGACAGACGAATTCAATTAGCATCTCAATCTGTCCAGTTATATGCAGCTGATGCAGAGCAACGTGCTTCAATTATTCCCCACCCTGACACTTTGCAAGTTAGGCTAGATAATGGGTTAGGTGGTGGCTTATACATTTCAAATTTAGATATAAAGGCAGGCACGAACGATATTTTTAATGCTATCGGTTTTTACCGTGGTGGTCATGGCAGTGTAAATAATACGGTGATCACTGGCGTGGGATCTAGTGATAACACCTACATCGCAGCTATTGTTGCACAAGAAGGCGCACAAGTTTATATCAATGGAGTGACAGCAAACGAGTTTGATACAGGTGTGTTTGCTAGAAATAATGCAACGATAAGATTTACAGGGGCACCGAGCACATTTAATGTTGGGGGACCTTGGGGTCTTGATTTAAACGGGGCAACAACAGTTAACCAGCAAACCGATGTCACTTTAAACTCTACAGATGGTAGTGCATTGAAAATTGGTAAAGGGGTTATTTGGGAAGCATGGGAATGGCAAGAACATACGCCTAAAATTACCACAAAAGGCAACGTATCGTTAGAGGGAGGCGGTTTTTTGCAAGCCGGTAACATGGAGATAGATGGTGATTTTTACATGAGCCAAAGTATCATCCGTTTGTTTGGTGATATGACGTTTAGCGATTCCAAAAATATAAAAATCACCAATAATTCGAGCGCCCATATTAATAATGTAGAAGTTGAACGATTAGAAGCTGATCAAGGTTCTCAAGCTCATATTGGTACTGGTACCTTGAATGAAGCTTTTGCTAATTATAACTCTCACCTTAAACTGGAAAAAACAACGTTATCGTTTGTGTCAGGCTATGGGGCGAGTACAGTATGGTTGGTTGATTCAACGATAACTTCAAGTGGTAACAATTCACAAATAAAACATAACTCGACTTTAACAGTTGAAAGTTCAACCATCTCAAATAACGTTGAAATTCATAGTAGTAAAGCGGAACTATCTGGTGATTCTTTTACTGGTAATACGAATTCGTTTTCCTGCGCAGGGCTGTCTAGTCTGGAAATAAATGTTAACAATGTATCTAACAACTCCAATTGCGGTACACCTTCAACGTGGCAAGCAATATTAGACGCACATTTAAATCAATAATTAAGGCATTGTTATGAGTAAAGCAAATAACACCAAGTTATTCTCTGTATTACTATTGTCCTGTGCCTTAATAGCTTGTAGTAATGGTGACGATGAAGGTGAAGAAACAGAAACGCCTTGTGAAGAAACGAATACTTGTGAAGCAGACAGCAAGAATTGGGATGAAAGCAATTGGGATTCATTAGAGTGGCAATAATAGTTAGATCAACTTAATGAAATACCAAACTGAAATGAATCTGCTATAAAAGCAGTGTCAATTTAATCAAGTTTTGACATAAAAAATCCGATAAATATTATTTATCGGATTTTTTATAAGTCTTAAAATCTCTATCTTGAGATAACCCAACATGAAAATAAACTCAGCTTTTGTATATGCTTATCATTTTTAAAAGCAGCTACAGAGCGAGCTATTTTATATGGGGTACAAATTAAAGATCAGTTTCCCACAATACTTGTTGGCCTTTTAACTCTTCAACGCGTTCAGCAAATTGTTTATGCAACACATGACGTTTGATTTTTAGAGTAGGGGTTAACACATCATTTTCAGGTGTCCATGGTTCTGAGACCACCACAACTGCGCCGATTTTTTCATGAGACTCCAACTGATTGTTAACCGCTAACAAGTTTTCTTTTAAAGATGCAGCAACTTGTTCTTTTGGTAATGCAGCGGCACCTTCAGACAGTTGTACTAATGCAACAGGGGCCGCCATACCTGAACCTAATAGACATAACAGTTCAATATGAGGGTCTTGTGCAAATACTTTCTCAATTGGTACAGGAGAAACAAATTTTCCTTTGGCGGTTTTAAAATTGTCTTTAACTCGACCAATAATGGTAATTGCCCCTGAGTCCGGGTCTATTTTTGCTAAATCGCCTGTTTTGAAAAAACCATCCTCGGTAAAGGCTTCTTTAGTGGCTTCTTCATTTTTATAATAACCATCAAATAAACCGCCACTTTTAAATAACAGTTCGTCTTCTGCTGTGGTTTTCACTTCACAACCTGGTAATACACGTCCAATGGTGCCTATTAGTTTTTCTTCAAACGGGAAACAGCCAATGGCATAGATACAGTTTTCAGTCATGCCCCAAGCTTCACAGATATTTAACCCTATTTTGTTGTACCAATGTAAAATAGAAGGGGAGATTGGTGCTGATCCTGATGCCAGTAATCTAGCATGTTGTAACCCTAACCCCTTTTGAATCTTACGTTTAATCAAGCCTGAAATCAGTGGAATAGACAACAATACATTAAGTTTGTTATTGCCAATTTTATCTATGATATTTTTCTGGAATAAACTCCATAAACGCGGCACCGAGAAAAATGCAGTTGGTTTTGCGTATTGTAAATCTTCAACAAAAAACTCAAGAGATTCCGTGAAATACAAGGTTGTATTGGCATGGTAAGCAACACCTTCAACAAAACAGCGTTCCGTTATGTGTGCCAGTGGCAGATAAGACAACATTCTGTCTTTATCGGTCATTTTTAATAAATTGACGATTTCTTGGTTCGCCCAATTAAATGCACGATAACTAATAATGGCCCCTTTCGGGTTACCTGTACTGCCTGAGGTATATATGATTGAAATTGTGTCATCTAATTCAGGGATATACTTTTCAAGTGGAGCGTGGTCTTTGGCTAAGGTTTGCAGTTTATTCCAGTCGTACTGACATGGCATGGTTTCATAACCCATAGACAGACGAATTACCGTGCCTTTTACACCAACATCGGCATCTTGCCATTTATCAAGTTTACCGACGAATACAGCTTTAGATTCTGAATGTTCCAAAACATATTGAATTGTATCAGCATTGGCAGAAGGATAAATTGGTACACTGATCATGCCTGCGCGCATGATGGCTAAATCGGTGATCAACCATTCAGCGCAGTTTTTGGCTAATATCGCAATTTTGTCACCTTTGACAAAGCCCAACTGATGAAGGGATGCGGCAATATTTTCTACTTTATCTTGTACTTCAGCCCAAGTGTGCGTTTGTACAACTCGGTTTACTGGTTGATGCAAAAATACCTTATTTGGTGTTGTTTCTGCCCAGTGTTCTAACCACTGTAATGGTGTGAATTGGCTTTTATCCATTGACGCCGCCTTTTTATAGTTATTATTAAATTTTACCTGTTGATGTAGGTATTTTTGTTTATTGATATCAATCTATTATGTATAAAAAAAACCATTTAGGCCAACATTAAGGTAAGTTATTGATCATTGATAGCATTTAGATACAAAAAAGCAGAGGTATGCCCTCTGCTTTTGCTGTTAAAAAATTAGTGCAATACCGTAATTTTAGTTATTACATTACACGCATACCAGGTTGTGCACCTTCATGCGGTTCTAAAATCCAAAGCTCTTTTCCACCAGGCCCCGCTGCTAAGATCATGCCTTCTGACATACCAAAGCGCATTTTTCTAGGTTTTAGGTTCGCAACCACAACCGTTAACTTACCTTCTAATTCTTCTGGTGTGTAAGCCGCTTTAATTCCAGAGAATATTTGACGTGTTTCTCCGCCAATATCCAGTTGGAATTTTAATAGTTTCTCAGCGCCTTCAACATGTTCAGCTTTAATGATCTTCGCAATACGCAAATCGACTTTAGCAAAGTCATCAAATTCAATTTCATCTGCGATTGGATCATCAGCCAATGGACCGGTTGCAACAGGTTTAGTGGCCACTAAATTGTCTTTTGAATCATCAACCATCTGAGCGACTTTATCCATATCAACGCGTTGCATTAAGGCTTTGAATTTATTTATTTCGTGACCGGTTAGTGCGGTGTCTATGGTGTTCCATGATAATTCAGCGTTTAAAAATGTCTCAACTTCTTCAGCCATTTTTGGTAACACAGGTTTTAAATAGGTCATCAATATACGGAATAAATTAATACCCATTGAACAAACATCGTGTGTTTGTTGTTGTAAGGTTTCGTCTTTAACCGTTACCCAAGGGGCTTTGTCATCAATGTATTTATTAGCTTTGTCTGCAAGTGCCATAATTTCACGAATGGCTTTCGCGTATTCACGATTTTCATAACCCGCTGTGATGCTTGTTTTGGCTTGTTGGAATTCAGCTAATAATTCAGGGTTATCAATATTGTCAGATAATTTACTGTCGTAACGTTTCTTAACAAAACCGGCACAACGACTGGCAATGTTTACCACTTTGCCAATCAGATCTGAATTTACCTTTTGACCAAAATCATCAAGATTTAAGTCCAAGTCCGTAATGCCACTGTTTAACTTAGAAGCAAAGTAATAACGTAAATACTCTGGATTTAAATGATCTAAAAAGGTTCTGGCTTTAATAAAGGTACCACGAGACTTAGACATTTTCTCGCCGTTAACCGTTACAAAACCATGAGCAAAAACGTTAGTTGGTTTTCTGAAATTAGCACCTTCTAACATGGCTGGCCAAAATAGGCTGTGGAAGTAAATAATGTCTTTACCAATAAAGTGATAAAGTTCAGTGTCCGAACCTTCTTGCCAAAACTCGTCAAAGTTAACGCCGTTTTTAGTACATAGGTTTTTGAAGCTAGCCATATAACCAATTGGCGCATCTAACCAAACGTAGAAGTATTTACCAGGAGCATTTGGAATTTCGAAACCAAAATAAGGAGCATCTCGGCTAATGTCCCATTGTTGTAAACCTTGCTCAAACCATTCTTCTAATTTGTTCGCCATCTCTGTTTGGATGCTGCCGCTACGTAACCATTGTTTTAACATGGGTTCAAATTTTGGCAGGTCAAAGAAGTAATGTTCTGAATCTTTCATCACTGGAGTTGCACCAGAGATGACAGACTTAGGGTTAACTAAATCTGTCGGGGTATAAGTCGCCCCACACTTGTCACAATTATCACCATTTTGATCGTCTGCACCACACTTAGGGCAGGTGCCTTTGACAAAACGGTCAGGTAAAAACATTTGTTTTTCAGGGTCAAATAACTGGCTGATAGAGCGTTTTGCGATATATCCCGCATCGTTTAGTTTGTTGTATATTAACGCCGAGAACTCTTTATTCTCTTCACTATGAGTGCTGTGATAGTTATCAAAATCAATTAAAAAATCATCAAAATCTTGTTTGTGCTCAATGCCGGTTTTAGCCACCATTTCTTCTGGTGTAATGCCTTGTTCTTGGGCTTTAAGCATGATTGGTGTGCCGTGAGCATCATCTGCACATACGTAATAACATTCGTTACCTTGGGCTTTTTGAAAACGCGACCAAATGTCGGTCTGAATATATTCTAGTAAATGACCTAAATGAATTGGTCCGTTGGCGTACGGAAGGGCGCTGGTTACTAAAATTCTACGATTTACTTGGTCTGATGCCATAACTGTGAAAAAACCTTTATAAACAAGTGGTTAAGCTGTAAATTAACAAGCTGAAATTTGGCGATGTGACGAATTTGCCAAAACGCTAGAGTTTAGGCAGCCGATGTTACATAATTTACCGCATATTTGCACCTATCAAGTCGTAAAGATTAAGGCAAAAATGAAATTTCCCAAGTTGTTTTCTAAGTCAAGTGATAAGCCTCCCCGCGTGGGCGATGCAAAGTTAACGAAATCATTAACTATTAATGAACAAAAACAAGCGTTAAGACAGGCATTAAAACAGATCTGTCATGGTTATTTTCCAAATGGTATTTATGGTCAAATTGGAATTGATTTTAACGATGGAGAATTTGCAATTGAATTACCATTTTCATTAGGTAAGTTTGCGCCTGAATTAGTCAAGATATTACAACAACAAACCCAATCATCCTCACCTATAACTTTTATTTATGTGCCAACCAAAAGTAACAAACAAAATATTCCTAATATCAAGTCAATTGTGGCGGTTGCTTCTGGTAAAGGTGGTGTTGGTAAATCCACCGTTACGGCAAATTTGGCGGCCAGTTTAGCTGAGCAAGGTGTGAAGGTTGGAGTGTTGGATGCGGATATTTACGGACCATCGGTACCAATTATGTTTGGTTTAGCTGGTGAGTCGATTACGTCCAAAGATGGTAAGTCTATGGAACCCTTTGAACGTTTTGGTGTTTATTTAAATTCCATCGGTTTTGTCGTACCGGAAGACAAAGCAACGATTTGGCGCGGCCCAATGGCTTCACGTGCGTTGATGCAAGTGATTAATGAAACTAACTGGCCAGAACTTGATATTCTATTAGTGGATATGCCACCGGGTACCGGGGATATTCAATTAACGATGTCAGAAAATATAAAATGTGATGGTGCATTGATTGTCACAACACCACAAAATGTGGCATTGGCAGATGCTGAAAAAGGCATCAATATGTTTGAAAAAGTGAATACGCCAATTTTGGGGTTAGTGGAAAACATGAGTCAATTTATTTGTGACGGCTGTGGCAAACAGCATAATTTATTTGGCCTGGGTGGCGGAGGCCGTTGTGCGGCTAAACACAAGGTGCCTTTATTAGCTCAATTGCCTTTAATCGCTGGGGTCAGAGAGTCTGGCGATGCCGGTGAGCCTTATGTGCTTAATAAACCGCTGGTAAGTGAAAATATTGCAATGGAGTATCACCAATTAGCATTTTCACTTATGATGCAACTATCAAAACAAACTGTATCTGTAATCGCAGTCAGTTAATAATAATTGAATAAAAATTTAACCTAATTAGGACAGACAATGCGTCTTTGTGACACCGATATTATTAAAGCCATCAATGATGAAAGAATCGTTATTTCCCCTCGACCTTCAGATGATGCTATTTCTGGCGTAACCGTTGATTTAACTTTAGGTAATAAGTTTAGAGTGTTTCAAGCTCATGCCGCGCCATATATAGACTTAAGTGGTCCTAAAGCACAAACTGAAATTGCCTTAGAATCTATCATGAGTGATGAAATAGTGATTGCCGATGATAAAGCTTTTTTCTTGCACCCAGGTGAGTTGGCATTGGCAATTACCCATGAGTCCATTACTTTACCAAATGATTTGGTTGGTTGGCTTGACGGGCGTTCTTCACTGGCTCGTTTGGGTTTAATG
This sequence comes from Psychrosphaera sp. F3M07, assembly GCF_018860345.1. Classification (GTDB taxonomy): domain Bacteria; phylum Pseudomonadota; class Gammaproteobacteria; order Enterobacterales; family Alteromonadaceae; genus Psychrosphaera; species Psychrosphaera aquimarina. The sequence goes on along the minus strand of NZ_JAHKPJ010000012.1, from coordinate 253,460 downwards.
GTACATGTTACGGCCCATCGAATCGATCCAGGTTGGTCAGGCAACATAGTGTTAGAGTTTTTTAATAGTGGTAAATTACCATTAGCGTTAAAACCACAAATGAAGATTGGTGCGTTGAGTTTTGAAGTTATGTCAGGGCCTGCTGCTAAGCCTTACACTTCAAGGGTGGATGCAAAATATAAAAATCAAGCCGGTGCGGATGGCAGCAGAATAAACCAAGATAGTTAATGTCGTAACAATTAAGGCCTAATGAAAATAATCATAGGCCTTTTCTTTAACCTTTGTTTATTAACATTGCTCTTGTCATAATTGTTATTAATAGTGTTTGTAATTATCTACCCTATTAGCCTAGGGCTTGTTATATAACCAAACGGAGTTGGCCATAAATGCCTATAAACATAAAAAGAACAATCCAATTTTTATTGATAATCGTATCAATAATCGTGACTGTATTTGCGGTTAATATTCATAATGGCCAACAAGCAATAAACAAAAATACGGAAAATTCAACCGATTTAGTCAAAGAAAAATTCAACATTCATTATATTGATGACAGTGATAATCCACTCTCACTGTCACAGATAAATAAACTCCCTTCTGGTATGTATGCTAACGCATCTAAAAAACTCCACAGCCCAGATTCATTAGTATTCAGTGTTTGGTACCGTGTTAACTTAAAAGGTGGGGTTAATCCTTTATCAAGTGCTTTTAGTGTCACCGTTGATAACCCTACGTTGGATTCAATTACCTTTTATTTATTAGAAAAAGGGGCTGTGGTTCAAACCAAAAGAGTCGGAGACACTACATTTTCTAAAAATAATCTTGATTATGTTGTCCCTCAAATGAATATATATGACGGTTTTCAACGTGACCAAAGTATATATATCCATATTGAAACCAATGGTGCCAGTGCATCCCCCATCATCATAGAGCTGATTGAAGACTCTCAATTACGAAGTAGTGCGCAGTTGATGTTGATTGGTTGTTTTATTGGGGTAGTTTTGATCATGATCATCTATAACTACATCATGTTTAAAGGCATTGGCGATCCTTCGTATTTTAACTACATCGGCTATATCGCGTTTGCAGGTTTCACCATTAGTTTAATTAATGGTTTTTCCTTTTATGTCTTTCCGTTTGAAGTGGCCCGTTGGTTTAATAATCATTTAATGATCACTCATTTTATTGGGTTAATCTTTGCTTTGAAGTTTGCCATCTCGTTTCTTCGTTTTGATAAAATCAAACCTTGGTTTGTTAATATAGGAATGATGGCATCAAAAGTTATTTTAGTGTTTGCCTTTAGTGCATTGTATTTCACCGAAGCGACGTTAACGCCTGTTTATTTTGCCGCCGTGTTGTTTGTATATGTTTATGTAATTAGTTTAATGTCGATGGTGATCAGCAGCCGACTAATGTGGGTACGTTATTATCTATTGTCTTGGTTACCACTGTTTGTTGGTGTGGGGATTGGAATTGCGGCATTTAACGGCGGTGTTCCATATAATTTTCTGACTCGAAATGCGGCTTTGTTAGGTGTACTCGCTGAAATTTGCATTATGTCGATTGCCCTAATGGATAGATTTCGCGCCAATGAAGTCGACAGAGATTACCGAACCAAACATGATCCAGTCACAGGACTACCAAACAAAGCCGCATTAGAGCCAGTGATTAAGAAACTGGTTAGTGGTAAAAAATCTTTTACGTTAGTCTTAGTTGAAATACCAGAAGCCAATAATCTCATCCCCAGTTTAGGCGTTGAATTATCCAATCAATTTTATATTGAGTTATTTAACAACGTTGAAAATTATGCAGACGGGCTAACTTCCATCTATGAATTTGAACAAAACATTGAAAATAAAACTTATCATACCGCTCGGGTTAGTAATTCCTGTTTTGCCCTGATATTTGTCGGAGATCTGTCTGACGAAGCCTTGTCATATAACTTCTTGGCAATACAAGAAGCCGTGTCTACATTAATTACGTTAAACGGTGCCGCTATATCCGTGTCTTGTCGTGCCGGTGTCGTTAGTTACCCTAATGATACTTTAGAGAAAGAAAATCTGATCACGTTAGCCTTTCAAGCCATGTTGGGCCGCAACAAAAATGAGCAATGCTGGGTAAGGTATGAACAGCATAAATCAGAAAACGTGAAGAAACGCTTTGAATTAGCTGGCGAACTGCAAACGGCTATCGATAATGATGATTTAGAATTATTTCATCAACCTCAAATCAATTTAAAAACGGGCGTGGTACAAGGTAGCGAGTTGTTATTAAGATGGAATCATAGTGATTTAGGGTATGTTTCACCTGAGAGAATTATTGATATAGCGGAAGAGACCGGCACCATTCACCATTTAACCGAGTGGGTGATTACTCAAGGTTTATCTCAACATGCTAAGTTATATCGATTAGGCTTTGAACATACGATTTCAATCAACCTTTCCAGTAAAGATTTAACCGATAACGGCTTGATAGCGCATATTTTGACGACAGTAGCAGAGTATGTAATCCCGCCTAAAACAATTGTGTTTGAGTTAACGGAGTCGGCGACTACGAATGATCCTGAGATGGCAAAGTCAGTCATAACTGAGTTGCATCAACAAGGTTATAAAATAGCGATTGATGATTTTGGTACAGGCTATTCAAACTTAGATTATTTAAGCCAATTGCCGTTTGATATGCTTAAAATAGACAGGTCTTTCATGAATCTCGCCATGTCTAAACGTAATAATATGATAACTGAAATGACGATTGCACTGGGACGTCGTTTAGGAGTGTCTGTTGTGGCTGAAGGGGTTGAAACACATGAAGTTGCTGAGATTTTAAATAACTTCTCTTGCCCTGTTGCCCAAGGGTATTTATATGCAAAACCGATGGCCTTTATCGACTATATGAGATGGTTACAGAAAAAGCCAAAACAACATGAATGAGATTCTTATCAATAGATAACTTAGTTTGGGTGTTTTCAATAAAACTTGCTAATAGGAATATCCTCCCTTGGTTAACTTGACGATAGAACTTTCTTACTAATCTTTAAAAGTGAAGAGGCCCAGTAGATATCACTCAACTTTAAATTTTTGATTGACGTCGTACCGGCGGAAATTAAATTTGCTTGATACTGAGTTGGTTAGTAAACCAATCCAAGTTAGTACTCTATTAATTATCGAAAATACGGTGAACATTTGTTTATTTTAATTTAGGCTAATTTTGTTCAAAATTGGTTATTCAATTTATCAGGATATTGCTACCCATGTTAACTATTCGTAATTTATGTAAGTCATATAGCAGTGAGAATAAAAATGATGTTATTGCTTTGAATAACATTAATTTAACGATTAAAGCGGGGATGTTTGGTTTGTTAGGACCAAATGGTGCTGGTAAATCCACTTTAATGCGCACAATTGCCACACTGCAATTACCTGACTCTGGTCAGATTGAATTTAATGGGATAGATGTATTAACCGAGCCAGAAAAACTACGCCCTGTATTAGGGTATTTACCGCAAGAGTTTGGCGTTTATCCTGGAATGTCAGCATTTGCTTTGTTAGAACACTTTGCCTTGCTAAAAGGGCTAAGCGATAAAAAGCAACGACATAAGCAAATTCAAGAATTATTATATTTAACGAATCTAACGGATGTGCAAAACAAAGCAGTCAGCGGCTTTTCTGGTGGTATGAAACAACGTTTTGGGATCGCCCAAGCGTTATTAGGCGCGCCTAAGTTATTGATTGTAGATGAACCGACAGCCGGTTTAGATCCACAAGAACGTAATCGTTTTCATAATTTATTAAGCGATATTAGTGAGAATACCGTGGTGATTTTATCCACTCATATTGTTGAAGACGTGAGTAACTTATGCCCAAACATGGCCGTGCAAGTAAATGGTGAAATTATCGCCAATGGCGCACCTAGTGAACTAACATCATCACTTAATGGCAAATTGTGGCAAGCAACCATCAATAAAGGACAACTGTCACAATATCAAACATTACATCAAGTGATCAGCCACCGCTTAGTGGCTGGAGAAGTTGAAATACATGTAATAAGTGACACTTGCCCTGCAAGTGAATTCAATGCCGTAATACCAGACTTAGAGGATCTATATTTTTCGCTGTTAGTTGAAAAACAAGGAAACGTTCATGTCTAGTTCAGCAGTAACTTATGCTTTAATTCGCTCAGAAATAAAATTGCAAACCCGTCAAATATTATTTTATTCTCTTAGTGTTTTAGCTGTGTTATTTGGCATGTTTATCGTGCAAAACCTACCAACAGAAAAAGGCGTGTTAGCTTGGGGATCTTATTATTTAACCAAGACAATCATCACAGTCGGATTTATTTTTCCAATCATTCAGGCAGTCTTTGTTGTTAAAGCCACTGTACGAGATCGCCAGTTTCAATTGGAGGAATTAGTATTCACCACACCAGTAAGTAAACTGCACTATTTATTATCACGTTGGTTTGGCGTATTTATTCCTTCTATTTTGGTTTATTTTGCATTTCTGATAGGACTATCAATTGGATTGGCAATGTTATCATCCTCCAGCCAAGTACCGATTGATATTAGCTTATTACTAAGTGTCTTAATATGGACAAGTCTAGTTTTCATTTTTCCGGCTATTTTGTTATCAAGTGTATTGTTATTTGCATTAGGCTTGTTTAGTCGTTCGTCGTTACAGGTGTATTTGGCAGCTGGCTTGGCGTTTTTTTTATATCAATTATTAAGTGTGATCACAGGTTCGCCTAACATGGCACAACCATTTGTATTAAATGAAACGTTAAAAATAATCTTTGATTTACTCGATCCTATGGCCAGTGCTGAGTTTTATAAACAAGCACTTTACTGGACGGTAGAGCAGCGTAATACCTTGCAAGTAATATTAACGGACTCTTTATTGTTTAATCGACTTTTGGTGCTCCTTAGTGCAATTGCCACCATCTTAATGAGTTATTTTTACTTTGAGCTAAGGTTAAAAGTAAGCAATAAACTCAACTCAGGAAAAGCTAATTTAGATGCATCTGCCAAAATTAATAGCGAAAATATCACCTTTAACCCAGTAGTAGTAACTGAGTTTGATGCCTTGGCTGCATTTAAAGCCTTAGTTAAAACTGAATATTTAACTACAGTCTTAACCAAAACCTTTGTTTTTATTGTATTGGCTTGGGGAATATTACTAGGTTCTGAAGTCATATCTGGTTTGGTATATTTAGAAAGCTTAGATGTTACCCCTGTCCCTACTACTAGTATTGCAATCAATCGCTTTGGGTTTGATATATTGCCAACCTTCTCCGCCTTGTTCTTAGTGATATTTTCTGCAGAAATTGCATGGCGTGATAAAGAAAAAAACATTGCAGATTTAATCGATGTGACTCCAATCTCTAATGTACAACGTTATATGGCAAAATGGTTCGCTTTGGTGTGTATACCACTTACTTTTATTACTTTTGCCATTATTATTTCCATGGCGTTGCAATGGATTTATGGTGGGGATATCGATTTCGTTCTATATAGCAGTTTGTACGTTTATGTGGGCATTCCTCTGTTGTGTATTGCCACCTTAGTGTTATTTATAAATGCGGTGAGCCCAAATAAATTGGTAGCAATGGTGGTGTCATTATTTTTTATTATTTTATCTCAATCCAATTTAGGGGGGTATATAGGTTTAGAACATGGGTTGTTTAAGTTTGGTCATTCGCCACAATTACAACACTCTGAATTAGTTGGTTTTAGTGCTACTTCTGATGCTTTCTGGGGGTACATGGCATTATGGACAAGTGTATCAGTGGTATTGGCGTTAATCAGTTTTAGGTTAATGCAACGCGGTAAAGATGTTGCTTCATGGTCTCAACTGCTAAAAGGGAACCAAAGTAAGCCCAATCAGTTAGCATTAGCCACGTTTTCTGTCTTATCAATAGTGGCTGGCGGGCATGTCTATTATCAAACCAATATTGTTGGTAATTTTCAATCGGCTAATGATTATTACCAATGGCATGCGGATTACGAGAAAAAGTATCAAAGCTACCGTGAACTTCAGCAGCCAACAGTGGTTGCTGTTAAGACGAATATGGATCTGTACCCCAAGCAACGCCGTTATCAAATCACAGGGCAGTATCAATTACAAAATAAAACTCAACAGCCCATTAAAGACATTTTGATCAGTACTGACACAGATGTAAATTATAAAATGATGTCTTTGGAAAATGCCACGTTAATAGAGCACGATAAACATTTTTCTCAGTATCTCTTTAAACTAAATACCCCAATGCAACCACAACAACAGTTAACTTTATCATTTAGCGCTGAGCGAACGCATAACGGTTATAACGGGTTAATATCGGATAGTGCATTTACGCCTACCTTTATTTATTTTAGAGATATTCGTTATATGCCGTTTTTAGGTTTTTCAGAGCATTATGTTTTGAATTCTGTTGTAAAACGAAGAGAGTTTGGCTTGCCGGAACTACCTGTTGCATTAAGTCTTGAGCAAGATATCACTAAATATGATGGTGACTTTAGCCATCAACTTAAGTGGGCAACAATTGAAACGCGTCTAACTACAGCGGAAAATCATATTGTCGTTGCTCCGGGTGAGTTGATATCCCATTCTAAGGACGATAACCGAAATGTTTACCATTACAAAACGAAACAACCAATAAGAAAAATACAACCAGTATTGTCTGGGGTATTTATGGTGTCTGAGCGCGATGTTGATGGGATAAATGTTGAAGTTTACCATATAGAAAAACACACAAAAATTGCGCAAGAGCATATTGAGGCGATTGCAGACACCTTACGTTATGGCAATCAAAATTTTGGTCGTTATCCATATAAACAACTGCGTTTGTTTGAAGTACCAAATGTATTTAATCAATCTGGTTATGCTATGCCACAAATGATGCTCATTGATGAAAAGTTAGGTTTTGTGGTGGACAGGAGTAATAATCAAGCATTCGATCATTTATATCGACGGACGGTACATGAAACCGCACACCAATGGTGGGGACATGGATTAGACAGTGCAATCACGGAAGGAGGCTCTGTCTTGGTTGAAACGTTAGCGGTATATACCCAAGCGCAATTATTGATCCAAAAGTATGGTGAAGCCTATTTGCACCGTTTTTTACAATACGAAAATAACCGATATTTATATGGAAGGGGACAAAGTCCCGAAACTGAAAAACCACTATATCGAGCGGATGAAAAACACCTTATCTACTCCAAAGGTACGATTGCGATGAACGCAATACAAAAACAACTTGGCGCGAATAAAGTGAATGAAGCACTCAGGTTAGTGCTTAAAAAACACGGATACCCAAACAAACCAGCCACAACGTTAGATTTTATTCACGCATTAAACACAGTTACAAACTTTGAACATCAAGATTTTATTAAACAATGGCTTCAACAAGTGGTAGTAAACGATTGGACTATAGAAAGCACTCACGTTACAACATTAGTGAACGGACTGTTTTCTGTTGATGTCTGCATATCTAATTACGCTACTACGGACAATAAAAGCCAATTAGTTGAACTAGCTCTGTTTAGTGAACATCCTGCAAATTTATTTGACAAACCAGCAGATAATCGCACTTTATTACATACTAAAGTCAACGTGATACAGCCAAATACATGTTTTAATTTTGAGGTTTTAAAACGACCGGAATTTATTCAACTTGACCCATATTATCAGAGCATAGATCAGCAACGAGAAAATAATACTAAGCGACTCGCCGTTTTATAAGTAATAATTCGGCTCAATGAAGAAAAGAGTATGGATGTGAGTAAAAACAAGCAAACTTGAGTGTTATTTTAATGAATGTCGCGGTGTTGATAAGGTTAACAATATCCTTAAAGATGTTGACTTATTACTATTGAAAGTAATGCATGTTTAAAATATAAGCTATTGATATTCATTGTTTTTGAATACACATAAATTTGAACTTTTTCGCTGGATATTTACAGGGCTGAGTGATACTTTAGCCACCTCGGTCGGTATGTAGCGCAGCTTGGTAGCGCACTGTCATGGGGTGTCAGGGGTCGGAGGTTCAAATCCTCTCATACCGACCAATTAACTCCTTAATCTCATCTATTAAATTATAGATGTGGTTAATATTGAAATGCAGTTTCGGACATTGAACTATCCTTAGATGCTTGAGTTTTTAACGCATTGGTATAGTCTAACTGAGCCTCAGTTAAGTATTGGTTTGTAGGACGTATGTTTAGCCTATAATATGAGTGCTTCAATTACATAATGGATTAGTCACTGGTGTTTAAAAGAACCATATATTTACTTCTAAGTTCGGTTTTAACATTATTTTCTTCATATTCTTATTCCTCTGAAGTTACGCTTGTTCGTGTGCTCGGACAACAGTCAGCTGAAGATGTCACCCAAGATTATTTCTATCAATTATTAGGTAAAGCGCTCAAAGCAGGTAGCACTGATCCTTATTATACAAGACTTGTCGATGCCACTAGCCTAACTCAAGGTCGTTCTATGCAGTTGTTAACCGATGACATAATTGATGTGTATTGGATGGGAACAACAATAGAAAGTGAAAATAAATTTCACGCGGTAAAAATACCCTTAATGAAAGGGCTGTTAGGTTATCGGGTTTCAATTTTAAAAAAACAAAACCTAAGTTATTTTTCACAGTTAAGTGAAGCCGAATTGAAACGAAAAGTAGCGTGCCAGGGGGAGCATTGGCCAGATACAAAAATTTTACAGGCAAATGGATATAAAGTCGCAGCGGCAGGTCGATATGACGCAATGTTTGCCATGGTGAATAAAGGTCGTTGTCAGTATTTCCCCAGAGCTATATTTGAGGGCTATGGTGAACTGGCTGTAGCACAAAAAACATTTAATGACTTAGTTATGTTAGATGACGTATTACTTCATTATCCTTACCCAATATATTATTTTGTGAATAAAAAAAATATTGCGTTAAGTATGGCTATTGAAATTGGTTTGGAAAAATTAATTGATAGTGGCGAATTTGATTCCTTTATGCAAAACCATAAAGTGACTAAATATGCCTTCCCTCTAGATAAGTGGAAAGGCAAACGTATATTCCAGTTAAATAACCCATTATTATCAAAACAAACCGACCCAACTAATCCACGATATTGGATTACAGCTTTTTAATTAGACTACAAATGCGCTAGCCGCTGTCTTCCTCTACTCTCCATACATAATGTCATCGTTATGTAATAAAACTGTCAACTCACTGTCTTTTTACAGTCACCGTTTTGTCATTTTTAATCCTTAATCTACGTTCCGATAATTTAATTAATCAAAAACTATAAAAGTACTCGGAGTACGTAATGGAACTTAAAGATTTATTCAAACTTTCGGCAGTAACACTAGCGTTAACTATGACAGTGGCTTGTAGTGACGATAAAGACCCAGTAGATGTGGTTGTTGATGAATGTGCAGTAACACCTATCCCTGAAGGATGTGATGGTTACGTTGCACCAAAAACACAAATTGAAATAGACCAAGAAACGTTAGAAGCGGATTACCTGGCTGCAACATCAGTTGAAGCTGATATCGTTATTTTAACGGGTGTAATTACAGAAGATTTAACATTAACGGCTGACAAAGTTTACGCATTACGCGGTCCAGTTGTTATCGGTAACGACAACGCAGATAGTGCCGTTCTAACAGTAGACCCAGGCGTAACTATCTTTGGTGAAACCGGTAATGACTATTTAGTGGTTAGCCGTGGTTCTAAAATTGAAGCGTTAGGTACAGCCGAAGCGCCAATTATCATGACCTCTAAAAATGACGTTATGGGTACCACGGTTGGTGCTGGTCAATGGGGTGGTGTAGTTATCCTAGGTAACGCAAAATCTAATAAATGTCCTACTGACGGAACAAGCTGTGCACTACAAGTTGAAGGTGCATTTGAAGGTGCTGTATTTGGTGGCGACAATGATGAAGATGATTCAGGTACATTAAACTACGTTGTGGTGAAATACGCTGGATTCGAAATCGCACCAGACAATGAGTTAAATGGTATTACATTTGGTGGTGTTGGTTCTGGTACTGACGTTGATTACATACAAGTTCACGCAAACGCCGATGACGGTGTTGAATTTTTTGGCGGAACCGTAAGTGTTAAACATTTAGTATTAACGGGCAACCAAGATGATTCAATTGATTGGGATAACGGTTACCGTGGTTCAATTCAATATGCTTATGTTGAACATGATAAAAATGACGGTGAAGCAAACCGTGGTATAGAAGCTGACAATGACGGTTCTACGCCTAGTAAAACGCCAATGTCAGATGTCATGATCTCTAACCTAACAATTGTAGGTAATAACTATAAGAGCGATGATAAAGACTCTGAAGGTATTTATTTACGTGAAGGTACAAAAGCTAGCATCTACAACTCTGTAATTACGGGCGCTGGTGGTGAATGTTTTGAAGTTGAAGGTAACGCTGTATCACAAGCTCATTTAGAAGATGGCGGCATTGTGATGGAAAGCACAGTTATCGCATGTACTGAACCAACTAAAGATGGAAAATTGGCTGAGAATGATACTCACTCTATAGTTGATTTAGCTGCATTTGTTGCAGAAGATGGCAAAAATAATTCAGTGGTTACCAGTGCATTTTTAGCCAATAACGGTGTACCTTTAGCACACGATGATTCACCAATAACAGGTGATGACAAAATCGCAGTTAAAGATGTGGCTAATATGGGCATGTTGGAAACTACGACTTTTGTTGGAGCCATAGATGAAACTAATGACTGGCGTGAAGGTTGGGCATTTGGTTTCGGTGGCGGTGTATCTTCAGTAGCGGGTTGCCCATCAGGTTCAGCTAAAATTGAATCAGTAGACGGTGTTACAACAACATGTGAATTATCAGGTCGTATTACATCAGACTTAACATTAACCAAAGACAACTTATGGGCACTAAATGGTCCAGTATTTGTTGGTGGTGATAATGAAAATTCTGCAATCCTAACAATTGACGCCGGTACGACAGTATATGGTTCTAACGGTGGTGATTACTTAGTTGTAAGCCGCGGTTCAAAAATTGAAGCGGTTGGTACTTCTGAAGCTCCAATTATGTTTACTTCTAAACAAGACGTACTTGACCAAACTGAAGGTTCAGGTCAATGGGGTGGCATGGTTATTCTAGGCAATGCGCCTTCAAACAAATGTCCTTCAGAAGGTGAATGTTCACTGCAAGTTGAGGGTGTTGTCTCTGGTGGTGTATTTGGCGGAACAAACTGGGAAGATAATTCAGGTACTTTAAACTACGTTGTAGTTAAAAATGCAGGTTTCGAAGTAGCACCAGATAATGAGCTTAACGGTATTACGTTTGCCGGTGTTGGTTCAGGTACTATGGTTGATTACATCCAAGTTCACGCTAATGCAGATGACGGTGTTGAGTTCTTTGGTGGTTCAGTAAACGTTAAACATGTTGTCCTAACAGCGAACAAAGATGACAGCGTTGATTGGGATAACGGTTACCGCGGTAAAATGCAATATGTGTTAATAAAACATGCATCTGAAGATGGTGAAGCAAACCGTGGTATTGAAGCTGACAACGACAAAGATATGTCTAAAACGCCAGTGTCAAACCCAACTATTGCCAACATCACTATGATAGGTAATGACTACACATCAGCGGATAAAGACTCTGAAGGTTTCTACTTCCGTGAAGGTACTAAAGTGACTATGGTGAATGCATTAATTACTAATGCGGGTGGCGAATGTCTTGAAGTTGAAGGCGAAGCGACAAACCCTAATGGTCAAGACTACTTAGCAGATGGTGGTATCAACATCACTAACTCAGTAATCGCTTGTACAGAAAACTTCAAAAACGGTGACAGCGATGTTGATTTATCAGCTTGGTGGTCAGATGCAAGTCGCAACAATTCAGTTGCTGCAAACATGGCTGCAGTTGTTAACGGTATCTTTACTATCGATACAACAACAGCTGCTGACGCTAACGCTCTTCACGGTGCATTCTTTGAAACAACAGATTTCATCGGTGCAGTAAAAAATGCGGATAACGATTGGACTAAAGGTTGGGCTGTTGGTCTAGACTAACCCCAAACTTTAAGAGTTAGGTGCTAGCGAATAACGCTTACTTAACCACTTAAGTTAATAACTAAACCAGTTACCTAGTAACTGGTTTTTTTTATGTTTAAAACTTATCTAAAGCTATAGAAAAATAAATATATAAATTGAAAAATAATCACTTGTGACATCTGTTTGAAATATTAAACACTTATTCTAATCCCGTATTAAAGCTCCTCTGGTTTTAATATAATTTTTCATGTTTTTCCGACGTCCTGTTGTACTCGCCGCAATATATTTTTTGCGGCTTTTTTTTGCCCAAAGTAAATTAAAAATCAATAGGTTAGTAAGCAAGTGAACGTAAAGGGGATTAACAATAATGCTAAAAATAGAGATAAAATACTTTGTCATAAAGTTGTAATTATTGGTTAATAAAACTGTCACACACCACCCCTAATATGTCATCAAAATTATTAATACATTACTGATGACTCAGGAGTAACCAATGAGCCAATCGTCACCAATATTTAAACTCTCAACAATGACACTTGCGATTATTTCTACATTAATGCCGGTTTCGTTGTTTGCAGCAGAAGATGATAAAAAAGCAGAAACTGAAGATTATATTGAAGAAGTGGTCGCCACAGGCACTCGCTTAAAAGGTAGCGCAGCCGCGGTTATTGAAGAAAGAAGAAATCAAGCTTTTGTGGCCGACATTATGGGTGCTGAGCAAATCTCACGTTCTGGTGATGGTGATGCTGCCGCCGCTTTACGTCGTGTGACTGGTTTAACCTTGGTGGATGGTAAGTTTATTTACGTACGAGGTTTAGGTGAACGTTATTCATCAACACAATTAAATGGCGCAGCGGTACCAAGCCCAGACCCAACACGCTCTGTTATCCCTTTGGATTTATTCCCAGCAGAGATCATTGAAGGACTTGCAGTACAAAAATCATATTCACCGTCAATGCCTGCCGCTTTTGGTGGTGGTAATGTGGATATTCGATTAAAGAGCATTCCAGATAGTCGAGTATTTAACTTCAGCGGTAAAATTGGTGGCAATAGTAATAACTTCGATGATGGATTAACCACAACGGGCAGTGATACTGACTGGATGGGTAAAGACGATGGCACTAGAGATGCACCTGCTTCGATAAGTCAATATTGGTCTCCTTTGGGTGAGGTATCACAATCATTAGATTACATATCGGCAGAAGACAGCTTGCAAGGTTTGCTTGACTTAAATCGCGACTTAACACCGAAAACTTCCAGTATTAACCCTAATGTTGGTTTTGATATCGCCTATGGTGATGTTTTTGACGCGGGCGACTTAGAGTATGGATTTTTAACAACGTTTGCTTATGACAACTCATGGCAGGTTGCAGAAGAGTATCAATTAGAGCAGTGGAGTTCGGTTGATACGGATGAAGGTAAACAATACACGTTTGTGCGTGGATATGACGATGTAACAACAACCAGCCAAATGGTTAAAACTTCTTATATGATCAACTTAGGGGCAAATTACAACAAAGCCCATGAGCTAAACCTAAATTACATCGTATTAAATGACACAGAAGATAAAGCCAAAAATAAATTTGGCCGCTCAAGCAATGTCTCACCATCAGAAAATAACGCCATCATAAACAGTAAAGAAGTGACGTACGAAGAGCGCTCATTAACCGCTTTACAGTTAAGTGGTCAACATACGTTTGCCGCGTTAAATTTGTTAGGACTAGATTGGATTTACTCTGACTCTGAATCTAACCGTTATGCACCGAGTGGTTTAGAAACAAGCTACGTTGTATCTGATAGAAATGAAGATGGTATTTACGATCCAGAAACTGAATCTTCGGTAAGACTTGGCCGTACCGCAGCTCGTTTTAATTTCCAAGACTTAGTGGATAACGTAGAGCATTTTTCTTTTAATGCGTCTTTGCCTATTTACTTATCTGGTTTAGAAATGGAATTCAAAGTAGGCGCGAGCATGGTGGACAAAACCCGTTCAGCAGATAACCGTCGATTTGATTTAGATACTCGAGCATTACCAAGTGGATTTGATTTAGACGGTAACGATCTTAATCAAGTATTATCTAACGACAAATTAGCGGATGCGAACCTATACCGTTCAGTGTTAAACGACACCACCATTGCGGGAGATTTATATACCGCAGAACAAAGCATAGATGCGTATTATCTTGAAGCTGATTTCTTTATTAATAATAAGTATCGTATTTCGGGCGGGGCGCGTTTCGAAGACTTTAGTCAAACCGCTTTACCTTATAATCCGTTTACCGGTGAAGTTGACTTAACCAACGATCAAGCCAGTGTCGAAGAGCTAACTTTCAGTGAAGACGGTGTGTACCCATCATTGGCGTTAACGTATTTGTTAAATGATGAAATGCAATTCAGAGCCAGTTTTGGACAAACGGTCGTACGCCCAGATTTAAGAGAGATCACGGCTGCAACCTATATTGACCCATTAACTGAATATCCAGTGCAAGGCACACCAGGGTTAAAAACCACAGATATGACCAACTTAGATTTACGTTGGGAGTGGTATATGCCAGCGGGTAATAATATATCGGTTGGGGTGTTTACTAAATCGTTAGATAACCCAATAGAAGCGGTGCAATCACCTGCGCAAGATGGGCCACCTCTTATCCGTATTGCCAATGGTGAAGAGGCAACCGTAACTGGGATTGAGTTTGAGTTTTTACAAGATCTTAATATGTTAAAAGGGGCATTAGGTGAATTTGCACAAAACTCATTTATGTCAGGAAACTTAACTTTAAGTGATTCAAAAATCACATTGGATAGACAAAATATTGTTGACCAAACCGGTGTATCTACCTCAATCACTAACCTTGAGCGTCGTTTAACAGGTCATTCAGAATATGTGGTTAATTTACAACTTGGTTATGACTCACCAAATGGTGAACATTTAGCTACCGTGGTTTACAACGTATTTGGTGAGCGAGTGATCATCGCTGGTATTGATGGTTTTGAAGATGCAATGGAACAGCCGTTTCACTCATTAGATGTGAATTACACTTATTTCCCTACGTTCTCTAGCCAGATTAAATTTAAGCTCACTAATATTTTAGACGAGCAAAAAGAGATCACCTTTGACGATGAACTATTACGTTCAACCACCAAAGGCATTGGCTTTAGCGTTAGCTATAAAATGGAATTTTAAGACAGAACTAAGACAAAACTAAGACAAAGATAAAAACGGCAAGGGATTTGACATCCCTTGTCCATTTATTCTTAAAACTGTCACGGTTCAGTCATTAATAATTAACAATATTGTCACCTTATTAACATGTTTGAACTATTAAATACTTCATTGTAAACAGTGATGTAACTAACAAATAAGCGGCAATTTATGCAAGTTGGAAATACAAAGATGAGATCTCAAATTAACCCTTCACCCGTCTCAACAATGGGCTTAAATACATCTATCAATCAAGTTGATATTGATGCGATTAAAGTGCATTTAACTCAACTTTTGCATAGACCGTCGACCACACCTAATGATGCCGGTTGCCAACAATACTTAAAACGTTATTTCAAAAGTTTAGGCATGTCTGTTGATGACTTCGAAGTGGAGGGCGTCAGTAACCTTATAGCTAAAATTGGATCAGGCTCAACTAGGATTGCATTTTGCGGTCATACCGATGTGGTACCTGCCCTTAATGTAGACTTATGGCATACAGAACCTTTTTCATTAGCCATACAAGATGACAAGTTTATAGGTCGTGGCATTGCCGATATGAAAGGGGCTGTAGCCTCAATGTTAACGGCTTTTGAACACGTTTTGTCATCATTAGATTTAGACAAATTTACCTTTTATTTTTTGATCACCAGTGATGAATTAGGTGATGCAGAATACGGCACCAAAGAAATAGTGTCTCGTTTAGCTCAAACTCAAGAGTTACCGCATTATTGCATAGTGGGTGAGCCAACAAGTGTTGAACAATCAGGTGATGTATTAAAAATTGGCCGTAGAGGTTCTATCTCTGCTGAAATCACCATTATTGGTAAACATGGACACGTTGCGTTTCCACAAAACGCTAAAAATGCATCCCATACTGCAGTCGTGATGGGTAAATGGTTAACTCAGCAGTCTTGGGATCAAGGTAGTGATGATTTTCCAGGCAGTCACTTAGAAATTACCGGAATACAAACCTGTGACGCTGGCGATAATGTAATACCAGGAGAGTGTCGTTTAACGTTTAATATCCGTTATAGTCATAAAGAAACGGAAGCCAATATTAAACAACGAATTGTTAATGGATTGGTACAGTTAAAGCAATTAACTAATGATATTTCTATTCGATGGTATCGTGCTTGTGAGCCTTATTATACATCGGGAGAAACCGCTAATAGCATGAACGACTCTGATGTTGTGAGTACTTCCCTTGACGGTTTAGTCGGTCAAAGTATATCAGACGGACAAAATATAAATGGCAGCCATTTGGCCAATAATGAATTTACGGAAGTAGGTGTAGGGGAAGGTAAAAGTCGAACCACAGTTACCTTACCAATAGACATTGATTTAGTGGCGGAAGTTGAACAAGCAATCTTTGATGTCACTAAACGTTTTCCACGTTTGTCTACCGCTGGTGGCACTTCTGGTGGTCGTTTTATCGCTAAAAGCGGTTGTCAGGTGATTGAGCTTGGATTACCAAGTCATAGTGTGCATCAAGTAAATGAATACGTAACAGAAAAAGACTTACTTGATTTAACGCATCAGTATGTTCAAGTGCTACAGCGAATGGCAGGCAAATAGCACGGCGAATGGCAGGCAAATAGCAACAAGCAATAACATGGTACTTCACAAGTCCCCGCGACATAGAAAACCTATGACTGGTAAAAATGTCAGTCATAGGTCTATTGTCATAAATCAGTCACATTTCTTAAATATACTCAACTCAACTTAGAAACAACTTAAGATTAATGGACGATGAGAATTTCAAGTTTAGTTAAAGTTACCTCGATAGGGATTTTAGCTGCAGTCGTATTGATGACACTTTCCACGGTATGGGCCAATATCAAACTAACCGACTCCGATCGAGTTTATGCAAAATACAGAACCATCTATCACGCTATTACGGTTAAACTTTACCGAGATGTACAAAGTTATCTAGTCACAGGGAATGCATTAAAATTAAGTGATGCTGAAACACAAGTAGATAATATTCTTAATGCGTTGGCTGAAGCTAATATAGACAAACAAATTAGCTCAAACCTCAATGATGAACTCAAAAGCCTCAAACTAAAAATGTCGGGTAAATACCGAGCTTTGGGTAAATTAAGTGGTAATGAACAAGCGTTATTAGAAAACGCTGAACGTAACTTATTAGATAGCATTGACAGTTTAGTGAGTTATGCGGAAGAAGGGGCCACTAATAATGAATTTGCCGCTAAACAATATTTAAGTCACGCTTCAAAACTCCTATATCAATTATACGATCTGACCAATACACGTCAGAGCTTTATGCGTGCTCAGTCAGAGTCAACAAAACAAAGCTTGATGAACATATTATCTGACACTAAGGAGCTAGCTGCTAAAATAGAATCTTTGCCGCTACTAGGTGTGTTTGCAGAAACGGATGAAGATGACTTTGGTTTGTTTATGGATGAAGAGGAAGAAAAAACAGATAAAGGCGAAGACTTAATATCTGAACTGCAAAGTTTATTAAACCGTTATCCAAAAGAATTAGCCAACACAACAATCATCATCGAACAACAAACGGCGTCCCTTGCTGAAATAAAACAAGACATTGACCGTTTAGAGTTATTAGCCAATGACGTTGAACAGGCGGTTTTTGAAAGTCGAGATCAAACGTATTCACAGGTGGCGGTGATTATAGCCTCTATGTTGGTATTGTTCTTAATTGGTTCAGCGATGAATTACTTAGTGATGTATAGGTTGGTGTTAACGCCATTACGATATTTACGTGACGCGTTCCATAATTTAGTAACGGCAGGTTCTATTGAACGTATTGATGATAAAGCCAGTACCGAGTTTGGTGAGATCGCTCGATTTTTTAATCAATTATTAGATAACGCTGAACGCGACAATGATAAAAAGTCGCAACAAATGAACATAGTTTCTCAGGCGTTAAACTCGTTAGAAGATGAAACACAACAGATCTCAAATGCGACAGTTAATACCCAGCAACAAGTGCAACAAGCACAAGATGTATTATCTAATTTGTCACAAATAAATCAGCAGCTAAATACTTTAGCGGGTGAAGTACAAGAAAATGCCAATCAAACAGTACAAGCTATGGTTTCTGGGCGTGAAGGTGCAAACCGAATGCAGCAAGCTAATCTGGAAACGGTCAATAAAATTAACTTAAGCAGTGGCACCTTAGAAGAGTTGGTCACTAGCGTAGATAAAGTTCAACAAGTGATGGATGTATTAAAGGCGATTGCTGATCAAACTAACTTGTTAGCATTAAATGCTGCAATTGAATCAGCAAGGGCAGGAGTGCATGGCCGAGGTTTTGCAGTTGTGGCTGACGAAGTACGTAAGCTGGCAATTAAAACTCAGGATTCTTTGTTTGATACTAGCCAAATACTGGATCAGTTAAATAATTTTAGTGGATTATTACAATCAAATATCAGTCAGATTTCATCTGCGGCTGAGCAACAAACCGTGCTCGCTACCGCGTTAATTGATACAACCAACTTGGTAGAACAAAAAGCGGTAAAATCATCAGATGTGTCTTTGCAAACCATGCAGTGTGCGAAGGAGCAACAAAGTGATTTTGAGACCTTCGCTAGCCTAATGCAACAAGTTGATATTATGGTGGAAAATGCTCGCCAACAGGCGATTACCGTTCAAGGTTCTGTGGCAGAACAGGGCCAACTAATTTCACAAACCTTTACCATTAAATAACCCAATTAGACTTATTAATCGCCCATTAATAAGTCTAATTTAAACAATTATTACATTGTCATTAAACTGACATTTAACCGAAACGGTATTGTCACATTCATCCTCTACTATCACCTCATTAACTTATGGGGTGAATACATGAAAACTATATCTAAAAAAGCATTATCAACTGCGGTTGCCACTGTACTTATGGGCGTTAGCGCTTTACCTGTACATTCAGCTGCGATTCAAAAAGTAATTTCAGCAAGTTCAGAAATAACCAATTCAGCGGCCAGTTCGCAACAGAAAATCGACAAAATTGCAGAGCAAGTCCAAGAAAAGTTAATGCAATTTAGAGCGATGGAAAAAGAAACGGCAGGTTTAGATATTTATAACGGCCAGATTCAAAAACAAATCAATAGCCAAATTGAAGAGATGGAACAGCTTAATAAAGACATAGATCAAGTGTCGGTGATTGAGCGTCAAATCACGCCGTTAATGTTACGCATGATTGATGGCTTAGAAAGTTTTGTTGCGCTTGATGTGCCATTTTTACCTACAGAACGTCAAGAACGTTTAACGTCACTAAAAACCATGATGGATAAAGCCGACATTGCAGTATCTGAAAAATTCAGACGTGTGATGGAAGCTTACCAAGTTGAAGTTGATTATGGCCGCAGTATCGAAGCTTACTCAGGTTTATTGGAGTTAGATGGCCAAGAACGCGACGTCGACTTTTTACGTATTGGTCGTGTAGCACTTATGTATTTAAGTCGTGACGGCTCATTAATTGGTCGTTGGGATAACGAACAAAAGTCATTTCAAGCACTAAGCCCTGATTATCGTATGCACATTACTAAAGGCTTACGTATGGCGAAAAAACAATTGGCACCAGACTTATTAACATTGCCAATCCCTGCACCAGTTTTGGTTTCTGCTAACACCGGGCTTTAACGGCTAATAAGAATATTGAATTTAAGGTAACAAAGATGAATGCATTAATGAAAAGCCTAGTAACCACATCGGCTTCACTATTATTAGTTTTAACTACTGCAATGCCAAGTTTTGCAGCAGACGAGAAAAAACCACTTGATTTAGACCAATTGTTAGCGCAATTACAAAACGGTAAAACACAGCAAAATCAAGAAAATAAAACTCGTGAGCAAGCGTTTTTACGTCAACGTGCTGAACAAGACAACATGTTAAAGCAGGCAACCACAACGCGCGATAACGCACTTAAATTGTCTGAAACATTAGAAACTAAATTTGAACAAAACGAATTCCAATTAGCGGATTTATCAGAAGCATTAAATAAAAGAATGGGCTCGTTAAAAGAGTTGTTTGGTGTTTTACAGCAAGTGTCTGGTGATGCTAAAGGTAAAATGCAAACTTCAAACGTATCGGCTCAGTTTCCTGGTCGTGATGTGTTTTTTGAACAATTAGCGCAAAGCATGGGTGGCAGTTCTAAACTGGCGTCTATTGAGCAAATTGAAACGGTGTGGTTTGAACTGCAACGTGAAATGACTGAACAAGGTAAAGTGGTAAAATTTAAAGCGGATGTTGTTGAAGCCAATGGTAATAAAGTAAACAAAGAAATCGTACGAGTTGGTGCATTTGCGTTGGTATCACAAGGTCAGTACTTAGAACTAAATCCGACGACAGGAACCTTATCTGAATTAGTACGTCAGCCAGCTTCTCGTTTTAACGACAGTGCGGCAAATTTACAAGCAAGTACAGATCAAGTAGTCCCTTTTGCTCTAGACCCAACAGGCGGTTCAATTTTAAGCCTATTAGTACAAGCGCCAAATATTGAAGAACGTATCGACCAAGGTGGCACGGTTGGCTACATCATCATCGCAGTTGGTTTGATTGCTTTCTTAATTGCATTAGAACGTTTTGTATCACTTGCACGCATAAACCATAAAGTAAAACGCCAATTAAAAGAAGTTGAACCTAACGAAAACAACCCACTAGGACGAGTATTAAAAGTAAATCAGCAATACCCTGACGTAGCTTATGAAACCCTTGAACTTAAATTAAGCGAATCGATTCTTCGTGAAATGCCACTGATTACTAAAAACCTAACACTAATCAAGATTGTGTCTGTGATAGCTCCTCTACTGGGTCTTTTAGGTACGGTAACGGGCATGATCAATACGTTCCAAGCAATCACCTTGTTTGGTACAGGTGACCCTAAATTAATGGCTGGAGGCATCTCAACGGCATTAATGACAACGGTACTAGGTTTAGTGGTAGCGATACCAACAGTGGTACTTTCAAGCATGTTAAATACGCGTAGTAAAAACATCATGCTTATCTTACAAGAGCAAAGTGCAGGCATTATTGCGGAACGTTCTGAGCAACAATTAGAGCGTCGCCAAAATATGAAAGTAGCTAGCAAAAACAACCAAGTAGCTTAAGGGGAATAACATGGTTTTATTCACTGAAACCATAGAGGCCATACGTGAGTTCATGGACACCGGTGGTGTTGTTCTCACGGCCATTGCCATTATGATTTTCTTAATGTGGTTGTTGATATTGGAGCGTATTTTATACGCTCTAAACGGCCACAAAGAAGTAAGCGCGGCACTAATAAAAAATTGGCAAGCCAGAACAGAAAGAATGTCTTGGAATGCAGAGCAAATACGTCAAGCCTTTGTAGCAAGAGCGCAAATGCGCTTAAACAAGAACTTAACCCTAATCACGACGTTAGTGGCTCTGTGTCCTTTAATGGGACTGTTAGGAACCGTAACGGGAATGATAGAAGTATTTGATGTTATGGCAATCAGTGGAAGTGGTAATGCTCGTTCAATGGCCAGTGGAGTGTCTAAAGCAACGATACCAACGATGGCCGGCATGGTTGGCGCATTGTCAGGAGTATTTGCTAATTCATGGTTACAACGTAAATCAAAACGTGAAATTGAATTATTAGAAGATAAGTTAGTGTTAGATATTCAACATTAATTTGACCAGCCTAATCAGAGAATAAGAGAACAGATTATGAGAGCGCCATTAGCAAGTTTATTACAAGAAGAAGAGCAAGAAGAGATCAACTTAACGCCAATGTTAGACGTTGTATTTATCATGCTTATATTTTTTATCGTTACCGCTTCATTTGTGAAAGAAGCGGGTATCGATGTTAATCGTCCAGAAGCAGCAACGGCGGTTAAAAAAGAACGTGCCAGTATCTTAATTGCAATATCGGATAAAGGTGAGATTTGGATCAATAAACGTCGTGTGGATATTCGTGCGGTACAAGCAAATGTTGAACGTTTAAAAGCGGAGAACCCACAAGGTTCAGTCGTTATTCAAGCGGATAAAAAATCAACCACAGATACCTTAATTAAAGTGATGGATGCGTCGCGTGCGGCAGGTGTCTTTGACGTATCAATTGCTGCAGATGATGGTAATTAAAAAGGCGTATAATTGTGAATTTAGCTGAACAGAAATATCCAGTTTTTCAAAGATACATCATCGCTTTAGCACTCGCAGGTACGGTAACGCTTGGTTTGTTATATGGCATGCAAGCGTTGATCAAAACCAGTGGATCAGCGTTAACTGACCCAGCTAAAGGTAATGTACTAGATTTCATCCGTTTAAAACAAGATGAAACGGTACAGAAAAAAGAACGTAAACCGAAAAAGCCACCAAAACCACAGGAGCCACCACCGCAAATGACTCAGCCTCAGTTGGCATCAGATGCAGTAAGTGCGAACACTTCAGGTTTTGATTTTAGTGCGAATGTAAATGCCAATACGTCAATCGGCAATGGCTTAGCACTAGATGTCAGTGATGGTGAGTATTTGCCAATTGTAAAAGTTGCACCGGTTTATCCACGTCGTGCGTTACAGCGTGGTATTGAAGGGTATGTGATTGTCGAATTTATGGTTGATAAAACTGGAGCTGTGAAAAATCCAGTGGTTATCGAAGCCAATCCAGAAGGTTTATTTGACAGGGCGGCAATGGATGCAGCACTTAAATTTAAATATAAACCGAGAGTGGTGAACGGTGCCGCTACGGAAGTATCCGGTGTGCAAAACCGTATTACATTTGAAATGGCCAAATAACCACGCGCTATTTCTTATTAATAAAGTATTAGGTTAAAAGTAGTTAGGATTAATCATGAAAGTATTGTTTATACGTACCACATTAGCGTGTGCCATTACGTTAACCTCGAGCTTGTTCAGTGTATTGCCTGGTATTGACATGTCTTATGTACAGGCATCTGAAGACACAAATAAAGTTGAGAAAAAACGTAAACGCACGCCAGCGTTAGGGGCAAGAGTTTACAGCCAACTAGCTAGGGCTCAAGAGGTTGCTGATGCCGGTGACATGCAAGCAGGGTTAGATATCTTAGACCAAGTTAAATCTAAGTCTTCTAGTCTTAACAGTTATGAGCGAGCCATGTTGCATAACTTTTACGGATTTATTTATTACAACGCGGGCAAAACCGAACAAGCGATTGCGGAGTTTGAACAAGTAGTGGCACAAGATCCCATTCCAGAATCATTGGAAAAGGGCACGTTGTTTTCGTTAGCGCAGTTGTCAATGGCAAGTGGGAATTACGGTAAAACCATTTCATTTTTAGACCGATGGGATGAAGTTAACCAAGGATTAGCGCCAATAAATAATAATGTATTAAGAGCGCAAGCATCATATCAATCAAAAGATTATAAAAATGCTGCTAAATATATTGAAAGCGTTATCACGCAAGCTGCGGAGCAAGAAACTGAAGCGGAAGAAACTTGGTATATCTTGCAACGTGCTGTGTATTTTGAGTTAAAAGATAATAAAAAAGTTACTGCAATTTTAGAGCAAATGGTGCGCTTGTTTAATAAACCGGAATATTGGCTGCAACTTGCAGGTATGTATGGCGAATTAGAGCAAGAAGATAAACAGCTCGCGGTAATGGAAGCGGCTTACCAACAAGGTTATGTGACGCAAAAATCAGAGTTGATGACTTTATCGCAAATATATTATTTTAATGGATTACCTTATAAAGCGGCTAAGGTATTGAGCCAAGGTATAGAGCAAAAAATAATAGAAAAAAATGCTAAGAACTTAAAGTTTTTAGCCCAGTCTTGGCAGGGAGCCAAAGAAGCGGACAAAGCAATTGCGGTGCTTAATCAATTGGCCAGTATAACCGATGACGGAAATGCAGATGTAAATATAGCTGAGATATATTTACAACAAGGTAAATCTGAGTTGGTAATTAAACATGCAGAACAAGCAATCACGAGAGGCAAACTGAACAATAGTGGTAATGCATATTTGGCATTAGGTATGGCTAACGTGAACCTTAAACAACTTGATTCAGCACTTGAAGCGTTTAAATCGGCGAAAGAAATCCCGAGTTCTCAACGTATGGCTACACAGTGGTTAAAGTTTGTTGAACAAGAACAGCAAAATATTAAACAACTCGCTGCTTTAAAATAGGTCACTAGTTCAATAAAAAAACCTAGAAGAACTCTAGGTTTTTTTGTTGATATCCACTGAGTCTGGATTAACTACTGGTTTTTTTAACCAGTTAGAAACGGTATTTCGAAAGCCAGTTACTTCCAAAGGCTTCATAATAAAATCATCCATTCCTGCTTGAATACACGCATCCTTATCTCCAGCCATTGCGCCGGCTGTCATCGCAATGATCACTATAGATGAGTTATCAGAGCCAGCTTGTCCTTTTCTTATTAATTCAGTCGCTTGAAAGCCGTCTAATACAGGCATTTGGCAATCCATTAAAATAAGGTCGAATTTGTTATCTGAGTTATTTAATAAATCTATCGCTTCTTGACCATTTGCTGCTGAAGTTATTTCTATAGGAAGAGACTCTAACAACCCTGCTGCGACAATTCTGTTAATCTCATTATCATCAACTATCAGTACCGAATGTTGGTTAGTCACATTTATTTTTTTATTGCTTTTAACGGTTGGTGCCTTTGTGATTTCATGGGTAAAAATGGAATCAACAATATTGGCAAACTGATATGGCAAAATTGGGCTTTCTGCTATTTCAAAGTGCACGTCGGTTACATTTGAATCAAATGGTGATGTAGGGTTTTGTAATATGATTAATTTACAGTTGTTTTCTGACTCACAAAATTGAGAGTAATCTTCAATATGTGTATTAAAAACTTCACTATCAACCAGCATTAAATCAGGTGCCGTTGCGTTATGAATATGTTCCTCAGCTTGTCGTTTATTTAGTAAATACACTTCAGCTTGCCAGTTTTTAAGTTGGCTTAAAAGGGCGTCATAAGGTGTTGAACTGTTACTGATCAATATAATTTTCTTACCTAACAATTTTGCACTTGATAATGGGCTTGTTCGTTTTGAAAGTAATTTTGATTGAATTGAAAAGGTAAACGTGCTGCCCACGTTTTCTTCACTTTTAACGCTGATAGTGCCGCCGAGTAGCTTAGTTAATTTTTTCGAGATAGATAAGCCTAAACCCGTTCCACCATATTGTTTATCTGTACTTGCCGTTGCTTGTGTAAATGGTTGAAATAACTTGTTTTGTTGAGCTTTACTCATCCCTATGCCGTTATCTTTAACATTGATAATACATTCTACAAGTTCAGGGTTTTGATCATTTAACTGGGTATGAGCAGAGACCAGAATTGTGCCTTCATCAGAAGTAAACTTAATCGCATTACCGATTAAATTGATTAACACTTGTTTAATTCTGTAATCGTCACTGACTAAATACTCGTGTTTCACATCACGCCAATCAAAACGTAAATCAATATTCTTTTCTTTGCACTTGATGGACATGGTTTCTATTACAGAACTGATTGTTTGGATGATATTAAACTCATCTAATTCTATATCTAATTTCCCAGACTCAATTTTAGATAAGTTTAACAAGTCATTAATCAGTACGGTTAAATTAGTAATGCTGCTTTTGGCTAACTTTACATAATTTATTTGTTTGGCTGACAAAGGGTCATTGCTTATTAACTCTAACATACCTGCTATGCCATTTAATGGTGTACGTATCTCGTGGCTAATATTGGCAACAAAAGCACTTTTAGATTGGTTGGCATTGACCGCTTCTTTAGTGGCAATTTCTAATTGTTTGGTGCGTTGTTGAACTTCAACTTCTAGTGATTCGTTATGATTAAGGATCTTCAGTTCATTGGTTTTAGATTCTGTGATGTCTCTAATTATCGCTGCTACGGAACTCGCTGATTCGGAGTCATGTGGGAATACTGGTGACAAACTCACCGAATAATATATTGGTTCTGCTTCATCGGACGTATTTATTACCTCATACAATGCGGGTTGTTTTTTGCTTATTACTTCACTCAATTGTTTTTTTGAAATTAAGTACTTCTTTTCAGTGACACCTATGACTTGGTTAATACCTTTAGTCAGAGCCATGTCTGAATTTAAACCAAATAAGTAAGTGGCTGACTCATTCCAACTTAAAATTTTTCCAGTTAAGTCAATGTTAATTATCGCATCAGATGAGCCTGAAATGATAGCTTCATAGCGGGATTGATTATCGTATAAACGTAAGATTTTATTAATATACCTTTGGTAAAATACTGCAAGTATAAAAAACAAAACAAATAGTGAACTGATGATAATCAAAACAAATTCACGTTGATCTTGCCAAATTTGGTTTATGTTATTTTCTGCCACTGCTCCAACTATATTTAAACTTCGAAAGTCGCGAAGGGACAGTCGTACATTTTTTCCATACATATAGTATGGCTTTTGGTTGAAAAGCACTTCGTGGATTGTTTCGTCGTTAATTAATTTGGTTGTATTGGTTAGTTTTGACCAAGTTGCATCATGGTTATCTAGTTCAAATCCAAAGGTCATCGCCTCGTTTTTGGCGCTAACAAAGTAACCGTCAGTATTTAATAAATATAAGTTAAAGTCTGATTTGGAATATTCATGTTGTAATTGAGCTAACAGCGATGTGGCATCTATGTTTAATATTAGAAAACCAAAAAATTGATACTCTTCGTCGAAAATAGGTCTGGCGACTCGGTAGGTAGGCCAAATGGGATCTTCAATGATCCCATATTCACGGTTTAATGTGATATCCGAAATGTAATCTTCGTTGATATGTAATTGTTCAATGGCTTTATAATAATCAGTTTCCTGCTTATTTTGTAATAAACCATCAGATAAAATGACAACTTTATTATCTTGCCGTTCTACTCGAACGAGCTCTCTTCCTGAATTCAGTTTTGTAATGTATCTAATTTGTCTAATTTCTGGATTGTTAGTGATAAAAGCTGAAAAAATAGTTTCTAATCTGTTTTTCCATTGTTTGGTCGTAGTGCCGTCAAATGGGTCGATACCCTGATTATTTATTGCTCGAGTAATTCCTTGAACTGGTGGGGTAGAGAATAAAAAATGTAACATGGCTTTATTTTCAATAAAGCGCTTGTTTAAAAAGTCATGAGTAGACTCTGTTTTAATCTCTAACTCATGCAGCAAATCGGCTTTTATTTCTTGCTTGGCTAAGTGACCATATATGGCGTAAATAATTATACAAATTAAAGCAAAGCCACCAATAGTTAGCGGTAATAATTTGTTGTATTTACTTATTGAAACATTGACTGCTTGGGACATAACTAATGCTCACTTGTTTGCTGAACAGAGGTTTTTAAAAATGCTAAAAAATCGTCAGAGGATAAAGGTCTACTGTATAAATAACCTTGACCTTTAGAACAACCTAAATCGGTTAAGGCGGTAACTTGTTCTTCAGTTTCAACACCTTCAGCGACAACATCAAGTGATAAAGAATGGCCTAAAGAGATGATGGTTTTAACTATTTCATAATCGTGTTTATTGTTTAACATATCTTTAACAAACGACATATCCACTTTCATGGTATCGACATCAAATGTTTTTAAATAAGACAGGCTTGAATATCCAGTGCCAAAATCATCAATGGAAATGTTAATCCCTAAGTTTTTTAGTATAACCAGCTTCGCTTGAGTTTCATTAATGTCACCCATTAATGAAGTTTCGGTTATTTCTAATTCTAAGTATTGTGGAGGTAATTGCGATGTACTTAACACATCGGTAATTACACTCTCAAGTTCAGAGCCGGTGAATTGAGTGGCTGCAATGTTAACTGAAACACAAATTGGCGTGCCCGAAGCAAGCCACTTAGCGGCTTCGGTACACGCTTTTAGTAAAACTTGATTGCCCAACGCGCCAATTAAATTTGATTCTTCAGCAATTGGTATAAAATCAATAGGGGAGATAAAATTGCCACTTTCATCGACCATCCTCACTAACGCTTCAGCACCAACGATAGCTTTGGTATGTAAATTAAACTTGGGTTGATAGACAACAACTAATTCATCATTAGTAATAGCGTGACGCAGTTTCAATTCAAGTGCATGGCGTTGCAATAAACCTTCTTCTAATTTACCAGAGAAAAAGCAGAAGTGATTGCGACCTTCTTTTTTAGCGCTGTACATAGCAACATCGGCATGCCTAATTAACTCTTCGGTATCAACGGCGTCATCAGGAAATACACTGACGCCAACACATACTGATACGTTATAAGGCGTGTTTTCCAAAGTATACGATTGATGCATAACAGAAACTAATTTGGATGCTAAGCTTAATGCTGGTTCGATAGTATTAATTTCATCCATTAAAATCACAAATTCATCGCTGCTATTGCGAGCTAAAGTATAAGATGGGGGTAATAAAAATTTAATTCTATCGGCAATCTGACAGATCAGTAGGTCACATAATTGGTGTCCAATGGATTCATTTAAGTATTTAAAATTTTCAATCCCTAACAATAATACGGCGACTTTTTCTCTTTTTCTTTGTGCGTTTTGTATGGCGACGGTTAAACGGTCTTGTAACAAAATACTATTCGGAAGATCGGTAAGTTGGTCATAATTTGCCAAATGACTCATTTTTAGTGCCAGCGCCGTCGCTTCACTTACATCATGGAAAACGATAATAGCGCCAATTGTTTCACCCGCTGCATTATTGATAGGTGCCGCGGAGTCCTCAACCGAGTAAACATTAAGCGTGTGCGAAAGTAACTCACTATTGAGTGCCATTCCAGCTATACGTTTCTCACTTAACGCGATATAAATAGGGTTTAATAACGGTTCTTTTGAATTTGAATCACGAAGTAACATGACCTCTTCAATTTTGATATGTGAATCTTTCTTAAAGTGCCAACCTGTCATTCTTTCTGCAATTGGATTCATAAAGGTTATATAGCCTTTAGTATCTGTCGCTATAACGGCATCACCTATGGACTCTAGAGTAATTCGTAGTCTTTCTTTCTCATAAAACAAGGCTTGTTCAGCATGTTGTAATATCTTTGATTGTGAGACTAGTTTTAACTGATTTTTCACCCTCAAGTGGCAAATTTTAGGATCAAAAGGTTTGGTAATGAAATCAATAGCGCCTTGAGCTAATGCTAACTCTTCAGCATCTGGCTGATCAACACCAGTGATAAATATGATTGGGATAGCCAGTGTAACTGGGTTGCTTTTGAGTTCTTTACAGACTTGCCATCCATCCATTTCTGGCATAGCAATATCTAAAATAATGATATCAGGACTCATTTTATTAGCCATGGCTAAGCCTTCTATCCCACTTAACGAAAAATGAATGTCGGCTAAATCGGATAAAGAATTTTGCAAAAACAGGACGTTTTGCAGGGAATCATCGATGATTAATATTTTCTGAGTTTCTAAGTATTGAGGCGATTTAAACATTGCTACACCTTCCGTGAGTAACCTTAGTTAAGCAAAACATGCAAAAACCATTTAATTAAGAACAATTATTTAAAATTAATCATAGCCTATTTTATTTATTTGACTATGATTAATTTAAATTTTTCATTTTTAAAATCAAAGGACTAATTACAAATGAGCCAAGGGAAATTAACCGGGGTAACGACGTCTATTAACCCTTTACTTGTTAGATTTTTTGTCGTTTCCATCATTATTTTCTTGAGTGGGTTATATGTTGCGGTTTCGTCTGAAAAGAACACTGTAAGCCAGAATAAATCCAAAATTAATGAACAAATAAATAAAGAGTTGGCTGCAGTTTCTGCAGATATCCTATCTGAATTGAGTAAGTACGAGCAGGCCTTGCATGGATTACGAGGCACTATCAATACGGTCAAGTTAGAAGACTTTACTCATAAACACCATCAGGAATACTTTCGCAGTCGAGATTATAAAAATGAATTCCCAGGATCCAGAGGTTTTGGTGTTATTAAAAAGGTGGAACAAGACGAACTTGCCTCATTTTTGAAAAATGCAGCAAAAGATAGAGATGGAAAGTTTGAATTAAAACAATTAGATAATCCACAAGACCCATTATTCATAATTCAATATATAGAACCGGAGAAAGACAATCTCCAAGCAATAGGTTTGGATATTGGCTCTGAACATAACAGACGAATGGCAGCGATAAAAGCTGCGATCTCTAACACAACTCAGTTGACCGGCCCTATAACGTTAGTGCAAGCAGATAGTAAAGTTAAACATGGCTTTTTATTATTGTTGCCAATTCAAAATGCCCGAGAGGCGAACGTAAACGAAAAAAGTGATTTTATCGCTTGGGTGTATTCTCCTTTATTAATTAGTGAAATTTTAGATTCTGTATCTAGCTTAAATGCTAACTTTCAAATTAGTATTTCAGATGTATATTTAAAACAAGAAACCAACTTTTATAATTCTGAGACAGACTCAGAAATTAACAAACGATTTAAATTAACCAACAGCTTAGATGTCTTTGGTAGAAAATGGCTAATCACATTATCTCCAACCATAAATTATATTGATTCTTTAGAGCTCACTCCTCCACAGTTAATTCGTAATCAAATCATACTTATCTCATTACTTTTGTCGATTTTTGTGTTTTTTATTGGCCGCACGTTATCCAAACGGTTTGAGTCAATCACTCGTAAATTAAGTTATGCAGCAGTTGTTGAAAATACCAGAGAGTCAATAATCGCAGTTGATAAAGACTTTTTAGTCTTACATTGGAATCACGCTGCAGAAGACTTATTTAACAAGTTTCAACACCTTGAAAAGACAAAATCTGAGACCTTGTTGGAGTGGTTAAAGCCATACATAAAACAGTCAGAATTAGTCAGTTACTTTAAACAAGTGAGTCGTGGTGAATCTATTTTAAACTTACCTTTTTTTGTTAAAAACGCCGAAAGTGAAACAACAAAACAATTACAAATAAGTTTAATTCCTTTAATGAAAAACGGTTCGTTTTTAGGGGCGACGGTGAGTATCAGTGATATCACCAAACTTATTCAATTACAAAACGACTTAAAAATAAAAAATGAATTGTTAGAACAACAGGTGACGGTTAAATCGGGTGAGGTAATACGCAGATCTCAGTTTCAAAGTAGTGTTTTAAATAGCAGTCAAACAGCAATTATTGCTACCAATATGGACGGCGTAATTTCGTTGATAAATCGAAGTGCACAGGATTTGTTAAAACTCAATGAAAAAGACACTGTAGACTGTTTAAATATTATTGAACTAATACAATCTACCTTCTTCGATAACGATGAACATTCCAATTTTTCAGAATGGGTTGCCAAGTTATTGGAAGATAACGCTTCAACGTTGGTCACATTTTGTAATCATAATATTGATTTAGATGTTCCTATTGAATTGACCACCACAACTATTTTAGATGAGTTTGGCAAAGAAAGTGGTTATGTATTTTTAGCTGAAGATATTCGCGAAACTCTGTCGTTAAAACGCCACGTCTCTTTGATAAATAGTGCCTTAGATAATTCTCAAGATGTCCTGTTATGGTTAGATCCGCAAGGGCATATTGTTCATTTAAATAACTATGCAAATATCCAATTAGGTTATACAAACACTTCTATTCAATATCAATCAATCAATGAAATTATCATTTATAAAGAAGATGAATCTTGGGAAGCCCTTAAAAATAATATAGACGTTAATAACAGGATCAGTTTAGAGCGTTCATATCAACAAGGTAACGGTCAAACTATACCTATGCTTATCTCTTGCTGTAAATTGATGATAGATGATGATGTATTTTATTATTTAGCGGGTAAGAATATTTCGCTTAGGTTGATTGAAGAAACGAAATTAAAAACGGCCTTATCTAATGTAGATGCCGCGAGTAAGTCCAAATCGACCTTCATATCAAAAATGAGCCATGAGTTAAGAACCCCACTTAATATTGCCAATGGCATGTTACAAATGTTGGAATTGACCGTACTAACTGACATACAACGCACTAGTGTTGATGGTGCTAAACAATCCATGAAACATTTAACTTACATCATCGATGACATTATGGATTTGAGTGATGCGGAGCGTGGGTTATTAACATTAGAAAAGACAGAATTTGTATTTGATGAAGTGTTAGACGATATAGGTTTCCACTTATCCAACTTGATTGGCGATAAACCTTTAGAAGTTCACTTTGACATGGATGCCGATGTACCTTTAATTTTGCTTGGCGATGAGAAAAAATTACGCCAAGTTATCCTAAATATAGCCGCGAACGCAGTTAAATTTAGTTTAGAAGGTGAGGTCATCATTCGAATTAGTGTAGAGCGTTTAGAAGATAATAAGGTAACCTTATTATTCTCCATTACCGATTCTGGCATAGGTATCGAGCCAGAAAAATTGGCGAAAATTTTTGAGTTATTTTCTCAGTCTGATGATTCTAGTGCTCGTCACTATGGTGGTTTGGGTGTCGGTTTATCAATAGCCCATCAATTTGTAAATTTAATGGGTGGCGAGTTGACCGTCGTCAGTAAAAAAGGCGTTGGCTCCACATTTAGTTTTAACATCGATTTAGTGGAAGTCGACTCACCAAATAGTCTAATACCCGTTAGCATTAATAAGTCGCTGAATGTACTCTTGGTCGACGACAATATTACGGCCTTAAATGTGTTAGGTAACACAATTAAGTTACTCGGATGGCAAGCATCTGTCGCTTCGAATGCGGAAGATGGATTAAGGTTATTCCAGCAAGCGATAGACAATAATAAAGCGTTTGACCTAGTTTTAGTTGACTGGAAAATGCCTGATGTAGATGGTTGGCAATTGGCTGAAAAAATAAGGGCAATCACGCCAGCTGGCAATATCCCATTGGTGATCATGGTATCTGCATTAAGTCGACAACGGTTAGCGGAAAAAGCGGCGGAATCAAAATCATTGTTAAATGGGTTTATTTCTAAACCGGTAACCCGAACTATGTTAGTTGAAGCGATTACCGATGCAGTCAGCGCTTCTCAGCATAATGTTCAAATTCAAAAAGTAACAAAAAAGGAGAAGTCGTTATTTAATAAACGAATTTTAGTGGTCGAAGATAATCCAGCCAATCAATTAATCGCTAAAACTCTATTAGAGAGTCAAGGTGCTATAGTTGTCGTAGCAAGTGGTGGATTGATAGCTTTAGAAGAATTAAATAACCATACGTTTGATTTTATCTTAATGGATATCCAAATGCCGGATTTGGATGGATATGAAACCACACGACGTATTAGAGCGCATGAACAGTATTTAACCTTGCCTATTTATGCGATGACAGCGAATGTTTCAGATAAGGATATTGCGTTGTGTTTTGAAGCAGGGATGGATGGTCATATAGCTAAACCTTTTCAAATTAATAAAGTCGTTGAAATTATCCTAGCGGCTACGTCCGGTGCGAATACTTTAACCAGTGTGGCAATAGCCAATAAAAAATTACAAGACTGTCTAACTGATGAAGCAATTGAATACTGTGTTAATAAAAACATAGATATTGAAAATAGCTTAGCAAGGTTTAATTATTTAAATGACTTATACAAACGTTCATTAGTGTTATTTCTAGATGACCTTAATGTTGAGTTAATCAAGTTAAGTGCATCTGTTAATAAGCGAATAGAGCAGGATGAGTTTATACTTTTTCACACGTTGAAAAGTACCTCAGAAAGTTTAGGTTTTAAACAACTTAGTGAATTAACAAAAGAAATAGAACATCAGATTGAACAAAAAGTCTTTGAAAGTGATGACAAACTGTCGAAATCACAATTTGCAAACGTGTATCAGTTGATGAAACAAACGGCCGATGACGTGCAAGGGTTATTACATTTATTGTTGCCAAATAAAGAGTCTGACAAATCAAAATTGACGGTTAATTTTGAAGACGTATTTTCCAGTTTGTATGAAGATGTTTTAGAGTTCAACCTTAATGCAATTGATACTTATCATAAAATAGAAGAACCGTTAAAATCCATTTCTAAACCACTTAGTGAAAAGTTAGTTGCATGTTTGAATAAGTTACAATTTAATGAGGCTAAATTGCATTTAGATGCGTTAAAAAAGCTATTAATGGAAGAGTAGTGTGATAAATAAAATTGACGTAGAAACTGAATTAAACTTAGCTAATTCAACTATTTTAGTGGTCGATGACCAACCTATTAACATAAAGATAGTAGATAAGATATTATCGAGTGAGTATAAAATTGTCGCAGCAACAAGTGGTGATCAAGCCATAGAGTTATGTAATAAAAACCCACCGGATTTAATCCTGTTAGATGTTGTTATGCCTTACATGTCAGGGATCGAAACGTGTGTGATTTTAAAACAACGATTATCTACCGCTGAAATCCCAATCATATTCGTCACTTCGTGTGAACAGCAAGATGAAGAAGAGGCTTGTTGGGAAAACGGAGGCGTAGATTTTATTAACAAACCAATTAATCCAAGCACGTTAAAAAATAGAGTTAAAGCCCACCTTACTCTCAAGTATCAGAGGGATATGTTAAGCGGCTTAGTGTTTATTGATTATCTGACTAAAGTCTATAATCGGCGTTATTTTGAAGAACATATCACTAAGTTAGAAAACAGCAGTAATCGTGAAAAACAAGATTCAGCATTACTTCTCGTCGATATTGATAATTTTAAATTGTTTAATGAGGTTTATGGCCATATCCGTGGTGATATTTCACTTAAACAAGTGGCGGTTCGCATTCAAGATACACTTATGCGACCTAGCGATTTTGTCGCTCGTTTAGGCGGAGGAATTTTTGCCGTTATCTTACCTAATACTGAACTGATTGGTGCTATTTCTGTAGGTGAAAAGATACGCCGAGCGGTTTTGGCTGAGCAAATTGCACACCCTAAATCTAGTGTTAAATTTTTAACGGTTAGTATTGGCATTTCCACTGTGTTCACTGCACAGAAAAACATAGTCACTTTGTTAGATGATGCTGAAAAATACTTAAGTCATGCAAAACAAAGCGGACGTAATATGTGTAAACACCCACAATTAGTATAAGTAGTAGGTTAGCCAAGACAAAATATAAATGTATTAAATTAACCTGTACTTGAGGAATATTGTTCTAAAGTTAATTATGTTGAAGGTCGATAAAATCTTATACGAAAGAGAAGGAACAATATTTAATGTTGCTCGGTAAACAAGCTTCTATCAAACGCAAAGTAAGTGTTTTATTTGTATTTATTGTCATGTTATGCGCTTTAGTTTTTGGCATTTTGTCGGCAATGAGCTTGTCTTCATTTTCTGATGAGCAGATCAATAGCACCAAAGTAGAACTAAAATCGTCTGTCATTAAATCAATGAAAGATGCAGGTGAACTTGCCGGTGAGCGAGTTAGTAAATTGTTAACTCAAAGTTTTGCTCCTGCATTAATGTTTGCCGAAACTTTATCCAATACAGCAATACCAAACACTCCACTTAGTCGCGAATTAGTGAGAGATATGGGGAGGTTCGCATTAAATTCAAGCCCCACGATCAGTTCTATTTATGCCCAATTTGAAGCTAACGGTTATGATAATAGGGATTCTGAATATTTGGGTTCGTTAAATCATTCCAGTCCAGCAGGCACAATTGAAACCTACTGGATACGTGAAGATGGGCAAATTGTATTTTATCCAACCGAAGATGCTAATGAAAAATACTTAGATAATAAAGATGAAAATGGCATTCGAGAAGCTGAGTGGTATTTATGTAGTAAAGATACGTTAAAACCTTGTGCATTAGACCCTTACTTATATGAAATTGAGCCAGGTAAGGAAGAGTTAATGACCACATTGGCTGCTCCTGTTGTGACAAACGGAACGTTTAGAGGCTTAGTGGGGGTTGATATTAATTTGCCTGTTGTTCAAAAATGGATCACAGAGCAAGCAAAAAGCTTATTTGGCGGTAATACTTCGATTACGTTGGTGAGTCAAAGAAAGTTGCTGGTGGCTTCTAACAAATACGCAAATGAGTTGTCTAAAAATGCATTAAAAGTAAGTGAAGAGCTTAAACGTATTTTAACTAGCGACAATGATACGATTATTAATCAAGATTATTGGCATGTAAAAGTTCCAGTTATTATTCCAGAAGCTAAAGTTGAATGGACATTAATAGTTTCTGTTCCAGAAAGTGTGGCGCTTGCGTCTATTAATTCGATGTTAAGTCATGCACAGGATAGCTTAGCTGCAGTTATTACAAGATTGGTCATTTCTTCAATCGTATTCTTAATTGGCGCAATGTTGTTTTCGATGTGGTTAGCTAAATCGATCACTTCACCAATAGAATTAGTGTCAAATTCTATTCAAAAGTTAGCTGAACGTGAAGGTGATTTAACTCAAACAGTAACTATTGAAAGTCATAAAGAACTGATTTTATTGGCGAATGGTTTTAATAAATTTATTATTAAGTTAGCCGAAATGATAGGTGCGTCTAAAGGCTACTCAAATGAGCTGGTTGGTAAATTTACTCGGTTAGAAAAAATTGCCCAAAGTGTAGAAAAAGATACGCATGATCAACAGTACGACTTAGATAATATAGCAACAGCTATGACAGAAATGGCTGCTGCTGCAAGCGAAGTTGCACAACTGGCGGCAGTAACCGCGCAAGGTGGTAGCACTGCAAATGAGTTACTTCATGCAACACAAGAAACTCTCCAAGAGAATGTAAGTGAAGTGCAGCAGTTAGAGCAAACAATGACAATGACAAGTGAACAAGTTTCTAAAGTAGCTTCACGTAGCTCAGATATAACAAGCATAGTTGAGACCATACGTTCGATTGCAGAACAAACTAACTTGTTGGCGTTAAATGCAGCCATTGAAGCCGCTCGTGCGGGTGAACAAGGCCGAGGATTTGCTGTAGTTGCCGACGAGGTGAGAAGTCTAGCGGCTCGTACTCAAACCTCTACTCAAGATATAAGTGACTTAATAGGTAATTTGCAAATTGATGTAAATAAAGCGGTTGATACATTAGATAGCATTAAAGTAACGGTTGCGAATACAGTTGAAAAAACCAGTGTTAGTTTTGAGCGTTTATCAGAAACCATGGAAAGTATTAGGAAGATAAATGAGAGTTCAGAACAAGTCGCAACTGCTGCCGAACAACAAAGTCATGTAGCTGAAGATATTAATTCTAGATTAGTGTCTGTATCAGACAGTAGCAAGGGTTTAGCTGTGTTGGGTCAAGAGTTACAAGATAACAGCCGAGATTCAAAAGAGCTAGTGGAGAATATTGAAAATCAACTGAGCCGCCTTAAGTGTTAACCAGACTTAAGGGCCTACAATTCAATTCTATGTGGAAGTCGTAAATGTTTATCATTACGGCGCTAGGCCTAATAACGATATTGTTAAGTCTTGTTATGATCACTAATCCACAATTTTGGTCAAATGCCATCATCAATTTCAGCGAAAAAAATTACTTTCATTGGTTTGAGGTAATAAGCCGGTTTATAGTTGGCGGAATATTAATTTATTTGCATGCTCAGATAGTTTATCCAATGCTTTTTCTCAGTGTTGGTTGTTTACTTTTAGCAGTAAGTTTTGGTTTAATTTTATTAGGTGGAAACAAACATCGTCAGTTTGCTCGTTGGTCAGCAATTAAATTTAAACCTGTATTTAGGCTTGCCGGTGTAGCTTCCTTATTGTTTGGAGTTTTTCTAGTTTATATATCTAACTTCAGATAGTTTTTAACATGTTCAGTTTCAATATTTGACTAAGTTTCTTTATACTCCCCATATTAAATAGTTTGCATTCTCTTTTGGGATCATCATACATGTCTACAGACCCTATTTCTCTTCGTATAACAGAGCTTATCTCTTTATTAAATACCTATAATTATCAATATTATGTTTTAGATAATCCAACCATTCCAGATGCTGAATACGATAGGGTATTTCGTGAATTACAGGCGTTAGAAGCTGAACATCCTCATTTATTAAGTCCACAGTCACCGACTCAAAAGGTAGGAGGGGTTGCGTTAAATAAATTTGACCAAGTAACGCATGAAGTACCAATGCTGTCGTTAGACAATGCGATGGCTGAAGATGAGTTTGTCGCATTTCATAAACGCATTAATGACCGTCTAAAAACCGATCAAGATTTTGAATTTTGTTGTGAGCCTAAACTAGATGGTTTAGCGGTGAGTATTTTATATGAGAATGGCAAATTAGTTAGAGCCGCTACTCGTGGTGATGGTGCCGTTGGTGAAAATATAACAGAAAATGTGAAAACCATTAAAAGCATTCCATTATCTTTGATTGGCGATAACTTCCCAGAACGAGTAGAGATCCGAGGTGAAGTATTTATGTTGTTAGATGGTTTTCACGCCTTTAATCAACAAGCCATAGAAAATGGCACTAAACCTATGGTTAACCCTCGTAATGGGGCTGCTGGTAGTTTACGACAGCTCGATTCAAAAATTAGCGCAGCTAGACCCTTGGCTTTTTATGCCTATGGTTTAGGTGTGGTCTCTGACGAATTTGAGTTAGCCGAAAGCCATTACGATCGATTGCAACAAGTGAAGTCTTTTGGTTTACCAGTTTGTCCTGAAATTACGGTAGCACAAGGTATTGATGGTGTACTCGACTTTTATAAAAACATAAGCGAAAAACGCGCATCGTTAAATTATGAAATTGATGGCACGGTATTAAAAGTAAATGACATAGATTTGCAGGACGAGTTAGGCTTTGTTGCCCGAGCGCCAAGGTGGGCAATAGCGTATAAATTCCCTGCGCAAGAAGAGTTAACTGTGTTAAACGATGTGGAGTTTCAAGTGGGTAGAACCGGCGCAATTACCCCTGTCGCGAAAGTACAACCTGTCTTTGTTGGTGGAGTAACGGTTTCCAATGCAACGTTACACAATGCTGAAGAAATAGAGCGTTTGGGCATTATGATAGGTGACACAGTGATCATTCGTCGTGCAGGTGATGTTATCCCTCAGATTGTATCTGTGGTGTTAGATAAACGCCCTGCTGATGCGAAAATCATCGAATTTCCAACTACTTGTCCTGTGTGTGATTCTCAAGTTGAAAAACCAGAAGGTGAAGCTGTTACTCGATGCACAGCTGGTCTGTTCTGTGGCGCACAACGTAAGGAAGCCATCAAACATTTTGCTTCCCGTAAAGCGTTTGATGTTGACGGCTTAGGGGATAAAATCGTTGAACAGCTAGTAGATGAACAATTAATTCAATCTCCTGCTGATCTGTTTGTGTTAACCGAACAACAAATATCTAACTTAGAACGAATGGGGCCTAAGTCAGCACAAAATTTAGTTCAAGCGTTACAAGACTCTAAATCAACAACACTGCCTAAATTTTTATATTCGTTAGGTATTCGTGAAGTGGGTGAAGCAACGGCGCTTAATTTAGCAAATCATTATCAAACACTTGAAAACATAAAAAACGCAGATTATGACAGTTTGATCACTGTCTCAGATGTGGGCGGCATAGTGGCAAACCATCTGTTGGCCTTTTTTAAAGAATCACACAATCTAGACGTTATTGAACAATTAATTGAACACGGAGTTCATTGGCCAATTATTGAGAAAAAACAAGAGTCTGAACTACCCTTGTTGGGATTAACCTATGTGTTAACGGGCTCTTTGAGTGAGATGGGACGCACTGAAGCTAAAAATGCTTTAGTATCTTTAGGGGCCAAAGTTGCAGGTAGCGTGTCTGCGAAAACTCACTTTTTAATTGCAGGTGAAAAATCAGGTTCTAAGTTAACCAAAGCACAAGATTTAGGGGTGCCGGTATTAACGGAACAGGATATGTTGGAGTTATTTAAACAACATGGAGTCAGTGTTTAATGTCTTTTGTTTATGATTTGTTGACTCAAATTGGCGGTATGCTAAGACCTTATAATAATGATATAGCTCTCGCTCTAGTGGCTTCTTTATTAGTGATCACAGGTGGTGATATCAATCGATATTTAAAAAGACAGATAAGTTCAGCCAACTTTGTAGTGCGTACCACAATCTTTATATTTGTTTGTACCTTTGGTTATGGTGCATTAACAGTATTGTTAACTAACATACTCAAAACCCAACTTGCAGCACTCTCTTCCATGTATTTAGCGATTACAGTCATCGGCTGCTTTATTGCTTTGGGCGTTTACGCTGAGCGTAAAAGACAAATATAAACGGTCGAATTAAATTGTCAAAATAAAGGCGAACCGTCAATTTTCAGGCGAATTATGCTTTTTAACACTTGCAACTCAGATCAGTCTGGTTACAATTGATTGATAATAAAAAGTAAATAGCCTGAATTAAATCATGACACAACAAATACCAGCGGTGCACAACATCTTAATATTGGATGAGAATGAACGAAGAGCTAACCTTATGGCTGGTCTTTTAGTATTCATTGGAGAACAATGTGAAGTGGTTACTGAGTCTAATTTTGCCAGTAAATGCATTCCTGAAGACGTAGTGACTTGTTGCATATTAGGTGCATTATCAAGTGGTGAGCATGAGTCTATTGTTAAGTCACAACCGGCTATCCCATTCTTATTATTGGGTGATACATTAAAATACTTATTTGAGCAAAAAAACGTCTTAGGGATCCTAAGCGAACCTTTCCTATATCCCGTCATTACACAACAAATACGCGATTGCCAAGAATACAAACGTTTAATGCCAAAGGCACCTAACGCAAATCAAGGTAACAAATTTGAAGGTTTAATTGGCAGTACGGAACCAATGAACCAAATTCGTTTTTTGATTAATCAAGTCGCCAATAAAGAAGCCAATGTACTGATCCTCGGTGAGTCAGGTACAGGTAAAGAAGTGATTGCGAGGAATGTACATTTATTATCAGGCCGTGTTGGAGGCCCATTTGTGCCAGTTAACTGTGGCGCAATACCGGCAGAGTTATTAGAAAGTGAACTGTTTGGTCATGAAAAAGGGGCGTTTACCGGCGCAATATCTTCTCGTAAAGGCCGATTTGAGTTAGCGCAAGGTGGGACGTTATTTTTAGACGAAATTGGTGATATGCCACTGCAAATGCAAGTGAAATTATTACGAGTTTTACAAGAACGAACGTATGAAAGAGTTGGTGGAACCAAAGCTATTAAAGCCGATGTTCGAGTTGTTGCCGCAACGCATAGAAACTTAGAAGACATGATTGAAGAAGGTAAGTTTCGTGAAGACTTATTCTACCGTTTAAATGTATTCCCAATTGAATCACCTTCATTGTGTCAAAGAGCTGACGATTTAGAATTGTTAGTACAAGAGTTTACACATCGTTTTGAACGAGAGCATAAAGCTAAGTTTAATTTGACGGAAAGGGCACTAGAGTCTTTAAAACAGCACCAGTGGCCTGGTAATGTTCGTGAACTTGGAAACTTAGTCGAACGTTTATTAATTATGTTTCCAAACCAAATGGTGGACGTTCATGATCTACCGCAAAAATATCGATATACAGATGACTTGCCTTTTATTCCGGAATACCCAGACGAAATCATGGAACGCCAAGCATTAATTGATATGTTTGCAGACCATAATGACCCAGATGATGATGGTACAGATGATTTTACTATGTCAGGTACTATGGTGGCGGATCCAACGTCAATGATGCTTCCTACAGAAGGGATTGATTTAAAAGAATTTTTGGCTGAGTTAGAAGTGAATTTAATAGAACAAGCTTTGCAAAGTACAGATTATGTGGTGGCCAGAGCGGCGGAACAATTGAACTTAAGGCGCACCACATTAGTTGAGAAAATGCGTAAATATGACCTCAATAAAGATGACTAAAAGTTAAATAGTTGAAATGTAGGGGGAATCCCTATGTCATTGGTATGTAACTTGAATAATAATGGACACTTAGGGATAAAACTTTAAGTATTTCATATAAATGTAAGGTTATTATGCGTATCAATGAGTTAACAGCAAATGAAGTGGTTATGTCGCAAGATATTAAAAACTTACAAGAAAGAAAACATATTGTTGGTAATATTTCATACTCTGAAATTAACCAGAAAAAAAATTGTCAAGATATTAAAGCAAACTGGATGTTACTAACGCAAACAGAACTGTTATAATTAATCTTTATTTCAAAGAGCATTTAATAACACAATGGCAAAAAAAGATTTTAAGCTGGTCGTTGTGCAAGGTATTAAGGGAGGTGTTGGCTGTACAACAATAACATCTAACTTAGCAGTTGCATTAACAAAAGTTGGTTTCAATGTGTTGGTGTTCGACTTCTGTAAAAATAATGATTTACGATTGCACTTCGGGATGGGGTTAGATAGGTTTGAAGGTTTTCACAAAAGTTTAATTGAAAATACCCCTTGGCTTAACAGTGCATTTTCCGATAAAAACGAGACCGTATTTTTCCCATTTGGTCAAGTTCCTCATACAGACTTAAACTCGCTTAATTCCTTAGATCCTAACTATTTTAACGATGTACTTAATCAAATAGATTTTGAGTCAAAAAAAACCATAGTTTTAGTTGATTATCCCTCTTATTCATCGATGTCCGATTGTTATTTTAATTTAGATTTTGATTTGAAACTAACGGTGGGGACATGTGAAGTATCAAGTTACTCAAAGCTTTCAACTAAATTTAGAACAACAACCGATCAAGATCTGTTTGTCATTAATCGATATAATCCAGAAAATAAATTAGAGTCTGACATTAGAACCTTAATTTCAACAGACTTAATTCAATTGAAATTGTTAGGGGTCATATTTGAAGATGAATTTATTCATCAAGCATTAGCGCAAAATACGACCGTGGTAGACTTAAACGAGTTTTATAAGTCATCTAAAGACTTCTATCATTTGGCAATGAGATTAAATGCTTCTTTGTTTGATGAAAACGGAGTGTAATGTTTGAG
Source organism: Psychrosphaera sp. F3M07 (assembly GCF_018860345.1). Classification (GTDB taxonomy): domain Bacteria; phylum Pseudomonadota; class Gammaproteobacteria; order Enterobacterales; family Alteromonadaceae; genus Psychrosphaera; species Psychrosphaera aquimarina. Next base: position 210,436 of record NZ_JAHKPJ010000012.1, on the reverse strand, counting down.
TACGATTCTTCGCTTAACTTGGAATTCCATTTTTAAATACCCGTATGAAAACGTGGTTGAAACGCTTTTACTCATTAAAAGTGAATTAAGAAAAACACAATGTTCCCTTGTTTATAAACCATTCATCATTGCTCTTTGGTTGTTTAATTGGCTTTTTTTGGGAGAGCGCGTTAAAAAGTACAGTTTAAGTATTTTCTTTCAAAATATTTGTTCTAAATACCCACATATTAAATTTATCAAATTTACCATTCCTGATTTATTGCGAATAACCATTCAGTCTATTTTTTTATTACTGTTTTTTACTGATTCACAGCGAAAGAAACGAATCATAATCCAGCAAAATAATGCCAAAATCAGTGCGACTAAGTCTGTCGTTGCCTTTTTCAGAACTTCATTTATAAATCCGGGTCGAGAACTTGTTGCGAAGTTAAATGAAAAAAATACTTCTCAAGCAAGAAATGACAGAAAAATTAGGTTCTTACGATTCAAATGGTTAAGAATTACATTAATTTTGCTCATGCTTGGACTAAGTGTTTGGGCGATTGTCGTGCCGTTTGAACCTTTAAATCAGCTTATTTTTTCATTGGTACTTTGGGTGGTTGCACTGTGGTTAAGGTCTACACCCGGGCGTTTAGCCACATTGATCATGATGATGTTGTCTATATTAATGTCCAGCCGATATATTTGGTGGCGCATGACAACGTCATTAAATATCGATGATGGCATTGGTTTTGTATTAGGCTTGGGCTTGTTAGCGGCTGAAATCTACACTTGGTTAGTGCTGGTAATGGGGTATATACAAACTGCATGGCCGTTACAGCGTCGAATAGTGCAGTTACCTAAAGATCATGAACAATGGCCATCCGTTGATATTTTTGTACCAACCTACAACGAACCTCTAAAAGTATTAATACCGACGGTATTTGCAGCACAAAATATTGATTGGCCGCATGACAAATTGAATGTGTTTGTATTAGATGATGGCAAGAGAGAAAACATAAAGACATTTTGTGAGCAAAATAATATTAATTATATGACTCGACCAGATAATTCTTTTGCCAAAGCCGGAAATTTAAATCACGCTTTAACTAAAACCAAGGGTGAATTTGTTGCCATTTTTGACTGTGACCATGTTCCGGTTCGCTCGTTTTTACAAATGACGATGGGTGGTTTTATTAAGAACAAAAATTTGGCTTTAGTACAAACCCCGCATCACTTTTTCTCTCCAGATCCATTTGAACGGAACTTGGATGTATTTAATGAAGAGCCTAATGAAGGTGAGTTATTTTACGGTCAAATTCAAGATGGCAATGATTTATGGAACGCGACGTTTTTCTGCGGTTCATGTGCAGTGTTAAGACGTGAACCGCTAGAAGAAGTAGGCGGTATAGCAACGGAAACCGTCACCGAAGATGCTCATACGGCTTTAAAACTTCATCGCCTTGGTTATGACTCATCTTATGTTAATTTAAAACAGGCTGCCGGATTAGCAACGGAAAGTATATCTGCACATATCGGTCAGCGAATTCGCTGGGCCAGAGGTATGTTGCAAATTTTTAGAGTCGACAACCCGTTATTAGGCCGAGGTTTGTCGTTTATGCAGCGCATTTGTTACAGCAATGCGATGTTGCATTTTTTCTATGGTTTGCCTAGGTTAGTGTTCTTAACAGCCCCGTTAACCTTTCTTTTATTGCACACATATATAATCTACGCACCGGTTGAAACTATATTTTTATATGTCGTTCCAGCAATATTTTTAGCTAACCTAACCAATAGCCGACACCAAGGGCAATACCGAAACACATTTTGGGCTGAGTTATATGAGTCCGTGCTTGCTTGGTACATATTCAGGCCAACATTAATTGCATTGATCAATCCTGGAAAAGGTAAATTTAATGTCACCGAAAAAGGCGGAATAGTCGATAAGGATTACTTTGACTGGGGAATAGGTGTCCCATATTTAATTTTGATTGCACTAAACATCTTAGGTCTTACTTTTGGTGTTTGGCGAATAGGTTTTGGTCCTGAAAGTGAAATAAGTACGATTATCATGAACATGATTTGGACCGTTTATAATTTAATGGTACTTGGTGGTGTAATGGCAATAATTACTGAATCTAAACAGGTTCGTATTGCACATAGAATTCAATATAAATTACCTTTTGCTATCTATACCAAAGAAGGGTTTGTCTATGAAGCAATCATGAATGACTATTCAGAATCGGGCATTGGTTTAGAGGTTGTTTCGACTGATGATATTAGGTTTAAGTTAGAGGACAAAATTACCGTAGTATTACGTAGAGATGAAATTATCCATTCATTTGAAACTACCGTTAAATTTGTATCGAATAACAAACTAGGGGTGAAGTTTGATGATGAATCAATGGATAGCTTAAGAAAATTAATTCAAGTTACCTTTTCCCGAGCTGATGCATGGGAAATTCACTCAATGAATCGGGATAAAGAAATAATTAGCAGCCGATTAGTAAGTATTTTTAAAATAGGCATGAAAGGTTACGCTAGTTTATTTTTTTATCTACATAGTTATATAAAGGATAATATGAAACCTTTATATCACATAGGACTATATCTTTTGTCGTTCCTGCCAAAATCCCCAAGGTTAACCAATAGTTAACACTTGGTTTGTCAGTTATCTATAGGTAAAATGTTTTTTTCCCCCAACTTTTTTGAAATTGTTGTTTTTGCAGTGTAAGGCTGAATTTTAATGAGATTGAAACATATATTTTTGATGTTCTTTTGTGGCTTGTTATCTTTTAACGTCATATCGAGCTCTATTTTTGTAACTACCGACACGGTTGAGCTTTTTTCAAAAAAGAATGAAAACCTAATTGGAAATTGGCCGCAAGATATGCTGTTCACTGCAGACGTGGATGACGATCGCTGGTTAGTGGTTAATGGTTACTTCTCTTCAGTTGAATGGGTTCCAATTTCAACACCTACTTATATAAAACAGTCTAATGAAGTGCAGTTAACCAGTGATGGCAAAGATCTCACGTTAACGGAAGTTGAAGGGTTTATTAAAGGCTTAGGTACGGAATTAGATACAAGCGACTCTCAAGATAGCTTGAGCATACAACAGTGGTTGGATAAGAATTACTTCGCCAATTGGGCGAAAAGTGTGCATAAGCGAAAAATGTTATTACCTCACTTAACTGACAACGTTAATCAACAAAATGCACAACTAAAAGAAAAAATTAATTCTACCTTCCGATTGAGTGACTTAGTAAATCAACAACCTTTAAAATTAAATGGTAACAAAAGCAGTGTGGACTTTTCTTTTGGTACTCGTTTAGATCGGGTGGTAGAGCAAGCAACATTAAATTTAGAATTTATCTATTCACCGACTATGGTAACAGGTCAATCTCAAGTAAAAATCTATTTAAATGACGAAGTGGCCGGCGTGATCACGGTTGACCCCAAACAGGCTGGTAAAATAGTACAGAAACAGATCGTTTTGCCGAGTTACCGCTTCCGTGAATTTAATAACGTTAAATTTGAGTTACTTGGATATTATGAAACGATGAATGGTCAATGTTTTGATCCTGGTCATTTAGGGCTTTGGTTTGAATTATTATCCACAAGTAACATAGTGTTAAATGAACATCAGCTGCCTCTGCAAAATGACTTGTCGTTATTGCCGGTTCCTTTTATAGATGCCAGACAAATGTCGAAGCAGTTAGCAACATTTATTTTTCCTAAAACGACAGACACTGAATTTGTAAGTGCCGCGACAAAAATGGCAGGTTGGTTAGGCGTGCAAGCGGAGTGGCGCGGTAATCAGTTTGATGTTTTATTTGATAAGTTACCAAAATCACACGCTATAGTGTTTGCTACCAATGACAATAAACCCTATTTTTTGAAGGATTATCCTAACATCAACCAGCCTACGGTTGTTATGGCGAATCACCCGTTATACAAAGATTACAAACTATTATTAGTATTAGGTAAAGATGCTGAGCAGTTAAAAACGGCCGCAGAAGGTGTGGCGATTGGGCATAATAATTTATCTGGGCAAGCCGCACATATTAGCAAAATTGATTACTCTAAAAAATTATTACCTTATCAAGCGCCATTATGGGTCAATAATGAACGCCCAATGAAATTTAGCGAATTTGTGAATGATGAAAATGAATTAAAACGACAAGGGGCTTATTTAGCTCCGATTCGAGTCAATATGCATATTCCAGCTGATTTGTTTATTTGGGAAACTCGTGGCGTACCAGTGGACTTAAATTATCGCTATACACCACCGGCAAAACCAGATATTTCAATGCTAAATGTGAAAATTAATAATTCATTGGTTGAATCTTTTAAGTTGACAGAAGGTGATGGTATTTGGGAAGGCGGTTCTCGTATTAGGATGCCGTTTGCGAAAGAGTTATTTAGCATGAACTCTGAGCTCATGTTGCCAAGTTTTCAGTTGGGTATTCAAAATCTAATGGAATTTGATTTCATTATAAAAGACGATCAACGTGCTTGTTTAAATGAGCCGTCACAAAAATTTGTTCAAATAGATTCAAATTCAACTTTAGACTTTAGTGGCTTTGAACATTATGCAGAAATGCCCAATATGGCTTCTTTAGCTTATTCTGGTTTGCCTTTCACGCGAATGGCAGACCTTTCTGAAACCTTGGTTATACTGCCTAATAAATTTTCAGAAGAAGAGTTAGAGCTGACATTAACGATGTTTGCGCGCTTTTCTGCGATAACAGGTTATCCAGCAACAAAAGCACAGATTTCTAAATCAGACCTTAAGGTTGAGTTAAACAACAAAGATATTATTTATATAAATTCTTTTACCGAAGAATCCAACTCAATAGATGATGGTTTAAATGCGTTAATTAAACGTAATAGTCATAGGTTAGCGTTAACTCAAGATTTGTTTAAAGACAGCCATCAACAAGAAAGGCAATTTATAGACACTAAAGAAGATGAAGTGTTTGTGTCTTTTGAAAATGAAAACTGGGGCAACATTGCAATCATGTCAGAGTTTGAGTCACCAGCCACATCAGGTCGCTCAGTATTATCTATCATGGCTTCTCGTAAATCTGGATTAGACTTGGTATCGGAAGTATTTCAAGACCAAGGTAAGTTATATTTACTAAGAGGCTCTACGGTTATTTTCCATGAAAACAAGATTGTTCATAATACCGTAGGCGAGAAGTATTACACCGGTGAATTGCCAATTTGGGCGTTCACTCGATATCAATTAGCGCAAAGACCTAATTTGATGTTAGCGATTGTATTGTTCTCGGTCTTTTTGGTTGCAATGATAGCGTGGCGTGTTCTTAGATTTGTATCGTATAAACGTGTTCATGGTGATCATTAATGAAATTCAGAGGCTTACTAATGGGATTTACTCTCATTTTAAGTTTGTCTGTATGCTCAGAAGAGGCTGATAAAAACTGGCCTCTGTGGCAGTTTTTTCAAACGCAATTTATTACCGAGTCAGGTAGGGTAAATGATCCTTATGGCGGCAAAAATATTACGACCTCCGAAGGGCAGTCATACGCACTTTTTTTTGCTCTGGTAAATAACCAGCCTGAATTATTTGACCAGTTATTAAATTGGACGGAACAACATTTATCAAAGGGAAACTTGGCGACCAACTTACCTGCATGGCAGTGGGGTAAGAATAAGCTTGGCCGCGGTAATGTATTAGATCAAAATTCTGCATCAGACTCAGATTTATGGATATTGTATTGTTTGTATGAAGCAAGCCGTCTTTGGGGTAAACCAGAATATGCACGTTTAGCGGATCAGCTTGCTATAGCGATATTGCAAAATGAAGTATATTTTGTTGCAGATGTAGGTCATTTTTTATTGCCTGGGGTATCTGGCTTTGTGAATAACAAGCGGAGTATTAAACTCAATCCCAGTTATGTGCCGATGCAATTGATGGATTATTTTGCATTCTATTTAGAAGATAAACGTTGGCGCAGTCTTCAACAAACGTCGTTGTTATTAACCATGGAAAGCTCTCCCCGAGGTTTTGCCCCTGATTGGATTCATTATGACTTATCAACTAATAGCTTTAATCAAGCCTCGAACGGAAGTTATAATGCCATTAGGGTATATTTATGGGCGGGCATGTTGTCTGATGAAAGTGAACATTGGCCATTGTTCAAATCCCATTTTGCTAAATCCGTTGGTTTTGTGAATAAATTACAGGGCGTTCCAGAGTCGATTGATATTAATATGCTTGCGTATAACAATATTGGAAATATAGGGTTTGATATTAGCTTCCTCCCTTTGGTCAGTCGATTAGAATACCCACAATTAACACAAACCATTATGGCTAAAATAGAAAAGGCTAACCTTTTAAATTCGAATAGTTATTATCAAAGTGTTTTAGCCTTATTTGGTTTAGGCTGGGCAGAAAAACGTTTTGCGTTTACTGATACAGGTGCATTGACGGTAAGTTGGAAAAATGAAAATTAATCATATGCATTGGGTATTGAGTGTCGTTTTTTGTCTTTTATTAATGAATACACATCCGGCAAAAAGTAACGAACAAGGCGTAAACGTTTTGTTGGAACAACTGTCATTTCAGATGGGACAACGTAACCTGTTTCAAGCAGAAAAAACCTTAAGTAAAATTAGTAAAGTTGCGCCTAATAACCTTATATATCTTCAAGAAAACATTCGTTTTTTGGCTGAGTCAGCTCGTTTTGAGGAAGCCAGAGTTTCCTTATTAAAAATAAAAACACGGTTATCCGTCGATGAATATAATGTTTTGTTGCAACTGCTTAATATTTACCAAAATAACCGTGAAGTATTATCTGAAGCCAGGCTACTTAATACCCGTAAACTCTATAAACAAGCCTTAGATAAATACGATGGATTATTCCAATCTAAAGACCCTCATTATTCTTTAGCGTTAGAGTATTGGGACATCATTACTGAAGTACAGCCAGAGCTGGAACCAACGGTTTTGTATAAGTTGGAAAAACTTAGCAAACAATATCCCGCTAATACTCGAATAAAATTAGCGTATTTTAAATACTCCTTAAGAGCTGGATTAAATAAGTTAGCAATTTATCAAGAGTTGTATTTATTGACGTTTAATACCGTATGGCAATTCGAGGCCAAACGATTATGGCAATATGGGCTGCTGAATACTGAAGTAACAGAAAGTAATAAAAAAGGTTTCTTGGATTATTTAGAGCGTTTTCCAAATGACACTTGGATCACTTACCATTATCAAGACGGTTTAGATGCAATCAAGCAACATAATATTTTAATGCGTGATCCAGCCTACAGAGCAAAAATAAAACTGCCAATTATGTTGGATAACGATGATCCTTTGCCAGAAATATCTTTGGCGCTAGAAACAGCTAAAACGAAATACGCTAATGACCAAGTTGTGGTCATATCTGAAGGTCGGTTGTTGTTCAGGAAAAAAGATTTTAATGGAGCCATTGCGGCTTTTAATCGTTGTATTGAACTCTTTGTGCCTACGCCGTCTGTATGTGTTTCATTGATCCGAACAACAGAGTACTGGGCGTTAATTGAGCAAGTAGAACGAGACATCGTCGAGCAAAACTTTGAATCGGCACAAGATAAAATAAATGAGTTATATAAATTTGAAGACGAAAGTAACTATCATATTTTATTAGACGGTAGATTACATGAAACACTCGGCGACCTTATTATTGCAGAGCAACTATATTTATCGCTTTTAGCATTAGACCCTTTAAGTCGCCAGGTTCTCGTTACCATAATGGAGTTTAAACTAAATCATTATGGCAAATTAAATATGGATACTTGGGTATCTGGTCTTTCACTGCAACAGACCAATGTATTACTGAGTGATTACCATGCCTTATTGATAGCTCGAATAAGAGAAAAGGCCGATGCTCGGTTGTTAGAAGGGAATGAACAAGACGCTGAAGCCTTATTACTTTCTGGTTTACAGATAGTGCAAATGCATCCATGGGTAACGTATGATTTAGCAAGGTTATATATATCGCAAGGAGACGTATCTAAAGCGTTAAATTTATACCAACCGATATCTGATAAGGTGGAAGTAAAGTACTCACACAGTTTAATTCTTGCTAGTTTAGATATGTATGATCGTGCCATTAACGTCCTCAAAAGTATCCCGTTAGAGTCGCGTACAGACAGTGTACTCAATGACATTTCTGACTACGAGTTTGCATTAGCCATGATGAAAGTCGATGAAGCAACTCAACACAACCGTTTATCTTTATTGCTAAAAGCTTCAGACAAGTACAGCAGTAACCTAGTGTATATGTCTAAGATCCAGCAAAAAATGTTGCAGTATGGATTCTTAGAACAAACTGTGCTGTTGGCATCGGCATTAGCCGATTCAAATTTAGGTTCTGAAGTGATTCAACGGGTTGATGTATTATTACGACTTGCCCAAGTTCAGCTAATAACTAAACAAACCGACCAAGCCATCGACACGTTAATCCAAGTGTATGCTGAGGTTAATCGTTCATTAGACAACAACTTGGATTTAGCTGATTTATCTCTAGACTTGCTTGAGCAAGGTGATTTGCCGGCTCAGTTAGACAATAAGTTAACAAAACTATTGGACCGTCAAACCTCTGACTACCCTAATCTTGCGGATGTTTGGGCGGATAACTTACGAATTGCTGAAGTTAATCAAGAACCAATAAAAATGTGGGAGGCGCTGTCGCATTTAGTAAAGCTAGAGCCTTCTCAATCGTATCGATTTTATCAATTATTTTCGCTATATGAAGATCATCAAGATACGTTAGACATTTCTGAACAAGTATTTAAGGATGACTATTTAATTCCGTTTATTCAAATGTATCCTTTTAATCCTGTCGGTTATGATTTTGCTTATCGACTTTATTATCGATTGCCAGAACTAAATGAAGACGCCAACAGTTTAATGAAAAAAGGCTACTACACTGCGTTGATGACAGATATTGGTGATCCTAACGAGTTCGACGTCCGACCTTTTACTACTGGCGATGAATTAATTCAACAAACCGAAACGAGTGATTTAAGTCATTTACAAAAACAAAAAATACAAGAATATTATGACTTAATGAATTCCAATGAGCGCATTAGTAAAATAGAAGTCAATCAGGGCTCATGGTTAGTTAACCGGTTTCAAACTGCGGTACGTGAACACAGTGAAAAACAGAATCAACGTTTAGAATTAGGCGTTAAGCAGTATTCAAAGTCTGGAGGACAAGGGTCATCGGAATATGATTTGTCTGTATTAAGCTTAACGTATGCAGCTCCAATGGATAACGCATGGTTAGGTATGGGCGAATGGTATATTAAGATTGATCCAACCGTATTAAATGCTGGCGTTTTGGATGTTAGAGATCCAACAAACGATACGTTTGGCACCATTGCTTTGTGTGATGACCCTTGTGATAATTTATTGTTAGAACAAAAGCGCAGCGGTTTTTCAATTGCGTTAGGATTTGAAAATGAATCCTTTATTGCTGATATTGGAACTAAACCCATAGGTTTTGAACTTGTTGATTGGGTTGGTGGCATTAACTATAACAATAGTATTTGGAATATTGGTTGGTCTATAGGGGCTAGTAAACGTCCGGTTACCAGTTCTTTATTGAGTTATTCCGGAACCGAAGATCCAAATTCTTCCATTATTTGGGGAGGAGTCAGTTTATATAATATGGGTATGTCGTTAAGTTATGATCAAGGCACAGGCTGGGGAATTTGGGCGTTAGCGGATGCAGGCGCTATTACGGGTACTGAAATTAAATCAAATCAACGCACCCGTGCCATGGGGGGCGTGTATTTAGATTGGTTTAATCGTGATTGGTTAACGGCTAGCATAGGTTTAAATTTATTTACTTGGCAATACCAAGACGATCTAAGTCAATTTACTTTAGGCCAGGGTGGGTATTATAGCCCGCAAAAATATATGGCGGCTTCAATCCCACTTAATTTTTATGGACGTTTGGGGGACTTTACTTATCAAGTTGATTTATCTATTTCTCGGTCAGAGTCAGGTGATGATGAAACTATGTTTTATCCAAATCACCCTGAATATCAAGCGGCTTTTGACTTAGTAAGTTCGGATAGTTTTAGTGGTGGGGATACTAAAGGCCAAGGTTATTCGGCGAATGCAATGATAGAATATAAGTTAACCAATCACTGGATATTTGGTACAAATTTAACGATTCAAAAGTCAGAGTTTTTCTCACCCAATAGCCTCTACTTTTACCTAAAATATTATTTTGAACCAAATCTTCAACCGGCCAATAGACGGCCAGATCCTGTGTCTATTTATATGGATTATTAAAATGATAAATAATGTGTTGGTAAACACCTTATCTTTGTTAATTGATTTAACACAAAGCACTACTTTAGTTATAGGGTCTGTTTTTACATGTCTGATTTAAATATAACGGGCTTACCACCTTTAATAAATGCGCTGGAAAAAGGCAGAGTATATTGCATTACTGTGCAGTCTAGTAGTTGGTTTGATTTGTTGATGAGCCATATTACAGGCAATAATAATACGTTATTAACGTTTCGTAACGTGGCTGTGGATTACCCTAATGTTGTTGAAAAGTATAACGATAAACAGATAGATATTATTACTGTTGAGCAAAAAAGCTTAGTTAAGTTGTCAAAAAAGATCAGTCGTTTAGTTATTGAGTTTAGCCAGCTTGGAATTAAAAATGGGGCTCTTTATATTGATGCTTCTGATCAATTATTAGGGTCAAATAAAAATAATGAACAGCTTATTACTGAGTTAAGACATTTTGCTAAAAAACAAAATGTATCGATTGTCTTGTTATTTAGTGAAGGCGATAAAGGCTCAAATGTACAAACACTGTTAACTGAACATCGTACTGATTTCTATGGTGTAATGAAGTTTGAGGGTGAAATTGACCCTAACATGTTACAAATAGACATTTGGTATACAGAAACAGGTTGTGTGGTAAATCAAAATTATCGAGTTCAAAATCTGAACGGCAGAGTCGCGTTAACTAAGTCAGATAATATAAACTTTGCGACGGAGCAATTTGAGAAGTCGAATGTCATCGTTGACGAAAATCATACTGAAATTGGTGTGATATTAAACCGCTCATGGGAATTGGCCAAAGATCAAGATGATCTGTTTAGATTGGTCAAAGAGAATCCATCGGCCACAGTAATTATTCATGGCTTAAACTCTATTTCGTTAAAAGATTTAGCAAAGAAAATATATAAATTACGACAGCTTGCTGGTGAGAACTTAAAAGTTATTGTGTTAGAAGTGAATGTCTATTTACGAATGACAGAACAGAATATTTTAAGGTGTTTAGGCGCAAATTTAATTTTGCCTCGTAAAATTCAAATTAACACCTTAACAAACATTATTAGTGCTACTGAAAATTTGGTATTTGTTGGTGATTTAACCGCTGACTTTTACGACATCTATGATGAAGAATTAATGCCTTCTCAGATGGGATATTTATCCCCTAAAGCATTTAAAGCTGAACTAGATAAATTAAGCCACAGTTCTATAAAATATGGCATAAGTAGTTCGTTAGTTATACTGAAAATCCCTTCTGGCATTGCTGCGATGGATACGATTAAATATGCCAAATTTCATCGTCACGGTGATATCTATTGCATAATAGACAACTTTGTATATATCTATTTATTTGGCTGTCGAGATGAAGACATTAACATTACGTTAACCCATATATTAGGCGCGGAACCATTGTTGATTTTCAGTTCTGGTAAACGTTATGTAACACAGGACGCCGTCGCATTACAAATTATGAAATTGCACGAATACATTGAAAATAACCCTGTGGTTGATTTTCATAGTAGAATAGTTGAGTTCACGGAACATAAAGAAAAGATGGAAAATATGCGTTCTGATAAAATGGATTACTTTGAAATAAACGTCGCCGTTCCGGCCAACTTAAAGTTGAAATAACATGAGTTTTGAAAATTTCATTATATTAACCTTTAGCATTTTAATATGCGGGATATTGGTAGGTTTGGTAATCAAAAGGTTATGGGCAAAGCTCAAACGAAGTCGTATCTATTATCTTTTAACACCCAAATTACTAAAACCTTATGCTGGAGATAAATAATTAACATGGTCCCACCAGAGTCTGAACAAAAAACGCCTTCAATTATCTTATTTTCTGAGCTAGGTGTATGGAATTTATACTTTTTATTAAAGTTGTATTTATTTGCCACGCATTCCATTAATTTTCATTTTTTGGAAAATATCGCATTTTTATTATTTATCATCGCACCGTTTCAGACGCACTTTTTATATAAACTGCGTCAAGTGGTTGTTATCCCAATGGGAATATCGCTTTTATATTATGATTCTTGGTTACCGAGCTTTGACAAATTAATCATACAGATTAAAAACCTGGCTAATTTTGATATTAGTTATTTATTTGAGTTATCCACACGTTTTTTCAATTTTGAATTAGTGGCCGCTTTTTTTGTTGTGGTTGTTTGTTATTACTATTTTAAAAACTGGATCAAGTTCACCAGTATAACCATAGGTTTATTTGCATACTTCTTGTTTATTCAGTACTACCAACCAGAAGCGGATACAAAGACACAAATCGTTCGTGCGCAAAATACCACTAACAATACGAATACACAGTCGTCAAATAGCCCTGACGAACATTTACAACAGTTTTTTAGTTACGAAGCTAAGCGTAAAATTGGTTACGACAATGTCACTATGAATCAACCGTTTGAATTGCTGTTTTTAAATGTATGTTCTTTGTCTTGGGATGACTTAAAACATACTGGATTAGATACGCATATATTATTTGATAAGTTCGATATTATGTTTCAGCAGTTTAATACTGCGACCTCTTATAGTGGTCCAGCTGCGATACGCCTACTTAGGGCGAGTTGTGGCCAACGAACGCATTCACAGTTATATTCGCCAGCAGACAATCAATGTTACCTATTTAATAATTTAGCTAAACTAGGTTTTGGTCAAAACTTACTTATGAATCATGATGGTAAGTTTGATAATTTTGAACAGTATATTAGAAAAGAAGGGGGCTGGAATGTCCCAAATCAACTAGATCCGCAATCTCCTTTGATTCAGAAGTCGTTTGACGGTTCTCCAATCTATTCTGACCGTTCTTTATTCGACCAATGGTTAGCAAAAACAGACAGTAAACCAAGCGCAACATTATATAACACGGTTAGTTTGCACGATGGTAATAAAATACTGGGCAATCAATCTAGGTTAAACAGTTTAGAAAATTTCCATCCAAGACTGTTAACCTTGTTAAATGACATTAATTATTTATTTGAAAAAATTGAACAGTCTGGTCGAAAAGTGATGGTTGTTTTGGTTCCTGAACATGGCGCGGGTATTAAAGGCGATAATTTACAATTGGCTGGAATGCGTGAATTTCCAAGTTATAATATCACTCATGTTCCTGTGGGCGTTAAGCTGTTCGGAATGCCTAAAGGTAAAGAACAAACGTTGAATGTTAGTTCCCCTACGAGTTATTTAGCTATTTCAAAACTTGTCCAACAAGTTGTTGAAAAAGATATGTTTGGCGAGCCTACATCAACTCTATCTGCCATTATTAATAGTTTGCCAACAACAGAGCCGGTTTCTGAAAATGATAGCGCTACGGTAATAAGACACAATGGTACGTATCAAATGAAGATAGGTGAGGAAGATTGGATCCAATACGGTAATGACAACTAAGATTAAGTATTAAATACTCGATAAATAGGGTGAACAAAAACGAGCTAATTAGCTCGTTTTTTTGTGCCTGAACCAATGCACATTATGGTGGTTAATGGCGCAATGTTCGGGCTTGTTTTATGGTTTAAAAACTAAGGTTGTCAATTTTTTGTTATTGGTTTGTTTTATTAAAACAAGCTCTTAACTGACTGATTTTATTGAAAATAAAAGTTGGCATAAAGATTGTTTTAATCAGTCTGTATTAGACCGGAAAGAGACAGTATTATGTCAGCAAGTATTACCGCAGTTATATCAGATAAATCGTTAGTCGATTCACCTTTAAAATTGGCTTCGTTTACTCCGATGATGGAATTAGGTTTTAACCATGATAGTGAAAGCTCCTTTGGCGCTTCGCATCAGGTATTCCGTCAATCCAAAACTAAGGACGGTAAATCCAACGAGATAAACTTATTACGTAAACGTAATGAGGAACTCAGTCATTTGGTCGACGTATTACCAAATGGGGTTGTAGTGCTCGACAATAAAGGTCAAGTCTCCCAAGCGAATAAAGTCGCAATAGAATTATTAGGTGTGCCACTGGAAGGTGAGAAGTGGCGCACAATTATCACTCGTTCATTTAAACCAAGAAGCGATGATGGGCACGAAGTGTCGTTATATGATGGACGTCGAGTTAAGTTAGATATAATGCCACTTCAGTCTGGTCAACTGATTGTTATGACAGATTTAACGGAAACCAGAAAATTACAAGATAGAATTAGTCATTTACAGCGTGTATCGGCATTGGGACGTATGGTGGCGAGTTTAGCTCATCAGATTAGGACGCCTCTGTCAGCGGCTATGTTATATGCAGCTAATTTATCTAATTCAAGATTACCAACCGATAAACGCAAAACCTTTGTCGGTAAATTGACATCGCGTTTGGTCGACTTAGAAAAGCAAGTAAATGACATGTTGATGTTCGCCAAAAGTGGCGAGAATCAAGTATTAGAACAAGTGTCTATGCAACAGCTTTTAGCGGATGTTTATCAAAGTTCAGAAGCGTTAGTCGCTCAAAATGGTGACTTTAGTGTCGAATTACCAGAACCAGATATTTGCATTTTAGCTAACAAAACCAGCCTTGCCAGTGCCATTACAAACTTAGTACATAATGCTGTGCAAGTAATTGGTAAAGGCGTTGATATACATTTATCAGCAAGGCGTATTAATCAAATACCTAATCAAGTTTGTATTTCCGTTGAAGATAATGGCCCTGGTATTAAACCAGAACAAATGGAAAAAATATTCGAACCATTTTTTACCACTCGCTCACAAGGAACTGGACTTGGGTTGTCTGTTGTTAAAACAGTCGCACAAGCACACCAAGGACGCGTCGAAGTGATTAATAAAAAAGAGGGCGGTGCAATATTTAATTTGTATCTACCAATCAAACTAACTAGCCAAACAGAAGACAACAATAGTGCGTTAGAGAATGAAGCACAGGAGAACGTAGCATGAGTCAATCACAAATATTAGTAGTTGAGGACGATTCAGGTCTTAGAGAAGCTCTTGTCGATACTTTATCTATTGCAGGTTATTCAGTAGTTGAAGCTGATTCAGCTGAATCTGCGTTAGTGTTATTAAAACAAAAAGTTATTGATATTATTATTTCAGATGTCCAAATGGGCGGATTGAGTGGACTGGATTTATTAAAGTCGGTTCGTAAGTTGTATCCCAATACGCCATTTTTATTAATGACGGCATATGCCACAATCGATCACGCTGTGGAAGCAATGAAATATGGTGCGATTGATTATATGGCCAAACCTTTTGCGCCAGAAGTGTTGTTAAATATGGTGGGGCGTTATGCGCCAGTTAAACAAGTCGAGCGACATACTCCGATAGTTGCTGATCAAAAAAGTAAAGAATTATTAAAATTAGCGGCCAAAGTCGCTTTATCAGACGCAAGTGTGATGATCACCGGACCAAGTGGTGCGGGTAAAGAGGTAATGGCACGTTATATACACGACCAATCCAATCGTTCTGATCATGATTTCATCGCGATTAACTGTGCCGCTATTCCAGACAACATGTTGGAAGCAACCTTATTTGGTTATGAAAAAGGGGCGTTCACTGGCGCAATACAAGCATGCCCAGGTAAGTTTGAACAAGCCCAACACGGCACCATATTGTTAGATGAAATAACCGAAATGGATATGAATCTACAAGCCAAGTTATTACGGGTATTACAAGAACGTGAAGTGGAACGTTTAGGCAGTCGTAAAACCATTAAACTTGATGTTCGTGTCTTAGCGACATCTAACCGTGATTTAATGTCTGCGGTACGTGAAGGTAAGTTCAGAGAAGATTTATATTATCGTCTTAATGTATTCCCAATACGTTGGTTGCCATTAGCACAACGAAAAGATGACATTACACCAATCGCATTTTATTTATTAAGCCGCCATTGTGTTGAGATGGGACGAGAGATCCCTGATTTTTCAGCCGCAGCAAAAGCGAAACTATTGAATCACTCATGGCCTGGTAACGTACGAGAACTAGACAATGTGATCCAACGTGCCTTGATATTGTGTGTTGACGATAAAATTGAAGTGGAACATATCTTATTAGAAGAGTTTGCTATCGATAATATCGCTGCAGGTATTAAAGCAGATTTATTAACAGAAGCGGCACCACAGATAGCGCCAGAATTAGAAGAGTCACCTGATTTTAAGATGGAAATACGAGATCAAGAGAATCGACTTATATTAGATGCGTTATTAGCGTGCCGAGGTAAACGCAAAGATGTAGCGGAAAAACTAGGAATTAGTCCAAGAACGTTACGTTATAAATTAGCTAAGATGCGTGAGCTAGGTATAGAAGTTCCGGCTTAATTCAGAACGTTTTAGTCCAAATCGGCTAACGCCCTATGCGATTTTATCATCACATAGGGCTTTGCTGTTTCTGCTCCATTTGTTCAAGTCAAATTTTTGTCATTCCCCAAATACGTCAAAATTTTTAATAAAACCCTTTAAAAACAACGGGTTAAAAACTGGCATTATATCTGCAAAATCCAGCTTAGTTTAAGGCGAATCGTGTCTTTAAGAGGATTTTATTTATGAACATTCAAGCTAATAATTTATATTCAGAACTGCAAGCAATGGCGAATCAAGTTTCTGGTTCTGCTCCTGCTATACGTCCTAACATGGAAGTGAATCCTCAACAGGTTAACAACACATCCTCTTCAAATTTTGGCCAGTTATTAGAACAAGCCATAAACAACGTTAACGATATCCAAGCTAAGTCGGGTGAATTAAAAACCGCGTTAGAAATGGGCGATCGTTCAGTTACCCTAGCGGAAACGGTTATAGCATCAAATAAAGCCGGCATTGCTTTTGAAGCGACGGTTCAGGTTAGAAATAAATTAGTAGAAGCTTACAAACAAATAATGAGCATGCCAGTTTAATTGGTCATCGAATTAACAGTTTCAAATAAAGGTATCTAAAGTGGCTGACGAATCAACACAAATCACATCTCCAAATGACAACGACTTATCGTCGGATGTTGTTTCACTTTCCATGGATAACATGGACATGGTGGAAGAACAAAAGTCTGGGTTTATGAATGCAATTTCTAGCGCAGAAGTTATGCGTCAGGGCGCACTTGTCATTGCCCTTACTATTTGTTTAGCCATTGCTATTTTTATTATCATCTGGTCTCGTGAACCGGATATGCGTCCATTGGGCAAGTTTGAAACTGAACAGCTAATCGAAACCCTTGATTATTTAGACGGACAAAAAATTGAGTATGTTTTAGATCAAAATGTGATCATGGTTGATGGTGATGATTATCAAAACATCAAATTGTCGTTAGCTCGTGGCGGATTAACTAATAACCCTACAGAAGGTTCTGACATCTTAATGCAAGATTCAGGTTTTGGCGTAAGTCAACGTATGGAAACCGAACGTTTAAAACATGGCCGTGAACAACAATTAGCAAGAACCATTGAAGAATTAAATTCAGTCGCCCGTGCCAGAGTATTATTGGCGATACCAAAAGAAAACATCTTTGCAAGACATTCTAAAAAACCATCAGCGACAGTTGTGATCACGCAAAAAACAGGTCGTATGTTAGCGGAAGAAGAAATCGATTCTATTGTGGACATCGTGGCTTCTGCAGTTCAAGGTTTAGATCCAGCCAAAGTTACCGTGACCGATCAAAATGGCCGTTTGTTAAACTCTGGTTCTCAAAACTCATTATCTGCATTATCAAGAAAACAGTTTGATATTGAACGTAAACGTGAAGAAGAATACAAAAACAAATTAGACTCAATCTTGTCACCGGTTGTCGGTTTAGAAAATTACACGGCACAAGTGGACGTAACAATGGACTTCACGCAAGTTCAAGAAACGCAAAAAACCTATAACCCTGATCTACCAGCAATTCGTAGTGAATTATTAATTGAAGACAATACAACGGGGAACGGTGCGTTAGGAATTCCTGGGGCATTATCCAATCAACCACCATTAGAGTCTGACATTCCAGAAAATGCATCTAATGGTATGACGAGAAGCAGCAGTGGTCGTAGCCATAAAGAACAAACTCGTAACTATGAGTTAGATCAAACGATAAGCCATAAACAAAGTCAGACCGGAGTTGTACGTCGAGTTAGTGTTTCTGTTGCAGTCGACTATTTAACGACAACAGCAGAAGATGGAACAATTCAACGAGTGCCTCGTTCACAGCAAGCTTTAGTTAATATCCGTCGATTATTACAAGGTGGTATTGGATTTGATATGAACCGCGGTGACATCTTGGAAGTCGTTACCATTCCATTTAATAAACCGGTTGATGTTGCTGATATCGAAATACCGTTATATGAACAAGAGTGGTTCCAACCGTTATTCAAACTATTAGTGGGCATGATTGTTATCATGACATTGATATTAGGACTTGTTCGTCCAATGTTAAGAAAACTAATTTACCCAGACGACTCAGATCAGTATGAAGAAGATTCGTTAGGTGGTGTAGACTTAGGTGATGCAACGTTAGACATGTTAACAACAGAATTTGATGAGGCTGATATCGGTTTCGCGGCAGACGGTTCGTTACAGTTACCAGATTTACATGGTGATGAAGACCTATTGAAAGCAGTACGAGCGTTAGTTGCAAATGAACCAGAGTTATCGTCTCAAGTAGTGAAAGGGTGGTTATTAGAAGATGAGTGATGCAGCAGCAATAGAAGAGCAAAAACCTAAGTTTGACGTAGACAAACTAGAAGGTGTTGAAAAAGCGGCGATATTACTATTAAGTTTATCGGAAGAAGATGCAGCTCAAATACTAAAACACCTTGAACCTAAACAAGTTCAGAAAGTAGGTATCGCGATGGCACAAGTTGATGACTTAAGCCAGGATAAGATATCTGCGGTTCATCGTACCTTTATCGAACAAATTCAAGATTACAGTACGATTGGTTTCCAATCTGAAGACTTTATCAAGAAAGCATTGACCGCAGCGTTAGGTGAAGAAAAAGCAGCAACATTATTAGATCAAATTATTTTAGGTGGCGGAGCTAAAGGCTTAGACTCATTAAAATGGATGGACTCTAAACAAGTTGCGAATATTATTCGAAATGAGCATCCACAGATACAAACCATTGTACTCGCTTATTTAGAACCGGATCAGTCGGCCGAAATTTTGGGGCAGTTCTCGGATAAAGTTCGAATAGACTTAACCATGCGCATCGCGAACTTAGAGGAAGTTCAGCCTGCTGCATTACAAGAATTGAACGAAATTATGGAGAAACAGTTTGCGGGTCAAGCTGGTGCTCAAGCAGCCAAAATGGGCGGCATGAAAGCCGCTGCAGAAATTATGAACTTCTTAGATACCAATATTGAAGGTCAGTTGATGGATGCGATGCGTGAACATGACGAAGAAATGGCACAACAAATCCAAGACTTAATGTTTGTATTTGATAACTTAATTGATGTAGAAGACCGCGGAATTCAAGCGATTTTACGTGAAGTACAGCAAGATTCATTAATGCGTGCGATTAAGGGGGCAGATGAAGCCCTTAAAGATAAAATCCTCAAGAATATGTCTAAACGTGCTGCCGATATGTTGGCTGATGATTTAGAAGCAATGCCGCCAATTCGAGTATCTGAAGTTGAAACCGCACAGAAAGAAATTTTGGCAATAGCGCGTAGATTAGCTGACGCAGGTGAAATTATGTTAGGCGGCGGCGGCGGTGACGACTTCTTATAATGAAGTCGTGATAACCCAATAAACCTCAATGGTTACCAACAAGAGATAACATAGTGATAGATAAATTAGGTAAAAAACCCCTAACACCAAACAGAGAATTACTTGATTTGCTGCAAGATTGGGTTGCACCAGATGTAACACAAAGTAAAAAATCTGAGTTTGTTGGTAAAACCAACTTCATGGGTACACCTTTAGAAGAGTTATACAGCAAAGCTTTATTACAAGAAGCGGTTGAAGAAGAAGACGTTAAACCGTTAACGGCTGAAGAAATTGAGCAAATTCGTCAGGATGCTTACAACGAAGGTTTTGAACTTGGTAAAGAAGAAGGTTATCAAGTTGGTGAAGCTCAAGGGTTACAAGAAGGTCATGAACTAGGCGTTAAAAATGGTCATGAGCAAGGTTATTTGGCCGGCCTAGAGCAAGGCCAATTTGAAATAAATGAAAAAATTGCTCGATTAAAAGACTTAACTCATCAGCTTTATCATCCAATTGAAAAAGTAGATAAAACCGCGGAACAACAACTATTAAACTTAGCGGTTATGTTGGCTGAATCTGTGATACGTCAAGAAATCAAAACTAATAAAGACGTATTGTTGACGGTTCTGCATGAAGCAACATCATCGTTACCTTTTAATACCGACTTTGCCGAAATACATATACATCCAGACGATCTCAAATTGTTAACTGAAACGTATTCAGAAGAAGCGATTATTGAACAAAAATGGATCATTAAAGAAGAGCCTGGATATCAACAAGGCGATATCATCGTGATGACGCCAGACTCGTTAATCGACCGTAGTGTTAAACAACGCATAAAACAAAGTATTGGCCACTTTATCGAAAAAGCAGAATTAAACAAAGAGTTGAACGACTATTCACAACAAACAACCCGCCATATACCAGAAGAAGATTTGGAGAGTAATGCGGTCTCAGAAAGTCAACATCAGCCTGTTGATACCTCAAATATAGATGAACAGGTTCCCGCACACACAACTGAAAAAATTGAAGAAATGAACGCCGCTCAAACTGAAGAGCCAAGTTTAGAGCCAAATAATGACTCAACGCTTAAGCCTGAAGGTAACGAAGGTTAAAATGATCAATATGATGACGTTAAGCCAAAAATTAAAAAAATATGAAGGCTGGATTGATGATGCCAAGCCGGAAGTATCAGGACGTTTAACCAAAGTTACAGGTTTAACTCTTGAAGCTGTTGGCTGTACGGCACCCTTAGGTGGTCATTGTCGAATTCAAACATTAAATGGTGAAGTTGACGCCGAAGTTGTTGGGTTTGAAAACGAAAAATTGTTTCTTATGCCAACGGATCAGATTGGCGGCATTATGCCTGGTGGCCGCGTCACCGTTTCTCATTCTAGTCATACTTTACCGCTATCTCTTAAGTTGTTAGGCCGGGTGATTGATCCTATGGGAGTCCCGTTAGACGGATTAGGTGCAATTGAAGCTGAGCCTAACGCGCAACAAACAAGTAAACCGTTAAACCCGTTGGCCAGACGTCCTGTAAAAACAGCTATAGATGTGGGTGTTAAAGCAATAAACGGCATTATTAGTGTTGGCCAAGGTCAAAGAATGGGGTTGTTTGCCGGTTCTGGTGTTGGTAAGTCCGTATTACTTGGCATGATGACCCGAGGTACGTCAGCGGACGTTATCGTGGTAGGACTGATTGGTGAACGTGGCCGAGAAGTAAAAGAATTTATTGATGATATTTTAGGTGAACAAGGCAGAGAAAAAGCTGTCGTAGTCGCTGCTCCAGCTGATATGTCACCCATTCGCAGGTTAAAAGGTTGTGAAACCGCCACACAAATAGCCGAGTACTTTAGAGATAAAGGGCTTAATGTCCTATTACTAATTGACTCCATTACACGTTATGCACAAGCACAGCGTGAAATTGCATTAGCAATAGGTGAGCCGCCAGCAACTAAAGGGTATCCGGCGTCGGTATTTGCGAAGTTACCTGCATTAGTAGAACGAGCT
The DNA here is from genome assembly GCF_018860345.1 of Psychrosphaera sp. F3M07. GTDB lineage: Bacteria > Pseudomonadota > Gammaproteobacteria > Enterobacterales > Alteromonadaceae > Psychrosphaera > Psychrosphaera aquimarina. The sequence continues at coordinate 188,502 of NZ_JAHKPJ010000012.1, read as the reverse complement.
GGTAATGGAGGAGAAAATCAAGGTTCGATAACTGCGTTTTATACCGTGTTGTCTGAAGGTGATGATATGCAGGATCCTATTGCTGATGCATCAAGGGCTATTTTAGATGGACATATTGTATTGTCACGTGAGCTCGCTGACTCTGGTCATTATCCTGCCATTGATGTGGCTAAATCCATCAGCCGAGTTATGCCACAAGTGGTTAGCCATGAACATATGCAAATGGCTCTGATTTTTAAGAAGTTATTATCTGCTTACGAACAAAATAAAGATTTAATATCAATTGGCGCGTACGCCCCAGGCAGTAACCCTGTGGTTGATAAAGCGATTCAAATGAAACCGGTTATTGATGCGTATTTACAACAAACGATGAAAGAAATTACCCCTTTTGATATGTCGCTTATGCAATTGCAGCAGTTGACTAGACAATTACAACAGTAAGTTTTAAGGGAGAACGGTCATGGCTAAAGTAAATAAACAGTTGGAACTGTTGTTAAGAATTGAGTCGGAAAAAGAACAACAATTTGCCACTGAGTTACAATCGGCTCAATCATTTTTACAAGCCGGTCAAACTAAATTAAAACAAGTACAAAGTTATAAGTTAGAGTACTTAAAGCGTATGCAAGCTATGGGTGACCAAGGTGTGTTAGGCGGCAATTATCAGCATTTTCAACGATTCATCGTACAATTGGAAGCCGGTATAAAAAAACAAATTGAAGTCACTGAAACCTCTAAACAAGTGTTACAACAGCGTAAAAGTGTCTGGTTAGAGCAAAGCAAAAAAGTGAAAGCAGTACAAACCTTAATAGATAAAAAACGTAATCAAATTCAAATGGTTATGGATAAAGAAGAACAATCCATATCAGATGAATTTGCCTCGCAAAAATTCATTCGAAATAAGATCGCAGCCGCTAATCAAGTTAGCTAATCTAATGTTGGAACAAAATTTGAATAACTATGCCATGTCATTGGTTAATACTAACCATTAAATCGTTATTCGAAACGTTCAAATACTAGGTTCGTCATTCGACGAAGGAGATACAATGCTACCAAATAAAATACTATCAAATCATACTGTTAGTGAACAAAAGCGTGAAGCTGTAGCAAATCAATCCAATCAAAATAGCTCTGATCGTAAATTCGAAGACGCCATGTATGAAAGTCGTCAACATCAGTTGAATACAGAACAACGACAAGAAGCGGCAAAAAATGATCATGTACGCCAACAGCAACGGCAGCAACAAGAGCAAACGCAAGCTAGAGTTGAAAACGAGCGTAATGCACAACGAGCAAAACAATCAAATAACGCAAAAACTGAAGAGGCTAATAATCAATCTAACAAACGGATGAACCCGCGCTCTGAGACGCAACATTCGCAAGATCGAAATCAAGGAGCTGACAAAGTTGAAGTGACAAAAGATGCCACTAACGATGTGGATGATTCAAAGCCAACAGACAAAAGTGAAACTGAAATAGCAGCCGACGCTAATGTTGCAGCACAAGGTGCGGTTCACACTAATAAGGTTGATGAGTCCAATATTGATCCTCAATCGAAGAATGCAACAACAGACGATAATACAAAATCTGACATGGACGTGAGTAACGAAGTCGATAGTGCATCTTGGTTAGATACCTTCATGAAAATTGTGGCTGATAATGAGAAGAAATCTGATCAGTCTTCAAGTTCACAAACGACAGATAACGATAAATACAGTAAATCAGTCGCGGCATCAGACGGTCAAACCCGAGAGTTACCGAGCGATGAATTAATCGATATGTTATTAGAGTCTGAACAATCAGCGGTTAAAAAACTATTTTCAGATTTTGCGAGTTTAACATCACAGCAGCAAGATGACAGTGAGATTCAGTTCTCTCAATTAACCAGTTTACTTGCGGATAAGGTTGCACAAGAAGGCGAGAATAATGATGCTGAAAATGTAACCGATGACGGTGAAACTAAAAGCGCTGATCAAGACCAAATCATTTCAGATTTGTTAGCTCAAACACAAAAAAATGTATCTCAAAATACTGATTCAAATCTTGATGGGAAAGATTCGTCATTAAACGCAGAAGCTCAAAGTGAAAAAAAGCTAAATCAAGATAATGCACAGGTCATTGCTAATTCGGCATTGCAGCAACAAATTCAACAAGCACAAAATGCAGATAATACTAAACAACCCAGTTTAGTTGAACAAACAACCAAACAGAGCAATGTACTAAGTTTTGTAAATCCTGCGTTGATGCAAATAAATAAACAACAAAATGCAACTGAAATTGAAAATGGTAAATTTTCGGCGCAATTCAGTGATGAATTAGACGAATTGATGAATACCGAAGTCAAGGTTTCTAATAAAAATGAAATGAGCACAGATGCTGAATTAAAATCCATATTAGATATCCGTACGGCCAGTTTATTTGCTAATCAAATAGACAGTGGCAGCAAAGGAACCGATTCTTTTACTAAACCTGAATTGGTAGATGTTAATGGCGTTCAGTTAGATAAAACGCTTCAATTACCAAAGTTAGAACAACTTTCTCAAGCTAAGAACGAAACCTTGTTACGTGAAAATATTTTATTTAATAAACAAGAATTAGCGAATCATATGCAGCAACAAGTTGGTTTAATGATGTCTAAGAATATGAAGTCCATTGATATCCGTTTAGATCCACCTGAGTTAGGTGCGATGCAAATAAAATTAACGATGAATAATGATCAGGCGGCTGTCAGCTTTGTCGTATCTAATCAACAAGCCAAAGACGCACTAGATGCTAGTTTACCAAGGCTTCGAGAATTGCTTGAGCAGCAAGGCATGAATTTGGCTGAAAGTGACGTTCAGCATGGCAGTGCTCAAGGTGAGTCAACTACAGGGGATGACAATAATGGCGCAAACTCTGGAAACGGCATGTCTAATGATGATGCTCAGGATGATGCAAACTTACATGCCCAAGAACAATTAAATCGGGCAATAAAGTCACCTTGGAATGTTGATTATTACGCTTAAGGTGACAAGCATTGTCGAATAGTTGTGCGATTTAATAAATATAACCTAGAAATGACAGTTTATTAGGCTTAATTATTGCTTATTGTTGTAATGGCAAATACCATTGGATGATATGTAAATTAGGTAATATGGAGAGTTAGATGGCTGAAGAAAATGAAAATAATTTGACACTGGAAGAAGAAGCAAACAGTGGTAAGAAAAAGATGATGGTTATCATTATTGCCGCAGTAGTGGTCATATTATTAGCCGTTGTTGGATTTTTCATGTTTTCAGGTGGTGATGAAAGCCCAGAACAAGCCCCAGCTGCAGCAGCTGAAAGTGCACCAGTAGTTGAAGGTGCTGCACTTGGCAATGCGATGTACGTCACTATGCCTAGACCATTTACGTTTAATGTTCCTGGCACTACACGTGATCGACTAGTACAAATTAAAGTACAGTTAATGGTACGTGGTGATAATAATCATGAACTGGCAAAGCGCCATATCCCGTTAATTGAAGGGACGTTGTTAAAAGCATTTAGTACAGCAAATGCTGACGATTTAGCCACAACAGCAGGTAAAGATGCGATAAAAGCTAAAGCTGTTAAAGATGTGCAAAAAGCGGTATTTGACGTAGCTGGCTCGAAAATTGTAGAGGAAGTATTGTTTACTGGTTTTGTAATGCAGTAACAATATAACTAAGAGAGTAATATGACTGATCTTCTGTCTCAAGACGAAATTGATGCGCTACTTCATGGTGTAGATGATGTAGAAGAGGAAGAAATTGATGAATCTGACGGTGGCGGTAAAACCGGCACATTAGATTACGATTTCTCTTCACAAGATCGTATCGTTCGTGGACGCATGCCTACACTTGAACTTGTAAACGAGCGTTTTGCTCGTCATATGAGGATCAGTTTATTTAATATGATGCGTCGTACAGCCGAGGTTTCAATTAACGGCGTACAAATGATCAAATTTGGTGAATATATTCACACCTTATTTGTTCCAACTAGTTTAAACATGGTTCGATTCCGTCCGTTAAAAGGGACAGGCTTGATTACGATGGAAGCTAGGTTAGTGTTTATCTTAGTGGATAACTTTTTTGGTGGTGACGGACGTTATCACGCAAAAATTGAAGGACGCGAATTTACACCAACGGAAAGACGTATCATTCAAATGTTATTAAAACTAATATTTGAAGATTACAAAGAGGCATGGTCGCCAGTGATGGACGTATCTTTTGAATATTTAGATTCAGAAGTAAATCCAGCAATGGCTAACATCGTATCGCCTACAGAAGTTATCGTTATTAGTTCATTCCATATTGAGCTAGATGGTGGTGGCGGTGATTTCCACGTTGCCTTGCCATATTCAATGTTAGAACCGATTCGTGAGTTGCTGGATGCGGGTGTACAAAGCGATAAAGAAGACACCGATTATCGCTGGAGTAAAGCACTGCGTGATGAAATTATGGATGTTTATGTTGATTTAAGTACCCAGTTATTAGAAATGGAGATACCGTTAAGTCAAATTTTAGAGCTAAAAGACGGCGATATCATTCCAATCGAAATGCCAGAACATATTACAGTTTATGTAGAAGATTTACCGACATATCGAGCTAAATTAGGCCGTTGTCGAGATAATGTAGCAATACAGATATCAGAAAAAATTAAACGTCCAGAATCAGCCAAGTCAGAAATGAATGTACTGACTAAAGGTGGTCGAAGACTGGATGATGACTCAGAACTTCTCGCGTTAGAAGACGATTTAGTATTATAAGGGGTAAATGGCCATGAGTGATGAACAAGATACTATGGACGAATGGGCCGCAGCATTAGCAGAAGCTGAAGGTGTTGAAGATACCGATGACGGTGCGGTTCCGGCTGAGTTTGATGAATTAAAAGATACAAGCGGTGGACTAAATGAAGATGAGTCTAGAAAACTAGAAACGATTTTAGATATCCCTGTTAATATTTCGATGGAAGTGGGTCGTAGTAAAATTAGTATTCGTAATTTACTTCAACTAAATCAAGGTTCTGTAGTAGAGTTAGATCGAGTTGCAGGTGAACCTCTTGATGTATTGGTTAATGGCACATTGATTGCGCACGGTGAAGTGGTTGTGGTTAATGACAAATTTGGTATTCGACTAACGGATGTAATAAGTCAAATTGAACGTATTAAAAAATTACGCTAGTAACTTTAAACGTTATTTATTGTTAGCATCATTAAGCTTAATCGCTAATGATGCTTTTTGCTTTTCAGAAAACCCCACAAAAGTGATTGATACTGGCGCAGGATTAAGACCTGAAACCGGCAGCGTGCTGTCGATGATAATGGCACTGTTGTTTGTACTTTTTGTTATTTTTGTTATTTCATGGCTAGCCAAAAAGTTTAATTTAACACCTGCCTCGTCAGAACATTTCAAATTGATCAACAGCATGTCCTTGGGCGGGCGAGAGCGGATAGTCGTAATCGAAATTCAAGGTGAACAACATGCGATTGGTGTCACCAATCAAAGTGTTAACCACTTGTTTAAGTTAGCTGAAAATATAGAAAAACCGACTCAACAGTTGACAGATAACCATTTGATTAACAAGATAAACAAAATGTTTGGTTATCAAGCACCGGAACAAAAGCTTAATAATCCACTTAGCTCTAAAGTGAAGGACCCAAAATAGTGAAATTTATCCTTATTGGCATAATGTTGCTTTTATCTATTTTTACGCCAGATGTTATGGCGGAAAGTGGCACTATTTCAGCATTAACAGTAACGGACAATCCAGACGGCTCAAAGGAATACAGCATTACACTGCAAGTGTTAGCTATGATGACCGCCTTGAGCTTTATACCAGCGATTGTCATGTTAATGACGTCTTTTACCCGAATTATTGTTGTGTTAGCGATATTACGACAAGCGTTAGGGTTACAACAAACTCCTAATAGCCAAATTTTAATTGGTATTTCATTGTTTTTAACTTTTTTTATCATGGCACCGGTATTTGATGAGATCCATCAAACTGCAGTAGAGCCTTATTTAAATGAAGAAATAACCTCAATTCAAGCTTACGATATTGGTAAAATTCCAATGCGTGAGTTTATGTTAGCGCAAACTCGTATCAGCGATTTACAAACCTTTGCCGAGATAGCGGGTTATACGGAGCTCAATGCGCCAGAAGACTTACCTATGTCAGTGATCATACCTTCTTTTGTTACTTCTGAATTAAAAACAGCATTCCAAATTGGTTTTATGTTTTTTATTCCTTTTTTGATCATAGATTTAGTTGTGGCTTCGGTTCTGATGGCGATGGGCATGATGATGTTGTCACCAATGATAGTGTCATTACCATTCAAACTGATGATGTTTGTTTTAGTTGACGGTTGGTCTTTGGTTATGAGTACTTTAGCTAAAAGTTTTGGGTTAGGGACTTAAACTATGAGTCCAGAGATCTTCGTTGATATCTTGCGTGATGCATTATGGCTGATCATTATTCTGGTTGCGGCTATTGTTGTGCCCAGTCTGATTGTTGGTTTAGTTGTTGCGGTATTCCAAGCAGCTACGTCTATCAATGAACAAACGTTAAGTTTTCTACCGCGCCTTATTGTGACATTATTGGCAGTAATATTTGCAGGACACTGGATCACCGGGGTAATAATGGATTTTACTATCGAGTTGATCCAACGAATCCCTTCCGTGATTGGTTAATAAAGGCCACTGCTGATGGATGTCTTGCTGCAACAATTGATGCAATTTCAAGCCGATCTACTTCTGCCTATGACACGTATTTCAGCCATGATGATGGTTATGGTTGGTGTTGGTGTTAAAACCATACCAGGACCGATTAAAACCGCGTATGCCGTTGCCATTACTATTATGGTGATGCCAATGTTACCGCCATCCCCGTTTAGTAATTTATTTTCATTTGAAATGGTTATCCGTGTTGCCCAGCAGATTATTATTGGCAGTGCCGTTGGATTCATTTCCGTTATGTTTTTGCAAATATTTGTCATCGCTGGTCAAGCCATAGCCATGCAATCGGGTTTGGGTTTTGCCTCTATGGTTGACCCTGCTAATGGCATGAGTGTACCTGCGGTTGGTCAATTTTTCTTAATATTATCAACCTTGTTGTTTTGGACTATTGATGGTCATATCGCCATGATTCAATTAATAGTGCACAGTTTTCAAATTTTACCAATTGGCGAAGAGTGGCTAGCTACCGGAAGCTTTTATGATTTAGCGGTATTTGGTGGCTGGATGTTTGCTGCTGCGTTAATTTTGTCTATCGCGCCTCTTGTTGCTATGTTGGTGATTAACCTGAGTTTTGGCATCATGACGCGTGCGGCTCCACAGTTAAATATATTTTCTATTGGTTTTCCATTTACTATGATGTCTGGATTAATTGTTATGTGGATCACGTTGGAAAGTTTTGTCTTTCATTTTGAGAATAACTGGCAAATGTCACTCGAAATGATGTGTAAAATAATCGGTTGTTAACGGAGCAATAAATGGCAGATGATAGCGACGCAGAAAAAACCGAAGACCCCACCGCCAAGCGTCAAGAAGACGCCCGAAAAAAAGGTCAAATCGCCCGTTCTAAAGAACTAGGAACAACCGGAGTCTTAGTCGCTGCGGCAGCCTCTCTGCTTATGTTTGGTGAGGGTTTAGCTATCGCACTAATGAATGTTATGAAGTCTCAGTTCACACTAGACCGAGATGATATGTATGACTCAACAAAAACGTTCAAAGCCATGGGCGAAATAATCTCCGAAATTTCTATGCCAATGTTTGCAATTTTTGCGTTCATATTATTGGCTGCATTTGTGGCCAATAGTTTATTGGGGGGGATTAACTTTAGTTGGCAAGCCATGGCGCCAAAATTAAATAAAATGTCACCAGCCAAGGGCTTTAAAAGGATGTTTGGTTCACAAGCATTAGTCGAATTAATTAAATCCATCTTAAAAGTGGCGGTGGTAGCTTTTGTTGGCATTATGTTAATCAAGATTTATATCCACGATATTCTGTACTTAAGTATTCAAGACTTACCGGGCAACACACATGAAGCTACATTACTATTAGCTTGGATTTTCATGGGATTATGTTGCTCTACTTTAGTCATTGCTATGGTTGATGTGCCATTTCAAATTTGGAATCACAACAAACAGTTAAAAATGAGTAAACAAGAAGTTAAAGATGAATATAAAAGTACCGAAGGTAACCCAGAAATAAAAGGCAGAATAAGACAAACACAGCGTGAAATTTCACAACGTCGTATGATGAAAGAAGTACCCAATGCTGACGTGGTTGTAACCAACCCGACTCATTATTCTGTTGCTATCAAATACGATGTGAATAAGTCTATGGCGCCTTATGTGGTTGCAAAGGGGGCGGATTTAATGGCAATGCAAATAAGAAAAATAGCCAAAGAAAAAGAGGTGCCAATAGTTATTACACCTCTATTAACTCGTTCGATTTACTACACTACCGACTTAAATCAAGAGATCCCAGAACAACTGTTTGTAGCAGTGGCGCAAGTGTTAGCCTACGTTTATCAACTCGACTTATACAACAAAGGTAAAGGCAGTAAACCAAAAGACTTGTCTCGTAATTTACCAATACCTACAGAACTTAGACACTAATTTCACCAGTCAATACCTTGACCAATAATATGGCCTGATCTTTGCTCCATAGCCTATTAGAAGGTAGTTATACGGTAGTTGAAATGGTACTCACAGCAAAATTAAATCAAGTTTTTCATAAAGATAACATGAAGTATATCAGTGGTTTAGGTGCACCAATTTTCATATTGGCGGCCTTGGCGATGGTTATTTTACCTTTACCCGCAATCATGCTCGATATTCTGTTTTCATTCAATATAGCCCTAGCGCTCGTTATCCTTTTGGTTACGGTTTACACTTTAAAACCTCTCGATTTTGGCGCATTTCCGTCTGTCCTATTAATAGCAACTGTATTGCGGCTGGCGCTTAACGTTGCCAGTACCCGAGTGGTTCTATTAGAAGGGCACAATGGTGGTGATGCTGCAGGACAAGTTATCGAAGCATTTGGTTCTGTGGTAATCGGTGGCAACTATGCCGTTGGTTTAGTGGTGTTTGCAATTTTAGTTATTATCAATTTTATGGTTGTTACTAAAGGCGCGGGACGTATCTCAGAAGTTACGGCTCGTTTTACCTTAGATGCGATGCCTGGTAAACAAATGGCGATAGATGCTGATTTGAATGCTGGTTTCTTAACACCAGAACAAGCAAAAGCTCGTCGTGAAGAAATAGGCAAAGAAGCTGATTTTTACGGTTCAATGGACGGTGCTTCCAAATTTGTAAAAGGTGACGCTGTCGCCGGTATTATTATCTTATTCATAAATATCATTGGTGGTTTATTTATTGGCATGATCCAACATGACTTGTTGTTTGGCGAAGCCGTAGAAATTTATACCATTTTAACCATTGGTGATGGCTTAGTTGCTCAAATCCCTGGTCTTTTATTATCAATTGGTACGGCCATTGTTGTAACAAGACAAAATACCGATGAAGAAATGGGCACTCAGTTTCATACTCAGTTAGGTGTTGAAAAAGTACTATATGTTGCTGGTGGCATTTTAACCATGATGGGTTTAGTACCAGGCATGCCGCATACAACGTTTTTGATTTTTGGCGGTTTACTGTTAGGTGGTGGATATTTGACAGCTAAAGCGACGGCGGATTTAGCACTTAAGAAAATAAAAGACCAAGAAGAAGAAGATGCGGTTGATCCTAACGAAGCGACAGAGAATAAAGATGTAAGTTGGGATGATGTTTCACATGTAGATACGATTGGTCTTGAAGTGGGTTACCGGTTGATTCCACTTGTAGATAAAAGCCAAGGTGGAGAACTGTTATCTCGAGTTAAAGGCGTTAGACGTAAATTAAGCCAAGAGTTTGGTTTCTTAATCCCAGCTGTTCATATCAGAGACAACTTAGATTTAGACCCAAACACCTACCGTATTACGTTAATGGGCGTCACCATTGGTGAAGCTGAAATTAGACATGACCGAGATCTGGCGATTAACCCTGGTCAAGTATTTGGCAAAGTTGAAGGTATTGAAACTATCGATCCTGCATTTGGTTTAGAAGCCGTGTGGATTGACTCTAGTAATCGTGAGAAAGCACAATCTTTAGGTTACACAGTCGTTGACGCAGCAACGGTTGTAGCAACGCATATTAGTCAATTGTTAACCAACAATGCTTCACAATTAATTGGTCACGAAGAAACTCAAAACCTATTAGAGATGATCAGCAAAAATTACCCTAAATTGGTAGATGGCTTAGTACCAGAGATGCTGTCTTTGTCTGTGGTGACTAAAGTATTACAGAATCTATTAAATGAGGGCGTTCCAGTTCGTGACATGCGCTCAATATTACAAACCTTAGTAGAGTATGCACCTAAGAGCCAAGACTCTGATGTATTAACTGCAGCGTGTAGAATATCGTTACGTCGTTTCATTGTCCAAGATGCGACCGGTTCATCCACTGAAATTCCAGTAATTACATTAGTACCTGAGTTGGAACAGATGTTGCAACAGTCTATGCAGTCAGCTGGAAATGATGGTGCGGGCATTGAACCTGGGTTAGCAGAACGATTACAAACTTCGTTATCTGAAGCCCATAGAACTCAAGAGTTATCAGGCGAACCATCAATTTTACTAACGTCTGGGATGTTACGAAGCGTGTTATCTAGATTCATTAAACACAGCATCCCTGGCATGGTTATCTTGTCTTATCAAGAAATTCCAGAAGAGAAACAAATTAAAATAGTCAGTTCAGTTGGATAATGCCATATTCTTGACGGAGATCGAAAGTGAAAATTAAACGTTATTATGCAAAAGATATGAGAACCGCTCTAAACCAAGTAAAGGAAGAGTTAGGTCCAGACGCTGTCATTATGTCGAATAAAAAGACGGCATCAGGCATAGAGATTGTGGCTGCCGTTGATAACGAATCAGTAGTCGAGAGTGCACAAGAAATAGCACAATCCATTACTCAAAAGCCAATGCAAGCTATGTCAGCATACAGTGGTATCGTTGAAGAATCTGAAGGCGAAAAAAGAATAGCTTCTTCGCTGGCTGAGTTGTTAAACAGACAAAGCCCAGCGCAAGATAAAAAAGTCTCAGCGCCTAATACGCCGTCTATCAAATCTACAGAATTAAGTAACCGTCAAAAATCTGAACGCGCAACACAAGTATTATCTCAACAAGCTGAATCTGAGTTTGAACAATGGTTGTCAAAGGCGAGAACCACAGTTGAAGAGACAAATAATCAGCAGTATTCAACAAAAGAAACTACCATTAACAACTCTGATCTGGATGATGAACATCAAGCAAGCGGTTTACATCAAGAGATGGTGGGTAATGTAGTTGATGCCGATTTTAACAGCGAGTTAGCATGCTTAAAGTCCGAAATGAGTTCAATAAAAGAATTATTGGAGCATCAAGTTTCAGAGTTAATGTGGCAAGATGTTGAAAGAAAATCACCGTTAAAAGCCATGTTAATCTCAAAATTAAAAGATATGGGGTTATCTAAAAAAGTTTCAGAACACTTAACTCATTTCTTATCAGATGATCTAGTTCAAGAAAATGCTTGGCAACATATGTTAACTTTGTTGACTGAGCAGTTAGATACGACAACCAATGAGATCATTACCCGTGGTGGTGTGTATTCACTTGTTGGCCCAACTGGAGTTGGCAAAACAACGACAATTGCTAAATTAGCTGCAAGGTATGCACAAATTCATGGTGCAGATAAAGTTGGCCTGATTACAACAGACAGCTTTAGAATTGGTGCGTTAGAGCAATTAGCAACGTATGCAAAAATATTAGGTTGCCCTTTAAAACAAGCAAAAAACACGGAAGAATTATCTGATGCTATCTATCAGTTACGCAACAAAAAATTAATATTGATTGATACAGCAGGTATGAGTCAAAGAGATTTGAAATTAACACAAAAGCTAAATCATTTATTAACCAAATCTAGAGTTAATATTAAGAATTATTTAGTTTTATCAGCAACGTCACAAATGAGCGTATTACAAGAAAGTGTTCAACATTTTAAAACAATACCACTTTCTGGCTGTATTTTTACTAAGATAGATGAGTCACTTAGTTTAGGTGAATTAATGAGTGTTGCGATACATAATCGGTTACCAATTGGTTATTTAACCAACGGTCAGAGAGTGCCAGAAGATATAAGAGTTGCAAATAGTGAAAAAATTGTGCACAAAGCTAATCAATTGTTTGAGTTAAAACAAAAAGTTAGAAAGAAACATAATAAGGTAGTGCCAAGAGCTGTTGGCATGTATGATTGATAAAACCTGTTCTGATCAGGCTAGTGGCTTGAGATATATGTCTTTGATGAAAAAAACAAAAGTAATAGCAGTAACTGGTGGTAAAGGTGGTGTTGGTAAAACGAGTGTTTCACTAAATACGGCCATTGCAATCGCCCAAACTGGTAAAAGTGTATTAGTACTAGATGCTGATTTAGGTCTTGCCAACTGTGATGTCATGTTGGGATTAAGAGTAGAAAAAAACTTATCTCATGTGCTCTCGGGTGAAGCTGAACTAGACGATATTTTGGTTGAAGGTCCTCATGGGGTGAAAATTGTACCTGCCACTTCAGGTTCAATTGATATGGTTGAATTATCACCATCTCAACATGCCGGCTTGATACGCGCATTTAGTGAAATGAAAACGCCAGTCGATGTATTTATAGTAGATACGGCTGCGGGTATTTCAGATATGGTACTCTCATTCTCTCGTGCCTCACAAGAAGTATTAGTGGTCGTAACAGATGAACCAACGTCGATTACCGATGCATACGCACTAATGAAAATTCTTAATAGAGATCATGGCGTTGCCAAATTTAAAGTCATTGCCAACATGGTAAGGACCTTAAAAGAAGGGCAAAGCCTATTTAAAAAGTTAACCTTAGTCACAGATAGGTTTTTAGATGTTAATTTAGAGTTAACCGCTATTATCCCATTTGATGAAAATTTAAGAAAAGCAGTACGTCGTCAAAGAGCCATCGTTGATGCTTTCCCTCGCTCTCCGTCTGCCATAGCATTTAAAACTTTAGCGACAAAAATAGATCATTGGCCTGTGCCTACCCACGCATCAGGTAACTTAGAGTTCTTTTTAGAACAATTGGTCAATTGAGAGGTACGTTTTGAACAATAAAGTTGCTGCCTACGAGGCTCAAGAAGTAGATATTTCTCAATTGTTAGAGAAACATTCTGTTCTAGTAAAAAGAATCGCTCATCATTTAGCCGCAAGGTTACCAGACAGTGTTTTGGTTGATGATTTAATTCAAGCTGGAATGATAGGTTTGTTAGAAGCAGCAAAAAACTTTGATGGTTCAAAAGGTGCAAGTTTTGAAACGTACGCTGGCATTAGAATTCGTGGTTCTATGTTAGATGAAATACGTAAAGGTGATTGGACTCCAAGATCGGTTCACCGAAATGCAAGAATGATTGCAGATAGAATTTCCACATTAGAAGCTGACTTAGGCCGAGATGTAAAAGATACTGAAGTCGCTGAATCTCTTGATATATCACTCGCTCAATACCACATCATGCTTAAAGAAGCTAACGCCGGAAAAATCATCGGTATCGATGATATGGGCGTCAGTGAAGATGTGATATCAGTTAAAGAAGACTACGAAGCAGACGATACATATGTAGGCGTTGAAAGTAGTTCTTTTAAAAAATCAATTTCTTCGGCAATTAAAAACTTGCCTGAAAGAGAAGCATTGATATTATCTTTGTATTACGATGACGAATTAAATTTACGAGAAATTGGGGATGTTTTGAACGTAAGTGAATCACGCGTTAGTCAAATTCACAGTCAAGCTATGATAAGATTGCGTTCAAGATTAAAAGAATGGTTATAAAACTTGTAACTTCCTAATTTTAATTAATAATTAAGACAACTAATTTACCTCACTGGAGGATGCTTTGGATAAGAACATGAAAATTCTAGTTGTTGATGACTTTTCAACAATGAGAAGAATCATCAAGAACTTACTTCGTGACCTTGGTTTTACCAATGTACAGGAAGCTGATGATGGCAGTACCGCATTACCGATGTTACAAAATGGTGATTTTGATTTTGTAGTAACAGATTGGAATATGCCTGGTATGCAAGGAATCGATCTTCTTCGTGAGATACGTAAAGATGATAGCTTAAAACATATGCCAGTTATGATGGTAACCGCAGAAGCGAAAAAGGAACAAATCGTAGCAGCAGCGCAAGCTGGTGTTAATGGTTATATTGTTAAACCTTTTACCGCAGCTACCCTCAAAGGTAAGTTAGAAAAGATTTTCGAACGTCTAGAATAATCTTATTAGGAGTTAAATATGTCGTTAGAGACAACTCCGCAGATCAGTCTAGAAGAGGCTAAAGCGCTCGTTGTTGCGCTTGAATCTGGTGATGACCAATCTGCCAACGAAATACTCATGTCTGCAACTAGCCCTGAGAATAAAGAATTATTTGCTGAAGTTGGAAAATTGACTCGACAGCTTCATGATTCATTATCTAATTTTCAACTTGATCCTAAAATTGCCAATCTTGCTACGGATGATATTCCAGACGCAAAAGAAAGACTGAGTTATGTCATGAATTTGACAGAACAGGCAGCCAACAAGACTATGGATGCAGTGGACTCAAGTTTGCCACTGGCTGATAAAATAAATACTAGTCTGACGGAATTAAAACCTGAATGGGATAAACTCATGCAGCGGCAAATACAGTTAGGCGAATTTAAATCTCTTTGTTATAGCATTAATGAATTCATGGAAGGGGCTGTAGTCGATGCAGCTCAGATCCACACTCATATGACTGAAATTATGATGGCCCAGGATTTTCAAGATTTAACTGGCCAAGTAATCAAACGAGTTATCGAATTAGTTAAGGATGTGGAAGATAGTTTAATTCACCTACTTACCGTATTCGGCGAACCAAATGCTAATACATCGAATGATACAAATAATGCTAATGAGAAAGAGCTTTCTGCCGATAACAATGGTGTAGAAGGTCCTATCATCGATGCTGAAAATCGTGAAGATGCGGTGTCAAATCAAGATGAAGTGGACGACTTGTTGTCAAGTTTAGGCTTTTAGATTAGGGGAGCGGCCGCATGGCTTTGGATGTGGATCAAGAGATATTACAAGATTTCTTAATTGAAGCAGCAGAAATATTAGAATTATTATCTGAAGAATTAGTAGAACTGGAAAACGATCCAGAAAATGCTGGTTTGTTGAATTCAATTTTCCGAGGCTTTCACACTGTCAAAGGTGGAGCGGGCTTTTTAGCTTTAACAAATTTAGTTGACGCGTGTCACGGTGCTGAGAATGTGTTTGATATTCTCAGAACGGGAAAGCGCAAAGTAACAGCCGAGTTAATGGATGTTATTCTGCAAGCGCTTGATACCGTAAATGAAATGTTTGCTCAAGTACAAGCTGGTGAAGATCCTTCACCTGCTGACCCTGAATTATTACATGCTCTTCATCGTTATTGTTCACCAGAATCTGAAGATGAATCTACTGCGGTAGAATCAACTGAAGCTACTGCTGTTTCAGATGATAGTAGCGATATTAATGAAATCTCAGAAGATGAATTTGAAGCTTTATTAGATGAACTTCATGGCAAACCATCTACCCCAGAAAAAACAGAAGATGTTGCTCCTCAAACTACGCCAGATTTTGGCTCTGGCGATGATATTTCCGATGATGATTTTGAAGCTTTATTAGATGAACTTCATGGTAAAGGATCATTCAAAGTTGACGCGAAATCTGAGTCTAAAGAACCAGATCCTATCGCACCGCCTAATTTTGGTGGTGATGAAATAAGTGACGACGAATTTGAATCGTTATTAGATGAACTTCATGGTAAAGGTGCTTCGCCAACCAAAGGTAATAAACCTTCACCAATACCAAAAGAACCTGAACAGGCCGCTCCAGCACCTACACCACCAACACCTAAAAAGCCGGTGCCAGCTCCAGCAGCTAAACCTTCAGCACCAGCACCTGTTGCTGCTGTTAAAGCTCCTGTGAAAGAAAAAGCAGCACCCCAAGCTGAAACAACAGTCCGGGTTGATACTAAACGTTTAGATGAAATCATGAATATGGTGGGTGAGTTAGTACTTGTCCGAAATCGTTTAGTGAGTCTAGGTGTTAGTTTTGGCTCAGATGAAGCAATGACGAAAGCAATATCAAATTTAGATGTTGTCACCGGTGACTTGCAAGGTGCGGTAATGAAAACCCGCATGCAGCCTATCAAAAAGGTGTTTGGACGTTTCCCTAGAGTTGTAAGGGATTTGTCTCGAAGCTTAAACAAAGAAATCACGTTAGAGTTAGTTGGTGAAGAAACTGATTTAGATAAAAACTTGGTTGAAGCGCTCGCGGATCCATTGGTCCATTTAGTGAGAAACTCAGTTGACCATGGTATTGAAATGCCAGATGACCGTGAAGGTGCAGGTAAACCGAGAATGGGTACTGTACGTCTTTCTGCGTCACAAGAAGGCGATCACATCCTTTTAACTATCGAAGATGATGGTAAAGGGATGGACCCAGAAAAGCTGAAACAAATTGCTATAGATAAAGGGGTGTTAGATGCTGATTCAGCGGCCCGTTTGTCAGATACTGAAGCGTATAACTTAATTTTTGCTCCAGGATTTTCAACCAAAACTGAAATTTCAGAGATTTCAGGTCGTGGTGTTGGAATGGATGTGGTGAAAACAAAGATCACACAGTTAAATGGCTCAGTAGAGATTCAATCAGAATTAGGTAAAGGCACAATACTACAAATTAAAGTGCCATTAACATTAGCAATCTTGCCAACATTGATGGTAGTGGTGGGTGACCTTATTTTTGCCTTACCTTTATCAACAGTTAATGAGATCATACATTTAGACTTAACTAAAACGAATATAGTCGATGGTCAGAAAACGGTAACGGTAAGAGAACGTGCTATCCCATTATTTTATCTTGAAGACTGGTTAGTGAAAAATCCAAAATCGAGTGCGGATAGAAAAGAAGGTCATGTTGTTGTTGTGCAAATTGGTACTCAACAAGTTGGTTTTGTTGTGGACTCATTGATTGGTCAAGAAGAAGTGGTTATTAAACCATTAGATGCTATGTTGCAAGGAACGCCGGGTATGGCGGGAGCAACCATTACATCTGATGGTGGGATTGCGTTGATTTTTGATGTACCAAATTTACTTAAACATTACGCCCGTCGTTTAAATTAAAGGCTTAAATATAATATCAAATGGCTATAAAAGTATTGGTGGTAGATGACTCAGCATTTTTTAGACGCAGAGTCGCTGAGATATTAAACGCACATCCTGATTTACAGGTTGTAGGTGATGCTGTTAACGGAAAAGACGCGGTTGATAAAACTAAATCCTTACGGCCTGATGTTGTTACCATGGATATTGAAATGCCGGTGATGGACGGTATTACCGCTGTCCGTCATATAATGAAAGAGTCACCGACACCAATAATCATGTTTTCATCACTGACTCATGATGGTGCTAAAGCGACTTTAGATGCATTAGAAGCCGGTGCTTTAGACTTTTTACCTAAAAAGTTTGAAGACATTGCAAAGGATAAAAAAGAAGGGACCAAGGTTCTTCAAGACAGAGTACATGCCTTAGGTCGACGCTCTGGCATGATGCGACGACCTGTAAGAGCGCCTTCGTCAACGTTGACCAGTTCAACCTCCACAAGAACTCCTACATCTAGTTTATCCAGACCTACTTCAGGTATATCTGCTAGGTCTACAACATCGTCATTATCAAATAACTTGGGCCGTCCATCGATTAGCCGAAGTAATGTGGCTAGAAAGTCGTCAGGCAAAAGTTATAAGTTACTAGCGATAGGCACTTCAACTGGAGGTCCTGTAGCATTACAAAAAGTACTTACAAGTTTACCAAGTAATTTTAATTTACCCATCATTTTAGTACAGCATATGCCAGCAGCCTTTACACCAGCATTTGCGGTTCGATTAAATTCGTTATGTAAGATCTCAGTAAAAGAAGCTGAACATGGCGATGTATTAAGACCTGGGGTTGCATATTTAGCGCCTGGCGGTAAACAAATGTTGATTGAAGGACGAGCACCAAACGCGACGATAAAAATATTAGAAGATAATTCAGCCAAAATGACGTACAAGCCTAGCGTTGATTTATCTTTTGGTAGCGCCGCAAAAATATATGGTGGTGATGTGTTAGGGGTCATTCTAACTGGCATGGGAGCTGATGGCCGTGAGGGTTCAAGAATGTTGAAACAACGCGGTGGTAAAATTTGGGCTCAAGACGAACAGAGCTGTGTTGTTTATGGAATGCCTCAAGCGGTCACGGTTGCTGGTATTGCAGAAGAAAACATCTCATTAGATGAAATGGGGCCTGCAATTTTAAAAGAGCTAAACTATGGATAAGCTTGCCTTTACAGGCTTAGTGATTGCTATCGCTGCTGTTTTTGGTGGTTACGCGGTTGAAGGAGGTGGCATATCCGCTTTATTTCAGTTACCTGCTTTTATTATTGTGTTTGGTGGCACTTTTGGTGCCGTTATGTTGCAAACGCCAAAATCAGATTTTATTCATAGTATTACCTTGTTTCCATTAATTTGGAAATCGCCAACTTATGACTTCAATTTATATAAACTGAAACTTTGTAAATGGGCTGACATCGCTCGACAAAAAGGTTTTTTAGCGCTTGAACATCAGGTCCATACAGAAACAGATCCCTTTGTAAAAAAAGCTTTAATGATGTTAATCGATGGCGTGGATAAAGACGTGCTCAGAGAATCTTTAGAGTTAGAAGCCCAGCTAGAAAGTGAACATAAAAATAGAGCGGCTAATGTATACGAATCACTGGGGGGATATAGTCCAACTATAGGGATTATTGGGGCTGTATTAGGCTTGATCCAAGCAATGGCCAACATTAATGATCCTCTTGTCTTAGGCCAAGGTATAGCAACGGCATTTGTAGCCACAATATATGGTGTTGGCAGTGCAAATTTATTATTTATCCCTTTTGGCGAAAAGCTAAAAACACAAATCGATGAAGAACTTTTATACCGCGAAATGATCATTCTTGGTTTGCTAAGTACTGCAAACGGAGAAAACCCACAGAATATTTCTAGAAAGTTAGACGCTTATCAACGTGAATTTGTATAGAGTAATAACGTATGGGCCGACTAAGACGCGTTAGTGAGTTAAGCAAACATCCAAGCCAAGAACGTTGGATGGTTTCCTATGCTGATTATATGACCCTTATGTTTGCTTTATTTGTTGTTTTATATGCTTCTGCAATCGTGAAAGAAGATTCTTTTAATGTCTTATCAGAGTCGTTGGGCAAAGTTTTCCAAATCGCTGGCGATAAAGGCAAAGGTACTCAAGGTGAAGGTTTATTAATGAATCAAGTTGCTCAAAACGAGTTACTTGACGGCAATCACTTACTGCCAGAGAAAGGACCTAAGTTAACCACTGAAGATTTATCAATTACAGAGTCTTTAGATAAAAAACTGGGTAACCCTTTACAAGGTTTAAAACATGATATGCAAATGGCATTGTACCAATTGACTGAAAATGGATTAGCAAAGTTTGAGTTGGATGATGATTGGTTAACGATTGAGTTAAATTCAGGTATGTTATTCGCATCGGGTAGTGCCACTGCAAGCCCTGCGGCTTCTATAATTTTAAATCAAATAGCTAAAGTATTATCGAGTGTAAATAACCATATTGAAATAAGAGGTTATACGGATAGCCTTGCTATTAACAATGAAATATTTACTTCTAATTGGCAATTATCTGCAGCTCGTGCTGCATCTGTAACTAGTTTGTTAGAAGATTTTGGCATCACCCAACAACGACTTGCAATTAAAGCCAATGGTTCAAATGATCCCATTGCGACAAATGAAACCGTTGAAGGCCGAGCGAAGAACCGCAGAGTTGTCATTGCATTATCGAAATTTGGGTTAGAGAATGATGAAGTATCGGATGATAAAGTTAAATTACAACAAGATTTAACGGATAAAGTATCTAAGATGGCGTCTGATGAAGATGAGATCCAAGTTATAAAACTACCACATGGTGGTTTGAGGATCACAACCAGAAAAGATCAAGAACGAACAGCAAACGATAAAGACCAGTAGGTGAATAAATTGAAGATCTGGACAGTTGCGAATCAAAAAGGTGGAGTCGGTAAAACGACAACCGTCGTTACTTTAGGTGCTATTTTGGCCCAACAAGGCCATAAGGTCTTAATGTTAGATACCGATCCACATGCTTCATTAACTTATTATTTCGGTATTGATTCAGAAGAGCTTGAACACGGGGTATACAATGTATTTACTCAATCAGATAGCATGAGCCGTGATGATTGGAATTTATGTATCTGGGAAACGCCAGTAGACAATTTAAGTATATTACCCGCCACGATGGCCATGGCGACATTAGATGGTATTTTAAGTAAAAAGCCAGGAATGGGATTAATTGTCAAAAAAGCGCTCACTAAGTTTGCAAGTGACTTTGATTATGTCTTAATTGACTGTCCACCGGTATTAGGTGTATTGATGGTAAATGCACTTGCAGCATGTGACAAAGTATTAATTCCAGTACAAACTGAATGTATGGCGTTAAAGGGCTTAGAGCGCATGTACCGAACAATGGAGTTGATCCAAACATCTCAATCTAAAACCTACGATATTTGTGTTATACCAACTATGTATGACAAGAGAACAAAAGCATCGATTGCCGCTTATCGTGAATTACGAGATACCTACGGTAATAAAGTGTGGGAAGGTGTTATCCCCATTGATACAAAATTCAGAACGGCCAGTATGGAAAAGCTGCCTTTGCCTGTGTATGCAAAAAATGCCCGTGGTGTTTTTGCTTATTCAGAATTATTGAAAAAATTAATATCAGAGTAATATAGATGTTCGCAAGTGAAAAAGTAATGTTGGACTATTTAGGTCAACTGTTAAATGAAGATGAAAATGCGATCGAATCAGTTGGCGATAGCAATTCGTCGTTAAAACAAGCTACTCAAAATCTAAGCTCTGATTATTTGGCTAAAGCGCCACTACCTGAAAAACAACAATCCCAATTGAGACCAATTGTGTCAGCGGTAAGTAATGTAAAAGCGTATAAAGAACAACCTGAGCCGCTAATTGCAGAGCCAAATGCAGTTGAAAAGTTGTTGCAACAGGTGAGCGTTGAACAAGAATTACAAATAAATATTAAAGATGAGGCTAAATCAGTCGATTTAGTGAGTACGGAAGTAGATATTCAAAGCCAAGCTGAAGTTGTGGTTGAACCGCAGCAAAAGGCGGTTGTAGTAGACGAGTTTCCGGATAAACCATTTCAAGCTTTATTTTTTGAGGTTGCAGGCTTAGTGTTAGCCGTGCCATTAAAAGAGTTAGGTGGTATTCATAACTTAACGGAAGTGAATAGTTTGATTGGTAAACCAAAGTGGTTTAAAGGTGTCATGTTAAACCGTGAGAAAAAATTAAATGTGGTTGATTCTGCTCTTTGGGTAATGCCAGAAAAGTACGATGCAAACATGAAAGACTCGATCGATTATAAGTACTTAATAACTTTAGGTGAGAGTGATTGGGGATTAACGGCAGAAAAGCTCGTTGAAACTGAAACGATTCACCCTGACGCAGTAAAATGGCGTAATGGTCAAGGTAAAAGACCTTGGTTGCTAGGTACGATTAAAGAAAAAATGTGTGCTTTGTTGCATGTCAGCGATTTAATTGCCATGCTTGAACAAGGTGTAAATGCTAGACAAAAATAGTAGGTTTTCAATTAGGAGTTGCTCAAATGAGTGAAGAAAGAGCCCCAGTAAATCATGTAGCCGATGGCAATGACGAAGTATTGCAATGGGTAACGTTTAAGCTAGAGGAAGAAACCTACGGTATAAACGTTATGCAAGTTCAAGAAGTCTTGCGTTATACAGAAATTGCACCTGTACCAGGTGCGCCAGATTATGTTTTAGGCATTATTAATTTACGTGGTAATGTAGTGACGGTTATCGATACTCGAGCTCGTTTTGCGTTAATGCCAGGTGATGTGAGTGATAATTCTCGTATCGTCATCATCGAATCTGAAAAACAAGTTATTGGCATTATGGTAGATAGTGTTGCTGAAGTGGTTTACCTTAAGACGTCTGAAATAGATAGCGCACCAAATGTTGGTACCGAAGAAAGTGCTAAATTCATTCAAGGTGTAAGTCATAGAGGCGGTGAGCTACTAATTTTAGTAGACTTAAATAAATTAATGTCTGATGATGAATGGGACGAAATATCTGATTTATAATTATCGGATATTTATTAATTTAAGGCAGCTATCGCTGCCTTTTTTATTCTAATATTAAAAATGGTTTTATCATGTATTGGCCTGCAATAAACAGTGTTGTTATCTTATGTTTTGCTATTGTTATTATTTTAGCGTTTAGTCAAATTATACGTCGTTTAGCCGACAAACAAGCCGATATCGATGTACTGAAAAAACAGTTAGATGAGCAAAACGACAAAATAACAATATATGAAAATATCACCAACCGACAGCAGCAGCAGATAACTGATATCAATAAAAACCTAAACGCTTGTTTAGCTCCACTTGAACAATTAGAAGCCCGAATTGAAGAAGTAGCAAGCTCGACTCAATTATTGCAAAGTAATATTGACTCAGAATCCAGTGAACATAAGTTGTATGGTCGAGCTAAGAAAATGATAGAGATGGGCGCAGACATTGATGAACTCGTTGTTGAGTGTGAAATTCCTCGTGCAGAAGCGGAACTATTAATTTCTATTTATAAAAAATAAGTAATTTACATCAACATATTTATACATTTCACAGAATCAGTCTAGCTTAATCTATCCCTAGGTTATAAGCCTTTAAATACGATACAGATCTATAACCCTTCCAAATTTCATATCCTTTGGCACGTTTAGTGCAATCTCAAAACAACAGTAATAATCACGTCGAAATATTGACAGGGGACACCAATGGACAAGCTTTTATATGTATCCATGTCCGGAGCTAAACAAAACTTAATTGGCATTTCAATGAATGCTAATAACTTAGCCAATACCCGAACAGCCGGTTTTAGGTCTGATTTTGAACAACAGCGTTCTATGCAGGCATTTGGTGAAGGTTTACCTACACGGGTTTTTGCAATGACTGAACGTCCCGGCTCTAATATGGATCACGGTTCAATTTCGACGACAGGCCGAGACTTAGATATTGCGGTATCTGGTAGAGGTTGGTTAGCTGTACAAGATAAACAAGGTGACGAAGCTTATACACGAGAGGGTAATTTACAAATTACCAACGACGGTATGTTAACGACGGCAAAAGGAACACCAATCATAGGTGAGAATGGGCCTATTATTATCCCATTACCTATAGAAAAAGTCGAAATAGCTGGAGATGGAACCATCACTGTGAGACCACAGGGGGCACCTGCAAACTTCCTCGAAGTCGTTGACCGAATTAAATTAATAGAACCACCAACCGACGGCGCATTAACAAAAGGTGCGGATGGTTTATTTCGTTCTAAAGAATCAATTTTATCAAATGAATTATGTAGCTTTTGTGAAGCATCGCCAAATATCGGCATTGTAAGTGGCGCGTTGGAAATGAGTAACGTCAATCCTGTTGATGAAATGGTGCAAATGATATCTCACCAGCGCCAATATGAATTGCAAATAAAAATGATGACCAAGGCTGAAGAAGTAGATAAAAGCCAAGATCAGTTATTACGAATTGTATAAAAGAATTAATTAGGAGACTTCTATGCATCCAGCATTGTGGATAAGTAAAACGGGTCTAGACGCCCAACAAACAGATATAGCGGTTATTTCTAATAACTTAGCGAATGCGAGTACGGTTGGGTTTAAGAAAAGTCGAGCAATATTTGAAGACTTGTTGTATCAAAACATCAATCAACCAGGTGGGCGCTCTTCTCAAGATACGGAAATGCCCAATGGTCTAATGGTGGGTGCTGGTACAAAAGTTGTAGCTACTCAGAAGAATTTTTCGCAAGGTAACATGACCACCACAGATAATAGTTTAGATTTCATGATCCAAGGAAATGGATTTTTTGAAATACAACGTCCTGATGGCACCTTGGCTTATACCAGAAATGGGCAGTTTTCTATTGATGAAAATGGTCGTTTAGTCACATCTGGTGCGGGCTTCCCATTACAGCCTGAAGTTAATATTCCTGAAGATGCACAGTCAGTAACTATCTCACAGCAAGGTGAGATCAGTGTTCAAATTCCTGGCCAAGGCGCTGGTGTGGCAATAGGGCAGTTAACCATTACTGACTTTATTAACCCTGCTGGTTTAGAACCAATTGGACAAAACTTATTTACTGAAACTGGAGTCAGTGGTGCGCCTAATCAGGGTAACCCTGGACTTGATGGTTTAGGTATTGTTGTTCAAGGCGCATTGGAAACATCGAATGTAAATGTAACGGAAGAATTGGTAAACATGATTGAAAGTCAACGAGTTTATGAAATGAACTCAAAAGTTATTTCAACAGTAGATCAGATGCTTAGCTTCATTACTCAGCAACTTTAATCGAGTAGGAAAATAATTATGAATCAAATTTTTCAACAACGACTAATCAAAAATATGAACCGTTGTGGGCGTTTAATCTTAGTAACCGGGCTTGTTAGTTTTTTGACGGCTTGTGCTGTGAACCATAACGTTGAAAAAGAAGATCCATTTTTTGCTCCGATTATGCCAGAGATACCTACAGAAGACGTGGTATCTACCGGTAGTTTATACCATACGGGTTGGTCTAATGGATTGTATTCAGATACTAAGGCTAGGCGTGTTGGCGATATTATAACGGTATTGTTATTGGAAAATACTCAAGCGTCAAAAACAGCAAAAACCGAAACTAAAAAAGAAACGGATGCGAGTCTGTCGCCTTTAGTTGGTTTAAATGGACTGGCTCCTACCATTGGTGGAAATACTTTAGAGTTAGGGCTTGAGTCCGATGGCAATTTTAAGGGCGATGCTAAATCAAATCAAAGTAACAGTTTAAACGGCAAGATCACCGTACATGTGTTGAGAGTATTACCTAATGGTAATTTAATCATACGCGGTGAAAAGTGGTTAACACTTAATACAGGGCAAGAATTTATACGTATTACCGGTATTGTTCGCTCAGAAGATGTAGCGTCAGATAATACAGTCGAATCGACACGAGTGGCTAACGCTCGTATTTCTTACAGTGGTAAAGGCTCTTTAGCTGAAACTCAAGAAGCGGGTTGGTTAGCGAGCTTCTTCATGAGCACAGCGTGGCCGTTTTAGGAATACGATATGAAAAAATTACTATTAAGTTTATGTTTACTCACTTTGATCATTTCGCCGATAGCTGAGTCTGTTCGGATAAAAGATGTGGCCATGGTGCAAGGTATTCGTACTAATCACCTAGTTGGTTACGGATTAGTGGTGGGTTTACCAGGTACTGGTGAATCAACTCGGTATACCGAACAAAGCTTTAAAGCTATGTTGGCTAATTTTGGTATTCAATTACCAAGTAGCTTAAAACCTAAAATTAAAAATGTTGCAGCCGTTGTGGTAAGCGCTGAACTTCCAGCTTTTTCAAAACCAGGTCAAACCATTGATATCACGGTGTCATCCGTAGGTAGTGCAGCAAGTCTGCGTGGCGGGACATTATTACAAACCTTTTTAAAAGGTGCGGACGGTAATATTTATGCAGTCGCTCAAGGTTCGTTAGTGGTTGGAGGATTGGGAGTGCAGGGGCTAGATGGTTCTCAAGTTGTCATTAATACGCCAACAGTAGGAAGAATACCTAATGGAGCTTCAGTGGAGCGAACGGTACCAACGCCTTTTGGCAATGGTGATTACATTACTTTTAATTTAAATGAACCTGACTTTACTTCGGCAAAAAGGTTATCTGACACGATTAATAATTTGGTTGGACCTAATACGGCTAATCCAATAGATGCTGCATCAATAAAAGTATTAGCTCCAAGAGACATCTCACAGCGAGTTGCGTATTTATCGGAATTAGAAAATTTAGAATTTAAACCAGCAGATGCATCCGCAAAAATAATTGTCAACTCACGTACAGGTACCATAGTGATTGGTAAAGATGTGCGGCTAAGAGCTGCCGCTATCACTCATGGCAGTTTAACGGTCACCATTGCAGAGAATCAGCAGGTCGATCAACCAGAGCCATTTGCTAATGGTGAAACGGTTGTAACCAATCAAACCATCATAGATGTCGCTAGAGACGATACTAGAGCGTTTGTATTTGACCCAGGTGTCAGCTTGGACGATCTTGTTCGCGCTATTAATCAGGTGGGCGCAGCGCCTGGTGACTTGATGGCAATTTTAGAAGCATTAAAACAAGTAGGTGCTATTGACGGTCAACTGATTGTTATTTAACAGCTATTAAAACGTAAGAAATAACTAGAAATAAAGGGGAATAGTTATGAATTTTGCAAACACACTTGTTACCAACGTAACAGCAAACCAGGATACTAACATTGCCGTTTTGGAAATGTTAGAAATGGATACTAACCAAGAAGTACAATATCATGTTTATGAAGTTGCCTTCGCAGACAAAAAGATATTCTGCTGTTTATCTGGTGGTATCATTGCAGACAATGAAATTCAATTTACACCAATTGGCTTAGGTGCTTTTGAAGCAATGACTAATATTAAAACAGAAGTTGAGTTTGAATATTTTGCTGACGAGATTAATAAAGCCAATGGCAGTATTTCAGATCAAATTGAAGAAATTTTCACCCGCGTTCCAAATAACGCACGTGTATGTCTAATTGGTGACATTACAGGTGAATTAAAAGATGAGTTAAGTAAGTATTTTAAACTACTTCACTAATCGCATTGAACCCTTCTGATGAACCTGTCTACTCAGGCAGTTTTCATCAGGGGATTTCATTTTATATAACCACGTAAAACCTTCCTTGAATTTAATCATTGTTTTGTAAAATCCCGCGCATTTCCATCATTAAAAACCACCTAATTAACATCTTGGCTCAGTTTTTGATATATCCCATTATCGAATAATTGGAAAGTCAAAAGAATGTCAAATGAGTAAGATCGGCGATATTAACAACCACCTTGATTTAACTGGCCTACAGCAGTTAAAAGCACAGGCAACGAAAGATCCAGAAAGTAAAGAGGCGCTTAAACAAGCGGCAGCTCACTTTGAATCTATCTTTATTGGCATGATGTTAAAATCAATGCGTCAAGCTAATGCTGCATTTGAACAAGACAATCCAATGAATTCCAATACTACTAAGTTCTTTCGTGATATGTATGATCAACAATTGGCGACAGATATGGCGTCAAATGGCAGTATGGGACTTGCTGATATCATTGTTAAACAATTAAGTAATGATACTGAGAATTATAAAGCGGCAAGTACATTAAGAAATAACGCAGATTTAACTAGGCAATCATATTACCTAGACAATAAACCAACACAAACACTAACAAATGCAAATACCGATACGGTATCCAAACCTGATTCTCTGCTAAATGATTTTAATAAAGTCATTGATAAAGGCTTTTCGGCTATTGGCTCTGAAAAACCAGTGGCATCAGAACTCAGTCAAACCCAACATAAATCCAATAAGGCGCCGGTTAACTTTGAGTCTCCAGAGCACTTTGTAGATTCATTGTGGCAGTTCGCTAAGAAAGCCGCGAGCAAAATTGGTGTTAATCCAGCAGTTATCATTGCTCAATCGGCGCTTGAAACCGGCTGGGGGCAGCACATCATAAAAGATAAACAAGGTGAGTCTAGTTTTAATTTATTTAATGTCAAAGCGCACAGAGATTGGGATGGTGAAAAAGCCGCACAATCAACCCTAGAATTTGAGAAGGGGGTTGCGGTTAGAAAAACGGAACCATTTAGGGTTTATAATAACTTCACCGAAGCGTTTGATGACTTTGTAAACTTTCTTAAAAGTAATTCTAGATACGAAGGTGCTTTAGAAAAAGCAGCTGAACCGGAACAATTTTTGCAACAGCTACAAAAAGCGGGATATGCCACAGATCCAAAATACGCAGATAAAATCATTGGCATATTAAATAGCAGTACATTCAAAGATGTTGTTGGCAAAGTTATACAGTCAACGAACAGCAAGGTAGGGGCATAACATGGCAGGTGGTATTTTAGGTACAGGCGTATCTGGATTAGCAGCAGCACAATATGGTTTAGATACCACAGGTCACAATATCGCAAACGTAAATACCGAAGGGTACAGCCGTCAGCGTGTTGAAACCGTGTCCACTGTTGGTAACGCTTTTAGAAGTACATTTTTGGGTAACGGTACTCAACTTTCAGCAATCGAAAGAACGTTTAATGAATATAACTTTAAAGAAGTTATGTTCAACTCGTCGCAGTTTGAATATAACAATACCAATTATGTAAATGCTTCAAGAATAGATAATTTATTAGCGGATCCTGATACCGGCATCACTGTCACATTTGAAGAAATGTTTGACGGTATTAACGGTATTGTTGAAGAACCAACAATTATATCTGCACGTAATGTACTCATTGGCCGATCAGAAACGGTGGCTAATCGTTTTAATACACTATTTGAAGAAGTTGGTTTACAACACTTAGGTGCGATTAACGAAGAGATCCAAACATCTGTCCTAGAAATCAATTCAATGACTGAAGAAATTGCCTTCTTAAATACCAAAATTCAAGTTGAAAATGCAGTTGGTAGCCAGGGTTTTCCACCCAATGATCTATTAGATAAACGTGATTTGTTGTTAAAACGGTTAAGTGAAAAGATCCAAGTAAAAACCATTGAGTTACAAGACGGTACGATGAACGTAACTGTAGGGCAAGGTATAACGTTAGTGACGGGGGGAATTTCAATTCCGTTGTCGGCAGAAAGAAATGAATTTGATAGTAACATGATGGAAATTGGTATTTCTGCCAATTCAACGACTGAAAATAAATCAATTATCACCAATCAATTAGATGGTGGTTCATTAACCGGCTTGTTTGATACCCGAGACAACATGATACTGCCAGCTATACAAGAGCTAGGTAAATTAGCAATTGCAATTGCAGACAGTTTTAATCGTCAACAATCATTAGGTTTAGATTTAAACGGGGATGCGGGACAGAATATTTTTAGAGATATTAACGATCCTCAGGATGTATTAGCAAGAACGTTAAACTCATCAAATAATACAAATAAGACTAATTTTGAACTGTACATCAGAAATACTGAGCAGTTAACGTCTCAAGAATTTGATATGGAATACGATGGGACAAATCTTGATATCTATGACGATGCCGGTAATTTAGTACAACAGTTTGACCCTGCCGATATTGCTGCAATGTCAGCAGGCACACAGTTGATTATAGGTGATACAGGATTAGCGATGGCTATTGATGTTAATCAATTATCCGCTGGTGATGAGTTCAGACTGAGACCAACATATTATGGTGCTAATCAAATAGAAAGCATTATTGACGATCCTGAAAAAATAGCGGCAGCTGGAAATCCATTAGATATTGCGGAAGTTAATAACCCAAACAACGTTAAATTTAATTTATATGAAATAACCGGTAACTCTAGTGTGGCACCTGGACCTTTACCAGATGATTCAATTAGCATCGAAATTGATGCAACAGGTACAACATATCAAGTTCTGGACTCTGGCGGTGCGGTAATAAGTGGCCCATCGGCAATACCTGCAGACCAAATAATAGATGACCCAATCACGGGTATCCGTTTTGAACTTGAAGGTGTGTTAGCCGGAAGTGAGGTGTTCACAGTAACCCATGCTGATAATCCGGGGGTGAATGAAACTAAAGCGTTTGGCCCAGGTAACAATGAAAATATTTTAGCTATGTTAGCGTTTCAATCCGATCGAAGAATGGATGGCGGAACCAATAGTTTTTCTGAAGCTTATGCTGATCTTGTAACGTCAGTGGGTGTGGAAACTAAAAGTCGAGCAATATCAGCAGATTCTTTTGGGACTTTGTTGTCAGGTGCAGAACAAAGGTTAGCGGGTATCCAGGGAGTAAACCTTGATGAGGAAGCCGCTAATTTAATTCAATATCAGCAATCGTATGCGGCAGCAGCTCGAATAATTACGGTTGCTCGTGAAACTTTCCAAACGCTGTTATCGGCAGCGGGTTAGGGAGTAAATTATGACTAGAATTGCAACGGCTAACTATTTTGCAAGAAACATGGCGAGCTTACAGTTGAGACAATCGAATTTAGATCGTGCTCAAATGGAATTATCTACCGGTAAACAAATCATAAAACCGTCAGACGATCCAACCGGCTCGAATTCGATGATACGTTTGCGTCAAGAAATAGAAGTGTCTAATCGTTATATCGTGTCTCAAGAATCTGCGGAGCGTTTTAATTTAACCAGTGAATCAGCAGTGGCCAGCATGACTGATGTGATCTTTCGTGCTGAAGAGTTGATGTTGCAATCCATCAACGGAACAATGGATAAAAATAGTTTGGCGGCAATTGCAGAAGAGTTACAGCAACGTTTAGAGCAATTTGAGGGGTTAACTAATACAACTAACGCGAATGGTGATTTTATATTCTCGGGATTTCAAACCAATACACAAACCTATGAAGTTGATGATTTTGGTTATCGCCAATATCAAGGTGACAGTGGACAAAGAGAAGTGTTGATTGCTGCGGGTTTTAAAGTCAAAGTTGGCGATCCGGCAAGTCAATTTATCGAAAATGTACCTTCAACATCTGCGTCATATGTGCCAACAGCCAATGCCGCAAACCTGTCAAGCTCGTCAATTTCTATGGGATTTGTCACTCAATCTGCAGAATATGAACGTGCAGCACAGAATGCGCCATTTACGGTGAATTTTATTGCTGGAGCGGGCGCTGGGCAGGTGAGAGTTGAAGTGTTAGATAATGGCGGAGCCGCTATTCCGTTAGAACCAAACAAGTCTAATTTTTTAGACATTACACCGGGCGATAAAGTACAGTTTAATGGAATTGAATTTTCGACCCAAGCGAATCCAGCTCCTGTCGCAGGCGATTCATTTCAGTTTGATAGCTCATCAAATACAAGTGTCATGTGGACTTTGCAAAGAGCCATTGATGCGATGGGAATGGTCAGCTCTAGTTATACTGGCTCGCCAGATATAACAAATGCGTCAACGGCAACATTAACGGGCGGAAATATAGTGGACCCTGCCGTTGGCCATACAATTGATGATTTCACCGTGAACATCTTAGCTGGCGGATTATATGAAGTGTATGACAGTGCAGGCTCTTTAGTAGAAGGTCCTAGTGATTATACTAATGATAATAAAGTCACCTTTAATGGGGTGGAATTTGATGTTGGTGGCGTACCCGCAGCTGGAGATGTTTTTCACATTGATAGACCTGACTCACAAGCTAGAACTGACTTAGTTAGTGATTTATTAACTGAATTAAAGTCTGGGTTGACGACCGTTGATAACACTCGTTCATCAATGGGCGCTCGTTTAAATGCGATTGAAGTTGAAATGTCAGCCCAATATCGTTTTCAAGAAGTCACTAAATCAACGTTGGCGAATATTGAAGAAATTGATATATATGAAGCCATCACTAATTTAGAAATGTCGAAAACTGGACTGCAAGCATCACAGCAAAGTTTTGCAATGATGCAAAAATTATCATTGTTTGATTATATCTAATCATTATTAAGGACTTAGGGGTATTTAAACTAAGTCCTTATTTAAAATTTGGCGTCAAATTGCCGCCATCCTTCCCAATTTTGCCGATAACACAAGTTATTAAAAATCCTACTAACAAAGCCTATATTTCCACCACATCTCTAGTGTTAATTTTTAATACCCTTGTAAGTCATTGAATATAGTCGTTTTATTGAATTCCTTTGTAATTATTCTTAATAAATAAGTTTGACAAATAAGTTGGCACGTAAGATGCAAATCGTAGTTTGGAGAAAGAACTTTAGGTTATTTATCTATAAAGTTCTAAGGAGAAAACAATGGCATTATTTGTAAATACTAACGTTGCGTCAATTAACGGCCAACGTAACTTAATGGGCTCAACAAACGGCCTTGAAACCTCGATGAATAGATTGGCATCGGGATTAAGAATTAACAGTGCACGAGACGATGCGGCCGGTTTGCAGATTTCAAATCGATTAACATCTCAAATTAACGGTCTTAATGTAGCAATGCGAAATGCAAATGATGGCATTTCAATGGCTCAGACTGCAGAAGGCGCGATGCAAGAATCAACGAATATCTTGCAACGTATGCGTGATTTATCTATCCAGGCGGCAAATGCCACCAACTCAACAGTAGATAGAAAAGCACTACAAGAAGAAATTATTCAGCTTAAATCTGAATTAGACCGAATTGCGAATACCACAACATTCGGTGGACAAAAATTATTAGATGGTTCGTTTGGTGTTCAACAATTCCAAGTAGGTTCACAAGCAAATGAAACCATAGCAATATCTATTAACTCGGCTCAAATCGATGATCTAGGTAGTGCAAGATACAACATGGCAGGCTCAAACCTTGCCGCTTCGGCAAATACTACATTAGGTTCCGCTGTTGATTCAAATAGTCATTTAATGGCTACAGCAGCTGAAACATTAACTATTGCGGGTATTAATACTGGTCAAGTATCTATCGCACAAAATGATTCTGCGGCAAATATCGCCTCTAAGATAAACTCAATATTTAATACAACTGGTGTAAATGCAGATGCTAAAACGGTATTACGTTTAGAAAACTTTGCAAATGCAGCTGCTGGTGATGGTATTAGTTTTGATTTATCCAACGGTACTGCAACGGAAACCATTTCATTTACAGCTACCGGTGTAGTCGAAGATGATTTGCAAACGTTAGTGAATAAAGTTAATGAAAATGCGGCTGTATTAGGTATAGGCGCTGTATATGATGCCGCATCTACATCTATTATCATGACCTCGGAAGCGGGCGATAATATTGGTATTACTAATTGGGCTGATTCTGGCGGTGGCGATGCGACTGCTGATATTCAAGGTCGCTCTTATGCGGATGACCAAGACGTTGGTGCTGCAGTAACTTTAGATGCTGGAACGCCTGCAGATACAGATGCGACTGTAAAAGGTCAATTACAAATGGACAGTACGGTATTGTTCAGCATAAGTTCAAATACGGCTAATAGCGATTTATCCGGTTTACCTGGCGCAAATGATTTGGCACAAGCCGTTGAAGTATCAATTGAAACTATAGATGTGACAACCGCAATTGGTGCTCAAGATGCAATTGCGATTATTGATGGCGCTTTAAGTAAAATCGATAGAAATCGTGCAACATTAGGTGCGGTCCAAAATCGTTTACAATCAACTATTCGTAACTTAGCAAACATTGTTGAAAACTCTTCTGGTGCTAGAGCACGTATTAGAGATACAGATTTTGCTCAAGAAACTGCTGAATTGACTCGTAACCAGATCCTTCAACAGGCGGGTACTTCAATCTTGGCTCAGGCTAATCAGTTACCACAAGCAGCATTGTCACTTCTCCAGCAATAACGCTTGGTATTTAGCTTTAAAATATCCATTTTGTTTTCTCATAAAAAAAAGCCTTGTTTTTACAAGGCTTTTTTATTGCCGATCAGTAAAAAGTTGCCGTATTTGGCACTTGATTGCCGTTTATTATCTGCCGTTATATTTGTAATTAAGTTTGTTTTTATAGCTTTGATAGTCAAAGTTGAAAAAACGCATCCCCTTATGGATAAACGCTTTGAAAAGAACTTTTTGTTATAAATCTAGATTACTTTAACTAACTGGCACACTACTTGTATTGATATCAATAGGCGAATTAAAGTGCTGCCCGAAACCTTTTTAGGGTTCAGTGCTTGATTTCATATTATAGAAATCATACCAATCAGGAGAGTGTGATGGCGTTATTTGTCAATACTAACACTGCCTCCCTAAACGGGCAGCGTAATTTAATGGGGGCTTCAGGCGGCCTTGAAACTTCAATGCAACGTTTGGCTTCAGGCCTTCGTATAAATAGTGCGAAAGATGATGCCGCAGGTTTGCAAATATCAAATCGTTTAACATCTCAAATTAATGGCTTAAACGTCGCTATTCGAAATGCTAATGATGGTATATCAATGGCTCAAACGGCTGAAGGTGCGTTGCAAGAATCAACAAATATACTTCAACGTATGCGAGACTTATCTATCCAAGCAGCAAATGCGACTAACTCGACTGTAGACCGAAATGCGATCCAAGAAGAAGTAGTGCAGTTAAAAGCAGAGCTTAATAGAATTGCAGATACAACTACCTTTGGTGGCTCTAAATTATTAGACGGTTCATTTGGTAATCAACAATTCCAGGTGGGTGCTCAAGCAAACGAAACGATAGGTCTAGCCTTTAACTCTGCACAAACAGATGACTTAGGTAGTGCTCGATTAACGTTGCAAGGTTCTCAAATGGGTGCTGTATCATCAAATGGTGCTGATGCTGCAACGGCCGTCGCTAACTTAAACTTAGGTGCGACCTCTGAAAACTTAATTATTGACGGTGTTAATTCTTCAACCGTTGCTATAGGTCAATCAGATAGTGCGGCAACAATGGCGGCTAAAATTAATGCAGAATTTAATATAACCGGTGTTAAAGCTGATGCTCGTAACACAGTTGTATTAGAAAACTTTGCTAATTTAAATGCTGGTGATGGTGTAAGTTTTGAGTTTTCAAACGGCGATCCTTCTAAATCTTCAACAGCAACAGAGATTATCTCTTTCACCTCTACAGGTGTGTTGACTGATGACATGCAACTTCTTGTTAATAAAATTAATGAGAAATCTGCAGTTATGGGGATAGGTGCAGCGTTTGAATCAACGGGTGATACAACAGGTGCTTTACCTGCCATCAAACTTACTTCAGAAGCTGGTACTGATATCGTTATCGCGGAATTAGCCGATGATGATGCATCAGGTGCTGGTAATGCGGCAAGTTTTGATGTTATCGGTCGCAACTATGATGATTCTTCATTCGTTGGTACTGCCGTTACGGTTAGTTCTGCTGCAGCGGGCACTGATTCAATTGCAGTTCGTGGTCAAATTCAATTAGATAGTACTATTGGCTTTGGTGTGACAAGTTCTGCAACAGCTGAAATATTAGGGTCTGGAACCACGGCAAGCCGAGCCTCTGAAATTACTATTGATACTGTTGACTTAACGACAGTGGAAGGTGCCCAATCAGCGATTAATGTAATTGATGGTGCATTGGCGAAGATTGACCGTAACCGAGCAACGTTAGGTGCGGTACAAAATCGTTTAAACTCGACAATCAATAATTTGTCTTCTGTTGCCGAAAACTCATCAGCAGCTCGTTCAAGAATTAGAGATACAGACTTTGCAACTGAAACAGCTGAGTTAACTCGTAACCAGATTCTACAACAGGCTGGTACGACAATTCTTGCACAGGCTAATCAGTTACCACAAGCTGCTTTAAGCTTACTTGGTGGTTAATTAGTAAAAAAAATTAATCAGTTAACTGTTTGAAAAGCGGCAATAAAATGCCGCCTTTCGGCAGTTTTTGTAAAAAAAACATAAAATTTATTAAAGGAGCAAAATAAAGCGCCGATATAGCTAGTGACTGAAAAATAATTCAACCCGATTCGCGGGGTAGGAGAACATCATGGCTTTAACGGTAAATTCAAATCCAGCCTCAATAAATGCTCAGAATAAACTATCTGGCGCATCAGGTGGCCTATCAACATCAATGCAACGTTTAGCATCTGGTCTTAGGATCAACAGTGCTAAAGATGATGCTGCTGGTTTACAAATCTCAAATCGATTGACTTCACAAATCAACGGCTTAAATGTAGCGGTTAGAAATGCAAATGACGGCATTTCTATGGCACAAACAGCTGAAGGTGCGTTACAAGAATCGACTAACATATTACAACGTATGCGTGACTTAGCTGTACAAGCTTCGAATGCCACGAATACAACAGTAGATAGAAAAGCAATCAATGAAGAAGTAACACAGCTTAAATCTGAACTAAACAGAATAGCAGATACTACGACATTTGGTGGTCAAAAATTATTAGATGGTACATTTGGTAATCAACAATTCCAAGTAGGTGCTGATGCAAGCCAAACTATTGGTTTAGCAATTAACTCATCTCAAACAGATGATTTAGGTAGTGTACGTACAATGTTACAAGGTAGCGTGATGGGCCAAAATGGCGCAGCTAATGCAACTGACGCTGCCGGTGCGATAGCACAACTTAATTTAGCTACGGCTTCAATGAACTTATCAGTGTTTGGTGTAAATGACGCCGACATTAATATAGGTCAATCTGATAGTGCTGCTACTATGGCATCTAAGATTAATGCTGAATTTAATACAACGGGTGTTAAAGCTGATGCAAGAACGTCAGCTATTATTGAAAACCTAGCTAACATTGAAGCTGGAGACGGAATTAGCTTTGAGTTGTCAAATGGAGATCCAGCAAATGGCGCTTCTACAGCAACTATCTCTTTTAGTGCCTCTGGTGATGCTGCTACCGATATGCAAACATTAGTTAATAAGATTAATGAAGTTGCTTCTGAAACGGGTATTGGCGCTAAGTTTGAATCAACAGGTAACACTGGTGGAACCGGTTTAGCAATCGCATTAACCAGTGAAGCTGGTAATGACATCGTTATTTCTGACTTTACGGATGACTTAGGTGCAGGTGCTAATGTAGGTTCTATCACAGTAACTGGTCGTAACTATGATGGTACAGAGAATGCAGCGGCAACAGGGATTGCAATAACTAATACGGATGACTCTGTAGCTGTACGTGGTCAAATTCAGCTAGATAGTACACTTGGATTTAAAACTAGTGCTACTGCTGCTGAAATAACGACTGCTGCAGGTGTGACGTTAGCTGAAGAGCAATCAATCGACAGTGTTGATTTAAGATCGACTGCAGGTGCTCAATCAGCAATATCAATTATTGATGGCGCGTTAGCTAAAATTGACAAAAACCGTTCTACTCTAGGTGCTGTACAAAACCGTTTGAGTTCAACAGTGAACAACTTAAGTTCAATTGTTGAGAATTCATCGGCAGCACGTTCACGAATTCGTGATACTGACTTTACGGTTGAAACTGCTGAGTTGACTAAGAACCAAATCTTACAACAAGCAGGTACTTCAATCTTAGCGCAGGCTAACCAATTACCACAAGCCGCGTTGAGTCTGTTAGGTTAATAGGTTCGATAGCCTAGGTCTGACCTAGGCTATAATAACCTTAGTGATTAGAACCAATATCAGTTTACCTTGATGTTGGTTTTAGTGTTTAGGAGGATGGTAGAATGAGTGATTTAATTTCAAATACAGGTATTACGAATTCGGTTGTATCCGAAATGGTAAACAAAAAATCTGAAAAATTGAATAACGATGACGTTCAAACCAATCAAAGTGAAGCTGTAAAAGTTGAGTCAAAACAAATTGATAAAACGATTGCAGAAGCACACACGGAAAAACGATTAGCAGTTAAAGAATTAGAAGACGCCGAAGAACAGAAAGCCATAGAGGAAGTGGCGTCAAAATTGCAAGATTTTGTTAATTTGATCGACAAACAATTACAGTTTCGAGTAGATGATGATTCAGGTCGTCACGTAGTGACTGTTTCTGATAAACTGAGTGGTGACGTCATTCGTCAAATACCTTCGGAAGAAGTATTACGTCTAGCTAGAAACTTATCTGATCTAGCAGATACAGCAAATCGTTCTGGTAAAATTATCGTTACTGAAGTTTAGCCGGAGTGTTTAACGTTATAATTTGAGGTACTTAAAATGGCAACTATATCATCCCCTGGTATCGGCTCTGGCTTAGATGTAACAGGTATTGTTACAGGCTTAGTTCAAGCTGAACAAGTTCCTTTTGAAGCTCGAATTAAAGATCAAGAAGACACAACAACTAATAAAATTACCGCTCTTGGTAGTCTTGTAAGTGCAGCTGCTGCATTTGAAGATGCTGCTGCAAAATTAAACTCTAGTTCTTTATTTGAAGTAAATAAAATTACT
The DNA here is from genome assembly GCF_018860345.1 of Psychrosphaera sp. F3M07. GTDB lineage: Bacteria > Pseudomonadota > Gammaproteobacteria > Enterobacterales > Alteromonadaceae > Psychrosphaera > Psychrosphaera aquimarina. The sequence goes on along the minus strand of NZ_JAHKPJ010000012.1, from coordinate 150,411 downwards.
GGCTCCAACGACTACTTTACAACATCGGTGGATTCTACTGCCGTCGCAGGAAGTTATTCTGTAGAAGTAAAATCTCTAGCTCAAGGGCAAAAACTTGCCTCTCAAGGGTACGCTTCGGATGATTTTGTCGGTTCAGGTACAATGACGATCGATGTCAACGGTGTTGATATGGAACTAACGTTTGATGGTACTGAGACACTGTCAGACATGAAAGACATGATTAATGATGCGCAAGATAATCCGGGGTTATACGCTTCAATTATTACCGATGATGACGGTCAACATTTAATTTTAAATTCTAGAGAAGTAGGTAAAGACAACGCGATTTCAATTTCGGTGATTGATGACGATGCGGATAATACCGACTCATTAGGTTTATCGGCATTTTCGTTTTTAGATCCTAATGCAGATCCTGATTCACCAGCGCCAGTTGGCAATAATATGAATCAAACGCAAGCCGCATCAGATGCTGTTATCGTTATCGATGGCGCTTTAACAGTAACGCAAAGTAGTAACGTATTTAAAGACGCCATAGAAGGCGTCACTATCATTGCGAAAAAAGTTAATGACGAGAACGATACAAATACGATATCCGTATCTCAAGACACTTCACAAGTTGGCTCTGCTCTGGCTGATTTCGCAGCGGCTTATAATACCTTTCTTGAAACCTCGGTTACTCTTGGCCGTGTAAATACGGACTCTGGTATTGTTGGACCCTTAGTTGGTGAATCGATACTCAGAACATTAACCTCACAAGTCCGAAATGTGTTAAGTGAAACTATCGATTCCCAAGGAGGAGTAAATAGTTTAGCCAGTTTGGGGATTACATCGAATCGAGAAGGCTTGTTAGAAGTTGATGAATCGGTGTTAGCCAATCAAGTAAATGATAATTTCGAGGATGTTAAAGCATTATTTGTTGGTGACAATGGCATCATGAATAAGTTAACAGATTCATTATCTGGTTATACGGGCGGTGGTGGTGTTATTCAATCTAAAATTGATAGTTATAAGTCTACATTGGACCGATTATCGATTGAGAGAGAAACCTTTGCTGAAAAAATGACAGCTCTAGAAGCTAGGTTGTATACACAGTTTAATACGATGGATTTGTTAGTTGGACAATTAAATTCAACTGGTGATTATTTACAAGCTCAATTAGATAACTTACCAGGTGTAGTAAGACAAGATAACTAATGACTGAATTTAGTGATTTAGAAAAAACCTTTAACACAGCGATATCTACTGGTGACGTTGAGGAATTACAACAGGTATTAGAATCGTTCGATAAAAAATGCAAACAGTTAATTGAGCAAGAAACGGATCAAAATACTAAAAAAGCATTAATAAATACATGCATGCAACGCCAACAAAATTGGCAAGAAAAAATAATTGAATTAAAAGCAAAAGTTAAAAGAGAATTGGCCGATATAAAATCAAACGGTAAAAAAATTCAGAAATATCTGACCTCTTATTAAGGTAAATTATTTATGCGTAGTGCGATTAAAATGTATACCCACATGAATGCGCAAACACAGTTGACCGATGCATCACCACATAAAGTAATCCAACTGCTCATGGCAGGTGCCATTGATCGTCTGATAAAAGTTTCGGCCATGATGGAGAATCAAACCGGTGGATACCATGATACTTTATCCAACGCGATTGATATTATCTTAGCTTTAAATTGTGCATTAGATATGGAAAAAGGTGGAGAAATATCTCAAAACTTAAATGCACTTTATGACTATATGCAACTTCAATTAGTACAAGCTAATATTGAAAAAGACTATAAAAAAGTAGATGAAGTCGTAGATTTAATAAAAACAATTAAAGATGGTTGGGATCAAATCTCAGATCAATAATAACTTTACTCTTGGTATAACTATTGTATAAAAGCAGGCATAAGCCTGTTTTTTTATGGAAAAATTATAGTGAAAGCTGACAACAGTACAATGACCATCCAAGAATTAGAATACGCTATCGTCGCTAAAAACTTTGCTGAAGCTGAGAGGATTCTTATTTATTTAACGACGGTTTATACAGAAGATAAAGTCGAACTTACTGCTGCACCATTTAATCGAGCGTTAACTAAAGAACAAAAGGTGTTAGAAAGCTATCAGGTTATAGAAAAATTAGCGACGTTAATTACCACTTGGTTTTCTGATTGGAGTTATACCCCTAGCAAGGAAACTTATGCATTTATCTGTTTACAAAAGTCATTCATAAACAACTTATTTACAGCGAGTTCATACCATTCTACAGATCATATTTTAACTAATTTGGCATTAATTAATAAAACTGATTATACACCCGAGCAATTACGTCGTTTGTTGTTCGTTATCACTGTAGAAACTGCTATTGATGTGCCATGGGCACAATTATTTAAACATATTCCCGACCTGACAGTGTTATCATTTTCAGGACAAATACGTTCAATTAGTATTCAAATGAGCAATCGGTGCCAACGTAATATTGGACAGTTAATTGAAGGTGCTAAACACGCACCTATAGTTCATACAAAAGATCCTGAAAATTTATCACCACTTATCGCTACATTTTTTAATTGCAGTAACCTGGCTCATCCTGAAAAGTATGAAATAAAAAAGTGGATAGTGCGTTGCTTTGAAAGTTTTATGCAGGAATATCTTACACCTGGTCTTAAAAAGCGAATAAAAAATGATGTTAAAGCTAGGCCAGACACCAATAAACCAACTATTTTAGTTTTCCACGAGTTTTATCATTACAACCATGCTATGTATCGAGGGCACCATCCAAGAATCGCCGTCTTACGTGAAAAATTTCACGTTGTTGGAATGGGAATCGATAGTCAATTTGATAGTCTAGGTCAGGAAGATTTTGATGATGTTATCGTAATTCCTGAAGCTGAAAAGCTAGACTTAAATTCGATGGTAAAGAAAATTCTGAAAGTAAAACCAGATGTTGTCTTTTATCCTTCAGTTGGCATGACTATTTATGTTCCTTTGATTGCGACGTTACGCTTAGCACCAATTCAAATAGCTTCTGCCGGTCATCCCGCAAGTACTTTCATCCCTAACATAGATTATTTTCATTGCTTGGATATCGGAATAAGTGAAAAAGTTATGGAATCTATTATTTCTGAAAAGTGGATGCCTGGTAAACGAAAAGGCTTATTTAGGAAAGAAACACCAATTAATTTAACCCCCACTCATATCAATAAAGAAATAGTGAATATAGTTGTTAATGGCGTCATCCAAAAGATATCTCATGAAGTGATAGCTGCTTGTACAAAAATTACCGAAAATTCTAATAAAAGTGTTAAATTTCACTTTTTTATGGCTCATCCTAAACAAGACATCGAATTCTTTTCTGCTAGTTCTTTACTCAGACGATTTTTACCAAATTCTGAAATACATCCATTTTTAAGTTATAACCGCTACATGAGCGTTTTGAATGACTGTGACTTTGCGATCGCAACTTTTCCTTTTGGTGGAACTAATAGTAATGTTGATCTGGTTCGTTTAAATAAACCTAAACTATTTATTCTAGATAAGAGTGATGTTTGTGGTCTTACCGATATGGATATTTGGGGTAGTTTGGATTATCTATCTGGTCTATGTAGCTCAGTGGATACGCTTGTTGACAAGGCTACAAGTTGGGTGAATGATGAAGCTATGCTAAAAGATGAAATTCTTAATATGAAAGGTGCGTGTTTAAATGAGAAATTTAACACAGCTGAGCATAGCAGTCTGAGCACAGAATTATCTGATGGTATTTATCAGTATATTTTAGAGGCGAATAATGACTAATTACTTGGATACCTTAACTCATAGAGGGTGGGTAAAGTTTGACGATGTTTTTTCTACTCAATTGGTCGATGAAATTTTGGATGAATATTTAACTAATGAACACCATTTTGTGAATATTCAAAAACAAAAAGGCATTGCACATTTAGTTGAAAATGCGACTCACCATAGTTTTGTAATTTGCAGGAAAATGTTAACACTATTAGAAAACCCAATACTTGGGAAATTTCTAACAGAGTATTTTAATGGCGCATATATTTTGAATACGATGGGCGTTAGTCGAATTACAAAAGTAAATAAAACTTATACCCAAAACATCCATCGAGACATTCGTAGTTTTTCTGGTTCAAATAAGTTGTGGTTAAATGCAATAATCTTATTGAGTGATTCTACTGAAGAGAATGGTGCAACTTGGATGTTAGAAGGTTCCCAAAACTCTCCAAATAAACCAGAAGAAAAAGAGTTTTTTGACAATGCGATCCGTGCTACTGGCAAGAAAGGGGATGTGATCTTTTTTGATGGGAATATGTGGCATGCTGCGGGTAAAAACTTAACGGAAACCGATCGATACATTATTACCCCATTTTTTTCAAAACCTTACATCAAGCAACAATTGGACTATCCAAGGGCACTTGGCATTGATTTTGGGAAAACATTAACACCACAGTTAGCTCAAGTCTTAGGGTATAACGCGATGGTGCCTGTATCTTTAGAAGAGTTTTATCAAACGGATGAAAATAGGTTTTATAAACGCTCTCAAGGTTAATTAAGGTAAAAATAATTATGCTGTTTTCATCTACAAATTTAGAAAAAAATAACTTATTAAATCTAGCTACAGATATTTTGAAGGAAAATTATTCTCGACATTTTATCGGAGATAAATTGTTTGTAGCGGACCGGGCAATGGGTTTTTTTGACGATGAAAAATTTACTCGTGTTTTTAAAGAAATTGCGAAAGCTCCTATATATCAGGGAATGGCATGGCGAATTCATACATTAGTTTGGGCAGTAAAGTCAGTAATGCATTTACAAGGCGATTTAGTAGAATGTGGTGTATTTCGTGGATTTAAATCTGATTTTTTATGTAGATACTTTGACATTGACTCATTAAATAAAAAGTTTTGGTTATTTGATACCTTTGAAGGAATCTGCGAGAAGTACAGTGACGGCTCACCAATAGATAAAGCTGAACATAATAAGCCACAGTTATATGAATTTGTACAAGAGCGTTTTTCAAATTATCAAAATGTAAATATCTGTAAAGGCGTAGTACCAGATATCTTCGATGTTACTGTTCCTGAGAGAGTAATTTTTTTGCATTTAGACATGAATTCATATTTAGCTGAAACTGGAGCTCTAGAGATTTTGTGGCCCAAAATGCCTATTGGTGCAGTGGTTATTCTAGATGATTATGGCTTTTATGAGTTTAAAGCACAAAAAGAAAACGAAGATAAATGGTTCGAGGAACGAGGTCAATTTGTTTTAGAATTACCTAGTGGTCAAGGTTTAGTGGTGAAAAGATGATAAATTCAATTTTAAACTCTAATTTGAATATTAAGTCTATTCGTCACGATATATACCATAGTTCTGGCCCTGGCTATTTTGTATTAAAAAACTTTATAACTGAAAATACTGTTAATAAGCTTAGGTCATTTTGGTTAAACACTGCTATTGATCAAAGTTTTTACGACTTTATTCCAAACAGGTCGGTGAAAGTAGGTAGCCCTAATTACTTTTATAAAAAACCATCAAAATTAGATCGAACTTATTGCTGCTTTTTATGGAATGAACCTCTCTGTCAGCAAACTCATGAACTTGCTTTAGAAATACAGCAAATCAGAAATATTGTGGAAGGGTTACCAAATTATCATGGACTTTTTGGTATTGAGGGTCATAACTTGCAATATCGAGTTTGCAACCATGTCTCGCCGGAACAAATCGTTTACCCTCATGGTGACTTTATCGAGCAAGAGCGAAAAGATGCTGGGGGGAGTCATGAATTTGACCCTAGTAGAATACAAGCAACTTTGTTTTTATCTGAACATGAAACGGATTATGATGGTGGTGGCTTTGTATTAGAGAATAATCAAGGAGAAGAAACTAACCTCGCAGCGCTTGGTATAATGCGAGGAGATTTAGTTTTATGGCGTTATGGCAATATCCACCAAGTAAAGAACATTCAAATCTCTGGCCAGCAAACTGGGTTTATGAGGATTATCTATCCTACTTATGAATTAGATTCAACTAAAACATCAAATACGAGAGCTTACAAATTAGAGGCTTTAGGAAGAGTTAACGGCAAGATGATCTATCAAGCTGAAGAAGAAAATTTATGAAAATTCCAGCAGGATATCAACCTGAATTATTAACTATTTTAGACTTTGCTGTAGAAGCTGGTATTAGGCCAGATAAAAAAATAAAAGATTATTTTACTTACGCTGCACAATTTAGTGTTGATTTTCAAACAACTACAAATCGGGCTTTAAATATACTTGAATTAGGTTCTAGCTATTTTCCTTATGGGCATGAATATTTACATTCTCTGAAGGCTCAAAATTGGCGTGGTATTGAAACTAGGCCTAAACATTATGTTATGGCTAAAAAGATCTTAAGCCATTACGAGTTAGAACACTTTACTATAGGTACTGAGCTACTAGAGCTAGATTGCCTTGATTCCGATTGCCTTATTATCCATTACGATTGGTTAGCATCCCTTTCACTGACAGAATTGACAACACTTGAACGGAATATGGAAAAAATGGATGTTGGGATTGCAGTTATTATATTGGGATTTAAACCTGATATCGCTGTTAAAAATGGCTATCGGTTTCAAACTGAACAGGAAAACTACTTGTTACTGCCAACTTGGATAAAACGTCGCCTAAATAATATGCATATGGGAATAGTCAAACATGCATTTGCGGACGGCAGTGAATGGTTAGTTTTTCATACTTAATGGATAATTTCGTGAGTGGATTCGCAACTAAAGCATTTATTAATTTTAGTCAAGGGCTCGCACCTAAGCCAGCACAGCTGTTTAATACTTTAGACGAAACAAGTTATCCTCTTTATTTAAGAGATAGCGTTGCACCTCTATACAAACCAAAATCTTTGGTCTGTTTTACGCCAATTTGTTTATCGGGAGCAACTCAATATGATGAGGTTGCAGATACGGAGCAGTTATGCCAGAAATACTCTGCGTTAGCTGGAGGGTTTATTCAAACTCGAAAGGTAGTCGATGGTATTAATGCTAACAGACCTATATTGGCAACATCATTCGGATATATTAAACAGGAAAGCCGGACAAATTATCAAATGGAGCTTGGTCTAGACCTAGATAGCTGGCTTTCTAGCCTAAAGCGTGACTCTCGCTCTCGGATAAAAAAAATCATTCGATACCAAGGCCAGTTTGAATTAATAAATACAAAAAACGTAGCCGATATAGCAGCATTTTGTAAACTCTATAGTCAAACCTCGAAAAGGAGTGCATTTTCGGAGTCTTATCAGTTCTCTGAACAGCAATGGCATCAGCTATTTACAGATGAAAATTGGCAACTATTTCTATTGAAACATCAGAGTAGAGTGGTTGCTGGTTGTGTTGTTAGCCGTGTTAGTGGTGGGTTTGATTACACCTTTATGGCACATGATCCAGGCGTCTATGATTACAGTCGAGCTATTATCTATTTTTTGTATAACTATTTATCTTCTCAGTCAAGCGGCTATTTATCATTAGGTGGAGGTATTAGTGAAAATGATAGTCTAGCGCGCTTTAAGCTCGGTATGGGGGCGGCTCCAGTCCATTTTCGTCGAATAAAGTTTGTTGTGACTAACCGGTTACAAAAAAACGTATCTACCAATCGGCTAAATGAGTTAATGGAGGATAAATGGCCACTTCTATAGTTGTGCATTTAGGGAATCCTAAATCATATTCAACCTCAATTCAGCATTGTGCATCTAAATATGAATTGTCAGAACAACTTATATACAGTGGTTTTCGACCAAACGCGGATCATAAATCTTGGTATAAATCTGAATTAGAAAGCAAACTGCTCAACGTCGGTTTACGTTATCAAAATCGATTCCACTTTAACGAAATGTTTCAACAGTACCAAGATTATGTTGGTTCACAGTTAGTGTTAGCTGAACAACAGCAACTTGATTATTTTGTTTCAAGTGAGAATATTGCAATGAAAGGGTTAACGAACGAACTTGATGCCTATGAAAAATTGCGACGTTTGAATTTATTATTTCCTGAAAGAAAAAAGTGTGTATTAATTTTTAGAAATATAAAACGTGCTGTTTATTCAATGTATAAAGAATACGTTAATCACGGCTATAGTTTTAATTTTAAGTGTTTTTTAAATGAAGTTTATATGTATCGTGAGTTTAATTTTCTCGATGCATTACTCCCTAATGTTATGTTAAAACAAATTGCTGAAACTCAATCAGATAAAACGACAATCGAATTTGTATTTACCAATAACGTGCCTAATTACACCTTATTGAAAAAAAGCTTTTCGTTTTTAGACCTAGAGGGGGAATCTCACCGCAAAAACACAAGCGAATCAATGCAAGTGTGTGAGGTAATCTCAAAACAAAACGCTAAAAACTCAATAGGTTTAAGCATGTTAGGTATGAGTGAAACTCACCGTTTATTTTGGCACGAGCTGGATAAAGACAATGACTTCTACTGGTTTAAACGTAGAGTCATCAAACAAAATATAAAAGTTGGAATACAAAGTGTATATAAATCAAATAATAAAAATCACTTTGATGAGCATTTTTATAACAGTGCGCTATACGAGTATTTAAAAGCGAATAAACAAGCAATGTTACATAACCTTGAGAAAGTTGATCAGGTACTTGTAACTAGAGGTGATATAGAAGATGTATGGCAAGGTATATAAAATTACACTACATATAACCAACTCAAACAAGAATCGGGAAAAAAATGGAAAAGCAACAGTTTAATTATAAAGGCAGAGATCAACGTCGATGGGACGTTTTAGAGCGTTTAACCAAAGAACACGATTTATCGTTAGAGGATGTACTAAAAAACTTCCCTGCATTTCTAAGACGTAGAGAACTGCCTCGCTTTTTGGCTCATTATGAATTGTTTAAACATGTAATTGATTTACCAGGATGCGTACTTGAGATGGGCGTGTCTAAAGGGGTAAGTTTAATTACTTGGGCTAATTTAATGGAGACATTTTGTCCAGGGGATAGAACTCGATTTGTCTATGGCTTTGATCATTTCCAAGGGCTGCAAGATTTTTCTGAAAAAGACGGTCAACCAGAACAAGGCAGTACTGTAGGGAACGAAGTTGGAGGTTGGCAAGCACCTGAAGCATTAGCAAAAACATTAGTTGAATTATTTAATGAAGACACCATGCCGCCCAATATCGATAGGGTTAAAATCGTTGATGGTGATATTTTTGACACCTTACCTAAATTTTTAGAGCAACAACCAGGTTTAAAGATTTCACTATTACATATGGATGTCGATTTATACAATGTGACTAAATATTGTTTAAATGAGCTGTATGATAAAGTTTGTACTGGTGGTGTGATTATATTTGATGAATATGGGTTAGTCCCTTGGCAGGGAGAAACCTCAGCGGTAGATGAGTTCTTTAAAGAAAAAGGCATTGCACCAGTTTTTAAAAAGTTTCCTTTTTCTGCTACGCCAAGTGGTTATTTCATTAAACAAGATTAGGTAACGATTTTGAATATTGGTTGTTTTAAACTCTCGGATTTTGCTGACTCCGATAAAATTATTGAAATTAAAAGTGAATTTGTTGATCAAGGGATTGTAAAAGTCTCAGGACTTTTTAATGAAGCTCAATTAGAGCAACCAATTCAAGATCTACTGGCTGTTATTAGTGATTGGTCCAATACAACAAATTTACCTAATGATCCGGATGAAGCATTTAACTTGTTATGTAAAAATAATGTTAAGTCAGCAGATATTGCTTTACGTATAGCAAAGGATTTACCTAGTTTTCAGAGCCTAATATCTAATCAAAACCTTCACTCGGTGATTGGCCATTTATTGGGTGAAAAATATTTACTTTCCCCATTTGACTGGTCGTTATTTCGAATTGACGGGGAAAGTACAAAGGTAAGCCACTTTGAATGGCACCAAGACTATCAATATAATGTTATAAGTACCAATGCGGTTACTTTCTGGATAGCCTTGAGAGATGTTGAGCATGATATGGGGCCTTTAAAATTCGTCCCTAAAAGCCATAATAAGATACATGCTATTCATAAAGAAACTGAGGTGGAAGCCAATAATCCTAACAGGATTAGGATCGTAAAAAATGATGAATTTGAACAACTAGTGCTTAATCAAACAGACGCCGGTGTGATCAAAAAAGGTGAATGTATTTTGTTCAATACTTTATTATTACACGCTAGTGGTATAAACAAATCAGAAAAATACCGTTGGGTAGCAAACGGTCGATATGCCCCTGCGAATGATAAAGAATTAATGGCGCGTGATTTTTATATGGCAAGAACAAAGTATCCTAGATTTTTTGAATCAGCACACCAAGATCTCGTAAATTAACGTTTTAATTACGGTATTAACCCTTTTAAGATATAGGAAGTAACGATGAGCAAGGAATTCAATTTTCAACATCATTTAAACAATGGTGAAGTAGAGTCTTATCAAGCATTAGTCAAACAGCTTCATGATAGCCCCATCCCGGACAACGAAATTTTAGCTAACATGGGTTTGTTTTTAAATCGCAGTTCTTTAGCAAGAATTTTGTTTTTCTCAGATTTATACAAAAATATATTAAATAATCATGGGGTAATAATGGAGTTTGGCGTTCGTTGGGGGCAGACTTTAAATTTGATGTCTTGTTTACGCTCTATGTATGAACCATTTAATACCAGCAGGAAAATAATTGGTTTTGACACTTTCTCTGGTTTCCCGTCAGTGTCTGATAAAGATGGCAGTACTGAAAAGTCTCAAGTTGGAAATTATTCAGTACCAACTAATTATGAAAAAGTACTAGAACAACATCTTCATATTCAAGAGTCTTTGAACCCTAAAGCTAATGTGAAAAAATTTGAATTAGTCAAAGGTGATGTTAGTCAAACGTTACCAGACTATCTAAGCAGACACCCGGAGACTATTTTATCACTGGTATATTTTGACTTAGATTTATACGAGCCAACTAAGTTTTGTTTGGAGCAGCTGTTACCTTATTGTCACAAAAATACAATCTTCGCGTTTGATGAATTATGTTATACCGACTTCCCTGGTGAGACTTTAGCATTAAGGGAAGTGTTTCAAGGACGTGAATATGAAATAATACGCAGCCCAATTTCACCCCAACAAAGTTATGTGGTGTTAGTTTAATGACTCAACGTTTATCGGCTTCGACTCAATGGAAAGAATACTATGCCTCGTTATCTAAGACGAATAATTTCTATCCAGAAAACTTTGTTACTCGTGTCTTTTTGTCAAAATCACCTGTCGAGTTTTTAAATGATAATTATATTGGCAAAACTATTTTAGATTTGGGGTGTGGACACGGACGTAGTATTCCATTTTTAGTTAATAATGGTTTTGCTGTGACAGGGCTAGAAGTATCAGAAGAGCAAGTGAATTTATTGAAGACTCGCTTTCCTGAACAACACTTTTTAATGGGGGTAGCAAACAATATACCTGCCTCGGATAAACAGTTTGACTATGTTTTAGCTTGCAACTCAATTTATTATTTAGATCAAGACCAAACTACACTGCATGATAATTTTGCAGAAGTGGCAAGAGTATTAAAGCCAGGTGGTCGATTTGTTTTTTCATTATTAGGCCGTCAACACAGTATTTTTGACGGCTCTGCAGAACTTCCTAATCATGTCTTTAAAATAAAAAATGACTTTTTAGGCTTTAGGCAGGAATGTCGAGTTCAAATATTTGATAAAGAATTAATCAATAATGAATTGGCCGAGTTTACGTTATTACATCATGGCGAATTATTAGAAACGGTGGCTGGAACGACAAGACATATACATTATTTTGTGGCCAGCCTTAAATTATAATTTGCAACTCTATTCTGTATTTCAGTGAACGGTAGGTTAGCGATAAGGTCTAATATTGATAAATAGTTTACGAATGTGCTGCTGTTAAACTGTTCATATTCGACTAACTCAGGTTGGATATAATTCAGCTCAATGCCAGATTTGTTAAAATTATTAGGTGTGTATAACTCTAACTTCTCAGCATTTGGAGGATTAATATAACGTGTCGCGTTTAATTGTTTGCAAATATCAATTATCCTAGCTTCCGAAGTCAGTCCCGCATCGTTCTTTATACTTGATGATAAAATAATTTTTGTATTCAAGCTCAAATATTTAGTTAATAACAAAATACTTTGGTGTAAAAAGGATGTTAGATCTGTGCCTTTAACATGCCCATAGTTTGCCTTGTCAGCTTCTAATTTGAACATCTCGCCATCAGTCCAAGATTGTAAATCATAAAATAGATTATCAAGTTGTGTGATATAAGGAGCCTTTTGGTAATTAGTTTTTAAGGTTGTAAATAACTTCTTAATACTTTCAGCAGGCTTATGTATATTGTGTTGATTTATTTTTTTATTTTGACTTATTTTTTCAATCGGTAAAGTAAATCTCTCTGAACCGATTGACGATAATATCTGATTTCTATTTATCCATCCTTTTTTGATAAAATTAACATCATCGAATATGACAAAAGTATCAGCTACATGTAGAAGCTGATAATATCCTAAGTAAGGAAAAAGATAGGGTTGCATAACAACGACATTCATACTTTATATTGAACGTTTTATAGTGTTAGAAATATTAATAATGTGATTTTTATTTAAGTTATGCATTAAGGGTAAACACAATATTTTATTAGATATTACATCGCTTACTGGTAAAACAGTAGTGATAGACTGCTGAATAAATTTGTGGTTTTTAGGATAAAAATAACGACGACTTAAATAACCATTTTGTTCTAGGTTTACTTGAGCATTAAGTAGAGCCTTTTCGGTTTCAAACCTAATTGGCATATACATAGGTGGCGTATAAGAGTCATAATTCGAACACTGGAGAGTTACAGCGCTAGCTAATTGCGAGTGATATCGTGTTAATGACTTTTCTCTGTTTTCAATTAACATTGGTAAATCGTCTAAAATACATAAGCCCATAGCAGCATGTAATTCACTCATCTTGGCATTAATACCAGCTTCTTCTACTACGCCATTCTCGCCGATACCAAAATTTATCAACCGTTTAGCTCGTTCATAATCATCTTTTGAATTAAAGGTGATAGCACCACCTTCTACGGTATGGAACAGTTTAGTGGCATGAAAACTCATGCAATGTATATCACCGTATTGTAAAACACTTTTCCCTTTAAATTTTGACAGCATCGATTGTGCTGAGTCATAAATAATAGGGATGTTATGTTTTGAACCTATTTTATCAAATGCCTCCATGTCACATGGCATACCAAAAATATTGACAGGTACAATAGCGTCAACTTTAGTTGTTGTTAGATGTTTTTCTACGACCTTAGGATCCAAGTTCCAGCTGTTTTTATTAATGTCACTTAATTGTATGTTAGCGTTCTGCCACTCTAATGCTGTTGTGGTCGCGGGGAAGGTGAACGGAGTACTGATCACCGTTTTATTAGATAAATCTTTTATTTTATACGCTAACTGTAATGCCGCGGTTCCATTGCTAACTAATAAAAGGTATTTCACTCCTAGATAGTCTTTTAACCTGTCGGTTAACTCTTTTAACAAAGGTCCGTCGTTGGTTAGCCATTTTGCATCAAATGCTTTTTCTACATAATGCATGTATTTATCTAGAGAAGGCACATAAGGTTGAGTCACTAACACTTTGGACTTAAGAGGCGATAGAGGTAACTGAACGACCTTGGATTGTTGCATAACACCTCCTAACTAATATTAATTAACTATGTAATACATTTATAAATGTAATCGTAATGACTCGTTATCTAGGCAATTTGTATACCAAACAAGGAATCGACTACGCCTCTATAGTATTAACTGTATCGGACTCGATAACTAAAAACATTAATTAAATGTATAAAACGCATTCATATATTGACAGTAAATACTAGTTATATAGTGGCGTAAAAATTGCTAATCATTCTCATAGTATAAATTTCAAACTAAATTTATTGAGTGCGAGCCATGCAAATAGCAACAAATACAACATCTCGAAATATCAGTAATGAAATGCGTGAAAACCAATTGCATCTTAGCGATAGGTTAACAAATTTAACCACTGGTAAACGTATTAATTCATCCTCAGATGATTCAGCAAACCTACAGATATCGAATAGGCTTGGCAAACATAATACTGGGATGAGTGTCGCTATAAGAAATGCGAACGACGGAATATCAGTTGTTCAAACCGCAGAAGGGGCAGCACAAGAAACCACAAACATGTTGCAAAGAATGCGTGAGTTGGCGATTCAGTCAGCTAATGCGAGTAATACAGGTCGAGATAGAGAAGCCCTTCAAGAAGAAGTCATTCAGTTAAAACAAGAACTTGATAGAATTGCCGATACGACTACGTTTGGTGGTCAGTTGTTGCTCAATGGCAGTTTTGGCTCTCAACAATTTCAAGTCGGCTCGGATGCAAATGAAGTGATTACATTATCGTTAACTTCATTACACACCTCTGACTTAACGCACAATGAATTTGCGTTAAATGGTCAGGCGACAGACAATATATATTTAGATTCAAGTTTAGTTGGTGCTAAAGCAAAATTAACATCTGAAGGTTTTGGAAATAATGCCGCAGGTCCTCAAACGGAAGTGTTAACACTGCAAGGCAAAAGCTCACAGTCTGTAGCACTGAATTCGGATGATTCTGCCAAAGCAATAGCAACAAAAATTAATGCAGAATTTGATAAAACCAATGTATCAGCCAATGCTAAAACGGAAGTAGCTCTGCATTTTCATGATGGTGTTACGACCAACAGAACCGCTTTTGAAGCAGATGAATTGGTAAGTTTCGATATAGGTAATGGCTCTCAAACTCGTACTGTATCGATTACCGCTTCCGGAAGTATGAATGAAGATATGGTTGCGTTACGAAATAAGATTAATGAAGAAGCCGCGTTAACTGGTGTTGGTGCAGAATTTGATTCAGTTTCAAACCAATTAATTTTGACCAATAACTTTGGCGATAATATCGAGATATCTAACTATTTTGAAAGCTCTGAAGGTGTTGATAATCAAGTCGCTTTAACCACGATAGATTTAAATGGTGCTTTTAGTCAATCGGTTAACATGAGTAATGATGGTTCAGCAGCTGTCATCAGAGGACATGTTGAATTAGAGTCGGTTTCTAACTTCAAAGTTAAATCGAATATTGACTTTGGTACCGTAAACAGCGCAATTGCAAGTAATACGCTTACTCACCAGTCTGTAGAAGAGTCAATTGAAAATATTGATTTAACGACGATTCAAGGCGCACAGGATGCTATATCCGCTATCGATAGTGCATTAAGTGCGGTAGATAAAATACGTTCTAACTTAGGTGGGTTACAAAATCGTTTTTCATCGACGATAAATAACTTATCTACTAATCACGAAAATAGTAACGCGGCAAGAGGGCGGTTAGTTAATGCCGATTACTCTAAAGAGGCGGCAGAACTTGCCAGACTACAAGTTACTCAACAAGCTACAACAGCCTTGTTAGGCCAGGCAAACTCTATGCAAGATCAGGCGATCCGCTTATTAGGTTAATTGAATAATATAATCATATTTTTCAATAGCTTATAAAATAATCAAAAAATAATTAAAAAAAATCCTCAAGGGCGGCAAAAAATTGCCGCTAACGTCATATGAGATATTATTTTATGTGATCCTATATAGTGATAATTAATACCAATGTGAGTTCGTTACAGATAACGGGGTTGTTCCGTAAAAACAACCGTGCGTTAACTAATACGTATAATCAGCTCTCATCAGGTTCACGTATCAACTCCGCTGCTGACGATGCAGCAGGTTTACAGATATCCACTCGGTTAACTTCCCAAATTAATGGAATGAAAGTCGCGTCAAGAAATGCAAACGACAGTATATCGATGATGCAAGTCGCCGAAGGTGCGATGCAACAAGTGACTAATAATTTGCAACGAATGCGGGATATTGCACTTCAAGCCGCTAATGCGACCAATACCGTAGTTGATAAAAAATCGCTAAATGAAGAATACCTGCAATTAAGTGAAGAAATAGATCGTATCAATGAAGCCACAACATTTGGTGGGCAACGTTTATACGAAAGCAATCGTTCATCAATTCCTGATCAGTTCGAACGAGAAATGGTTCGTGGTTTGCAAAGCACCTGGCTAGGTGAATCTGAAAAAATTATTGAGCAATATTTTGGTATTACTGGACAAGGCGAGTTGAAACTCGATTTAGAACGTGATGCCGATGATGGCACACTAGCATGGGTTACTAATGCAACTGTCGGTGGCGTTAAGCGAGTCACTTTGACTATAGATTTAGCCGAATTCAAAGATATAGATAGCATCCATAATGGTTTGGATAATTATGGTGGCACCAAATTAGATGAAATCGTTCTTCACGAAATGGTTCATGCCACAATGGTTTCAACGATGGATGAGTTTAATAACTTACCTGCTTGGTTTAAAGAAGGTGCGGCAGAAGTATTACGTGGCGGGGATGATCAAATTGCCGGAAACTCAGGCGCAGCAGTATTAGCGGCGTTTAATGCTCAAGGAACAGGAACCACAGTAACCAATAATTTAGGTGCTTATGGTGGTGGTTTTGTGGCTATGCGCTACATGGAGCATACCTTAGGGGATAGAGGGCTAAAAACGGTAATGCAAGAACTCGCCAGTGGAGCAACCTTTGATAATGCATTAAACACGGCATCAAATGGAAACTGGTCAAATGAAGCTGATTTTAGAGCTGAATTAACCGGTGCAGCTAATGATACTGGTACATATGCAAGTCGTATGGAAGAGTTTATGGCAGAAGAAATGGACTCTACCAATAAAGACAATGGTGCATTGGGTGGGGAAGACGCTAACAATGGTTTCACTCGTGAAAATGTAATGACGGGTTATGGTAGTGGTGACCGAAGCGGTACACGTGGATTTACTGAAACAATTATACTTAATGATAATGATAGTGACCAAACTGACTTTGCTGTTAATTCTAATTGGGTTGACACTAACAGAGGCGATATAGCGTTACAGGATTATGAATTAGATGTTACCAGCGCTGGTGGTCCATTACATACCTTCCAAATAGGTGCTGATGCAAATCAAACCATGCAAGTGAACTTCGGTGCCTTTAGTACAACAACTTTAGGCTTAGATAATGTCGATATTGTAAATCGGTCACAATTTGCCATCTTTGCAATTGATGATGCGTTAAAAATTGTAGATAAACACCGAGCTATTTTAGGTGCGACACAGAATCGCTTAGAGAGCACTGTTAATAATTTAAATAACGTGATGGAAAATCAAATATCTGCGCGTTCACGTATTCTAGATACAGATTACGCCACAAAATCAGCTGAATTAGCTCGCTATCAAATAATGCAACAAGCTTCGATTTCATTAATGAGTCAAGCTAACCAGTCACAAGAGTTAGCATTAACTTTATTAGGCTAGCTCTGACTTAATTAATAAAGGCCTCTAGGCTAATTGTATTCGCTATTTTATTGAACTAGACTCAGGATGTAACATTTTCTATGGGGGTAGAACATGAAAGTAGGCAGTAATAATATATCGTTATCATCTTCAAATACGTCTTCGACAAGTCTTAAAGAGCAACAAGAAAGTGCAATGAAACGCTTGGTTTCAGGCCTAAAAATCAATTCAGCAAAAGATGATGCCGCGGGCTTACAAATAGCCAACCGTCTTGCAAATCAATCGTCAGGTATTCAAGTAGTGATGCGTAATGCAAGTGATGCATTTAGTTATAGCTCAGTTGCAGAAAGTGCATTGTCAGGTATTAATGATGCTGCAGGTCGCATTAACGAACTGTCATTAAGAGCTGCTAACGCATCAATGAGCGCAGCAGATAGAGACAGTATCCAACAAGAAATAGTGCAGCTACAAGGGCAGGTGAGTGATATTCAGTCACAAACGAGTTTTGCGGGGCAAACTATTTTTACTCAATCAAATAATAATCAATTTCAAGTCGGTGCCAATGCCAATACAACGATTGGTTTAAGTCTCTCCTCAATTAATGAACAAATTGACGCGGTGAATAGTATCGATGTGACCACCATAACAGGTGCACAAGATGCCATTTCGATTAGCCAAACTGTTAACGAAAATATTAGTGGTCAACGAGGGAAAATTGGTGCGTTTCAAAATAGAATAGAATCAACAATAAACAATTTAAGTAATTCATATGTGCAATCCGAGTCGGCAAAAAGCCGCATTGAAGATACTGATTACGCTAAAGCGACAGCTGATAATATTCAAGCCTCTATAATGGGACAAGCGAATGTTGCTGTTCAAGCACAAGCCAATCTATCTAAAGGTTTGGCGTTGAAATTATTAAATTAGCCCTCATAAACTGCCCATCATTTGAAAAAATAACCTTATTTGTTATTGGCCTGGTTAACCTCAATGTTAAATGAATTGAGGTGCTAGGTTTTTGTTATGGAATAATTTAAGTGCAGTGGCAAGATTTTGACTTTGAAGGACGACTTAAGATACCACTTGGTTTTTATTTAGGGATCTTATATCTGTTACGCGGTTTTATCATATGGATCATATCGTTGACCTATTCAGATGACCGTAGTTTGTTAATTGGACTTATATATTCAAATGTATCTTTGTTTGCGTTAACCATTTTAACGGGGGCGCCAGCATTGATTACTTTTTTCGTATTTTCATTAAAAAAACAAAGGGAAAAAGCTTGGTATAAATCGATTTGGTCACTGCAAAGTAAAATGTTATTAATTGCACTTTTTACCGATTTAGTCATACAGTTTTATACGATTTCATACCATATTACTCAGGTGCATTGGGTACAAATGGTGTTACTCATACTGGGAGTTTATTTATTTTGGTATTGGTTAAAATCTAATAAACTGAAACGTTTCTTTCACAACTGGTTGTTGTAGATAAGCACAAGTAGTTGATTATAATTATAAATATTGTTGCTCCAACATCTCATTTAACTTTTCAAATCTAAGTGTCTGCGCTTCAGTTAACTCGGACTGCAGTATCGTTTTTTTACAGCGAATGATAATTGTTTTTAACTCATGATGTTCAATATTTAAATTAGACTCAATCAAAGTTTGCATTAAATTTAATGCAATAGTTGAGCTTTTGGGCATGACTTTAAATGCACTATCAAAGGCTTTAAGTGCGTCATCCAAATGACCTGCCTCAAAGAAACTTACCGCTTTATTATTTAGCTCTTTTGGTGATTCCTTAATGTCATTGCGAAGTGATTTTTCGACAGCGATGTATTGGCTAAATAAGGATGAAGCCTCTGGCGATTGGCAGTACTCCGCGAGTTCATTAAAAAGAATGTGCGATAACTTGTGTAAACCTAACTCATGGAATGCTTTTGCCAAGTCTAATACGTCATCTTGGTTGGTTTCATCAATGTATATTTTCTGATGTTCAACGCGCTTAATACTGTCAGATAACAACTCCTTAGCTTTCGCCTTTTCATTTTTTAAATTAAATAATCTAGCTTGCACAACGTCAATTTGACTAGTAATTGCATCACTTTTGAAGCTACCTTTAATACTACCTAATATACTTTGGCTAGAATGAATCAAACGTAAAACGTCTTCCTCTTCAAACGACGTTAACCCTAGATCAATGGCGGAGCGTACTGCAGATAAATATATTTGCGGCGAATCGTGAATCGAAAATTTACTATTGCGGATAATGTGATTACTGGCTTCATGTTGACATTCATAGTCATGTGTTAATCGGGCTACACTGACCAGCTCTTTTAAACGATTGATATTTCTAGGAGATATTTCCGTGGCTTGTTTTAATACAACTAATGCCTTATCAAAATCATGTAGTTTTTGGTTAATAACACTTAAATGATCCAATGCCGCTAATTTAGTTTGAGGTTGATTAAATAGTTGCTCAATTGATGTAAGGGCTTCCTCTGTTTTTTCAAGGTGGATCTGACACTCAGTTAACCCTAATAAAGCCCAAGGATGTGGATGAATACTAATGACTTTACTAAAAAAACGTTCGCCTGAATCCCAATGTTGTAATGATAAAATGATGTCACCTTTCATTTTCATTAGGTATGGGATCTTAAGGGGATTTTTATTGTTACTTATATGGTTATTTAACTTTAAATTAGCCGCTTTGTAGTCATACTGATCTAGTTTAAGTAGTACGTCTTTTATCGCTATTTTTTTACTTAAAGAACGTATTAGCCTTTTTTCAATATTTTGCGTTGTAAAAGGTTTTAAAATTACATCATCTGGATTTAACTCGATGACACTTTGACTTGATGCTAGGTCATTTTCAGAACTTAAATAAATAAACGTCATCGAAGGTAATAATAAACCTTCCGCTACAATTTGTTCGTACAACTGATATCCATCGGCGCCTTTACTAAGATCGGAAGCACAAATAATTAAATCATAACGGTTAGTTTTTAATGCTCTTAACGCTAAATATGACCGGTCAACGATATCAACGTTATCAAATCCAATATTAGTTAATGAATACTTTAAATGACTTTGGGCTAATGGTTGTTGCTCAATGATTAAAGCTGAATGTAAGTGATTTTTTAGATCCATAAAAAGTTCGTTTAGCCCTAGTCTTAACTTAATACTAGAGACTAATGAAGTGAATGCAATCAAACAAAATATTTAAATTGATTATAGGGCGATAGTTGTATTTTTCAGACAATAAAAAACCCTGACGTGCAGGGTTTTTATTAATTGTAGATTAGGTTATAAACCAGCATCCGCTCTTAAAGCTTCAACTTTATCCGTCGCTTCCCACGGGAACTCAGGACGGCCAAAGTGACCATAAGCTGCAGTAGCTCGATAAATTGGACGTTCTAAATCTAACATTTGAATTAAGCCATATGGTCTTAAATCAAAGTGTCTACGAACTAATTCAATTAATTTATCTTCGCTTAACTTGCTTGTACCAAATGTTTCAATACTAATAGACGTAGGTTCTGCAACGCCGATAGCATAAGATACTTGTAACTCAGCTTTATCAGCTAAGCCTGCCGCAACAATATTTTTTGCAACATAACGTGCCGCGTAAGCTGCTGAACGATCAACTTTTGATGGATCTTTACCAGAGAAAGCACCACCACCATGTCTTGCCATACCTCCGTATGTATCAACAATGATTTTACGACCAGTTAAACCACAATCACCCATAGGTCCGCCAATGACAAAACGACCGGTAGGATTGATAAAGAACTTAGTCTCTTTATTTAATAAGTGGGCTGGCAAAGTTGGTTTAATAATGGTTTCCATTACCGCTTCAACTAAATCATTTTGAGCAATACTGTCACAGTGCTGAGTTGATAAAACTACAGCGTCGATGCCGACTGGTTTGCCATTTTCATATGCAAAGGTAACTTGAGATTTTGCATCTGGACGTAACCAAGGCAATGTACCGTCTTTACGTACTTCAGCTTGGCGTTTCACTAATCGATGCGAATATTCAATTGGAGCAGGCATTAAAACGTCAGTTTCGTTACATGCGTAACCAAACATAAGACCTTGGTCTCCAGCGCCTTGTTCGTGTAGTTCTTTACGGTCAACACCTTGATTAATATCTGGTGATTGTTTACCTATTGTATTTAAAATTGCACATGAGTTTGCATCAAACCCCATGTCCGAATGGACATATCCAATTTCACTTACGGTTTTACGAGTTAACTCTTCAATATCAACCCAAGCGCTAGTTGTGATTTCACCACCAACCATAACCATGCCAGTTTTAACATAAGTTTCACAAGCAACACGTGCTTTAGGGTCTTGTTCTAATATAGCGTCAAGTACAGCATCAGAAATTTGATCTGCAATTTTATCAGGATGCCCTTCAGACACAGATTCAGAGGTAAATAAATGTTTAGCCATTAATAATCTCACTTTGTAAAATCCAATTTGAAACTGAATTTGAGGTTTTTAAATGTCGAATACAGCAATTTTAATACAAAAAGGATACAAACACCTAGAACTTTTTGCGTCTAGACGTCTATACGTTTTAAAATTGATGGGGTTTAGTGTTATAAAATCGTTACACTTATGTGAAGTTGTAAAAAATAGTTACAAAATAAATATAACTATTTTTGGAAATATTGATTTAGATCCTTTATAAACAGGGAACTTTAAAATAGGAACTTATTGAATGACGATTATCACTCATCTCACAAAGCCAAGGTTTAGTTTAGCTAAAACTTTATTATCTTCAGCTGTAGTCTTTACTTTATCAGCTTGTTCAAGTAACTCATCAGAATCAGATATAGCCGTAAAAGCCAATCCCAAAATGGCAACGCAAGCAGCTAAAATTGAATACGTTCGTAATGTAGAAGGGATTGATGAATATACCCTTACCAATGGTATGAAAGTGTTGTTATACCCAGATCCTGCACAGCCAAAAACATTAGTGAATATTACCTATCGTGTTGGTTCTATCCACGAAAATTATGGTGAGACCGGTATGGCTCATTTGTTAGAGCATATGTTGTTTAAAGGCTCTACAAGTTATAAAGAAATTGATAAAGAGTTTAATAAGCGTGGCATGAGAGTAAATGCTACAACTTGGTTAGATAGAACTAACTACTTCGAGCTTTTCGAGTCTAATGAAGAGAACTTAGCTTGGGCTTTAGGAATGGAAGCGGACCGTATGGTTAACGCAACCTTCTCAAAAACTGAATTAGAAAGTGAAATGACAGTTGTACGTAACGAAATGGAACGTGGTGAAAATAGTCCATTTAGAATGTTAAGTGCGCGTATGGGCTCAACAGCATATTTATGGCATAACTACGCAAACTCCACCATTGGAGCTCGCTCAGATGTTGAAAACTTTCCGTTTGCCAAACTTCGTAAATTCTACGATAAACACTACCGCCCAGATAATGCGGTATTAACTATCGCAGGTCGTTTTGATAAAAATAAAACACTGGCTTTAATCGAACAAACATTTGGAATGTTGGCTAAACCAGCAACTGAAATAGAAAAACTGTATACGGTAGAACCTGTACAAGACGGTGAGCGTATAGTGAATTTACGTCGTACAGGCGAAGTGCCTATTGTTGCTGCGCAATATCATGTGCCTTCAGCACTTCATGAAGATACGCCAGCTATTCAAGTATTAGTTCAGTTGTTATCTGATAACGCCCGTGGACGTATGCAAAAAATGTTAGTAGAGCCTGGTGTTGCATCAGGTACTGGCGCTTATTCTTATTTAAGAAAAGATCCATCAGCTCTTACTATTATTGCTCAAGGTTTTAAAGGCAAAGATATAAATGAAATGGAAGCGGCGTTATTAACATTAGCCGAAGATATTAAAACAAAGAAAATTTCAGCCACAGAAGTTGAACAAGCGAAAGTATCTATTTTAAAAGAAACGGAAGACGGGTTACGAAATGTAACTTCGGTTGGTATGGAATTATCAGAGTTTATTGCAATGGGGGATTACCGTTATATATTCTTCTTCCGCGATTTAGTTGAAAAAGTAACGGTAGAAGATGTGCAACGTGTTGCAGAGAAATATCTAATTGAAAGTAATCGTACTTTAGGCCGCTTTATTCCAACTAAAGACCCTGTAAGAGCAGAAATCACACCAGCTAAAGACATCAACGAAATTTTAGCGACTTATAAAGGCCGTGAAGCTATCGAAGCGGGTGAAGTATACGACAATAATGTTGAAAACATCACAGCTCGTTTACAAGAGTTTAATTGGACTGTGGGAACTACGTTAAGTGTTTATCCTAAAAAACTACGTGGTGGTGAAGTTCGAATCGAAATGACATTACCGACTGGTAACATTGATTCACTTAAAGGTTATGAGCAAGACTTTAAATTAATGGGCGGCCTTTTATACAGCGGTAATGCTAAATACTCTAAAGAAGATATCGCTTCTAAATTAGATGAACTTAAAGCATCCGTGAATATTAGTACTAATTCGATTGGCACTATCAATGTAAGTATTAAAGCGGTTAAAGCGCATTTAGATGACACCTTAGATTTTGTTCACGAAATGCTAGCCACTCCTTTATTTGAAGAATCTGAAATTAACATAGACCGAAATGCAACGGTAACCAGTCTAGAGTCAAATAGAAATGAGCCTTCAGCTATCGCTGCCGCTACGCTTCGTGAATCTATTAATGGTCACCCAAAAGGTCACCCGTTAGCGTTCAAAACTCTAGATCAACAAATTGATGCTCTTAATAAAGTCACACGTGCTCGTTTACAAAAAGTACATAAAGCACATATGTCAGTTAAAAATGGTCATATTGGTGTTGTAGGTGATGTAGATGCGAAAGCCTTTTCAGAAAAATTCGAAAAGTTATTCTCGGATCTTAAAGGCACTGCTAAATACGTTGAGATGAAAGGCAACTTAAAAGATATTTCAGGTATTGATAGCTGGATTGAAACGCCAGATAAAGCCAACTCTATGTTATTTATTGGTCATAGAGTTGAGTTAAATAAACAACACCCTGATTATCATGCTGCGACCGTCGCAAATTCAATATTTGGTGGTAGTGGTTTTGCTTCACGTTTAATGCAACGTATTCGTGTTAAAGAAGGTTACAGCTATGGTACAGGTTCAGGCCTGCAATTAGATTTTAATGAGCCAAACGGCTTATATTATATGCGTGCTATAGCAGCACCAGAAAATATGAAAAAAGTGGTTGCTGCGTACAAAGAAGAAGTTGCAAAAGCCGCCACTGAAGGGTTTACGCAAACTGAAGTTGATAATGCGATTGAAGGTGAGTTGAAAAGCTTACGAGTGTCATGGTCAAATGATGGCACCATCGCTAACTTATTAGCTGATAATAAACAGCTTAAGCGTGATTTAACTTGGTACACAGAATATGTGGAAAAAATGAATGCATTAACATTAGATCAGGTTAATGCTGCATTTAACAAATATATTGCTACTAAAGAGTTAAATATTTTTACAGCTGGTGACTTTGCTAAAGCGGCAAAAAAATAATACCTAAGTACAAAGTTTAATTATCTTTAGATAAAAACGGGATAAACAAAAACGCGATGAGCATTTTCATCGCGTTTTTTTTGTTTAAAACAAAATGCATTTATAACATTGGCTGTCATCGTGATAAACGTGACGTTTACCTTACTGCATCTTGTTCCAAATATAACAGTCTGATTAGATATGATAATAATTATAACAATAGGAATATCATGAAAAATAAAATAACAATTGCTGTCGCTATTGCTTTAATGGCCGGACTTACAGGTTGTGGGCAGTCTTCAAACTCCTCTGAAACGTCAAATCCTAAAAAAATTGAACAACAAATAAATAATACAGTTTTAGCAAAGTGGACTGGACCGTATTCAGGCGTTCCAGCGTTTGATACCGTAAAGCTTGCCGATCTTAAACCGGCATTTGAAATCGCCATGGCTAAAAAGTTAGCTGAAGTTGACGCTATTGTGAGTAACTCTGAACCCGCAACATTTGAAAATACTATTGTGGCATTAGAGCGTTCAGGAGCAGATTTAAACCGTATTTACACATATTATGGTATTTGGCGTTCAAATAAATCAACAGCAGAAACCAGAGCTGTTGCTGGTGAACTAGCACCTGTATTATCAACTTTCTATTCTAAAATAAATCAAAATAAAGCACTTTTTAATCGTATTAAAGATGTTTTTTTAAGTGATGAAATGAATACCTTGCGTAAAGATCAGCAACGTATGGTGACCGAGCAATACCAAGGATTTGTTCGTAGTGGCGCCTTGCTTAACGAACAAGATCAAAAACGTTACGCAGAAATTAATCTAGAACTGTCAGAATTACACACCCAATTTGGTAACAATGTATTAGCTGACGAAGAAAATTATGTAACGTATTTAACCAAAGAACAGCTAGGTGGATTACCGGAGTCAGTTATATCTGCGGCAGCTTCAGCAGCGAGTTCTATGGGGAAATCTGGGCAATACGCTATTACTAATACGCGCTCTTCAATGGACCCATTTTTAACTTATTCAACAGAACGAGCTTTACGTGAACAAGTTTGGAATACGTATTACAGCCGCGGTGATAATGGTGATGAATTTGATAATAATAAAATCATTGCTGAGATTTTAAAACTTCGTCATGAACGTGTTCAATTGTTGGGATATGACAACTATGGACAGTGGCGTTTAGAAAACCGCATGGCGAAAAACCCTGATAATGCATTTAAATTAATGAATGCAGTTTGGCCGGCAGCGATTGCACGTGTGGAACAAGAAGTTGCAGACATGCAAGCAGTTGCAAATGAAGAAGGCGCTGATATCAAAATTGCTCCTTGGGATTATCGTTTTTATGCCGAAAAAGTACGAAAAGCAAAATACGATTTAGACTCGGACGAAGTAAAGCAATACCTACAACTAGACAATTTACGAGACGCGATGTTTTATGTTGCTGGCGAATTGTTTGACTTTAAATTTACTGCTATTACCGACAATAGTGTGCCTGTATTTGACCCTGACGTCACCGTTTGGGAAGTGACAAAGCTATCAAATAATGAACACGTTGGCGTTTGGTATTTAGACCCATACGCTAGAAAAGGTAAACGTTCAGGTGCATGGGCAACAACGTATCGTAGCCATACCAGCTATGATGGTAAAACGAATGTGTTAGCGTCAAATAATTCAAATTTCATTAAAGGTGAAGCCGGTAAACCAACGTTAATCTCTTGGTCAGATGCAGAAACCTTATTCCATGAATTTGGCCATGCGTTACACTTTTTAGCTTCAAACGTAGAGTATCCTTCACAAAACGGTGGCGTTCGTGATTACACTGAATTCCAGTCTCAATTATTAGAGCGCTGGTTAACCACTGATCCTGTGATTGATAACTACTTAGTGCATAATAAAACAGGTAAACCAATCCCAGCAGATTTAGTGGCTAAAATTAAAAAGGCAGCCACGTTTAATGAAGGCTTTAAAACCACGGAGTATTTAGCGTCTGCAATTATTGACTTAAAACTGCATACAATGGATCCAACAGGTATTGATATCGACAAATTTGAGCTTGAAACTTTAGCTGAAATGAATATGCCGAAAGAAATGGTGATGCGTCACCGTACACCGCATTTTGGACATGTGTTTTCTGGTGAAGGTTATTCTGCGGGTTATTACGGTTACATGTGGGCAGAAGTTTTGACCTCAGATGCTGCAGAAGCATTTGAGCAAGCGCCAGGCGGTTATTATGACAAAGGAATGGCCAAGAAGTTAGTTGATCATTTATTCTCTGTGCGTAACGCCGTTGACCCAGCAGAAGCATACCGTGCTTTCAGAGGGCGTGACGCAAAAGTTGAAGCATTAATGCGAGATCGTGGATTTCCAATCCCTAAAAAGTAACTTAATTGTTTTAACAAACGTAATAAAAAAGCTTCAATGTTGAAGCTTTTTTTATTTATCCCAAATAGATTTAAAGATTATTTAATTAAATAAACTGTCCCCAAAACTCACTCCCACATCCGAACACCAAATACTAATACCATTTAAATCATCCAAAGTTTTATTTTCAGGCAATTGGACGGTGAAAGTTTGGTTTTCATAACGAGTACCAAATATATTGTCGCTGATCGCGAACCCTATAGGTGGGTGATAATTTTCATTTATACCGGCATACACTTCAACGATGATGCCTCCACCGTCATAATTAAAATTGGTAATTTCAATGGTACAGTCATTCAAAATAGTGGCGGTGCCACTAACACTATGGGCTAAGGTGCTTAGCTCTCCTGTTTGCCCCACCATTTCATGATCAGATGAACATTCTCTTAATTGAACCTCAGGGGTGTCCTCATCAGTTGTATTATCGGAGCCATCAGTAACTTCTATGATATCGCTCGGTTGTTGTTCTTCAAGATCAGGATCGCCACTACTGCATGCTGATAAAAAACTGATGATTAGTATTAAGATAAAGTGTTTAAAAATCACAATATTCTCCAATTGATATAGTGAACCGCTTATGGGTAAAAATGAATAACCGTGAATTAGAATGTGACTAATTTACAAGGTTGTTATCAATAGACCTTATAAGCAGACTTTTAATTACAAAGTTGATTTATTAAATAAATCGATTCAGTTAAATCAATATAATTTGCTTTATTTCATTTTTATCTTAGTTAATCACTTAGAGTAATTGCTTTCATTGGCATTTTTAGGTCAAATAGCCCCAAGCAGAACTTCACTATAATAAAAATTTCAGGATTTCACATGACGACAAAACGAGACTTAGCTAATGCGATCAGGGCATTAAGTATGGATGCGGTGCAACAAGCCAACTCAGGCCACCCAGGTGCACCTATGGGAATGGCAGATATTGCCGAAGTATTGTGGAATGATTTTTTAAAACATAATCCAACTAATCCAAACTGGGCGGACCGCGATCGTTTTGTATTATCAAACGGTCATGGATCAATGTTAATTTATTCATTATTACATTTATCAGGTTATGACTTACCTATTGGTGAAATCAAAAACTTCCGTCAATTACATTCTAAAACACCAGGTCATCCGGAATACGGTTATACACCAGGTGTAGAAACCACAACGGGTCCTCTAGGTGCAGGTGTTTCTAATGCCGTAGGTATGGCGATTGCTGAAAAAACGTTAGCGGCACAGTTTAACCGTGAAGGGCACGATGTAGTTGACCATTTCACTTATTGTTTCTTAGGTGACGGCTG
The DNA here is from genome assembly GCF_018860345.1 of Psychrosphaera sp. F3M07. Taxonomy (GTDB): domain Bacteria; phylum Pseudomonadota; class Gammaproteobacteria; order Enterobacterales; family Alteromonadaceae; genus Psychrosphaera; species Psychrosphaera aquimarina. The sequence goes on along the minus strand of NZ_JAHKPJ010000012.1, from coordinate 121,727 downwards.
TTTAATGGAAGGTATTTCCCATGAAGCAAGTTCATTAGCTGGCACGTTGAAGCTTGGAAAATTAATTGCTTTTTATGATGACAATGGCATCAGTATTGATGGTGAAGTTGAAGGCTGGTTTACTGAAGATACCTCTGCACGTTTTAAAGCTTACGGTTGGCATGTTGTTGAAGCCATCGACGGTCACGATGCCGCGGCGATAAGCGCAGCGATTGCCGAAGCGCAATCGGTTACTGACAAACCGTCAATGATCATTTGTAAAACTACTATAGGTTTTGGTTCACCAAACAAACAAGGTACCCACAACTGTCACGGTGCACCTTTAGGTGACGATGAAATTAAAGCCGCTCGTGAATTGTTAAATTGGCCACATGCACCTTTTGAAATCCCTGCAGACGTATACGCCGGTTGGGATGCTAAAGAAGATGGTACGGAATTAGAAAATGAGTGGAACGAAAAGTTTGTTGCTTATAAAAATGCACATCCTGAACTTGCTGCCGAATTTGAACGTCGTGTAATTTTAGGTGAATTACCAGAAGACTTTTCTGAGAAAGCGTATGCTTACGCATTAGAGTGCCAAGATAAAGGCGAGAAAATCGCTTCACGTAAAGCATCACAAAATACAATAGAAATGTTCGGCTCATTATTGCCTGAGTTATTAGGTGGTTCTGCAGATTTAGCGGGTTCAAACTTAACACTTTGGTCTGGCTCTAAAGGCATTCAAGATGACGCTGCCGGTAACTACATTTATTATGGTGTACGTGAGTTCGGAATGAGCGGCATAATGAATGGTATTTCATTACACGGTGGTTTCATTAACTATGGCGCGACTTTCCTAATGTTTATGGAATACGCACGCAACGCTGTACGTATGTCAGCATTAATGGGCATACAAAATATATTTGTATACACCCACGATTCAATTGGTCAAGGCGAAGATGGGCCAACTCATCAGCCAATTGAACAAGTTGCTAACTTACGTATGACACCGAATATGCATACCTGGCGTCCAGCTGATGCAACGGAAAGTGCTATCGCATGGAAGTCTGCAGTTGAATATACCGACGGCCCGTCAGCATTAATATTCTCGCGTCAAGGTTTACCGTCAAATGTTCGTACAGCTGAGCAAGTTGCACAAATTGAGAAGGGCGGTTACGTACTTGTTGATTGTGAAGGCACACCTGAGGTCATTTTAATCGCTACCGGTTCTGAAGTTGAATTAGCCGTAAATTCACAAAAAGCATTAACGGAGCAAGGGATAAAAACCCGTGTTGTGTCTATGCCTTGTACTAACTTATTTGATCAACAAGATGCTGAATATAAACAATCAGTATTACCAAATAGCGTAGTGAAACGTGTTGCTATCGAAGCGGCACACGTTGATTACTGGGCTAAATATGTTGGTTTTTCTGGGGCCGTTGTTGGTATGAGTACCTTTGGTGAATCAGCGCCAGGTAACGTTTTACTTGAGCATTTTGGCTTTACAGTAGAGAACGTAGTTAATACGGTAAAATCTTTATAAGTTAGTTCTTATAAATAAAAACTAATAGTTAGTCGATATTTATAAAATTGAAAAAGCGGGTATGATATACCCGCTTTTTGTATCTCACTTTCCAAGTTTTAATATCCAATGGAACAAATTTAATGACCCAACAAGCTCGTCCGATTAATGTTGCCATCAATGGTTTTGGCCGAATAGGTCGTAATGTATTACGTGCCGTTTATGAAACCGGTCGTGCATCTCAGGTCAATATTGTCGCGATAAATGAATTAGCCGAGCCTGAAGGTATAGCGCATTTATTAAAATACGATACATCACATGGTAAATTCGGTTTTGACGTTAAGTTAGATACGGATAAAAACTTACTGGTTGAAAATAGAAAAATTGAATTACTGTGCGTAAAAAAATTATCTGAGTTGCCTTGGCAACAACTGAATGTTGATGTGGTCTTAGATTGTACGGGGGTATATAAAAGCCAAGAAGACGGACAAGCCCATATTGATTCAGGCGCTAAAAAAGTAATATTCTCGCATCCTGCAGATAATGATATTGATGCAACTATCATATACGGCATTAACCATGATTTATTGACTTCAGAACATAACGTTATTTCAAATGGCTCATGCACAACCAACTGTATTGTTCCTGTCATCAAAGCATTAGACGATGCCTTTGGTGTAGACAGTGGCACAATTACGACCATACATTCATCGATGCATGATCAACAAGTTATTGATGCGTATCACCCAGATTTACGAAGAACCCGAGCAGCAAGCCAAAGCATTATTCCAGTAGACACTAAATTGGCTGCTGGAATAGAACGCATTATGCCGCAATTTGCCGGCCGATTTGAAGCCATTGCTGTGCGTGTACCAACGATAAATGTGACGGCGATGGATTTGAGTGTTTATGTAAACACAGATGTAGATATCGCCAAAGTGAATCAAGCCATTAATAAAGCATTATCAAATGGATTAAGTGGCATCTTAGGTTACACCGAAGAGCCTTTGGTTTCGGTAGATTTTAACCATGACCCTCATTCAGCCATTGTTGATGGCAATCAAACACGAGTGAGCCACAAACGTCTTGTTAAAGTATTAGCTTGGTGTGATAACGAGTGGGGTTTTGCCAACAGGATGTTAGACACCACATTAGAATTAAGAAAATATTTAAATTAATAATAAAATCATAAGCCACTAATTAGCTTAGTGTTTATATCAATAAGAGGAATAAAGATGTCAGTATTAAAAATGGCTGAGTTAGACTTACAAGGCAAAACGGTATTAATTCGTGAAGACCTTAATGTTCCAGTTAAAGATGGTGTTGTGACGTCAGCGGTTCGTATTAACTCTGCGTTACCAACTATTAAATTGGCGTTAGAAAAAGGCGCTAAAGTATTAGTGATGTCTCATCTTGGTCGCCCTGTTGAAGGTGAATACGATGAAGCGTTTTCATTAGCTCCTGTGGTTACATATTTAACAGAGAAATTAACAGTTCCTGTTCGTTTAGAAAAAGATTACTTAAATGGCGTTACGGCTAATGCTGGTGAAGTTGTTATTCTTGAGAATGTTCGTTTTAACGTTGGCGAAAAGAAAAACACAGATGAGTTAGCCAAACAATATGCAGCTTTATGTGATGTGTTTGTTATGGATGCATTTGGTACAGCGCATCGTGCACAAGGTTCAACTCATGGTGTTGCTAAGTTTGCACCTGTTGCTTGTGCTGGTCCTTTATTATCAGCTGAGTTAGAAGCATTAGGTAAGGCACTAGATAACCCAGCTAGACCGTTAGTGGCTGTGGTTGGTGGTTCTAAAGTTTCTACTAAGTTAACGGTATTAGAGTCGTTATCTAAAATCTGTGACCAACTAATTGTAGGTGGTGGCATCTCAAATACATTTGTTGCTGCACGTGGTTATAATGTTGGTCAATCTTTGTATGAAAAAGACTTGATCCCACAAGCTCAAAAACTAATGGCCGATCTTGATATTCCAGAAGTAACAGATGTACGTGTTGGCACAGAGTTCTCTGACACAGCAGTAGCCACGATAAAGCCAGTTGACCAAGTGCAAGACAATGAAGAGATCATGGATTTGGGTCCAGACTCTGCCCAAGCATTAGCTGACATTTTGAAAAATGCTAAAACCATTTTATGGAATGGCCCTTGTGGTGTTTTTGAGTTTGATAACTTTTCTAAAGGCACAGAAGTGGTTGCACAAGCCATTGCAGACAGTGACGCTTTTTCCGTGGCGGGTGGCGGTGATACGCTAGCGGCTATCGATAAATATGGTTTAGCGGATAAAGTTTCTTATATTTCTACCGGCGGCGGTGCGTTCTTAGAGTTTGTTGAAGGTAAAGTATTACCTGCTGTTGAAATTTTAGAGCAACGCGCTAAGTCTTAATATTAAATGCGAATATTAAGATGAAATAACAAAAGCCCAAATATGAAAATTCATATTTGGGCTTTTTAGTATTTCTTATTAAAAGCTGAGCTAAATTACTTTTCTAGGTATTCAGCTAATGCTTCACTTCCACCAATATGTTTACCTTCAACAAACACTTGTGGAACCGTTTCTTTGCCTGTCATAGCTTTTAAACTGGTTAAGCTTGCATCTTTACCCAATGTAATTTCTTCAAAAGCGTAACCAGCATTAGTTAACATTTCTTTTGCTGCTATACAAAATGGGCAATCTGGTTTTGTGAATAACGAAATCGCTTGCGGTTTTGCTGCGCTTGGGTTGATGTATTCCAACATAGTATCCGCATCAGAAACTTCAAACGGGTCACCCGGTTTTTGCGGCTCTATAAACATTTTTTCGATAACGCCATTTTTAACTAACATGGAATATCTCCATGAACGTTTACCAAAACCAACTTGAGACATGTCAACAATCATGCCCATCTTGTCTGTGAACTCACCATTACCATCAGGGAACATAGTAATATTTTGAGCTTCTTGATCTTTAGCCCAAGCATTCATCACAAAACTGTCGTTGACTGATACACAAACAATCTCATCTACGCCGTTTTTATTTAACGTTGCTGCAAGTTCGTTATAACGCGGTAAATGAGTAGAACTACAGGTTGGGGTAAATGCACCAGGTAGTGAAAATACAACAACCGTTTTGTCTTTAAATAATTCACCTGTGTTGATAGATTGCCAATCGTTCCCTACACGAACTGGAATAGTAACGTTTGGGATAGTTTGACCTTCAATTGATTTAAACATGTAATGACCTCTAAAATTGTTAATTGCGTTAACTGATGTAGTAATAATAACGCGCCACCTTAATTATTAAAATTAATTAAAATAGATGTTGATAATCGATTAAATAGATTGATTGAGTTCGATTAATTTAAAACTCGCGTGTTTTTGGCCTTCAACTAATACACTACATTGTCCCCAAGAGTCTGGGATAGTCCATTGATTATCAGGTTGGACAGTGAAAATATTTCGTTTATGTTGGCAACGTACTTCTAATTTATCTAAATCGCCATGAATATTAGTAATAGAAAAGTTATTTCTAATTAACTCATGTGTCCATACGTTTTTTGTTAATTCTCCTTGCACTAAAATTGGCGTTTCACTCTGCACCAAGAGTTGGATGTTTTGTATAATAGACTTATTACTTTTAACAAATTGTTGGGCAGCCTCGTTTTCAAATTTAGTTAAAAGTTCAAAAGTAGACATAGCCTTAGAAAATAATTGTTTCTCCAATTGGAAAATAAATAAACGATGTAAAATATCTACACTAATAGATTCCGGTAATGTACTACTCATTTGATTAGTGGCAGGTTTCGCATAGCGAGATACTTGTTTTAAATGATGGTATTGTTCATTTTTATTTTCAGTTAATAGGTAATAACGGAACTGTAAATAATGTGCCCAAGCAAGATCAGATATGTTTTTATTTTTGTAGTTATTTATATCATCGATAGATTCTTTTAATTCAGTTATGTTTTCTTCATCTAGACTTGTTGATGCTCGGTCAAATATTCGTTTGAATTTTTTAGATATTCCACTTTTACCTAGGCGGAAATCGAGTTGAACTGAATTTTGACAAGATTCTATTGCATCCCCGTTACTATTTAATGCAGGACTATAATGCCATTTCTTAACGGCTTTTTTTGCCTCGACAATAAAGTCGTTGGAACCTGCATTGTTTAATACAAGTACGTCTTCAACGTCACCATCTTTTGATACAACAAAACTTAATTGAACCCAGCCCTCTTGACCTGACCGTGCCGCTCTTGAGGGATATTTAGGCGCAATTCTTTTTACTGGCGTTGCTAATATAAGGCTGTCAATTAATCTGGAAACTGCATCTGGTTTTGTTTCAAGCTCACTTGAAAGGCCTTGAAAAGAAGCAATGATTAAGATTGAGGATAGTAATTTGTATAACATGAAAATTCCTTTTTTTATGTGAGCGGTTACTTTAACCTTTTGAAAAATAATTTCAAAATTAACTTATGCAAAATTAACAGTTGATTTTTGGACGTTTAGATGGCTATATGTGTATTATGTTATTTAAGAGTAGGTACGCCTTATGAGTTTTGATCAAGTTGTAGATAGAAGTGGCACATTTTCATTTAAGTGGGAAAGATATAAAGGCAAAGATATATTGCCGCTTTGGGTAGCCGATTCAGAATTTAAATGCGCACCGGCAATAGTTGAAGCGTTACAGAAACGTGTTGAGCACGGTGTATATGGTTATCATTTACCGGGAGAATATGAGCCTGCAATTAATGCCGTGGTTCGTTGGTTAAACGACAAACACGATTGGCAAATAAAGCCAGAGTGGATTGTATGGACTCCGGGTGTAGTACCAGCATTTAATGTGGCGTGTAAAGCCTACTGTGAGTCGGGTGATAAAGTACTAATACAAACACCTAATTATCCACCAATGTTCGCAGCACCAGCTAATAACGATTTAATTCGTGAAGAAGTAGGCACTGTTTTAGAAAATGGCCGTTGGACATTAGACTTTGCACAGTTAGAGGAAAAGGCATCTGATCCCAAAACCAAACTGTTTATTATGTGTAACCCAATGAATCCAGTGGGCACAGTAATGACAGAGGAAGAGTTAAGTAAGGTTGAGGCTATCTGCTTAAAGCATAACGTTGTTTTATGTTCAGATGAAATTCACTGTGACTTAATTTTAGATGAAAATGCTACTCATATTCCGGCGGGGAAATTAGCTGAAATCGGTTCTCAAACCATAACGTTAATGGCAGCAAGTAAAACCTTTAATGTTGCAGGTTTAGGCACATCGTTCGCTATTATTCCTGATGCGAGTGTCCGTTTGAAGTTCACTAAAGCCAGTGCTGGAATTGTACCTTGGGTAAATTTTATGGGCTTAGTAGCAACTGAAGTTGCATTTACTCAATGTGATGATTGGCACCAAGAGCAACTTGAATATTTAAGGGGGAATTTGGATTACGTGGTTGAACAAGTAGAAAAATTAAATGGTTTTTCTATTATCAAACCACAAGCCACTTTCTTAGCTTGGATTGATGGTTCTGAGTTAGGTGTTAGTAATGTTCATACTTACATGGAATCTAAAGGTGTGGGTCCGTCACCGGGTAAAGACTTTGGCTGGCCTAAATTTACTCGTATTAACTTTGGTTGTCCGCGCAGTATGTTAGAACAAGCGTTTGAACGTTTAAATAAATAAACATTCATATTTGTTTGCCAAGTTGTTACTGGTTAAGCCCTAATCATTATTAGGGCTTTTTTGTGGTTACAATATTTATAAAAAACTGGCTATCTGTGCCAATGTTTTTTTAGTTTGAGCGTGCTCTGGGACACTTGCATCTGCAGCAGGGTAACCTGCAATAATTAACATATAAGGGCGTTCATCTTCTGGCCGGTCACAAATTTTAGATAAGAAGTGCATCGGTTTTGGCGTATGAGTAAGGGTAACCAGTCCGGCATTGTGTAATGCATTTATCAGAAAACCCGTGGCGATGCCTACCGATTCGTGCACATAGTAGTTGGTGTTTTTATCTTCCGCATTCACACCACCTTTTTTCTGACTAAACACAGCGATTAACCATGGAGCATGTTCTAAATAAGGTTTATTTGAGTCAGTACCTAAAGGCTTTAACGCTTCCAGCCACTCTTCGCCAGCACGACCAGAGTAAAATCCTCGTTCATGTTGTTCTGCTTGTTCTCGCACTTGCTGTTTTACTTGATGTGAATGTATAGCGGTGAAATGCCACGGTTGATGATTCGCGCCACTTGGTGCAGTACCAGCTGCTTTTATGCAGTTTTCAATAATAGCTTGGTCGACGGGGCGGTCACTGAAACTTCTTATACTGTGTCTGCGTTTGATATCGAGATAAAACTGCTCAGAACGGGCTAACATTTCATCAGCAGGGTATTCAATATAATCAGTTAATGGGGTTGAATCGTGTTGTTTCATTGAGGCTCTCCGTGATTAATCGTCTATAGATTAACGATTTAACCACGGGTTAAGCAAGGATGGATTAGTTAATGTATTAAAATGTTAATCAGTATTTGTATTAGTAAGCTGACAAGCTTTTTCGTTCGAAATTTTCAGTGTTTATAGTTAAATTAAGGCTTGCAATTTGGCTGTCTAACTCAGCCGCTTTAATATTCAATGAACTAAGCGTAATAGTATTGTCATCCAAAGTGTATAATTGAATACAGGCTTTATAGTAAAAGTACATAATCTCGATGGCTGTTACGTCGTTCTCATTAACCGCTAAGTTAATCTTTTTGCTCTTTCGATGAATTTGATTAAGGACTTGTTTTAGATCCCACACATAAGCAATTTCATACATAAAAGGGTGTTGTTTATATTTTGCTAATATAGAACCAATAATAAATGACGCGATTACGACCCCTGCAAAGTTGATCCAAAAGTGCGAGCTTTCACCATCGTTCACCAGATAAATGACTAAGGTTGAAATGGAGAGGGATAGTACAATTAATCCAACAATACATGCCAAAATGACTTTGTTTAGATGTTTTCTATAACGAGTTTTATCAATGTTTTCTAGTTTCATTTTTCACTTATTCAGCAATTAAATTAAATAGGTTGTGTATTAAGTTGTGCACTTAATATGACGGAATATTTAGAATATAACTAATTTTATAACACTGAGTATACATTAAGGTGAATAGCGAATGAACGTAAGTCTACGAACTAAGTGTATGTTTCGATGAAAAAGCCAAAATTAGCGATAAAGCATTAATATTTCGATATAAATTACGTTAATATAGCGGCAATAGTAAACGTGATTAAGGTTGTTTATAACATGAGTATTTGGTTTTTACCTCCAGAATTGAGTGTCATTAATTCATGGAACAAAGGTACTATGTTGGAGCATTTAGGAATTGAAATAACGGAAGTTGGGGAGGATTACATTGAAGGGACTATGCCTGCGGATAATCGCACTTTTCAACCGTTTAAACTCGTTCATGGTGGTGCCAACGTTGTTCTCGCTGAATCGTTAGGTTCGATAGGAGCTCAGTTAACCATTGACCCAGCCCAATATTATTGTGTTGGTCAAGAGGTAAACGCAAATCATTTACGAGGGGTTCGACAAGGAACGGTTCGTGGCAGAGCTGAACAAGTTTATAAAGGTAAAACGTCTCAAGTTTGGGAAATAAAACTGTATGATCAACGTAATAAAATGACCTGTATTTCTCGATTGACGGTCGCTGTAGTTAAGGTAGTAAAATAATGAAAAATGCAATAATAATGACTTTGGTTCTGTTTATATCCATGATGACCTTATCCAGCCAAGCGATTGAAACTGGGGATAAAACGGAAAATCAAAAAGTAAAAACAACGGATAAAAAAACCATGACCATCTCGCCAGAGATGAAAGCAGCTATGGTAGCAAAAGATAATAACAGCAATACACAGCCCGCTAATGTGGTTGATGGATTATCTACGTCAGAACGCTTTGTAAAATACTTACATTCAGGCTTTATTCATATTATTCCAAAAGGCATTGATCACATTTTATTTGTGCTTGGATTATTTTTATCCACCATCATGTTCAGAAAACTAGTATGGCAAGTCACTACGTTTACCTTAGCGCATAGCATAAGTTTGGGGTTAGCCGCGTCAGGGGTTATTTCAATAAGTGCGGATATTATCGAGCCGCTTATTGCATTAAGTATTGCGTTTGTTGCTTTTGAAAATATCAGAAACTCAGAAGCAGGCTCCTCAAGATTGATCATGATCTTTATTTTTGGTTTGTTGCACGGTTTAGGCTTTGCTTTTGTACTCACTGAATTTGGTTTGCCTTCCAACTCTTTCGTAACGTCATTATTTGCCTTCAATATAGGTGTGGAAGTAGGGCAGTTAACTGTTTTGGCTGTAGCTGGAGTACTTTTATATTCTTGGAGTAAAAAGCCAAGTTATAGAATGTTCGTGCAAATTCCCGGTTCAGTGTTAATAGGTTTTGTTGGACTTTATTGGACAATTGAAAGGTTATTAAATATTTAAGTTGAATTCAGATCTAGCAACAGTTAATGTATTTCCGGTACATTTAGCTGTTGCTTTATGACAATAGAGTTAATTTCCAACAAAAATAATAAATAGGAAATGTTATGTATTCATCAAGTCGAGGTATCGGTCTAGGTACCGTCATAGTATTAGTCGTACTAATCGCTTTAGCTACATTTATAACTAAATTGTAACTGACTTCTAAATTAAACTTCAAAAGGCAATAATTGTGGGTAATAACCATATTATAACGTCCATTGCTAATCGTATTTTAACGATTACTATTTCACGGGAATCAGCAAAAAATGCGTTGTCGTTAAGTATGTATAGCGAATTAACTAATGCATTAAAGTTATTGGATAACGATCCAAATTTGTCAGTTGCAGTGATAACTGGCAGCCAAACTTGTTTTACGGCAGGTAACGATTTAAAAGACTTTATGTCTGGTGGAGCTTTAAATGAGCAACACCCTACAGTACAGTTTTTATATCAAATAGCCTCTACCAAAAAGCCTATTATAGCTGCAGTCGCAGGCCCAGCCATTGGTATTGGGACTACAATGTTATTACATTGTGATCTGGTATATGCAGCGAATAACTCAGTGTTCCAGTTACCTTTTGCCCAACTAGGTTTATGCCCAGAAGCGGGGTGTAGCGATATACTGCCGAGAATAACTGGACACGTTAAAGCATTTGAAATGGTGGTTTTAGGTGATAGGTTCTCGGCTCAAGATGCATTAGAGGTGGGGCTGATCAACAAAGTCAGTTCAGCAGAAGATGTGTTAAGCATCGCAAATGATGCCGCATTGAAACTTACTAAATTACCTGAAAATGCAGTTAGTACCAGTAAACAATTATTAAAACGAAATACTGAAAAGCGTGTGTTAGATTCAATTGCTGCTGAATTAGTCCAGTTTGAAACTTTATTAAATTCAGAACAAAGCCAAAAAATTATCTCGTCCTTCTTTAATCGGAAATAGGGAAAGGTTTACCAGTTCACCTATTTCTTTAACCAATTATCGTATATATCAAACATGGTTCATACGAAAGTAACCTAAAGAAGTGTGATCCTGTCGATATTTAATTTATCGCTCTGTAAAATTACTGTATAACGCTATTAATATATTTATTAGGTATAATAAATTAGATTTGTATTACTCTGGAGTAGTAAGTAAATGTCAGATTTGAGTTCACTGTCTTATCTCATCGTTGATGATGTTAGCTCTGTGAGAGTATTTTTACGACAAACTCTGGTTCATATGGAAGTGACCGAAATTTATGAAGCCTCTTGTGGGGCAGATGCATTAGATGCATTTAAAAAGCACATTCCGGATGTGGTGTTTTTGGATATTGAATTACCAGACTCTGATGGCCAAGAAATATTAAAACAAATTCGAAGTATTAAAAGTAATGCATTTGTCGTTATGGTTTCGGCGCATAGTACAGTAGACATTGTGAAGTACTCACTATCTCATGGGGCTGCTGGATTTATAGTTAAACCTTTTTCTCCTAAAAAGATAACGACCATTTTGAAAAAGTTTCAGGGGTAAATATTGATGAAATTAGAAGATATGCAGTCTTGTGCGCCCAAAGCACTCAAGTTACTTAAAACAATGGCCAATGAAAAAAGACTATTTATATTATGTAATTTATTAGACGGTGAATTGTCTGTGAATGACCTTGCAGAAAGAGTTGAACTCAGCCAGTCAGCTTTATCTCAACATCTAGCAATATTAAGACAAGATAAGTTTGTACAAACCAGAAAAGAATCTCAAACCGTATATTACTCTTTGTGTGGGGAAGATACTCAGCAAGTTATGGCATTACTTCATAAATTATATTCTTAACCTGAGCTAGTTAATATAAGAAAAAATTTGTATTAACAAACAGATATAAAAAAAGGAACCTAAGGGTTCCTTTTTTTATTGATTCGTTTTACTGATTATTTTGCAGTGCCAATTCCGCATCGGCTTTCATTTCAGGTAAACCTAAACTGTCATACGCACTTATCATAATAGTCAGCGCATCTTTTACCGATGTACTTTGCTGGTAATATTCTAATACATATTTACAGCGGTTTAAGGCCGCGACATAAGCAGAACGACGCATATAATATTCAGCAATTACAATTTCATGGTGTGCCAGTTTATCTAACAAAATCATCATACGTTTTTTGGCGTCAGGGATATATTTACTTTCTGGGTAATTATCCACCAATCTATTAAAGTCATTAAATGCTTCGCGTGAAGTCACCATGTCTTTGTCAGCATTCTCTATTCCAAAAAAGTCTTGAAATCCGTTTATCCCTGTTTCCATATTCACCAAACCTTTCATGTAGATAACATAGTCTAACTGAGGGTGGTTTGGGTTCAAATTGATAAAACGGTCTATTGAAGGTAAAGCTTCCGCAAACTTACCTGATTTATAATATGCAAATATCAAATCTAGTTGAACTTGGCGAGATAAAGGACCAAATGGGTACCTAGACTCTAAGTCGCTTAAAATAGTAATAGCACGGTTATACATGCCATCATTGAGCGATTTTTTCGCTTCGACATATCGAGCTTTAGGAGAATTATCTGATACACGTTCCACTTCATCTTCTGGCGAAGTGGTGCAACCTACAAGTGTTAGAGACAAAACTGTGAATATTGACAGTTGACGAAGAGTGTTAAAATTAAACATTATTTACTACCTGGAGAGTTTTCTTTTCTCGTTATCATAAAAATCGCGTAGAATACGAATATCGACGGCATTCTAACGTACTCTTCGTTAGCATGCACTTTCAAAATTCAAATTATTTATTATGACAAAACAAACAATTGAACTACAAGCACAAGTAAACGAAGAACAATTTGGCAAACGCTTAGATCAGGTTATTGCTGAATTATTTCCTGAATATTCACGCAGCAGACTTAAAGAGTGGATCTTAGCCGAAAAAGTTCAAGTCGATGGTGAAATAATTTCTAAACCTCGATTAAAAATGAACGGTGATGAAGAAATTGTTATTCATGCTGAATTAGATATTGAAGTCCATCATCAACCTGAAGACATAAAACTTGAAATCATTTATGAAGATGATGATATTTTAGTAATCAACAAACCGACAGACTTAGTTGTGCACCCAGGTGCAGGGAATCAGTCGGGTACTATTTTAAATGCGTTGTTATACCATTTCCCAGAAATTGATAAAGTTCCGCGTGCTGGCATTGTTCATCGTTTGGACAAAGATACAACGGGACTCATGGTTGTAGCTAAAACCGTACCTGCTCAAACGCAACTTGTGGCAGATTTACAAGCTCGCCAAGTTACACGTGAATACGAAGCGGTATGTTTAGGGCGCTTAACTGCTGGGGGCACGGTTGATAAACCAATTGGACGTCACCCAACAAAACGTACAAATATGGCGGTTAATGCATTTGGACGTGAATCAGTAACGCACTATCGACTGATAAAAAAATTCCGTGAACACACTCACATCAGGTTAAGACTAGAAACCGGACGTACCCACCAAATTAGGGTTCATATGTCTTATATTAAACATCCATTGGTTGGTGATGTTCAATACGGTGGCAGAGTTAGAACACCAAAAGGTGCATCTGAAGAGTTGTTGGCAACCATGCGAGGTTTCAAACGCCAAGCTTTACATGCAGCTATGTTGCGATTCCATCATCCGGTAACTGAAGAAGAAATGACATTTGAAGCTCCGTTGCCAGATGATTTTGTGAATTTGTTAGCGGCTCTAAATCAAGACTTAGAAGATCATAAAGATGACATGGATTACTGCTAGTTTTCCGTTTCTTGCGCAAGCATCGGTAAATAAAATTGGTGCAGTGACGACGACGAGAGAAAATGGTGTTTCCTTAACACCATTTAACTCGTTTAACCTTGCAACGCATGTAGGTGATAACTTATCTCACGTTCTAACCAACCGTGCTATTTTACGGGATTATTTGTCACAAGATGTTCAACACCCATCTGAACCGTTTTGGTTACAACAAACACATAGCTCAACGGTATTATCATTGCCTAACCAATATTTTTACGAATGTGCTACGGATACCGCGCCAATCGCAGACGCCAGTTTTACCTGTGAACCTTACGTTACCTGTGTGGTAATGACGGCAGATTGTTTACCTTTGTTAGTGGTAAATAATGACGCAACTGAAGTGGCCGCGATTCATGCTGGTTGGAAAGGTTTAGCGAATGGCATTATCGAAAAAACGATGAATGCGATGACCAGTTCAAATGATCAGCTACATGTTTGGTTAGGTCCAGCTATCGGCGCGAATGCTTTTGAAGTTGGGGAAGATGTACGTCATCAATTTGTTAGCCAATCCTCCCAATTTGATGCTTGTTTTGTACCCTATGAAGATAAGTCATTTAAATATTTAGCTGACATCTATCAAATCGCCAAATTGCAGTTACACGAGCTTGGCATCACACATATTTCAGGTGGAGACTATTGCACTTACTCACAACCTGAATTGTTTTTCTCATATCGGAGAGAAGGGCAAACTGGTCGTATGGCGTCGCTAATATGGATCAAACAATAACACATAGATAAGCGCCACTCTCATTTAATAAATAGTGTGGCCTTCCCCCCAAATACACTCTATTCTAGAGTTTGTAATATTATCTTTTCTGTTTATTAGGCGGCGAATATGCGCGGCCAACTAGACATAAATTGAGTCAGAAGTGGTTCTATCTAAGCGTTTGTTTATCATGTTTGTAGAACAATTAGTAACCAGTTTATAGGTTGACGATTCGTCATCCATAGTATTCGTTATACATAGACCGTTGTGGCAATCTGCAAAACTATATCTTTGTTTTACCATTGAAATTTGAACTTACGTCCTCAAATTTACAATAACAAGATTATATTAATTAACTCTCAATTGAGGCAATGAAAATGCGTTTAGATAGATTAACCAACAAATTTCAGCAAGCTATTGCTGATGCTCAATCGTTGGCGTTAGGCCGTGATCACCAATATATTGAGCCAGTTCATGTTTTACAGGCACTATTGAATCAAAAGAACAGCACGATAATGACGATTTTACATCATTGTCATATCAGTGCCCCTGAGTTACGTTCAAAGGTTTCTCGAGAATTAGAAAGCATTCCAAAAGTCACAGGTGTTGGTGGCGATATTCAACTTGCACGCGGCACGGCATCAGCACTTAATCTGTGTGACAAACTCGCCCAACAACGCAAAGACAAATTTATAACGAGTGAAGTATTTTTATTAGCACTCGTGGATGACAATGGCGCAGCAGGCAAAATATTAAAGCTGTTAGGTTTAACCAAAGAGAAAATCGATGATGCGATAAACTCGTTACGCGGTGGTCAAAAAGTTGAAGACCAAAATGCAGAAGACACCAGACAAGCATTAGAAAAATACACGGTTGATTTAACTGAACGAGCTGAACAAGGTAAGCTCGATCCTGTTATAGGTCGCGATGAAGAAATTCGACGGACGGTGCAAGTATTGCAACGTAGAACCAAAAATAATCCAGTATTAATTGGTGAGCCGGGTGTTGGTAAAACCGCGATTGTTGAAGGTTTAGCACAAAGAATTATTAACGGTGAAGTACCTGAAGGACTAAAAGACAAACGCGTATTATCGTTAGATTTGGGAGCCTTAATTGCTGGGGCTAAATACAAAGGCGAGTTTGAAGAACGCTTAAAGTCAGTCCTAAATGAATTAGATAAAGAAGAAGGCCGCGTTATTTTATTCATAGATGAGATACATACTATGGTCGGCGCGGGTAAATCGGATGGCGCAATGGATGCGGGCAATATGTTAAAACCGGCGTTGGCTCGTGGTGAGTTACACTGTGTTGGTGCAACAACATTAGATGAATACCGACAATATATTGAAAAAGACGCCGCGTTAGAACGCCGTTTTCAAAAAGTTCAAGTAGATGAGCCAAACGTAGAAGATACCATTGCAATATTACGTGGTTTAAAAGAGCGTTATGAATTACATCATTCCGTCGATATTACCGACCCAGCAATTGTTGCGGCGGCTAAGTTATCACATCGTTATATAAGTGATCGTCAATTGCCGGATAAAGCAATAGACTTAATTGATGAAGCGGGTTCTAGCATAAGAATGCAAATAGACTCTAAACCTGAAGAGTTAGAAAAATTAGAACGTAAAATTATTCAATTAAAACTAGAAGACAATGCGTTATTAAAAGAAACCGACGAAGCAAGTAAAAATCGCTTAATGATAATTCGCGAGCAAATAGCCAATTTGGATAGTAAATACAAAGAGCTAGAAGAAGTTTGGATTTCAGAAAAAGCGGCGTTAACAGGAACACAAAATATTAAGGAAGCACTAGAGCAGGCGAGAATGGACTTAGAAGTTGCTCGTCGTGCTAGTGATTTGCAACGAATGTCTGAATTGCAATATGGTCGAATTCCAGAATTAGAGAAGCAGCTGGACTTATCTGCACAAGTTGACATGCAAGGCATGAGCTTATTACGCAACAAAGTGACAGAGACTGAAATTGCAGAAGTGTTATCACGTTGGACAGGTATTCCAATTAACAAAATGCTTGAAAGTGAACGCGACAAACTCTTGTTATTAGAAGATCAGTTACATAAAAAAGTAGTGGGTCAGTCAGAAGCGGTCATTGCAGTGTCTAATGCAATTCGTCGTTCACGTGCTGGTTTATCTGATCCAAATCGACCTAATGGTTCATTTTTATTCTTAGGTCCAACAGGGGTTGGTAAAACAGAACTTACAAAAGCACTGGCGCATTTCTTATTTGACTCAGAAGACAATATGGTTCGCATAGATATGTCTGAGTTTATGGAAAAACATTCAGTAGCTCGTTTAATTGGTGCACCTCCAGGTTATGTTGGATATGAAGAAGGTGGCTATTTAACCGAAGCGGTTCGCCGTAAACCTTATTCAGTTATTCTATTAGATGAAGTTGAAAAGGCCCATCCAGATGTATTTAATATTCTATTGCAAGTATTGGATGAAGGTAGATTAACCGATGGTAAAGGCCGTACGGTAGACTTTAGAAACACAGTGATAATAATGACATCTAATTTAGGATCAGACATGATCCAAACGTTATATGTTAATGAATCTGAGGGTAATTATCAGCAAATGAAAGCGGCCGTTATGGACGTGGTTGGCAGTCACTTTAGACCTGAATTTATCAACCGTATTGATGATACTGTGGTATTCCACCCGTTAAATAAAGCTGAAATCAAAGAGATTGCCGTTATTCAACTAGCCGGTTTGCGTAAACGATTAGCGGAACAAGATGTGGAATTGGAGTTATCAGAGGCTGCATTAGATAAAATTGCTGATGCCGGATTTGATCCTGTCTATGGTGCTAGGCCACTAAAACGTGCGATTCAAATGTATATTGAAAATACTCTAGCGCAAGAATTATTAGCAGGGAATATCAAGCCTAAAGATAAAGTTGTGCTGGATATTGTTGATGATAAGTTTGTGATAGTGGAATAACAGAACTGTTATAAGTCGTATGTGTTAAGTTGTAAAAAAAAGAAGTGAAGCAGTCTTTAGTTTTATGCTCATATTGAGTGTTAAATTGAGGCTGCTTTTTTTATTTCAAATGCGGACGTCTCCTAGGGGGGAGAGAGTAGAGCTAAGCTGGATGCCAGAGCAAAAGCAGGAAGCGCTCCACAGGCGACAAATTGACTTAACTGTTTGTGCAAATTAGAGTGGCTTTAAACGTTATTTACACGCTAATAGAAATAGAGTCTATTTCAATTACGTTAGATGTTGTGTTTAACCAAAAAATTAATTTTACTGGGAGTTATTATTATGAGCAGTATTAAACATGGATTATCAATTGGCTTGGAACGGTCTGAAAATGACTTTTTTCTTTCATTAAAAGTGGTTGGTAAACTTACTCACGACGATTATAAAACAATTACACCCCTGCTAGATTCTGCACTAACTCAAGTAACAGACCCTAAAGTTAATGTGTTAATTGATGCTTCTGAACTTGAAGGTTGGGAGTTAAGAGCAGCATGGGATGACTTTAAACTTGGCCTTAAACATAACAATGAGTTTCATAGAATTGCCATTTACGGTAACCAGAAATGGCTAGCGGTCTCGGCAAAAATTGCAGATTGGTTCACGTCAGGTGAAGTTCAGTATTTTGAGAATTTACAAGACGCGGTTACTTGGGTTCAAAATAATCAATAGACTTACATTTTAGATTAATCTAAATGTTTGAATATTATGTTTTAAAGGGCAATTAATGACTAAACAAAAAGTGGTAATAATTACAGGAGGTGGTCGTGGTATTGGTGCCGCAACAGCGACGCTTTTTGCAGATAACGGTTACGCCATTTGTATTAATTATAAAAATAACTCACAAGCTGCAGAGTCTTTAGCTGAGCGCATCAAAGATAAAGGTGGTAAATGTATTACGGTACAAGCAGATGTCTCTTGTGAGCAAGATGTAGAGCGATTGTTCACAACGGTTGACAGAGAATTAGGTCAGTTATCAATCCTGATTAATAACGCTGGAATTTTAAAACAACAATCACGCTTAGAGCAGATGAATGCACAGCGGATAAATGAAATTCTCATTAACAACGTTACCAGTTATTTTATTTGTAGCCGAGAAGCGGTTAAACGTATGTCTACCAAGAATGGAGGTTTAGGCGGCGTTATTGTTAATGTCTCGTCTGGCGCAGCAAGGTCTGGATCACCAAACGAATACATCGATTATGCTGCTTCCAAAGGTGCAATAGATACCCTTACAAAAGGACTTTCATTAGAAGTTGCTGATGAAGGTATTAGAGTAAATTGTGTACGCCCTGGTTTAATTCACACCGACATGCATGCCGATGGCGGAGAACCTGACCGAATCGAAAGATTAAAAGATTTGATACCATTAAAAAGAGGCGGGTTTCCAATAGAAGTTGCCGAAGCTATTTTTTGGTTAGCGTCTGAGAAGTCGTCATTTTCGACGGGTAATTTCTTAGATTTAGCTGGTGGTTTGTAATCAAGGTTAGCGAATGAAGCGTTAATCTTTAATAACGATCTATTAATCAACCAAACGATTTTTCTTCATCATTTGTTGTCTTAACTGCTCGGTTTTGAACCCTAATCGGGTCATTACTTCGTCAGAGATATCAATGACATCACCGACACCAATGATGCTCCATAAGCGCTCTTCTAGTTCTTGCGCTCGGTGAATGGCGTAATTACCAACGTAAGCTAGTTCTTTGGCGATATAGTCCATGTCAGGACGACCTGTTCTTGATATAAAGATACGATATGCAAAGAACAAATCTGACTGTAATGTTGAGCTAACAAAACTAGCCAATTTTTCATTGGTCATAAATTGATCATTGTATTGAGCAATGAAAGCACGATCTTCTGTTTCTTCTCTTGGGCGGAAGCGAACATATAAATCAATATATTCTGGTCTGTCAGTGCGTTTTAATTTTGTTAACACAGGTGCGAAAACTGAAATTAATGCATTACCTTTTAATAATGGATAAAAGGTAGTTGCATGATCATCTGGTTTATACTTTTGTAACATCTGATGCAATAAATTAGTTTCAGTACCTTTACCAACCGTATTAACCTTTAATTTGCTGTTTTCTTTGGCAAAATATACTGGCAAGTTGTGAATGCTTTTAGCTGATATATTACGTAAACATTTAGATAATCCTGGGAATTTACTCTGCATTTTAGCCGGCGTTAATTTACTAATATTCTGACTGATCAAACGTCTAAAAAATGTCGCAGCAGGGTGTTCACCATTAGGTTCGTATGTACGAAGGTTCATAATGAGTTTATTACGCGAAATAGTCATTACTTCATAAGGTAATTTTTGCAATTTAAATGCTTTGGTGACTTTTTGAAAATCAGGCATCGCCAATAAAATGATGTCGCCTTTTTTATGTTCACCAGCCTCTTCAAGGACTATCTGTAAACCATGTTCGGAAAAGTCCCTTGTTTCACCTTTAATATTTTCCTCAGACTCTGGATCTTCAATGGTGATCCCTGACTTATAAAGGTAACGAGCTTCAGAACGTAAATTAACGTACTCAATTGATTCTACTGCAACAGAAATATAACGTTTTAACTTTGGATGACCAAACTGAGTTAATTTGGGAACTAACGCTTGATTAAACTTGTGATTTACTTGGTACTGCTCAGCAAAGTCATCGCCTTTAATTGGGGTCATACTGACCACGTATTTTAAATCTTTCAACATCGCCATAATTTTGTCAGACGGAGGCTGGTTTAATTGCTTTATTTCTTCACCGGCGCTATCAGGAATAGATAATGGTAAATAAGCGTCTTTTTCATTGGCGATTGATATTTGTAATTTGAATACCTTCCAACTGGCTTTTTTGGCACCAAAACCAAGAAAAGCACTTTTTAAATCTGGCTGTTGGTTTAACTCTTCTGATGTTGCACTGTAAAAATAGAGTTTGCCTTGTTTGGCATGGGTAAAACAAAATAATAAAGACTCGTTAACCAAATTGTCAGAATCTATAATAGCTTCTAACCTTGGTTTATTTAGGATCTGTTGCAAAACTAAGTTTTTATTTTCATCACTAAAATAACCTAACGTTTCACGATTATTTTCTGTAGCGAGTGCCATAGTCGGTAATAATCTGCCTTGTATTTCACGCATGAAAACAGGTAAGAAAGTCGATCTTGGCAAGTAATATTGTTCAAAACCTTTGATAATAATAGCGTCTAAGGTATTTTCTAAATTGACTTTATATTTACGTTTATTGCCGTTAATAAAGGTACTTAAAAATTCGTCAAAAGACGTAACATCTTCGGCAAAAGAACGTTTCATGCGAATATAATTGTAATTGGCGCCGGCACTTTCTATCCCGACAATTTCATATTGAATACCGTCTTTTAAACCAAGAGAAAACTCTTCCTCCAGACCAGTTAAATACAGAGCCACTTTTTGCCCTAATGCGACTTCTTTGGCCGCTGGAATTTTAACTTTAGCGCCACTAATAGACAAATCACTTGTACTGGCTTTTAATACATTGCCAATACCAAATTGCAATTCAACATTAATGCTGAAGTTCATCCGTTCTTCGTGCCGAATGCCATATTGGGTAAAGTGAACAATTTCTCCGCCATAGTCTGAGATAACTTTCTCTACTACTTTATTTGTTTTTTTAACTACTTGAGTAGGGGCTAATGATTTGTCTTTTTCAACTTGACGCTTTTCTTGTTGGATCTTATGCATGATCCTAAAATTGTTGTCAGCTTGTAAAACCGTTTCATAAACACCTATGGTGTAACGGCCAAACTTTTCAACTTGCTCAAGAAATATATTTTTGGCTAATTCGTCAAGGTAATGAATTTGACCTTTGTGCTCAAAGATAGTGGGTTCACCATCTACACTGCCGCGAAGATCGATAAGTCGATTACAAGGTTGAGCTAAACGTTTGAGCTCCATCTTGATCAGGAATTGCTTTGATTTAGGCACATCATCAGTCGCGGCTTTGAACTGAGCGTCAAAATCCGGTTGATTGATCACTGCTTTTAGATCTTCAATGATGCCATTGAATTCCTGTAAGTCAGCTGCCATAAATTAAGTAACCCCTTGTTTTTATTATTATTACTGGTTAATAGTAATTAAAGTCATAGCCATTATTAATCATCAGTTATTTAAGGTTAATTGATTGATATTGCTATGCTATTTTGTCTAGTGTCTAACCTAAGCAACATATATGCCATAGAAAATTAGTATAAGATTCTAAAGCAACTCGTTTGCCAGATACAAGACACCATTCAATTAATTGCGTATTAGAAATTAGTTTAAGCTTATTGTAAGCATTATTATCGGGTAAACTTCAATAGATGCTGTGTGACTTGAATGTATTAAGGAAATGTTAAATAAATGGCAAAAGCAAAAATAGCGTATGTATGTAGTGATTGTGGTGGTGAATTTCCGCGTTGGCAAGGGCAATGTAGCGAATGTGGGGCTTGGAATACCATATCAGAGTTTCGTGTTGCGCCTAAACAAAGTTCCGCTGGTGCAAAATATGTTGGTTATGCAGGTCAAGTTGAAAATAAAGTACAAACGTTAAGTAATATTGATTTACAAGCATTACCAAGATTTAGCAGCGGTTATAAAGAGTTAGATCGAGTGTTAGGCGGCGGTATTGTTCCGGGATCAGCCATTTTAATTGGTGGTAGTCCTGGCGCGGGTAAAAGTACATTATTGTTACAAACAATGTGTTATTTAGCTCAACACATGACTACTTTATATGTCACCGGTGAAGAAAGTTTACAGCAAGTGGCTATGCGAGCCCATAGATTAGGTTTGCCGTCAGATAAGTTAAATGTGTTGGCAGAAACCAACGTTGAAACGATTTGTACCCATGCTGTTAATCTAAAGCCGGCGATTATTGTTGTAGACTCGATTCAAGTTATGCATGTTTTAGATGTGCAATCAGCGCCTGGAAGTGTTTCTCAAGTAAGAGAAGGTGCGGCGTATCTAACTCGCTTTGCTAAACAAAATAATGTGGCGGTTGTGTTAGTTGGACACGTAACTAAGGATGGCTCATTAGCAGGACCAAAAGTGTTAGAGCATTGTATTGATGCGAGTGTGATGCTTGATGGTGATGAAGATGGCAGATATAGAACATTAAGAGGCACCAAAAATAGATTTGGTGCGGTAAATGAGTTAGGTGTTTTTGCTATGACGGACAAAGGATTAAAAGAAGTCACTAATCCGTCTGCTATATTTTTAAACCGAGCTGAAGGAGATTCGTCCGGGAGTTCTGTAACTGTATTGTGGGAGGGAACCCGCCCACTATTAGTTGAAATTCAAGCGTTAGTCGATGCATCTCAAATGGGTAACCCAAGACGAATTGCTGTTGGTTTAGATCAAAATAGATTAGCAATGTTATTAGCGGTATTACATCGACACGGTGGCTTGATGTTAGGAGACCAAGACGTATTTGTGAATGTTGTTGGCGGTGTCAAAGTGTCAGAAACCAGCGTTGATTTGGCATTATTATTAGCTATGGTTTCAAGTTTTAGAGATCAACCGCTAGATCGTGAATTAGTCGTTTTTGGAGAAGTGGGGTTAGCCGGCGAAATACGCCCAGTGCCTAGCGGACAAGAAAGACTGAGGGAAGCGGCAAAACATGGTTTTAAAAAAGCCATAGTCCCAAAGGCTAATATGCCGAAAGACGCCATACCGGGTATGAAAGTTATTGGTATAGCAAGACTGTCAGAAGCATTAGAGCATTTATAAAAATCAAAGCTAAAAACACATGGAAAGCGCTTATAACCAAGCATAGTGTTAGATATTAGGCGTTAAATGTTTGATTTTTGTGCCTGCAAAGCAGGCAAAGATCAAACGATTTTAAGGGTAAGTTAAACTTGTAAGCTCTCTATCTAAAATATCTTCATTGCCCAAGTTAAGGGCAATTAAGCGTTTTAAATGGGACACACTGTCCAAATCAATTTTAGAACAGACGATGCCTATATTATGATGTTCAACATGGGTAATTGACCCTTCAATGTTTATTTCTATTTCTGTGTCTGGCAATGTAAATGACAAAGTACATGATTTGTTTACCGAGTCATCAAGTTCTTGTGTATAACTGACTAGAGCGCCTTTTAACGACAAGTCAACCAAACTGGTCTGGAAAGATTGACCTTGTATGGTTAATTGAGCAGGGGTGGAAAAAATGATGCGAGTAAAACGTCTATTATCTTCCATGGTCAAACCTTATTAGCTGAATTGAGTTTAATTATAAGAACAAATAGTGTTTGTTAGCATGGAACTAGAAAACGTAAATTGCAAGTAATAAAAAAGGGCTGTTAGCCCTTTTAATTATTAAATAAAATTACAATATTAGTTTAAACGTTTATATTTAATTCTATGTGGTTCAGTCGCTGCTGCACCATAGGTTTTTTTCAACCATTCGTCATATTCAGTAAAGTTACCTTCAAAGAAACTCACTTGACCTTCATCGCGATAATCGATTATGTGAGTTGCAATTCTATCTAGGAACCAACGGTCATGTGAAATAACCATAGCACAACCTGGGAATTCTAGAATCGCTTCTTCCAATGCTCGTAAAGTCTCAATATCCAAGTCATTTGTTGGTTCGTCGAGTAATAATACATTACCACCGGTTTTAACTAACTTAGCTAAATGAACACGGTTACGTTCACCACCAGATAGCTGGCCTATAATTTTTTGTTGATCGGTGCCTTTAAAGTTAAAGCGGCTCACATAAGCGCGCGCTGGTACTTCATAATTACCGATTTGGATCAGTTCACTGCCTTCCGATATTTCTTCATAAACCGTTTTAGAATCTTCCATATCGTCACGGAATTGATCAACACTGGCCAGTTTTACTGTTTCACCTAGGGTGACGGTGCCCGAGTCTGGGGTTTCTGCGCCGGAAAGCATTTTAAATAAAGTCGATTTACCTGCGCCGTTAGCGCCAATAATACCGACAATAGCGCCTTTAGGAATAGAGAAACTTAAATCATCAATCAAGACACGATCGCCATACGATTTAGTTAAATTCTCAACGTCAATGACTTTATCGCCAAGGCGAGGCCCAGGTGGAATATATAATTCATTGGTTTCATTACGCTTTTGGTTTTCATTACTTGATAACTCTTCAAAGCGAGCCATACGGGCTTTACTTTTTGCTTGACGTCCCTTGGGATTAGAGCGAACCCAGTCAAGCTCATGTTTAATGGTTTTTGCTAAGGCATTTTCGGTACGTTTCTCTTGTTCAAGACGTGCGTCTTTTTGCTCAAGCCAGTTGGTGTAATTACCTTCATAAGGAATGCCGTGGCCACGGTCTAATTCTAAAATCCAACCAGCTACATTATCTAAGAAATATCTATCATGGGTTATGGCTACAACTGTACCTGAGTAATCATGTAAGAAACGCTCCAACCAAGCTACTGATTCCGCATCCAAGTGGTTAGTTGGTTCATCAAGTAATAACATGTCTGGTTTTTCAAGTAATAAACGACACAAGGCTACACGACGACGTTCACCACCACTGAGAACTGCAATCTTTTGGTCCCATTCTGGTAAACGTAAAGCGTCTGCTGCACGCTCTAAAACATTATCGATGTTGTGGCCATCTTGAGCGTTGATAATATCTTCTAATTGACCTTGCTCTTTAGCCAGTTTATCAAAGTCAGCACCTTCTTCAGCATATTCACTATAAACTTGGTCAAGACGCGCCATCGCATTTTTTACTTCAGATACTGCTTCTTCAACCGCTTCACGCACAGTTTGGTTTTCATCAAGTTGAGGTTCCTGAGGCAAATAACCCACTTTGGTGCCGGAAAGAAGTTTTGCTTCACCTTCAAATTCAGTATCAACACCCGCCATGATTTTGAGTAAGCTTGATTTACCTGAACCGTTTAAACCCAAAACACCAATTTTAGCGCCAGGGAAAAAACTTAATGAAATGTCTTTTAATATTGTACGTTTCGGTGGAACAATCTTGGAAACGCGGTTCATCGACATGATGAATTTATCTGGTAACGGCTGAGCCATATTGAGACCTTAAAAAAATAAAAGTGGATGTTCGTTTCACTGCAAGTATTTAGCAATGTTGAATGGTTTATATAAGCCATTCAAATGTATTAAGGATGGTATCGGATTAGGTATTATAAGATCAAGATTTAACGTCGTTATTCACCATTTAGACATGACGGATTGAGTGAACTGATGAATTTATTAACAGACCGAATTACTTTGAGGTTGAAAAACAATTAAGGAAGCGTGATAGCTAATTCGGTAAACAGTATTAAAGTCTGTTTGCGTTTATAACTAAAGCCGTGTGGGCAGTTAAATTCAAAGTAACAGGTATAAAAATAATGAAACCACAGCATATAGCGAAAGCATATGATCATTTAGTGCACCTTTGGCAAAATAACAGTTTTGATATGAGTAATGGCATTGAGCAACATAAACGAGCCATTAATTTTGTAGATAATAGAAATCGAGCTCTTGATGTTGGATGTGGCTGTACAGGTCGGTTTTTTTGATTTATTAGAAGACACGGGCTTTACAACTGAAGGTATTGATATTTCGAGTGAAATGCTAAATTTAGCACGGACTCATAATCCCAATACTAAATTCTATCAACACGATATATGTGAATGGCTAATACCAAATACCAATTAACTATGACTTAATAACCGCGTGGGACAGTATTTGGCATGTTCCAATAGAACAGCAACAGAAGGTATTAACAAAATTAATATCAAGCCTGAACCCAAATGGGGTTTTCATTTTTTCCTGTGGAGGCACAGAGCAAAAAGGAGAACATACTGATACATCTATGGGGAAAGGGTTTATAACTCCACCTTAGGGGTTAATGGATTTTTACAGCTGTTTATTGATTTAGACTGCATATGTCGACATTTCGAATACGATCACCCCCCCAGAGTTACATCGCTTTTTTATAAACCCAAAGAAGTATCAAAAGATTCTGCATGAGTTTTAAGGAAATTTAATATTAGCTAATTTAGAACCGTACCTTTTGACTGATATCTAATTGTTCTAAATCATAAATATTTCTAATGCTCCGGCTATATTATTTTTTTTAATTTGCGCGTATTATACGGCCAAATTTTGTTTTGTAACTTCAACTTTTAACCATTGTTAGAGACTTAAATTAGCCGAGGTGTGGATATGCTAACTCGTGATATGAATATCGCCGATTTTGACCCAGAATTATGGGAATCTATTCAACAAGAAACTAAGCGTCAAGAAGATCACATTGAGTTGATCGCTTCTGAGAACTACTGTAGTCCTCGTGTTATGGAAGCTCAAGGTTCACAATTAACCAATAAATATGCTGAAGGTTACCCTGGCAAACGTTATTACGGTGGTTGTGAGTATGTTGATGTTTCTGAACAATTAGCTATCGATCGTGCTAACCAGTTATTTGGTTCTGATTACGCTAACGTTCAACCCCATTCAGGCTCTCAAGCAAACTCTGCGGTATTCCAAGCATTAGTTAATCCTGGCGATACAGTGTTAGGTATGAGCCTAGCGCACGGTGGTCACTTAACTCACGGTTCTCACGTAAGTTTCTCTGGTAAAATCTACAATGCAGTTCAATACGGCATTAATGAAGAAACCGGTGAATTAGATTACGAAGAAGTTGAAGCACTAGCTCGTGAACATAAACCTGCGATGATTATTGCTGGTTTCTCTGCATACTCAGGTATTGTTGATTGGGCTCGTTTCCGTAAAATTGCGGATGAAGTTGGCGCGTACTTATTTGTTGATATGGCTCACGTTGCAGGTCTTGTTGCTGCAGGTGAATACCCAAATCCAGTACCACATGCTCACGTTGTAACAACAACAACTCATAAAACATTAGCCGGTCCACGTGGCGGATTAATCATTTCTGGTTGTGGTGATGAAGCCGTTTATAAAAAATTAAACAGTGCTGTATTTCCAGGTGGTCAAGGTGGTCCTTTATGTCACGTTATTGCTGCAAAAGCAGTGGCGTTTAAAGAAGCGTTACAACCTGACTTTAAAGAATACCAAAAGCAAGTTGTAATAAATGCTAAGAAAATGTGTGAAGTGATGATGTCTCGTGGTTACGATATCGTTTCTAATGGCACACATAATCATTTGTTCTTAGTTGATCTAATTGCTAAAGACATGACAGGTAAAGATGCAGACGCGGCATTAGGTAAAGCATTTATCACAGTAAATAAAAACTCTGTGCCAAATGACCCACGCTCTCCATTTGTTACTTCTGGTTTACGTTTAGGTACACCAGCGGTTACTCGTCGTGGTATGAAAGAAGCTGAAATGGTTGAGTTAACAAACTTAATCTGTGACGTTTTAGATAACATTGAAGACGAAGCAAACATTCAAGCTGTTAAAGCAAAAGTACAAGACCTTTGTGCTCGATTCCCTGTTTACGCATAAGCATAAATAGTTGCTCGAAAACAGCCTGTTAGCTGTGTTAAACTAAGCCGCGATTTTCGCGGCTTTTTTATTGATATAAAATACTCTTTTCTTTATTTATATTAACAAGCAACTTCATCTCGTATAACTAGTAGGTTTTTTTATGCATTGTCCATTTTGTTCAGCAACGGAAACTAAAGTAATTGACTCCCGTTTAGTTGGTGGTGGTTCACAAGTTCGTCGCCGTAGAGAGTGCAATTTATGTAATGAACGTTTTACTACCTTTGAAGGGGCGGAGTTAGTCATGCCTAAAGTGGTAAAACGGGACGGAAAACGTGAACCATTTAATGAAGATAAAATGTGTGCTGGTATTTTACGGGCCCTAGAAAAACGACCTGTCAGCACAGAACAAGTTGAACAATTAATACTGAGCATCAAAAAAGAAATACGAATGACTGGCGAGCGAGAAGTCAGCTCTGAATTTATTGGTAACTTAATCATGGATGGCTTAGTACAAGTGGATAAAGTGGCTTATGTAAGATTTGCCTCTGTTTATCGTTCATTTGAAGATATTAAAGAGTTTGGTGAAGAGATTGCTAAAATCGGTCAACAAGCGGATAAAAAAAATGAACTTAGCAAACTTCAATCCAAGCTATTCGATTAGATAGCGGTTTAAGAAAAGGTTTAACCTTGATTATTAAGATAACTCTATGAGCTTTTCTCTAGCAGATCACCAATTTATGGCTAGAGCTATTAATTTAGCTAAAAGTGGCCGATTCTCCACTAGCCCAAATCCAAATGTGGGCTGCGTGGTTGTTAAAGATAACCAAATTATTGGCGAAGGTTGGCATCAAAAAGCGGGTTCCGGACATGCTGAAGTTAACGCATTAGCAAACTTAACACCGGAACAAACCACCGACGCAACCGCTTATGTAACC
Organism: Psychrosphaera sp. F3M07; assembly: GCF_018860345.1. GTDB lineage: Bacteria > Pseudomonadota > Gammaproteobacteria > Enterobacterales > Alteromonadaceae > Psychrosphaera > Psychrosphaera aquimarina. The sequence goes on along the minus strand of NZ_JAHKPJ010000012.1, from coordinate 92,879 downwards.
TTAGAACCATGCAGTCATTTTGGTCGAACACCACCTTGTGCAAATCGTTTAATTGACGCCAACATCAAACGTGTTGTCGTTGCCATGTTAGACCCAAATCCATTAGTCGCGGGCAAAGGCATATTATTGTTAATGCAGGCTGGTGTTGATGTCAAACTTGGGTTATTAGAGGATGATGCTAGAGCAATTAACACAGGTTTTTTATCTAGAATGGAACGTAAACGTCCATTTGTAACCGTTAAAATGGCGTCTTCTTTAGATGGAAAGTCAGCGCTTGGTAATGGTCAAAGCAAATGGATCACTTCAGCTCAAGCAAGGGCGGATGTTCAAACGTATCGAGCTGCTTCATGTGCCATTTTATCAACTGCTAAAACAGTGATTGCCGACAACGCCAAATTAAATGTGCGTAAGGAACAGCTCAATTTCCAGTATCCTTTGAATGACGTCGTTTCTGAAATTAGGCAGCCAATAAAAATAATTTTAGACAGTCGTGGTGAATTAGACCCTAGATTGCAAGATAAGCTGGCATTATTTGATGACAATACACCTATTGTTATTGTTAGAAACGACACTGACCCATTACCAGAAAGTCAACGGACAAATGTTAAATATATTCAAATTCCTTACGATCTGACAAAAGGCAAGTTTGATATTGCACGTTTGTTAGATTGGTGTGGTATTAATGAGATCAATAACTTGTGGGTAGAAGCGGGGGCGACGTTAGCAGCCTATATAATTGAACAACAATTGTTTGATCAATTAGTGGTTTATATCGCACCTAAAATCATGGGAGTAAACGCGCAGGATGTTATGCCTGTAGGGCCATTTAGTTCCATGGAGCAAGTCATTGATTTGCAATTAAAACAACTTGTTCAGTTAGGCCAAGATATGCGCCTAAGTTATGTTAACAATTCTAAGTTTAAGAAATCTGAGGAATAATCCGTGTTCACAGGAATAGTTGAAGCGACAGGCAAGATCAGCTCTTTAGTAAAAAAGGGCGGCGATTATCAAGTTACAGTAAATAGCGGTGAACTGGATTTATCTGATGTTAAGTTAGGTGACAGTATTGCCACCAATGGTGTTTGTTTGACGGTTGTTGAACTTCTAAATGACGGTTATGTGGCCGATGTCTCAAATGAAACCATTAAACATACCGGATTTGCACATTATAAAAATGGTCAGATGGTTAATCTTGAGAAAGCCATGTTACCAACCACGCGTTTTGGTGGTCATATGGTCAGTGGTCATGTTGATACGGTAGCTAAGTTATTAAAAGTTATCAATAACGGTCGTGCCATTGATTTATGGTTTGATTTACCCAATGACATAAAAAAATACATAGTAAAAAAAGGCTCAATAACCATAGACGGCGTAAGCTTGACGGTGAATGAAGTCGAAGCGCAACAATTTAAGTTAACCATAGTTCCGCATACGTCGGCTCAAACCACCTTGGAAAATTTAACCGTAGGTGCTGCAGTAAATGTAGAAGTTGATATAATCGCTCGTTATGTCGAGCGTTTGGTGAGCAAATCAGACGAAGGCGTCACTATGGGTTTGTTAGCAAAGTCAGGTTTTTTGAAATAGAACCTTCATTTTAGATTTAAACGATTCTGGTAGAAGAAATGAAATTAAATACCCCTGAAGAAATAATAGAAGATATCCGTCATGGCAAAATGGTCATTTTGATGGATGATGAAGATAGGGAAAATGAAGGTGATTTGATCATGGCAGCAGACATGCTAACGCCTGAACATATTAACTTTATGGTAACTCATGCTCGTGGATTAGTGTGTTTACCAATGACAGAAGAAAGAGCTATAGCGCTTAATTTGTCATTAATGGTAGATAATAACAATGCACAGTTTGCCACAAATTTTACGGTATCGATTGAAGCAGCCGAAGGTGTTACTACTGGGATTAGCGCGGCGGATAGGGCTCGTACAGTACAAGCTGCGGTTTCGGTAAACCCAAAACCGTCTGACATAGTGCAGCCTGGACATATATTCCCACTGGTTGCTAAAAAAGGTGGCGTATTAACGCGTGCAGGTCATACAGAAGCGGCAGTTGATTTGGCTCGTTTAGCTGGACGTATAGATGCGGGTGTTATCGTTGAGATCTTGAACGAAGATGGCTCTATGGCTCGCCGACCAGATTTAGAGATTTTTGCAGAAAAACATGATTTAAAAATTGGTACCATCGCCGATTTAATTGAATATCGTAATTTAAACGAAACTACAGTTGAACGTATCGCTAAATGTAAACTACCAACTAAGTTTGGTGAATTTGATTTATATACTTTTAAAGACACGATTGATGAGCAAGTACATTTTGCTTTGGTTAAAGGTGATATTGAACAACAAGAGTCTCCTTTAGTTCGTGTTCATTTACAGAATACGTTTAGTGATCTTTTGTCTTCTGACCGTTCAGTGAATAGAAGTTATGCGATTGACAGTGCACTTGAAAAAATTGCTGCAGAAGGTGGCGTGTTTGTCTTATTAGGTAAACAAGAAGATACCGCTGACCTTATTAATATAGTGAAACGCTTTGAAGCTGAAGACTCAGGTGAAACCTTAGCCCCAGCTAAATGGACGGGCACATCACGTAATGTTGGTGTTGGTTCACAAATGTTAGCGCAATTAGGCGTTAAAAAAATGCGACTGTTAAGTTCACCTAAGAAATACCATGCATTATCTGGTTTTGGCTTAGAAGTGACAGAATACGTAAGTGAATAAAAAAATAACTCACCAGTTACGATTAAATGTGCGTTTCTGATGATTAATATTTAATTCATTGGCTATAAAAAAGCTTATCCCTAACATCAAAGATTTTGTTGTGTTATTATCGCGCAAAATTTTTTAAGTAAAATAGAAAGGTTTACGAATGAACATCATTGAAGGCAACTTCCGTGCTACAGGTAAAAAATTTGCTGTTGTAGTTTCACGTTTTAATCACTTTATAGTGGACAGTTTATTAGACGGAGCGCTTGATGCGTTAGATCGTCACGGTGAAGTATCTGATGAAGATATTACGGTTGTTTATGTTCCTGGTGCGTATGAGCTTCCTGTTGCCGCTAAAAAAATAGCTAAGTCTGGCAAATACGATGCAATTATTGCGATTGGTGCGGTCATTCGTGGTGGTACACCACATTTTGATTTTGTCGCTGGCGAATGTAATAAAGGTTTAGCTAATGTTTCTTTGGAATTTGATATTCCAGTCGCGTTTGGCGTGATCACAACAGATAGCATTGAGCAAGCCATAGAACGTGCTGGCACAAAAGCTGGTAACAAAGGTGGCGAAGCGGCATTAAGCGCGCTTGAAATGGTCAATGTAATGGCTCAACTTTAGGACGCTCATTTAATGAAACCTGCAGCAAGAAGAAAAGCCAGAGGATTAGCAGTACAAGCTATTTACTCATGGCAACTCAGTCAAAATCACGTTACGGATATTGAACAACAAATGTTGTTGGACAATGATGTAGCTAAAGTTGATGTTCAATACTTCCAAGAATTAATCCGTGGTGTTGCTGCGCATTATAAAGAAATTGACGTTGCTTTAATGCCTTATACCGAACGTCCTTTTGAAGAAGTCGATCAAATTGAAAAAGCGATCTTACGTTTAACAGCATTCGAACTTAAGTATCGTGTTGACGTTCCATATAAAGTAGCTATTAACGAAGGTATTGAACTTGCTAAAAAGTTTGGTGCTGACGATAGCCATCGCTTTGTTAATGGTGTACTTGATAAAGCGGTTAAAGATTTACGCGTACCGTTACTGTAATTCAAAAAAACAAATGTGTTGTAGGAAATTGGAATGAAAGAGTTTGAGCTCATTCGGAAATATTTCTCCGAGCGTGGGCCAAAACGCAAGGATGTAGTGTTAGGTGTTGGCGATGATGCCGCCCTAACACGTGTACCGCAAGACAAGCTTCTTGTAGTTGCCACCGATACTATGGTGGAGAATACTCACTTCTTCCCAGATGCGTCTCCGCGTTCTATTGGCCATCGTTGTTTAGCTGTTAATTTAAGTGACTTTGCTGCAATGGGCGCTGAGCCTGCTTGGGCCTCTGTTGCGATAACGTTACCAACTTCAGATGAGAAGTGGGTCGAAGAATTCTCTAATGGTCTATTTGAGGTTGCAGAATACTTTAATGTACAAATCATTGGCGGTGACACGACACAAGGTCCATTAACGGTTACTGTTTGTTTGAAAGGTTTTGTACCAGAAAATAAAGCATTAATTAGAAGTGGTGCTAAGTCTGGTGATTGGATATATGTTACTGGCTCTCTCGGCGACTCAGCACTAACGGTCGCGTCAAAATTAAATAAAATAAATGTTAAAGCAGAACATTTAGAACAAGCACAAAGAAAATTTAACTATCCCGTTGCAAGATTAGCTGCGGGACAAGTATTACGTCATGCTGCCACTTCTGCCATTGATATTTCTGATGGTCTAATTCAAGACTTATCTCATATTTTGAACGCATCAAATGTGTCTGCAGAAATAGATGTCGCAAATTTGCCTATTTCACAAGCGGTTTTAGACAGTTTAGATGAAGATAGTGCAATAGAGATGGCGTTAATTGGTGGTGAAGATTATGAACTGTTATTTACTGTGCCAGAAGAGCAAAAAGGTTACTTAGAACAAAATGCCACAGCCATGGGGGTTCCTTTTACCTGTATTGGTCAAGTTAGAGGTGGTGACAGTGGAATATGTTTAGTCAAATCGGGTCAAAAATATCCATTACCAAACTTAAATGGTTATCAGCACTTTTCGTCTGAGGAAAACTAATGTCAGAGCCTAAATCAGAAAAGGGTGAACCAGAAAAGACTATGCAAGAAAGAAACTTTAATCTTTGTAATAAAACACACCTTTTAGCAACCGGTTTTGGCAGTGGCTTATTGCCTTTCAGTCCAGGTACATTCGGAACGGTAGCCGCAATTCCATTTTATCTTTGTTTTGTGTACGCACCTGATTGGACGTTTTGGTTATTCACATTATTAGTTTGTTTAGTTGGTCCATATATTTGTGGCAAAGCAGCGGATGATATTGGTGTTCATGATCATAAAGCTATAGTGTGGGATGAGTTTGCAGGTTTCTTTATAACTATGTGCTTGGTCCCTTTTAGTTGGATAAATGTACTTATAGGTTTTGTACTATTTCGTTTCTTTGACATTATCAAGCCTTGGCCAATATCTTGGTTAGATAAACATGTTCATGGTGGCTCAGGCATTATGATTGACGATATTGTAGCTGGCATTATCTCAGCTGGTATATTGTTTTACATACAACCTTTTATAAATTAATACTTACCAGTTCAGCTAATCAAAGTTGGATTATCTCAACTCTTTTAATTTTACTCGTATAATAATCCGACTGAGCTTTACTCAAACTTGAGTATATATATTAGTTTGAGGAGTATTAGAGCTCACAAGTATTAATACTATATTAGAAATCCGACGTACATTAAGGCATAAACTTCACAGGTAATTAGTTACTGTATTAAGAGGATTAGAAAAGTCAGGCATAAAAAAACCTACACAGTGGTAGGCTTTTTTACAGAATAACTGGATGTTAATCTTTTTTATCTTTGTCGTTAAAATCAGCATCGGTTTCAGTATCATCACCAACAACGTGTTCTAACTTTAATTTCTTAACCGTTTTAATCGTAATAATTGGGCCTGAAAGCGCATATAAACCAAATACCGCTAATAGCACCTCAGCAGGGCGAGCTGCGACAAATGTGAAAACAAGAACTATCACTAATACCGCAACAAATGGGACTTTTCCGCGCCATTCAATTTCTTTAAATGAGCTATAACGGAAATTACTGACCATTAATAATCCAGTGATCACTGTGATAATTGCTAAATACACACCGTAATCGTGACCATCAATTTCAAATCCAACAGCAGTCCATACCGTTGCCGCAATAACAGCAGCAGCAGCTGGAGAGGCTAGACCTTGGAAATAACGGCCGTCAGCAACACCAATTTGTGTATTAAAACGAGCAAGTCTTAATGCTGCACAAGCAACAAATATAAATGAAGCTAACCAGCCAAATTTACCTAAGCTATTTAGTGCAAAGTTATACGTTACTAGTGCGGGAGCCACACCGAATGAAACTATGTCGGCCATACTGTCGTATTCAGCACCAAATTCACTTTGCGTATTGGTCATTCTGGCAACACGGCCATCTAAGCCGTCAAAGATCATAGCGACAAATATAGCGACAGCAGCAGCTTCAAAGTTTCCATTCATGGAAGAAACTACGGCAAAAAAGCCTGAAAATAAACCGGCAGTTGTTAACAAATTAGGAAGTAAGTAAATACCGCGACGAGTTGTTGTTGGAGAATCTGATTTGTTTGTCATATAACCTTGGATATTATTAATTAAAATTACTTTTGTTACTTAGGCAGAGAATAACATAGTTATTGTTCTGACAAAATAATACATTAACACGCTAATAAATGCTGTGAAATATCTATATTTAATCTTCAGTTGTTGGAGTTAATGGCCAACCACCAAGTTCTTTCCATTTGTTTACCATATAACAGAATAATTCAGCCGTTTTTTCTGTGTCATAAATAGCTGAATGCGCTTCTTTATTATTAAAACTTAGTCCGGCCTGAATACAAGCTTGTGCTAATACTGTTTGGCCTAAAGTTAATGCGGCAAAAGACGTGGTGTCAAAAGTCACAAAAGGATGAAATGGAACACGTTTGTATTTTTCACGTTCTATTGCAGCCATAAAGAAACCATGATCAAATGCAGCATTATGAGCCACAATCACAGAACGATGACAACCGGCTTCTTTTTGGCCTTTACGTACAGCTTTGCATATTTCTTTTACCATTTCACTTTCAGGCACTGCGCCTCTTAGTGGGTTAAATGGGTCTATACCATTAAAGTCTATTGCGGCTTGTTCGATATTCGCGCCTTCAAATGGTTCAACATGAAAGTGGAATGTTTGATCTTTTTCCAATACACCTTCATCATTCATTTTTAATGTAACTGCGGCAATTTCTAATAAAGCGTCAGTCTTAGCATTAAATCCCGCCGTTTCAACATCAATGACAACAGGGTAAAACCCTCGGAATCGTGATGAAAGTAAGTTTGGGTCTTTGGCGTTAGTTTCAACGTTAGCAACATTGTTTGTCGCATCGGAACTTGTGGAGCTTGAATTTGTAGACAAAACAGTAACCAGATTCTTATGAATTTTATATATTATCTCATGCAATAGTTTTTTGTGCATTGGCATTATTAATAATTTGGCACTTAATGTGTAAGACTTTGCTAAAAAGACAAGACAAATGGTAATTACCATTAAATTGTCAGTTTGTTGTCATGCGTTGTGGTATTTATATTGCTTAATCAAATATACGACTATGCACATAAAACGGTTCCAAAGCAGCTTAAAACCCGCTTTCATGCCTTTTATAGATTAAACATGCAGATGAACTATGAATGTTAGATTGTCTGTGGTCATTATTAGTGAAACCTAAATAATAAAGTTGAGTATGAATAAAGTAAAATTTCTATTTATCCTAGTGGCAATGATATGCCAGATTTTGCCGTACTCAGCGCAGGCCGATTATCGACGTTATTCCGGTTCGTTAAATAACTCCAAGTGGAATATCACGACCGAATCAAAGCTACAATGTGATTTAACTCACGAGATACCCAACTATGGTTATGCCATTTTTAAAAGTGAAGCCGGCAAAATTGCTAATCTGGAATTTGAATTGGATATGATGCGTTTACCTGCAGACTATAGCTTAGCCAATATCGAATCTGTACCACCTCGTTGGCGTCCAGGGGTTGCTTCCAAACCGATTACGAGTATGCAATGGCGTAAGCAGTTCAATGGTGAAGTGGATGAGAAGTCGGCTTGGGTAATGTTAACTGAATTAGAGAAAGGTTTTTTCCCAACGCTTTATTATACAGACTGGCACAATAAACATGACAGAGTCGCGGTTGCACTTTCAGCGACAAACTTTACTGACAGTTATTTTAAGTTTTTAAATTGCATGGATAACTTATTGCAATACAACTTTACGGATATAGCGCAATTAGATCTAAACTTTGAGTTTGGTGGGGCAGAGTTAGATAAGCCCTCTAAAGCAAAATTAGATCAAGTTAGAGAATATTTAAAACACGATAATGCAATCGAAGGGATCACCGTTAAAGCGTATAGTGACTCTTGGGGCGGACGTTGGAAAAATTTACAAGTCTCGATTCAGCGTGGTGAACAAATCAAACAAATGTTTGTAGACGCAGGCATTGATGAAAGTAAAATTACCATTGAAGGTTTTGGTGAAAAACGTCATGTTGCGTCAAATCAAACTGAATTAGGTCGTCAAGCAAACAGACGCGTTGTGGTTGAAATGGTTAAACCTTAATCATTAAGGTTTAACTTTGTTTTTTATCGATTTATTTCGCTTTAGTTCTCTTACCTGAAACCGCATTGGGGAAACAGACTTAATTAATCTTGGTGATAACGGACTTTCAGTATTTAGCATTATAGCGGTTAAATGTTTTGCCATTAATGGTGCGGTTGTTAATCCACGTGCGCCTAATCCTGTCATAATATACAAACCATAATGATCGGAATTTGGGTAGGTTTCCAACTTTAACTTATCTAATCGTTTTAACAGCCCATTGTTTTGGTCAACATTACTATCAACCCAATGATCACTCATAACTTCACCAACAATAGGGTGATGATCTTGGCTAGTAGCACGAATCGCAGCATTCTCTCCGGTTATGTCGTTTTCAGTTAATTGAGTTGCCCAGTCTTGCTCTAAATATACATCTTGTAATTGTTGTAAATTTCTTATGTTGTCCTTAGCTGTGGAAACTTCATCGTCAACACCTCGATCAAAAGTGGCTCCAAAACACTGGAGTGCTTCAGTCGCAGGGGTCATATAACCATTATGGCAAAGGACTGTGGATAACGGGGCGACTTTGGTTGAATGGTTAAGGTGTGAGACTTGACCACGAATAGGGATTATATCGTACTGTTTGGTTTGCTCATACTGAGATGATAAATGGCCTGTACAGATAACAACTTGATCGAATATGTCGGTTAACGTTTTTTGATTGTTTTCTAATTGCCACTTTTGTTGACTTGTTTGATGCAGTTTAGTTATGTGGGTATTAGTAAAAACCGTCAGATTAAAATTACTAATTAAGTAACTTATGGTGTTTTGACAGAATTGCTTTGGTGCAAGCCAGCCGCCATCTTTAAAAAATAAACTGGCATATGGTAAGGATAAATTAGCAATTTCAGATGATTTTTCAGACGAAATATACTGACCTAACAAGGGCCACTCATTGGCTATTTGTTTCAACCTCTCAACTAATTCAGGGGTAAATGCTTGTTGTAATACACCACACCATTGATGTGGGAAGTTTATGCCTGTTTGGTCTGCTTGTTTATAGAAATTAACGGCGTAGGTGTAACATTCAGAATATAACTCAGCCAAAACTGAAAATTGGCCACCTTGCAATAAAGGGTAAATAGCACCTTGTTGGTTTCCTGATCCTCTAGAACCTAATTCGTCATCACAACAATATAAGGTTATTTCTAGATTTGGGTTTTGTTGAAACAATTGAAAAATTAAACAGGCAGACGAAATCCCTCCTCCTATAACAGCGATTTTATTTTTGTTATTAGCGAGTTTGATTGGTGCGCTGTGAAATAATTCTGCATTCATTTTAAGGTTTAATACACTGTTAAATTTTTCTAGGAAGTGCCATGTAGAGCATACATATTAATGCTTTGGCGGCTGAAACGTAATCTATTTTACACATTTAAATACTAACATGATAAAGGTAAATAATTCTCAGCTAACACTTGTTCGCTGAAATTAGACCAGTTAGTATAAAAATACAGGTAGAATACGGCAAAATTATTAGTGTCCTTTGGATATAAATTAGGAATTGAGAATGAAAAGAGCAGTAATTACTGGTTTAGGTATTGTTTCAAGTATTGGTAACAATAAAGCAGAAGTATTAGAAAGTTTAAAAACTGGTAAATCGGGTATCAGTGCATCTGAGCAGTTTAAAGAATATAATTTACGTTCACAGGTTTGTGGTGATATAGATTTGGATGTGACTGCGATTATTGACCGTAAAACCATGCGCTTTATGGGTGAAGCTTCAGCTTATGCTTATATTGCTATGCAAGAAGCAATCGATGATGCTGGTCTTACTGACGAACAAGTGTCTAATCCTCGTACAGGTTTATTAGCGGGTTCTGGTGGTGCATCTTCAAAAAACCAAATCATAGCTTGTGATATTTTACGTGAGAAAGGCGTAAAACGTGTAGGTCCTTATCAAGTACCTCGTACTATGAGCAGTACTTGTTCAGCTACATTAGCAACACCTTTTAAAATCAAAGGTATTAACTACTCAATCAGTTCAGCCTGTGCAACATCAGCACATTGTATTGGTGCAGCACTTGAACAAATACAATTGGGTAAACAAGATATTGTGTTTGCCGGTGGCGGTGAAGAAGTTGATTGGACACTAGCTGGTATGTTTGATGCGATGGGCGCATTATCAACTAAATATAACGATACGCCAGAATTGGCTTCTCGTACTTATGATGCGGACCGTGATGGATTTGTTATCTCTGGCGGCGGCGGTATGGTTGTGGTTGAAGAGTATGAGCATGCTGTAGCTCGTGGTGCAAAAATATACGCTGAAATCGTAGGTTACGGTGCAACGTCTGATGGTTTTGATATGGTTGCTCCGTCTGGAGAAGGCGCAGAGCGTTGTATGAGAATGGCACTTGAAACGGTTGACGGTTCAATTGATTATTTAAATACGCACGGTACTAGTACTCCAGTTGGCGACGTTAAAGAGTTGGGCGCTATACAAAATGTATTTGGTGGCAACTCTCCAATGATCAGTGCAACTAAAGCAATGACAGGTCATGCTCTAGGAGCTGCTGGTGTTCACGAAGCTATATATAGTTTGTTGATGATGGAAAATAAATTTGTTGCTCCGTCTATTAATGTTTCTACGCTTGATGAAAAAGCGGAAGGGTTAAACATTATCACCACTGCTACCGATGCTGAAATCACTACGGCTATGTCTAATAGCTTTGGTTTTGGTGGTACTAACGCGACGTTAGTATTCAAAAAAATCTAAATGTTAATTCTTAAATAGTAGAATTTATTGGGTTCTTAAAAACCTGAAATATCGTATGATGTTTCAGGTTTTTTTATACAATTTTAAAGTGCTGATTAATGAACATATTTATTGATGAAAACATCCCATACGCCGAAGACTTTTTTGCTGAACTCGGTAATATTACCCGATTTGCAGGGCGTGAGTTAACAGCTGAGCAAGTGAGTGTAGCAGACATCCTACTCGTTCGTTCTATTACCAAAGTTAACTCCCAGCTATTAAACCAAGCGAAGAACTTGTCTTTTGTGGGGACTGCCACGATAGGTGAAGACCATATTGATAAAACGTTATTACAACAAAAAGGCATTACTTTTACTTCGGCCCCTGGTTGCAATGCTATATCCGTTGCGGAATATGTTATTTCATCTTTATATGTATTATCTGAAAAGTATAACTTTAATTTATTAGATAAAACGGTCTCAATAATCGGTGTGGGGAATATAGGTAAGGCATTACAAAATAAGTTAATGGCTTTAGGCATTAACCTTTTATTGTGTGATCCAGAGCGTGACCAAACAGAAGAGGACTTTGTCGATTTAGAATATGCCTTAACTCACGCCGATATTGTTACATTCCACACACCATTAACATCAACAGGTAAGAATCCTACCTTTCACTTATTAAATGAAGAAAATATTCATTTGTTAAAACAAGATGTGTGTTTGATTAATGCCAGCCGTGGTGAAGTCATCGATAACCAAGCATTGTTAGCCGAAGCGATTCGAAGAGAAAAACAAAATGAATTACCGATAAAGCTGGTATTAGATGTTTGGGAGAATGAACCAACTCCACTATTAGAGCTGATCGAATATACGGATATAGCGAGTGCACATATAGCGGGTTACAGCTTAGAAGGCAAAGCTCGAGGCACAGAAATGTTATATCAATCTGTTTGCCAGCACCTAAATCTTCCTATCGTTAAACGGTTAGATAAATTACTGCCAGTTCCTAGTGTTACTAATCTAGTGTTAAACAATGAATATCAAAGCGAAACTCAGTTAAAGGCAGCGATTCATTTGGTGTACGATCCAAGGCGAGATGATGCTTTGTTTAGGAACTTATTAGCTAAAAATGGCTTCGACTGGTTACGCAAAAATTATCCAATTAGACGAGAATGGTCTTCTTTGAAATTAGAACGTATAACTAATAATGAAAAAGGATTAAATTTTTTGAAAATAGGGTTTGATATTTAGACGTCTAGACGGTAGTTTTAGTGTAAAAGCACTAACCAATTAAAATAATTGTTTATAAGCCAGTTTATAAACATCAACAACAGAGTATTAAAATGTCAGAACAAAAATATAATGTCGCAATATTAGGTGCCACAGGCCTAGTTGGTCAAAACCTAATCGAAATTTTAGAACAAAGAAATTTCCCAGTAGGGGAGTTATTTCCTTTAGCGAGTTCACGTTCAGCTGGGTCGACAATTAAATTCAAGGGGCAGGACGTTGAAGTATTAAATGTTGATGAATTTGATTGGAGCACAGCTCAAATTGGATTGTTCTCTGCTGGTGGAGATGTATCGGCAAAATACGCTCCGGTAGCTGCAGAAGCTGGCTGTGTTGTTATCGACAATACATCACACTTCAGATACGAACCTGATATTCCATTAGTGATCCCTGAAGTAAATCCTCATGCCGTGGCTGATTATAGAAATAGAAACATTATCGCCAATCCTAACTGCTCAACTATCCAAATGTTAGTCGCGTTAAAACCAATCCATGATGCATATGGTATAGACCGTATAAACGTGTGTACTTATCAGTCGGTAAGTGGTGCTGGTAAATCAGCGGTGGATGAATTGGTAGGTCAAACTGCACAATTAATGAATGGTCGTCCTGTTGAGTCTAAAGTGTTCCCAATGCAAATGGCGTTTAACGTTATTCCACAAATTGATGTTTTCCAAGATAATGGTTACACCAAAGAAGAAATGAAAATGGTGTGGGAAACGCATAAGATTTTGGGTGATGAGTCAATTGGTGTGAATCCTACAGCGGTCCGAGTACCGGTGTTTTATGGACATGCCGAAGCTATTCACCTAGAGCTACGTCAACCAGTTTCAGCAGATGATGTGAAGAATGTTCTAGAACAAGCTCCAGGTGTAACATTAATGCCAGATAGCACAGATTACCCAACTCAAGTTACTCATGGCAGTGGCCAAGACAGTACTTTTGTTGGCCGAGTTCGTGAAGATATTTCACATGCCAATGGTATTAATCTATGGGTTGTGGCTGACAATATTCGTAAAGGTGCAGCAACAAATAGCATCCAAATTGCAGAGGTGTTAATCGCTGATTATCTATAATTAGTTCTGCAAGTTAAGAATGCCTCTTTAATAAAACTAAAGAGGCTTTTTTTTTGGTCGATATAATATGCGAAGTAAAGTTTTTCCCGTTCCTTATCGTATTTACCGTGTTTTTTGGTTAAAACTGGTATGTGCTTTGCTTTGAAATTGTAATAGTGTTTAAATTTACTTGTATTTTGATTTATTGAGGGCAATGATTGTCCTTAATGACTTTTCTACTCTTTTTGTAAAATATTTTGGAAATTAGTTAATGCGATTAAGCCTTAAAATCCTTATTGTTCTTATAGTTACTAGTATTTTTGCTGGTCAAACTTTTGCTAAGTCTGATTCCAAGTTGAGAGGCCCTAAAGGGGTTGATTATGGAGCAAAGGGGGTTCAATACGGCCCTATCTCCAAACAAGACACCATGTGGAAGTTAGGCAATAAGTTCCGCTTTAGAAATGACGTTACTGTCCACCAAGTAATGATCGCCATCTTAAAGAAAAACCCTAACGCATTTGAATTTGATAATTTAAACGGACTGTATGATGGTGCGTTTATTGATATCCCTAGTCACGCCGAAGTAAAAGCCATCGATCCTGTTTACGCCAAACGCAGAGCCGACGCAGATGATGAACTTTGGGTTGCCAGAATGAATGGTACGTTTACACAAAGTCGTCAGGAAATGTTATTGAGCCCAATAGAAGGGGCTAAACAGCAAGATCTAACTGAGGCAAAACAAGAGTTATCAGAAAAAATTCAACAAGCCAGTGTTCAGCAATCTGTAAAGTTTGATAATTTACAAGAAAAGTTTAGTTCATCGGTAAAAACCATAGAAACTGTTTTACAAGAAAGCCAAACGAACCAAGATAAACTAACTGTGTTAGGTGATAAATTAGGTTTATTAGAACAAGACTTAACCGCTGAGATAGAACATAGACAACTACTAACTGAACAATTAAATAAAATTTTAAGTATGACGCAAGCTCAGCTTGAAATGGCCCAAGCAAGAGAGTTAGAAGAAAGCCAATCATTTGACAATCAACTTGCTGAATTCTTTAAAACCACATTTGGGATGATAATACTGTCAGTTGTACCTGCGTTGTTAGTTTTATTCGGCGCTGTGTATTTCTTACGTAAGAAAAACGATTCAAAAACAAATACAGATGAGTTTTTAGATTCCCCATCAATTCTTAATCAAGATTTCTCTTCTACTGGAAATTCAGGCAAAGCTCCAAGCCCTAGTGATGATTTCCTAACGGATCCGATGGATGATTTAAATGATGCTCTATCTGATTTAGATCTTGGCGATTCGTTAGACGATGCCATTGAATTAGACTCTGATGATGATCTTGATTTATTGGGGGACTCTTTTGATGATGATGATTTATTGTCTGATGATGGATTATTATCTCCAGATGACGATGAAGTGTTATTGGATGAAGGTTTAGATTTAGAAGATGATGTTTTATCTGAAGATGACTTTGACGGTTTATTAAATGAAGGCGCTGCTGAAGATTTAATCCCAGATCTTGATGATACAACTAATCCAGACGATTTTGATGTCGATAATGTCCTCAATGCTGACGATATCGAAGAGTTATTAGAACAAGAAGAAAGTGATGAGATCGATGAAGATGAGATCTTAGACACTGGCGTTGATGATGTTGACGCTATTATGAATGAACTCGGTATTAATACTAATGAAGATGATGAATTAGAAGATGATCTAGGGTTAGATTCAGATGCCGACGATGACTTTGATATTGATGATTTATTGGAAGCAGAAGCACCGGAGCAAAACTCAGAAGAAAGTTTAGAAGAGTTGGCTGAAGGTTTGGACGATTCAGAGGTTGCAGAAGATGACTTTGATATCGATGATTTGTTAGACGCTGAAGCACCAGTAGAAAATCTAGAAGAAACACTGGAAGAGCTTGCTGATGAAATTGATCAACCAGACGTTGCCGAAGATGATTTTAATATCGATGATATATTGGATGCAGAAGCATCTGACAGTAATTTAGAAGAAACATTGGAAGAGTTGGCTGATGAAATTGAACCTGCCGACGAAACTGATTTTGATATCGATGACTTATTAGATGCTGAAGCACCAGAAGACATGTCTAATGAAGTTGTTGATGCCGCTGAAACGTTAGAAAAGGTTAATACCGAAGAAGAGCCTGCCGGTTTTGATATTGACGGTGTATTAGAGAATGGTGCTGATGATGATTCTCAACCAGATGAATTTGATATCGACGATTTATTAGAAAATAGTAATGCTGATGATAATGAACCGGATGAGCTCGACATTGCCTCAGATGAACTCGATATTGATAATCTAGCTGACTCAAGCTCCGAAGGTGAAGACTCATTAGATTCGAACATTGCGGATGAAGATGTTGATGATGCAATTGATGACTTTGATATTGCTGATGGACTAGATGTTGAGGAAGAAGTGTTAACTGAAGAGTCAGCTTTAACGTCAGAAGTTGAATCAACAGAAGGCGCTGAATCAACAGAACAAGCTGAATCAACAGAACAAGCTGAATCAACAGAACAAGCTGAATCTAAAGAAGACGCTGAATCAACAGAACAAGCTGAATCAACAGAAGACGCTGAATCTACAGAAGACGCTGAATCTACAGAAGACGCTGTATCTACAGAAGACGCTGAATCTACAGAAGAAGTTGAATCTACAGAAGACGCTGAATCTAGAGAAGACGCTGAATCTGCAGAAGACGCTGAATCTACAGAAGACGCTGAATCAACAGAAGACGCTGAATCAACAGAAGACGCTGAATCAACAGAAGAAGCTGAATCAACAGAAGACGCTGATTCAACAGAAGAAGCTGAATTAACAGATGAAGCTGTATCAACAGAAGAAGCTGAATCAACAGAAGAAGTTGAATCAACAGATGAAGCTGAAAGCCTTAATGTAGATGAGGAAGTTGTTGAATCAGATGCAGTTGATTTGAATGAATCTGAATCAGAAAGTGATTTACCAGAGCAAGATGTTGAAGCAAGTTTAGAATTAGACACTTACCCTGAATTAGATCTTGATGATGGTGAGGAAAGTGAGATTGAAAGCGACTCAGACACTGAACTACCTGATTTGGACTTAGAAGCGTCAGACGAGTCAACAGATGTAGAAACCGATGAGATTTCAATCGATGATCTAGGCGATGAACTTGATGCTGAATTGGAAAGTGCAGAAACGATAGTTCCTGACTTAGAACAAGCTGAACAAGAAGATGATATTCCAGTTCAAGACGTTGAAGAAAGCGCAATGTTAGATGTATATCCAGATCTAGTGTTGGATGATACTTCATTAGAACCAGACGAAGATAGCATTGTTACCGACAATCTAGATGACGTTACGATTGATGATTTAGGGGACGATTTAAGTGTTGGAATAAATAGTGCCGATGATGACGAATTAGCTGATATTGACATTAGTTCGTTGGTTACTGATTCTGATGAGTCCTCAGAGCAGATTTTAAGTGATGATGAATTAATCAATAGCAGTTTTGATGAAACGGATATAAATGACTTATTAACTGACGAACAAGTTTCGGAAGGTGATTCAGAGCCAGACGTAAAAGAAGACGTTATTGAGTCAGAATTGGCCCAACAAGAAGATGAAAGTTTAAGCGCTGAAGAGTTAGATATTGATGAATTGGAACATGCTGATTTCGATCAGTTATTATCTGAATTATCAGAACCAGAGGCCGATGAACAAGCTGCTGAAGAAGCAGAGTTCGTTGAAGATACTGACAAAGAGTCAATTTCACAGACTGAAAGTCATAGTGTAGAACTATCTGAAAATGATTTAGCCGACGTTGATCTTGATAAGGATTACGTAAACGTTGACACCTTAATGGATGAACTTGATGACACTGAAGATGAAGTTATCCCTGAAGATTTAGATATTGATGTTGGTTTAGGTGAATTTGATGAGTTAACTGAAACTAGAGGTTCGGTGGATGTTGATCAAGACTCTGGAGGTTACGGATCTAAATTAGACATCATTAGAACTTACATTGACATGGATGACGAAGAAAGCGCACTTGCCGCGATTAAAGATGTTATGAATGGCGATAACGATGAAGCAAAAGCAGAAGCTCAAGAACTTTTAAAAGAGTTAGGTAAAGAATAAAGCTTTGTTTAATGCAGTTAGTTTTTTATAATCGACGATTATTGAAAAAATAATAGATTAGTTTTATGCGATTAGCGCTAGGTGTCGAATACGACGGAGCCCAGTATTTTGGCTGGCAACGTCAAAAAGAAGTAAATTCAGTTCAGGAAGAGCTTGAAAAAGCTCTGTCTAAAATTGCCAATCATCCCGTTAGCGTATTCTGTGCAGGACGCACAGACGCTGGGGTGCATGGTACTGGTCAAGTAGTTCATTTTGAAACTGAAGCGGTTCGAACCGATCGTGGTTGGACTATGGGGGTGAATGCCAATTTACCCGACTCTATCGCCGTGACTTGGGTTAAACAAGTTCCTGAGGACTTTCACGCTCGCTTTTCTGCTACAGCACGTCGATATCGATACATCATTACCAACTCTCAATTACGACCAGCAATATTAAATGCCGGCCTGAGTCATTATTATAGTCCCCTTGATGTAGATAAAATGCATTTAGCTGCACAGTCTTTGTTAGGTGAAAATGATTTCAGTTCTTTCCGTGCCGCCCAATGCCAATCAAATTCACCCAATAGATGTATACATTTTATTAATGTAAAACGGTTTAATCAGTTTGTTGTAATTGATATTAAAGCAAATGCGTTTGTTCATCATATGGTTCGTAACATAGCCGGAAGTCTAATTGCGGTAGGCAAAGGCGAAAAGCCGGTTGAGTGGATCGCAGAAGTGTTAGCATTAAAAGACAGAACGCAAGCGGCGGAAACGGCCAAACCTAATGGTTTATATCTCATTCAAGTTGATTATCCAGAAGAATTTGATTTACCAAAACATAATCCTGGTCCATTATTTATTCCAGAATGAATTTAATATCTGACTAATAAGACCAGTTTATTGAGTTCTTTAGTCTTACATTGTGTTTTAATAGCGGCAATTTTGTTGCTTAGTACAATTTTAAATTACTAAGCGGTTTTGATTTTTATTTAGGGTAGTGACGACATGAGTTGGATAGAAAGAATTCTTCCAAAAACAAATACATCAACTAAACGTAATATTCCTGAAGGCGTTTGGACTAAATGCACCAGTTGTGCATCAATTTTGTATAAAAATGACTTAGAAAAAGAGCAAGGTGTATGTCCTAAGTGCGATCACCATATGCGTCTATCTGGTCGTAAACGTCTTGAATTGTTCTTAGATACAGGCGAAAAAGTAGAGATTGCTGCCGATTTAGAACCTCAAGATGTGTTGAAGTTTAAAGATACAAAACGATATAAAGATAGAATCGTTGCGGCACAAAAACAAACCAATGAAAAAGATGCAATGATAGTAATGAAAGGTCGCGTTAAAGGTGTTCCTTGTGTTGCAGCTGCATTTGAATTTTCTTTTATGGGTGGTTCAATGGCCACTGTCGTTGGTGAAAAATTTGTACAAGCGGTTAATGTTTGTATTAATGAAAATATACCATTCATTTGTTTTTCTGCATCAGGCGGTGCCAGAATGCAAGAAGCACTATTCTCTTTAATGCAAATGGCAAAGACCAGTGCGGCCTTAGCTAAGTTAAGCGAAAAGGGTATACCTTTTATTTCCGTATTAACCGACCCTACAATGGGTGGTGTGTCAGCTAGTTTAGCTATGTTAGGTGATATCAACATTGGTGAGCCTAAAGCACTAATTGGTTTTGCTGGCCCTCGTGTTATTGAACAGACAGTACGTGAAAAATTACCGGAAGGTTTCCAACGTAGTGAGTTCTTAATTGAACATGGTGCAATAGATATGATTGTCGATCGTCGAGAAATGCGAAATACAGTTGCACGTTTATTTGCAAAAATGTGTAAACTACCGTCATTGGAAAAAGAACACAGAACGGCATAATGTCAGAACAAATTATCTTTAAAAGCCAATCTCTTCCAGATTGGCTTTTTTATTTAGAATCCCAGCACACAAAAGAAATTGACCTTGGTCTAGAACGCGTATTAACAGTAGCGGACAATGCTAAGGTCAGAGACTTACAAGCAAAAAAAGTTGTATTAGTCGCCGGTACGAATGGCAAGGGCACAACTATCCGCTTTATAGAGCAATATTTGTTAGCTTTAGGTAAAACGGTTGGTGTATACAGCTCTCCTCATATGTTTGAATATAATGAGCGTGTTCGTATTAATGGTGAGTCAGCGTCCGATCAAGATTTAATCGATGCCTTTTCTTTTATAGAGCATCATCGTCAAGGCACTGGATTAAGTTATTTTGAGTTTGGAACGTTAGCGGGTTTTAAATTATTACAAAGTAAACAGCTTGATTATGTTTTAGTTGAAGTGGGATTAGGAGGGCGTTTAGACGCGACTAATATACTTAACCATGATGTGTCGGTCATTACCTCAATTGGATTAGATCATATTGATTGGTTAGGGGATACCATAGAAAAAATTGGTTTCGAAAAAGCGGGTATCTTTAATCAAGGTAAACCTGCAATTGTTGGTGAACCCGCTAAAATTGATTCAATCATTGAGCAAGGCAAAGTCCATCAGGTCTCAGAGTTTATTCAATTCGGCCAAGATTATTTATTTGAACAAAAGTCGGATAAATGGAATTTTTCTTATGGGGACATTTGTTTTAATGACTTACCGAATATATTGATCCCAAAACAAAATATTTCTACCTCTTTGGTTACTCTAATAAAACTTGATATTCAGTTAGAACAAACTTTGATTGAACAAACGTTAATGCAGCTTTCATTACCCGGTCGTATGCAAATAGTGTCAATGCAGCCGTTAACTATGGTCGATGTAGCACATAATGCACATGCGGTTAACTATTTGCGTTCCATGTTGTTAAATGACAGTAAATTAAAATCAGTATCAAGTGTCTGTGCGGTTATCGCCATGATGAAAGATAAAGACATAAAAGAAACTTTACAATTAATGACAGACGTTGTTGACGAGTGGTATGTTGGCGACTTAGAAGGTAATGGACGAGCTGCCAGTAAAGAGTATATTGCAGAAACGTTATCCAGTCTGGGGCAAACCAATGTCACGGTTTTACCAACAATCAAACAAGCTTGGCAAAGCGCCTGTGCAAATCAAAATAAAGATAGTCTTTTACTTGGCTTCGGATCGTTTTACACTGTCGCCGATATTTTAAATCAGGTGGAGAATTAAAATGACTGACCTTATTAAACAACGTGTTGTAGGTATGTTATTAGTATTAATAGCAGGGATTGTTTTTTTACCGGATTTATTAGACGGGAAAAAAGAACAAACAAAAGAAGAATTTAAAAAAATCCCCGTACGACCTCAAGTAGAAGCCTCCCCGATAGTGACCGAGTTTCCTACCGAAGAAGTGTTAAATGCAATAAAAAAAGCACCTAAAGTGGTTGAACTTAAAGCAGATGATGATTCGACTGAGGTTGAAGATGATAAGGTCGAAGTAAACAAACAAGAGCCTGTTGCTCAAGTTAAAACTGAGTCCGATAAAGCTTCGACTGTGGCGAATGAAGATAAAACAAAAGACGTGAAAACTGTTTTAACCAAAATGGACAATATCAAGCCAGAAAAAGTTGTTAAGCCGGTACAGGCTGATTTTGAAAAAAATGCTTGGATATTACAGTTAGGTAGTTTTAAACATAAAGAAAATGTTGATGCACTGAAAAAACGCTTAACCGATGCTGGTTTTAAAGTGTTTATTAAACCAGTAGAAACAAAGGCAGGTGTACTGTCCAAAGTCTTTGTTGGGCCAGAGTTAGAACGTAAAAATTTAGAAAAAGCACAATTGACGTTAAAAGAGTTAACTGGATTAGATGGTAAAATCACTCAATTTGATCCGATAAATTAGTAGGCAGTTTCTACTTAGTCTGTTAGAATTCGCGCCGAATTTTAGCCACCATTTTATAAGTTTTTAAATCAGTATGGTTTGGATTGATTACGCTATTTTAGCAGTTATTGTAATATCTGCGCTGATAAGTTTAACCCGTGGATTCATCAAAGAGGCCGTGTCTCTTGCAGTATGGATTGCCGGGTTTTTCATTGCCAGCCGCTTTTATGCAGATTTAGCGATCCATTTAACGGGCATAGAAAAAGACTTATTTAGAAATGGTGCCGCCATTTCTATTTTATTTATAGTCACCTTAGTCTTAGGTGCACTTATCAACCACTTATTATCCGAGATTGTTCACTACACAGGTTTGTCTGGTACTGACAAAATGTTAGGGATGGTTTTTGGTGCATTACGCGGCGTATTAATTGTTGCCGCAACCTTATTATTTTTAGACACCATGACACCTTCTAGTGATGCGTCGTGGTGGCAAGCATCTATTTTAATCCCAGAATTTTCATTTATAGTCGACTGGTTTTTTGAATTATTAAAAGAAAACTCCAGTTTGCTATCTACACAACATTGATGGAGACCTGATCATGTGTGGTATCGTTGGTATCGTTGGTAAATCGCCTGTTAATCAAATTATTTATGATGGATTAACTGTTTTACAGCATCGTGGTCAGGATGCCGCGGGAATAGTCACTATAGATGAAGGACGTTTTAGATTACGTAAAGCCAACGGCTTAGTACGTGATGTATTCCAAGAACGTCATATGCAACGCTTACAAGGGAATATGGGAATAGGGCATGTACGTTATCCTACAGCCGGTAGCTCTAGTTCTGCGGAAGCCCAACCTTTTTATGTTAACTCTCCTTTTGGTATTGCACTAGCTCACAACGGCAACCTAACAAACGCAACTGAGTTAAGAGAAAGCTTATTCAAAGACGCTCGTCGCCATATCAATACTACTTCAGACTCAGAATTATTACTTAACGTATTAGCTCACGAGTTGTGTGAATCAAAGTTAATGGAATTGAGTGCTGATGATGTATTTAGTGCGGTAAAACGCGTTCATAAACATATTCGTGGTGCCTATGCTGTTGTTTCTGTGATCATCGGTCATGGTCTATTAGCATTCAGAGACCCTAACGGTATTCGTCCTTTAGTGCTAGGCCAGCGCGAAACTGAGCAAGGCGTTGAATATATGGTGGCATCAGAAAGTGTTGCCTTAGATATCGACGGTTTCAAATTAGTTAGAGATGTCGCACCAGGTGAAGCCATTTATATCACTGAAGCAGGTGAGCTTCATACAAAACAATGTTTTGAAGGTGCTAAATGTGTTCCATGTATTTTCGAATATGTTTACTTTGCACGTCCAGACTCAACTTTAAATGATGTTTCAGTTTATGGTTCTCGTGTTCGTATGGGAGAACAGCTTGGTCTTAAAATCAAACGTGAATGGGCTGATCTGGACATTGATGTGGTTATTCCTGTTCCTGAAACGAGCTGTGATATCGCTTTAGAAATAGCGAACGAATTGCAACTACCATATCGTCAAGGGTTTGTTAAAAACCGCTATGTTGGTCGTACATTCATCATGCCTGGTCAAGCACAGCGTAAAAAATCAGTTCGCCGTAAATTAAATACCATTGAAGTCGAGTTTAAAGGTAAAAATGTTTTATTGGTTGATGATTCTGTTGTTCGCGGTACTACCTCTGAGCAGATCATTGAAATGGCAAGAGATGCCGGCGCTAAAAAAGTGTACTTTGCATCCGCTGCACCAGAGATTAGATTCCCAAATGTATATGGTATTGATATGCCATCGGTTAATGAATTAATAGCTCATGGTCGTGAAGTAAATGAAATTGCTGAAATGATTGGTGCAGATGAATTAATCTTCCAATCATTAGACGATTTAATTACTGCAGTAAAAGGTGATAATGAGTCGTTAACTCATTTTGAAACGTCTGTATTTGATGGTAATTATATTACTAACGATATAGATCAAGCTTATTTAGAAAGCTTAGAGTCCGCGCGTAAAGATAATGCGAAAAAATCTAAATCGTTACCATTAGAAATGGGATTAGAGTTACATAACGACGAGTAACCTAATAGTAAGTTACGAAATCTATAAGGCTGTTTAATAACAGCCTTTTTTGTGCCGGACACTAACTGTCCTGGCATTAACTATAGAGTTAATGCCAGGACATAAAAAAGCCAGTTAAATAAACTGGCTTTGATCATGGATATTCAGTTTAAATTAACTGTGGAATTTTTCACAAGCCTCTAAAGTATTTTCAACCAGTGATGCTACGGTCATTGGGCCAACTCCACCTGGTACCGGTGTGATCCAACGAGCATTTTCTTTAGCTACGTCAAATTGAACATCGCCAACCAATTTACCGTTATCTAATCGGTTGATACCTACATCAATAACAATCGCATTCTCTTTAATCCAATTGCCTGGGATAAATTCTGGTTTACCAACGGCAACGACAAGAATGTCTGCACGTTTTACTTGTTGCTCTAAGTCTTTAGTGAACTTATGGCATACCGTTGTAGTACAACCGGCCAATAACAATTCTAATGACATAGGTCGACCAACTATATTTGAAGCACCTACAACAACGGCGTGCATGCCTTTTAAATTTAATTGAGTGTAATCCAATAAGGTCATGATACCTTTAGGCGTGCAAGGGCGTAATGCAGGCATTCTTTGTGCAAGTCTGCCAATATTATATGGGTGGAAACCGTCTACGTCTTTATGCGGGTGAATACGCTCTAGAATGGTTTCTGCATTTAATCCGTGAGGTAACGGCAACTGTACCAATATACCGTCTATTTCATTATCGTTATTTAACTCATCTATAAGTGTAATTAACTCTTGTTCAGATGTAGTGTCTGGCAAATCATAAGAGCGTGATACAAAACCGACTTCATCGCAGGCTTTTTTCTTATTTCCTACATATACCTGAGAGGCAGGATCTTGTCCTACTAATACAACAGCGAGACCAGGGGCTCGTCTGCCTGCTTGTACGCGTGCATTAACACCTGTTCGTACTTTATCTCTCACTGTTTGTGCGATGGCTTTACCATCAATTAATTTTGCCGTCATAAATAACTCATAATAGATAACCGGGAGTAGGGTAATTGTATCTTTTTTAATTAATATACGCATGGCCTTTTTATAGCCAAGCAAATAAAATCTAACGTTAATATCTGAATTATCTAATTTATGATTAACAAAAATACAAACTCTGTTTGTTTTATATTCTTTTGCTGTAAAAAGCAGCAGTTGAATAAAATCTTTAAAAAAAGGTTTGACTGCAAATGGGGATGTCCGTAATATGCCGCCCTGTCGCGAGGCAGTAAGTTCTCAAAGATTCAAAGTCGGTGTTTAGCGCAGCTTGGTAGCGCACTTCGTTTGGGTCGAAGGGGTCGCAGGTTCGAATCCTGCAACACCGACCATTTTGATAACTTTGATATATGCCCGTAGGTTATGCGCCCGTAGCTCAGCTGGATAGAGCAACGCCCTTCTAAGGCGTCGGTCGTAGGTTCGAATCCTACCGGGTGCGCCATACCTCGTGTAACAGTTTTATAGTGGTGATTGTAGCTCAGTTGGTAGAGCCCCGGATTGTGATTCCGGTTGTCGTGGGTTCAAGTCCCATCAGTCACCCCACTCTTTTCTGCGGAAGTGGCGGAATTGGTAGACGCGCTGGATTTAGGTTCCAGTATCGCAAGGTGTGAGAGTTCAAGTCTCTCCTTCCGCACCATTTTTTTAAGTATAGTCGGTGTTTAGCGCAGCTTGGTAGCGCACTTCGTTTGGGTCGAAGGGGTCGCAGGTTCGAATCCTGCAACACCGACCATCTTAAAAAATTCAGAAATACTCCCCATTTATCATTCAATTCTTATAAATATCCTTATATTTCGTTTGTTTGCCTATTAATTGAACCAAAATTAGTGGTTTAACATGGACGATTTAAAAAGACATGGCTATAATGCGCCGTTATTTTAAGAACATGAATTGAGCCGTTAAAAATAAATAAATACCATAGGTATCTTTTAAGACAGGCCATTAGTTAATTAATTGAGGTATAAAATGCAGGTTTCTTTAGAAACGACTCAAGGTTTAGAACGTCGTATTACAATTACAGTTCCTTCAGACAAAATTGAAGAGTCAGTAAAAAAACGTTTACGTGAAGTAAGTAAAACAACTCGAATCGATGGCTTCCGTAAAGGTAAAGTTCCAGCATCTGTGATCGAAAAACGTTTTGGTCAGTCAGTATTTTCTGAAGTTGCTCAAGAAGAGATGCAACAGAATTATATTCAGGCAATTATTCAAGAAAAAGTAAACCCAGCGGGCGCGCCTTTCTTTGAACCTAAAACAATTGCTCGTGGTCAAGATTTAGTATTCACAGCTACGTTTGAAACATTCCCAGAAGTTTCTGTTAATAATATCGAAGATATTAAAGTAGAACGCCCAGTTGCTGAAGTAACAGATAAAGATTTAGAAAACATGATGGAAACGTTGCGTAAGCAACAAGCCACTTGGACTGAAAAGAAAGTTCAAGCTAAAGAAGGTCATCGTGTAAACATTGATTTTGTTGGTAAAATCGATGGCGAATTATTTGAAGGCGGAAAAGCTGAAGGTTTCGATTTAGAACTTGGTGCTGGTCGTATGATCCCTGGTTTTGAAGACGGTCTTATTGGTAAAAAAGCAGCGAAGAAATCATTCACTATCAATGTTTCTTTCCCAGCTGATTATCATTCAGAAGCGTTAAAAGGCAAAGAAGCTGAATTTGAAATCACTATCAATAAAGTTGAAGTTCAAGAGTTACCTGAATTAAACGACGAATTCGTAGTTAAATTTGGAATTTCAGAAGGCGGTGTTGATGCACTTAAAACTGAAGTTAAAAACAACATGTCTCGTGAACTTGGTCAGCAATTAAAAGCTAAAGTTAAAGAGCAAGTGATTAAAGGTTTATTAGAAGCGAACGAGCTAGAAGTTCCTAAAGCGCTAGTAGATCAAGAAGTGACTAACCTTCGTCAACAAGCTATGCAACGTTTTGGCGGTCAAGTTGACGCAGCTAACATGCCAGAGCTTCCAGCTGAATTGTTTGAACAACAAGCTAAAGATCGTGTTCGCACTGGATTGTTATTAGGCGAATTTATTCGTACTAATGAAATTAAAGCTGACGATGCGAAAGTTAAAGAAATTATTGAAACTCAAGCTTCTGCATACGAAGATCCAGCAGAAGTTATTGAACATTATTACAATAATGAGCAATTACTTGAGAATATCCGTAACTTAGCAACTGAAGATCAAGCAATTGAATTGATCCTTGAAAAAGCGAAAGTAACAGATAAAACATTAAGCTTTGATGAATTAATGAACCCTCAAGCTGCTTAATGCAAAATCCCAATTGACTTAGGGGTTGAAGACAGGTTTTAATGGCTCGATATATATTATCGAGCCATTTTTGTTTTTAAGGAAAATAATATGATTAACCACACAAATAATGTGGCGGGTGGAATAAACACTGACTTATTAAATGCGCTAGTACCTATGGTTGTTGAGCAAACAGCAAAAGGTGAGCGTTCTTACGATATTTTTTCACGTCTTTTAAAAGAACGAGTGATCTTTTTAACTGGTCAAGTTGAAGACCACATGGCTAATTTGATTTGTGCTCAATTATTATTCTTAGAATCAGAAAACCCTGAAAAAGATATTTCTATTTATATTAATTCACCAGGTGGTTCAGTCACTGCGGGTATGTCGATTTACGACACTATGAATTTTATAAAGCCAGACATAGCAACGGTATGTATGGGACAAGCTGCTAGCATGGGTGCATTTTTATTATCAGGTGGAACAAAAGGCAAACGTCAATGTTTACCAAATTCACGCGTGATGATCCATCAACCGTTAGGCGGATTTCAAGGGCAAGCATCTGATTTTGAAATACATGCCAAAGAAATTCTATCTATTAAAGAAAAATTAAATCGATTAATGGCAGAACATACGGGCCAACCATATGAGAAATTATGTGTTGATACAGACCGTGATAACTTCTTAACTGCAGAAATGGCCGTTGAGTATGGTTTAGTAGATTCTATTTTAACCAATAGATAAGCTAAATAAGTTAAGCTTTTAACCGATACAATATTATATTGATTAAGCTGCCTCTAATGTAGGCAGTCATTTAGCAAAGTGAGGTGACGTTATGTCAGAACCGACAGATAACGACAATAAATTACTGTATTGTTCATTTTGCGGTAAGAGTCAGCATGAAGTTAGAAAACTAATTGCTGGACCTTCTGTTTATGTGTGTGATGAATGTGTAGATCTATGCAACGATATTATTCGTGAAGAGATAAAAGAAATTTCTCCAAAGCGTGATTCGTCTTCTCTACCCACACCAATGGATATTCGTGATCATCTAGATGATTACGTGATTGGCCAAAAGCATGCCAAAAAGGTACTTTCAGTAGCCGTTTATAACCACTATAAACGTCTAAAGAATATGAATGCTGATATGGAAGTTGAGTTAGGTAAAAGTAATATTTTGCTTATAGGGCCTACTGGTAGTGGTAAAACATTATTGGCAGAAACGTTAGCTCGTCTTTTAGATGTTCCATTCACTATGGCAGATGCAACAACATTAACTGAAGCCGGTTATGTTGGTGAAGATGTAGAAAATATCATTCAAAAGTTACTACAAAAATGCGACTACGATGTAGAAAAAGCACAACGTGGTATCGTTTATATCGATGAGATAGATAAGATTTCGCGTAAAGCGGATAATCCATCTATAACACGTGATGTTTCTGGTGAAGGTGTTCAACAAGCGCTACTAAAATTAATTGAAGGTACGGTTGCATCAATACCACCTCAAGGAGGCCGTAAACATCCACAGCAAGAGTTTTTACAAGTCGATACTTCTAAAATCTTGTTTATCTGTGGTGGTGCGTTTGCTGGTCTTGATAAAGTTGTCGCCGCACGTTCAGAAACTGGAACTGCTATAGGATTTGGCGCTGAAGTTAAATCTCCGAGTGATGAAAAGACATTATCTCAACATTTCCAAGATGTGGAACCTGAAGATTTAGTTAAGTATGGTTTAATTCCAGAATTTATTGGCCGTCTACCTGTAGTTGCAACGTTAACGGAATTAGATTTAGATGCATTAATTCAAATCTTAAGCGAACCTAAAAATGCACTAACAAAACAATACGCTGCCTTATTTGAATTAGAAGGCGTAGAGTTAGAGTTTAGAGAAGATGCATTGGCTGCCATTGCCAAAAAAGCAATGAACAGAAAAACGGGTGCTCGTGGACTTCGATCAATTATTGAAGCTGTCTTGTTAGATACTATGTTTGAATTACCATCGTTAGAAAATGTTTCTAAAGTGGTAATCGATGGTTCTGCCATTGACGGTGAGTCTGACCCAATATTAATTTATGATAATGTGCAGTCAAAAGCCGCACAAGAATAGATATAAATCGATTAAAAAGGAGTCAATTGACTCCTTTTTTATTTTGAGCAATTGAACTTTGCAATACTCTCCCCATATACTAAAAATCAGCGATTAAAAAACCTAGAGAAATTAACGATATGACGCAAGACGCAGCAACTTCAAATATCCCCGTTTTAGCCTTAAGGGACGTTGTGGTATATCCGCACATGGTAATTCCGCTTTTTGTTGGCCGAGAAAAATCAATTGCTTGTTTAGAACAAGCGATGGAAAAAGACAAAAAGATATTTTTAGTCGCCCAACAGGACCCGACTAATGATGATCCTAAAGTAGAGGACATGTATGACGTCGGCACGATTGCGACCATTTTACAATTATTAAAGTTACCTGATGGCACTGTAAAAGTACTAGTGGAAGGGACTGAACGAGCTAAAATTGTAGAGTTCACTGAAATTGAAAAGTACTTCGAAGCGAATATCGAGATCATTACACCAGTTGTAGGTGATGAGAAGGAACAAGAAGTTCTTATACGCTCTGCGATAAGCCAATTCGAAGGTTACATCAAATTAAATAAAAAAATCCCACCTGAGGTATTAACTTCAGTATCTGGTATTGATGACGCTGATAGATTGGCAGATACCATGGCATCACATATGCCATTGAAAGTTGAAGAAAAACAAAAAGCGTTAGAAATCGAAGATGTTCGTGAACGTGTTGAGTACTTAATGGCGTTGATGGAAGGTGAAATTGATTTACTGCAAGTAGAGAAAAAGATCCGCAGTCGCGTTAAAAAACAAATGGAAAAAAGCCAACGCGAATATTATTTGAATGAGCAAATGAAAGCCATTCAAAAAGAATTAGGCGAAACCGAAGATGGTGTGGACGAATTTGAAGCGTTAGAGCAGAAAATTGAAGAAGCGGCTATGCCAGAAGAAGCGGAAGCAAAAACCAAAGCTGAGCTTAAAAAATTAAAAATGATGTCGACCATGTCGGCAGAAGCAACCGTTGTTCGTAGTTATATTGAATGGATGACAAATGTTCCTTGGAAAAAACGTTCAAAAGTTAAAAAAGACTTAAACAAAGCACAAGATATTTTAGATGCCGACCACTTTGGATTAGACAAAGTAAAAGAACGTATTACAGAGTACTTAGCGGTACAACAACGTACCAGTAAATTAAAAGGGCCTATTCTTTGTTTAGTTGGACCTCCAGGTGTTGGTAAAACATCACTAGGTCAATCAATTGCAAAAGCAACAGGACGTAAATACGTTCGTATGGCTTTAGGTGGTGTAAGAGATGAAGCCGAAATTCGCGGTCATCGTCGTACGTATATTGGTTCTATGCCAGGCAAAATCATTCAAAAAATGTCAAAGGTAGGCGTTAAAAACCCACTGTTCTTGTTAGATGAAATTGACAAGATGAGTTCAGACATGCGCGGTGATCCGTCATCAGCTTTGTTAGAAGTGTTAGACCCAGAACAAAATATGGCGTTTAACGACCACTACTTAGAAGTCGATTACGATTTATCTGACATCATGTTTGTGGCAACTTCCAACAGCATGGATATTCCTGGGCCTTTATTAGACCGTATGGAAGTAATTCGTCTTGCTGGTTATACCGAAGATGAAAAATTAAACATTGCTAAACACCACTTACTTGAAAAACAAAAACAACGTAATGGCTTAAAAGCGAACGAAATCGTCATCGATGATAGTGCGATTATAGATATAGTTCGTTATTACACACGTGAAGCGGGTGTTCGTAGTTTAGAACGTGAAATTTCGAAAATATGCCGAAAAGTCGTGACTGAGATTTTAACCAAAAAAGACGTAAAATCTGTTGAAGTGACCGGCAAAAACTTATCCGAATATCTAGGTGTACGCCGTTGTGACTATGGTAAAGCAGATGAAGACGATAGAGTCGGTCAAGTAACTGGTTTAGCTTGGACACAAGTCGGTGGTGATTTATTAACGATTGAGTGTGCAACCGTACCAGGAAAAGGTAAGTTAGTTTATACCGGTTCATTGGGCGACGTAATGAAAGAGTCGATTCAGGCAGCGATGACGGTTGTTAAGAGCCGTGCTGAAGGGTTACGTATTAACTCAGACTTCCATGAAAAGCGTGATATTCATATCCATGTTCCAGAAGGGGCTACACCTAAAGATGGACCAAGTGCAGGTATTGCTATGGTGACGTCTTTAGTTTCTAGTTTAACGGGTAATCCTGTTAAGGCAGACGTGGCCATGACAGGTGAAATTACGTTACGTGGTGAAGTGTTGGCCATTGGCGGATTAAAAGAGAAGTTACTTGCTGCTCATCGTGGTGGCATTAAAACCGTTTTAATCCCGCATGAGAATGAACGAGACCTGGAAGAGATCCCAGAGAACGTGAAAAAAGACTTAAAAATTATTCCAGTAAAATGGATTGACGATGTGCTAGAAGTCGCTTTAAGTCAGCCTTTGGAGCGAATTTCGACTGAAAATTGCGCATAAAATGAAAAAAAACAGTTTTTTTGAAAAAAAGGCTTTTCAAAAATATGAACTGTGCTAGTTTATTGGGGCGAGGAGGGTTAGGTACGCCTTACCCCCTGTAATCTAAAGGAGTCTGAAGTAGTTTTGCTGACGGCAACTTATCCAATTAAATATTTTAGTTGGTTAAATTTTTAAACTAAAAATTATAAAAACAAATAGGGGATGACATTGTGAACAAGTCTCAATTAATCGAAAAAATCGCTGAAGGCGCAGACATTTCTAAAGCTTCTGCTGGTCGCGCTCTAGACTCTTTCATTGAATCAGTAACTGGTGCTCTTAAAGATGGTGATTCTGTAGCTTTAGTTGGTTTTGGTACGTTTGCTGTACGTGAGCGCGCAGCTCGCACAGGCCGTAACCCACAAACTGGTGCTTCAATCGAGATTGCTGCTGCAAATGTTCCATCATTTAAAGCTGGTAAAGCTTTAAAAGACGCATGTAACAAGTAATATATTTATTTAAGGAGCGGTAGTTCAGTTGGTTAGAATACCGGCCTGTCACGCCGGGGGTCGCGAGTTCGAGTCTCGTCCGTTCCGCCAATAAATTGTTTAAATTTCTTAAAGCGCATCTAATAGATGCGCTTTTTTTATAAATTGTTGTACAATATCGCCCAATTTTAGAACTCAAATTCAGCAAAGAGAAGTAATAATGCTAGAAAGAATCAGAGAAGGTTCTCAAGGAATCGTTGCAAAATCCATTTTAGGTTTAGTTATATTAACGTTTGCCGTAAGTGGTATAGGTAGCTATATCAACAGCCAAGCAGATACAACACTGGCCGTTGTTAATGATGTAGAAATAGGACAAGCTGCTTTTGAACAGTCTTATCAAAACGAGCGCGCTAGAATGAAGTCTCAGTTTGGTGACATGGTTGAACAGTTAATGTTAGACGATAACTATGTTGCTAACTTTAGAAGAAGCATTTTAGATCGTTTAGTTGTTGAAGAATTACAACGACAAGAAGCCGATAATCTAGGCGTACGTGTTGGCGACGATCAAATTCGTAACGCTATCCGTGAAATGCCAGAATTCCAACAAGCGGGCCAATTTAATAACGACCGTTATATTGCTTTGTTACGCCAAGCGGGTTTCCAACCAAATGAATTCAGAGAGTACATTCGCGAACAAATGAGCCGAACGCAATATGTCGGTGCGGTATCAGGTTCTGAATTTATCCTACCAAGTGAAGAAAAAGCATACCAAACCTTAGCGGATCAAATCCGTAGCTTTGACATGGTTACTATTTCTGCTGCAGGTTTAAGACCAAGTATTAAGCCTGAACAAGCTGAACTTGACTCTTTTTATAACGCCAATAAATATCGATTCCAAACACAACCTAAAGTGGCTGTTGAGTACTTAGTTATTGATGTTGCAGAGCTAACTGCTGATATTGATGTTTCTGACCAAGAAATTGAAACGTATTATAACGAAAGTATTGCTATGTATACGCAAGAAGAACAACGTCGTTTATCACATATTTTAATTGAAACCGGTGACGATGCGACAGCGGCTAAAGCTAAGTTAGTTGAAGTTCAGACGGAACTTAATGCAGGTAAAGACTTTGCTGAATTAGCAAAACAATATTCTGCAGATACTTTCAGCGCTGAAAATGGCGGTGATCTTGAATGGGTTGGTACAGGTGTAATGGATGCGGCTTTTGATGAAGCAGTATTAACACTTAACAAGGTTGGCGATGTGACTGACATCGTAGAAACTGATTTTGGTTTTCATTTAATTAAATTAACAGATTTTAAAGCAGCTATTGTACAACCATTAGCAGAAGTTAAAGCTGATATTTTAGCGTCTTTAAAACAAAACAAAATCACTGAAATTTATTTAGATGTGCAAACTAAAGCGGTTGAAACTTCATTTGAAATTGCAGACTCATTAGTAGACGCAGCTGAAGTATCAGGTGTTAAATTACAAACAACAGGTTTATTGCCTCGTGGTCAATTACCAGCCGTTTTAAATGATCAAAAAGTAACGAGTAAGTTATTTGATGAAGACTTTATCAACGAAGGATTAAATAGCGAATTAATTGAATTATCTGACGAAAAGTCAGTGATCGTTCGTGTTAACGAATACGAAGCGGCTAAACAGCAATCGTTAGATGACGTTATCAATGAAGTAACGGCTGCAGTTGTTGCACAAAAAGCTAAGGACTTAGCGGACACTAAAGCGCAAGATATTTTAACTAAATTAAACGCTGGCGAAGCTTTGTCTAGTCTAGGATTGAATATTGAACGTCAAGATAATATTGGCCGTTATGAAACTTCAGTTGATGTTACTGTAAGAGACGCAGTATTTGCATTAGCAAAGCCGTCTGAAGGCACTAAAGAGTTAACGAGTGTTACATTGAACAATGGCGACGCCGTTGTTATCTCTTTAGATTCAGTGGCATTAAAATCTACAGACGATGCAGTTGAAAATACAACTAAACAACAAGTTGAATCATTAGTTAGTCGTATAACTTCTAAAGCGTATATCGATGCTTTAAAAGCCAACGCCGATATACAAATTAATATGTAATAGTACATATGTATTGAAAAGGCTCTTAGGAGCCTTTTTTTGTGCCTGTAAATTCTCCCATTAATTTTTCTACCAAATCCTTTTACTAAACTAATCTGCTCACTCATCAGAAAGTCAGCTTACCTTGCCAATGTTTCGATTTCGAAATACAGACATAAATTTCATGTTCCATTAATGGGATGTTTAACATGGTAATTTGCAATGAATTTACGTAAGTGTCTGTTTTAATACAATAATATTTATTGGCATCACATCTGCAAATTACTAATTACAGTGGTAGTTGTTAGGGTTCAAGTTAGATGGATATCGTTCGTAAGAAAACAAAAAATAATAACAAAAAGTTTAGCCTAATCGCGGTAGTGTTATTGGCGGGAATAGGGATGTTTTGGCAATTAGCCAATTCAAATCCAAGTAGTTTTATCGCGGATAAAGACTCATTGTTATTAGACACAGTACAGCGTGGTACTTTTGAAGTGTCAGTGCGCGGTATAGGCGTGTTAGTACCAAAAGACATACGTTGGGTAGCAACTAATGTAAACGGTCGTGTAGAAGCGATACACGCTAAATCAGGAGCCCAAGTCAAAGCTGGTGATGTATTGATGGAGCTAAGTAATCCTGAGTTAGTGCAACAATTGGAAGAACGGCAGTGGGAGCTTGAGGAGATGCAAGCGCAGCTACATGCCGATCAAGTCTCATTAGAGTCACACTTATTAGATCAAGAAACATTAGTAATCAATAGCAGGCTTAACTATGAACGTGCTTTGTTGACATTAAATGCGCAAAAAAGCTTATTGGCTCAAGGGTTTGTTGCGGTTTCTGTGGTTGAGCATGAAGAAATTAAGATTGATGTGGAACAGTTTAATGAACGTTGGATGTTAGAACAGAAACGTCTGATAAAACGCCAAGAAAATGTAGCGGCACAAAAGAAGGCATTTTTAGCCAGGTTAACGCGTATGCAGCGAATTGTCGCTCGTATGCAATCTCAAGTAGATGGACTTATTGTTCGTGCCAGTATCGACAGCATAGTACAAGAAATGCCATTGGAACTCGGTCAACAAGTTAATGCGGGGAGTAATTTAGCTCGATTAGCAAAAAGCGGAGAATTCTTAGCAGAACTTCGTGTACCAGAGCAACAAGTAAGTAATGTTAGCTTAGGTCAGCATGTGGTAATTGACACTAAAGCGAATAAAGTTGATGGCATCGTTAAACGTATAGAACCTTCAGTAAATAATGGCTCGGTACAAGTTGATGTTGAACTTATTGGCGAGATCCCAAAAGAAGCAAGGCCAGAACTTTCGGTCGACGGCATCATTGAAATAGCTAAACTATCAGATGTGTTATTTGTAAAACGACCTATGTTTGCCAAACAATCTTCTCACTCTACCGTATTTTCGTTCGATGAAATAACCAGTATTGCCAATTTAACCGACGTTGAATTCGGCCAAGTATCTAACACTCATATAGAAATAAAAAATGGATTATCAGCAGGGGATCGCATTGTCGTTTCAGACATCTCCTCGTGGGATGATCATCAACAAGTAAAATTAAATTAAGGGAACACTATGACTACAAATAACAAGAGCACATTAGTTAAACTCAATAATCTACAAAAAATATTTTACACCGATGACGTTGAAACGTATGCACTAAACGAAATCAACTTAGTGGTAAATAAAGGCGAATATATCTCAATTTCAGGCCCGTCAGGCTGTGGTAAATCAACCTTGTTATCTCTATTAGGCCTGCTTGATAACGCAACCGCTGGCGAGTATCACTTAGCCGGACACGATGTTTCAAACTTAGATCGTGATGAACGAGCCGCCATTAGAAACGAAAAAATAGGCTTTATATTTCAGGCATTTAATTTGATCAGTGACCTAACCGTGTCAGAAAATGTTGAATTGCCATTAACTTATCGTAAAGACATTAGTAAAGAGCAACGTAAACAGATGGTATTAGATGCGTTGACCAAAGTGGATATGTCCCATAGAGCCAATCATTTTCCTTCACAACTTTCAGGTGGTCAACAACAGCGAGTTGCTGTAGCAAGAGCGATTGCAGGTAACCCATCTATTATTCTAGCGGATGAACCAACCGGTAATTTAGATTCCAAAAATGCACAAGCGGTAATGAACCTTTTAGATCAGTTACATCAAGAGGGTTCAACCATTTGTATGGTGACACATGACCCTCGTGGCGCGAGTAGAGCACAACGAACTATTGAAGTTTTTGACGGAAAAATTGTTGCAGATACTGTTAACGATAACACTGCCGCCATTAGTGTATAAAGGCTAGGGGAATAATTATGTCAATTGCAATTGAGTTAAAATATACCGCAAGAATGCTGCTTAAAAAGCCGATATTCACTGCGCTAACCATATTAATTGTCGCCATTGGATTGGGTTTAACCATCTACGCCTATTCAATTTTAAATAACTTAGTGTTTAAACCAATGACACTTAATGGTGATACTGAAATAGTGGCCATCGAAGCCGGATTTGATTACAACCACCAATTCCGCCAACGTCCTGACCCATATCATTTACAGTTGTTAGATAAACAGTCTGGCTTATTTGAACAGTTAGGTTTTTATCTTGAAGGAACGACATTTGCCGGTGGCGCTAATTCCAGCAATGCAAAGCTGGCTATAGCTCGTAAATATAACGCCACTTATGTAAGTTGGAATGCTTTTGAATTAGCCGGTGTCCAGCCAATCAAAGGTCGAGGATTTACTCCAGAAGATTTCCATAACGGTGCTGAATCAGTATTTGTTCTTAGTTATCAAGCGTGGCAACGCGATTTTGATGGCGATGATAATATTATTGGCCAAATGGTTCCTTTAGATGCTATGCCTTCTCGTATCATAGGGGTTATGCCTGAAGGGTTTGCGTTCCCACAATTTGCTCAGATATGGCAACCTTTAAGCAGTTTAGGTGAAGGATACCTGTCTCCAATCGAAGCCTCTGGCCGTAGTGTTTATGGAATGGCTCGATTAAAGCCTGGTGTTAGTTTTAGCCAAGTTGAAGATGCGGTGACGACGTTTAATAAAAATATTATTCCAGAGTTAAAGAAAGACTTTATTTGGCGCTTGACCAATGATGTTTATCTCACCGTAATGCCTTATAAACATGCCAGTATTATCCAATATTATAATGTGTTTATTGCGCTGTTTGTTGTTGTGTTCTTAATTTTGTTGTTAGCCTGTATCAACGTAAGTAATTTGTTATTGGCTCGGGTAAACGAACGCTTAAAAGAAGTTGCCATTCGGGTCGCATTAGGTATTCCTCGCAAGCGTCTGATTATGCAAATGTTATGGGAAAGTATATTTATTTGTATTACAGGTGGGGTGTTGGCCATTTTGTTTGCAGCTTATGGCTTAGAGGTCAGTAACGCTGTATTACAACAAAACTTCAGTGTACAGGGAGATAAACCATTTTGGTGGCAACTGTCGTTAGATAACAGTGCTTATATGTTATTACTTTGTTCGGTTGTATTAATGATCATCATCACCGGTCTGATCCCAGCAATCCGTTCATTATCAGGTGATTTTAATGCAGTAATACGCGACGGTACTCGAGGTTCAATAAGTAAAAAAGCGGCTAATGCAGGTAAGGTTTTGGTGATTTCAGAAATTTTACTGTCATGCGTGGTTTTAGTGATAGCAACTATATTGCTCGTCACGGGTTATTCGGCAGGTGTGGCTGACTACGGTGTTGATACGGACAAACGTTTAACGGCTCAAATTCAAATTTCACCAGAAAAATATCCAATCAGACGTAATACCGAGTTTGAATTTCAAGACAGACTAGCGCGCAGTGAAGTCTTATATAAATTAAAGTCTGCTTTAGAAGTTATGCCCAATGTCGATGCGGTTGCTATGATGAGCGAGTTACCAGGACGAGGTGAAGGCACTAGTTACTTCGAAATAGAAGGTCGTCCAGCTGCGGTATATAACGAAAACCCTTACAGTAATAATGAAGGTGTGGTGAAAGACTCTTGGCATGCTATCGGTATGGAAATGATCGCTGGTAGAGATTTTGATCATCGTGATAGAGACCCTGATGCTCGCAGTTTTATCATCAATCAATCAATTGCAGAGGACTTTTTTCCAGACGGCGATGCTGTCGGCCACCGAGTGAGAAGAGTTCATAGAAACCGTGAACCTGGTGACTGGTCAACAATTATTGGTGTTGTGTCCGATACGTTTCATGGTTCGACAATGCGTTCATCGAGTGCAGCTTATAATACTTATAGTTTAGTTGATTCCTGGGGGCCTATGCGCATGAGTGTGGCTATCCATTACAATGGTCGTTATGTGGCGGCGCAAGCCTCATTAATGGATGCGGTTAACCGAGTTGACCCTGATATTGGTATTTACCATATTCAAAGTTATGACGACTTAATAAAACAACCTATGTTATTAATGTTATCCGTAAGCCAGATATTTCTATTTTGTGGTGTCATTGCAGCATTCCTAGCGGCGAGCGGTATATATGCCATGGCAGCGAATAGTATTACTCAGCGAACTCAAGAAATAGGAATACGAAGAGCCCTTGGTTCTCCAGACGGTAAGATTATAAATATGTTTATGAATCAAGCGGCTATGCAGCTAATCATTGGACTTACCATCGGCATTGGCTTATCGTTACTGTTAACGAGCATAATGACAGACACCATAGTGATCAGCGAAACGAGCTACTTACTCGGTATGTTTGGTGTGCCAATTTTGATTATATTTATGGTATTAGTCGCCACCTTTATTCCAGCTAAAAAAGTGATCAAAATGGAACCTAGTGATGCCTTGCATCATGACTAATTAACCTTAGCCCTTATGGCAAACAAACATTTTGGTTTGTTTGCCAAACAAGTGGAAGAACAAATGAATAAACAACCTGCTTCCATTCTAATAGCAGATGATGACAGCAATGTTTTAATGGCATTAAAGTTATTATTAAAAGCAGAGAATTTTGACGTTACTGCCGTTGATAAACCTTTTGACGTATTGCAGTTAATAGAACGTAAAAACTTTTCCTGTGTGATCATTGATTTAAATTATCACCGTGACACGACTTCAGGACATGAGGGGCTTGAGTTGTTAACAGCGATAAAAAAGCGAGATGAACATTTACCTGTGATAGTGATGACGGGTTTCAGTAGCATAGATATCGCGGTTGAAGCCATGAAATTAGGTGCGGTGGATTTTGTTCAAAAACCGTGGAAAAATATCGAATTAATCGGAAAAATCCAAGCTCAAATAACCATTGGGGAATTGGCTCAAAAAGGCAGTCGTTTAGCCCAAGAAAATGCATTGCTAAAAAGTGAAGGTCAGTTAAACAGTCAACACATAGTTGCTGACTCTCCCAATATGAAAGCGCTATTGACACAAATAGAGCTGTTGGCAAAAAGTGATATGAATATACTTTTTACTGGGGAGAATGGGACAGGCAAGAGCATGTTGGCTTCTTATCTACATCATTGTTCGACACGTA
Organism: Psychrosphaera sp. F3M07; assembly: GCF_018860345.1. Taxonomy (GTDB): domain Bacteria; phylum Pseudomonadota; class Gammaproteobacteria; order Enterobacterales; family Alteromonadaceae; genus Psychrosphaera; species Psychrosphaera aquimarina. The sequence goes on along the minus strand of NZ_JAHKPJ010000012.1, from coordinate 53,433 downwards.
ATGAGCAGCCGTTTTTATCAGTTAATATGGGTGCGATTACAGAAACCTTATTTGAAAGCGAAATGTTTGGACATGTTAAAGGTGCATTTACGGACTCGAAGGAAGCCAGAATAGGGCGGTTCGAACTTGCCGATAATGGCACACTCTTTCTTGATGAAATTGCAAATATTCCTTTGTCGCAACAAGCTAAGTTGCTGCGTGTTTTAGAAGAACGACAGTTTGAAAAAGTGGGAAGTGCAAAAACACAACAATTAAACATACGTATCGTTTCAGCAACCAATGCGGATTTGTCGTTAATGGTTGAACAACACCAATTTCGCCAAGACTTACTCTATCGATTAAATACCGTTGAAATTAACATCCCATCTTTGCGAGAACGTAAACAAGATATTATTCCATTAGCCGAATATTTTAGTGAGCATTTTTGTGAAAAATACCGAATAGAGAATAAAACCTTCTCTGATAAAACGAAGGACGTTCTAGTTAATTATACTTGGCCGGGTAATATTCGAGAGTTAAGTCATATAATTGAGCGTGCGATGTTCTTATCTCAAAATGATCAAATAGAAGTTACTGACCTAGGTATTTCCGGCGTGGAGGTGATTGATAATTCACCAGAGCCGTTGAGCCTAAACAGTGCGAGTCTTGATGAGATTGAAGCTTACTTAATAAAACAACGGTTAGAGCGTTTTAATCATAACGTGCAAGAAACAATAGAGTCTTTAGGCTTGAGTCGAAGTGCATATTATCGCAGGATTGAAAAATACAAACTTTAAACATAAGCGTAGGTTATGAACAAAAAAAAGCGACAAAGCTTCGAAGGGCTAATAGTTAAGTTAGTCGCTATTGCTTGTTTTACCCCAAGCATATTGCTGTTTTACTTTTTGATTATCAGCCCAATCTCAGTGTACTTGAAACTGTTAATCATCATTTTAGTTACTGTGGTTGTATCTTACGTTTGTTTTGTTGTGTATTTAAAAATAAACCATCAATTTCGTACTTCTACCAATTTACTTGAAGCCATAATTGTTGGTGATGGCTCAATGCGCGCCAGCTCGAAAATTACAGATGGCGCATTGGCTGAATTTAACCAAGTACTTAATGGCATAACTCAAGCGTTAAATAATCAGAAACAAGCGGTTAAAGAGCAACAATTATTGTTTGCAAAAGTGATAGAGCAAATTGATGTGGCCATTATCGCCACGGACAATCAAGACAAAATAGTCTTGGTTAACCCAAGTGCAGAAAAGCTATTTTCTTGTCGTTTTGACGAGGTGAAATCCGCCTCAATTAGTCGATTAGGTTTACAGCATGTGGGTCAGCAAGATGTTAATAAAGTGGTGGAGTTTGAACTAAAAAAATACCGTAAAAAGGTGTATTTACATACCGATGAGTACTTATTAGGTGGTCAAAGGCATAAACTTATTTTTATAACCGATATTCAACGCTTATTGCGAGATGAAGAACGCCAAGCTTGGCAACGATTAGTTAGAGTATTAAGTCACGAGATTAATAACTCATTAACGCCAATAGCTTCTATTAGCGAATCATTACAACAGATTTGTGAGCAGGATTTAACCCTGTTAGATAATCAATCTGATTTAAAAGAGGGGCTGTTGGTCATTTCTGAACGAGCACAATCGTTAAACATGTTCATTAATAGCTACCACCAATTATCTACTTTACCTTCACCGGTTAAATCTCTGATTAATATTAATAAATTTATCTATTCAATTATCGCTTTATACCCAGATGTCAGTTGGGATATCCAAGGTGACGCTCAACTTGATGTGTTCATAGACTCACAACAAATGCAGCAAGCGTTAGTAAATTTAATCACAAATGCCAAAGAAGCAAGTGAGTTAAACCTTGAATTAGATAGCACGATAGATTTGTCGATTAGCTGGCAAATTCTAAACGATAAGATCATTATTGAACTGATTGATAATGGTAGTGGTATCGCCAACCTTGATAATTTATTCGTGCCTTTTTACAGCACCAAAAGTAACGGTAGCGGGATCGGTTTAGTCTTGAGCAGACAAATAATTATGAATCATGATGGTGATTTACAACTTAAAAATCGTGAAGATGCTTTAGGTGTTAACGCTTCTATTTATCTACCTTTAACACTGTAGAGACTAGTGCTAGTGTTGGCATTGAACCCGTTTCAAACTCTCTGTAGTTAATTTAAGCAAAAAAAAACAGGCAAGTTAAGTGCCTGTTCTTTTAATCTAACAATTAGGGGGTTAGACGTTAAATCTGAAGTGGATCACATCACCGTCTTTTACTATGTAGTCTTTACCTTCTAAGCGCCATTTACCGGCTTCTTTAGCACCAGACTCACCATTGTTATCAACAAAGTCTTGATAACCTACAATTTCGGCTCTGATGAAACCTTTTTCAAAATCGGTATGGATTTTACCAGCCGCTTGAGGCGCAGTAGAACCTTCTGTATATGTCCAAGCTCTTACTTCTTTAACACCAGCAGTAAAGTAAGTGTTTAATTTTAGTAATTCATAACCAGAACGAATAACTCGGTTCAGACCTGGTTCTTCCCAGCCTAAGTCTTCCATAAATTCAGCTAAATCTTCAGGTTCTAATTCTGATAATTCAGATTCAATAGCAGCACATACAGCAACAACAACTGCGTTTTCGGTAGATGCAATTTCACGTACTTTGTCTAAGAAAGGATTGTTTTCAAAACCATCTTCCGCCACGTTAGCAACATACATCGTTGGTTTCATGGTTAATAAGTTAAGATAACTGATTGCCGCTTTTTCTTCTTTTGTTAAATCTACAGAGCGAGCCATGCCGCCTTCATCAACAATCGGTTTTAGCTTTTCTAATACTTTAATCTCAAACTTAGCGTCTGAGTCTCCGCCTTTCGCTTTTTTAGTATTACGGAAAATAGCATTGTCGATAGAGTCCATGTCGGCTAATGCAAGTTCAGTATTGATTACGTCAATGTCTTCTTGCGGGTCGACTTTACCAGCAACGTGAACAATGTTTTCGTCGTCAAAACAACGCACAACATGACCAATAGCATCGGTTTCACGAATATTAGCTAAAAATTGATTACCTAAACCTTCACCTTTAGATGCACCTTTAACTAAGCCTGCGATATCAACAAACTCCATCGTTGTAGGTAATACTCGTTGTGGATTCACTATTTGAGCTAGTTTATCTAAACGTAAATCAGGAACTGGAACCACACCTGTATTAGGTTCGATTGTACAGAATGGGAAGTTGGCCGCTTCAATACCAGCTTTTGTTAACGCGTTAAATAATGTTGATTTTCCAACATTTGGTAATCCTACGATCCCACATTTAAAACCCATGATGGTTCCTTAATCTAATACTTAAAATTATGTTTAAATTGGTTATTCGGCACTAAACGTATGAAGTCGGCTTTGAGCCTTTTTCAAATCTTGTTTAAACCATATTTCAATACTTCTGACTGCCTCATCAATAGCGGCATCCATTTTTTCTTGGTCTGTTTGTGGCGCTTTGCCTAAAACCCAACCAGTAACTTGTTCTCTGTGCCCAGGGTGACCAATGCCAATCCTAAGCCGATAAAAATCTTTGTTGTTTGCTAACTTAGCAATAATATCTTTAAGCCCATTATGACCGCCATGACCGCCGCCTTTTTTTATACGGGCAACACCTGGAGATAAATCTAATTCATCATGTACAACCAAAATTTGTTCTGGTTTTATTTTGTAAAAATTAGCGAGTGCAGAAACAGATTTACCACTTAAATTCATAAAGGTGGTTGGGATCAGTAATTTTACTTCTTGTTCTGCAATAAATGTTTTGGCGGAATAACCAAAATATTTGGGGTCGTTTTTCAGGGTGATATTATTACTTCGGCAAAGTTCTTCAATGAACCATGCACCAGCATTATGGCGGGTGTTTTTATATTCGGGGCCTGGATTTGCCAGGCCCACGATTAGTTGAATGTCATTACTCACGAATAAGACGTAAGTTAATCAACTAATTATTCAGCGTCAGCTTCGTCAGAAGCTTCTTCTTCAGCTGCAGCGCCTTTAGGAGCGTGCAATGTAACAACTGCTAAATCGTGAGATTCACCTTTAGCTAGTTCTACAGATGTAACACCTTTAGGAAGTGTTATATCGCTGATGTGTAACGTTTGACCAAGTTCTAAACCAGAAATGTCTAATTCGATAAACTCTGGTAAGTCTTTAGGAAGACAAGTTACTTCTAACTCATTGATTGTGTGTGCAACCGTACCACCAGTTTTAAGGGCAGTTTCTTCACCAATGAAGTGAACAGGTACATTAGTGTGCAATTCTTGTTTTGCATCAACACGTTGGAAATCAAGGTGTAAGATAGTTGGTTTGAACGGATGACGTTGAACATCTTTTAAGATAACGTCTTCTTTCTTGCCATCAATAACTAATGTTAAGATATGAGAGTAAAAACCTTCATTATCTTGTGCTTGCCAAACTTTATTGTGAGCAAGAGCAATGTTTTGAGTTTCTTTTTCAAGACCGTATACGATTGCAGGAACTTGGTTAGCATGACGAAGGCGGCGGCTCGCACCCGTACCTTTGTCAGAACGAACTGTAGCTTCTAAAGTGTAAATAGCTTCAGACATTTGGAATTCTCCAGAATTAATAATTCTTTATTTAATTTTATGTTTCTTCTCGCGACCAAGAAAAAACGCATACCTCGCTTATCGAGGGCGGCGTATTCTAAGCGAAAGCCGGTTATTACTCAACCATTATATTGGGACTTAGCCGTATTTATGCTGTTTTTTATTGTTAGTAATCTTGGTTAGGAAGGACTGATTAGGATGAGGGGACCGCATGTGGAATCGATAAGAGAGAAAGCCTTTGCCGATGGCAAAGTGACAAAGGCTTTTTTAAGCGTTAAGGAACTTGGTAATTGCTACTATTGATGGATATATCGTAAAGTTTACATGCCATTACTTTCATATTGTGCTGGCTGATAGGGTTATTTGATTGCTCTAAATCATACCTAACTTCGATAATATCAGGGTTATCTACGGCTACAGGGAAAACACCTTTCATTAACAAACGTAAATAAGCGAGTATTTCACCATGTTCGTATACTCTATATATGGTTAAACCTTGTTTGCTTTCATTCCTGATTGGTGCCGGTATCGAATAAAAACCAGTGACTATCGATGGGTCAAAGGCAATGACTTGGTCTACTCTTTTATCGGCGTACGCAGCTTGTTGTGCTAATCCCCCGCCTAGGGAGTGACCCGTTGCGATCACTTTATACTCATTACCCCATCTATTCTGAATGTAATCTAACAAAGGTGAGATTAAGTCTTCAACCTGTTCATATTGATCCCACAGCAAAGGGATAGGTCTTGTTATCCATCGTAAATTAGCTGCCCAGTCTTCATATTCATTAAAGTCTGTACCTCTAAAAACAATTGAAATGATTTTGTCATTATCGTTGACCCACACTTCATAACCAACCACACCAACTTTGATATTCCACTCTGGAGTGACAGGGAAATTAGGTAAGTCGTTTGGCATTATCATTGACCATTGCTGCAAGTTAAACCGTTTTCCGTCGTCAACACATGAATTACTGGTTTCGTATGTCTCGTATACATTTGCACTTAATAAAGCAAAATGTTCCACATGGGTTAAGTTTTTGTCAATGCGGCCAGTTGGGATATCAATTACAGGTAATTGTTTAGGCTCATGAGGTTTATCTCTATAGATTAGGTGGTCTTTTTTTTGGGGAAAAGTAATACAACCGGATAGTAAAGACAGTAATAAAAGTATAAATATAATTTTCATATCAAACTACTCCTTGTAAATAAGAACATAAAAGTAACTTAATCAAGACTCCCGCAGCATATTACTAATACGCTCGAATAAGCTTTACCAATTAAAGAGGATATTTTGAATATGTACAAATTTATCGTTGAATTAATGTGGTTAGATAATGGTTAAAAGCGCGAAAGGTGAGTGATAAAAAATTACTATGGGAGTTTTCTGATTTAGTCTATCAAAATTGGATAGGTTAAAAGGGTTATCTGGATAAGAAAGGAAGGAGTAACGTTAATATCGATGTTGTTTTGCCATCAATATTAACGTTATCAAACTTGATTAAGTAACCAAGTTTATTTTACTTCTTCACCTGCAGCTTGTTTGTCTGCATGGTAACTAGAGCGAACAAAAGGACCACTGGCAGCGTGTTTAAAACCTAGTGCATCCGCTTCGGTTTTGAACATGTCAAATTCAGCTGGCGGCACATAACGTTCAACTGGTAAATGATGTTTACTCGGTTGTAAGTATTGACCTATGGTTAACATATCTACGTCATGTTCACGTAAGTCTTTAAGTACAGCAAGGATCTCATCATTGGTTTCGCCTAAACCAACCATTAAGCCCGATTTAGTATCAACTTCTGGGTGCATTTGTTTAAAGCGTTTTAACAATTCTAATGACCATTTGTAATTAGCGCCAGGTCTAGCAAGACGATACAAACGAGGCGCTGTTTCCATATTATGATTAAATACATCAGGTGGAGCAGTCGATAGTATTTCAAGAGCCGTATCCATACGACCACGAAAGTCAGGCACTAAAATCTCTACTTTAATTCCTGGGTTGTGCGCTCGGATCGCTTTAACACAATCAGCAAAGTGTTGTGCACCGCCATCACGCAAATCATCTCTGTCTACTGATGTGATTACCACATACTTTAAACCCATTTCTTTAATGGTTAAGCCTAACTTTTCAGGCTCTTCAGCATTAGCCGGAAGTGGTCTACCGTGACCAACATCACAGAACGGACAACGACGAGTACAGATGTCACCTAAGATCATGAACGTAGCCGTACCGTGATTAAAACATTCAGGTAGGTTAGGGCATGAAGCTTCTTCACAGACAGAGCTTAACCCTTGGCTACGCATCGCTTTTTTTAGGTTATCGATTTTTTCACTTGATTTAGGTAAACGAATCTTTAACCAATCAGGTTTACGTAACATGGTTTCACGTTCAGAAGGCATTATCTTTACTGGGATTAATGCCATTTTGTCAGCATCTCTTAATTTAACACCAGCTTCTAATTTTGAAGATTTTACAGTAGTCATTATTTTTACCTAAAACACCTAATCGTGAAATTAATTATTTTCTAACCCTACAAGGGTTGTGATCTCTGTAGCGTTTAAAGACGCCGCTAGTATTTTTGTTAATCCATTTGCTGCTTCGGCCACTGTTTTGGGACCGTTGATTTTACTTGTTTGTAACATCTCTAGACCGGCATAACCACAAGGGTTAATTCTTAAAAATGGCGCCAAATCCATATCAATATTTAATGCTAAACCGTGAAAACTACAACCTTTACGAACTCGTAATCCTAAAGACGCAATTTTCATTTCATCAACATAAACACCAGGTGCATCTTTTTTAGCATAAGCATTGATGGAATATTGTTTTAACAACTCAACAATAGCGACTTCTATTTGTGTTACTAAATCACGAACACCCATTTTACGTCGTCGTAAATTTAGGAGTAAATATATTACTAATTGACCTGGTCCGTGATAGGTCACTTGCCCACCACGGTCAACTTTAACAACTGGAATGTCACCAGTGTTTAATAAATGTTCTTCTTTACCAGCTTGGCCTTGAGTAAATACTGGGTCGTGTTCCACTACCCATAATTCGTCAACAACAGAATCATCTCGATTATCTGTGAAGTTCTGCATGGCGTGCCAGATAGTCTGGTAATCACCAGTATCAACTTGCCTGATTATTAGTTGATCATTAAGCTCAGTCATTATTTGAACTATAAAACGTATCGGACAATATCGATAGCGCCCAATTCATTGTAAATTTGTTCCATTTGCTCTTTGCTGGTTACTGTTACAGCAATAGATACCGCATGGTAAGTACCTTTGGAGCTAGCTTTAATCTTTGGTGTGTAATCATTTGGCGCAATGGTTTGCAAAACTTCGATGATTTTAATTGGCAAATCGTCTTGGGCTAACCCCATTACTTTAAATGTCTGTTGGCAAGGAAAGTCCAACAGTTGATCAAAATGGGTGTCTTTAACTGTCATAAGGTGTGGCCTATAAAAGCAAAAATATATCGATGGATAATACCAAGCCGACCTAAAAGGTCGGCTCAATTAAAAAGGGTTATTACACGTATTACAGGTCGAGTTTTAAACGAACGTAATCTTTAAGTTTTTGGAATAAACTACCTTCATTTACTTCATCAAGCGCAACCAACGGGTATTCAGTGATCACTTCGTCTTCGATTTTTAATACCAAAGTTCCAACCACTTCACCTTTGCGAATAGGCGCTTCTAGCTCTTTATCAAGCGTAAAGTGCGCTGTTAGCTTTTCTCTGAATCCACGAGGAACCGTAATTGCAGTACTTTGGTTTATGCCTAAACGAACTTCTTCTTTGTCACCCATGTAAATACGTTGTTTAGCAAACTCAGTACCTGCTTCGTAAGCTACTAGTGTTTCAAAGAAACGGAAACCGTAATTAAGTAACTTTTTACTTTCTTTGCTACGCGCTCGTTCACTAGACGTACCCATAACAACAGCAACTAAACGCATACTGCCTTTGGTTGCAGATGAAACTAAAGAATAACCTGCAGCTTCAGTGTGGCCTGTTTTAATGCCATCCACTGCTAATGTTTTATCCCATAACAAACTGTTTCTGTTTAATTGAGATATGTTGTTAAAGGTAAAGTCTTTTTCTTTATATAGGGCGTATTCTTCTGGCACATCACGGATAAGTGCAGCACCTAACGTCGCCATATCTCTTGCTGTTGTCATATGACCTTCAGCCGTTAAACCATGGCTATTTACAAAATGAGAAGATTTAAGACCGATTTCGTCAGCGTGAAAATTCATTATCTGTGCAAATTGTTCTTCACTGCCTGCGATATGTTCAGCCATTGCAACACACGCATCATTACCACTTTGAATAACGATACCGCGGTTTAAGTCTGCAACTGATACTTGTTTGCCAACTTCAATGAACATTTTTGATGAACCCGGGAAATTTTTAGCCCAGGCATTTTTACTGATTGTCACCATATCGTTAATCGAAATAGTGCCATTTTGAATCTCTTTACCAATGACATAACTGGTCATCATTTTGGTCAGACTGGCTGGGTTTAAACTTTCATCAGCATTTTTTTCAGCTAGTACTTTTCCGGTTTGGAAATCGACTAAAATAAAAGCTTTAGCGTTGATCATTGGGGGATTTGGTACCAATAGTTTGGCATTTGAAACAAATGAAAGGGTACACAAAGAAATACAAACTAACTTAGATAATAATTTTTTCATTTTTTTCCGATATAGGTTGAATATGATTAACGAGAATAAGAAGCGGTATTATCCACATGAGACTAACGCGTGTCTAGGGTAAAGGTAGCTTTCGTAGTGGATTTAGTAGATTAAGACAATTAAAAATGTCAGTTTTGATAAACAAAAAAAAACAGCAGAAATCACAGTAATAAAAATGATAACGAATAACGTCAATTTAACTAAGGTAAACTGCTCTCAACGATCGTTTTATTGTACTCATGATCCGACAGTTGCTTGCTAAATGATTCGGCCTCACTTTTATTTGCAAAAGGGCCAAATAAGAGGGCGACTTCATTATTAGATTGGCTAGATGAGAATTTTTGGTTCAACATAATAGATAAACCTTTACCGATTTCTTCGGCGTGTTCAAGGCTCTCTATCCCACTTAACTTGACATGAAACTGTTGCAGCACGTTTTCTTGCTGAATATCAGTTTCAGGAAAAACAACTTCTAAATGGACTTGTGCCGTACCAGTGTCATACACGCCAATTTTATAAGCCGCGGCATAAGATAAGTCGATTATTCTATCTTGATAAAAAGGGCCTCGGTCATTAACTCTGACGATAGTGGACTTGTTATTAGCGAGATTTGTTACTTTGACAAAACTCGGCAGAGGTAAGGTTTTATGCGCCGCGCTCATTTGATACATATTATAAATCTCACCGTTTGAGGTTAGGTGACCGTGAAACTTTTTACCATACCAAGAAGCTGTGCCTTTAGCGGTATATGGTTGTCGTTGGGTATGAGGCACATATTTAATACCTTTGATACTATAAGGGTTGTTGCCCCGCCCAATCCCTTCAGACGTCACAACGGCGTCTTTCAGCTCTAATAACGTTGGCGGTCTTGTTGGTGCGCTGTCATGTTTATGTTGATAACGACTTGTTGTACAGGCGGTTAGGTAGATAATAAACAGTAATGAAATAATCAGTTTTAACATAAACAATAACTTAAGTTGCTAATAAACGTTTGTTGGTAGCTATGGCCATTAATATGCCAAAACTGGCCATCAAAGTAACGATAGATGTGCCACCATAACTAACAAGAGGTAAAGGGACTCCAACCACAGGCATTAAGCCCGAAACCATACCAATGTTTACAAATAAATATACAAAAAAGGTTAAAATCAAACTACCTGCGAGCAGTTTGGTAAACCCTTCTTGTGCGCGAATAGCGATAATAGTGCCGCGAATGATAACAAAGGCATAAACCGCCAATAATAATAACACCCCAACAAATCCAAACTCTTCACTAAATACCGAAAATATAAAATCGGTATGACGTTCAGGTAAAAACTCCAATTGTGATTGAGTCCCTTGTAACCAACCTTTCCCCTCAAGTCCACCTGAGCCAATTGCGATTTTTGATTGGATAATATGGTAACCAGAACCTAAGGGATCACTCTCTGGATTTAAAAAGGTTAAGACTCGTTGTTTTTGATAAGAGTGCATTAAGTAAAACCATAAGATAGGTAAAAATGCGGCAAACAAAGCAATTAAACCAAACAGTATTCTAAATCGTAATCCCGCTAAAAATAATACAAAAAATCCGCTGCTCGCGACCAACAAAGATGTCCCTAAATCAGGTTGCTTGGCAATCAATAAAGTAGGAAGGGCGATGATACAAAAGCTTATAAATGTATGTTTATTAGACGGCGGTAATGTGTATTTACTTAAAAACCAAGCCATCATCATTGGCAGCGATAGTTTCATTACCTCTGATGGCTGGAATTTAGTGACACCTAAGTTTAACCAACGTTGAGCGCCTTTACCCATATCGCCAAATAACAAAACGGCAATCAGTAAACCCACGCCAATAACAAAAATATGTGGAGCCCATTTTTGATAAAAAAATGGGGAGATTTGCGCAACGACCATTAATACACATAGACCGATACCAAGACGAAACATTTGACGAATCGCCATGTCGATATCTTGACCGCCAGCACTGTATACCACCAAAACACTCAGTAACATTAAGGTTAGAATACCTAACATTAAAGGTACATCTATATGGAAGCGGAACCAAATGGAACTTCGGCGTCTCTCATTTTCAGTTTTAACCATCGTTTACATCCACAGTTGGGGCGGTTGTTGTTAAGTTACGTTTACCAGATAACCCTAAGCCAAAATAAAGGTCTAACATCTTACGAGCGATAGGTGCCGCATTAGCACTACCTCCGCCGGCATTTTCCACGGCAACAACAATAACAATGCTTGGGGCTTCAAAAGGGGCAAAACCGACATACATGGCATTATCTCGATATCGTTCAGCCACGTTTTCTACTTCATATTCTTCATCTTCTGCCAAGCTAAACAACTGAGCCGTACCTGTCTTACCGGCTGAACTATAAACGGCATCTACAAAGGCAGTTCTGGCGGTACCATCAGATGCATTAACTGTTTCATACATCGCATCTAATACGGTATCCCAGTGCTTTTTATCTTTGATATCGATTGGTGCTCTGTGTCTCGTAGGAGTTTCTTGGTATACACCATTTTTGGTCATTCCAGTGACTAATCTCGGCTCCACCACTTTTCCACGATTAACTAGCGCAGCAGTAGACATGGCTAATTGCACTGGCGTTGCTGTCCAATACCCTTGACCAATACCTATAGAGATAGTGTCGCCTTTATACCAAGGCTGTTTAAAGCGTGACTTTTTCCACTCTCGAGACGGCATGATTGCTTTGGACTCTTCAAATATGTCCACGCCAGTGTAATCACCAAATCCAAACTTAGAACCAAATTCACTGATGTTGTCTATGCCTAAACGGTAAGCAAGATCATAATAAAAAATGTCACAAGATTGTTTAATCGATAGTAACACATCAACATGACCATGACCGCCAGGCTTCCAGTCTCTAAAACGACGTTGACCTTCCACATTTGGAATATGCCAATAACCTGGATCTCTAATAGTGGTATGTTTTGTAATTAAGCCTTTATCTAAAGCTAACAGAGCAAGTTGAGGTTTTATGGTTGACGCAGGTGGATATTGCCCTTGAGTTACTCGGTTTAACATAGGTTTATCTTTTGAACCTATGATCTTTGAATATTCAACTTGGCTGATACCATTTACAAATAAGTTAGGGTCGTAAGTTGGGTTACTATAGAAAGTTAACAAGGCACCATCTCTTGGGTCCATGGCTATGATAGCGCCTTTATTTTCCCCTAAGATTTCTTTGGCTTTAATTTGCAACTCAACATCTATAGATAAATGCAGATCAGTGCCTGAAACTGGCGGTGTAACACTTAATTGTCTTAAAATTCGACTGCGGTGGTTAACTTCAACCTCTTGGCTACCTGTGATGCCATGCAATTGATTTTCGTAATAACGTTCAATGCCGAGTTTTCCAATGCTACGAGTCGCGGCATAATTTTTAATTTGGTCGGTGTCTTCCAGTCTTTGTAAATCTTTCTTATTAATTTTTCCTACGTAACCTACGCCATGAGTAAAGTACTCACCAAAAGGATAATGTCTTGCTAAACGCGCTTCGATTGATACACCTGGGAATCGGTGCTGATGCACAGAAAACATCGCCACTTCTTTATCGGATAATTTAGATTTTAACGGCATACCTTTAAAACGACGACGATATTTGATGGCCCGTTTAAATACTTTTATTTGCTCATCACTGATCTCTATTATTTTGCCAATTTCTGTCAGCGTTTCATCCATATCTGTGATTTGTTCTGGGACTAAATCCAAACTAAAGGTCGGTTCATTTCCGGCTAATAACTTGCCATTTATATCTTTGATTACACCGCGGTTAGGCGGAATAGGTTGGACTTTTATACGGTTATCATTAGAACGTGTTTGATAGGTTTTATAAGAACTGATTTGTAAATAAAATAAATTGGCGATGATCAACAATAATAAACTGCCTACCCCTATTAAAGAGATAATTGCTCGACGAGCAAATAAATTAGACTCCGCGGAGTGATCTTGAATATGGTAAGAGTTTCTACGCATTGCTAATGACCCTTATTCTCTATGATAAGGATGGTTATTGTTCAAGCTCCAAGCCCGATATAACCCTTCAGCTACAATGACTCGTACCATAGGATGAGGCAGAGTCAGTGGCGATAATGACCATTTTTGTTCAGAACGTTGAATGCATTCAGGGGAAAGGCCTTCAGGCCCACCGACTAATAAACTGACATCTCTGCCGTCCATTTGCCAGCTACTTAATTGTTTGGATAACTGATGGGTATCCCAAGGTTTACCGGTCACTTCTAATGTTACGACTCTATTCGATGGCGGAACTTGGGCGAGCATTTTCTCGCCCTCAATTTGAAGTATTCTTGTTATGTCAGCATTTTTGCCACGTTTGCCAGCGGGAATTTCGATTAATTCAAATGCGCAATCTTTAGGAAAGCGTCTTTGATATTCGGCGAACCCCGTCGCAACCCAAGCGGGCATTTTGGTTCCAACAGCCACAAGTTGAATTTTCATTCAGTACAATACCTAAATTGATTATTCGTCAGAAGACGTTCTATTTGACGGTTGCCATAGTTTTTCAAGCTGATAAAAGTCTCGTGTACCTTCTTGCATTACATGCAATACTACAGGTCCCATATCAACTAATACCCATTCACCTTCATCTTTCCCTTCTACACCTAATGGTGTTTCGTCAACCGCTTTAGCTTCAAGTGCTACGTGGTCAGCGATGGATTGAACGTGTTTTTTGGAATTACCTGAGCATATCACCATAAAATCAGTGATAGTTGAGGTTTTACTTACATCTATAGTAATGATGTCACGGGCTTTAAGATCGTCAATTTTATCTAATACGAATTCGAGGATTTGTTGATTTTGCAAAGTGCTAATAGACCTGTAGTTAGCTTTTAATTAGCTTAGATTCTACTTGTCTAATGGCTTAGAGTACAGGCCTAAAATAACCTTAAACTGTATGAATTAGAATTTGCGGGTGATTAACCACTATTTGTATAAGTTATGTGTGTTTATGTAATGTTGAACCGACGTCGGCAGTAACGATAACTCTTTTAAGGATTTATTATTAGATTGGTTATACATGGCTTTTATTTGGCTGGATGAAATATCCACCTCAGTAACAGATGTTATTGTTATTTGGCTGTTTAAATAAGGGCGTAATTCTTCACACAGCTGAGATTTACTAAATGAAACCCCGGGACGTTGCATTACTAACAGATCACAAAATGACAAAATTTCCTGCCACTTAAACCAAAGATGAAAACTCAGCAGTGAGTCCATGCCTATTAAAAAATACAAATGGTGTTGAGGATACGACTTAGCAAAGTATTCAATGGTTTTTCGTGTATATGACGGGCTGGTTAATTGAGTTTCGTAATCACTGATTTCAATGGTTAATTGCTCATCGTTAATGTCTTGCAACGCTAATTTAGTCATCTCTAAACGATGCAAACTATTAACACTAGGTGTGTCTTTATGTGGTGGTATGTGGCACGGTAAATAGATAAGTTTTTCAGCATTGATTGATTTTGCCGATTCAATTGCAGGGACGATATGGCCGTTATGAATAGGGTTGAAGGTGCCACCATAGATAACGATTATTGGTTTATTGCTTAACCCCATAACGTTAAATAAACTCTGCATCTAACGGCAATTTAATGTCAGCTAACTGGGTAGCGCCGGTTAACATCAGACAAACATGGACAAACATGGAATAAGGACAGGTTAAGGTATGAAATTTTATAGCTTGATCAATTTGACTGAGTTGATTAACGGCAGCATTTAAAATTTCAGCCGGTATTCGTTTGGCCTGATTAAGGTAAACCGCTTGTTTGTTTTTCCATACTTTATGTGTGTCTAAAATAGACTTAGTGTCTAAATTGTAAGTCAGTGCTTGATTCAGTTGCTGAATCAGTAAAACGTCTTTTTGTAACGCCCAAAGGATGATGTTTGGCTCCAACTCTTCTATCTTTAAACGCTCGATAATATTGACACACTGCTTGGCATTGCCTGCCCATAACTGATCGATGAGTTGAAAGACAGAATACCTAGATTGGTCGGCGACTAGTTTTTCAACATCTGAAAGTGTGATGTTTGAAGAGGAAAGTGCCATCGAAATTTTCTCTAACTCTTGCGCACAGGCCAATAGATTTCCTGCAGTGTACTCCAGTAGATAAACTTGCGCTTCATAAGCCATTTGCATTTTACGTTTGCTTAATTGGTCTTTTAACCAACGTTGCAAATGATTACCATCAATATCATATACAGGAATATAGATACCTAAGTTATCTAATCCTTTAAACCAAGCCGCTCGTGTTTGGCTGCTTTCTAATTTGGGGCCAAATATGACTAAACAAGTATCAGCAGAAAGTTGTTCTGTAATTTGTTTAATGGCGTCACTGCCTGCTTTTGGTAATTTACCTGTGCTTAATTCGAGTTCGATTAACTTGGTTGAAGAGAATAAAGACATGGATTGACAATGTTCCACTAATTCATCCCATTCGAACTGATCGTCATCAGACAGGCGAATAAACTCTTCTACCCCTTGTTGTTTTGCCGCTTGTTTTATCTGTATACGACAGTCGTTTATCTGGAAGGGCTCATCACCAAATAATAAATAACAAGGCGCTAGACCGCCTTTAAGTGTATTGGTTATTTGATTGGCATATATTTTCATGCTGGTTACTGTATGCCATTAAGTTGGGACATGATGCGATCGCTGGCTAACACTCTTAACTCTGATAGTATCAGTTCACGTTCTCTTTCTTTACCTAATGCATTATTGGGGTCGTCTTGGAACTCACGGTTTAGTTCAAAGGCAAAATGTTGAGTTGGTTTATTTGGTAACCTGACTTCAAATTTAACTTGATAAATAAGCTCGTACTCTGCGACTTGGCCATTAGGAAATAATGACAGGGTACGGCGCTGAAACGCTTCTGGCAGAATCTTTAACTCTGCATTGCCTGGATTAAACTTAGGCAGTAAGTTTACTTTATTTTGGCTAAGTCTAAGTTTGACTTGTTTGGCCAAAGGGCTAAATTTTTTGGTAGACGTTAAATATAAGGTTTGTAATGAGTCTGGAAGATAATAATGACCCTTTAGTTTAAATCCGCAACTGGAGGACAATAAAGCCAGCGAGAGAGTCATAAATAGAAATACAGATTTGATCATTTAAATGGCGCTTATTATTAAGTGAGATTAGATTTAATAAGTCTGGTATTAAACGCTATTTAAAAAGGATTTAAAAGCGATAAGAAAGAAGCCAAGTATAAACTTGGCTTCTTATTAGACTTGTTAGTGATTATTACTTAGTTAGCGACAATGTTTAACACTTTGCCTTTAACAAAAATAACTTTTCTTACGGTCACGTCAGTTAAGAAACGTTCAACATTTGCAAAACCTAACTCTTTAACTTGTTCTTCATTTGCGTCAGCAGGTACGGTTATCTTGCCACGTACTTTGCCGTTAACTTGAATGATGACCAGTTTTTCATCTTCAACCATTGCTGACTTATCTGCAACGGGCCATTGTGCATTTTCAACGTCGTTACCGTTACCTAACATCGCCCACAAATCATGACAAACATGTGGAGTAATAGGCGTTAGCATAATAACAATCGCTTCCATACCTTCTGTTAACACTGCTTTATCTGCTTCTGTTTCTAATGGCGCTTTAGCAAGCTTATTCATTAATTCCATAATGGCAGCAATGGCCGTGTTAAACGTATTACGACGGTCTAAATCGTCGGTCACTTTATCTATGGTTTTATGAACTTCACGGCGAATTGATTTTTGCTCGTTGGTTAACGTAGAGAAATCAAAATCTTTAACTAAACCAGCGTCAATCACATCGTTCGCTAATTTCCATACACGTTTGATGAAACGGTGTGAACCTTCAACACCCGTATCAGACCATTCTAATGTTTGCTCTGGTGGTGCGGTAAACATCATAAATAAACGCACTGTGTCGGCACCAAGTTTGTCGATAACTTGTTGTGGGTCAATACCGTTGTTTTTTGACTTAGACATTTTAGACATGCCTGAAGAAATCACCGGTTGACCATCCTGAATATGCCATGCTTTTGTAACTCGGCCTTTCTCATCACGTTCAACATCAACTTCCGTAGGTGATATCCAAACTTTGCCGCCATTGTCAGATTCACGGTAATAGGTTTCAGCTAATACCATGCCTTGACATAATAAACGTTTAAATGGTTCGTCAGACTCAACTAAACCAACGTCACGCATTAGTTTGTGGAAAAAACGTGCGTACAATAAATGTAAGATTGCGTGTTCAATCCCGCCAATATATTGATCTACAGGTAGCCAGTAATTAGCTTGTTCAGGATCTAACATCATGTCGTCAGACTGTGGTGAACAATAACGCGCGTAATACCAAGATGACTCCATGAAGGTATCAAAGGTATCGGTTTCTCTAAATGCCGCTTGGCCGTTTATTGTGGTTTTTGCCCACTCAGGATCCGCTTTAATAGGTGACGTTGAGCCATCCATAACTACGTCTTCTGGTAAAATAACCGGTAAGTCTTGTTCAGGAATTGGAACCGATGTGCCATCTTCTAATGTTGCCATTGGAATAGGCGCGCCCCAGTAACGTTGACGAGAAACACCCCAGTCACGTAAACGGAAGTTAACGGTTTTTTTACCTTTGCCGTCTTGTTCTAATTTAGCAACAATAGCGTTAAACGCTTGAGAGAAATCTAAACCATCAAATTCACCTGAATTGATCAAAGTGCCTTTTTCAGTATAAGCAGCAACCGATAAATCAATTTCTTCATCTGAAGTAATAACTTGTTTAATATCTAAACCGTATTTAGTGGCAAATTCCCAATCACGTTGGTCGTGTCCAGGAACCGACATTACCGCACCAGTACCGTAACCCATTAATACAAAGTTGGCAGTCCATACAGGCACTTCTTCACCGGTAATAGGGTGGATTGCACGGTAGCCAGTATCAAAGCCAAGTTTGTCCATGGTGGCCATATCAGCTTCTGCGACTGACTGACTTTTACATTCTTCAATAAATTCCGCTAACTTAGGGTTCGTTTCTGCTGCTTTTAATGCAAGAGGGTGTTGTGCAGCAACGGCAACATAAGTCACACCAATAAGCGTATCTGGACGTGTTGTGTAAACTTCTAACGATTGGTCTTCACCAACAATTTCAAATTTAATATCTGCGCCTTCAGAACGACCAATCCAGTTTTTCTGCATAGTTTTAACTTGCTCAGGCCAGTTATCTAATTGGTCTAAATCAGTTAATAGCTCTTCCGCATAATCTGTGATTTTAATAAACCACTGTGGAATTTCTTTTTGTTCTACTAATGCACCTGAGCGCCAGCCTCGACCGTCAATAACTTGCTCATTAGCTAAAACAGTTTGGTCAACTGGATCCCAGTTTACTGTCGCTGTTTTTTTATAAACTAAGCCTTTTTCATACAACTTAGTGAAAAACCATTGCTCCCAGCGATAATATTCAGGCGTACAAGTGGCCACTTCTCGGTTCCAGTCATAACCAAAACCTAAAGAGTTAAGTTGGTTTTTCATATAATCGATATTTTCGTATGTCCACTTAGCTGGCGCTGTTTTGTGATTGATTGCTGCATTTTCAGCAGGCAAACCAAACGCATCCCAACCCATAGGTTGCATTACGTTTTTGCCATTAAGTCTTTGGAAACGAGATATCACATCACCGATAGTGTAGTTACGTACGTGCCCCATATGCAGGCGACCACTTGGATATGGCAACATTGAGAGGCAATAAAACTTTTCTTTGGTTTTATCTTCCGTCACTTTGAACGTTTGATTTTTTTGCCAATGTTGTTGAACTTTTTGTTCAATTTCCTGATGGTTATATTCTGCTTGCATGGTTAGATCTCAGTTTGCGGTTACGCTTTAACGTCTGTTTTCAGGCGTAATATGATTAGTTTCGGCACAATTTAAATTAGAAATAATATAGAAAAATTGCCTTAGAAAATTAAGGCGCTAAGCATATCGAATAAGGCTCTTAGCAACAAGAGAGGATATGATAAAAAACAGCAAATTGAGTAAAAAAAATCAAGTTTAAAAATTGAGGTGTTTAACGCGTAAAACAAAATAAATATTCAATTACTTTTTGCTCACTCAGAATTACAAAGTGCTTATGGTGCATTTTTTGTCTTTGGTTTTCACACTGAGGTTAAGATCTAGGATGGATAACAACATTAAGGTTTATAAAATAAACAACTAGTAAAAGGGTTACTGCTTAGTTAACAATAGTCATAAATTTAAAATCGTCATAGGCCCTGTCATGATAAAGCAACTGGATAATGTAAATGAAAACATAGCTGAGCAGATTTTTGCTGTGTTTCAACACGCTTATAGAATAGAGGCCGACTTAATTGGTGTGGTCAATTTCCCACCTCTGTCTCGTTCAATCAAAGATATTCAAGGCGCGAAGACGCAGTTTTATGGTTTCTATGTAGACCAAATAGTCGCGGCGGTCATTGAAATTAAATTAGAAGGCCAACAGCTAAATATCTGTAGTTTAACGGTTGCCCCTAACTATTTTAGGCGAGGGATTGCGGACACCTTGATAAGTTATGTCTTAGGATTAAGCTACTTTAGTAAAGCGCTGGTGGAAACCGCCGTGGTTAATCTACCTGCGATAAAATTATATGAAAAACATGGGTTTATTGAATATAAACGATGGGTTCCATCGCATGGCATTGCCAAAGTCGCTATGAGTCGAATCTGTTAAATTCAAACAAGGCTTAGTGTAATAAAAAGTAAAGTAATGGAAGCGGATATGGTTAAACGAGATGGTATTTCCCCATTATGTTTTACGAATGATTTCCTTTACCTGACTCATCATATTATTAAAAAAGAATAGGGGAACAAAATGAAAACGATTGGATTGTTAGCCGGGATGAGTTGGGAGAGTTCCGCCGGTTATTATCGTAGTATTAACCAAGGAATAAAAGACACCTTAGGCGGATTACATTCAGCCAAAATAGCGATGGTTAGTGTTGATTTTGATCCCATTGAAAAATTACAACACAAAGGGGATTGGGCTGGGACGGCAGACATACTTTGTGATGCGGCTAAACATATTGAGCTTGCGGGCGCTGACTTTTTACTAATATGCACTAATACTATGCATAAAGTCGCACCACAAATTGAACAAGCTATTGATATTCCATTGCTCCATATCGCCGATGCCACTGCAGAAGAACTGGTAAGTAAAAATATAAAATCGGTGGGGTTGTTAGGCACATCATTTACCATGGAGCAGGCGTTTTACAAAGGGCGGTTGCAAGATAAATACGGGTTAACCGTTTTGACCCCAAATGAAACAGACCGAAAAGTCATCCACGACGTTATATATAATGAGCTCTGTTTGGGTCATGTTCTTCCCGCCTCAAAACAGCAGTACTTACGTATTATTAATGATTTGTCGCACTATGGCGCTGAGGCTGTTATTTTAGGTTGTACAGAAATAGGTATGTTAATACAGCAAAGTGACACAGATGTTATCCTAGTTGATACCACTCAAGTTCATGCAAATAAAGCGGTGGAATGGGCTACTAAATAAACATAGTAAAAGTATGTTAATTGAAAATACGCCTAACAATTAAAAAGTATAAAGAAATATCAAAATGAAACATTTAATCTATACCGTTATTTGCCTATCTTTCTCATTTTAAATACATGTTAGCGGCTGCAGGGTAAGATTTAGACGACTTAAAACTTGTTCTTAAATACAATGGTTTGGCTGGCTAAGCTAAATTGATTTATTGATTTGTCTGTAAATTCTGAATCACAGTGTTTAACAGGCTGGTGGTGAAATACAAGCAATTAATAAAGAGTAAATAATCTTCGATATGAAGCAGAATGAAAAAGGAAAATCGGTAAATGGGAACTGACCCAAGAATGGTGGATGCGAGACGGATTCGACTTTTATCTGTCATCGGCGCAGTATTACTGAGTAGTTTTATTGCTGTCGATTTGTCAGTGTTAACTGATCCCTTACAAGAGATATATTTAACGTCTCGTCTGTTAATGCAATTACCAGTATGTTTTGTTTTCTTTTTACTTACATTTTTACCTGGCTATCCCAAAATACACCAAGAGACAGTTTGTACTGTTGTACTGGCTTTGATTTTCAGTAATTACTGGGTCATTGTGCAATGTTGGGAGTTGGAACAGTTTGCTTTTCCTTACGAAGGTACCTTAGTTTACAGTTTATTTGCATTATTTGTCTTTCGAATAAGATTCAGTACCGCCTTGGTTTTATGTGCTATTTCATTAGTAGGTTTTGCCATTTTATTATTTAACTATCCTGTTTATGGTGATTTAAATTCAATTAACTTTGGTTTTGTTATTTGCTCCATGTTCGTGGGGTTAATAGGTGTCTATCAAATCGAAAGCGGTTTATCTAAGCTTAGAACGGCAAACGGTAAATTATTTGAACTCAGCCAAATTGATCAGTTAACCAATATTTATAATCGAGGCACCTATGAAACCAGATTTTCAGATCAGTTAGAGTTTAACAAACGAACGGGCAATACCATGTGCGTGTTTATTGTCGATTTAGACTCGTTTAAAAAATACAACGATAGTTATGGTCATGTACAAGGAGACAAGATCATTCAGTTGCAGGCAGAGATGTTAAGCAAAACGTTCCGTCGTACTACGGATATTGTCGCCCGTTATGGTGGAGAAGAGTTTGTGGTGGTCACCACCAATAATACAGAACAAGAATGTGAACAATTAGCGCAACAAATTATAGCTCAATGGCAAACGCAACATATTCCACATATCAATAGTGATGAAACAGGGCATGTGACTTGTTCTGTTGGTTATCACTTTGAACGTGTAGATAGCAGATCGCGAAAAGAGAAAATAGTGGAAAAAGCCGATTTAGCGCTGTATCAAGCAAAAACAAATGGTCGAAATTGTTTTGTTCGTTATCAAGAAGACATGATTGACGTTAGTTAACGCTTTAGGATTAAGGATATTTGACAATGCAGTTGGGTAAATTGATTTATTTCTGCGGTAAAATGGGAGCCGGAAAGTCGACCGAATCTAAAAAAGTGGCCGTTAGCATCAATGGGGTATTAATTTCTGAAGATGATTGGTTATCTGCATTGTATCCAGAACAAATTTTAAGCTTTGATGATTACATTCAGTATTCAAATCTATTAAAACCTTTAATTAAAACCCATGTACAACATTTATTACGTATAGGTACCAATGTCGTGTTGGACTTTCCAGCCAATACTAAAAAACAGCGTCAATGGTTTAAGCAATTAACTACAGAAATTTCAGCGGACAGTGAACTCATCTACTTAGAAGCTGAGAATGAACTATGTTTAACCCACATAGCACAAAGAAGAATAGAACAACCCTCAAGAAGTGCTTTTGATACAGAGGAGGTGTTTCATCACGTGAATCAATATTTTGAGGCTCCAACCCCAAATGAGGTCTATAGTCTAACCGTTATTAAACAAACTTGTTAATAGATATAAGGTTATTAGTCGTTTACCCCTAGTTATTAAACTTGAAGAGAGAATAATGATAAAAAGTTTATGTTCCTTAATTCTATTACTTAGTTTTAATTTACTCGCGAATAAGCCATTTCCCAATGTTTTACAGCTAGCACCAAATCAATCATCTCCAGCGGCTAATTTAAATGCAGTGAAGTGGATGGCAGGGCATTGGCGAGGAGAAGCATTTGGTGGAATAACGGAGGAAGTTTGGTCTGTGCCATTAGGTGGAAGCATGATGGGCGCATTTAAGCTAGTTGTTGATAATCAGATAAGTTTCTATGAGATAGAGACCATATCGGAACTAAATGGCAGTTTAATATTTCAGTTAAAACATTTTGCTAAAGACTTAAAAGCTTGGGAAGAAAAAGACGATACCATTGATTTCCCCTTAGTGAAGGTCACCCCTAATAAAGTCTATTTTAATGGGTTGACGTTGGAGCGTGTCAATAATGACGAAATTAATATCTATGTTGTTATTGAAGATGATGGGGGTAAAACGGAACAAAAATTTAACTATAAAAAAGTGAAATAACCACCTTGATATTCACGTCTATTAAAATCAGATGTAACTCATAAACAAGCCAGCACTGCATTTTAAAAACAAAACATATTGAAAGAGAAATAACATAATCTAGGTCTAGTAAACTCGCATCAAATAATCAAGATGAGAATAATGCCAATTTTCTTAAGTACTTAATGAAATTGGTATAAGTACACAGCAGAGTTAGTTTAAAAACACGGAGTGTTCTAATTTTAGAATGCTTTTATTCAGCACCATAATTTGTAAATGAGTAATTATATGAAAATGAGCACGCGGTTGATCGTCGGTTTTGGAACCTTATTGTTGATGATGTCTTTATTAACACTAATGGGCATTAATAGAGTTAACTCGATAGATCATATTCTGACTCAAATGACAGATGTTAATTCTAAAAAGCAGCGATACGCCATTAATTTTCGGGGTAGTGTACATGATCGTGCCATAGCATTACGTGATGTGGTTTTAGTGCAATCTAAAAGTGAATTTGACGCGACTGTAAAGTTAATTAAAGACCTTGATAATTTTTACCAAATCTCGGCAAAAGCGTTAAACCGCGAAATCTCTGCTGATATGCATATGAATAGAAAAGAAAGTGAAATATACCAGCGCATTCAAAGCATTGAAAAACAATCAGTGGCGTTGTTAGATCAGGTTATTAAACAAACTAAAAATAATAATGTTGAACAAGCAAAACAAACGTTACTTAATAAAGCCAGACCTGCCTTTGTAACTTGGTTAAACACGATAAACGAATTTATTGATTACCAAGAAGGGTTAAATAAAGTGGCGACGGTAGAGGCGAGAGCTGTAGCCAGTGGCTTCCAGAATTGGATGATAATACTCACCTTAGTGGCGTTAATACTTGGTGCGGCGTTAGCCTTTTTTATCTTAAAACGAATTGAAGAGTCTGTAGGTGGTGAACCTCAAGAAGCGGAAGATTATATTTCTCATATTGCCCAAGGTGATTTAACCGGATCAATAGTAACAAAATACAACCGCAGTATTATGGGCTCAATTGTTAGCATGCAAAGCACGTTGAAAAAAATAGTGAATAATATTTCACTGTCCTCTACTGAGCTATTACAGCGTGCAGAAACCGTGACACTGTCATCAAAAAGTTCATTAGATTTAGCAGAGAAACAAATTAGACACACTTCTTTTGTAGTGGACTCACTGCAACAGATGGCTGAACGAGTAAAATCAATCGTAAATATAGTGCATCAAACAGAAAGTAATTCGAGAGAAACTGTAAGTTTGTCATTATCTGGTCGTGAGGCCGTTCAGAAAGTGGCAAATGAAATTGAAGATATATCTAGTACGGTCGCGAATACAGTTCAACAAGTTAATTTGTTAGATCAAACAGCAAAAGAAATTGGCACTATTATAAATGTGATACGTTCCATTTCAGATCAAACAAACTTACTGGCATTAAATGCAGCAATTGAAGCCGCCAGAGCAGGAGAAGCGGGTCGTGGTTTTGCGGTTGTTGCCGATGAAGTTAGACAGTTAGCACAACGAACCGGTGATGCAACCGGTGAAATCGAAACAATGATCTCACAAGTACAAACTAATACCGAAGCTTCGGTTACGGCGATGGAAACCACAGTGCCTAAAGTTGAGAGAGGGTTGGTGTTAACAAAAGAAGCAAGCAAATTACTGGATGAGATACAGCAACAAGCAAACAGTTCGATGGAAAATGTTATGCAAGTGGTGAATCTGACGAGTAAACAAGAGTCAACGATTGGTAGTATTAAAGATACAGTGACAGAATTAGATCATATGTCGAAAGATACCAGTATGTCGTTAAAAGAAAGTTCTGAACAAGCGGATCATCTTGAAAAACTATCCTCAAAACTCAGCGCTGACATTGAATTTTTTAAAGTATAAAGCATGAATGTTAACTAGAATTTGGCGTGCCAAGTTAATGGTTTAAAAGGTAAATGTTGGAGCTTATTAGACATAATAACGTTAATATAGCGACGACCATTAATTACAGTGGTACAAACGGTTAATTCGATATAATGCTAACAACATAGTTAGCATTATTTTAAAGTGAACAAGTTGTAACAAAGGCAATTTAGCATGATGAACACCCAAATATATAAATCAGTACATGATTTAGCTGAGCAGTTAATGACAGCGGCGAAAAAAGAGGACAGAGAAACATTTGAATCTCTTTATGCAAAGTTACAATCAATCTGTATTGATAATGAAAATAGCAATAAAGATCATCCTGTACAGTGGGAAACCCTTGCTGATTTTACTGAAGATCTAGAAGACGCTGTTGCCGGATATGCTAAAGCATTGGAAAAAGCTACGGCAATGAATTCTAAAGATTATATGTCTTCAATTGCCTTTTCTATGGCCACATTACAACTTGAATTAGGCCTGACTGACGAAGCGATTAAAAACCTAGAAGCGGCAAAAGCTAGTTCAAATAAGATTGAAGATAAAGAGCTTAAAGCAGAAATAGATGATCTACTAACATCATTATTAGAAAAATAACCGTCATCGCCATTAAGATCTCTTAATGGCGAACCCATTTACCAGACAAGTATTAACGTGTAAGGCGTATATCACTACCATCAGGTAATTAGGAACTTGTCCATATTTCCCGCAACCAATTGGTTTTATTACATTATTCGCTAGTTTTGGCTAATGTACATATTGTTACATCTTGCAAATCTTGTTACGTTTAAAGTGATACCATCACTATTGCCAAAGTGTGAACTCGTCAACTGAAAAGAATATAAGATGCCTAAAATCAGTAAATTACCCCACATCATCCTAATCATGTTAAGCCTAATGTTTATTAGCCAAACTATGGCATCCGATATCGCCCATTCACTAAGAAATAATACGCAAGGTAATTCATTAACCGAAAACTATATCGAACTCGGTCTTTTCGGATTTACTGGAGTATTGCCATCGGTTAAAGAAGATGATGATGGCGTAAGTGGTATTGGTATTTTGGCCAATGGCAGTTTCAACATAAATGGTTTTTTCATTGAGAAACAAGGAGAAAGTCAGGAGCCTTTTGTGTTTGGTTATAACGCTTATGATGACAACTTGTGGTCATTTGATATTGTGATAGCAACCAC
Source organism: Psychrosphaera sp. F3M07 (assembly GCF_018860345.1). GTDB lineage: Bacteria > Pseudomonadota > Gammaproteobacteria > Enterobacterales > Alteromonadaceae > Psychrosphaera > Psychrosphaera aquimarina. The sequence continues at coordinate 26,949 of NZ_JAHKPJ010000012.1, read as the reverse complement.
ATTTGGTGGCTTACCGGATGACGATCGGTTTAAAGATCTTGATGCTCGTCGTGCATCCATTATGTTAGGAGGAAGACTTACCGGAAACGTCTTTGGAAATACTATTCAACTCTTGGCCAAAACGGACGTATCAAGTCATTCAAACGGCACCACGTTTTCTGCATTGTTAGGCCGTAATTGGCAAATACGAAATGTGAACCTTCATGCCATGATAGGCCTTAACTATATCGACGATAATCAAAGTAATTATTATTATGGCATTAGCCAAAAAGAAGCCAATAAAACAACATTTGAAACTTACAGTGCCGCTGACCATTATTCTACAAGGTTAGAGATAGGCGTAACCTATCCATTAACGCAACATTGGGTGTTTAGAGCCACAGGACAGGCATTTACGGTTTCAAATGAAGTAACAGACAGTCCTTTGTTTTTGAATAAACGCAAAGGCGGTGCGTTATTAGAGTCGAGCTTAAGTTATGTTTTTTAACAACGGATATTGTTGTATGTTAATTCGTCAAAGACGGAATTTAGCCGAACAGCGCATGACGATATTTGTATTGGTGAGTATGTTTTTATTCACACTGTTTTCCTTGCCGTTAAGTGCTAATACAGACATAGAAACAACGGCAGTCACTGAACCGATACTTAGGTTACAAGTCACACCGGAGCGTTGCATCGCTCTTCACAGAGGGCAAACCTGTTATTTAGATGTTGAGTTCAAATGGACGTTAGATGTCGTAGATGATTATTGTTTAATTAATACCACTACCAATGAGCTTCTGAGATGTTGGAAACAACAAAAACAGGGACAACATATACATGAGTTTCAATCATCACAAAGCAACCGATTTAGTTTGATCACGAGAGCGGAGTCCATCGAAGTTGGTGCAACAAAAATAGAAGTGGCGTGGGTTTATAATTCTACGAAACGAGCAAAGTCAGGTTGGAGATTATTTTAATGGAAGACATCAGCGCAAAACATATCATGTTAGTGGAAGACGATATGTCATTAGCCCAGTGGTTTAGTGATTATTTAATTGAACAAGGGTATTTTGTCACTATCGTAAATCGTGGCGATCTCGCTATTGAGTTAATAGAAGAAGATATACCGGATATGGTGTTGTTGGATATTATGCTGCCTGGTAAAGATGGATTTGATGTCTGTAAGGCGGTCAGAGCGTTTTATCATGGGCCTATTTTAATGATGACGGCCAGAGATCAAGAAACGGACGAAGTTTTAGGATTAGAGTTAGGAGCAGATGACTACTTAACCAAACCCGTAAAACCTAGGGTACTTTTATCCCGCATTAAAGCTTTGTTTAGGCGAGTGAATACCGACACAGCACTAGATAGTCATAACATCATCACATTTGGCAAGTTAACGATAGATAAAAAATCACGAAGCACTACATTAAACGGCGAAGTTGTTGCTGTATCTTCTAATGAGTTTGATGTGCTTTGTTATCTTGCAGACAAAGCAGGACAAATTGTTAGCAGAGAAGAATTAATTCAGAGTTTACGTGGAATTGAATACGATGGTTTTGACCGCTCTATTGACATCTTAGTCTCTCGACTTAGGAAAAAACTTGGCGATGACTCATCCAGCCCATTTCGGATTAAAACAATTTGGAGTAAAGGGTATTTATTCGTTCAAGATGCTTGGTAGTCCATTGGGAATTCTGTTTTGAAAAAACTCACGTTATCACTAATCGCCGTTATTTTATTTACCATTTATGCTTTAGGTTGGGGGTTAGACGAACTATTTTCTCAGTATCAATCGAATGACCAAGAAACGATTAACGCCGATGAGCTGTCTCCATATATCAGCTTGGGTACGTATTTAGCTAAAAATATAGATCAGCAATCCAATACCCAACAATTTGTAGATAGTTGGGAGGATACTCAACAACTTTCTTTGACGGTTACCTCACTCGATGAATTTCAATTACCAATGTCCTTGCAACAAAGTTTTAATCAAGGTGAACCTTTGATGCTTGAGTCAGATGAGAATATTTCAATACACTTCATTTTACCTAAACATCAACAAGTGATGACGTTAGTTGTAGAGCGAAGTTTAGTTTTTAAGGGCAATGATAAAATTAAAATAACCTTAACTCTGGTATTTTACTTAGGGATTATTTTCATTTTATTTATTTGGTTGTATCCACTAATCCGAGATCTGCAAGCCCTTAAACGCGGCGCTAAAGTGGTAGGTAATGGTGATTTAACCCATAGAATTAATACGCCAAAACGTTCATACATTACCGAAGTACAAGATGAATTTAACCGGATGGCTAATCGTATTGAGACCTTAGTGTCTGATAATGAAATGTTAGGTAATGCGGTTGCCCATGATTTAAGAACCCCATTGGCTAGACTGAGGTTTGGCATTGAAATGTTGCAAGACACGGATGATCACAGCAAACGTAAAAAATACGAAAACCGAATGAACAGCGACATCAACGAAATGGAAAAGTTGGTGGACGTTTTATTATGTTATGCCCGTTTAGAACAGAATATGGTCGCCATTGATAAACATGAATTAAACCTACTGAGTTTAATACATCAATGTGTTGATGCATTTAAAACGCCTGACAATAACAATAGTTGGGAGATTGAGGCGGTATCACCACCTTATTTGGTTTTAGCCGATGAAAAATACTTAAATATGTTAATCAATAATTTATTAAAAAATGCAGTTCAGTACAGTAAAAGTAAGATCAAGATCTCACTAGAACAGGTTGATGGGCAAGTTCATTTTTCTGTTGAAGATGATGGTGTTGGCATCCCTAGGCACAAAAGGCAAGATTTACTTAAACCTTTCTGCCGAGGCTCCGACTCAAATGAAATTACTGGTTTTGGTATGGGATTAGCCATCGTAGATAGGATAACCCAATGGCATAACAGTCAATTATTTATTGATGACTCGTTAACATTAGGTGGAGCTAAATTTACGGTTATATTTAGTCAACTGGCTAAAACCTAACTTTGTTACTTCCCAAGTTGATATCTATTGTAGTAATTTAACTTAATAAACCTCAACATTGTTATTTACAGGGATAACAATTGATGAATAAAAACAATAAAACGTCACTATTTCAAGCAACATTATTACAACCGGCATTGTCTGAAACGGATGAACAATGGGCATTTGTTGTGTTACCAAAAGAAGTCAGTGAAACATTACCCAGACGTGGCAAGACAAGTATCGAAGGGACAATTAATGGACATGAATTTACTGCAACATTAGACCCTGATGGACAACTCAGTCATTGGTTGAAACTAGATCAACATATGCTCAAAGTCGCAGGTTTAGTGATTGGAGATCTTGTTACATTTGACATCAAGCCAATGGAACAAGAACCAGAACCAGAGGTACCAACGGATTTAGCCCAAGCACTTGCGGCTGATCCAGTTGCGAAAACAGTTTGGAATGATACAACAACAATAGCTCGGTTAGATTGGATCCATTGGATTATCTCTGCTAAACAAACCAAAACTAGGGATAAGCGCATAAACGATGCGTGTTCCATGTTAGCGTCGGGTAAACGTCGAGTGTGTTGTTTTGATCCCTCAGGTTTTTATAGCAAAGCGCTTAAAGCGCCAAAACAAGAATCATAAAATTATCATCTAACGCCATGTGTATTCTCCCATTAAGTTTAAACAAAATGTTAACGGCTCTTGTTGGTATTGAGATAGTCATCGAGTCTATGGAAGGAAAGTGGAAGTTAAGCCAAAACCGGTCAGATGCAAATAAACAAGCCGTAATTCAAGGTTTGATTGAATAAGAGCAGCCGCACAAATAGTAGTAAGTGAGTTAATTAAAGGTTTGCAATAAAACGCCGATATAGAAGTGATTATTTTACTTTCAATGGATGACAAGTGTTTAATTCAATCGAACAACCTATTTCAGCTAAAGTGGCAAGTACTAGCCACAATCAGGCGCAATCTGTAAATAATACGGATAACCAGAAGCGTATTGAAAATGATACTTCTGTGAGTCATCCGCCTAAAGTTGCTGCATCAGTAACAAAAGATAAGTTACCGTTATCTGAGTCCAGTATTGAACAATGGCTATCTAAGGTATTATTAAGCCCGAGTGACACGTTAGGTTTTTCTAATACAGCAATCTCAAACAGCATGTCCTCAAGGCTCACTGAACGATATTTAGATTCAAATTTGAATGACTCACTTGAATCAGTTCAAGATAACTATTTACGGCTTTCCAAACAAAGTTTCACAATCACAGAATTTAAATACGTTGACCTTGAGAGAGATAGGGCGGCAAGAATTGCTGAATTGTCAAAATCGCAAATTACACATTCAAAACAAGCCCATACACAAGTAAAAGAGATCTTATCCAACTTAGGTCGTTTAGATGAAGATGCACAACAATACTTAGCGAACAGTGAATATTACATTGAAGGTGAGATTAATAAATTAGAAAAATTAGCCTTGGCGTCTAAAGAAGAGAATAATTATTTTACCTTTGAAGTAAAGACGCAAGAAGGGGATACGATATTTATAAAGTATCACAAACCGAATTTTGCACTTGCTGATTTAGACAGTATCAGTCCGCATTCAAACTTTTCTATCACGGTTGATGGTGATATCTCCGAAGAAGAACAGCACGCGTTAGAAGCCTTGTATGAAAAGGCTTCCGTATTTATTGAAGATAACCTTGATACCATGCAATCTAATAACAAAGGATTTTCATTAGATAAACTTGTGTTGGGGGATAGTTTCGATAGCAGTATATTAACTGGATTCGAAATTAACATGCAGGAAAATTTAAACAAGTCGAGTTACCACTATCAAATAGATAAGGCGAATCAAACTCAAACGTTAACCACGAGTATGCAACATGCTACCAAGCAGTTAAGTTACGACTTTTCATTAACAACTGGGTTAAATCAATCACAAGACAATGGCCAACTGGCTAAGAACATTGAGCAATTAAAAAAGGTATTAGACGACTCCAATGGCTCTTTTGCCGGAAATAGCGGCCTAAACCAATATTTATTAGACAGTTATTCGTCACTTTTTACCAATATGGAAGCGGTTAATAATAACGACAGTGATAACCCAAATAAGGCTACTACGCTAAATTTGGTCAATGACCAGCTTTTAGGTCTAGAATATTCGCTGCCGTCGATGAACTTAATGAAGTTCAGCACCTTAATGGATTTTGAATTTACCTTATCCGTCATGTCTCGTTCCGGCTTAAAAACCTATGATACCCAAATTGATATGTCGCAAAATACCCAGGTTGAGACCGTAAACCAAACTAAAAAAATCACGCAATCAAAACAACTAGATGTGGAAAGTGAAATCGTTACTTATATTCCCAATAGTCTAGATGTGAAAAGCCATTCAAGAGATTACCACTGGCAACAGACATTAAGTGCGACCTTAGATAACGCAGGTAAATTATCTAACTATAAATCTATTAGTAATGAGTCGATTGAAGATATCAAAAAAAGAATTGAATCGAGCGGAAAGGTGTCTACTGAGATAAATTACAAAGAAAATTCAGCGTTATTAGATTTAAAGGTTTTGGATGATGTTATTAAAATCACAAAAGCTAATACCGAAGTAGAAGAGAACAAATCTATAGTTAAATTTAAAGATGAACGTCCGATAACCTTGTCACATGACAAACAGGTGTCGGCTTATTTAGAGGTTGAATCTTATAAGCTACCTTCAGGTAAAATAAGTTAACTTAGCGTTCTTTAGGTAGTCATTAAATAGGCATTAAAAAAGGAGCATTCGCTCCTTTTTTGCTTTAAGTTTAGATATGTTATCTAACAGCAAGTGATTTGGTGAAATCTATAATACGGTTTTTGACTTGTTTGTTTAACCCTAAGGTAATTAAACTCGCAGCAATTAAGCCAATCAAAAAAATCCCTTTGTAAATTTTAGCGCCAGTGAAAATAGCCACTGCTAATAACAAAGCCACATAACCTAAACTTAACATGCCCAGAAATAAGCATAATCCTTTTAAATCATCTCTCATGGTGAGTTCCTTTAGATAATTTTTAACAACCTTAAACAGCTTAACAAAAGTACAAAATTTTTCTTTAACATTTTAATTAATTGTTAAATACAATTGTAAACAAATATGAATGCATCAATATTTGACTACTAATTAGCGACGTTAAGCATGATAAGGTTAAACACTAACTGGCTTTTTCTGCGCTAATCGAAAGCTTCCCATCGGTATCAAAATTTAACAAAATTGTGTCGCTCTCTCTATTGTCATTAAGTAAATGTTGATACTTTTTCACAATCAAGTTTTGCTCAGAAAGGCTTTTAGCTTGCGAAAATTCTTCATTAAATGGGGTTAACTTTTTCATCTCGTTAACGTGAGAAGCAAGGGCATTAACCGTGTGTAATTCACGCGCTATAGCCGGCGTTTCTTCTAATGCTTGTTTGAACTGCGTTGCATAAAGATAATCCGCAGGAAGCTGGATCTGTCCTTGATTATCATATTGAATAGTACTCGGAGGCTCAGGAATATTATTGTCCTTTAAAAACTGCGGCATTTTTTGCGAAAGGTGTTCCGTTATTGCATCAACATTATCTTGAGAGGGCATTAAAAATACAACATCATTTAATCCCTTAACCCCTACGTTGCCTTGTGGCGGCAAAAAGTAGTCATCTAAATCTAACTTTTTATACCCTTTGTTGGTATTCATCGTAACTGAATTATCATCACGTTGATCAGAACTTAAGATTGATTTTGCCGTGTTAGATATAGTTACGGTATCGCCATAATTATTACTTGTTAATGATGATTTTTCATCATTGGTTACCTTATTATCTAAGCTTGCAGCTATGTTTTGGTTATGTTGATTATATGGCGTTTGGCTTACGTTATTAGAAAATAGCGAAGATAGTTGGTTTAAAATTGACATGCTCGATTCCTTTCATGTAACGATAAAGATAGTTTTGTCTGGTGAATAAAGGGGTATTTGAACATGGAATAGCAAGGTATATACCAGTAGAGTAAATGCATAAAAAAAGGGAACCACTTAGGTTCCCTTATCAAATATTTATAAAAACAAAGTCGTATTTACACTAAACCTTCTTCTGTTTTCACATGTTCTTTTTTGTGATTATCAGCAATTTCTTCAGCAAGCTCTTGGCGAGAACGTTTCTCTGTTAACTTACGATCTGTTAACCAGAAGAAAAATAAAGGCACAAAGAAGATAGCTAAGAACGTCGCTGCAATCATGCCACCCATAACACCAGTACCAACACTGTGACGAGCACCTGCGCCGGCACCAGAGCTAAACGCTAATGGCACAACACCTAAGATAAAGGCTAACGACGTCATAAGAATTGGTCTGAATCGTAAACGTGCTGCTTCTAATGCTGCACTGCTTGCACTCCAACCTTCTTGATATTTCATTAATGCATATTCCACAATTAATATGGCATTTTTACTGGCAAGCCCCAACAGGGTAACAAGGCCAATTTGGAAATAAACATCATTTGTTAAACCTGCAATCCAAACAGAAACAAGCGCACCAAATGTACCAAACGGTAGAGCAAGTAATACTGAAACCGGTAACGACCAACGCTCGTACAAGGCCGCTAAGATTAAAAACACCATGATAACAGCTAAACCTAACGCTAGACCTGTTGTGCCAGATGTTTGTTTTTCTTGGAACGCTGCGCCAGTCCATTCGTAAGTTAAATTAGGTGGTAATACTTCTTTTGCAATTCGCTCTAACTCAGCGATAGCTTGACCAGAACTGTACCCCGGAGCGGCACTACCTAATAGTTTAACCGCAGGTAAGTTATTGTATCTGTCTTGGCTATCCGGCCCACGACTAAACTTAATATCTGAAAACGCAGAGATAGGCACCATTTCACCAGAACTACTTTTTACGTAAATACGGCCAATATCTTCAGGTGAATTCCTAAATTCAGCTTCTGCAGACATAATAACCTGCCATGCACGACCAAACTTATTAAAGTCGTTTACATAATAAGTGCCTAAGTTGCCTGCTAATGCAGTAAATGCATCGCTAATATCAACACCCATAGCACGGGCTTGTTCACGGTCAACATCTACATTTAACTGAGGTGCATTTGGACGCCATAAAGTTTGTATACCACCTAAGATTGGGCTTTGTTGAGCTGCCCCCATAAGGAGTTGCATACCTTGTTTTAACTCTTCCGTACTATTGCTGCCTTTACTTTGCAGATACACTTCAAATCCACCTGTATTACCTAATCCCATTATTGCTGGTGGGTTAAACGCTAATACTAATGCTTCTTTGATGTGTGCGGTTTTCATAAACAATTCACCAACTAATGACGTTGTATCTTGTTCACGTTCGCTCCAGTCTTTTTGCGTTACAAATAAAGTGGCTGCGTTATTTTTATAACCACCACCAATAAAGTCAAAACCGGTAAAGGCCACAACATCTAGATTAGCCGGGTTAGATTTGGCCGCTGCGATAACTTCATTTGTTACTTTTTCAGTACGTTCTAAAGACGCGCCATCGGGTAAGAATATTGCGGAAATATAGAAACCTTGATCTTCGTCTGGTACCAATGAACCAGGCGTGTTTTTCCACATAACTCCGGTAATAGCGACCATTCCAACCACTAAGGTTAGGCCTAATAATCCACGGCGAACAAAGAAACTTACGCCACCAACATACTTACCTGTAATTGCGGTAAATACGCGATTGAACCATAAGAAGAATCGAGCAGTTTGTTTGTGTTCTTGTTTTAAGATCAATACACAAAGAGCAGGGGTCATCGTTAACGCCACGACACCTGATAAACTTACAGCAATCGAAATAGTGATAGCGAATTGACGGAATAACTCACCTGTTAGCCCACCTAAGAAAGCAATTGGAACAAACACTGAACATAAAACTAACACGATAGCGATAACTGGACCACTGACTTCTTTCATCGCTTTAATAGAAGCATCACGTGCGTTTAAGCCTTCTTCGTGCATGATACGTTCAACATTCTCTAGCACAACAATCGCATCATCTACCACAATACCAATTGATAACACCATACCAAACAAGGTCAGAGTATTGATTGAATACCCCAACATATACAAACCAGCAAATGTACCTAGTAAGGATACCGGAACCGCTAAAATAGGAATTAATGTCGCGCGCCAGTTTTGTAGGAATAAGTAAACAACTAGGAAAACAAGTAACATAGCTTCTGCAAGCGTTTTTACTACTTCAGTAATAGATACTTCAACAAAACGTGTGGTGTCGTATGACGTAGAGTGCTCAAGTCCCATAGGGAATTGTTGTTTCACTTCTTCCATTACACGTTTAACTTCACCCGCAACATCTAACGCATTGGCGCCTGGATTAAGGAATACACCTAATAAAACCGCGTCTTTTCCGTTAAACGTCCCTTTAAAGTTGTAATCTTTAGAACCAAGTTCTACACGAGCGATATCTTTTAATCTTAACGAACTACCATCGGCATTAGCTCGAATGATAATCTCTTCAAACTCACTGGCATCGGTTAATCGTCCTTGTGCCGTAACGTTGTAAACTAACTCTTGAGGTGAGCTTGATGTGGGTGTAGCACCAATTTTCCCCGCGGCATATTGCGAGTTTTGACTACTAATTGCCGCAGCCACTTCAGGCACTGTTACTTTTAATTGACTCATGATGTCTGGGCGTAACCAGATACGCATAGCATAATCACGGGCACCAAACACAGTAACACCTGTTGTGCCTGGAATACGCTTGACTTGATCAAGTATATTTAAGGTCACATAGTTAGACGTCCAAAGGCTTGAACGACTGCCATCTGGTGAGAAAAAGGCATGAATTTGTAAAAAGCTTGATGAGGCTTTTTCAACTTGAACACCTTGACGTCGGGTTTGTTCTGGTAATCGAGCTTCAACTTGTTTAACTCGGTTGTTGACGTTTACGGTTGCTTGGTCAACATCGGTTCCAATTTCAAAAGTAACAGAGATAGTAACAACACCAGAGCTTGAAGAACTTGATGACATATACATCATGCCTTCAACACCCGTTAGGGCATTTTCGATAGGCGCCGCAACGGTTTGAGACAGCACTTCAGCAGATGCGCCTGGGTAAACCGCAACCACTTGTACAACCGGCGGTGATATTTCTGGGTATTGTGAAATAGGTAAGCTGCGCATGGCGGCCAACCCAGCCAATACAATTATAATAGATATGACAAATGCAAAGATTGGTCTATCGATAAAAAATTTAGAAAACATACGTTATCCTTATTATTGAGCTTGGCTATTATCAGCTATGGCTACAGGCATACCCGGGAAGAAAATACGAGCCATTCCATCTACAATCACTTGGTCATTTTGTTTAAGACCTGAACGAATTACCCAATAATTATTAACTACACCGTCAACTTCTTGTTGAACCCATTCGCCTACTTTTACTGGCGCAGGAAGGGCAACGGTCATACCTTTATCATTAGGCGTTGCTAAATATACAAATTTACCCGTTCCATTATCTAACACGGCACGTTGTGGTACTAAATACGCATTTTTGCGAACGGCACCAGATAAAATTACACGTACAAATTGACCCGGACGTAAACTAAACTCTGGATTGGCGACAATCGCTTGTAATTCACTAGTACCAGTGGATTGATTAATACGGATATCACTGAAGTTAACTAAACCTGTGTGCGGGTACTGTGAACCATCTTGTAATTTGATGCTTGCTTTCCAACGGCCATCTTCAGGTAACGTAAGAGTTCCAGCCGCTTGGTCTGTACGCATTGCTAATTGCTCACGCTCTGACAAACCAAAACGTAAACGAATAGGGTCTAATTGTGTGATTTGACTTAATAATACTTCTGGACCAGTAATAAAGGTACCTTCAGAAACAAATTCTCTACCCATTACACCATTAACCGGTGATTGCACTTGAGCATAATCTAAGTTTAATTTGGCTTGTTCTAATTCAATATTGGCTTTATTCAATTCAGCCGTTGCTATTTCGACTGAAGCTTGAGCATTATCAAAGTCACTTTGTGAAATTGATTTATTGTCTTTTAGCTCTGCAAGACGAGCTACGTCTTTTTTAGCTTTAGATAATGTGGCTTTGGCACTTTGCAATACAGCATTAGCACGAGCAACCGCTAATTTATAAGGTTCAATATCGATTGTGAAAAGTGATTGACCTTTAGAAACCGGTTGACCTTCATCAAAGTTACGTGATGTTAAGATACCACCAACACGAGCTCTCACTTCAATTTCTTTAGAGCCTGAAAGGGTTGCTGGTAATTCAATATTAAAAGCCACATCTTGTGTGGTTGCTGACATTACAGAAACGCTCGCTGGAGGCATTCCACCATGTCCACCAGAAGCTGGGGCTTCACCACAGCCAATGATAAAAGTTGAAAAGGCTCCCAAAACAGCTAACTTTAGCGGGGTTAAAACAGTATGGTTTTTAATTGGCATATTGGTTCCAAACTTAATTTAAAAGTAAAATTAAAATAACGGTTAATCAAAAGTAAACGATAGTGTATACTAAAATTATTATGAGGTACACGGTGCCGTTTACTTTCTTTAGAATAATTTAACTAACTCTTAGTTAAACTGGTTCTAAGCTAAAGTTTGGATAGAAATAATTAAGGTAGTTTGATTTTTATGGAGCATTGCAACGCTAAACAAAGTGATATACTTCATGCCGCTATTGCAGAGTTTGCAAAATGTGGCGTGATGGGCACCACTATGGAACAAATTGCAAAAAGTGCTCAAGTTTCTAAACGTACCTTATATAAACATTACGCTAATAAAGATGAATTGTTTGATGAAGTTGTTGAATTACAATTAAATACCATTAGACGATTAAAAGACTTTCCTTACCACCCAAACATGCCTTTGTTCGATCAGCTAAAGTTATTGGCTAAAGAAGTGATCAAACTAACCCAAAATGAAGACTATCTTACGTTATCTCGTATCGTTATCATCGAGTCTATGCGCTCTAAAGAAGCGGCTGACAGAGTAAATGTTAAATTTACCGATTGTGAAAAAGGACTAACCGGTTGGTTTTCCTATGCTGAAAAAGCCGGTGCATTGGGTGAGTTAACGGCCAAAACCGCAGGCACTATGTTTTACGGCAGTATTAAACAATTGATCTATTGGGAACAAGCAATTAAATGGCAACCGCCTCTTCCTCAGGAAGAGATTGAGTTATTGATTGATCAGGTTTGTCATGTATTTTCATTTGGCTTATCACCAAAAACACTCAATAAAATCTAGTTTTTAAAACATTCAAATATCGATAACCGCACACTTCCATCACAAATAACCCTTGGAATTATCTAAGGCTTATCAATCAGCCTATCTGTAACTTTCTTATAAATTGGGACTCTGAGCTGAATCCACTGATTATTAATTCAACATTAATAACTATTGTTATTGGAATAAACTCGATTTTATGTTGATTCGTAGCAATTAATCACAGGGCACTTTAGTTTTAATTGCAGTTGGTATACCTTTGACCACGATTAATAAGTCTAAGCAAAATCTTTAGCACTTATTCTAAGAACTAACAGCAAGAATTAACTTAGGAACGATAGATGAAAAATCTAAACGTATTTCGATTGATATCTTTGATTGCAGCTGGATTTCTAGTCCAAGCCTGTGGCCAATCTGAGACGCAAAATACCGAAGTGGGCAGTGAGCAACTGACACTTGAAAGCATTTATAAAGATAAAACTTTTAGCGGAGAGCGTGGCACCTATTTTAGATGGTTAAAAGATGGGTCAGGTTACACCGTATTAGAAGAACGTGAAGGTGTATCTGAAGATTCAGAGCAAACTTCAGATGAAGAACATGGCATAAGCGGCAATGATATTGTTTTTTATAACCCAGATGCCACCGGTCGAAACGTACTGGTTGAATTTGAAAAACTGATCCCTAAAGGTGCAGAAGAACCTCTATCTATCGAAGATTATCAATGGTCTGAAGATGGTAAGTGGTTAATGGTATTTACCAACGGTAAAAAAGTTTGGCGCTCGCGTAGTCGCGGTGATTTCTGGGTATTAAACCTTGAAACGTCGGCTTTATATCAACTTGGTGGTGAATCACCGGAACCTTCAAAATTAATGTTTGCAAAATTCTCTCCTGACAGTTCTCGTGTTGCTTATGTAAAAGACAACAACATTTACACTGAAAAAGTGGGTGATCAAACTATTACAGCCTTGACCACTGACGGTGATGAAAACACAGTTAATGGTAATTTTGACTGGGTATATGAAGAAGAGTTTTCAATCCGTGATGGTTTCCGTTGGAGCCCTGACAGTAAAAATATCGCTTACTGGCAGTTAGATACTTCTGGTGTTAAGTACTTCACTATGATCAACAACACTAAGTCGTTATATCCTGAGTTAACTGAATTTCCATACCCTAAAGCCGGTGAGCAAAACTCAGCAGTTAAAGTGGGAGTGGTAAAACTGGCCGATAAAAAAACACGTTGGGCTAACTTAGAAGGTGACAACCGCGACCGTTACATTCCAAGAATAAGCTGGACTGGTAACGGTAAAGAGTTATTGATCCAAGATGTTAATCGTCCACAAAATCACAATACTTTGTGGTTGTTCGATTGGGAAAACAACAAACTTGCTAATATCTTAGAAGACAAAGATGAGGCCTTTTTAGAATGGTTTTATGATGCAAACTGGTCAAAAGATGGCGAGTACTTTGTATGGCACAGTGAAAGAGACGGCTGGCGTCATCTTTATCGAGTTTCTCGTGACGGTAAAACGATTGTTGATTTAACGCCGGGCGAGTATGACATCGTTTCTATGTTAGCGATGAACGAAGAAAAAAATGCCATTTACTTTACCGCATCACCAGATGACCCAGGTCAAAGGTATTTATTTAAAGCTACATTAGATGGTTCTGCAAAACCGGTTCGTATTACACCAGAGCAACTTTCTGGTTCAAATTCGTATTACATGTCAGAAGACGCATCTTGGGCTATGCATACCCACTCTAGTTATGGCGTACCATCGACCAAACAAATTGTTAAAGTGAGCGATCATTCAACGGTTAAAGTGTTAGTTGAGAACAAAGAACTTAAAGAAAAACTAGCCAAAATTGAATTACCAAAACACGAGTTCTTTAGCGTAGTTGCAAAAGACGGTACAGAATTAGATGGTTATATTATGTTCCCAGCGGACATGGATAAATCTAAAAAATACCCAATCGTATTTTATGTTTACGGCGAACCTTGGGGATCAACCGTTCAAGATCGTTGGGAAGGTGGTAACTATTTATACAAGTCTTTGTTAACGCAAAAAGGTTTCATCGTGGCATCTGTTGATAATCGCGGAACCCGAGCACCTAAAGGTCGTGACTGGCGCAAATCAATTTATAAAAAAATTGGTATTGTAACCGTTCAAGATCAAGTTGATGCGTTAGAAGCCATGGCTAATCGTTGGTCTGTTATTGATACTGACCGTGTAGGCGTTTGGGGTCATTCGGGCGGTGGTAGTTCAACATTGAACTTATTGTTCCGTCATGGTGATAAATTCCATGTGGGTATTGCCTCAGCACCGGTTCCTGATATTCGTTTATACGATACGATTTACCAAGAACGTTATGCGGGAAACCCAAATGATGATCCAGAAAGTTATGACAACAGTTCACCTGTTCATTTTGCTAAAAACTTAACCGGAAAGTTATTGTTAATTCATGGCACTGGCGATGACAATGTTCATTACCAAGGTTCTGAAAGACTGATCAATGAATTGGTAAAACATGATAAACAATTTGAATTTATGTCTTATCCAAACCGTTCACACAGCTTACGTGAAGGCAAAGGCACTAGCTTACACAGAGCAAGATTAATGGTTAATTTCTTTGAGAAAAACCTGATCAAATAAGTTAATCAATAAACGTATTTGAAACGAATAATAAAGGCGACAAACTTAACGGTTAGTCGCCTTTTTATTTGCATTAAATCTAGTTTCTAAAACCTAGCGTCAATAAACAATTTACTTTAAGCTAACGTCATAAAATTAAGTTAAAAAGGTTACGATTATGGATAAAGAAATAGAAGTCCAAGCGGCGGTATTTCGTCGCTTATTAGCGCATTTAGACAGCCGTAAAGATGTGCAAAATATTGAATTAATGAACTTAGCTGGTTTTTGTCGTAACTGTTTTTCTAAATGGACGGTGCAAGAGGCGGAAAAATTAGGCGTAGATGTGGACATAGATACTGCACGTGAACAAGTTTACGGTATGCCTTATTCTCAGTGGAAAGAACAGCACCAATTACCAGCAACGCCAGAGCAACTCGCACGTTTTGAACAATTAAATCCTAAAAAGTAGAGCTTGTGATAATTAAAGAGTGCTTAAGTGTAATCGCGGCTTTGACTTTAGTTGGATGTGCTTGTTGTACAGAACTAACAGCAACTATATATTAACAAGCCAGTTAACGAGTTTATATGACTTTCAAATTGTTGAAAATATAAGCGATGACAATAATAAGCGTGAAGTTTAAATGCGCTAACTATATAAAATCTAATATATTAATTGATATCAAAATAGGCAAAATTTCAAACTAGTGCCATGCTGTAAATATGTATAAAGTAATGCGTATTACAAAAGGAATTAATCTTGAAATCTGCGGATAAACCGATAAATGAAAATGAACGTCTTAAAGCATTATTTGAATATGAGGTTTTAGATACAGATTCAGAAAAAGCATTTGATGAGTTAACTGAGCTTGCATCAGAGATTTGTGAAACGCCTATATCGTTGATAAGTTTAGTAGATCCAAACCGGCAGTGGTTCAAATCTAAAGTAGGTATCGATGCTGAATCGACAGATAGAGATATTGCATTTTGCTCACACGCTATATTGCAAGATGACTTGTTTGAAGTTCAAAACGCTTTAAAAGATGAGCGCTTTGTTGATAATCCTCTTGTAACCTCAGAACCCAATATACGTTTTTATGCAGGCACACCTTTAGTGTCAGCTAGTGGTCATAAAATTGGTACTTTGTGTGTTATCAGTGACAAACCTAAAAAGTTAACTACTAGCCAAAAAAAAGCGTTAACTATATTAGGTAAACAAGTGATCACCCAGTTAGAACTGAGGATGAAGAATAAAAAATTAGTTATTGCTAATAAATATAAAACAGAGTTTTTATCAAACGTTTCTCATGAAATACGTACCCCTTTAAATGCTATTATTGGTTTGTCAGGACTTGTTTTAGAAACTCAAGAGTTAAAAGATAAGTTTTTGGAACAATATGAATTTATTCAACAAATTGATTTTAGTGGTAAGCGACTCTTAAGTATTATTAATTCAATTTTGGATTTAAATAAAATCGAAGCGGGGAAAATGGAACTTGAGCCCAAAGAGTGTAACTTATCACAATTTATAACTAATATTTTCACCTCATTGTCTGCTAAAGCAAAAGAAAAAAATATCAATTACAATAAAGTTGAAAACTCAGATATGCCTCAAACTGTCATAGTTGATGAGTCAAAATTAGGACAAGTTCTTACTAATATTTTAGGCAACGCATTAAAATTTACCCCTTCAAACAGATCAATTGAGTTAAATATAGCGGTTGATAAAAATATACTAAAGATAGCTGTTTTTGATGAAGGGGTTGGTATTGATACTAAAGAGCAAATTAAATTATTTGATAAATATGCACAGGTTGGGAAAAGTAAAAATGGTGAAGAGGGGACTGGGTTAGGGCTTTCAATTACTAAAGGATTGATTGACGTGATGGGTGGGAGTATTAACTTGGAAAGTCAATCGGGTAAAGGAACAACCGTCTCATTTGAAATACCATTCCAAGTCACTACGATTACGTCTATGGAAAAAGGAGATACTGGAGGCGTAGGTTTAATAGACTTTAGTAAATTAAACGTTTTAGTTGTTGAAGACAATAAAGTGAACCAAATGGTTATTTTAGCTATGCTTAAGTCTTTAAATATAGCAGCTACCGTAGAGGGAAGTGGGGAAGAGGCATTAGATAATTTAACGCGTCATCAATATGATATTATTTTAATGGATATAAACCTTCCAGGTATAGATGGAGTGGCAACCACCAGAAAAATTAAAGCTATGAATATTAATAGTTATATGTTGGCATTAACCGCAGATGTATACCGAGACAATCAAGATAAAAAATTATTTGATAACTTTTTAACTAAACCAATTTTGTTAGATGATTTGAGAGATTCCTTAACTCTGGCTTTGACAAAGTTAGGGGCATCTAAATAATTTAAGAAAATATTAAGTCAGTAGGTTATCCCTCTCGTCCGTTTTATTTATATAAAATGGACGAGAGGGATGAATGTTTATGACAAACTTTTATAGCTTAGTTCTTAACTCTAATAGCTCAGGGAAAAAACTAATATCCAAGGCTTTTTTAAGGAAAGCAACGCCGGATGAACCACCGGTTCCCATTTTATTCCCAATGATACGTTGTACGGTATACATATGTTTAAAACGCCATTGTTGGAATGCATCTTCAATATCCATTAGTTTTTCGGCTAATTCGTATAATTCAAAGTGCTTGTCGGCATTTCGGTAAACTTCTAACCACGCATTTAATACTGACTCATTACTTTCGTACGGTTGGTTAAAATCTCTTTCAACCATATTAGCGTCAATCTCAAAACCTGAATGTGCCATTATTTTAATGATCTCATCATAAATACTTGGTGCATTTGAGATAGCGGTTAATTCTTCGTGTACATCTGGGTTACTCGCATGAACTTTAATGAGTTCTTGGTTTTTATTGCCCAGTAAAAACTCCATTTTTCTGTAACCATAAGATTGGAAACCAGAAGAGTGACCTAAAGAATCACGGAACTTCAAATAATCAACGGGTGTTAAGGTGGATAAAATATTCCAAGACTGGGTGAGTTGAATGAATATTTGTTTTACTCGAGAGATCACTTTAAAAGCTGGGCCAAACTCAGCTTGTTTTAGCATAGAGATCGCAGCGGTTATTTCATGACCAGCCAATTTTAACCAAAGCTCACTGGCTTGATGAATGACAATAAATAACATTTCATCGTGTTGGTCAGATTGAGGTTGTTGAGCCGATAAGATTTTTTCTAAATTTAAATAGTCGCCATAAGACATATCATCTTTAAAATCTGTTTTTATTGAGTCTTCCATCTCGCGATAATTACTTGAATGTGGACATGACATACATTATTTCCTTTAAACCGATTAATTTATCTCATGTGAGTGAGCATAAATTAATCATCTCTAATTGGTTTCTTAACTGTATTTTAACCTGCATAAGCAAAATTTAATAATGATAATAATTTTAGCTTTTGATAAATTTTACGAATGTGACAAAAGCTAGATAATTTCTTTACAGATTAAATTGACTAAGAACAAATATGACGTTAGTTTCAAGTTCAAAATCTAGATACTGCTGATGATGTCTATTTCTTTGCTAAACAGGCATTCCATTTATAAAGCAGAATATTAAAAATAATTATAATAAAAAGGTGTCATCCATGGCGGTTAGAGGTCAATTTTCATCTCGATTAGGATTCATATTAGCGGCGGCTGGTTCTGCTGTAGGTTTAGGTAATATATGGGGCTTTCCCACTCAAGTTGCCAGTAATGGTGGTGCTGCATTTGTATTAGTGTATTTAGTACTTACCTTTATTGTTGCTTATCCGATACTGATGGCTGAGTTAGTTATAGGTCGTCATTCACAATCTAATATGGTTGATGCATTAAAAAAGATATCTGCGGGTAACATAGCTAAAAAGATTGGTGCAGGAACCGGTTACTGGGCATTGATAGTTGTGAGTCTAATTCTCAGCTTTTATATGATAGTAGCGGGGTGGATGATTGCTTATATGTTCCAAGCCGTAACAGAAGTATTAGGTTGGTCAGCCGCCTCAACTTGGTTAACTGACTTCTCGATTTCTAGAAACATAATATTCAGTTTAATTTTTGCTTTAATGACCATAGTTATTGTTTCCCGTGGCGTTAGTAGTGGTATTGAGAAATGGTCAGGTCGTTTAATGCCTATGTTATTGGTGTTAATTGTATTGCTGATTATTTATGTAAGCATGCAAGCTGGTGCATCAGAAGGTTGGAAAGCCTACTTAGTACCTGACTTTTCAAAAGTACTTAATGGTGATTTGATCCTGAGTGCAATGGGCCAAGCATTTTTCTCTTTATCATTGGGCGTAGGTTCAATGCTTGTTTACGGTTCGTATGTCAGTAAAAAAGAAAATCTTGTGTCTTTAGGTGCATCAGTTGCCTTAGTTGACGTTGGTATCGCCATAATGTCAGGCATGTTAATTATTCCTGCTATGTATGTTGCGCTTGCTAATGGTGTCACTATCTTTAATGAAGCAGGACAACTAATCGGTGGAGACCAATTAATCTTTACGGTTATTCCAGCCTTATTTGAGACTATGGGCGGAGCTGGTGATTATGTTTCTTTTGTCTTTTTTGTATTAATGACAATAGCGGCATTAACCTCATCGATTTCAATGTTAGAAGTGCCAGTGGCTTTCACCATTGAAAGCACTAAGTTAGAACGTAAAGGTGCTTCTTGGGCAATTGGCATCTTTGTTATGCTGATCAGTTTGCTGCTTATCTTTAACTTCGACGTTTTATTTGGTTTAGTTATTTCTTTAACCACACAATATAGCCAACCTTTATTAGGCTTGATGTTGTGTATCTTTACCGGTTGGGTATGGAAACGTGACTCTATACTGCAAGAAATAAAACAAGGTGCAGATGATGTAGAGTCATCTTTGTTTTGGAAGATCTGGCCTGGTTATGTTCGTTTTGTTTGCCCATCGCTAATTTTAGCTATGGCTTACCACACAATTTTTGTTGGCTAAGAAACTTAAAATACATCTAAAATCAAAAAACCGACAATCGTCGGTTTTTTTTATGCCTATTATTTAGTTAGACACAGATAATTTTAGTGACCGTGACGAGAAAGGCGATATTGTTTAGGTGATAAACCCATTACGTTTTTAAATAAACGTGAGAAATAATAAGGGTCGTCATAACCTAATACTGCAGCAACATCTTTAATGGATTTACTCGACCTGTCTAATAAACCACAAGCGTGTTGTATTTTAATTTCTAAAAAATACTTCACTGGACTTATTCCTGTGGCGGTTTGAAACTTCTTCGCAAAATGAAATTTAGATAACCCCATGTATGAAGCCATTTCATCTAACGAAAGCTGTTTGGTAATATTCTCTTCCAAAAAGGCATTGAAGGTAATTAAGTTGAAATCCTTTTGCGGCGTAACATGCAAGGCAGGAAGCTGCATGGTTAACAAACTTAATATTTTTTTTAAGATGTTCGCCGCTAATATAAATGAGTTAAGTTGGTAACCTTGGTGGCGGGTTTCCATTAATTGTTCAAACTCATTCTTTATTTGTATTGGGTTTAATATTTGGATTTTTAATTGTGACTTATTTAAACCAATAATATCCATAAATTGCATAAACAAATGTCCATCCATATGCACCCAATAAATGCTCCAGGGATCTTTACTATCGGCTTTATAATGATGTGTAGTTCCTTTTGGGATCATCAAAATGTCATTTTCCACTATAGTTTGATTATAGTGTGGTGAGCTGATTGTCCCTTTGCCTGCACAACAAAAAATTAACAAGTGGTCTGTATGCTCCAGCCTTTTAATTGCGTGGTTGTGCGCATTTTCGTAATAACCAAAAGCTAAAGGAAATAATCCACGGCTGACCACATTCAGTTCAAGTTGTTCAATCATAGGTTTCGGTATTAGATAACGAATACTAGACTTAGGTAGTGGCCAATTTGACGGAGCGCTCATAAATTCAACTCGATTAGTCATGCATGACAAGATAGTCCATTAAAATAACAATTTAATCAATGTTAAATAGTTGGAAGCTCTGTTTTAATCAGCTCAATGAAATTTCCTTGTACTTAAAACTGTAAATCGCAGTAGCAAGAAATAACTAAATTATAAAAGGCATAAGCATGAAACAAGTACCTCTATTTATAAACGGCGAATGGGTGTCGTCAAAATCAACCCGCGTGATTGATGTTACAAACCCTGCAACTCAAGAAGTGATTGCTCAGGTACCTTGCGCGACAGCAGATGAAATGCAACAAGCTATTACCAGCGCTAAAGAAACGTTTAAAGTTTGGAAAGACAAACCAATCATGGAACGCGCTCGCATTATGATGCGTTATGCTGCTTTATTAAAAGAACATCAAGAAGAAATCGCCGGTATCATTTGTGAAGAGTTAGGTAAAACCCACGAAGATGCGATGGGCGATGTTTGGCGTGGTATTGAAGTGGTTGAACATGCAGCAAATATCCCTTCTATGATGATGGGCGAAACCGTTGAAAATGTTGCGACCAGTATTGATACATATAGCTATACACAACCTTTAGGTGTTTGTGTTGGTATTACGCCATTTAACTTCCCTGCAATGATACCGCTTTGGATGTTCCCGTTATCAATTGCTTGTGGTAATACCTTTATCTTAAAGCCGTCTGAACAAGATCCATTATGTCCAACTCGTTTAGTAGAGTTGTTTGAAGAAGCTGGTGCACCAAAAGGTGTATTACAAGTGGTTCATGGTGATAAAGAACAAGTCGATATCTTATTACATGAAGAATCAGTGAAAGCGATTTCATTTGTCGGTTCTGTTGGTGTTGGTCAATACATCTATAAAACAGGCACAGATAATATGAAACGTGTTCAATCCTTCTTAGGTGCTAAAAACCATATGGTGGTTATGCCAGATGCAAATAAAGCTGCAGTTATTAACAATATTGTTGGTGCATCGGTAGGCGCAGCAGGACAACGTTGTATGGCAATTTCGGTTGCGGTATTTGTTGGTTCTGCCAAAGAGTGGATACCAGAAATAAAAGAGAAATTAGCATCGGTACGTCCTGGTCATTACACCGACTCAGAAGCGGCTTATGGTCCTCAAATAACTCCAGCGGCGAAGGATCGTATTGAAGCATTAATAGAAACGGGTAAAAAAGAAGGAGCCAATTGTGTTTTAGATGGTTCTAACTTCACTGTCGCTGGTTTTCCAAACGGTAACTGGGTTGGTCCAACGATGTTTACAGATGTGACGACTGAGATGGAAATTTACAAACAAGAAATTTTTGGTCCAGTATTTTTAACCATGAACGTCGATACTTTGGATGATGCGATTAGTTTGATTAATTCAAATCCATACGGTAACGGCACGTCAATATTCACATCGTCAGGTTTTGCAGCGCGTAAATATCAGCATGAAATCGAAGTTGGTCAAGTTGGAATTAATATTCCAATTCCAGTTCCATTACCATTCTTTTCATTTACGGGTTGGAAAGGTTCTTTTGCAGGCGATCAACATGCCTACGGTAAACAAGCCGTTAAGTTTTATACAGAAACTAAAACCATTACAGCTCGTTGGTATGATGATCACGCGGATGAGTCAGCTGATGCGGGTCCTAACATGTCAATTGCTCTTAAATAAAGATAAAAGTAACTTGCCGCATTGTTGTTAAGTGTCATAAACACAGTGCGGTAGTACACCGAATAATAAATAACGAATAATAAAATAAGTCGGATCTTTCATGAATTTTAATTTAAATGACGATCAAAAAGCGTTTGTTGATGTTGCTAAACAGTTTTCGGATGCAGAGTTACTGCCAAACGCAGCAAAATGGGATGCAGAACATATCTTTCCAAAAGATGTGATGGCCAAAGCAGGGGAGCTAGGTTTTTGCGGTTTGTATTCACCGGAAGACGCTGGTGGTATGGGGTTATCCCGGTTAGATGCTTCATTAATATTTGAGCAACTCGCCATGGGGTGTACAGCTACTACGGCTATGCTCACAATTCATAACATGGCAACTTGGATGGTAGCAACTTGGGGGACCGACACAGTTAAACAACAATGGTGCCCAGGATTAGTCATGGGAGAGCAATTAGCTTCTTATTGCTTAACAGAACCGGGGGCGGGGTCCGATGCAGCTTCATTAACGACTTCTGCTAAACGTGATGGCGATGAATATGTCATTAACGGTTCCAAGATGTTTATCTCTGGCGCGGGCGAAACTGACGTTTTAGTGGTGATGGTAAGAACTGGTGAAGCTGGCGCAAAAGGCATTTCTGCAGTTGTTGTCCCTGCTGATGCTGAAGGTGTCATATATGGTAAAGCAGAAGAAAAACTCGGTTGGAATGCACAACCAACAAGATTAATAACGTTTGATAATGTACGTATACCACTTGCCAATTTACTTGGTGAAGAAGGCCAAGGTTTTTCTTTTGCCATGAAAGGGTTAGATGGTGGTCGAATTAATATTGCAACTTGTTCAATTGGTACGGCCCAGCAAGCATTAGATACCGCATTAAATTACATGAAAGAACGTGTGCAATTTGGCAAACCGTTAGCGGCATTTCAAGCTTTACAATTTAAACTGGCCGACATGGCAACAGAACTGGTCGCCGCCAGACAAATGGTGAGACTAGCTGCATTTAAATTAGATCAAAATGATCCAGAAGCAACGGCTTATTGTGCCATGGCAAAACGTTTTGCTACCGACATTGGTTTCCAAGTCTGTAATGAAGCACTGCAATTACATGGTGGATATGGCTATATCAAAGAATATCCACTTGAACGTCATTTTAGAGATGTACGTGTACATCAAATCCTTGAAGGGACTAACGAGATCATGCGTTTGATTATTGCTAGACGATTATTAGACGAAGCTGCAGGGCCAATATTATAGATCTTAATCTGTAACAGCTTTAGCTATAACGATAAGAAATAAGGAACAATTATGTCAGATTTACTTAAATTAAAAATAGATGGGCACATAGCTCAAATCACTATCGCTAACCCTCCAGCCAATACTTGGACATTTGATTCATTAAGCGAATTAAAATCATTAGTTGAAGCCTTAAACATAAATAAAGCCGTTTATGCTTTAGTGATCACCGGGGAAGGTGACAAGTTTTTCTCTGCCGGTGCGGACTTAAACGTGTTTGCTGACGGTGATAAAGGCGTTGCCTCTGACATGGCAAGAGTATTTGGTGCCGCTTTTGAAGCACTACGTGATTTCCAAGGTGTATCTATTGCCGCAATTAATGGTTATGCCATGGGCGGTGGATTAGAAGTTGCGTTAGCTTGTGATATTCGAATTTGTGAAGAACAAGCTCAAATGGCATTGCCAGAAGCAAAAGTAGGTTTGTTACCTTGTGCTGGTGGCACACAAAACTTATCTTGGTTAGTGGGTGAAGGTTGGGCAAAACGTATGATCTTATGTGGTGAACGCATTAAGTCAGACGTGGCGTTAAAAATTGGTTTAGTTGAAGAAGTGGTTGCCAAAGGTGAGTCGTTAAATGCAGCGATGAAATTAGCCGAACAAACGGCAGAACAAAGTCCAACTTCAATTACCGCTTGTAAAACACTTATTCAAGCAGGCAGAAGTGGCAATATTAATGCTGCGTTGCCATTAGAACGTGAAATGTTTGTTGGCTTATTTGACAGTAAAGATCAAAAAGAGGGTGTGAATGCCTTTTTACAAAAACGTAAGCCGACTTGGTTAAACGAATAGTAGATATAGCAGTTCGTAGTCTTTTAAATAAAAAGTCTTTTAAATAGAAAGCCTTGTAAATAGTAAGTCTGTAGGTCGTAGGCCTTTTAGGAAAAAATATGTCTAACCTTGTTTTATTTAGAGAGCTAGAGTCGGTATCTGATAAAAAAATTGGTGTCGCCACATTAAACTCTGAAAAATCGTTAAATGCACTTAGCCTAGATATGGTTAACCTTTTAATGCCGCAGTTACTCGCATGGCACGCAGATAAAGACATCGCTATGGTGATGTTAGAAGGTGCCGGTGAAAAAGCATTTTGTGCCGGTGGTGATGTGGTGCAACTTTATAACTCAACGGTCGCAGCAGGAAAAGGTAACTATTCAGCAGAAGTAGAAGAGTTCTTTACAAAAGAGTACGAACTCGATCACTTAATCCATACATATACTAAACCTATTTTATTGTGGGGACATGGTATCGTTATGGGCGGCGGACTTGGTTTGTTGGCTGGCGCAAGTCATAGAGTCGTGACAGAAAAATCAAGAATAGCAATGCCAGAAATCACCATTGGTTTATACCCGGATGTCGGTGGAAGTTATTTCTTAAACAGAATGCCTGCAGGTTGTGGTTTATTTTTGGGTTTAACGGGCGCTTCAATTAATTCAGCGGATGCGAAGTTTGTTAATTTAGCGGATTACTTTATTAGTGTTGAACATAAAATTGATTTAATCGAAGAGTTGTTATTAGTGAACTGGGAAAGTCTGGACAGATTAAATCATCAAAAACTGTCTGAACTGTTAGCTAAATTTGAACAGCAAGATATAAGTCTGATACCTGAAGGCAATTTACAGCACTTTGCACCTTTATTAGCTGAATTAGCTGAATGTAAAAGAGTTGAAGCGGCAGTGGTAAAGATTTTAGATCAGCAAGTGGACGATAAGTGGTTTAATAAAGCACAAGCCTCTTTAGCTCATGGCAGTGCATTAACCGCGCATATCATCTATCGCCAATTAGCAGTGGGTAAAAACCTATCCATCGCAGATTGTTTTCGCTTAGAACTAGGTCTTTCAGTGCAATGTTCTGCTATCGGTGAATTTGCCGAGGGAGTACGTGCACTATTAATAGATAAAGACAATAAACCTCAGTGGCACTTTAATACCGTGCATGATGTCGATGAAGAGTCTGTTAATAACATGTTTGTTTCACCTTGGTCTTCTGACAAACATCCGTTAAAAAATTTAGGTAACTAGATTGTCTAGTTTGTTAAGACAATCCCCTTAGAACAAATAAAGAGAATTTTAACATGGCAAATATCGCATTTTTTGGATTAGGTAATATGGGCGGTCCAATGGCTGCTAATTTAATACAAGCAGGTCATCACGTTTGTGTGTTTGATTTGTTCCCTGCAGCGGTTGAAAAATTAGTAACACTTGGTGCGACGACAGCTGAAACGCCAAAGCTTGTTGTTAAAGATGCCGATGTTGTAATTTCTATGTTACCAGCAGGTAAACATGTCTATGACTTGTATTTAGGAAATAATGGTATAGCTGAGGTTTTAACAGCGGAAACATTGGTAATAGATTCTTCAACTATCGACTCTGCCACCGCTATTAAAACAGCTGAAGGTTTAAAAGCGCATAATATTCATTTCATTGATGCGCCGGTATCGGGTGGTGTAGCTGGAGCAACTGCTGGAACCTTAAGTTTTATGGTAGGTGGTTCAGAACAAAACTTTGCAGTAGCAAAACCTTTTTTAGATGTGATGGGCAAAAATATCTTCCATGCAGGAGAGGTTGGTGCAGGGCAAGTTGCTAAAGTTTGCAACAACATGCTGTTAAGCATACTTATGGTTGGTACGTCTGAAGCAATACAGTTAGGGATCGACAATGGCTTAGATCCAAAAGTGTTATCTGAAATTATGTCTAATAGCTCGGGCAGTAACTGGACATTGGATGTATATAACCCTTGTCCAGGCGTTAGTGAAGGGGTGCCATCTTCGAATGATTATAAAGGTGGCTTTATGACTGACTTAATGGCAAAAGATTTAGGCTTGGCAATGGATACCGCCGTTCAGTCAAATTCATCCACTCCGTTAGGTGCATTAACAAGAAATTTATACGCATTACATCAAAAAGCTGGAAATGGAAAAAAAGACTTTTCGAGCATCTTCCAGCAATTTAGTGCTAATGATGCTTAAAAAAAAGCCTAAATGGTATATAAGTGAATAAATAGAAATATATTCATCATTAAAATTGCCAAAGCCTGGAACTTAACTATAGTTAATTTCCAGGCTTTTTTAGTGGAAGACTAAAGAATAAGACGCTATTCGGTACACTTATACAGCGGTTTGTGTGTTTATTGTTCACTTGAACGGTTTTTGTAATTT
>NZ_JAHKPJ010000021.1:547090-668276 GCF_018860345.1 Psychrosphaera sp. F3M07 | reverse complement strand
GCCAATAAGGAATTGGAAATCGGCCTTGAATCGTTTTATGATTGAATTCGAAGACCGATTAAAAGATGTTATTTAAAACCTGGCAGTTACACAGAATCTGTTACAGGGTCAAAGGGACACCCACTTTAAAACTAAGCTGTTGTTCTTACTTTTTGTATTGCATCAAGCTTTGCTTAATTAATAGCTATATTATTAACGAGAAACTGAGTTTTTTTCGTATCTCGCTTCTCGTACTTTTCTTTTCCTTACAACTAGTGGCGACGCCATTCTTCCTGCTTATAATTGGCTTTTACGTTTACTGAGCCGCATCCCATTCTTGTTGAGTTGCTTTGGATTTTTGATTTTCCATCATGATCAACCATTTACCGTTCTTTTTAACGGATAGGGTCGTTAAGTGGGCGATAAAATCTTCAGTTATACCTTCATCATCTGTGGTGCTGTATTTGAACATGCCGGTTTCATGGGCGGTATTGTCACTAACAAATCGTTTAGTCCAGACAAACTTTACACTGGCTTTCATCTTTCCATTTTTTGTGTCGTCAAAACCTTGTTTCCAGCGAGCGAGTGCCTGTTTAATTGAGTAACTGTTTTTACTAAAGCCACTGACTAAAATTGCATCTTCATGATATCCGGCGCTGTATTGTTCAAAATCACCGTTAGTGACGGTTTCAGACAGCTGTTGCCAGAATACATCTAGCTCTTTGGTGGTGTTGTCATTGGCCGTTACGGTTGAAGTGATAAGCAGTAACGTTACGCATAAGAAATTTTTAAGATTAACCATATTTATTGTTCCCATTAAAATATAAACCTTGTATCTCGTTTTATAACATTCTCTGTAAACGATTGTTAGTTTTAGATTAAATATGCATTTTTGTGCGGATTGTTTAACAAAGTTAATTTGAAACCAATGCGTTTTTAGACAATTCAATATAGACTAAGGTTATTAACCTACCATTTGGATATGTATCTCTATTACCATGGAATTAAATAAAGCATTTCGCCTTAGTCATGATCTTCTAGGCCCAACTCTTAATTCAGAAACGATTAAAAAATTGATGGAGTCAGAGGTAGACACCAATATTAATTTTATTGGCCAAGAAAGGGCGCAGCATGCCTTAGAGTTTGGTTTAGATATGAACATGACAGGTTATAATTTATTTGTCATGGGAGAGCCTGCTACAGGCCGTCACACCTTAATAGATAACCATTTAAAACAAGTGGCTAAGATTAAAAGCACGCCACATGAATGGTGTTATGTAAATAACTTTGACGATACTCGTACCCCAAACTATATCCGTTTAGCAGCAGGGGAAGGCAAACAATTTATTGCTAAAATAGAATCCTTTATTGATGATTTATTGGATACCTTTCCATCGGTTTTTGACAATCCGTCTTTTCAAAGAAAAAAACGTGTTATTGAGCGCGAATTTAATGACAAATACGAAAAAGCGTTAGAACAGGTTGAATCAAAGGCATTAGAAAATGGGTTGGTTTTATTTGAAGAAACGGGGGTTGTTAGTTTTGCTCCTGTGGTTCAAGGCAAGCCTTTAACCGATGCAGAGTTTTCCCAATTAAAAGAAGAACAACGCCAGCAGTTTTATGTACGGATTTCTGACTTGGAAGTATTCTTAAATGAAAAACTATTAGAGCTACCACAATGGAAACGTGAAGCGTCGGAGAAACAACGTAAATTAAGTAAAGAGACCATAGAAAATGCGCTGCGTCCGTTATTAAAAGACTTAGAGCATACTTATGCGGCTGACATAGGGGTTATTAGATACTTTAAAGAGATGCACGATACGTTAGTTGAGTTAGTACAAGAATGGCTAGCCGATGAAGCGGACGAAGAAAAAAACAAAGAAGATGTAGACGTTAGACAAGTCCTTGAAGATCAACTTATTCCCAATGTATTAAATGTGCGTACCAGCGGTGATGGCGCCCCAATTGTTTACGAACCTAACCCTTCATTTCAGAATATATTTGGCCGTATTGAATACAGTTCAGTGCAAGGTTCTGTGTATACCAGTTACAGAATGATACGCGCAGGGGCTTTGCACAAAGCCAATGGTGGTTATTTGTTGATTGAAGCCGATAAATTAATGCAACAACCTGCGGTTTGGGAGTCTTTAAAGTTGGCGTTAAAAAGCCAAGAAATAAAGATGGAAACCCCTACAGGCGAAGCCAATATTGTTAATGCCTCGAGTTTAACGCCGCAAGCAATCCCAATGGATATAAAAGTAATTTTAATGGGCAGTCGTGAGTTGTATTACTTAATGCAAGAATATGACAACGAGTTTAACGAACTGTTTAGGGTATTGGCGGACTTTGAACATTTCATACCGTTAAACGACAAAGTGCAATTTGGTTTTGTGCAAAAAATAAAACAGTATGCCTCTGAACATCATTTAGAAATATCCGCCGATGCGGTAGAAGAATTATTTAAATTTAGTTTTAGACAAGCGTCACACCAGCACAAATTATCTGCCCGTTTTGCCGATGTATTAGAGTTATTAAGCGAGTCTCAATTTTACGCTAAACGTGATGGTGACACAGAGATCCACCAAAATCATGTGATCAAATCATTAGAAGGTAAACAGTATCGTACTGGGCAAATTAGTGAGTCGTTTTTGGAAGATATCCAAGAAGGACAAATACTGATTGATACCTGTGGTTATCAAGTAGGCAAGTTAAATGGATTAACCGTGTTAGAAATAGGCGATACGGTATTTGGTACTCCCGCACGTATTTCAGCCACTGTGTATGCAGGTTCAAATGGCGTGGTTGATATTGAACGTGAAGTTGAACTTGGTAAAGCCATTCACTCCAAAGGAGTAATGTTACTTAGTGGTTATTTGGGCAGTAAATACGCTCAAGACTTTAGTTTGTGTTTTTCTGCCAATATAGCACTTGAGCAAAGTTATGGTCATATAGATGGTGATAGCGCAAGTTTGGGTGAAGTTTGTGCATTAATTTCTGCCATTACTCACATTCCACTAAATCAATCTATCGCAATCACGGGTTCCATTAACCAACATGGACAAGTGCAATCTATTGGTGGAGTGAATGAAAAAATCGAAGGCTTTTTTAAACTGTGTTTAGCCAGAAAGTTAACCGGAGAGCAGGGCGTAATTATCCCTAAAACCAACTGCATCAATTTAGTGTTATCGACGGAAGTGATCAATGCAGTCGAAGCTGGCCAGTTTCACATCTACGCCGTCGATGAAGTGGATGACGCATTAACTATCTTAACCGACAAACAGGCTGGGGTTTTATCTTCAAGAGGGCGCTACCCAAGAGATTCGGTTAATGGTATTGCCGCACAACGCTTACAACGCATTGCGGATATTGTTAATGGCGAAGATGGTGAATAAACAACAGAGTACTTCCACAAACAGCCACAAAAAAAGCCGATAGTTCGGCTTTTTTTGTGTTAATAAAATCTGTATTAATTACTTATTAAATTCACACTCTTTTTTCTCGTCAGAGTCTTCTTCAAATTCATCACAAGGGTCTTTACTGGTATTAATACCTAAGCTTGCAACTAGGCCATCTACCGATATTTCAGTAATGCCATCGTCATCAAATTTGAAGTTAATTTGAGCTAAGGTATGCTGAAAGAAATAATCTTTGCCATCAATAGTTAAAATATAATCGCCTTTGACGGGTTTATTTAACACTTGTTTTTTTAGGCTAAAATTATGCTCACCTAAAGTCAGCGTGAAACTTTTAAATTGATCCTTAGAGAACTCTTGTATCCATACGTAATTATTACTTTTTAATAGCACCGCAAAAGAATAACTTTCCGGTTGACCAGATACCGCAAAGGATTGACTACCAACAACAAAGGTATGATCAAAATCTTTATGGCTATAAGACAAAGGAAAGTCTACTTCTTTCACCGCCCCAGAAGGGAAAGTGAGTTTAAGTTTACCGTCTAAACTAAAGTCAGCAAAACTAGGTACACTTGTTAACAATAACGTAGTGATAAATACCAAACGTGAAATAGTTTTTAACATCGATTAACTCTTCGTGTAATTAAGTTTATGTTGATAAATATAGACGATATTTAAACTAAGTTCTTGTAACGTCTACATATAATTTTAACGACTGGCCAGGTCTAATGTATTTCTTTAAATCCAATTGATTCCATTTTGCGATGTCGACTACTTTGACTTTGAACTTTTGTGCGATTCTGGCTAATGAGTCACCGTTTCTTACCTTGTAGGTAATGGCACGCATCACTGCACTTTCAGCTTGGTGTTTTGTAGTTTGGTTTTTCCAAATAACCAGTTCTTGACCCGGCATGATTGGATCCGTAGGCGCTATGCCGTTCCATTTAGCCAGGCTACGAATGTTGACGTCGTATTCGCGGCTAATATCCCACATGGTATCGCCAGATTTAACCGAGTGTTTTATTTTGGTAGAACCACGTTTTTTATTTTGTGTTTTTGTTAAACGATTGTCAGCCGTTAAGCTGTATTCATCAAGTGCTTTGGTTGATGTTGGGATCAATAACGCTTGGTTCACTCTAATGATGTTACTTTTAATGTCATTTACATCAATTAACACACTTAATGACGTATTAAATTTTTCTGCAATGCCACCTAAAGTATCACCTGATTTCACCACATAACGCTGCCATGACATACGTTCGTTTTTAGGTAATTCAGCCAAGTTTTGCTTGAAGATGTCAACTTTTTCAACAGGCACTACAAACTTATGTGGTCCTTTAGGATCCGTGGCCCATTGGTTATAACCTGGATTTAATCTGTGTAATTCGTTTAACTCTAGTTCAGCAAGTTGTGCCGCTTTAGCTAAGTCTATCTGGCCTTTGGCATCAACAACTTGAATATGCGGTTGATTTTTAATTGGTGTCCAACTGATCTCAAACTCTTGATGGCGTTTTAATAAGTCAGATAATGCTAATAATTTAGGTACATAACTGGTGGTTTCTTTAGGTAAATCTAATGACCAAAAATCCGTAGGTAAATGTTTTTTACGATTACGTTTAATTGCTCTTAAAACTCGACCTTCACCTGAGTTATAAGCGGCGATAGCATTTAACCAATCACCATCTAAGGTTTTATGTAAGAAAGATAGGTAATCCAGTGCGGCTTTAGTTGCCGCAACAACATCACGACGTCCGTCATACCACCAAGATTGTTTTAATTTGAAACGGTTGCCTGTGCCTGGCACAAACTGCCATAAACCCGATGCACGACCATGAGAGTAGGCGAATGGGTCAAAAGCACTTTCTACGATAGGTAATAACGCCAGTTCAATTGGCATTTGGCGTTTTTCAATTTCTTCAACAATGAAAAACAAAAAAGGTTCAGCACGTGCGGCAATACGTTTGAAGTAACTTGGGTGTTTGGCATACCAATTTCGTTCGGTAACCACTTGGCGGTTTTGCGGGATGTCGATACTTAATTGGCTTTCAATACGCTTCCAAACATCTTCAAATACAATCACCTCTGGCTCTAAGTCCATAGGTTCATTGCCTTCAATCAATGCGGATAAAGTAAGTGCATCTACGACATCTTCTGGTACGGCTAAATTAGTTGGGGTTGAAACAATTTCAGTTTGTTCTGACTTGCCTGACTGAACAGCACTACAGCCTGATAGAATCGTTAAAAATGAAATTTGAATGATTGTTTTTTTTAGTGACAGCGTTTTTAGTTTTATCATATATACACAGATTATTTTAAGTAAAAAGGTGACTCATGTGGTTTTGATATACAGGTGAAAACCTTGAGCCATAAAGACCTGAAGATAGTAACTTAATAATTAAACAATGGCTACGATTGAAGTTGACTTTAAAACTTGTCTTTCCACTTCCTTAAATAGGTAAAACACTCAACGTCAGTTATCGAGTCCTTTAGGTTAAAGTGTTTGATAACGGCTTGTTTTATCGCAGGATCAAAGCTTCTTAAAAATGGATTTATGTCTAATTGAGTTGATAATACCGTTGGAATAGTGGCGATATTTTCCGATCGTAATTGTGTCGCGCTATTGTTATAGGCAATTAAGTCTTGGTTTTCTGCATTAACTGTTAAGGCAAATTTTAGATTGGCTAGGGTGTATTCATGTGCACAATACACAATGGTGTGTTTATCCAAAGCCGATATACGGGTTAATGATTGGTGCATTTGTTCAGGGCTACCTTCGAATAAACGGCCACAACCAGCGGAAAAAAGCGTGTCGCCAACAAATAGACTCAGTTGATCAAAGTAACAAATGTGATCGATGGTATGACCCGGCACTTCCATGACGGTTAAGGCAATATTTAATTGGGGTAGAGTAATTTGGTCATTGTCTTTGCATGGTTTATTGACCATAGGGAACCGTTCTGTGCTTGGCCCGTAAACGTTAATATTGTTATAGGTTTTTAATAAGGTATCAACGCCACCTATATGATCGGGATGATGATGAGTGAGTAAGATATCAGTTAAGGTGTAATTATGTGTTTGTAAAAAATCAATAACGGGGCTGGCATCGCCCGGATCAACAATGGCACAATATCCTTCTTGATTCACAATCGCCCAAAGGTAATTGTCAGAAAATGCTGGAATGGCGATAACTTGGTACATAAAAAGCCTATACTATTGTGAATTAGTGTTAGTGTTTGATTAGTAATTTTTTAGTTGTTTATAGTGAGAGTGTTTAATGAAACCTGCATTAACTTATACTTGGACTGAATCACTATCTCAGTGGGAGCAAATTCCCACTGGTAAAGAATTAAAGCATATTCAGAATGACATAATAAGACGTAGACTAAAATTAAGTTTTGGACACCATTTAGTAAAACTTGGTCATTTAACCAATGCTTTAGATACCAAGTCGTGTTTAATCAAACATCAAATTAATCTTGCCCCATCATTCGTTAAACCTCATTTGTTAGGGGTATTTGCTGAGTTTGACCAATTACCTTTTCTTTCCAATTCTGTTGATGTTGTGCTGATGAATCATGAACTTGAATTCGCCAGTGATCCGCATCAAGTATTAAGAGAAATACACAGAGTTTTAATGCCAAACGGCAACTTGGTCATGTCGGTATTTAATCCTTTTTCACTCTTTATTGTTAATAAGTTATGGCCTTTTAAAACACAATCACCGTTGTGGAATGCCAGATTGTTTTCTATTCCGCGAATTAAAGATTGGCTGGTGTTATTAGGTTTTGAAATCATAGAGCAAGAATATTGCTGTTATTCTACTTTTCTGAGTAAAAAGGACACTGAAAATTGGTTACAAAAACTGATTAGAAAATACCTTCCCAAGGTAGGCAGTGTTTGTATTATTACCGCAAAAAAGCGTGAGTGGCCGTTAACACCAATACGTTCAAAAGTTCGATTTAACACGACATTCCAACCTGTGGTTTCAAGGGCATCTTCTAATTCATCGGCTAAAGTAAAAAAATAATTTAACGACTTGCCTTTGATAATGTCTATATAAGTAAATACTCAACGCATTAACTGTGTAATGATAGGTAAATTATAAAGGACGATCATAGAGTTAGGTAAACGATGAAAAAAATAAAAAACGAAGCGGCGTTATTAAAGAAAGCCATTATTGTCGGCGAAAAGTATGCTATGAACCGAGGTTATAAAGGGTTTGCAGCAACCAATTCGGCTAAACAGAAAATAGAAAGTCTTTATCGTTTATTAGTGAATGACAAGCTCATTCAACCCCTTGCCTTGGATAAAGAAGATCAACCCAACATGAAACACAAGTTAGCACTTTGGATAGCAAGGCAATTGCCAGAAGGGCATGAATTACTGCAGTAAAAAGTTTTATCAAGTTATTTCAAAACAAGCGATGACAAGTACATAAGTAAACGCTAATATAATAAGCACCAAGTTTGTTAACTCTTATTGAGAATAATTTGTTTGAACTGACCGTAATTAGCGCCATTGTCATAGGCTTATCTTTAGGAGTATTTGGCTCTGGTGGTGCTATCTTAACCTTACCGACACTAATTTACTTACTCGGTTATGACGAGAAGTCCGCCGTCATTGGTTCATTATTCGTAGTGGCTATCATTTCTTTTTTTACTGCTATCCCGCAATGGTTCAAAAGTGGGGTAAGTAAGAGCCATTTATTCTATTTTGCTTTCCCCGGCCTAGTTGGAAGTTATGCTGGTGCTTATTGGGGGTCGAGTGTTGAATCTGAAATTCAAATTATTGTATTTGTTACGTTAATGTTTGTAGCTGCAGTGAAAATGCTGACGATGGATGTTAATAAACAAGGGGTACCGGTTCATAATTTAATATTGATTGTTATTGGTCTTTTGGTTGGCTTAGTTACTGGTTTTATTGGCGTGGGCGGTGGCTTTCTTATTGTTCCAGCGCTTGTTTTATTGTCTAACCTATCGATCAACAAAGCCGTCTCAACCAGTGTTGTTATCATCTTTTTACAATCCACTATGGGATTGATCTCTTATCACGAACATTCAATGGAACTCTTTAGCCAAATACAATGGTCCATGTTAATTGTTATTGGAGTGATTGGTATTGTGGGTTCGTATATAGGCCTTTGGTTACAACAATTTATTAATCAAAAATTATTAACCAAATTGTTTGGCTGTTTTTTAATATTAATTGCCAGTTTTATATTAATTGATAAGATTTTTACATAATACTCGTTTAAATTAACGTGTATGTTTTCTAATAAATATTGAATTTAGAGGTACAAATGATTAAATCCGCCGCAGAAATAGTGCAAAACGTGAAAAGCCAAATCACAGAAGTCACCGTTGATGATTTAGCCACACATTTAGCTAATGACATCGTATTAATCGATGTGAGAGAGCCTGAAGAGTTTAAAGAAAGCCATATCGCTGGTGCGGTAAACTTTCCTCGTGGGGTGTTAGAAATGAAATTACAGATGCATCCAGAATTTAAAGATGCAGAATCACCATTAGATGAAATGAATAAGTTTGATATTTATTTAATTTGCCGTTCTGGTGCTCGTTCAGCATTAGCTGCCGCGTCGTTACAGTCTATGGGATTTAACAGCGTGTTTTCGGTAAATGGAGGCATGATGGAGTGGACGAATAAAGGTTTTCATACTCTTTAAAACTCAATAAGCATTTTATAAAGAATAAATAAGGCCGTTAACGCGGCTTTATTTTTTAATTTTCCTTGTTAAATCTTCCACGATTGTTGTTTATTTCTAATAAGGTCACTCAGCACTTTCTCTCTCATTGTTATCAGATAGAATTGATACATCATACAAATCGAATAAACCTTTAGATTAAACGACGTAAGTTCATGTATTAGAACCGTGGTTGTATTTTAGTATGTGGTAATTTTGTTTTATAAATTTAGTGAGATAGTCTGAATCTGAACAATCGGATGCATCACTTAGGGTAAAACCAACACTCAGATATAGCGCGGTTAATTTGGGCTCACAGATAACCGTTAAAGGGACGTGTTGGTCTTGTAAAATATATTGTATCAGTTGTTTAGCGAGACCTTTGTTACGGAATGTTGGGCTAACAAAAAGGCTGCGTAATAGATGTAAGTGTTCAGAAGACGTGGTTAATTTTCTTATAAAGGTCACGGCTACAATAGTGTCGTTTTCAGACTCAGTATCGCGCATAAAATAAATATCATCCGCCCGATGGCAGCTTACATTTTGTTGATGTGTTTTATAAAACTGATTGATCAACTTTTGTTGCGGTTGTCGCCATTGTTCAATTTGCAATTGTGCCATAACTCTTTAATTACGTTATTAACTTGCATAAAAAAAGCAGGGCTTGCCTGCTTTATGTTATTAACTGACCATTACCATTTTTTCTTCGGCGCAAACAGGGCATCTAAATTATCTTCACTTTCTGTTTTTGTTGCTTTTTCAGCCTTCGATGCACTTAGCTCAGAAGCAATCTCAGTAAGGATTTGCGCGGTTTTTTCTCTAGCGGCCACAATATATTCACTTGTGTAGGTTTGCGCGTCGAGTGTTGCTAACGCTTTTTCATAATACTGTCTTGCTGAGCCTGTCATACCATTTGATCTCGCGGTATTCCCTCTGCGCATTTGTGACTCAACATTAATTCTTAACTGTAAATGTTCAATCTTTTTATCTTCTTCTAAGAAGATTGCGGCAGATAATGTGCCTTTACTATGTTCTGAACGCAAAATGATACGGTACTTTTTAATTCCCTGAATTAACGCTATTAATGCTTTTTCATTTTCTGGTAAGTGCATCGACTCGGCTTCAATAGTGTGAAATTCACCGGCTTCGATTTTTCCAGTACAGTCTTTTATGCGGGCATGTATATCTTTATTGCCAGGGGTTAACTCATTCATTTTTTTCAATGAATTTAAAACTCTACGATATAAAATAATAAAACCATTACGGGTGATTGGGACACTAGAATCATTGGCGATCATTAATTCAGTTTCTTCAATAATGGTTTTGTATTTGGTCATTTCTTGACGTCTATCGGCATCTTGTTTTTCTTTATGTTGCTGTAACAGGTTTGCTATTACGGCAATGATCACAAGACCGATAATTAATGCGATGATTATCGCCATTGATAACTCCAAATAAATACAAATAACTATTTGATTAAAGACGGTACCTATAAATCAAATAAATTCAGTAACTATTAATAATAGTAAACAAAATAAATGGATTAGGGTAGTACTAAAGTAAATACACTGCCATTTAGCGGACCGCCATTTTCTAACTTAATGTAACCACAAGTGCCATCTTGTTCGTGTGTAGCGGCAATTAACTGTGCAAAATATAATCCTAAACCTGTTCGACTAATATTTAATTCAATATCTTGTGGTGTGGTTATGGACGATTGCAACATATGTTCTGGGTAACCGTTACCGTCGTCGGCGATGGAAACATGTAATTGGTCATTGACTGTTTTTGCACTAATTAAAATTGACGATTTACAATAACGCATGGCATTAACGAAGATATCGTTTAACAGGTTAGAAACTAAGTCTTGGTCAAAGTACCAAGATAATTCATCTTCTACGTCAAAATTAATAGATAACTTTTTGTTTTCTATATAAAGACTGTTATTCGCGACAAGGTCATCAAGGGTTTCGTCTAAGTAATAATCATCTACATTTAACGGCAATACGTTTTTCTCAGCACGGTACATGGCTAACATCTGCAATAAATTGGTATTTAACCGAGAAGCTTCATAATGAATTTGAGCTAATTCTTCCGCTTCATCCATGTTGTTTAAGCGCATTTTGCTACTGAGTTGTTCTATTAATTGGATTAATAAACAAAGCCCATTTTTCATATCGTGAGCAGATGAAGCAAGTACAGTAGAAAAATCAATAACAGGACGTTCCATTTTTATGTCTCCGTTTATATAGAAAGAGGTAGTAATGTTATAGAAAACTGCTTTATTAAACACTATTTATGCATTTTTTGAATAAATATGAAACTATTTAAAAATTTTATGGAATAAATGTGCCGAAATGTATATATTTTTAGTATAACAAAAACTGCTCGGAACAGATTAATGAAGTTACAACAATTACGTTATATTGTTGAGGTGGAAAATAACAATTTAAATGTATCAGCGACCGCCGAAAATTTATATACGTCACAGCCTGGAATTAGTAAACAAGTTAGAATGTTAGAAGATGAACTAGGCATTCAAATTTTTGGTCGTAGCGGAAAACATTTAACGCATGTTACTCCGGCTGGCAAAGAAATAATTGCCATTGCGCACGATATCCTAAGTAAGGTTGATGGAATAAAATCTGTTGCGAAGGAACATACCTTACCTGACCAAGGTAAATTAAATGTTGCCACAACCCATACCCAAGCAAGATATGCATTACCAGGCGTGATCAAAGGATTTATGGAACGTTTTCCTAAAGTGTCTTTGCATATGCATCAAGGTACGCCATCACAAATTAGTGATGCGGCTGCCCGTGGTGAAGCTGATTTTGCCATTGCTACTGAAGCGCTGCATTTATACAACGAATTAGTGATGTTGCCTTGTTATCATTGGAATCGTTCGGTAGTGGTCAAAAAAGATCATCCACTTGCAAAACGCAGTGGTGCATTAACGATTGAAGATATAGCTCAGTTTCCTTTAGTCACGTATGTGTTTGGATTTACAGGCCGTTCTGAACT
This sequence comes from Psychrosphaera sp. F3M07, assembly GCF_018860345.1. Lineage (GTDB taxonomy): Bacteria > Pseudomonadota > Gammaproteobacteria > Enterobacterales > Alteromonadaceae > Psychrosphaera > Psychrosphaera aquimarina. Next base: position 656,159 of record NZ_JAHKPJ010000021.1, on the reverse strand, counting down.
TGACCGCGCCTTTAATGATAAAGGGTTAGAACCTAAAATAGTCTTTACGGCAACGGACGCAGACGTTATTAAAACATACGTAAGAATGGGGGTTGGTGTTGGCGTGGTTGCGACCATGGCAATGGATGACTTAGATTCTGATTTAGTTGCGATTGATGCCAGCCATATTTTCCAAAAATCCACGACTAAAATTGGGTTCAGAAAAGGTAACTTCTTACGTACTTATATGTATGACTTTATTGAACGTTTTGCTCCGCACCTTACTCGAGATGTGGTGGAACGTGCATGTTTGTTACGCAATCAAGAAGAAGTGGACAGAATGTTTGAATCTATTGAATTGCCAGTTAAATAACCGGTTGATTGTAAAATGAAAAGATTCATTAAACCTCAGTAAATACTGAGGTTTTTTTATGCTCCAACCCAGAGCCGACCACCAAACTGTGTTATGAAACATGAAAAATAGGTATAAAAAAATCCGTCTATGATAAGACGGATTTTTTACACTGCGACAAAGATTACTTTGTTTAGTGATCAAACATCGCTGAGATTGACTCTTCGTTACTTAGACGACGAATTGCTTCAGCTAACATGTTACCTAAAGTTAATTGACGCACATTAGGTAATGCAGCAATTTCTGCTTTTAATGGAATTGAGTCGGTAACGATGACTTCATCAATTACTGAGTTTTTAAGATTCTCAACCGCATTACCAGAGAATATTGGATGTGTTGCATAAGCAAATACACGTTTAGCACCATGTTGTTTAAGTGCTTCAGCGGCTTTACATAAAGTACCGCCAGTATCGATCATATCGTCAACAATAATACAATCACGACCTTCAATATCACCAATGATGTGCATAACTTGCGCTACGTTAGCTTGTGGGCGACGTTTGTCGATAATAGCTAAGTCTTTATCATCAAGTAGTTTTGCAATTGCTCTTGCTCTAACTACACCACCAATGTCTGGTGAAACAACAACAACATCATCTGCAACATCAAAACCTTGGCTTCGCATGTCTTCGACTAGAATTGGGCTGCCGAATACATTATCTACAGGAACATCAAAGAAACCTTGAATTTGCTCTGCATGTAAATCAACTGTCAACACACGGTCAACACCAACACTTGATAAAAAGTCTGCAACAACCTTTGCAGTAATAGGAACACGAGCAGAACGTACACGACGATCTTGTCTAGCGTAACCAAAGTAAGGAATAACCGCTGTGATTCTACCAGCGGATGCTCTACGTAATGCGTCAACCATAACAATCAATTCCATTAGATTGTCATTACATGGAGCACAAGTAGATTGAATAATAAATACGTCAGAACCACGAACATTGTCATGAACTTGTACACTTATTTCACCGTCGCTAAAACGGCCAACAGTTGCATTTCCAAGTTTTAAATCAAGACGATTGCAGACGATTTCAGCAAGTTCTGGGGTAGCGTTTCCAGCGAAGAGCTTTATATCAGGCACAGAGTTATCCTATAGCTTCGTTAAGTGTTTAAGAAATAAAGTATAAGTATGGCTTTATTTCTAGCTTAATTGCTCACGTAGTTGTTGATGTGTGACAGAAATATTACAACCTTGTGCAATAAAACCAGACAGATCCGCAGGCAATCTATTAAAAATTGATTCAGCTTCTTGTTTACTTTCAAAAACTGAAAATACACAAGCACCAGTTCCAGTTAATCTGGCTGGCGCGTATTCTAACAACCAGTCTATCGCTTTGGCAACGTCTGGATAGTTTTTATAGACTAAAGTTTCAAAGTCATTTTTATGTTCAGGCGTTAAACCTGTGTAATTAATGTTACATAAGTCTATTTTTTTAGTATTTCTTGGTAATTCAGTACTGCTAAATAAAAGCGCTGTATTTACATGAACCTGTGGGGTGAGTACTAAATACCATTTTTCATCAATAGGGTAGTCAGTTAATTTTTCCCCAATACCTTCTGCAATTGATGATCGGCCTCGTACGAAAATAGGCACATCAGCGCCAAGGGATTTTCCAATCACTTCTAATTCAGAGTGCGCTAAATTTAATGACCATAATTCGTTTAATGCCAATAATGTAGTAGCCGCATTTGATGACCCACCACCAACACCGCCGCCCATTGGTAATACTTTTTGTAAATTAATTTTAACGCCATCTTGTGCTTGAGGTACTCTCGCCTTAAGTGCATTTGCCGCTTTGATTATTAAGTTCTGCTCAGTCACCAACTCAGATAAATTACATTCCAAAGTGACAATACCGTCGTTGGTGCGCTCAAACGTTAATTCATCGCCTTTGTCTAGGAAATGAAATAAAGACTGTAATTCATGATAACCGTTTTCTAGCTGGCCATTGATATGCAAAAAAAGGTTAAGTTTTGCAGGGGAAGTAAGTTTTAGTGTGTTAATTGGCACTTAATTAAACTCCCAATTAGAAACGGATAATTTTAATTTAGTCCCTTTGGTGGTTAAATTTATTAACATTGGCAAGGTATATATTTTCTGTTGTTGGTATTTTGAATACTTAACCTGCCACTTTTGTTTTGTGCCGGTATAGTCAAATTGTTTTATTTGATTGCCATTTTTAATAATGCTTTTTTCTTTACCTGCTAATTGACCCCGTATCCATAGTTCTAACTTTTCTAGCGGTAATTGGATTCCAGTGGTGCGCCGTATCAAACGACTTGCGCTTCTATCTTTATAAACCTTACCGTCCACTTCTAAGGTTGATAGGTTGTTTTTTGTGGTTAAGGTAAGAATATTAGTGCCAATAAAAGTGTTTAACGAAAATTGAACCGAGTCTTGTTGTTTTTGCCAATAAAAATATCCGGATAGGTTTTCGGTCTCGGTTTTTATTAAGACTTTACCTCTGACAGTCCAAAAATCTAGTTTTTTGATATCAAGCGGCAATTCTTTTGGTGCGGTTTGAAACTGATTTAATGTGCTACATGCACTTAGAAATAAGGCAAGCAACAAGATTGAGACGCGTAAAAAAATGGTTTGAAAAGGTTTCATATAATCCAATCTTGCAAGTTTAGTAGGGCCATTTTCCCAGATAAAAAATGAAAATCAATTCTTAGTTAATAATTTCTATTGTGATAAACCATGTTAAGGCTTTTAAAAACCTCTGCTTTTTCGTAGAATTGCCGCCTTTCTCCAAAGGGGTTTAAATTCAGCCATTTTATGACGGTTCTTGCATTAGGTATAAATCACAAAACAGCGTCAGTAGAGTTACGTGAGCGCCTAGCGTTTACACCAGAACGATTATCTGAAGCATTGCAGTCGGTTATCGCCGATGGTTTATGTGATGAGGCCGTGATTTTATCAACATGCAACCGTACTGAAATCTACTGTTTTGGCGATGCAACCAATTCTCAAATCTTAACATCTTGGTTAGCTGACTTTCATTTAGTACCCGAACAAGAGCTTGATCAACACTTATACATTCAAAGGGACGTTTCAGCTACAACACATTTAATGCGTGTGGCAAGTGGACTGGACTCAATGGTGTTGGGTGAGCCTCAAATATTAGGTCAAGTTAAACAGGCCTATCAACAAGCTAAATCAGTGGGTACCGTTAAGACTTATTTTGAACGTATGTTCCAACAAGTATTTTCAGTCGCTAAAAAAGTCAGAACTGAAACAGACATTGCGGTGAATGCCGTTTCGGTTGCATTTGCAGCGGTGACTTTAGCCAAACAAGTATTTGGCAGTTTTGATAATAAAAAAGTGTTATTAGTCGGTGCGGGCGAAACCATCGAATTGGTGGCGAAACACATTTTTGAGCAAGGTGCTAAAGACATAGTTGTCGCAAATAGAACCTTGAGCAATGCTAAATTAGTGGCTGAACAGTTTTCCGCTAAAACTTGCACCATAGGGCAAATTCCGGCTCAAATGTTAGAAGCCGATGTTGTGATAAGTTCAACTGCCAGTACTTTGCCTATCATTGGTAAAGGTATGGTTGAGAATGTATTAAAACGACGAAAACACAGACCTATGTTTTTAGTTGATTTGGCCGTACCAAGAGACATTGAGTCTCAAGTTGCTGAGCTCGACGATGCTTATTTATATACCGTTGACGATTTACAAGAAATTGTCGCTAAAAACATGCAAGCAAGAACCGAAGCCGCCGTTGATGCCGAAGAAATAATACAACAGAAAGCCAATATATTTGATGATTGGCTAAACTCTTTGGAGTCTGTGGATTTGATCCGTGATTATCGTGAGCAAAGCTTGGCGATAAAAGATGAACTGCTAGATAGAGCGATAAATCAATTACAAGCGGGTAACGACGTAGAACAAATATTAAAAGAGCTAGCAAATAAATTAACAAATAAATTAATTCATGCGCCAACTTCTGCCTTAAAAGATGCAGCAGAAAAACAAAACATGCAGGAATTAACCGCAATAAAAGCCGTATTAGGGATCCGATGAAAGACTCAATTAGAAGCAAATTAGAAACGCTTATTGAACGCCGTGAAGAAGTTGAAGCGTTATTAAGCGAACCACAAATTATTTCAGACCAAGATAAATTCCGTGCATTATCTAAAGAGTACTCCGATTTAGAAGCCATCACGGTTACGTTTAAGCAATACCAAGGCGCTGAAGAAGACTTCGAAGAAGCCAAGTTAATGATGGATGAAGACGACGCAGAGATGCGTGAGATGGCCCAAGAAGAATATAAATCTTCAAAAGCGGCTATCGCTCGTTTAGACCAAGAATTACAAGTATTAATGTTGCCAAAAGATCCGAACGACGGTAACAACTGTTTCTTAGAAATAAGAGCAGGTGCCGGTGGTGATGAAGCTGCCATATTTGCTGGTGACTTATTCCGCATGTACAGCCGATATGCTGAGTCCAAGAAATGGAAAATTGAAGTCATGACCTGTAACGAAGGTGATCATGGTGGTTTTAAAGAAATGGTTGCCCATATAACCGGTGATGATGTTTATGGAACGATGAAGTTTGAGTCAGGCGGTCACCGCGTTCAACGTGTACCAGACACTGAGTCTCAAGGCCGAGTTCATACATCGGCTTGTACTGTGGTTGTTATGCCAGAAGTTCCAGAAGCTGAAGCAATTGATATCAATCCAGCGGATTTAAAAATAGATACCTATCGTGCATCAGGTGCGGGTGGTCAGCACGTAAATAAAACGGATTCTGCGGTACGTATTACTCATTTACCAACGGGCATTGTGGTTGAATGTCAGGATGAGCGTTCACAGCATAAGAATAAAGCGAAAGCTATGTCCGTGTTAAGCGCTCGTATGCAAGCCGCGGAAGATGAAAAACGTAATGCTGAAGAAACCAGCATGCGTCGTAACTTAGTGGCCAGTGGTGATCGTTCAGAGCGAGTGAGAACTTATAACTTCCCACAAGGAAGAATGTCAGAACATAGGATCAACTTAACTTTGTATAAGTTGAATGAGATCATGGAAGGTGATTTAGACTGTGTTCTTCACCCGTTAATGACGGAATATCAAGCTGACTTATTAGCTTCAATGTCAGAAGATTAATATTAACCTTGGTCATTAGGACAATGCGTTAACTAAGGCCAAGTTTGATAACAACGATGAAACTATTTATCGGTGAAAATGCTCAGGCGCAATAGATTAGGTAGAAATGGATAACTCAAGTCAAATTAAGTGGCAGCTACATGATGCCACTTGCTCCTTTAATGAACTATCCGACACAGCCAAGTTAGATGCTGAGTTACTAATGTGCCATGTCTTAGACTGTAATCGCACATATCTATTTACTTGGCCTGATAAAACCCTAGATGAAGCTCAATTAGCAGAATTTAAGCAAGTTTGTGCCAAACGAGCGCTTGGCCATCCCATTGCGCATATTGTTGGCTACCGCGAGTTTTGGTCATTAAATCTTAAGGTTTCACCTTCAACGTTAATCCCCCGTCCAGATACAGAAACGCTTGTTGAACAAGCGCTGTTGTTAATGCAAGAGCACAAAGATAAGCCTTTTTTAGGTTTAGATTTAGGTACTGGCACAGGAGCGATTGCATTGTCTTTAGCATCTGAGCTTAAAACGTGGGAATGGATAGCTGCGGATTTTGTACCAGAAGCCGTTACTTTGGCGCAAGAAAATGCAAAATTAAACCAAATAAATAATTGTAAAGTTATCCAAAGCGATTGGTTTGAAAATATCCCTAATACTAAATTTAATTTAATCGTTTCCAATCCACCATATATCGATGAGGCTGACCCTCATTTATCACAAGGTGATGTTCGCTTTGAACCATTATCCGCTTTAACCGCAGGGGATAGCGGTTTATCCGATATTAAAATTATACTGTCACAAGCCAAACAATACTTACATGATGGTGGCTTGGTTATGATTGAACATGGAAACACACAAGGCAAAGAGGTTAGAGCGATTTTTTGCCAAAATGGATACAGTAATGTGGATACGTTTAAAGATTTATCAGCAAATGAGCGTATCACCGTTGGATATTTTTAATTATTGGGGTAGTCTTGAACAAAAGGGAGCTTAATTGAGCAATAGACGCCGATGTAAGCAAATAGATTGAAAGGGCACACACGATAATGAATGATGATTTTTTGTTTGCAAATGATACTGGCGAAGAAGATGAAACTTTTTCGATAGGTAGTTGGAAAGTTATTATTGTAGATGACGAACCGGAAGTTCATGCGGTAACTAAATTAGCGCTTAGTGATTTTATTTTCCAAGATAGAAAATTGGAATTCATCAGTGCTTACTCAGGTGCTGAAGGTAAAAAAGTCATTACCGAAAACCCTGATGCAGCCATTATCTTACTCGACGTTGTCATGGAAACCGATGACGCAGGATTGCAAGTAGCTCAATTTATTCGTGAAGAAGCCAATAACCACAAAATCAGAATTATCTTAAGAACTGGGCAACCAGGTCAAGCGCCGGAAAGGCAAGTCATACTTAATTATGACATCAATGATTATAAATCTAAGACAGAACTGACCGCTCAAAAGTTATTTACAGTGATCATGTCTAGCCTTAGAGCTTACCGAGACATAGTCGCATTAGACAATAGCCGTAAAGGCTTAACAAAAATTATTGAAGCATCGGCGGATATTTTTTCTATACATTCAATGGACCAGTTTATTGATGGCGTTATGCAACAACTTACGTCTGTCATTGGTTGTGGTAACGAAAAAGCCATGTATATCACAGATACCTTAATGGTCAATTGTGAAAATTTAAGAAACAAAGATGGCTTGACCGTTATTGCCGCCCAAGGTGAATTCGAATCTAGTTTGGGTAAGAATGTTAAAGATGTTGTGAACGAAGAACTGCAAGCCGCATTTCAAGAAGCGATATCGACTAAGTCTATTGTTTATCGTGGTGACTATTTAGTTGCTTATTGTTACAGCCGCTTTTCTAATAACTCAATTCTTTATGTGTCTGGTTTACCAAAAGAGGTAAGTCAAACAGAAAGAACATTGATTGAATTATTTGCCCAAAATGTACAGATTGCTTATGAAAATGTGCAATTGCAATTAGAACTAGAAGATACACAACGTGAGTTAGTTTATAGACTGAGCGAAGCATTAGAAAATCGTTCAAATGAAACGGGAAACCATGTTAGACGGGTTGCTTTAATCAGCGGCGTGTTAGCCCAAGCATATGGATTAAACCAAAAAGAAGTTGAATTAGTGAGTTGTGCTGCCCCTTTACATGATGTGGGCAAAATCAGTATTCCGGATAATATTTTACATAAACCAGGGCAATTGCTTGATGATGAATGGAGTATCATGCAAAGCCATTCTGAAACGGGTGCTAAAATTTTAGAAGGCTCTAACCGCAGCGTGATTCAAGCGGGATCGATTATCGCGCAAGATCATCACGAAAACTGGGACGGAACGGGTTACCCTAAAGGTAAATCTGGTGAAGATATCCATGTATATGGTCGGATAGTTGCTATGGCTGACGTCTATGATGCTTTACGTCATGATCGTTGTTATAAAAAAGCTTGGAACAAAGACGAAACTATTGAGTTTATTAAATCTGAAAGTGGTAAGAAATTTGACCCTAAGTTAGTTCAAGGTTTATTAAATTCGGTCGATAAAATTGAACAAATCATTGAGCAATTCCAAGAAGGTTAACCCCTTTTGTTGTCACTCATTTCACATTATTAAACAACACTAATTGTTATTAGTGTTGTCATCTTATATTAACCAAAGAAGAACCTTATTATGTATATGGCAGTAAAACATACCCACATTATGTTGGCGTTAATTAGTATAATTTTGTTTTATTATCGTTTTTATCAGCATCAATTAAAGGGACGCGAATTAAATAAAGCCCTTAAAATTATTCCTCATATTATTGATACCTTTTTATTAATATCAGCCGGCGTATTATCCAGTTTAATTGCGCAATACCCATTAGTTGATCACTGGTTAACCGTTAAAGTAATTTTTGTGGTGGGTTATATTGTATTTGCAGTACTTGCGATGAAAGCTGAGCAGAAGTCGAAGGCAATACAGATGTTAAGTATTTCGTCTATTTGTCTTATATTTGCTGCATTTTATGCAGTGACAAAAGGTCAGTTTTAACAAAACGGTTATTGAATTTTTAGAATTTACCCCCATTTAAGTGCTCTTGGGGATAAACCTCACCGTTATTAATTTATATAAGAAGTTATTATGTCCGCAAATTGGCTGTACGAGTCTGATAAACCCGATGATTTGCTAAGAGAAGTCATTCAGTTAGAGCAAAACTGGCAAGATGAATTTGCTATTGATGATATTGATATACATTTAGCCGAATTGGTTGCGCATTTGTCTGCGTCTGTAGACAAAAATCAACCTGTGCAAGAACAACTGTATCAAGCTGTCGATTGTTTAATTGACGAATTAGCAGTTACCGGCCCAGGTTTACAAGAGTTACCTGAGTCGAGCTTAGCCAACCTATCATTTTGCATCATGCACCGTACGGGTAACGAAATGACACTTGCTGTGTTATTTAGATACTTATTACGTGAATTAGGTTTCAATGCGCTTATTGCCGAATTAGAAGAAGGCATGGCGTTAGTTGTTAGACTTAGTAGTTCAGAACTTATTATTTTGGATGCCTTATCAGGTGCAACTGAATATTTGATCTCAAATGACGATGTGAAAAGCAGTTTAGTCAGCGATATTGCCGCTTACGCAAAAGAGATCCCACACGAAGAGTTAGTTAAAACGTTAATTACCGATCAAAAATTAGCCTTGTTAGATGAAGGTATGTTTGAAGACGCGTTAACTTGTGTTGAAACACTCATGGATTTATTGCCTGAAGACCCATACGAACGCAGAGATAGAGGTTTAGTATTAAACCAACTAGATTGCGGGAAGTGGGCAAAAGACGATTTTGATTATTTCATCAAAGCCTGCCCAAATGATCCTATGGCCATGTTCATAAGATTGCAGTTAGAAGAACAAAGTCATATAGTGGAAACAATTCATTAAGCGTTCGCTTATTCATAAACAATAATTATAAAAAAGAGGGATTTATGACGCCATTGATTTCAAATGACGCCACAGTTCTAGGCTTGCTTGCTGTTATATTAGGGTTTGTATTTTATACAAGTAATAGTGCTAATAGCGGATGGCAAAAGTTCTATAAAATAGTACCAGCAGTATTAATGTGTTACTTCCTACCATCACTTCTTAATACCTTTAATGTTGTCGATAGCGATACCTCTCAAGTGTATTTTGTTGCATCTCGCTATTTATTACCAGCTTGTATAGTTTTGTTAACCATCAGTGTTGATTTACCCGCGATATTAAAGTTAGGGCCAAAGGCGTTAATTTTATTCTTTACCGGTACTTTAGGTATTATTATTGGTGGCCCATTAGCGTTATTGATTATGTCTAGTTTCTCACCAGAAATGCTTAATGGTGCAGGTCCTGAAGCCGTTTGGCGAGGTATGACAACCGTTGCTGGTAGTTGGATTGGTGGCAGTGCCAACCAAACTGCAATGAAAGAAATTTATGAAGTAGGTAATAACATATTTTCATCTATGATAACGGTGGACGTCATTGTCGCTAATATTTGGATGGCGGTATTACTGTTACTTGCAAGTAATGCAAAAAGAATTGATGCGCGTACGGGTGCTGATACCACAGCTTTAAATGAATTAAGAGCTAACGTTGAAGAGTTTGAAAGAAAACACGCCCGCATTCCAAAACTAGAAGATATTATATTTATTTGTGCCATTGGTTTTGGCGTAACTGGTTTTGCACATTTTTGCTCAGATCTAATCACACCTTATATGATTGAGAATCACCCAACTTTCGATAAATATAGTTTTCATAGTCAATTCTTTTGGATGATAGTGATTTCTAGCGCCATTGGTATTGCATTATCATTTACCAAGTTACGCAAGGTTGAGGCGGTTGGAGCCTCTAAATTTGGTAGTGCATTTTTATATATCTTAATTGCAACCGTAGGGTTGCATATGGATGTAACTCAAATATTTGAGTCCCCTAAATTCTTTATATTAGGCACTATTTGGATGTTAGTTCATGCAATATTAATGTTAAGTGTGGCTAAATTAATTAAGGCTCCATTGTTCTACATGGCGGTTGGCAGTCAAGCTAACGTCGGTGGTGCCGCTTCTGCCCCTGTGGTTGCATCGGCATTCCATCCTGCATTAGCACCAGTTGGTGTATTGTTAGCAGTTATGGGATATGCAATTGGTACCTATGCAGCTTGGTTCTGCGGACAAGTGTTACAAGTAATTGGATCTTAATTGTCTGGCTTAAATAGTTAGACGTTTAAATTAGTGGAAAGAAAATGACAAACAACAAACAAAACATTCAAATCGGCGCAAATATTGAGTTAGCAAATGATAAACCATTTGTATTATTTGGCGGTATGAATGTACTTGAGTCTCGTGACATGGCAATGAAGATTGCGGAACATTATAAAGAAGTCACTACTAAGTTAGGCATCCCATATGTTTTTAAAGCTTCATTTGATAAAGCCAATCGCTCATCTGTATCATCTTACCGTGGTCCAGGTATGGAAGAGGGCTTAAAGATCTTTGAAGAGATTAAATCTCAATTTGATTTGCCAATCATTACAGACGTGCATGAAGGTTTTCAAGCGGCGCCTGTCGCAGAGGTTGTTGATATTATTCAGTTACCTGCCTTTTTAGCACGCCAAACCGATTTAGTGGTGGCGATGGCAAAAACCAATGCAATTATAAACGTGAAAAAACCTCAGTTTTTAGCACCACATGAAATGCGTCATATTATTAATAAGTTCATGGAAGCCGGTAACGACCAAGTGATCTTATGTGAACGTGGTTCACAGTTTGGTTATAACAACTTAGTGGTTGATATGTTAGGTATGGATGACATGAAAAAAATGGCTCCAGTTATGTTTGACTCGACCCATGCGTTACAACGTCCAGGCGGTCGTACAGACTCTGCCGATGGTCGCCGAGCTCAAGTTGCTGAATTATCTAGAGCTGGCATGGCATTAGGTTTGGCTGGTCTATTTATTGAGGCTCATCCAAATCCAAATGAAGCTAAGTGTGATGGTCCTTGTGCATTACCGTTAGAAAAGCTAGAAGGGTTCTTAACTCAAATGAAACACATTGATGATTTAGTTAAGTCGTTTCCGCCATTAGATACATCAGCTAACTAAACATGACTATCAAAAATTAACGTTGGAAATAACATGGAATCTACACCAAAAGAAATAATAGCCGATGATAAAAACATCATTACTGATATTGCCTTTGGTGTAGATGACGCCTTATTAGGTAAAGGTTTAGCCTCGCCATTACAGCGTGGCCTTGCAATGTCAATTGATGCCTTGGCAGTGCTTATGCTTACTCATGTTGGCGCTGTATTTTGGGGGCTAGTTGCCGGTTTATCTATTTTTAAATTTGGTAAAAAAAGTGAACAAAAGCGTTGGCGCTTTGCCCGTTATTTATTACGTTTAATTGGTGCGTTTGCTGTTTTTATTAGTGTTATCGCATTTATTAATCAAAGTTTTAATAACGATATTGTTATCCCCGAAAATGACCTAGAGATCACACAAGCCCCTTCTTTTGCTAATTCAATAAGGTTTGCTGCATTACTTTTTGAATTAACTACTAAATTAGAACAACCCGATTGTGATTTAGCTTGTTACCATCCGTTAATTGAAGACACTTTAGATGCCGTTGCAGAGCTTAATATGTCTAGTGATGAAGTGTATGAATTCATAGAAGATAATTCAAAATCGTTACCCATAGAGACAGAACAAGCGCGTTTAGAATACGTTGATCAACTTTTTACTTATTATCAAGCGTCAGTACAAAAGTATGCGGCATTAAAAAATCCTACAAAACTAGATCAAACTGAACCGTCAGACCAAGCCACTTTGGAAAATGAGGTCGTTCAAGCACCTGTTGTAGTTGAAGAGAACAATGAACAGCAAAGCTCAGATGAACAAAGCTCAGATGAACAAATACAGCCAAAACAGGAAGCGCCTGTGTATAGTTTGGTTGAGTTTGGTAAAGGGATTATTTCTGATTTAGGCTTAGGTTTTGGTTGGGCGGCGTTATATTTTACGGCTTTTCCTGCTTGGTGGCGTGGACAAACTCCTGGTAAACGTTTGATGGGAATAAGAGTGATACAACTTGATGGTACTTATATGTCAGCATGGGATTCATTTGGTCGTTATGGTGGTTATGGTGCTGGTTTTGCAACAGGTTTATTAGGATTTTTCCAAATTTATTGGGATTCAAACCGTCAGGCTATTCAAGATAAAATATCCGCAACCGTGGTAATTAAAGGTGATTTGTAACTAAGTTAATCCAATTAACCTAATTAGTATTATAAATGCACTAAATTGGTAGTTAAAACTTGCACTTTTTTGGCGCAATTGCATAATGTTAAGCTGTTTAATTTTTGGATTTCATCATGACTTCAGTTGTTATTTCCGGTTCAGGTTTATTTACCCCTCCTCATAAAGTCTCAAATAAAGAGCTTGTCGATGTATTAAATGCTTATGCAGAAAAATATAATAGCGAACACCAAGCTGAAATTGCGGCTGGCACATTAGCAGAAAAGAAAAGTTCAAGCGTAGAATTTATTGAAAAAGCGTCAGGTATAAAATCTCGTTATGTTATGCATAAAGAGGGCATAACTGACCTTAATGTCATGCACCCAAGCATGGTAAAAAATGATCCTGAACAGCCACCAGAAATGGTATTAATGGCAGTTGAAGCAGCCAAACAAGCTATCGCCAATTCAGGCAAACAAGCCTCAGATATCGACATGATCATTCTTGGCAGCTCTAATATGCAGCGTTCTTATCCGTCTATGGCCGTAGAAGTACAACAAATATTAGGTGCGAGCGGTTTTGGTTTCGATATGAATGTAGCCTGTTCTACCGCTACTTTTGCCATCATCAATGCTTATAATGCAATTCAAACTGGCAATGCTAATACGGTATTAGTGGTTAATCCAGAGTTCACTACGCCTCAGTTAGATTACACTAACCGTGATAGTCATTTTATCTTTGGTGATGTAGCCACTGCGCTTATCATTGAAAAGCAAGAAACCGCAACTTCAGCAAATCAATTTAAAATTGTAAACACGAGTCAAATCACACAATTCTCAAATAATATTCGCTGTAATCACAGCTATGTCGATCACTGTTACGATGAACTTGCAGAAGATAATTCATTTTTCTTCCAAGAAGGGCGTAAAGTTTTTAAAGAATTGTTGCCATTAGCAACCAATACAATCTCAAGTCATATTGCTGACAACAATTGGCAGGTTACTGATGTTAAACGAATGTGGTTACATCAAGCCAATATTAATATGAATTTGTTTGCGGCAAAAAAATTATTAGGTCGTGAACCTGAGTTTCTCGATGCACCGCTAATACTTGATGAATACGCGAATACGGCATCAGCTGGTTCTGTTGTTGCATTCCACAAGTATCAAGATGACTTTAAACCTGGAGATAAAGGTATTTTATGTAGCTTTGGTGCTGGATACTCAGTGGGTTGTATTAGTTTAGAAAAGCTTTAAATATAACAAGCGTAATAATTAAAGCCGAGTGTTGAAAAACAACTCGGCTTTTTTGATCTTAGGGTCAGTGTTTTTATACGTTTATTAGTCGCTAATGTTAAACGAATATTTTGATATCAGACTTGTTTCACCAGGCATTGTCGTTTTCCCAGCATAAATAAAACCAAGCTTTTCTAATAGTTTGATTGATGCAATATTGGTTGGATTAACAACTGCCACTACACAGGTTTTTCCTTGGTTAATGACATGATCCAACAGTAGTTTACTGGCCTCAAAGGCATAACCTTGACCAAAATGTTGTGGTAAAAACGCATATCCTATGTCGTCGTGTGATAAGTGATCACGTTTTAAATAACTGACTGTACCTAATGGCTCATTGGTTTGATTATTAACGACGGTAAACAAACCATAAACCGGATATTCTAAGGTATAAACTTGGTGAATTTTATCTATGACTTGTTGTTTGGTTCTGATGTTTCTATCGCCAATATTATCGATAAAACCGGGGCTGTTAAGTAACGCCAGCATAAAGTCAGCGTCACTTTCTTGCATATCCCTAACGGTAATACGCTCACCGAGTAACAACATAAAATATCCTACTTTGGTTAAGAGCTAACAGTTAATTAGAAAGCAGAGCATTAGCCACTTTAGAGTTCGTTTTTTTACCCAACGCTTTGCAAATGGTTTCGCCTGCTTGTGCTAATGCTGTTAAATCAACGCCATGTTTAATGTTTAAACCATTTAACATATAAACTACATCTTCCGTCGCTACATTGCCAGATGCGCCTTTCGCGTAAGGGCAACCGCCTAATCCAGCAACCGCAGAATCGATCACACTCACACCTAATGCTAAACACGCATATATATTTGCTAAGGCCTGACCATAGGTATCATGAAAGTGAACCGCTAAGTGCTCAATTGGAACTAACTTAGCCACTTCTGCCAACATAGCCTGTGCTTTAATTGGAGTGCCAACACCTATGGTGTCACCTAAAGAGATTTCGTAACAACCCATGTCATACAGGGTTTTAGCTACTTCTGCTACTTTAGCTATGTCTATGTCACCTTCGTACGGGCAACCTAAAACACATGACACATATCCTCGGACTTTTATACCATCTAACTTAGCTTGTTGCATAATAGGTTCAAAGCGTTGCAAGCTTTCAGCAATTGAGCAGTTAATATTTTTCTGACTAAAAGACTCGCTTGCCGCACCAAATATAGCCACTTCTTTAACGCCTGCTTGTTTGGCTAGTTCATACCCTTTTAAGTTTGGCGTCAAGGCAGGGTAATTAATGCCATCAACTTGATCGATTAAACCATATATTTCAGCAGAGCCCGCCATTTGTGGCACCCATTTAGGCGACACAAACGAACCGGACTCAATCACGGTTAACCCTGTTTTTGACAAACTATTGATCAAATCGACTTTATCTTCCAATGTGACAGGCACTTCGTTTTGTAATCCGTCTCTTGGGCCAACTTCAACTATCTTGACCTGCTTTGGCATGGCCATATTAGATAAATTGTTATCCATTATAATTGTCATATTAACTCTCTATAATATTGTCACGGTTAATTGTTACAGGATTCAAACGTCAGTAGCTTCAAAGCTCAGAAGTTCGGAACCACCATCAACCATGTCGCCAGCTTGATAAAACAAGGAGGTAACCATGCCGTCACTTGGCGCTTTAATGACATGTTCCATTTTCATGGCTTCCATGATCATCAGTGCTTGGTCTTTCTCGACATTATCTCCAGCACTCACTAATACACTTACCATAGTGCCGTTCATTGGCGCAGTTAAACCTCCTGCGCTGGTATCGTCACTTGCATCACCCATATCTGCTAATACTTGAGTAACCTTATATACGCCTTCTGCGGTATATAAACACACATCAAGATCAGCAAAAACTACTGTTATGCTGCGACGAACGCCATCGATAAAACAATTAAATCTATTGCCAGCTAATTCTCCTTCACATTGATATACAAGGTTGTCCTTGTCCTGTGAAGTAACCGTAATGGTATAACGGATGTTTCCGTTAACATTAGTTTCGCTAGGGTGTTGTTCAACATTTACGTTAAATTCCACTTCATTGTGAGACAAAGTTATAGGATGTAAATTAGCTTGGTTTAAGCGCCATGCATTATTGGTATGCCAAGGCGAATGAACGTCAGTGCTAGTTGTGGCATGGCTATTCGCTTTATTAGATTGTTGTAAAACTAATGCCAGTGCCGCCATAGGTAATTGATGGGTTATGTTTTGGTTGTTGGCATTGTTTTCTGAAAAGATTTGATCATGATTTTTTTCAATAAACCCAGTATCAATTTGTTCTGTCACAAAAGCGTCACAACTGGCCACGTTATGTAAAAAGTCGATGTTCGTTGTCACACCTTGTATACGATATTCTTTTAACGCTTTGGTTAAACGTTGTAACGCTTTTTCGCGGCTTTCATCCCATACAATTAGTTTGGCAATCATAGGATCGTAAAACACACTGACATCATCGCCTTGACGTACACCAGTATCGACACGAACGTGTTGGCTTTCAATAGGCGTTTGTAAAAACTGTAAATGGCCAGTCGCTGGTAAAAAGTCATTATCTGGATCTTCAGCGTATATACGTGCTTCAAATGCATGACCGTTAATTGTTAACTCTTGTTGTGTTTTAGGTAAGGTCTCGTTAGCGGCAACACGTAATTGCCATTCTACTAAGTCTTGTCCTGTGATCATTTCTGTAACTGGGTGTTCTACTTGCAATCGAGTATTCATTTCCATGAAATAGAAAGAGCCATCAATATCCAATAAAAACTCAACCGTGCCTGCACCTTGATAACCAATAGCTTGAGCAGACTTAATTGCAGACTCACCCATTTTTGCACGTAGTTCTGGAGACATGTTAAACGCTGGCGCTTCTTCAATTACTTTTTGATGTCTACGCTGAACTGAACAATCTCGTTCAAATAGATAAACCGCATTGCCATGATTATCACAAAACACTTGGATTTCTACGTGACGAGGTTGAGTTAAATACTTCTCAACCAACATACGATCATCACCAAATGATGATAATGCTTCACGTTTTACCGCTTCAAACTCAGACTTAAATTCTTTTTCACTCCAAACCTGACGCATGCCTTTACCACCGCCACCGGCAGTGGCTTTAAGTAATACTGGATAGCCCATATCGTCCGCAGCTTGTTTGATCACATCCATAGATTGATCGTCACCATGATAACCAGGTACTAACGGCACATTAGCTTTTTCCATAATACTTTTAGCGGCAGATTTAGATCCCATAGCTTCAATCGCACCAATTGGTGGACCAATAAAGACAATGTTATTTTGCTCACATAAACGACAGAAGTCAGAGTTTTCAGATAAAAATCCGTAACCCGGATGTATTGCTTGCGCACCGGTTAAAAGGGCTGCATCTATGACTTTTTGTGATAATAAGTAACTTTCACGAGAAGGCGAACCACCTAAATAAACGGCTTCATCCGCCATTTGCACATGCATGGCATTTTTATCAGCGTCTGAATAAACCGCAACCGTTAATATCCCCATGGCACGAGCTGTCTTAATTACACGACAAGCAATTTCTCCACGGTTAGCAATGAGTATTTTAGTAAACATATTAGTTATCCTTCACGTCAGATGACTGCCAATTAGCAGGACGTTTTTCAAAAAATGAGGTTAAGCCTTCTTGGCCTTCATCAGATACGCGTATCGCAGCAATACGTTCAGAGGTATTGGCAATAAGTGTGTCCTCAATTGGCTGATGTGCAACATCGAGTGCAAGCTGTTTAGCGGCTTTAACTGCTAAAGGTCCATTGGCTAATAAAGTATTAACAAAGGTCTGTGTAGCATTTTCTAATTCAGTAACGGCAACTACTTCATCCACTAAACCGATGAGTTTGGCTTGGTCGGCAAAAAAACGCTCAGCCGTTAAAAAATAACGCCTTGCTGCTTTTAGACCAATAACATTGATCACATACGGGCTGATAGTCGCGGGGATTAAACCAAGCTTTACTTCACTTAAACAGAAACTCGCCTTGTCTGATGCAACGACTATGTCACAACAGCTAACTAGTCCCACGGCACCACCAAATGCAGCACCTTGAACCTGGGCTATCGTGGCTTGTGGCATAAAATTTAATACTTTAAATAACTGGGCGAGGGCATTTGAATCTGCAAGGTTTTCTTCATACGAATAATCGGCCATGCGTTTCATCCAGCCTAAGTCAGCCCCAGCACAAAAACTCTTTCCTGTAGAGTTTAATACCATCACTTTAATGTCAGGGTTACTGGCTATATTGGCAAACAATGTGGTCAATAAAGTAATCACTTCGTCATCAAACGCATTGTGTTTATCGGGGTTATTAAGAGTGACTGTTGCAACCCCTAATGCATCGACGGTACACAAGACTTTAGGCTGTCCTAAGGTTTGACCATTTTCTTGAGTCTTTAATTCTTTAGTCATTGCCTTTCCCTACATTCTAAAGATACCAAACTTGGTATCCTCAATGGTTTTGTTTAATGATGCAGAAATGGCTAAACCAAGCACTTGTCTGGTATCTGCAGGGTCAATGATACCGTCGTCCCATAAGCGGGCAGAGGCATAATAGGGATGACCTTGGTGTTCGTACGTATCAATGATAGGTTGCTTAAACTCAGCTTCATCTTGTTCAGACCAGGACTCACCACGTTTTTCTTTTTGATCGCGAGTTACTTGCGCTAATACACCAGCGGCTTGTTCGCCTCCCATTACTGAGATACGGGCGTTTGGCCACATAAACAAAAATCTTGGATCAAAGGCACGGCCACACATGCCATAATTGCCCGCACCATAACTGCCACCCACTAAAATGGTGAACTTAGGCACTTTGGCACAAGCGACCGCGGTAACCATTTTGGCACCATGTTTGGCAATACCGCCAGCTTCATATTGTTTACCAACCATAAAGCCTGTGATGTTTTGCAAAAACACCAAAGGTATTTTACGTTGCGCACAAAGCTCTACAAAGTGCGCGCCTTTTTCAGCAGACTCGCCAAATAAAATGCCGTTATTGGCAACAATACCAACTGGGTAACCATAGATATGAGCAAAACCACAGACTAACGTAGAACCGTATAAGGCTTTAAATTCATCAAACTCACTGCCGTCTACAATACGGGCAATGACTTCTTTAATATCAAAAGGTTTGCGAGGATCTTTTGGAATAACACCGTAAAGCTCATCACCAGAATAATCAGGTGCGTTCACTTCTTTTATTTTTAGTTGAACGTCTTTAGTGCGGTTTAAGTTACCAACGGCACTTCTTGCAATTTCGAGTGCATGGTTGTCGTTCTGAGCTAAATGATCAGATACCCCAGAAGTACGACAATGTACGTCGGCACCACCAAGTTCTTCCGCTGTGACCACTTCACCAGTCGCCGCTTTCACTAAAGGAGGACCCGCTAAGAAAATAGTACCTTGTTCTTTAACAATAATAGATTCATCGGCCATGGCAGGAACATAAGCTCCTCCTGCCGTACAAGAGCCCATAACTACCGCGATTTGCGGAATGTTTTGTGCTGACATAGTAGCTTGGTTAAAGAAGATACGACCAAAGTGTTCCTTGTCTGGAAATACATCATCTTGATTTGGCAAGTTTGCACCACCAGAGTCAACCAAGTAGATACATGGCAAGTTATTCTCAAGGGCAATGGTTTGTGCTCTTAAGTGTTTTTTAACCGTTAACGGATAATAAGTACCGCCTTTTACAGTGGCATCGTTAGCGACGATCACACACTCTTGGCCACCAACACGGCCAATGCCTGTGATAATGCCGGCGGCAGGGACGTCGTCTTTATAAACTTCATACGCGGCTAGTTGTGACAGCTCCAAAAACGGAGAGCCGTTATCTAGTAATTGATCAACACGATCTCTTGGTAATAATTTACCTCTAGATAAATGACGTTCACGGCTACGTTCACCGCCGCCAAGTTTAATTTTTTCTAACTTAGCTTTTAAGTCATCAACCTGTATTTGCATATGTTGTGCATTTTCAATGAAGTCAGCACTGCGTGGATTTAACTTACTTATTATCTTTGCCATGGTCTCTCTTCTTAACTCTTAATTTTGAAGCACAGGCTAAACAAGCTTGTGCTTCAAAGTAGTCATTAAAATAAACGTATATTGTTTTTATTTATTTTGATTCGTTAAATAATTCACGACCAATCAACATACGACGAATTTCAGAAGTACCTGCACCAATTTCATATAACTTAGCATCACGTAATAAACGACCTGCAGGGAACTCATTAATGTAACCATTGCCGCCTAATAACTGAATCGCATCTAGTGCCATTTTTGTGGCCAGTTCAGCAGAATATAAAATAACACCTGCAGCGTCTTTACGGGTGGTTTCGCCTCGGTCACAAGCTTGCGCAACCAAATAGACATAAGATTTAGCCGCATTCATTTGGGTATACATGTCAGCTACTTTGCCTTGAACTAATTGGAATTCACCAATAGATTGACCAAACTGTTTACGGTCGTGGATATAAGGAACCACTAAATCCATGCAAGCATCCATGATCCCAAGTGGACCACCAGATAACACTAAACGTTCGTAATCAAGACCTGACATTAATACGCGTACGCCTTTGCCTTCTTCACCTAAAATGTTTTCAGCAGGGACTTCACAATCTTGGAATACTAATTCACATGTATTAGAACCACGCATACCTAACTTATCTAGCTTTTGATGACGAGAAAAACCAGGGTAGTCACGTTCAACGATAAATGCCGTTATGCCTTTTGAACCGGCAGACGTATCTGTTTTTGCATAGATGATATATACGTTGGCATCTGGACCATTAGTGATCCACATTTTGTTGCCGTTTAAGATGTATTTATCGCCTTTTTTCTCGGCTTTTAATTTCATGCTGACGACGTCAGAGCCGGCGTTTGGTTCAGACATTGCTAATGCACCAATGTGCTCACCAGTACAAAGTTTTGGTAAGTATTTGGCTTTTTGTTCGTGAGTACCGTTTTTGTTTAATTGATTTAAACAAAGATTAGACATGGCACCGTAGCTTAAACCAACCGAAGCAGATGCACGGCTGATCTCTTGCATAGTGACCACGTGTTCCAAATAACCTAAACCAGAACCGCCATATTGTTCATCAACCGTCATGCCTAATAAACCCATGTCGCCAAATTTACGCCATAAGTCCATTGGGAATTCGTTATCTATGTCTATTTGTGCCGCTCTTGGTGCGATTTCGTCGCGGGCAAAAGCATTTACTTGGTCGCGTATCATGTCTACGGTTTCGCCAAGGTTAAAGTTGATTGATGAGAATGAGCTGATCATAAGTAGGTCTCTTATTTTTATTAATTAGTGTGTTCCAGTGGCATTCACCAGAATGAGTTCTTATTCGTTTATATAAATTATGTGTTTAAAGCTGTTTTAGTGTTTCGTTACAGTTTTGTTCCAATTGTTCCAAATCGTCCATTACCGAGGTAATGTCGAGTAACTGTTGCGCCAATATTTCTTTCTTGGTGGCAATCAGTTGCAACATAGTTTCAAGTTGACGTTGTTCAGATTTTTCGGTGTCGTACAGGTCAAAAATGGTTTTAGTTTCTGCTAACGAAAAGCCCAATCGTTTACCGCGCAATACAAGTTTTAGTCTGACTTTGTCTTTTTGCGAATATATTCGGGTCTGACCTTTACGCTGTGGTGCTAATAAGCCTTGGTCTTCATAAAACCGAATACTGCGGGTGGTAATGTCAAACTCTTTGGCGAGTTCACCAATACTAAATTGTATAGGTTGGTCGGTAGCCATTTGTTTCATTCCTAAATCTACTTTTATCTGTACCAACAACACGTCAGCTGTCATACAGGACATGAAATTTACAGTGATAGTCGTATACACAAATAGACGCACTATTGTGTTTACTATTGTTGGAATTATAATAGGGTAAGTTTACGTTAACGTAAACTTAGTATTTGTCTTTATTTAGAGTTTGAACATTTTAAATAAGACGAGATTGTAAAAAAAACAAGACACAAATCCATTTGCGCTTTGTCATTCAGTTGTGTGCAATAGTTTTATAAAGTTGCAGGGCAGGTGACAATGGGCATAAGCTACGAGCTACGAATTTCGAGCTATGAGTTACGATCTACGAGTTTCGTGTCGCGAGCTAGGGCTACTTTCGTAGTATCGAGTAAGTTGTATATATACAGTAATATGAGGTTTAAGCTTAAATCAGCTCACAGCTTAATACTTATCACAATAATAAACATTCACGTATTCAACAGAGGTTTTAAACATGTCTAATCAAGATCCTATAGTTATAGTATCGGCTCAACGTACCCCATTAGGTGGTTTTCAAGGCAGTCTTTCATCGTTAGCGGCTCCGGAGCTTGGTGCTACAGCGATTGCTGCAGCAATTGAAAAAGCAGGTATTACAGGCAACGATATCGACGAAGTTATTATGGGATGTGTATTACCTGCTGGTTTAGGGCAAGCGCCAGCTCGTCAAGCGGCAATTAAAGCTGGAGTGCGTTTAGCTGCAGGTGCAACGACCATAAATAAAGTATGTGGTTCAGGCATGAAAGCGGCCATGATGGCTGCGGATTCATTAAGCGCAGGTTCTATAAATGTGGCGGTTGTTGGTGGATTTGAAAGCATGTCAAACGCACCTTATCTATTACCAAATGCCCGTGGCGGAATGCGTATGGGTCATGGCAAAGCCATGGATCATATGTTTTTAGATGGTCTAGAAGATGCGTATCAAGGTAAGGCGATGGGCTGTTTTGCTCAAGATACGTCAGATGAATTTAAGTTCACACGTGAACAATTAGATAACTACGCAATCCGTTCGTTAACTCGTGCACAAGAAGCCATTGCTAGCGGTCGTTTTGATAATGAAGTTTCAGCGGTAACGGTATCATCACGTAAAGGTGATTATGTGGTATCGGTAGATGAACAACCGGGTAACGCTAAAATAGATAAGATCCCAAGTTTACGTCCAGCTTTTGCCAAAGACGGTACGATTACCGCAGCAAACTCTTCTTCAATCAGTGACGGTGCTGCGGCATTGGTATTAATGAAACTGTCAGAAGCGACTAAACGTGGTTTAACGCCAATGGCTAAAATTGTAAGTTACAGCACAAACTCAATTGAACCAGAAAAATTCACAGTAGCCCCAATTGGCGCAATGGAAACAACATTAGCTAAAGCAGGGTGGTCGGTAGATGACGTAGACTTGTACGAAATAAACGAAGCATTCGCTATGGTAACGATGGCAGCAATGAAAGATATGAATTTACCAACGGATAAAGTAAACGTAAATGGCGGCGCGTGTGCTTTAGGACATCCTTTAGGTGCATCGGGTGCGCGTATAATAGTTACTTTGTTACATGCACTTAAAAACCGTGGTTTAAGCAAAGGTTTAGCGTCTTTGTGTATTGGTGGCGGGGAAGCAACGGCTATTGCTGTAGAACTAGTTTAGTTTTTTTGTTTATAAACTGACGTCTATAAAGAGCTGTTGAAAATGGTGTTAAGTTATATTGGTAATAATGAATAAAGTTCAAATAAGACAAATTGCATTTAAAGTAGGTGCTATATTTGCCATTTTAGGTGCATTTGTCTTTCTAATAAATTGGAATTTATTTAATGAGACTATGCCTGGGTATGGTATTGCGTTATTACCGGGACATCTATTTTTACAGTTGTTTACAGAGGAACTCGATTTTGCTGTTAAATTAGCGCTGTTATTGATTGGTCAGTTTTTAGTTTCTTCAATAATTACAATATTAGTTCTTAAGATTTATGGATATTTTAGCAAGCATGATTGAAGTTGATTGTTAATGAAATTCATTGATTTACGGAAGACCAACATAGTTGGTCTTTTTTACTTTTGATGTAATTCTGACAATTTTAAGCTTTTTTAAAAAGCTAGAAAGATTTAAAGTGGGTGGCTCTTTTAAAAAGAGCCACCCACCTAAATTTGACAGTTATTTAATGTGAACTAAACTCAGTTGTACCCATATTGATACATTTAAGTTTACTTATGCCTAGACCACGAAAAAGCCAAATCAGTTTGGTTGATACTCTTTATTATCACTGTATCTCACGTTGTGTCCGCCGAGCCTTTTTATGTGGTGAAGATAAACAAACGCACCAATCTTATGAGCACAGAAGGCAATGGGTTGAAGATAAGCTGTTATTTCTACCACAAGTTTTTGCAATTGAAGTATGTGCTTATGCTGTAATGAGTAACCACACTCATCTTGTATTACACGTTAATGAACAGAAAGCGCTTAACTGGAATACAACAGAGGTATTAATCCGTTGGCATAAAGTATTTAAAGGCACGTTACTCACACAAAAATATTTATCTAAAATCAATAACACACAAGACTCAACCAATGACCCTTTAACTGAGTCAGAGCAACTCACCATAGAGCAAACCGCCCAAGTTTATAAACAAAGACTAATGGATATAAGTTGGTTTATGCGCGTATTAAATGAAGGCATCGCGAGACAAGCCAATAAAGAAGATAGCTGTACAGGCCGTTTTTGGGAAGGACGTTTTAAATGCCAAGCACTGTTAGATGAAGCTGCATTAGTATCTTGCATGACTTATGTAGATTTAAATCCAGTAAGAGCTAAAATGGCAACAACACCAGAAACCTCAGATTTCACCAGTATAAAACACCGTATTCATCATGCTATTGGTCAAACAAAATCAACTCAACATAACATTCAAAACAAACAACCAAGCACACTAATGCTGTTTGTAGGAAATCCAAGAAAAGACATGCCAAACGGCATTCCATTTGAACTCAAAGAGTATATTGAATTAGTAGACATAACTGGCAAATGTATAAGAGAAGATAAAGCAGGACATATAAGTCAACACCTTCCTAATATACTGACAAGATTAAACATCAGCGAAGACAACTGGCTTACAATTACAAAACAATTCACCAAAATTTTTCATGGTGCGGTGGGTCATGAGCATGTATTGCAAAGCTTCAGTGAGAACCAACAATTAAAACGACGACCAAACTTATCAAGTTGCAAAAGGCTGCTGGGTTAAAAGCGAACAGTTAAATATATTGAAATAACAAAAAACTAAATCAGAACACTCTGAGAAAACCGTACATCTAAGGTTTACCTAAAATATAAATAATCACCTCAATTTCTAAATTTAAACACCTAATCAAACTTAAAATAGTAAATTTATTATTAGCAGAAATATAACCATGACTTTCCAGCTTATAAGCCAGTTGGTTGTATTTAAAGTGGGTGGCACTTTTAAAAAGTTAACACTGTCGTACTTTTGTCATGTCTTTGTCGTTACCAACAAAGTAAGATTGGATTATATTTACCGCACAATGAAAGTAAACGAGAGTAGTGTTCATGTTTCTTAAATCCCTACGACAAAAACATAATTGGTCTCAGGAGCAACTAGCTCAACTGAGCGGGTTGAATATTCGTACAATCCAACGTGCAGAAAAAGGTGAAAGCGTTGGCCTTGAAACGTTGAAGTCTTTAGCATCGGTTTTTGAAGTTGATATAAATGAGATAAAAAATGGGATCCGTAACCAAAATGAACACGTTGATAAACAAGGATATTTAGAACCTGAGTTTGACTTAGAAAAGGTGCAAGCTGAAGTGAAAGCAAAAAAGGAATTTTACATGTTAGCATTATTTTTATTGGGGATTTTTGTTCTTTTCTTACTGCCTAATTATAACCAAGGCGAAAATTTGGGCGCGCTTGTTTCTTGCGCAATATCTTTTGGCTTAATCATTGGAGTGCATGGTTATATAGTATTCCAACCTTTTGGTGAGAAATGGGAAATGAAAAAAATTAAGCAGGCCATGGATAACTATAAAAAGGAAAGCTAGAAAGATTTAAAGTGGGTGGCTCTTTTAAACATTAATACTTTTTTCTGTTATCACTGAGATTAAGCAAAATATCTCAAACTTGATCGTCTGATAAAAATAACATCAGAAAATACATAAAGGTTCAAATAGGCTTATTTACTAAACTTTCAGAGTAAAACTGGATTGATACGAAAACAAAAAATGTTGCTTTAGTTTCTATTAAAGTTAAATTATGAACATTGTTTTAATCTAGCTTATGGTTTATCTAGAAAAGGAATACAAGATGAAATTATTACTCGTAATTATATGTTTAGGTTTATTAAGTGGTTGTAATGCTGTTATCGGAATACCCACAGATTTGGATACTCAACCTTGGCGTACTCTATATTTAGTTTCATTTTTTAGTCTTTTATTCTTACCTGTATTATCAATAGCTACTCTTGTATTCAGTATTTGGCAATCGCCAGAATTTAAACTGAAATTAGAAAAGTACTTATATAAATCACTCTTGGTATTTGGCGGTTTATGGTTATTGACTGAACTATCATTGCCATCAAACACCAACATCCGAGTTGATTTATTTTTTATCATCCCTGCGCTTTTAATTCAATTGGTGGCCGTTTTTATAGCCATCTTAATGGCAAATAAAATCGACAACGACAATAAGCCTATATCAAATTGAATAGGTAAAGTTGAGCTGAATACGTTGAACCCAATTTACCCCCAGAAATTATGAGTAAAAACAGTAATGAGTGAAAATATTTATACCGATGAATCCGAACATAAATTAGCGCTACGTCATTTAGTAAAAGAAGATTACGCCGACTTAAAAGTGATGATGGATGAGGTATATCCAAACTTAGGCGGCGCTTGGCCGGAAAAACAATTTAAAGCTCAATTAGCTGTTTTCCCAGAAGGGCAAATTTGCATTGAAGATCACGGCAAAATTGTCGCTGCTGCATTTTCATTGATAGTGGATTATGACAAGTTTGGCGACCATCACACCTATGATCAAATTACCGGTGATGCATACCTGACAACGCATGATCCGCTTGGTGATGTGCTCTACGGAATTGAGGTTTGTGTTTCGCTTGATTATCGCAGTATGCGTCTTGGCAGACGTTTATATGAAGCTCGTAAAGAGTTATGCCAAAGCTTAAACCTTAAGTCGATCATTGCTGGTGGACGTATTCCTAATTATAAAAATTATGCGCATGAACTTTCACCACAAAAATACATAGAACAAGTAAAAAAACGTGAGATATATGATCCAATTTTAACTTTCCAGCTATCCAATGATTTTGAGGTAAAACGGGTATTAACCGCCTATTTACCAGAAGATAAAGAATCAAAAGGGTATGCCACCTTACTTGAATGGACCAATCTTTATTATGACGATCAGAAAACGCCGCTTATAGGAGCGACAAAAACCTCGGCGCGAATTGGTTGTGTGCAATGGCAAATGCGTTCTTTAAATTCAGTTGAAGAGTTAATCCAGCAAGTAGAGTTTTTTGTTGATGCGTTATCAGACTATCAGTGTGATCTTGCTTTGTTGCCAGAGTTTTTTAATGCGCCATTAATGGGGATTGATGAACATGAAAACTCATTTGACTCTATTAAGGCACTGGCTGAATATTCAGGCGAAATTTTAGATGCTATTTCCAAATTGGCGGTCAGTTACAATATAAATATTATTGCGGGTTCTATGCCTGTAATGGAAGACGGTGATTTATATAATGTGGCTTATTTATGCCGCCGTGACGGAACGTTAGAGTCACAATATAAATTACACCCAACCCCTTATGAGAAAAGGGCGTGGATCATGAAAGGCGGTAATGGACTTAATGTGTTTGATACTGACTTTGGCCGAATTGGTATTCTTATTTGTTATGACGTTGAGTTTCCTGAACTGGCTAGGTTACAGTCTGAGAAGGGCATGCAAATGTTATTTGTGCCATTTTGGACGGACACTAAAAATGCATACTTAAGGGTACGTCACTGTGCTCACGCTAGAGCAATTGAAAATGAATGTTATGTGATCACTGCAGGCAGTGTTGGTAACTTACCAAAAGTCGATGGGGCAGATATTCAATACGCTCAATCTGTTGTATTTTCACCGTCTGACTTTTCATTCCCGCATGATGCGATTATGGCTGAAACAACCCCAAATACCGAAATGACATTAATTGTTGACCTTGACTTAACTAAATTGGATCAATTAAAAAATGAAGGCTCGGTGAAAAACTACTTAGACAGGCGTCGTGATTTATACAAAATAACTTGGTTAGGGGATGAATAAACGCACCTTTATTAAGAGCGTATTCGAACTGATTTAGCGGTAAATCTATTACCGCTAAACTTCTTTACCACCGTATTGTTCCGCCAAATTATCAAGTTCTGACAGAGTATTATCAAATCCACGTTGATCATATTCATAAGATACATTGACGCTATCATCGCCTTTGAACAAACGAGTTGATACTTGCGCGACATGCCAATTTTTTAATTCATGTAAAAAACGATTCGCAACTTGGGCTGAAGAGAAACGGTAACTCACTTCTGTTTTCATAACACTCTTTTTATAACGTTTAGGCTGATTTGAACCCGTGCAGTTTGGATAAATTTTCTCGTTAGTCAAGTCAATCTTAATAGATTATTCATTTTATCAATTGATCAGTAATTAGTTGTTTTGTTGACGATTTATTTCACCATCTGTTTTTCAGTTCAAGTATACTGTCGGCCTTTTAAATGTGAGTGATATCCGATGTCTAAGATATTTATAATTGGCTTACCTAGGACAGGCACCACCAGCATCAGTGTTGCGTTATTAGAGATGGGGCTGTCGGTGGCGCATACCGCATTTACCAAAAAGGCGTTTGAAATGGCGGACGCTATTTCGGATGCACCTTGTTTTAGTGACTACAAACATTTAGATCAATTATTTCCCAATTCCAAGTTTATTTATTTAACCAGAGAATTAGATAAATGGTTGCCGTCCATTACTATGTTACTGGGTAAAATGGCTCCCCGCTTGGATAGTAAAACCGGTGTATTTCATCCTATTTTGAAACGTAGTTTCCATCATACTTTTTCAGCTAACTTACCTTTAAGTGAAAGTGAATTAGTTGAATGTTATAAACGTCATGAACAAGAAGTACGGTCCTATTTTAAAAACCGTGACGACTTTATGTCTGTTGATGTAAGTGAGCAAGATAGCTTATTAAAAATCAGTCAGTTTTTGGGGTTAACGCCAAAAGATGGCGCTGAATTTCCAAAATTAAATGTAGGCCGTAATGTCGCGAGTTGGCGTGAATACAAACACCCAAACAAAATAAATTCCAATTTAGCAGGGGTAGAACACAGGAAATACTTTGATTACGTTTTGCAATAAACGTATTAAAATTACCGACATCAGCTTTGCGCGCTTTAGGTTACTTTTTTTGATTATATTGATGTACGTCAATAGAAATTGCAGCAACGGAAGTTACAAACTGAAAGCGATTGTTAATGGCCTACACCAGTGGTAGTTTATACCTATAAAATACGTTAGACATACTAATAAATCTAAGGAATCCCTATGTATAAAACCATTCTTTGTGCAATAGAAGACAGTGAAGAGGGCGCAAGTGTACTTGCCAAAGCGAAGGAATTTGCACAAGTTTGTAACGCTAAATTGCTCGTTACTCATATCATTTCATATTCTTTGCTTCCTAAAGATTACCAAAAAGAATTAAAAGAAAACGCTTTACCTTCAATAGAATCAAAAGCGGCTGCGTTGGATATTCCATTGAAGAATGTCTCGGTGAAATTTGGTAAAGCTTATGAACAAATTTGTTTGTTGGCTGAAAAGAAAAATGCGGATTTAATTATCCTTGGCACGCATTCTAAAAAAGGGATTCAAGCCCTTATTGGCTCTACGGCCAATGGTGTGGCTAACTATGCTAAATGCGATGTTACGTTAATTAAAGTGTAGTCTTGTCACTAACTAGACCATTAAAAAAAGCGAAACTGTTAAATAGTTTCGCTTTTTTATTGGTTATCCGTACAAAGCGAATAGTCATACCAATTTTAAAATTCAGACAGTTTTTCTACCGCTTTATTGGCATTGTAAAGTACGCCTAACTCTTGGAACTTAATTCTACCTTGTTGATCAAGTGCTGTGATTAAGTTGGAGTGATTAACTTCGTTGTCGTCTACGCTTTGGAATTTAACATTTAATACCATAGCTAAACTACGTACATCTTCAGGTGTGCCAGTTAATAAACTCCAGTTGTTTGAACTTAACTTTCTACTTTGAGCAAATTCTTTTAATACTTCAGGTGTGTCTGTATCGGGTGTTAAAGAGACCAAAATGAAGCTTGTATTTTTAGCGTCTTGTTTACTAAGTTTACTCTCTATCGCTTGCATAGTTGAAACTATGGTGGGGCAGGTATGTAAACAATGAGTATAAATAAGACTGATTAGCTGTTTTTTACCACTGAAACTTTTCAGTAATCGTTTGTTTCCGTCTTGGTCTACCCAAGTACTATCAAGTTGATAAATCGAGTCTTGAGGCACAGTGTCTGAATGAACCTGTGAGCTTATCAATACTGTTATCAGCCCAACAATAGTTAGTATTATAGATGGCTTAAATTTTATCATGAGTTTGTTCCTTTGAGGTTGCACATCGAAATCCTAAGTTAGGTAACGTAAATTTGGCTTGTAAACTCGAACGGAAACCAAAGCGCATGAATGCAGCATAATCGCTAGGGGCTGCAGCGCCTTGTGCTCCTGCTGCACAAAATAGTTTTTGGTCTATGTTGCTATCACCTCGAGACTCTCCTGTGACTAATCCAGAGTTAAAATCTTCCGTCCACTCCCATATCAAACCATGTAAATCTTGTACTCCCCAAAAATTAGCAGGGGTTATACCTACCTCTGGTAATTGTTTAACACTAGGACGGCTATACCATTGTAAAATACGAGCGTGATAACTTTTATCTTTGCTGCCATCGGCTTGAGTTTCACTAGCACTGGCAACACGTTCCCACTCTGCAACGGTTGGCAGTCTCTTATCAATTGACTGGCAATAAGCTTGTGCTGCAAACCAAGATACATTGATTACTGGGCTGTTCAGTTGACTTTCTGGGGGCGTTATTTCCCCCTCGTTATTTTGCCAATGTTGTAAATATTGTGGTTCCGCGAATATTTGCGGTACAGATTTTGGTTGCCAACGAGGATTGGTAACAACAAACGCCAAGTATTGTTGATTGGTTACAGGCGTAACATCTATATTAAAAGCGTTCACATTCGTTTGTGGACTGTCTTTACTCATATATAGCGGGCGATAGTTACCGCTAGGTAAAGCGCTCATACTTACAGATGTTGTAGCGCCTTGATTATTACCCTTACTCGTAAGTTTAGTATTAATATCAGGAGTATCTACAAAAACTAAAGATATGAGCAGCAAGGAAATTATCACCTTATTTACGCCTTGCAGCTACTTGTTCTGTAGACACTTGTCCGCCTTCATTACCCCAATTATTAAGAACAAACGTTATGACGTTAGCAATGTCTTGATCATTTAATCCCATGGCCGGCATAACACTATTATAAGTCACATTATTGACTTTTATTGGTCCAGATAAACCTTTGATAATGGCATCAACACCTAAAAGTGGATTTGCATTTAAATAATCAGATTTGGCAAGTGGAGGAAATGCAGACGGGATACCTTGTCCATTGGCTTGATGACATGCCATGCAATTAGATTCATAAACTCGCTGACCAAAACGAACTTGCTCGTCTTTTGTTTTAGCGGTAACTGCAGTATGGGTATTATCTAACGATTGAATTGCAGAGCCTTCAGGTAAATAAACATTATCAGCCTGTTTGCCAGAGAAGATTTTTTCCTGTTCTTCGCCCTCAACTTTTAACATAGCTAACGCCCCTTTGTTAAAGGCTCTGAATATAGAATGATCCACCAAAATAAAAGTCCCTGGCACATCTACTTTAAATTCAACAATTGCAGCTCCGCCCGCTGGAATTAATGTGGTTTGTACATTGTGATTTTTTAAATCACCACCTTCTACATAAACAGTGTCAAATATCTCACCGATGACATGGAAAGAAGAAACTAAGTTAGGACCACCATTACCGACATATAAACGTACAGTTTCGCCAACTTTTGCGGTTAATGCGTTTTCATTTGTAGTACTACCAACTGACCCATTAAAGACAACATAATCAGCATCCTCATCTATGGCTTTTGCCATATCAAAAGGTTGTAGGCCGGCTTCTCCAAATTCGCCTTTAGTGTAAAAGTCTCCTTGCACTACATAATACTCACGATCAACGGGCTTAAGGCCACCTTCAGGCTCAACTAGAATAAGGCCGTACATGCCATTGGCGA
Source organism: Psychrosphaera sp. F3M07 (assembly GCF_018860345.1). GTDB lineage: Bacteria > Pseudomonadota > Gammaproteobacteria > Enterobacterales > Alteromonadaceae > Psychrosphaera > Psychrosphaera aquimarina. The sequence continues at coordinate 623,846 of NZ_JAHKPJ010000021.1, read as the reverse complement.
TATGCATACCGACAGGTGCCGTAGCACAATGATAAATATATAAACCAGGATTAAGTGCTTTAAAACTAAATGTTGAAGTATGCCCAGGCGCAGTAAATGACGATTCAGCGCCGCCGCCAGGTCCCGTAACTGCATGTAAATCGATATTGTGTGGCATTTTCGAACTAGGGTGGTTTGATAAATGAAATTCAATTTCGTCACCTTCCCGTACACGAATGAAACTACCAGGTACAGTTTCACCAAACGACCAAAATACATAGTCTACGCCATCGGCAATAGAACCAATTTGTTCTTTGGTTTCCAATTTAATCACAACCTTTGCACTGTGATCTCGGTTAATTGCTGGTGGCACCATAGGTGGAGCCGTTAATATTGCTTTTTCAGTCTTTAATTCACTTGCTTGTGTACTGTTGGATAAAAACCCAATTAGAGCAAATAAACATATGAAGCGTGTAATCGGTATAACTTTCATGGCGTTAACCTTTTGTAATTTTTAGAAAACAACTTAGGTTAAGTATTGAGTATTCCCCCACTTATGTGTTGATGTGGATCAAGTAAGTGAATGTTTATAAAATTGCTGATAAATACACCACAATGAGAGTGGTTTGAAATTTGATCGAGTCAAGTGCGCATTTGATTAGAAAATACCGTACTCTATAGTATGAAAATTGAAGTTATGTAAAGGATAAAACCCGTGGCTAAACCAAATTATGCTTTTGAAAAGCGCCAGAAAGAAATAGCAAAAAAGAAAAAGAAAGAAGAGAAACGGTTACAAAAATTAAAAAGTCCAGAATCAACAGATGCATCTGAAACTGATGGTGATACAACCGATTAATAAATCAATATCCTGCAATGAAAACAAGGGGGCATGTTGAATTTATGAAAATATCGATTTACCTAATTTTACTCACAATTTTGCCTTTTTCAATATCCGCAGATACGTTAAAACCATTTACCAGCGATGGATGTAGTGCATTTCCAGACGGGACATTTAAACAGAAAAATTTGTGGCTTTCTTGCTGCCAAAAACATGACTTTGATTATTGGAAAGGCGGCACGTACCAAGCGTGTTTAGACTCAGATAATGCACTAAAAACATGTGTCTCTAATGTTGGTGAGCCTTACCCGAGGTTTTATGGCGTTTTGACTGAGTCAGAGTTACATCAAGTAAATCAATTATCCATTGGCTTAAGCTGGAATAAAAACTAGATGCCAGTTCATTATTTATATCTTGAAGGACAGTAATTTGAAATTTACATTGGTTTTATTAGCTTGTTTAACGATGACTCTACAAGGGTGCAGTACCATATATACAGTGTCATCTGACCGGACTGCGCCAGAAGAGCTAAAACAAGACGTTTGTCGTAATGAGTGTTCTATCCCAAGAGTATACTCTGGTGTGGCATTGGACTTTTGTATGATCTTGAAAGGGGATGGAGGTCAAGGAAGTGCCATCATGTTCTGGGATATATTTTTCAGCCTACCGGCAGATACGCTAATTTTACCTTATACCGCTTACTTGCAAATAACGAAAGGCAGCATATCGAGCGATACAATTTGTCAAAGCTCAAACGTAACTAATCATTAAAAATTCACTTTGTGGCTGAACAGGCAATAAGGGATCATTACATGTTAATCAAGATCTCCAACCCAATTTTTAAATGCGAAGAGGACCGAAGTGTGTTTTTTTCTTGTTTATATTCATTGTATGAATACCAAGATATTATCGCTAATGGTCAAAGTTTAGTGTTAACAGTAAATGAACAAAACCCAGACAAGCTAATTGATGAATTAACTTGCCTGTGTGACAAATGGGCTGCGACAATAAACATTTTAGTGTGAGGTTCGTTAAATATTTACTTTTTAAGCACAGCGTTAGTTGATTTAAAATCGTAATAAGCTAACTTATTTAATAAGTTACGGTCATTTAATGGTAATTTTTTATGATAGAACATGGTTCGTTTCAAATGGAAGTTATTGATCAAACATTGGTGGTTAAGTGTTTTGATGCTTGGAATACGGAAACCGTGGTACGTATGTGTAAAGAATATAAAGAACTGGTTAAAACGATAAAAGATAAACCTTGGGCTTGCCTTGTCGACCTATCTCAATGGGAATTATCTACACCTGATATGTGGGAAAAGATAGATGAGTTAAATGAATGGGCGAACCAGAATAACCAAAAATATGAAGCTGTAATTTGTAGCTTATCAATTCAAAGAATGTTTTTAGAAGCAAGTCATGAGGTATTAACAAATGTAGAAAGCCGCTTTTGTGATGACTTGCAAGAAGCATTTAATTGGCTACAAAGTGTTGGTGTTTATAATTCATCTAGTTGATATGGGCTTTTACAAAATTAACGGCTTCATCATTAAGGTGAGAAAAACTTAAATAGTATCGTCCTTTATCGTAATGAAAAATACAGCCTTTTTCCGTCAAGGTTATTTGATGAATGATAGACCAAGTTAATGTTAATTGATGGTAAGGGGTGTTCGTTTTAATCCCTTCATCATCTATAGTTAAACTTACTTCTGAGTTTGACTCTTTTGCGATCAGTTGACGCCATACCCACCAAGTTTGTTGCCAATACACACTCATGGCTTCAACAATCGAGAGAACAATAATAAACATAGAAAGGTGACCTAACTGGCCGATAGCGGAAGTGGCAAACCCTAAGATCAACAATACTAAGGCTTTAGTATACGCTTTTACGCCGGTTGTTTTATTTGCAGATTGTTCAAAACATTCGTGATAAAAAGCTTTATTTAGTTGGAAGGTCGTTTCAAAAGAAAAACTCAAGTTCGTTCCTATTTATTGGTTTGATGTATTGTACCTGTATGCATTATTAAAACATAGTTTAAGCCTTACCATTGCAAGACTTTTCCTTTTTTAATTCCATTGTTTCTTATTGTAACAACTGATAACTTGTTGTTCCTCTTATAAAATATTTAATATTAATTTTACCTGCACTAAAACACGGTCGTAGATTGTTGAAAACAGATGTTAGACAAAAATGATTAATATTAGGTATTTGCACATCAATAATTTTGAGATAACTATGTTAAAACGTTTACTTTTTGTGTTGATCACAAGTTGTACATTGGTGGTTAAAGCGCAAACAGTCGTGTCAGATACATTTATAACTATGTTCAACACCGGAAATCGCGTTGCTGTGATTGATTACCTTGAAAACAATATGTCTGAAGAAAGGGTCGAACGTTATGGAATAGATGCACATGTGGGCGTGTTTTTAAATAGTCAAAGTACCTATGGGAAACTTACATTAATTGAACGTTTGCCTAACAACGAAAATAATCAACAAACCGTAGTGGTGTCCGAAAATAATGGGCAAACTTATCTGTTAACCATAAATCTAACTGAAACATTGCCCCAAAAAATCAACTATTTTAGCTTACAAGACCCTGATAATAATGAAAATTTATCACCACAAATTACACTTTCTGAGCTAAAACAACAGTTATTTAAATTTATTAAAAAGCTAAATGACAAAGATGCTTTTTCTGGTTCCATATTAGTCGCTAACGGGAAAGATGTTTTACTTAAAACTTCCGTTGGCTTTGCTAATAGAGAGTGGAAACAAAAAAATCAAGTTGATACTCGTTTCTCAATAGGTTCGATGAATAAAATGTTCACAGCGATATCGGCACTGCAGCTGATAGAAAAAGGTGAACTTAACTTTGACGATAAACTTGTTCAATTTGTAGATAAAAGTTGGTTACCCGAAGGTGAGGTGGAATTGATCACGGTCAGACAACTATTAACCCATACATCTGGCCTAGGTAACTTTTTTAATAGTGATTTTAACGCCAGCAATAAAGAGATTTATCGTGATTTAGATGCCTACAAACCTTTGGTGTCCGGTGCACCATTATTATTTTCGCCGGGAACTCGAAATCGATATAGTAATTCTGGCATGTTGATGTTGGGGTTAATCGTCGAAAAGGTAAGTGGGCTGTCATATTACGATTACATTCAACAGAATATTTATGATCAAGCTGGCATGTCAAAATCAGGCAGTTTTGAACTAGATAGCGTAACGCCTAATTTAGCGATTGGCTATTTAAAACGGTCGCACAGTGAGGGTTGGGTTAATAGTACCTATACCAGAGCGGTAAAAGGTAGTCCTGCTGGAGGCGGTTTTTCTACCGTTAGTGATCTACATAAATTTGCTCTTGCACTAACCAATTACCAATTGTTAGGGAAAACGTTGACCGAACAAGCTTATAGTGCAAAGACACAGTATAATTCTGCTTTTTGGTATGGGTATGGTTTTTCTGTTAGCGGTACGTTAGATGATAGAGTCGTTGGCCATGGCGGTGCATATTTAGGCGTTGATGCAAGATTAGATATCCATTTAGATTCAGGTTTTATTGTCGTTATTTTGGCGAATCAGTCAGATGTGGTTGCTCCAGTTCGAAGAGAGATCAATCAACTTTTAACTAAAATGAAGACAAAAAATATCAGTAAAGACTAGATTGATTCCCAGTATTTAAATGAAACAATAAATAAGGTTTTCATAGATGAAGAGCAGGAAGTTACACAGAATTATAGGGTTAATCCTAGTATTGCCTATGCTTGGTTGGATATTCACCGGTGTCGTATTTTTTATAAAGCCTGGTTATCAAGGTGCTTACGAACAACTTTCATTAAAAACATATCCACTTGCACAAAACGTAACCATCACCCCTAGTGAAAATTGGCAAGAAGCTAAGTTGGTTAGAACTATATTGGGTCACCATTTATTGGTCAAGGTTGATGGGGAAACTCAACATTTAGATCCGATTACCATGACTGAGAAAACACCGCCAACATCAGAACAATTTAAGTTACTGTTAGACGATGCTATCGCCAGCAATGTAGAAAGATACGGTGGCCTTGTTGATATCAATCAAGCGCATGCTACAACGAGCACTGGGGTTGAGATCCGATTAAATTGGCAATACCTGAGGTTAAGTCAAACCGGAAAAGACACTAAGTTAATTAATTTGTTATACCAAATCCACTATCTACAGTGGTCACCGTTTAAAGGCTTTAATCAAGTGATGGGAATTGTTGGTCTCTTATTGTTGATGATGATCACCTTGTTAGGGGTAAGGATTTATCTGGCTAATAGAAAATGATCTATTGAATTTGAAGGCAAACATAATGTTTATAAAAGCGGTTTATTACCGCCTTTTTTGATCCAATTTTTTGGTTATTATCGTTTAGCCAACGTATTTGTATAATTAACATTCTTATCCTCGGTCATCAGTATTTGTAACATACTGTTTACGTTTGTTAATTAAACAATGTTCAGTGTGTTGTATTATTTTTAACCAGTCGTGGTAGGGTAATTGCATCAGTTTGGTGCGTGGTAGCACGATTGAGATTAATAAAAATGATATAAAAGGTGACCGTTATGAATAAACCAAGTAATTCTTCATATAAAAATTCAAGCAATAACTCACATCAATCTTATCCAGGTGATGGTTTTAAATCGAATCGAAACACCAGTCAAACCTTAGATACTGAACAAAATAAGTTATATGAAAAAGTAGACACAGATGGTGCTCATTCAGGTTATGTTCTAGGATACAACTGAAGAAACAATCTTATTGGGTTAAGTCTGCTGCGTCAGAAATGCGCTTGGAATCTAAATAAGGTCAAACCATGACTCACCGTTTCTAATGTTAATGTAAAATATACATTTGGCGAACGTGGTTTGGGTTAAATAATTTCAAGCAATCATTCATTTCATTAAATATATTTCGTATAACTAATGCGATTTACTTTCCTTGTTGTCCCTTGAGTTCACTGCAATCATCCTCATCAATAGAGAAACACAAAAACAGTTATTTAGGATCCAAAGTATGTCAGATAAAACCTATACACCAGCAAAAGTATGGCAGTGGAACAGTGAAAGTGGCGGTAAATTTGCCAATATAAATCGACCTATATCCGGAGCAACGCACGATAAAGCATTAAGTAAGGGTAAACATCCATTTCAATTGTATTCACTTGCTACGCCAAATGGTGTGAAAGTAACGGTAATGTTAGAGGAGTTACTGGCATTAGGGATAAAAGAAGCTGAGTACGACGCTTATTTGATCAATATAATGGAAGGGGATCAATTTGGCTCTGATTTTGTTGCCATCAATCCCAATTCAAAAATACCTGCATTAGTGGATAACAGTACCGGTGATAATACGCCAATATTCGAGTCTGGTGCTATTTTGCTTCACTTAGCGGAAAAGTTTGATGTATTTTTACCAAAAGAGCCGGCAGCAAAAGCGCAATGTTTGTCTTGGTTATTTTGGCAGGTTGGAAGTGGCCCATTTTTAGGTGGTGGTTTTGGCCATTTTTACGCTTATGCCCCCGAAAAGTTTGAATACCCAATTGAAAGATTCACCATGGAAGTAAAGCGACAACTTGATGTGTTAGATAAACATTTAGCGGACAATCAGTTTATGTGCGGTGACGATTATACTATTGCAGACATGGCTATTTGGCCTTGGTATGGCGTATTGGTGCAGGGCGGACTTTATGAAGCGGCTGAATTTTTAGATGTTAAGTCTTATACAAACTTAGTGCGTTGGGCCGATCAAATCAGTCAAAGAGAAGCGGTTAAACGTGGAATCAAAGTCAATCGTAGTTGGGGAGAATTAGACCAGCAATTACATGAACGTCATGATGCGTCTGATTTTGATCTTAAAACACAAGATAAAATAGAACAAAACTAACCGCTACACTTTACAAAAGTTAGCTGCAGTGAACAACAGGGGATACTTAGGTATTCCCTGTTTTTGTTGGTTTTTCTGTTAAATAAAAAACAATAACGATGTATCGATTACATTGCAGATAAATAAGCTAGTGTTTATCAATATAACGGGCGCGATTTAATGACATTTTAAATTAATACAAACGTGATAAAATTTGTTTTTCATGATCAAATTATCGAACCTAAATGCCTGTCTCTGCTGCCTTTCTTCTTGTTGTCATTATCTGGTCCACTACGCCACTTGGTATAGTTTGGAGTAGTGAATCTATTAGCCCAACTTTTTCATTATTAATGCGTATGACCGTTGCAATTTGTGTTGGCTCAGTGTTGATGGTGGCATTAAAAGTTAAGTTACAGTGGACCCTAAAAGCCGTTCGTATTTATTTGTATTCCAGTTTATCCGTCGCTATTGGCATGTTGTTTTGTTATTTAGCGGCACGGCATATATCTTCAGGCTTGATGTCGTTGACCTTTGGTATTGCACCTATTTTGTCCGGTTTATTGGCGCAAAAAATACTATTTGAACAAAAATTCTCTTTACTGAAAAAAGTGGCCTTATTAATTAGTCTATCCGGCTTAGCTATTGTTTGTAGTGAAAATGTAACTTTTGGCGCAACCAGTTTACTTGGTCTTGGTTATGTCTTTATTGCGGTATTGTTATTTAGTTTAAGTAGTGTTTTGGTTAAAAGTGTGGACATTGAAATTCATCCGTTATCAACAACCATGGGTTCGTTAATTGTGAGTTTACCGTTTTTTCTCGTATTTTGGTTGGTTGCAGACGGGCAAGTAAATTACCAAGATTGGCAACCAAGAGCGATAGCTGCGGTTCTGTATTTAGGGGTTTTTGCTTCCTTAATTGGATTTTTAGCCTATTTTTTTATTCTGCAAAAATTGCCAGCCAGTACAGTGGCATTAGTGGTCATGATCACCCCAGTTATTTCAACAGGACTTGGCATCTTATTAAATGACGAACATTTGTCTTGGCTATTGATAGTCGGTGGAGGATTTGTGGTATTGGGATTAGGTTTGTTCCAATTTGGCCATAAAGTGAAATGGTTCAGGGCTAAAGCGTAAGTACAATATTGGGTATGTTGATAAGGAAACTAGGTGGAAAATAAATACGTTTTAAAAACGGGTAGTGAAAATATGGATATAAAATTAATCCATTCTTTTATTAGCCAGTCTTATTGGGCCGATAATATCCCATTTGATACTTTAAAATTAGCGATTGAGCATTCACTTTGTTTTGGCATATTTATGACCGATACCAAAGATGGAGATCATCAACACCAGGTTGCATTTGCTCGAGTTATTACAGATAAAGCTACCTTTGCCTATTTAGCCGATGTGTTTGTTTTAGCAGAACACAGAGGGAAAGGATTAAGTAAACGTATGATGGAAGCTGTTATTCAACATCCGGAGTTACAAGGGTTAAGACGTTTTATGTTGGCGACAAAAGATGCACATCAACTATATCAACAATTCGGTTTTACAAAATCCGCTAACCCGACAAGTTTAATGGAAAAGTGGAACCCCAACATTTATAAACTAAATTAATTTATCGATTCATAATAGTTTACAGTTGAAACCCGTTTAAATGTCAGCTTTCTCAATATTAGTGTTACTTTTTACTTATTAACCTCTATAATTCGCAGGTTAATTTAGTTGGGAATATATTATGTTATCTGTTGTTGATTATACTGCTGAAAACGCAGCTCAAGAGTTTGTTACGTCATTACATAACACTGGGTTTGGCGTATTAAAAAATCATCCTATTCAAAAAGAATTACTTGAATCTATTTATGAAAATTGGGCTGGTTTCTTTGCCTCTGACGAAAAATTTGATTATAAATTTAATGTAGAAACCCAAGATGGTTTTTTTCCAACTACTGTTTCTGAAACGGCAAAAGGCAATAATTTAAAAGACATTAAAGAATACTTTCATTATTACCCTTGGGGTCAAGTTCCTGCAGAATTAAAGCAACAATTATCTGATTATTACGAACAAGCAAATTCACTGGCTGCCACCTTATTAGATTGGGTCGAAAAACACTCGCCAGCAGATGTATCAGAAAAATTCTCGATAGCGTTATCTGAGATGATTGCACAAAGCCAACGTACGTTATTACGTATTTTACATTACCCACCAATTACAGGTGATGAAGAACCTGGCGCGATAAGAGCTGCAGCACATGGTGATATTAACTTATTAACTATTTTACCTGCAGCCAATGCAAGTGGCTTACAAGTGCAGTTAAAAGATGGGACTTGGTATGATGTACCGGGTGACTTTGGATGTTTAATTGTCAATATTGGTGACATGTTGCAAGAAGCATCTGGTGGTTATTATCCTTCTACTATCCATAGAGTGATCAATCCAGAAGGCCAAGATAAAACTAAGTCTCGTATTTCATTACCATTATTTTTGCACCCAAAAGCCGAGGTGGTATTATCGGAACGTTATACCGCAGACAGTTATTTGCAAGAACGTTTACGCGAGTTAGGTGTTAAATAACAACATAAAAAAACGGTATTTAGCCTTTTTGTCGTATTTGAGGTCATACCAATCTTTTATCAAGATTAGTATTAGTTAAGGTATGGAAAGTCATGCCTTTTACAATTAATTCGCGTATCATGCACGCCAATTAGTCAGTTATTATTCTGACCGTTAGCTTTTTAGGAATATCATGAGAAAAACATTTGAAATTACACACGAAAAAATTAAACCAGCACGTATGGTTGACTCAGTTAAACATGATGTTAAAAAATATCTAAGAAGAGAGCGCAACAAACAGATTCCTAAAGGTGCCGATTTTTGGGATTTTGATGTTAAATTTGGATTAACTCAAGATACGGCTGAAGTCATTAAATTAAGTGAGATCAATAAATCAATTGATACTGCCGTTGAAGGTGGTGCCACCGCTTTTTATATTGAGATCTTAGCTAAGCCGGGTATTCGCGTAATACAAGAAAGTGAATTTGATGAAGATGACTTTGAACCTGAGTTCATCGAAGAGTAGTCTTTCAGAAAAATTTGATAAAACGTTAAAAAAAACAGGTTAAATGCCTGTTTTTTTTTATGTCTTAAATTTATATAAACAATATTAGAATAAAACAAGGACGGATGATGAAAACGACTAAGATGCCAGTGGCGATGAAGCAAAAAATTATAGATGTATGTGATAAAAAAATAGCAGCTAAAGGCACAAATGTTGGTTTGTCATTTTATGCATTTTTTGCCAATAAAAACGACGATCCAGAATTACTAATGGAAGTGGCGACTTGGTGGATAATGACTCACAAATTAGACCATTTTGAAAAAGCCGTGAAAATTAAACAAATGATCCAACAAGATCTGTAATTAAACGCTTTAACAAACATAAAAAAATCCCGTAGCACAGTGCTTATAAACAAGTGTGCTACGGGATCATTAAAACGAGTAATTACATCACTCGTTTAATCAAACAAACTTAAAGTGCTAATGCTTCAGCAGCATCCATGTATTCTAAGTTTAATTTATCGCCTAATGCATCAACAACCGCTTTATAGGTTACTTTACCTTTATGAACGTTAAGGCCATTTAACAAATGTTTGTCTTCTAACATTGCACGTTTAGGGCCTTTATTAGCAAGGGCTAAACCAAATGGTAAAGTTGCATTGTTTAATGCCATCGTTGAAGTACGAGCAACACCACCTGGCATGTTAGCCACACAGTAATGCACAACGTCATCAACTACATAAGTAGGATCTTGATGCGTCGTTGCTTTAGCTGTTTCAAAACAACCACCTTGGTCAATTGCAACGTCAACAACAACAGAACCCGGCTTCATAGAAGCGATGTGGGTTTTGTTAATTAATTTAGGTGCTGCAGCACCAGGAATTAATACCGCACCAATCACAAGATCAGCTTTTGCTGTGTAATATTCAATCGCGTCAACCGTTGAGAATACTGTTTTAACGGTACCGTTGAAGATATCATCTAATTGACGAAGACGAGGCAATGAACGATCTAAAATCGTAACATCTGCACCCATGCCTAATGCCATTTTTGCTGCGTTGGTTCCAACAACACCACCACCTAAAACAAGAACTTTAGCCGGTGCTACACCAGGTACACCACCTAATAATGTTCCGCTACCGCCTTGTGCTTTTTCTAAATGATGCGCACCAGCTTGAATAGACATACGTCCAGCAACTTCACTCATTGGTGCAAGTAAAGGTAATCCACCAGTGTGGTCCGTTACCGTTTCATAAGCGATACATGTCGCGCCAGAAGCAACTAATAATTCAGTTTGTGTCGCATCAGGGGCTAAATGAAGGTAAGTGTATAGTGTTTGACCTTCGCGTAACATTTTACATTCGTTAGGCTGTGGTTCTTTTACTTTCACTATCATGTCAGCAGTAGCAAATATTTCAGCAGGGGTTGCAATAATACTTGCTCCTGCTTCTACATATTGCTCGTCAGTAAAGCCAATAGCAGTACCTGCATTGGTTTCAACAATAACTTGATGGCCATGAGCAACAAATTCTTTTGCTGCCGCAGGAGTAAGACCTACACGATATTCATGGTTTTTAATTTCTTTAGGTACACCAACGATCATTTTAAACCTACCTTCTTTGTATTATTTGCGAGTGACAAACATTATGTAATGTGTATTTTATTTTCGGCGAGTATAGTAGTAAGTAATCAATATTAAATACTGTATTTTCGTTATATACAGGATATTATTCTGTTATATATAAAAAATTGAGTCTATATATGAATAAAACTCTAGATCGAATTGATAAAAACATTTTAGTCGAGTTACAAAAAAATGGCCGAATTTCTAATGTCGAATTATCCAAGTTAGTTGGTTTAAGCCCAACCCCTTGTTTAGAAAGGGTGAAACGTCTTGAAAATCAAGGTGTTATTGAAGGCTATAAAGCAATTGTTAATGCCGAACAAGTGGGGGCGTCGTTATTAGTCTTTGTAGAAATTACGCTAGAAAAAACCGCACAAGATGTGTTCTCAGAGTTTTCTAAATCCGTGAGTTCGTTTAGTGAAATATTAGAATGCCATTTAGTTTCTGGTAGTTTTGATTATTTATTAAAAACCCGAGTTAAAAACATGGCGTCCTATCGAAAATTACTCGGGGATACCTTATTAAGATTACCTTCAGTTAGTGCAAGTAGAACCTATGTTGTGATGGAAGAGGTCAAGTCTAATACGGCAATACCGATTAATATTTAAACGTTGAACAAATTCAATTAGATAATAACCAATTAATTAAGCAAAAGAGCACAAACGCAATGATTCTTGTTATTAAATTTGGTAAAGTTTTGCAGCCTCAAAATGAATATTTCATATAAAAACAAAAATTGAGTGCGGAGTATATTTTGACAGACAGCCAACCGAATATGTTAAATGGATTTCAGCGATTGTTAGAAGCAGGCTTATTTATAGCTGGGCTTATCGCGATATATATTTTAATTACTTTATTTACCTTTGATCCCGCTGATCCTAGCTGGAGTAAAACCGGCAATTACGAATTGATAAAAAATGGCGGAGGTGCATTTGGTGCCTGGTTGTCAGATATATTATTGTTTACCTTTGGCTGGTTAGCCTTTTTTGTCCCTGTGGCCGTGTCCTTAGTAGGATGGTTATTATTCCGCAAGTTCCATAATTTGATAGAGATAGACTATTTAGCTTTAGGGTTAAGGTTAATTGGTATCTTTTTATTCATTATTGGTAGCTCCGCACTAAGTAGCATTAACTTCGACGATATTTATTATTTTTCCTCTGGTGGCATCATTGGTGACGTTATCGCGTATTTATTATTACCTGTAATTGGCTTTTCTGGTTCGACCTTAGTGTTATTAGTTTTTGTGCTTATCGGGATCACATTAATGACTGGTGTCTCTTGGATCCGTGTCGTCGATGGGTTAGGTAAATATACAATAGCTATGTGCAGTCTTATCTATGCAAAATTACGGAATGCCATTCAAAATGCGAAAGACAATAAGCAGAAGGGCAGTGATGTGGCTGCTAATAAGGTGGCTGAAAGTGAAGTTGCGCTTGAATTAAATACTGCTGCAGTTGAACCTGCAGACGAGATGCCCGCGATATCAATACCAGATAAATTAGAAGGCAATAACTCACAATCTTTATTAAACCAGTTTTTTGGTGCGGCGGAAATCAAAGAACAAAGCAGTAACATAGGATCAACAGCGCCTGAGTTAATCGATGATAGTAAAATTGACTTAGTCGATTCTCAAGCGGCCGGAATGGTTGACGCGCAAATTGAGCCAGTGACTAAAGGCTCAAATATCGTAAAAGCAGCAAATCAAATCTCCCTTGATGATGATATGCCGATTTCATTTGATGAATACGATCAACAGCCTACTTATTCAGGGGTGGATGATGAGTTACACGATGATGACATCAAAGGCGCGTTAGACGGAATGCAAGCTGCACATCAACGTGCACCTCAGCGTGATACCAATGTAGTAGAAAACTTACCCCCATTAGTTAAAGAAGTGAAACCAATCACATTACCTTCTCTAGATCTTTTAGATAGACCGGATAAAGTTGAAAATCCAGTTTCGCAAGAAGAATTGGACGCTGTATCTCGTTTGGTTGAGGCGAAACTATTAGACTTTAATATTCAAGCTAAAGTGGTAGGTGTATTCCCAGGTCCAGTTATTACCCGCTTTGAATTAGATTTAGCCCCTGGTATTAAAGTAAGTAAAATCACCACACTATCTAAAGATTTAGCTCGCTCTTTATCGGCATTAAGTGTTCGAGTGGTAGAAGTTATCCCGGGCAAGTCGTTTATCGGTCTAGAACTTCCAAACAAACATCGACAAATAGTGCGTTTATCAGAAGTAATGAACAGCGCCGGTTTCCAAAATTCATCCTCACCATTAACTATGGTGTTAGGTAAAGATATCGCGGGTAAAGCGGTCACTGTAGATTTAGCAAAAATGCCACATTTACTTGTGGCGGGGACAACAGGTTCTGGTAAGTCTGTTGGTGTTAACACCATGATTTTGAGTTTGTTATATAAATCAACACCTGAAGATGTGCGTTTGATTATGATAGATCCTAAGATGTTGGAATTATCAGTATATGAAGGTATTCCACATTTATTATCTGAAGTAGTAACAGACATGAAAGAAGCCGCTAACGCATTACGTTGGTGTGTAGGTGAGATGGAGCGTCGTTACAAACTGATGTCTGCATTAGGTGTGCGTAACTTGAAAGGTTATAACGCAAAAGTGGCACAAGCCATTGAAGATGGAGCGCCTATTTTAGATCCTCTTTGGGTTAAGTCAGAGCAAATGTCTGACCGTCAACCTGCACTTGAAAAGCTACCTGCTATTGTCGTGGTTATTGACGAATTTGCTGACATGATGATGATCGTAGGTAAAAAAGTGGAAGAGTTGATTGCACGTATCGCGCAAAAAGCGCGTGCGGCAGGTATCCATTTAGTTTTAGCAACACAGCGTCCATCGGTTGATGTAATTACAGGTCTTATCAAAGCAAACATTCCAACAAGAATGGCATTCCAAGTGTCCTCAAAAATTGACTCTCGAACTATCTTAGATCAGCAAGGTGCTGAAAACTTATTAGGGATGGGGGATATGTTGTATTTGCCTCCAGGTTCTGGTGTACCAACCCGTGTTCATGGTGCATTTGTTGATGATCATGAAGTACATGCCGTGGTAAAAGATTGGAAGTCGAAAGCCAAACCAAATTATGTACCTGAAATTCTTCAAGGTGAGATGACAGATGAAAATATGTTACCTGGTGAAGCTGCAGAAATGGCCGATGGCGAAGAGATTGATCCAGTATTTGATGAAGCCGTTGCCTTTGTAACTGAAACGCGCAAAGTATCAATATCAAGTATTCAACGTAAGTTACGCATTGGCTATAACCGTTCTGCACGTATCGTAGAGCAAATGGAAACAATGGGTATTGTAAGTCGAGCTGCAAATAATGGGGGGCGAGAAGTATTAGCGCCGCCACCAGTTAAAAACAATGAAGAAGAATTTTAATCCATGAAAATATCTAAGTTAGTGACACTATTTGCTTTAATCAGCAGTTTTACACTTATTGCCGAGCCGGTAGAAACTGAGCTTAGAAAGTTACTTGTAGATTACGATGGTTTTACCGCTGAGTTTAATCAACAAGTTAAAGATACCGATAATAACGTCCTACACAGTGCTTCTGGTCAGTTAGTGTTTAAACAACCAGGTCAATTTATTTGGGAAATTGTCGCACCTGAACAAGAGTTGTTGATGTCTAATGGTGACACCTTGTGGTGGTTTAATCCTTTTTTAGAACAAGTGTCTATATTTGATGCAAAAGATGCAGTGGCCACTACGCCTTTTGCATTGCTAGTTTCGCAACAAGATGAAGTGTGGAATAAATTTACTATTACTAAATTGGAGTCAGGTTTTTTAGTTAAACCTAAAAATGAAAATAATTCACAAGTTAGCCAATTGGCGATTTATTTTGATGACTTCTTATTAAAAGAAATAGTTATTACCGATCGAACCCAACAGACCAGTTCATATGAGTTAAAGAAACAAGCGTTTAAAAAGAAATTAAATGTTAATTTTAACTTTGATATACCTGCTGATATCGAAATCGATGATCAACGTCCAGTAAAGACTAAGCCGGGTAAATAGGACTCATTTTGTCTCACCATACTAATATAGGTTTTGATTTTTCACCGGCTGATACTAAACCGTTAGCCGCTCGAATGCGCCCGTTGACCTTAGACCAATATGTTGGACAAAAACATTTGGTTGGCGAAGGTAAAGCCATCCGTAAAATGATTGAAGGCAAACGCTGTCATTCAATGATCTTATGGGGACCTCCTGGTACTGGAAAAACAACATTGGCTGAGCTTATTGCACAATATTGCGATGCAGAAGTAGAAAAACTTTCTGCTATCAGTGCCGGTGTCAAAGAAATTAGAGCAACCGTTGAACGAGCCAAAGAACGTCTACAACAAACCGGTAAAAAAACCGTATTATTTGTCGATGAAGTACATCGTTTTAATAAAGGTCAACAAGATGCTTTTTTGCCGTTTATCGAAGACGGTACGGTTAGTTTCATTGGGGCGACAACTGAAAATCCTTCATTTGAATTAAATAACGCTATATTGTCTCGTGCTCGAGTTTATATATTAAAAGCCATAGATGAAGATGATCTGATCGCATTAGTTCAAAGAGCCTTATCCGATACTGAGTTAGGCCTTGGAAGTTTAAAGCTTAACTTATCGGATAAAAATCGGAGCTTACTTATCGGTTTAGCCGGTGGTGATGGACGTAAATTATTAAATTATTTAGAGCTGTGTGGTGATTTAGTCGCAGAAGATAATGTCATTACCAATGATATCATTGAACAAGCCACAGGCAATCAGATGGCGACCTTTGATAAAGGTGGCGATCATTTTTATGATCTTATTTCTGCTTTTCATAAGTCGGTTCGAGGTTCCGCCCCCGACGCCGCTTTATATTGGTATTGTCGTATTTTAGCTGGCGGAGGCGACCCTTTATATGTTGCTCGTCGTTTATTAGCCATAGCAACAGAAGACATCGGCAATGCCGATCCAAGAGCGATGGAAGTTGCATTAAATGCATGGGATATATTTCATCGAGTTGGCCCATCAGAAGGCGAGCGAGCGATTGCCCAAGCAACTCTGTATTTAGCGGCTGCGCCTAAGAGTAATGCCGTCTATATGGCATTCAACCAAGCAAAGCGTGATGCAGCTAGTTTACCGAGTTATGATGTTCCTATGCATTTAACTAATGCGCCAACTGAATTAATGAAATCAATGGGGCGAGGTGCTGAATACCGCTATGCCCACAATGAACCTAATGCCTATGCTGCTGGCGAAAATTACTTGCCAGAAGAAATGGCAGGTACTGAGTACTATCAACCTGTGGATAGAGGCTTAGAGAAAAAAATTGCAGAAAAATTACGTTATTTAAAAGACTTGGATGCCAATGCTTAAATTATTCAAAGTAGTGGATGAAAAACATGAATAATCTCCTATTTGTTGCTTTGGGCGGGGCGTTAGGCGCAAGTATGCGTTATGGCGTTACTTTGTTAATGATCAGTCTGTTAGGCAAAGGTTTCCCCTATGCAACTCTACTGGTTAACGTAATAGGTTCATTTTTCATGGGGATCTTATTTAGCGTAATTGAACATGGTATGATGTCCGACTTGCCTTGGCGCTCACTATTTGGAATTGGTTTGTTAGGTGCGTTTACCACCTTTTCTACGTTTTCTTTAGACACTTTGTTGTTATTACAACATGGTGAATGGTTTAAGGCCGTATTGAATATATTTTTGAATGTAGTGGTTTGTATTTTTGCCGCCTGGTTGGGAATGCAACTGTATATGTTAAAACACAGTTAATCTGAACTTGAGTTTGTCGAGTTTATTATAAAAATTTAGTTAAAGGGTTATTAAAAATGTTAGATCCAAAGTTCTTTCGTAACGACATAAATGAAGCTGCAAGTCGTTTGGCTACCCGAGGCTTTGAATTGGATGTTGCAAAACTTAACGAGTTAGAGACTCGCCGTAAAGACTTACAAAGTGCAACACAAGAATTACAAAACGAACGTAATACTAAATCAAAATCTATTGGTCAAGCCAAAGCCAAAGGTGAAGATATTCAACCTTTATTAGCCACTGTTGCTGATTTGGGTGACAAACTAGATGCCGCTAAAGCAGAGTTATCTGAGCTTTTATCTGAAATTGATACCATCATTTTACAAGTGCCTAATTTGCCTCAAGCTGAAGTGCCAGTGGGTAAAAATGAAGATGATAATGTTGAAGTGTTAAAGTGGGGCACACCTAAACAATTTAACTTTGCTGTTAAAGATCATGTTGAATTAGGTGAAGCACTTAGCAAAGGTTTAGATTTTGAAATGGGGGCTAAATTAAGTGGCGCTCGTTTTGTGGTTATGCGTGGTCAAATGGCGAGATTAAACCGTGCATTGTCACAATTTATGCTTGATTTACACACAGAGCAACACGGATATACAGAAACCTACGTGCCATATTTAGTGAATCCAGAAAGCTTACAAGGTACGGGGCAATTACCTAAGTTTGAAGAAGACTTATTTCACACTAAACCTATCTCTGGTCAAACGGATAAAGAAGGTGAACAAGACAGCCGTAAGTTGTCGTTGATACCAACAGCAGAAGTACCATTAACCAACTTTGCTCGTGATGTCATTTATGATGAAGCTGAGTTACCCGTTAAATTAACCGCACATACACCATGTTTCCGTTCAGAAGCGGGCTCTTATGGTCGTGATACCAAAGGGTTAATTCGTCAGCATCAGTTTGATAAAGTTGAATTAGTGCAAATGGTTAAACCTGAAGATTCAAATGAAGCGTTGGAACAGCTAACAAATCACGCCGAAACAATCTTACAAAAACTCGACCTGCCATATAGAAAAGTAATCTTATGTACAGGTGATATGGGCTTTTCAGCAACCAAAACGTACGATCTTGAAGTATGGTTACCAGCACAAAACACCTATCGTGAAATCTCTTCATGTAGCAACATGGGCGATTTCCAAGCTCGCCGTATGCAAGGCCGTTTTAGAGCTAAGGGCGCTAAAAAGCCAGAGTTATTACATACATTAAATGGCTCTGGTTTAGCAGTAGGCAGAACATTGGTTGCTATTTTAGAGAATTACCAAAATGAAGATGGCACTATTACGGTACCTGATGCTCTAGTTCCTTATATGAATGGATTAACTCAGATAGGTTAATTGGAGCGATAACTTGGTTACAAAAGCGATTGATGATGGACAGGCAAAGTCGAAAAAGGTTAAACCTAGGATAAGGTTGTTAAAATACCTTTATGCTTTTTCTATCGCGTCGTGTTTCTTGGTTGTCATTTGGCTAGGTTATCAGGCTTTTCTGAGACTTAGCCAAGGTTATGATGCAAATTCATTAGATAAAGTTACTAGCTATCAGCAGGTAATATCTCCGAGTCATCAACATGACAATAATGATAAAGAAGTGGAACTGATCCATGTTTGATTTAACCACCGTATGGCTGATGATGTTTTTTATAGGCATTATCGCTATGTTTTTGCAGTTTAGAAAATTAGCTGAAATTGCAGAGTCATCAGCAAAAAATTACTGCCAACGTTATCACCTGCAATTGTTATCGGTACCAATGCAAAGCTGGAAATTAGGATACGAAAAAAAGCTAATTTTAAAAGTTAGTTTTATTTTAAATTACAGTGCGGATGGTATTAGTGCAAAAAAGGGCGAAATTATCCTGCATAATGGCAAAGTTGAGCATATACACCATTGGAGTTAACTTATTTAGTATAATTTCATTTTTTAACTATCATATTTCAATTAAAGGTGAACTTTTTTTATACAGTGCCGATATATAAAGAAAGAAATTTGATAGGTATTTAAAATGAAGTTGCAGCAGAAAGTGTATTTAAGTTTAGTGACTGCGATATTGTTACCACTAATCATTTCAACATATTTATTCTCATCCTCAATTACATCATTTTTAACCTCAAAATTAGAAAACTCGGAATTACCCACCGCATTATCTGAAGTCAGAAATGCAATTGAGTTAGAACTCTCTAGCCCTATTGAAGCCGCTAAAGCAATTGCAACCAATTCGATGGTGATTAATTGGATAGCCGCTGGTGAACCTGAAAGTAAACTTCAAGAATTTACCCAATACCTTTTAAATAATAAATCGAATAATGAAGCTATCACTGCCTTTATCGTGTCGAGTGAATCTTCTAATTATTACACCAATGAGGGGATTGTTCGAAAAGTTAGCCGCAGCGAAGATCCTTGGTTCTATGATTTTTTAAACTCAAATAAGCAGTTCGATTTAAGTGTTGATATAGATAAAAACTTAGGGCAAGCGGCTGTATTTATCAATTATGCTATCTCGGTGAATAACCGTGTTGTCGCCATTGGTGGAGTAGGTCGTTCGCTTGATGCTATGACCCAATTAATCAAAAGTTATCGTATAGCCAAAACAGGTATTGTTTATTTAGTTGATGAGCAAGGCACGATCGTTTTGCATCCAGATCAAACCTTAATCGGCAATAAAATTGATTTAGCAGCAACAAGATCGAAAGGTCTTAATACGGTAGAGATTGAGAATGAAAACTATATCCGATCTAGCATTAAATTAAATTCACTAGATTGGAATTTAGTGGCTGAAATACCAAAACAAGAATTATTTGGAGCGATTGAATCTGCTATTTTCCAAAATATTATCTTTGGAGTGATCATAGCTGGCATCGGTTTTGTGCTGGTAAACTTATTAGCAAAACAAATATTTAGACCAATCCGTTCGATACACAGTTCAGTAGTCAATTTGACTGAAAAAGACGGTGATCTTACTGCCAGAATACAAGTGACAGATCAAAATGAAGTTGGTGAACTCGCGGCTCAAATTAATATTTTCTTAGACCAGTTACACAGTATGTTCAAACGTGTCTCTTCAGCGAGTGAGCAAGTAAAGTTAATAGCAGATAATGTTGCTCATAAGGTCAGTGATTCAAGGCAATTAGCCGATGACCAATCTCATAGTACACAAACCGTTGCCGCAGCGGTTAATGAAATGGAATCTACCGTCAGACAAATATCTGAAAATGCTGAGTTGGCGTCTGGCGTTGCCCACGAAACAGAAGAAAAAACTAACTCGGGTAGTGAGTTTGTGCAATTAACCATTGAACAAATGAATAAATTAGAAATATCAATGAATCATTCGGTTGACTCAGTGAATGAGTTATCAGATGAAATACAATCAATTACTCATGTGTTAGATGTTATTAAAGGCATATCGGAGCAAACCAACTTATTAGCTCTGAATGCAGCTATCGAAGCGGCAAGAGCCGGAGAGCAAGGGCGAGGCTTCGCTGTAGTAGCAGATGAAGTAAGAACGCTAGCGAAACGCACAGCGGAGTCAACGGAAGAAATTAATACCATGATAGCTAAATTGCAAAATAAAGCGTCTGATGCGGTTGCTGCAATTAAAATTGGCAGTGAAGGAACCCAAAATGCGGCAGTTAGGTTAGTCACTACAGGTGAAACTTTTAGATTGGTTGCTGAAGAGATTGTGCAGTTAACAGAAATGAATAATCAAGTCGCCTCATCAACAAAAGAGCAAACCTTAGCAACCGGTGAGATTAATGAAAATGTGGTGCTTATTTCAGACACGGCCAGTGAAAATAAACAAAAAATGGAAGAAGCCGCTGAACTGTGTTTGGAGTTAGAAGCAAACTCAAAAGAACTAGAACAATTAGTGTCTAAGTTTATTCTTTAAGTAATCGGTTTCTACAGGTTCATCGTGGTGTAAATAAACTGATTAATTACGATTAATACTGAAATGAAATCGTTATCAATATATTGAATTTAGCTGTGTATAAATAACACTAAGGCGAGCTTAAAAATAATTAGTAATATGGTGGAACCCAAGGTGCCGATGAAAACCTAACCCATGAACAACCGACGTGTTCAGGGCGGAAAATATATTTTTGCCGTAGGCTTCTCGATTGCCCACCGAAGTGAGTCGAGCTTGCGCAATAGCAAATAAAATACTTTCCTGTAAAAGTATTATCGGCTCAGGGATACAATTTTCTGTCAAACACCCCAGGTAACCATATTAAAAAGTAGTCCAACAAAATGTAATACACTAATAATATTAATGCACACATAATCGTTATTCTATTTCGTCGCGGAATATAACAGGATTAGAATTTAGCTCAAGTGCAAAAGTAAACTTTTTGGATGAATGAATAAATATTTATCAAACTGCTTAGTTATCAATCAGAGTTACCTTAACTCTATGGTTAATCCATTGGTAACACTACCCACAGCGCTTAAAACAGTGATAAGCTAACAGCATATCGTTATATTAATTTTGTCTATTTCTTACTGGATTTATGGTTTGTTAAGAAATAAGTATTTTTGAAAGGTTTCCAAATGAATCATGACCAGTTAGTTTCTGTTTTAAATGAACATGACTTTACCGCTACAGCCAGTGAACTTCACGGTTTATTAACCGGATTAATTGCTGGCGGCATGTTTAGAGAATCCACCGATTATCTAGATCATATGTCAGAGTTATTTAACAATGGATTAACCGTAAAAGGTTCATTAAAAAAAGCGGCTGAAACGATTGTAGAACAAGTATTTAGTCAACTTGAATCTGAAGATATGTCATTTGAATTATACCTTCCAGATGATGATGAATCGTTATCAGATCAAGCCGAAGAGTTGTTAAATTGGGTGCAATACTTTTTAGTTGGTTTTGGCTTTAATAAACGAGATCTAACCATGTCTTCAAATGAAGCACGTGAAATCATTGAGGACTTTACCAATATTACTCGCATGGATACTCAATTAGACGAAGACAATGAAAGCCAAGCTGACTTTTATGAAGTCATCGAATTTGTGCGTATTTCTACCGTATTATGCCATCAGGAATTTGGTAAAGCGGTTAATCAGGCCAAACCTGTTACAAATACACTACATTAATCAATAAGTTGTAAAATATGCCTTCAATTCCTATTAATGAATTTAAGTTAAGACGAGAGCAATTGTTAGCAAAATTAGCAGACAATAGCTTAGTTGTAATGAGTGCTGCTAAAGAAGTGACTCGAAGTAGAGATACTGAGTATGCATTTCGTCAAAATAGCGACTTTCATTATTTAACTGGTTTTCCTGAACCCGATGCTTGGTTAATTTTAGAAAAAGTAGGGGGCGTTACAAAAACAAGTTTAATTTGTCGGGTCAAAGATAAAACCGCAGAAATATGGCAAGGAAGGCGGATTGGCAAAGATCAAGCAAAACAACAATATCAATTTGATTACACGGCTTCATTAGATGAATTAGAAAGTGTATTAAAAACCAGCTTAAACAATAAAGACGTTTTATATTGGTCACAAGGCGATGACGAATCAACGGATAAACAAGTGTTTAGTTTGTTAGCGCAATTAAGAGCATCAGCTCGAATGGGGTTAACGGCACCAGATAAACAAATTGATGTTCGTCCTCTTATTCACGAAATGCGTTTATATAAATCGGCTAATGAAATAAACGTTATGAAATGTGCTGGTGAAATTTCAGCCGCAGCTCATTGCCGTGCAATGCGTTTTTCTGCCACACAAGTTAAATTAAACAAACCTGTTTTTGAATATCAATTAGAAGCTGAAATACATCATCATTTTGCGATGAACAATGCTCGTTTTCCCGCTTACGGCACTATAGTTGGTGGTGGTGATAACGCGTGTATATTACATTACACGGAAAACCAAGATCAGATTAAGCCTACAAATATGGTTTTGATTGATGCCGGTTGTGAGCTTGAAGGTTATGCTGCTGACATTACAAGAACGTTTCCTGTGAACGGTAAGTTTAGTCCAGAACAAAAAGTCATTTATCAATTAGTATTAAATGCTCAGCAAGCCGTGTTTAGTGCAATTAAGCCAGGTGTTACTTTAAGCGAGTTAACATCGATATCGGTAAAGGTCATTACAAGTGGCTTACTAGAACTAGGTATTTTAACCGGAGATATTAATACACTTTTAACCCAAAATGCGCATAGAGCTTATTATATGCATGGATTAAGTCATTGGTTGGGTTTAGATGTACACGATGTGGGCAACTACAATATTGAGGGTGATGCAAGACCACTTGAAGCAGGAATGGTATTTACCGTCGAACCAGGGATATATATCGACGCGGACTCAAATTGCGATTCTAAGTGGCATGGCATTGGTGTTAGGATTGAAGATAATATCGTTATTACCGAAGATGGTTTTACAAACTTAACAGATTCCGTTCCTAAAACGGTAGAAGAAATAGAGTCCTTAATGGCGTGAATTAATACACATTGAGTATTTTTATAAAATACGTTGTGATTCAGAGTTAATCAAGCATAAAAAAAGGAGTAGGTATTAACCTGCTCCTTTTTTTTATTTTAGTAAATATTTACAGGTGTAAAGAAATACCTAAGAATATACCAGACATATCGATATCTGCAGTTAAGTCATCACTGTCGCCACCGAAATCAGTAGGGTCAATGTTTAGTTGGAAAGCACGGTAACCTGCTTCAACATTAATATCTAAAACTGGGATCATAGGGATTGTATAACGTGCAACTACTTGGTAATCCATGTGGTTAGTTTCACCGTAACCAATATAGTTTGCTTCTGCCATCACAGATAAACCTGTAAATGGAAGATAACCGCCAACACGAGCAAAAGCCATTGGAATAGGCGCGTCTAATTTTGCTATACCAGTGTTAATTGCTAGTTCACCGTCAAATTGGCGAATGTTTAAACCAAAATCAACAGTAATAACTGGTAATGGTAGTCCCCAATAAAGCGTTAAATCAGTGTGATTTAAATTAACATTAGAATCTAATGTTACGTTGCCACTGTATGTTTCTCCACCAAATTCAAAGGACTTATCAATAGAACCCATACCTGTGGTTTCTAATGTAGTTTGTCTAATTTGGATATTTGGCACAACTGGAATTGGATGCTCGAATGCAGCCCAGATAACATTATTATCAGAATCTTCTAATTGTAATGTGTTCTCCAAAGATAGGTCGAATGGTTCACCCGATGCAGTTGCAGAGATATCTCCTTTATAAGCAGTATTCCAAGAATAACCGCCAGCCCAAAAATCAACCAAAGGCAGCGCTGCTACATTAGTTGATGCTAATACGAGTGCAATTGCAGTAGCCGTTTTTTTCATTTTTATAATTCCCTTGATAACTATTAAAGTTGTTATTTCTAATTTCAATCTTAAATCACTGTAATGTCAAACATTTTAACAGTTTTTTAGCTTTTTTATGTTATTAATGTCAGAAAGTTTTCAATTTATTTTTTACTAAATATAGCAATGATATTGAAAATTTGTATATTAGTTGTTAAGTATTCTTATTGAACTGAAAGTGATAAATTCAATTACATGGAGTTAGGGAATTAAATTGAAAAATATTCGCGTGTTATTAGTAGATGATGAAATTTTTAATTTTGAAATGTTAGACATAGCTTTAGGGAGTAAATACAACTTAAGTTATGCATCTTCAGGTCAGCAGGGATTATCTTTGTCAATTGAACAATCCCCACAAGTTATACTACTGGATATTTGTATGCCAGGATTAGACGGCTATGATACGTGTAGGTTATTAAAGAATACGCCTGAAACAAAAGAGATCCCGATAATTTTGTTAACAGGTTTGGATAACGAAGAAGAAGTAAATGAAGGGTTCATGGCTGGTTGTGATGCATATATAACTAAGCCTTTTGAAATGACTGAATTAATGACAAAAATAGAACATTTATCAGAATTATAATTAAAAAGGCGACGGTATGATTAAGTACAGTGACAACCGCAATTTTTTCAGGATGATGGTTAATACAAATATTGAAATTGATATTTCAGATGCCGATGCCGGACGAAAATTAGACGCAGTTTGTAGAGACTTAAGTGCAACAGGCATGGCGGTAGAGTCCGACGAACCTATTGAAGTTGGGACAAATGTTATTTGCCGATTAGAAGGTGCAAGTCCTGAACTGCCAGCATTAAAAGCAAATGCAACAGTGGTTAGGTGTTCACAAGAAGAAGAGGGTGGCTCTTACTTATTAGGCATAGAAATAATAGAGCATCTGTAACATTATACAGGCATAAAAAAGCACCCAATGTACAAGGGTGCTGTTTGTTCAAAATATGTTTACTTTTCGCCAAGTTTTATATTTATAGCATGTAAGCCTTTTGGCCCTTCAGTAAGATCAAATTCTACGTCTTGCCCAGCTTTTAGAGTTTTGTAACCATCCATAGTGATAGTTGAGAAATGAGCGAAAATATCTTCTTCTTTACCTTCTTCTTTAATAAAACCAAAACCTTTAGCGTTATTAAACCACTTAACTTTTCCGAGAGCCATACTTCTACTTCCTATGTTAAATTTTGAACGATTGTTGTTGTAAGTTTTTGTATAAATTTAAAGCGATCAATAAAATACTGTAGATAATTTAAGCAAATAGTCAAGTTTTAACAACTATGTTTTGTGAATTGACTAATATATTTATATAAAGGAAGTAACTTCTTAACATTAATGCAGAAATATTTGTGAATATATGCCAAAAATAACAGATAGTGAACACGGTACAGGCTTATTAAAAGAAGCTGCGAAAAGTAAGTTGAAAAAGCCGCCAATGTATAAAGTTATCTTGAATAATGATGACTACACCCCCATGGACTTTGTAGTAACGGTGTTAGTTAAGTTTTTTTCTAAAACGTTGGAAAGTGCAAATCATATAATGTTTAAAGTACACAAAGATGGAAAAGCCGTAGTCGGCACATATACTGCAGAGATTGCAGAGACAAAAGTAGCACAAGTAAATCAATTTTCTCGCGCCAATCAACATCCATTGTTATGCACAATGGAACAAGAATAACTAAATTTATATTTATATTTAGTATTCGTTTGACCATATAAGAGGGTGTCTATGTTAAACAAAGAATTAGAAGTTACTTTGAATGAAGCATTTCGTTATGCAAAGTTACACCGTCACGAGTTCATGACTCTTGAACATTTATTAATGGCTCTATTAGACAATTCCGACGCCAAAGATGCATTGTTAGCATGCTCAGCTAATTTAGATAAAATTAGGGCTGAACTAGCTGAATTTATAGCTCAAACCACACCGTATTTACCAGAAGACCCTGAAGAAGAAAAAGACACTCAGCCAACACTTGGGTTTCAACGTGTATTACAACGCGCTGTATTTCATGTTCAATCTTCAGGTAAACAAGAAGTAACTGGAGCGAATGTATTAGTCGCAATTTATTCAGAACAAGAGTCACACGCAGTTTATGTATTAAAAAGTTTCGATATTACACGTTTAGATTTAGTTAATTATATTTCGCATGGTGTTGATCAAAACGAAGATGGTAATGATGGCGAAAATGTTGAATCTGAAGATGGTTCAGCAGACGCGGAGAACACGCTAGATAGCTTGTGTATCAATTTAAACGAATTGGCTACACAAGGAGGCATTGATCCTATTATCGGACGAGAGCATGAGATAGAGCGTTGTATTCAAGTACTTTGCCGTCGTAAAAAGAATAACCCTTTATTAATTGGCGAAGCAGGGGTAGGTAAAACAGCAATTGCTGAAGGTTTAGCGTTTAAAATCGTTAATAAAACCGTTCCGGAAGTAATAGAAAATGCTACTGTTTATTCATTAGATATGGGTAGCTTATTAGCCGGTACTAAATATCGTGGTGATTTTGAAAAGCGGTTAAAAGCCTTGTTAAAACAACTACAAGCACAAGAACACGCGATATTATTTATTGATGAAATTCACACAATTATCGGTGCTGGAGCTGCTTCTGGTGGCGTAATGGATGCTTCTAATTTACTTAAACCTTTATTAGCAACGGGCAAATTACGTTGCATGGGATCAACCACATACGGTGAGTTCAGGAATATCTTCGAAAAAGACAAAGCGTTAGTTAGACGTTTTCAGAAGATTGATGTTGAAGAACCAAGTGTGGAAGATACCACTAAGATATTAATTGGGTTAAAGGAACGTTACGAGCAACATCATGGTGTTAAATATACCAACTCGGCGTTAAGAGCTGCAGCTGAATTATCTGACCGTTATATTAATGAACGTCATTTACCTGATAAGGCGATTGATATCATTGATGAAGCCGGTGCGCATCAAAAAGTGTTACCGAAATCCAAACGTAAAAAACAAATTAACGTGAGCATTATCGAGCAGATAGTCGCTAAAATTGCACGTATACCTGAAACATCAATATCGCAATCAGACAAAGATGTGTTACGTAATGTTGATCGTAACTTGAAATTAGCCGTATTTGGTCAAGAAGAAGCTATTGATGCCTTAACGGCAGCCATTCGTTTATCACGTTCAGGCCTTGGTAGTGAAGATAAACCTATTGGTAGTTTCTTGTTTGCCGGTCCTACTGGTGTTGGTAAAACAGAAGTAACAAAACAGTTGTCAAAAGTCTTAGGTATTGAATTATTAAGATTTGATATGTCGGAGTATATGGAACGTCATGCCGTAAGTCGTTTAATTGGTTCACCTCCAGGTTATGTTGGCTTTGAACAGGGTGGTCAATTAACAGATGCGGTAATGAAACATCCACATAGTGTGGTGTTGTTAGATGAAATTGAAAAAGCGCATCCAGATGTGTTTAATATTTTATTGCAAGTGATGGATCATGGGACATTAACGGATAACAATGGCCGTAAAGCTGATTTTAGAAATGTTATTTTTGTTATGACAACAAATGCTGGTGTGATGGAAGTGTCGAAAAAATCAATCGGCTTTTCCCATCAAGATCACAGTTCTGATGCTATGGAAGAAATCAAACGTACCTTTAGTCCAGAGTTTAGAAACCGTTTAGATAATATCGTATGGTTTAACCACTTAAATGAAGAAACTATTTTACAAGTAGTCGATAAGTTTATCGTTGAGTTACAAGCACAGCTTGATAAAAAACAAGTTGAATTGGAAATTTCAGAACCAGCAATGAAATGGTTAGGTGAGAAGGGCTACGATAAAACGATGGGAGCGAGACCGATGGCTCGATTAATCCAAGATAAATTACGTAAACCTTTAGCTAATGAAGTTCTATTTGGGAAATTAGTTTCTGGTGGTTTAGTGAAAGTCGGTGTTAAAAAAGACGAACTGAGTTTTACTTACGAAACTAAAGTAGTCGAAACAGCGTAATTATTAGATAAAAAATAATACGTTAAATTAATCGAGATGGAGCTCGCTTAATTTAACCATTAAAATGTAGATATAAAAAAACCGAGAATTATCTCGGTTTTTTTTATACTTATTTACGAATCGAACTATCTAGCACGGAACGTAATGCGACCTTTCGAAAGATCGTAAGGAGTCATTTCCACTGTTACTTTGTCACCTGTTAAAATACGGATGTAATGTTTACGCATTTTACCGGAGATATGAGCAGTCACAACGTGACCATTTTCTAATTCAACACGGAACATAGTATTTGGCAAAGTGTCTAAAATTGTACCTTGCATTTCAATAACGTCTTCTTTCGCCATTAAGCGTATAACCTCTGGGACTGTTTTGTAAGCGTAAAAAAATAAGCGCAGATTTTGCCCAAATTTGCTCTAAAAGTAAAGGCAATACTGGAAATAAATAGTATTTAACTTGGTAAGTTGAAAGATCAGGGAGTTATAAAGGAATAAAAACTTATATTTTTTTGCGTTAAAACGTACTCGATGTCCATAAACCTAGTGTTATTCGATAAATTCGAACCAACCATCTTGGGTGCGTATTTGATAAGGCGTAAATCGAGTTTTATAATTCATTTTTTCACACTCTTTAATGTAATAACCTAAATATAACCAATTTTTATCTAATTGCTTGGTGATATTAATTTGCTGCAAGATCATTAAAGTCCCTAAAGAGTATTTTAGATATTCAGGGTCATAAAACGTGTAAACGGCAGATAAACTATCTGGTGTAACATCACAAATTGCGACAGCAATGAGGAGCTCGTTATCATATAGCTCAATATATACCTTATCCATCCAATCACATTTGGTAAAACTTTCTAATTGGGTTTCATTAGCCGGGTACATGACCCCATCTACGTGTTTAGTATTAATGTATTTTTCGAATAATGGGTAATATTGCTCCGATACTTTATTGGCTAAATTTACTTTGAATTTATCGGCTTTCTTGAGTATGCGCTTTTGACTGTTTTTAAGGTTAAATTTATACACGGGCAAACGAATAGATTGGCAGGCATTACAATTAGAACAATGAGGTTTATATACATGATCTTCTGAACGTCTAAACCCCTGATTTTGTAGGGCTGAATATATAATAGGCGTCAAAGGTTGTTCATCAATATAAACGAGTAGTTGCTCTTTTTGATCTGGTAAGTAACCGCAATCAAACGTTGTCGATAATCCAAATTTAACGGTAGTCATATAAACTAATAAATGTTTGCCATTGTATAAACTTAGAAGAAAAAACAGATATTGGTAACCTTTGTTTTCGACTATCCGTCAATCGTTCTAAATAGAGGTCTCTTGATATTAGACTCGCGCCCATGCTCATAAGATAAGGGTTAGGTAATTGGCAATCGATAAATGCACCTTCAAAATCTTTTAATAAATTAGCTAAACATATTAATGCTAATTTTGATGCGTTTGGTTTTAATGAAAACATCGACTCGCCACAAAAACAATTACCAACTAAAACACCGTAAAGTCCACCAACAAGCTTTTTGCCATTATTGTCTATTTCCCATACTTCAATGGAATGAGCATGGCCTGATTTATGTAATTGTTGGTAACACGTCTTCATTTCTGAAATGATCCACGTACCTTCAGAGTTTGGTCTGGGTTTAGCGCAATGTGATATTACTTGATCAAACTGTGTGTTTATACTGACGCTATAATTACACTTGTTTAAAAATTTCCTCAGAGATTTGTTTACTCTAATATCAGAAATATTTATTACAGCTCTCGGATCTGGACTCCACCACATAATAGGCTCATCCGAAGAGTACCAAGGAAATATTCCTTGTTGATAACCATTAAAAACACGTTGTGGATTTAAATCGCCACCTATAGCTAATAAACCGGCTGGTTCATCTAGAGCGTGAGACGGTGAAGGAAACCAATTAAGGTCGTCTGATAAATAATGAAGTGTGTTATTCAATTTAATTAAAGATTAAAAGAGGAGGGAGAACCCTCCTCAATTAACACTTATAGAGCGTCTAAGTAACGTTCAGCGTCTAACGCAGCCATGCAGCCAGTACCTGCAGACGTAATAGCTTGACGGTAAATATGGTCACAAACGTCACCCGCCGCAAATATACCTTCTACATTCGTCGCTGTCGCATTGCCATCAAGGCCGCTATGAATTTTTATATAACCATTGTTCATGTCTAATTGACCATCGAACATTGCGGTATTAGGTTTATGTCCAATAGCGATAAACAATCCCATAACATCAAACTCTTCCTGAGCGTCAGATTGTGTGTCGTTAAGGCGTACGCCTGTTACACCCATATCATCACCTAGGACTTCATCTAAGGTTTTGTTTAAATGTAAAACAATGTTGCCTTTAGCCACTTTATCCATAAGACGCTTAATTAAGATTTTTTCAGCTTTAAATGTGTCACGTCTATGCACAAGATGAACTTCAGAAGCGATGTTGGATAAATAAAGTGCTTCTTCAACTGCAGTATTACCACCGCCTACTACGGCTACCTTTTGATTACGATAGAAGAAACCGTCACAAGTAGCACAAGCTGATACGCCTTTACCCATGAACGCTTGTTCAGACTCTAGACCAAGATATTGTGCTGAAGCACCAGTACAAATAATTAATGCATCACAAGTGTAACTTACAGAGTCACCTTTTAATGAGTATGGTTTTTTGCTGAAATCCACAGAATTGATGTGATCAAAGATAATTTGAGTTTCAAATTTTTCTGCATGTTCTTTCATGCGCTCCATCAATATAGGACCGGTTAGATCGTTTGCATCACCTGGCCAGTTTTCAACTTCAGTTGTCGTAGTTAATTGACCACCTTGCTGCATACCTGTAATCAAAACAGGATTTAAATTTGCTCGTGCTGCATAAACCGCAGCAGTATAACCTGCAGGACCTGAACCTAAAATAATCAAACTATGATGCTGAACTTCACTCATTAACGACTCCAATACGCCTTTAAAACAATTACTGTTATTTATTGGGGGGATCATAACGAGTTGCAAGTTCCAAACAAGTTAAATTTTAAAAAAAGTAGTATAAATACGAAATAGGATATAATTTAAGATATTACTCAATATGCGTAACATCTAATTCTAACTTTAAAGAAGTAGGTAAATGGCGAAAGTGACCAGATTGCTTTGTTTATTTTTGTTAATTATTAACGGCCATGCCATTAGTAAAGAATTTGTTATTGGGGTTGAAGACATCCCTTATTACCCTCTGTTTGA
Organism: Psychrosphaera sp. F3M07; assembly: GCF_018860345.1. Classification (GTDB taxonomy): domain Bacteria; phylum Pseudomonadota; class Gammaproteobacteria; order Enterobacterales; family Alteromonadaceae; genus Psychrosphaera; species Psychrosphaera aquimarina. Next base: position 592,019 of record NZ_JAHKPJ010000021.1, on the reverse strand, counting down.
TTTCAACCAAACAACTCCAACCTACACAACAGAATTATTTAATGAATTCGGGAAACAATATGGGCATACATTTAGATATGTACCATTACCCATCAAACGTTTCGAAAAATGGCTTGAAGAAAATGAAATCGATTTTAAATATCCGGATAACCCACGTTGGTTCGCTGATAAAAATGCACACAAGAATTTAATATTTAGTGATTCAACACTTGAATTAGTTGCCGGGACGTTAACTAAATCTGACTCCGACTTGACTGAAGATAACTTTAAAGTCTTAGGGACTATTTTGGGGTTTTATCCATCAATTTGGATTGAAAAGATCATAGATAAACAAATTAACTTATTTGAACATCCATCCACCATGGTATTAGTCAGACAAGTATTAGAAGGGCAACTCGATGGTATCGATTTAGAAATGAGTGTGGTTAATCATTATTTAGCTAAATTAGGTCGGGAAGGTGAATTGATTATCAACAAGGGCTTTAAGTATGAAGTGTATGATTACCACCTATCTACTATTAAACATAAAGATGTAATTTTACAGTTCAATGAGTTTATAGCGAAGAACAAAACGTATATTTTACAACTAAAAACTAAATTCAACATTATTGATCATAAGCCTTATTTGGGTTGAAATTCACTATTAAAGTCCAGTATTTATATATTCAGGTGAGGTACAATCTGCCTTAAGCTCTATATTTGATATGATATGTTTTTATCTTATCTTTTATAAATAAATTACATATATCTGGTCGTATGAGTTAATATTAACAAAGTTAAATGACCTATTAATTTAACAATCAAAACCAAGCAACAAAACAAAGCTACAACACCAATTAAAGACAACAATTTACCACTGGAAAATACATGAAAACCACGAAAACCATGAAAAAAGCGGCAATTGCTCTTAGTATTCAAGCAGCTCTATTAACTTCAATGTCCTCATTTGCTGCCGAACAAGCAGACAAAAAAGATGATTCTAAATTAGAGAAGATCACAGTAACTGCATTAAAACGTTCACAATCTATTCAAGATGTACCTGTTTCCATTGCCACATTATCCGGTGAAAAATTTGAAAACATGTTTTCATCTGGTGATGACATTTTATCTTTAGCTACACGAGTACCTGGTCTTTATGCAGAATCGTCGAATGGACGTGTTGCCCCTCGATTTTATATGCGTGGTTTAGGTAATACAGACTTCGATTTAGCAGCCTCACAACCGGTTTCTATTATTATGGATGACGTAGTAATGGAAAATGTTGTGTTAAAAAGTTTTCCACTTTTTGACGTTGATCAAGTTGAAGTGATCCGTGGCCCGCAAGGCACCTTGTTTGGGCGTAATACAACTGCAGGCATTGTTAAATTTACGAGCCGTAAACCAACAGATGATTTTGAAGCCTATGTTAAAGGTGGGGTTGGAACCTATGGGTTAACTAACTTTGTTGGTGCAGTTGGTGGTGGTTTAACGGATACATTGTCAGCAAGAATTTCAGTGTTAGAGCAATCAAAAGATGATTGGATTGATAACGCTCATACAAATGAAGAGAATGCGTTTGGTGGTCATAAAGACTCAGCTTACCGTATACAATTAGCCTATAACCCAACTGAGCAATTAGATGTTTTATTTAACTTCCACTCTCGTTCTCTAGATGGGACTTCTTCGGTTTTCCGCGCTAACGTTTTAACGACCGGCAGTAACAAACTCAATGAAAATTATGACCGTGATTCTGTTAAGTATGATGATGGTGATAATAATCCACAAGTTTATGATGCAGATGGTTGGAGCGTAAACGTAAATTATGACCTAGGTAACATAACCGTTACTTCTATTACCGCGATGGAAACTGCGGAAGGACGTGGTAAAGGCGATATAGATGGTGGTGTGAATAACGCAGATGGTTCATCGGAACCTGGTTTTATTCCATTCTCAGCCGTGACAGAAGATCAATTAAATGATTTAGAACAATTTACCCAAGAAGTTCGCTTCTCAAGTAATGGTAATAGCCAATTAAGCTGGCAAGCCGGTGGTTTTTATTATGACTCTTCATTTAGTGTTGTCAGTATCGATGGATTTTTTGGTGCGACTGAAGTATTCCATGAAAACACAACTTGGGCTTTATTTGGCCAAACAACATACCAAGTTAATGATCAATTATCCGTTATTGGTGGTTTACGTTACACAGATGATGACAAATCATTGTCAGTGGGTGATCAAAACAAAGATGGCTTTGCGTTAGTTATTGGTGCGGCAACAATTCAAGAGTATGCCCCTGTAAACGTTGGTGAAGCTAAAGTTAGTTGGGAAGCAATGGCCAACTACAAAATTGATAATGATATGAGTGTATATACTCGTATTTCTAATGGTTTTAGAGCGCAATCAATTCAAGGGCGTGATATTGCTTTTGAAGGAATGCCTTCTGTTGCAGAAGCCGAAACAATAATGTCTTACGAAGCTGGTTTTAAATCTGATTTATTTAACAATACAATTCGTTTAAACGGGGCAGTATTCCATTATACAGTTGACGATATTCAATTAACTGCTGTAGGTGGTAATGGAAATAGCATAGGTTTAACTAATGCAGGTAAAGGTGTTGGAACCGGTTTTGAGCTAGATTCTGAATTCAGAGTAAATGAAAACTTACTAATTACGGCAGGTTTTTCATATAACAAAACAGAATTACAAGACGAAAGTTTATTAATTGGTGTTTGCGGTTCAGGTCAGTGTACTCCAACCGATCCATTAAGTTCTGATGGCAGTGCAGCTTACGTAGACGGAAATCCATTCCCTAATGCACCAGAAACGATTCTAACCTTAACAGGTCGCTACGCTTTCCCTATGGGAGATAGCGGTGAAGTCTTTGTTTATTCTGATTATGCTTACCAAGGTGAAACAAGTTTATACATATATCAAACAGAAGAGTATGTTACAGACGGACAGTTTGAACTTGGCTTAAGAGTAGGTTACTTCAATTATGATCTTGATTTAGAAGTGGCGTTATTCGGACGTAATATTACCGATGAAGACAATTTAAAAGCAGGTATAGATTTTAACAATAATACCGGCGTGGTTAATGAACCAGCTGTCTGGGGTATTGAATTTAAAAAGTCATTTTTTTAGATACGAATATTGAGCAAAAAACCCGTTAAATATAACGGGTTTTTTTTGTCTTGATTTTATAAACAACACTTATTTACATTTATATAAAATTAACATGCTTGAATTTTAGGCAAAAAAAAGCCCAGAACAATTTAGCCTGGGCCAGAGAATGGCTCGTTTTATGAGCCGTGCGCTAACTGTGCTAGTGATGAAATGATATTTCTCACTAGGGCAACATCTACTTACTTAATGTTGACGATGGAATTAGTTTAGAACAAAAAAGATAAAAAAAAAAGCACTTTAATTGAATATTAATCTCTTTTAAATCAATAGTTTATGTAATTATACATTTTAACCCACAGAACGATGCACACCATTAACAGGGTTACTCACAGGTTATGAACAGAAGGCCGATTTACGCTTTAAAATACCTATTATAGGTATATTTTGCAAATGTGTCGACAAAGTTGGCTGGATTACTTGACGAAATAGTTATTTAAGACTAGATTGTCGACAACTTGGTAAAAAGTAGCTAATAATAACGTTTATGTTTAACTCTCAACTAGAACAAGCCATTACATCGTCAGATAAAACCTTCATTAAGTTAAGGTATGCAATTGTTGAAGGTGAAATAGCCGCTGGTAGTAAACTTAGTGAAGCTGAATTGTCGACAAAGTATACCGTAAGCCGTGCGGTGATCAGAGAAGCCATCAATCGATTAGAGTCTTGTCATTTAGTTGAACGTAAAGCCAATGTTGGGGCAAGAGTTGTCTCTTTGTCTCCAAATGGTTTAGTAGAACTTTATCAAATTCGTGAATCATTAGAAGGCATGGCTGCAAGATTAGCGGCCAAGAACATGACATCTAACGAGATTGAAGAATTAAATCAACTGTTAGAAAGTCATGCCAACAAAGTTGAGCAAGAAGGTTCTTATTACCAAGAGGCCGGTGACGTAGATTTTCATTATCGAATCATTCTCGGTTGTAAAAACAAACAACTTATCTCCTTATTAGTTGATGGTATTTATCATTTAGTTCGGATGTATCGAGTTCAATTAGGTATGTCAGGTCCGAGGATCACAACCGCATTTGATGAACACAAACATATCGTCAGTGCCATTCAAAATAGAGACGAGGAGTTAGCTGAGATGTTAATGCGTCGTCATATCATGTATTCAAAAAATAATATTGCAAATAAATTGGTGTAAACCCCAGTTACTATTTAAGAGAGTGAAATTATGAGCGCAGGAAAAAAATTCCGTCAAGCATTAGCTGACAATCATCCACTTCAAATCGTTGGAACTATTAACGCTTACTCAGCAATGATGGCAAAACAAATTGGTCACCAAGCAATTTATTTATCTGGAGGGGGGGTTGCCAATGCATCCTACGGTTTACCCGATTTAGGCATGACATCATTAAATGACGTTATTGTTGACGTTCAGCGCATTACGTCAGCTTGTGATTTACCCTTACTGGTAGACATAGACACTGGTTGGGGCGGTGCATTCAATATCGCTAAAACGATAAGAGATATGGAAAAAGCCGGTGCCGCGGCGGTTCACATGGAAGATCAGGTTGCACAAAAACGTTGTGGACATCGTCCAAATAAAGAAATTGTATCAGTAGAAGAGATGGTCGACCGCATTAAAGCAGCAGTAGATGCGCGAACAGACCCAGACTTTTTTATTATGGCGCGCACCGATTCGTTTGCTCAAGAAGGATTAGAAGCCGCTATTGAAAGATCAAAAGCCTATATCGCTGCTGGTGCTGACGGTATTTTTGCTGAAGCAGTGCAAACTGAAGAGCATTATCGTGCATTTTCAGAAGCATTAGACGTTCCTATCCTTGCCAATATTACAGAGTTTGGGCAAACCGAATTATGGAATAAAAAACAATTGGGTGAATGGGGTGCTGCTATGGTCTTGTACCCATTAAGTGCCTTTAGAGCAATGAATAAAGCAGCAGAGATGGTATATACGTCTATCTTAGAAAAAGGCGACCAAAAAGAGGTTGTGGATACAATGCAAACGCGTATGGATTTGTATGATTACCTTGGTTACCACGACTATGAACAAAAATTAGATAGTTTATTTGCTCAAGGCAAAAACAAATAAATTATCCACCAAATCAAAAATATGACGAAAGAAATATAAATATAAAATAAAAGGTGTTCTTAACTAAAGGTTATGGTTAATGAACATCAAATCAAACGTATTGAGGGGATGACAATGGCTGAGAAAAAGTTAACAGGTGCAGGTTTACGCGGTCAAAGTGCAGGCGAAACTAAATTGTGTACAGTAGGAAAGTCGGGTTCAGGTTTAACTTATTGTGGATATGATGTATCAGATCTAGCAGACAACGCGATTTTTGAAGAGGTGGCTTATCTATTATTTAACGGTGATTTGCCAAATCAAGCACAACTGAGTGCGTATAAAACAGAGCTTAACGGCATGCGTGATTTACCTGAGGCACTTAAAAGTGTGCTAAAACTGATTCCAGCCTCGGCTCATCCTATGGATGTGATGCGTACAGGTTGTTCTTTTTTAGGTAATTTAGAACCTGAAACTAGTTTTGAACAACAAAATAAAGCAGCAAACCGACTTCTTGCCGCTTTTCCTGCAATCATGTGTTACTGGTACAGATACAGCCATGATGGTGTTGAAATTGACTGCACCACTGACGAAGATTTATTAGCGGGTCATTTCCTCAAATTATTAAATGGCACAACACCGTCAGATCAACATCGCAAGGTTATGGATGTTTCACTTATTTTATATGCAGAACATGAGTTTAATGCATCGACATTTACAGCACGAGTGTGTGCATCAACACTATCTGATATGTATTCTTGTGTAACTGGAGCTATTGGATCTTTACGTGGTCCACTTCATGGTGGAGCTAACGAAGCTGCAATGGATATGATACTTAAGTTCAAATCACCAGCAGATGCTAAAGTACAAATGGCTGGTATGTTAGAACGTAAAGAAAAAATCATGGGATTTGGTCACGCTATTTATAGTGAATCTGATCCACGTAATGTGATCATTAAAAAGTGGTCAGAAAAGTTAGCATATGAAAATGGTGACACTTCACTTTATGATATATCAGTGGCTTGTGAAGAGTTTATGTGGGATACCAAAAAGCTATTTTGTAATGCCGATTTCTTCCATGCATCTACTTATAACTACATGGGAATTCCAACAAAACTATTTACACCGATATTTGTTTGCTCACGACTCACCGGTTGGGCAGCACACATAATGGAACAACGTGCAAATAATAGAATTATTCGCCCAAGTGCAGATTATATAGGGTCTGAGCCAAGAAAAGTAACGCCAATCTCTCAACGCTAAAGGTTAATTGTAGTATATGACCTGCAGTCAAAAGCCAACTTGACTGTAGGTCACTATTTAACTGTTTATATTCTCGCCAAAAAATACAAGTGGATTACGTTATGAATTATCAATACCGAAAACCTTTACCTGGTTATAAAATAGGTAACTCAACGATAGATTTTTTTGATACTAAAGAAGCCGTTGAAGATATTACTCCTGGGGCTTATGCAAAATTACCTTATACCTCACGCGTTTTAGCTGAACAATTAGTCCGTCGTTGTAATCCAAATGATTTAACGGATGCGCTAAGACAGTTAATCGACCGCAAACAAGATTTAGATTTTCCTTGGTATCCAGCTCGTGTGGTTTGTCACGATATTTTAGGCCAGACAGCATTAGTGGATTTAGCGGGATTGCGTGACGCGATTGCAGAGCAAGGTGGAGATCCTGCTAAAGTGAATCCGGTTGTACCCACTCAATTAATTGTTGATCATTCCTTGGCTGTAGAACATGGCGGTTCGGATTCTGATGCGTTTGATAAAAATAGAGCAATTGAAGATAGACGTAATGAAGACAGATTTCATTTTATTGAATGGACAAAAACCGCGTTTAAAAATGTAGACGTTATCCCTGCAGGTAACGGCATTATGCACCAAATAAATTTAGAAAAAATGTCACCGGTTATACAAGCACGTGATGGTGTTGCTTATCCTGATACCTGTGTAGGCACCGACAGTCATACACCACATGTTGATGCATTAGGTGTTATTGCCATTGGAGTAGGTGGTTTAGAAGCTGAAACTGTAATGTTAGGTCGACCATCTATGATGCGCTTGCCGGATATCATTGGGGTAAAACTAACCGGCAAACGTCAACCTGGTATTACCGCCACTGATATTGTATTAGCGATAACAGAATTTTTGAGAAACGCAAAAGTCGTTTCCAGTTATCTAGAGTTTTTTGGTGAAGGCACAAAAGAATTAACCATAGGCGATCGTGCAACTATCTCAAATATGACACCGGAATACGGTGCTTCAGCAGGTATGTTTTATATTGATCAACAAACCATTGATTATCTTAAGCTCACAGGTCGTGAACCAGAACAAGTCGAATTAGTAGAAACCTATGCCAAACACACAGGTTTGTGGGCAGATGACTTAGTTGATGTTGAATATGAACGAGTACTTGAGTTTGATTTGTCTTCCGTATGCAGAAATATGGCGGGACCTTCGAATCCACATCGTAGATTAGCGACTGCAGATTTAACCTCAGCAGGTATTGCCAAAGAATTAAGCAATTGCCAACAACAAGAAAAAGACGGTGAAATGCCAGATGGTGCGGTTATTATTGCGGCAATCACAAGTTGTACTAATACTTCCAATCCTCGTAACGTTGTCGCTGCGGGTTTAATTGCTAAAAGGGCAAATGAGCTTGGTTTGTTACGTAAACCATGGGTTAAATCATCGTTTGCTCCTGGCTCCAAAGTGGCCAAATTATACTTGGAAGAATCTGGACTATTGCCTGAAATGGAAAAGTTAGGTTTTGGTATTGTTGGTTATGCATGTACAACGTGTAACGGGATGAGTGGGGCATTAGATCCAAAAATTCAACAAGAAATCACGGAACGAGATTTATATACAACTGCGGTTTTATCCGGTAACCGTAACTTTGATGGTCGTATTCACCCTCATGCAAAACAAGCCTTTTTAGCGTCACCGCCTCTAGTTGTTGCATATGCAATTGCAGGGACTATCCGTTTTGATATTGAACAAGATGTTTTAGGTCAAGATCAACAAGGTAATGACATACGTTTAAAAGACATTTGGCCAAGTGATGAAGAAATTGATCGTATTGTAAACTCGTGTGTTAAACCGGAACAATTTAAACAAATTTACACTCCAATGTTTGACTTAGGGGCATTTGAGCCTGCGGAAAGTCCTTTGTATGACTGGCGTCCACAAAGTACCTATATTCGTCGTCCTCCTTATTGGGAAGGAGCGTTAGCGGGTGAACGCACAATGAAAGGTATGGTGCCACTTGCGGTATTAGGGGACAACATCACAACAGATCATTTGTCTCCATCTAATGCCATTCAGTTAAACAGCGCCGCCGGTGCTTATTTAGATAAAATGGGCTTACCGGAAGAAGACTTTAACTCTTATGCCACTCACCGAGGTGATCATTTAACTGCACAGCGAGCTACGTTTGCCAATCCTAAACTATTTAATGAAATGGTATTAGATCAACAAGGTGAAGTAAAACAAGGTTCGTTGGCACGTATTGAGCCTGAAGGTAAAGAAAGTCGTATGTGGGAAGCCATAGAGACTTACATGCAGCGTAAACAGCCGTTAATCATCGTTGCTGGCGCTGATTATGGGCAAGGTTCTTCACGAGATTGGGCGGCAAAAGGTGTTCGTTTAGCCGGCGTTGAAGTCATTGTTGCTGAAGGTTTTGAACGTATCCACCGTACTAACTTAGTTGGAATGGGCGTTTTACCTCTCGAATTTATAAATGGCGAAACGCGTAAAACCTACAACATTGACGGGACGGAAACTTACGATGTTGAAGGTGAAATCGATTCAGGCGCTATCATGTCTGTTGTTATGACACGCCGCTCTGGTGAGATAGTCACAATTCCGGTTAAGTGTCGTTTAGATACTGCTGAGGAAGTATCGGTTTACAATGCTGGCGGTGTATTACAAAAATTTGCACAAGATTTTTTACAATCTAACAGTCATTAAAAGTGCAGTGAAGGCAGCTATAAATACATAGCTGTTAACAGCAGCAAGTTAAATGTTAACTTGCTGCTTTTCGTATTTAACTATTAGTCAAAGTAGAGCTTAATTATGAGTCAGTTACCTCAAATAAAAATCCCTGCCACTTATATGCGTGGCGGCACCAGTAAAGGGGTGTTTTTTAGTTTAACCGACTTACCAGAAAGGTGTCAGGTTGCAGGTGAAGCTAGAGATAACATGTTACTTCGTGTAATTGGCAGTCCAGATCCATATGGTAAACAAACCGATGGAATGGGAGGCGCAACGTCGAGTACCAGCAAAACCGTCATTTTATCTAAAAGTAGCCAAGCTGATCACGATGTTGACTATTTATTTGGACAAGTCGCCATTGATAAAGCGTTTGTCGATTGGAGCGGTAATTGTGGAAATTTAACGGCGGCCGTTGGATCGTTTGCGATATCAAACGGTTTAGTTGCTGCCGACAGAATTCCCCATAACGGTCATGCCGTAGTAAGAATTTGGCAACAAAATATAAAAAAAACCATTATTGCACATGTTCCAATTACTAACGGTGAAGTACAAGAAACCGGTGAATTTGAATTAGATGGTGTGACTTTTCCTGCTGCTGAAGTGCAAGTTGATTTTGTCTCGCCTGTTGATGCATCAGAAGCAATGTTTCCGACAGGGAATATCACTGATGTTTTGAACGTACCTGCTGTTGGTGAGTTTGCTGCAGCAAGTTTTTCAGTGACAATGATTAATGCAGGCATACCAACGATATTTTTAAATGCTCAAGATTTAGGTTATACCGGCACTGAATTACAAGATGCGATTAATCGTGATGAAAAAGCATTAGAACGTTTTGAAACCATACGAGCTTATGGTGCAATAAAAATGGGCTTAATCGACAATGCTGAACAAGCGGTTGCAAGACAGCACACGCCAAAATTGGCTTTTGTTACTGGCAACAAAGCTTATGTTGCTTCAAGCGGCAAAAGTATAGAAAGCACAGATATTGAGTTAAATGTAAGAGCCTTATCTATGGGGAAATTACATCACGCCATGATGGGGACTGCAGCCGTAGCAATAGGTACTGCTGCCGCTATCCCTGGTACTTTGGTATCTCAAGTTATCGCCTCAGGGGCAAATACCTCAGTTACTTTTGGACACCCGTCAGGCACATTAAAGGTTGGTGCTCAGACAGAACAAGTTAATGGGGAATGGACTGTAAATAAAGTATCAATGAGCCGCAGCGCTCGAGTATTGATGGAAGGTTGGGTAAGGATCCCAAGCGATTCGTTTTAATCGTTAAACTAAATGCAAACAAAGAGTGATCACTGTGTTTCACTCTTTGTTTAAATACCCATGTTATAAATTACATTACATCCCAAATTGCTTGGGCTGTAGGGCCTAAAATTTTAGTTCTATTTTTAACAATGCGTATTTCAGCATTAATTTCTGAGTTCATTTCAGGTAATTTAAAACGTATTAAATTTTCTTCCATTTCACTTGTCCACGAAAAATCCGTAATTGGTCCCCAGCCTAGTTGTCCATTTAACGAGGCAATGAAACATGACACATCGTCAATTTTCACAATACTATTGCTTAATTGTTTAGCTAGGCTAGTTTTATCCATATCAAAAGCTAATTTGATAGGGGTTAGTTGCGGTATTTGTCTTAAAATTTTTGCTGTGATCTGTTCTGGTTTTGAAATATTAAAAGGCTTTAATAAATTTTTGTGAATACATAATTGAAAATTTAATGGGCCTAAGCTTTTAGATTCAAAATCACCAGCACTCTCAAAAGTGATATTCCAAGGCGTGATGGCTAATTCAACTTGTTGTTCGGCAAGTAATTTTAAAGCATTTAACATCTGTGCACCTTGTAGATGCAATTCGGTGTTTGGAAACTTGCGTTGAATAGGAACTATTTTTTTTATAATTTCATTAATATTAGCGGTACTTTCAAACGCTATTTTTACTTCATGTTCTTCACCGCGAGTATAGCTTTCACTTAAACTGTTAAGTTGGCTGACTTGAGCTAATATCTGTTTACTCTTTTGATAATAAATTTTGCCTTTTGCTGTTAATTCGAGTCGATAACCGCTGCGGTCAAAAATATTAAAACCCACATCAGATTCCAATCTTTTTATGGCCATGCTTACCGCAGGTTGGGTTTTATATAATAAGGTTGCTGCTTCATTGATCGATCCTGAGGTAACAACAGCTTGTAGGGTTCTAAGTTGTTCAAAATTCATGTTTAATCTTAATTAGTAAATACAATCTATATAAGTAAATTTTATGTAGATGTTAATTTAATATAAGTATTAATGAAAGCATAACTTAACTAGTATGTGCACACTAAATTGCGATGGAAAAATATTATGTCTGTATTTAAAAATATTATTGTTAACACCTTAACACTGGCAAGTGTGAGTTTGTTGTTTGCCTGTTCTGAGTCATCAACAAACCTAGAACCCGTTAAAGAGTTGATCCGTCCCGTTAAAGTTGCGGAAGTGGTATCAACAAATGGCAATAATATCAAAACCTTTCCGGCAACCGTTGAGCCAACGCAAATTGCGCATCTTACTTTTAGAGTAAATGGCGAAATTGAGAAATTATTAGTCGTTGCTGGTGAGCACGTTATAAAAGGGCAGTTGCTTGCAACGCTCGATGATAGAGATTTTTCGTTACAACTAAAACAAGCGCAGGCTAAATATGAATTGTCTAAGAGCCAATTCTCTCGTTCTAAAAAACTATTTAAAGAGCAGTTGATATCAAGTTCTGCCTTTGATGAAGCCAAAGCCCAACTCGATATTGCAGAAGCCCAACTAAATGTTGCTCAAACCAACCTTAAATATACATCTGTGGTTGCACCATTTGACGGTATTGTCGCTCAATTAAACATAGAGCAATATGAATTTGTACAAGCAAAACAGCCAATTATGGAACTTCAAGGCCGTAAACAAGTAGACATTGCAATTCAAGTGTCTGAAAACGTAATGGCTAAATTACCAAAAAGTGCTGAAAGCAATGAATACCAACCCACTTTCATTTTAGATGTGAACCCGGATCGTAAATTTAAAGTGAAATTAAAAGAACATGACATCACACCAAACCCTGCAACAAAGTCATATAAAGTTGTATTTGCTATGGACAGCCCAGAAGACATTAATGTTTTAGCTGGAATGACGGGTGATCTTATAGTTGAAATGGATCAAGTATTAGAAGTTAAAAATGCGTACTTTTCAGTACCAGTGGAGTCGATTTTTTTACCAAACGAATTTGCAGGCCAAAACAAAACGTTTATTTATAAGTTAAATGCAGCTAACAAAACAGTATTAACCGAAGTAGAAGTAATAAAAATTAACAACGATAGCGCGACGATTAAACCTACCGTTGTGGATGAGTTAAATATTGGTGATTTAGTCGTTGCCACAGGCAGTCACTTAATCTCAAATGGCCAACAAGTGAAACCGTGGTCAAGAGAGAGAGGGCTGTAATATGGCTAAAGGTATGGACATCGCAAAATACTTTATTCGCCAGAAAACCACATCTTGGTTGTTATCCGTTTTACTTTTAGTTGGTGGGGCAATTTCATATACCAATTTAGGTCAGTTAGAAGACCCGGAGTTTGTATTAAAACAAGCCATAATTATTACCCAATACCCTGGCGCATCACCAGAACAAGTAGAAGAAGAAGTTACTTATCCATTAGAAAATGAAATCCAAAAGTTGGCTTACGTCGACAATATTAAGTCCATCACGTCAAACGGTATCTCCCAGATCATTGTTGAAATGAAATCGACCTATCGTAAACAAGAGTTACGCCAAATTTGGGATGAACTTAGACGTAAAGTTAATGACTTTAGCCCTAATTTACCTGCAGGTACTTCTACCCCTATCATCAAAGATGACTTTGGAGATGTGTTTGGTGTGTTGTTTGCTGTTACAGGTAAAGGTTTTGCCTATGATGAGATCAACGATTATGTTGATTTTATTCGCCGTGAGTTAGTGCTGTTAGATGGCATTGGTAAAGTAACGGTTGAAGGGAAACAACAAGAGCAAGTCATTATTGAGATCTCAAATAACAAAATGATCTCGTTAGGGTTATCTACTGATTATCTTTATCAAGTTTTAGCCCAACAAAATGTAGTGTCTAACGCTGGTTCTGTCAGAGTTGGTAACGAAAATATACGTTTCCACCCAACCGGTGAATTCACCTCGGTGCAAGAGTTAGGTGACTTAATTGTCAGTCCATCAGGTCAAAACAAACGCATTAAGTTATCTGATATAGCCAAAGTCTACCGGGACTTTGTTGAGGTACCATCACATATTGTTAGGCATAACGGTCAACAAGCTATATATGTTGGTTTATCATTCGCCTCAGGAGCAAACGTTGTCGACGTAGGAAAAACCATAGAAACAAAACTTGCCGAATTAGAACAATACCGTCCATATGGTATGGAGTTAAGTACGGTTTATAACCAACCACAAGAAGTTGCCGTTTCGGTTAAAGGCTTTATCGACAGTTTAGTGTTGGCAGTGGTCATCGTTATCATCATTTTATTATTGTTTATGGGCTTTAAAACCGGTTTATTAATCGGTGGTATCTTATTAATTACGGTTATGGGTACCTTCATCTTTATGAATATGTATGGTTGGCAGTTACATCGTGTTTCTCTAGGCGCTTTGATAATTGCACTGGGGATGCTGGTTGACAATGCCATCGTGGTGGTTGAAGGTATTTTAATCGGCATGCAAAAACGTTTATCAAAAGTTGAAGCGGCCTCGTTAATTGTAAAACAAACTAAGTGGCCACTTTTAGCGGCTACGTTTATCGCCATTATCGCATTTGCACCGATTGGGTTATCACCAGATGCAACGGGTGAATTTGCATCATCTTTATTTTATGTCTTATTAATATCTTTGTTATTAAGCTGGGTAACGGCAATTACCATTACGCCATTTTTTGCAAACTTATTGTTTGTAGATGCGAAAGGCAATTTATCGGCTAAAGCACAAGCTAAAGATGAACAGGAACAAAGTAACGAAGACCCATATAAGGCAGGGATCTACCTAGCTTATAAACGAATATTGGAGTTCACCTTAAAAATACCAAAAACGACTATGTTGCTTATGTTTGTGTTATTCATCAGTGCGGGTTATGGGTTTAAGTTTGTAAAACAAGCCTTTTTCCCATCATCAAATTTACCTATGTTTTATTTGGAATATAGATTGCCGTCTGGCTCTGATATACGAGCAACGTCAGAAACGGGGGCTGAGTTAGAGCGATACGCAAGCCAACTAAATAAAGTGCAATTTGTCTCGTCGACGATTGGCCGTGGTGCAACTCGTTTTATGCTGACCTATAAAATGGAAATGAATTACAGTAATTACGGTCAACTGATCATTCGAGTTGAAGATAAAGAAAACATAACCCCTGTTATTGTCGACTTAAGGGAACATCTAAAAAATAATTATCCTAGTGTTGAAAGTAAAATTACCCGAGTCAATATTGGACCTGCATCTGGTGCCAAAATAGAAGCCAGAATCTCAGGCTCTGATCCTGTGGTATTAAGACAATTGTCGGATAAAACCAAACGTATTTTAAGTGCAGACAAAGGCGCGATGAATATCACCGATGATTGGAAAAATATGACAAAAGTTATTCGTCCTATATTTAATGCTAAAGTAGGGAGAGAAGTGGGTATATCTAAGTCAGATGTCGATAATCTTCTATTAACCAATTACCGAGGTAAAGCGGTAGGCGTATATCGCGATGGTACAGAACGTTTGCCTATCTTAATTCGATTGCCAGACAACGAAAGACAAACCATTAATACCTTAGAAGACATGCAAATTTACAGTCCGGTGTTAAAACAATATATCCCGATCACTCAAGTTGTTACTGAGTTTAAACTGGAATTTGAAAACCCTGTGATCATGCGTCGTGACAGAAAACGCACCATCACAGTAATGGCAGATCATGATATTTTGTCAAACGAAACCGCAGCGCAATTATTCGCTCGTGTTAAACCTCAAATTGAAAAAATTGAACTACCCGCTGGATACAATATCAGTTGGGGCGGCGAGTTTGAGGCAAGTGCAAAAGCACAAAAACCTATCTTTGGGTCGTTACCTTTAGGTTATGGCATGATGTTTATTATTACTATTTTATTATTTAATTCCTTTAAAATTGCAACTGTAATATGGACCACCGTACCGTTGGCCATCATTGGTGTAACAATTGGATTTTTAACAACCGGAATACCATTTGGTTTTATGAGTTTGTTAGGGTTATTGAGTTTGTCAGGTATGTTAATAAAAAATGGTATCGTTTTGGTTGAACAGATCACCCTTGAAAAAGAAGAGGGCAGAGAACTGTATGATGCCATCGTTCATGCTTCTGTGAGTCGTGTAAGGCCTGTGTCTATGGCAGCAATAACCACAGTGCTTGGTATGTTGCCTTTATTAACCGATGACTTTTTTAAGAGTATGGCAGTGGTCATTATGTTTGGATTAAGTTTTGCCACTGTATTAACGTTAATTGTCGTGCCGGTTATGTATTCTTTGTTAATCAAAGAAAAAGACATTAATGTGAAAACCACAACACATAATTAACAGATGTAATTATTAACGCGTAAATGTAAATTAAAGGCCAAGTTTATTACTTGGCCTTTTTTATATTAGTAAAAACTAAACTAAGATGTTTATAATAACAATAACTTACTAACCGTTTTGGTGAAAATATGATCTTTAGACAATTATTTGATGCAAAGTCTTCAACGTTTACTTATTTATTGGCGGATGAAGTTAGCAAAGATGCGGTGATAATCGATCCTGTGTTTGAGCAGTCCAATCGCGACATTGCATTAATAACAGAGCTAGGTCTTAACTTAACTCACTCACTAGATACTCATTGCCATGCCGATCATGTAACCGGAAGTTGGTTGTTAAAACATAAAATAAATAGTTTGATAGCCAGTGCTAAAGTTATTAACGCTGAATACACAGATGTGGCTTTGGAACATGGCGACATTATTAAATTTGGTCAATATGAGCTACAAGTTAGAGCAACGCCTGGTCATACGGACGGTTGTTTAACTTACGTTTGCCATGCACAAAAAATGGCGTTTACCGGTGATGCTTTGTTAATTCGTGGTTGTGGACGTTGCGATTTCCAACAAGGCAGTGCCAGTCAATTATTCGATTCTATCCATCAACAAATATTTTCTTTAACCAATGACTTTTCACTGTACCCTGGGCACGATTACTCCGGTCGATGTTCAACTTCAGTTGCCGAAGAAAAATTGTTTAATGCAAGGTTAGGTGGTAACGCCAGTAAACAAGACTTTATTGGTTATATGGATAACATGACATTACCGCACCCTAAATATATTGATATTGCCTTACCTGGTAATTTAGTCAGTGGTAAGCCAGACAAATTGCCACAAGAACCAACGTGGGCCCCTATGGAATTAAGTTATGGTGGTATATATCAAGTATCACCTTATTGGGTGGCCACTAATTTAGATAAAGTTACCATACTTGATGTTCGTGAAAATGAAGAAGTAGCTCAAACTAAAATTAATGGTGCGATTACTATTCCTTTAGGAGAGGTGAGTACAAAGTTATCTACTATTCCCACTGATAAACCAATAGTGACCTTCTGTCGCTCTGGTAGACGTTCAGCACTAGCGGTTGATATATTAAAGAAATCAGGGCTTACAGATGTCGCCAATATTAAAGGTGGTATGTTGGCGTGGCAGGATCAAAGTTTACCTTATAGTTTTTAGCTCTTGTATTTACCTTAACAAGCCAGCCGTTGTCGATTAATAGCGTCATACATGTCAGCGGCTTTTTTGATCACTCTTATTTCACGGAAAAACGGCTCAGCTTCAGGGTATTGTTGTTTTATATAGACAAACCACTGTTTAACTCGGTTTGAATAATACAAACCTTTGTCACCCTCAATTTCATATTTTGAGTATTCCAATATTAACGTAAGTAACTCTTGCCACGTGAGTTTGCTAGACAAACCTTTGATCCATGCCGCTAAGTTTGGAACCGCCAAAGCCCCACGACCTAACATAATATTTTCACATTGAGATTGAGCTTGGCAATTGGCCGCATCATCTGGATTCCAAATTTCACCATTGGCAATAAGCGGGGTATCAACGTGCTGCTTAATTTGTTTGATCCAATCCCAATAAGCAGGTGGTTTGTAACCGTCTGACTTAGTACGAGCATGAATAGCAATTTCACTGGCACCGCCTTCAGATAAAGCTTGTGCATTTTCAATAGCTAGAGATTTATCCTCATAACCCAAACGCATTTTTGCCGTAACAGGGAGGTGACTAGGTACTGCAGCTCGTACTGCTTTAAGTATTTTAAATAAAGTCTCTGGCTCTTTTAATAAAATAGCGCCGCCTTTGTTTTTATTAACCAGCTTTGCTGGGCAACCAAAGTTTAAATCTATCCCAGGACTACCAAGTGATGTAGCTACCACGGCATTTTCTGCCAGCCAGTTTGGATCTTGGCCAAGTAATTGGATACGTACAGGCACACCAGAAGGGGTTTTACAGCCATCTGAGTTTAATAGTTCTGGGCAGAGGCGATAATAAACACGGTCAGGCAACTTTTGATCAACAATTCGTACAAACTCTGTCATGCATAAATCGATGCCACCCATAGTGGTCAGCATATGTCGCATTAAATGATCGATAACTCCTTCCATTGGCGCAAGGACAATTTTCATATAAACGTACTCATTCGTTTTTGCCTCGTGCCATGATGCTAGAGGAGCTTTAAAATTAGGCGCGGATTATACAGGTTTAACATTCTATTCATAATTTAAAATCAAGGTTAATTCAGATCCGGATCAACCTATTTTTAAGGGTTATACTTTCACCTGTTGTTTAGCAAAATAGTCTTTTAAAAAGTCTAATAACAACCTTACTTTTTTGGTGTTAGCCGCGCCGGGTAAAAATACACCAAAAATATTGATATCACTGAGTTCGTAATCACTCATCACTTGTTCTAACGTACCGGCTTTAATTTTTGGCCATGCATCGTAAATTGGCACTCGTCCTATACCATGTCCACCTTCAATAAATGCGGTTCTGGCAGCGGCATTATTAGTACTTATACTGCCTTTAGTTGCCACACTGTAAGAACGAGCACCTTTTTTTAATTCAATATTACCTGAGGTGAGTTTGTATATGATCCAGTCATGTTGGGTTAAATCAGATGGTTTTTTTGGCCGCCCTCGCTGGTTAAAATACTCCGGCGAACCACATAAACACATAGGTAACACCGACAATTTAACCGCTTGTAACCCACTGTCGGCTAGAGGTGCGCCACGGATAGCAATATCAATCCCTTGCTGCATAATGTTTACAACTTCGTCGGTTAACATTACGTCTAAATCTATCTTGGGGTATAAGCCTCTAAATTGATTTAACGCGGGTATAATCGTTTGTAAACCCACATTAACTGGGCAGGTTATTTTAATTAACCCCTCAGGTTCATTTTTGATGTTTTCTATTTGCTGGTTTGCTGCAAATGCTTGCTCGGCAATAATACGGCAGCGTTCATAATACTCACTACCTGCTTCTGTTAAGCCTATAGTGCGAGTAGAGCGGTTTAATAACGTTACACCAAGCTGAGTTTCTAACTTTTTAATATGATAACTGACGACGGCACGACTTAAGTTTATGTGTTTTGCTGCACCAGACAAGCTGCCTTGCTCAACCACTTGAGCAAATACCACCATACTTTTTAACTGTTCAAAAGAGACATCCATAATTGATCACACCGTTAGTTTTATTAAAACCATTATCTGTTATTTTTATTGTATCAAAAATTTTGACAATGATATCAAATTACTGTGCATTGTTAGTTTTTGTTTGGTCTATATACTTATCTCATCAAATTAAGATTAATAACATTTATTAATTAAGTTAAAAGAGAGAAAATGATGACGTTTAAAATATTAATGGTTCTTACATCACATGCAGATTTAGGCGATACAGGCGAAAAGACTGGCTTTTGGGTAGAAGAGTTTGCTGCCCCATATTATATATTTAAGGATGCTGGCGCTCAAATTACATTAGCTTCTCCTTTAGGTGGACAGCCTCCAGTTGATCCTAAAAGTGAATTAGAAGATTTTCAGACGGCAGCAACAAAACGTTTTGATGCTGACAATGAAGTGCAGCAGTTAATTGCTAATACAGAAACTTTATCGGCAGTAAACGCAGACGATTTTGATGCTGTATTTTACCCAGGTGGTCACGGCCCTTTATGGGACTTAACCGACAATGCAGATTCAATTAACTTATTGCAAAACTTTATCGCGCAACTTAAACCCGTTTCGGCGGTGTGTCATGCAACGGCTGCATTACTAAATGTAAAAGATACTAACGGCGAATTGTTCATTAAAAACAAAGAGATTACTGGTTTCAGTAATAGTGAAGAAGACGCAGTGCAATTACGTGAAGTTGTACCATTTATGTTAGAAGATGAAATTGTCAAACGTAACGCTTTATACCAAAGCGGAGCAGACTGGCACCCATTTGTTATCCAAGATGGATTAGCAATTACAGGTCAAAACCCTGCCAGCTCTGAACTTGCAGCACAAAAATTACTTGCTTTGTTAGCAGAGTAACTAAGTAAGTTATAGAGTTCTAACGATTTAAATAATCAAGTTTAATAAAACTAAGGTGTGTATACACACCTTAATGGAAGATAATACATGTTTAATTTTAGTTTTAAAAATACAACCAAGATTCATTTTGGCGAAGACAAAATTGCAGCCATCAGTAAAGAAATACCAGCGCACGCTAAAGTCTTATTTGTTTATGGTGGTGGTTCAATTAAAAGTAATGGTGTTTATGATCAAGTGGTTGAAGCGTTAAAAGATCATACCTTTGTTGAGTTTTCAGGTATAGAGCCTAACCCAAATTACGATACGTTAATAAAAGCATTACCTATCATTAAAGAAAATGACATTGATTACATTTTAGCGGTAGGTGGTGGTTCTGTCGTAGATGGTGTGAAGTTTATCGCCGCTGCAGCGTTCTTTGAAGGTGATGAACCTTGGGACATACTGTCGAAACAAGCACCAATTAACAAAGCGCTACCAATCGGTGTTGTTCTAACATTACCAGCAACGGGGTCGGAATCTAATATTGGTTCGGTTGTGACTAAAGACGGAAATAAACTAGCGTTTATGCACCCATTTGTTCGACCTAAGTTTGCGGTACTTGATCCTAAAGTGACTTTATCCTTATCTGAACGCCAAGTAAGTAATGGTGTGGTAGATGCGTTTGTACATACGATTGAACAATACTTAACGTATCCAGTAAATGCCAAAGTACAAGACCGTTTTGCAGAAGGTTTATTACTTACTTTGATTGAAGAAGGTGAAAAAGTATTACAACCTGAGTTCAATAAAGATTTGGAAGTTCGAGCTAACATTATGTGGGCCGCAACTATGGCGTTAAATGGTCTTATTGGCACGGGTGTACCACAAGATTGGACGACACATATGTTAGGTCATGAATTGACAGCAGAGTTTAATATCGATCACGCTCGTACCTTATCTATCGTACTACCAGCTGTGATGAAAGTATGTAAAGCTGATAAACACGCTAAGTTAGTTCAATACGCTGAACGTGTATGGAATATTACGACAGGATCAGACGAACAAAAAATTGAACAAGCGATTGCTAAAACAGAAGCATTTTTTGTTGCGATGAAAGTGCCAACTCGTTTATCTGACGTTGATGTAGATGCTTCCAAAGTTGATACTTTAGTTAATCGTTTAGAAGCACATGGAATGACACAGCTTGGTGAACACCAAAAAGTGACATTAGATGTTAGCCGTGAAATTTATCACCTAGCGTTGTAGGAGTTGATAGTTTATGAGTACTTCAGTTATGAATAAATCAGAAACAAACACACAAAGCCGTTTAATCAATAGACAGATCACTTTGGCAGCACGTCCTAATGGTGAGCCAAAACCATCTGATTTTAAATTAGTAGAAAGTGTTATTCCTACTATTAGTGAAGGACAAGTTTTATTAAGAACCGTTTATTTGTCATTAGACCCATATATGCGTGGTCGTATGAGCGATGCTGAGTCTTATGCTGACCCAGTAGCGATTAATGGCGTGATGGTGGGTGGATCGGTTTGTCGAGTAGAGCAAACTTTAAACGATAACTTCAAACAAGGTGATTGGGTTGTCGCATTTGGCGGTTGGCAAGATTATTGTGTGTCTGACGGAGTTGATTTATTAAAACTTCCGGAGCAGCTCGCACAAAAATCTTATGCGTTAGGCATTTTAGGTATGCCAGGTTTAACGGCTTACATGGGACTAATGGACATTGGCCAGCCCCAAAAAGGTGAAACGGTGGTCGTTGCTGCCGCAACTGGTGCGGTGGGAAGTTTAGTTGGGCAGATTGCTAAATTAAACGGTTGTCATGTCGTTGGCATTGCTGGTGGTGCTGAGAAATGTGATTACGCTGTTAAAGAGCTGGGTTTTGATGCATGTATTGACCATAAATCAGCCGACTTAAACGATGCATTAAAACAAGCTTGCCCAAATGGCATTGACGTGTACTTCGAAAACGTTGGTGGTGCGGTATTTGATGCGGTTTTACCACTATTAAACACTAAAGCAAGAGTGCCATTGTGTGGGTTGATCTCACAATATAATGCAACATCATTGCCTGATGGTCCAGATAGAATGGGCGCGTTAATGGGACGTTTGTTAGTAAAACGAATTAAAATGCAGGGCTTTATTGTTTTTGATGATTATGGCCATCGTTACAGTGAATTCAGTGACGCGATGTCAAACTGGTTACAAACAGGTCAAATTAAATACAAAGAGCATTTAGTTCAAGGACTTGGTAATTCACCTGAAGCTTTCATTGGTTTATTAAAAGGTGAAAACTTTGGTAAATTAGTGGTTCAGGTTGGTGAAGCCAATTTAACTGACTAGGTTAATATATCTAAGTTTTAACTAGATGTTAAATCATCACAAAAGGCACTCATTGAGTGCCTTTTTTATTAAAAAAGAAGGTTGAGTGTCGGCAATTATTGTCGGTTTGTTATAAAGCCCAATTTATTCTTTCTAAATCACAACTTATTATTGGTTATCCATTTTGTAATACCATGATTTACTTTTTGGTATTTGATTGTATCTTCGTTGAAAGTATTGGTAATAACAAGTAGATTACCAATTGCGTAGTTTTGTATATAAGTTATGCAGGTAACTTGAGTGCCTGAAACCCTATTCTGTAAATAATAAATATAACGCTCAGAGACTTAGGTGGTACTTAAAGTAAAACTCAATTCGACAGGACACAGCAGAATGAACAAAAATTTAATGACACTAGCCTTAACTCTGGCAATTAGTGCTTGCAGTAGTGACGATATAAAAACAGAAAAGGAAAATTCACCTGCCGTTTTTTCAGGAGTGAATACCGCTGTAAACAATCTTGAAACGGTGACCAACAATCACCATTTAGTGGTCAGTGATGCCGATGAAGGAGAAGATGGAATTGTCAGTCAAACAAATACAATCACGACTTACGGTACATTCTCTATCACGGAAGATGGTGCATGGACCTATGAATTAGATGCATCTAATAGTGCCGTAGTTGCTTTAAATTCAGGGGAACAATTAACCGACACAATAACGATAACCTCAATCGATGGCACTCAAAGCAACATTGTCATTACTATTACAGGTTCTGCTCCCCAAGTTAATCAACCCGCAACATTCTCTGGCGACCTCAAAGCCAATGTATATAACGACTCAACAAATAAATTAATGGGCAAGATTACGGTTACGGATCTTGACGAAGGTGAAAGCACAATTCAGTCACAAGAAAATGTGTCAACAAGCTACGGTAAGTTCGATATCAACAATCGCGGAGAGTGGACATACACAGTAGACAGTAGTAATGACGCTGTGTTGAGTTTAGACATAGGTTCTAATTTAACAGATACCATCACAATCATTTCACAAGATGGAACAACTACAGAGCTGGTGATCATCATTTCCGGTACAACAACCAGTAGCTCAAATGGCTTTAGTGCAGAAGAAGGTGGGAATCATATCGATGGCTATACCAATGCAGTACCAGTCATTAATTGCACTAGCACAGTAAGTTCTATTTCAAGCTTGGAAGATGCCGCGGAAGAATTAGTTGCAGGGGATACTTTATGTTTGTCAGATGGGATTTACACCGGTGATTTAGAGCTACGTATTGAAGCTATAGGCACGGCGGATAAACCCGTTATAATTGCTGCAGCTCATTCAGGTGAAGCGATTATTAAAGGTGGTGAAATATCCGTTCGTATGGGCGGAGAACACATTGTCTTGCAAGGTTTTGTATTTAGAGACGGTGAATCGGGTAGTTCTATTATCAAGTTGGAAAAAGAAACTGAGTGTCGTTATTGTCGCGTAACGGAAGTATCAATCATTGATATGGATGGCGGAGAATATGACAGCTCAAAATGGATTGAATATTATGGTCAATACAACCGTATTGATCATAATTGGTTCTCAGGAAAAGAATCAGCAGGGGCACTGTTGGTATTACCGCGATGGATAGATGAAGATACATTCAAGTCTTCAGGTTTTGCCGAAGATAGGGCACAAATAGATCATAATTATTTGGGGAATCGCCCACCGGCTTTTGGTCGTGCTTACGCAGGGAGTAGTGATAATGAATATGAAGGGGTTCGTTTGGGATTAAGTACAACTCATTCCGCGCCATCCTATTCTACCTTGGAAAATAACTACTTTGAGCGTATTCAAGGTGAGGCAGAAGTTATTTCTAATAAGTCGGCTAATAATATTATTCGTCATAACACAGTACGTAATAGTAATGGTTCGATAGTTACACGTCATGGTGCTAACGCTATCATCAGCAATAACTTTGTTTTTGGTGACGATAATCCATTTTCTGGTGGTATTCGCTTAGTTGATGATGGTCATATTGTGACAAACAATTATGTTCAAGGGGCACGTTATTCAAGCTCTAATTGGAACGGAGGAATCGTTTTAACTTCAGGTAATAATGCAGGCGATACTGAAAATGGTTATCAAAATGTAAGTAATGTATTTGTCGCTAATAACACCATAGTCGACAGTGTAAATAGTTTAAATGTATATGGCGGTAAAAATGATGAAGCGCCAAAGAATATTTACTTTTTAAATAACATTATTGCAGATGCCATTGGCCCCGTTATCCGCACTAATGGTGAAGATATGCCGTCCAACTCCACCTTTGCTGGTAATTACATATTTGGTCAGGCGTTTTCAGACAACGATGATGTAACGGAAGGAAGCACAACTGGATTCACATTTGTTGATGTAATGTTAGGGATAGGCACGGATGGTTTATATCGTCCTAGTACCAACAGCCCAGACTTAACGGCAAACTCAACAACCGATGTAGGCGCTTTTACTTTGCCAACCATAGATATGGATGGACAAATACGTTCAGCAGCAACCACCTCTGGTGCAGATGACATCTCAAGTGATACTGTAACGCTTGCTCCACTAACATCTGATGATGTAGGTCCCATAAACTATCGTCCAACACCAGGCAAGATTTATGTTGAAAAAGTATCTATCGCTAATCATGACTTTGATAGTGGTGATTTAGCCGAATGGACTAATGAAGGGAGCACCGGAGCGACCATCATAACAGGTGATGATGTATTTTCACGGGGGCATAGTTTAATGTTAGATAGTAACGAGGCTATGGTAACGCAAGTGATCACGCTCAATGCACACACCAACTATACCTTATCCGCATTTATGAAAGGCGCCGCTAAACTGACCATTACGGTTAATGGTGAACATTATGCAGCAGAAAGAACGTCCAATAATTATGGCTTAAGCACGGTTAGTTTTAATTCAGGAGAGGGCACATCGGCTGTGCTCCGTGCAACGGTCGATGATTTAGTGACGAATAACGCAACTATCTTAAACCCAGACTTTGATGATGGGCAAGAAAACTGGATAGTGGTTGAAGGTACTGGTATCGGACAAGTTCAAGATTCGAGTAACTCCTCAGGCGGAAATGATGGCTCTATTAAGTTTAAATATAATAGTGACGACTCTGGAACACCTCATAACCCTTATATCGCACAGACGGTTTCCGTACAGCCTAATTCGGAATACAAGTTATCAATATATAATTTATACAAGAGTGATGGTAATGCTTCCTCAATTCTATTCGGAGTTGCAACCGATACCGATGTAACCGTGGAAGCAAACGTACTTGCTAGTAAAAACTCAGTTTATTCAACGCTTAAATCAGCAGGAAACACTAAAGGAGACGATAGTTTCTATCAAGATACGTTAACCTTTAATTCAGGTGCAAACACCACCTTGACTGTTTTCGCTCAATTTAAATCAACGGATGGTTCAGAAATTCGAGTTGATGAATTTGATTTGAGTTATCAAGGCGCGCCAGAACAAGGTACAAAAGCCTTTTTTGATAGTATAAGGTTAGTCTCACACCCGTTGTCAGAGGCCGAGTCTTTAGCTGCTGAAGATGATTAAGTATAAAAACTAACAACTGATAATTAAAAATGCCGCCACCTATGTGAGCGGCATTTTTGTTTATGACAATAAATGCAGTAGTTTAAGAATTAGGAGAGTCATTAATACTTTGAATATTTGGCGTCATCTTTTTGCAAAAGAAGTGGAGTAAATAGAACATTGAATTAACGCCATTAAAGCGAAGAATAAAACAAAAAAGCCTACAAGCAATAAATTGAAAGAAAAATCCACAAAAATGATAGGCGGTAAAATTACTAACATAGCACCAAAAAATGTCCTATATACTCCTTTTAGCGCAGCACCAACTTTAAATAATAAATAGTCTAATGTGGTTACAATATTTTCAATCTGGTCAGTTGGTTTAAACCAATAATGTTTAGCACAACGTACAAGGAACTGCAGCACAGCGAGCCCTAAAAAGTAATATAACACTTCAGGTATCGGCATAATGTTTTCAAGAAAAGAGAATAAAGATGGTATCCCAGTAACATATAAAATTATTAACGCAGGCACGCCACCAAGTAAAATAGCAGTAAATATTTCGGCAAAAATAACAGATGTCATAATTGTATTTCTTCGCATATTACCCCCCTAAAAAACAACTGTACGATTAACTGTATACTAGTACTGTATATAAATTCAGTCAACTGTCTTTTTAAAGGTATTTCAGTATATTGAGTTTTGGCAAATAGATAATTAATAAAACGGAAAGGGTGAAAGATAACTTCTTATATTAAGGGTTAATAAAGTGAGCTAATCATTATAATTAAGCGGTGTATCGATTTAGTTTCAGAACAATACATGCAAGCTGACTTATTTTTACAAAGTGCAGTTAATAAGTAGCTTATGATAAATATGGACAGCATTAACAACTTATTTGGTCGAAGCACAATACAATTAGCGGGTGAACAACAAAGTACAAATTGGACAAAGAAGTGTGAGTTCCTAAACCCTAGATACACAACACGATGGAAATTATTCTTTAATAAGGTGTTAAGCTAGGTTTTCATTTATTAGTAATGTTGAATTAAATAAATGAAAACCGACTGAATAACCACCAGCTGTATCACTGTATGTAACCAAAGCTTCTTTGATAAAATAAAAAGTCTTTTAAAGTAAGTAGTTAACTGCCGGGTTCAACTTCCACTGGCTCAGTCAGTTCCGTTTTATTCTATTTCCTAACTCATTATTGGACATTTATAAGTTAGGACGATGGCGCGCTTGGTGATATTTAGACGTTATTAGCTAATTCTAAATTAAACGTATTTGCGCTGAACCCGAATAGCGCGTGTAAGAACATAGTTTAGTTGTTTTGGTTAAAGTTAAAGCGTTCATAAGTTATCTCACTATTTGTCTGTAAGATACGCTATGGTGTGAGATAACGGTTTTTCAGGGATGAGTAAGTCTATAAAGCAAAGGTCATAAAGCCTACCTAGGCTTTTTACTTTTAAAATGTAATTTGATCTGGAATATCAATAACGCTAAAAAGATTAAAACTAAAAAAATAAATCCTAATGGTTGGTCTTCGAACGTATAATTTACCTTTCGACTTCCTCGAGTATAACCAGCTTCACCATTCCAAAAACTCATAGCAAGGTAAATCCCTAACATTAGAGTGACAAACCAATCTGGCTTTAGGTCCGATTTTTTTATGTGAGAGTGTTTTTCCTTTACTTGTGTTTCTTCTAATTCATTTTTTTTTATTAACTTTCGTAGTACTTCCTCACGTTCAGGCCACCTTTCCTTATCCAACGAGGCATAGGATTCACGTAACTCTTCTAGATTATATTCATCAAAACGGGGAGTCATACATTTACTCCTATTCTTTACTTATAGTCATTTTAGAAGATAATGGGAACAGTAATCCAGCAGCAACTGCAGCTACCGTTAACGGATTTAATTCAATTGCCGCGGTCAAATCTTTTAAAAATAAAAACCAAACTATTAAATAAACTAAAGCAACGACTAATTGTCTCTTCCAAGAGAATATTAACTTATATGCGCTTTTACAATCAGGGCAACACATATCGTCTTTGTTAGAAAAGTAAGGAGATAAACCCAATTGATAATTACAATTTATACATTTCATTATTTAGCCCAACTATAAAAGTTTGTACATATCATACTTATCCTGATGGATACAGACAAGGGAGTTATTCTTACATACCTTCAGGGGATGGAGGGTTTTCTTATAGGGTTTGGCAAGACCTCCATCAACAAAACAACATTTCAGATTTAACCCCGAGCGTTCTTTTAAACGAAGGTACTCCTGACGATTTTGTTCAGCCATATCTGCAAATGGCCAGAAAACCTAGAGTAATACTGCCTGCTGCCGTTAAAGTCTTAATGGTCATTGTCTGCTTTTCGCTCATAGCTACCTTTAGAGTAATTACGACAACACGTTTTGGGTCATAAATGAGTTACAACCGCTACATACATTCTAAGACTACATCTAACCGAATAGCCACGTATTACAAAGCGAAGCTCTACAACCCTTATAAAAAATAGGTCAGACGTGTTTTGTGTATACGCGTTTCGTGAGTTAACAGAAGAGGATACAAACGGTGATACAAAACCTGTTGGTTCTTATTGGTATTCGTTGGAAGTTATTGGGCATAAAAAAAGCCAGAACCCTTAATTTATCTACTCATAGATAAGGGTGCTGACTTGTTTTATCTAGCTTTGAAAGCCTAATGTGGTGGAGCTGGGGGGAGTCGAACCCCCGTCCAGAAAAGCTTATCCTTTGGCGCTACACGTTTAGTCAGTTTTTACATTCACCAATAAGCTGCGAACAGACACGCCACTTATCGACTATCCTGAATTAAATTTCGTGGGTTGCCTCTCAGGCGGGAGCCGCGCCACTAGTTCGTTTGGGTTTTGATCTCTTGTTGTTCCCCGTCTTACGAGCAGAAGCTAGGGCAAGAGAGCTCTTGGCAGGGTATTAAGCTGCTAGTGCGTAGTTTTCGTCGTTTGCGACTATTTTTTTACGGCTTTTTACGAGGCAAACCGTCCCTCGACGTGCTCCATCCGGTATCATCAATCCTGTCGAATCCTAGATCAGCCCCGAAAATATTTTCTAGCAGAATCCTTTATTCAACGGAACATTGTCCGTAGATGTAACAGTTAGATAATAAACTCATTTAACGCTGATGGGAAGTATATAGCGGGCTGACTGCTGAAAAAACATGCGTATAATAAAATTTAAGTTTAGATTGTTGTCAAAATATGTTTAGAATCTGTTTGGTTGTTTGAGATTAAGGTTTTGTTTGGATATCTTAATTTCAGGTGAATTTTACCCAAATTCAATAAATTCGGCTAAAAATCGATAATAGTTAGGATATATGGGCGTTTGGGTATTGCTTATTGTTTGGTAAGCGTTTACATTTCGTTTTCCAAATTCAAATAAATGGAATAATAAAAATGAATAAAAGTGAATTAATTGCAGCTATCTCGTTAGGTGCCGACATTTCAAAAGCTGATGCTGAAAAAGCGTTAAACGCAACAACAGCAGCAATCACAGCTGAATTAGCTGACGGTAGTGACGTTTCTTTAGTAGGTTTTGGTACATTCAAAGTGAATGACCGAGCTGCTCGTACTGGTCGTAACCCTCAGACTGGTGCTGCAATTCAAATCGCCGCGGCAAAAGTTCCTGCATTTAAAGCAGGCAAAGGATTAAAAGAAGCTTGTAACTAAGCCGATTATCTTTAAGAATTATAAACGCACCTTTTTAGGTGCGTTTTTTATTTGGGCTTAATAATTACTTCTTAACTTTCTTCAACTAAGCTTAAATATACCCCTCATCAACATTTCAGCATTGTTTAAACTATTTTAAAATAAATGTGATCTTATTTTTTTTCATTAACGTATGTATTTGTATGTGTTAAAGAATGGACAGGTCATATGCAAGTTGTACAATCAAATGTAACCAATAAATTTACAGGTAGTGTTATAAATTCTATGGCTAGTGATACTCAGCATACGGACATTTGCTTGTGGTTAGACGCAGTAGCAACCTCTCGGGATAAAGCCGCATTTACCCAGTTATTTCATTTCTTCGCGCCTAAAATTTTGCATATTTCTCAGTCGAAGCTTTTTGACAAGTCTTTGGCAAATGAAGTTGTGCAAGAAACCATGACCAATGTGTGGAAAAAAGCACATTTATTTAATTCAACAAAAGGTGCACCTACTACTTGGGTGTTTACCATTATGCGTAATGTCACCTTTGATATTCTGCGTAAGTTGCAATCCAATAAAGAAGATAATTTGAGTGAAGACATATGGCCTATGATAGAAGATCAAGCCATAGAAGACGAACCTTTCTCAGACCATATAGAACAGAAAAATATTCTAGCGGTAATTGATAAATTACCTAAAAACCAGCAAGAAGTAATTCAAGCTTATTATTTTATGGAAATGTCTCAAGAGCAGTTGGCACAACACCTTGATTTACCTCTAGGAACGGTAAAGTCCAGGTTGAGGTTGGCGTTAAGTAAGCTGAAAGAACATTTGGGAGAAAAAGAATGATTAACCACCACCCTAAACTAAATTTATTAATACAACACGTAAATGGTGAGTTACCGGCTTCTATTTCTGCAGGTATAAAAATACATTCTGATATGTGCAAACAATGCAGTGAACAAATAGCTGAATTAACCAAACATGAAGCTAAGTTAAGTTTTTCTCAAACCAACGTTGATGATGCTGAGTTTGGTTTTGATGTTGACGCTTTGATTAATGATATTACTCAAACACAACCTGAGCCTGAGGTGATCCCAGATAATAAACCAGTAGCGGTTACGTTCAGGGGCGTTACCTATAAATTACCCAATGTGATGAAACACATGGAGCTTGGTAAACCTGCTCAAATAGGTAAGTTGAGTCGCTCTCGGATTTTACTTGATGAAGGTCATATACATTCAAGCTTATTACGTATTGAAGCGGGCGGTGGTATTCCTGAACACACCCACAACGGATATGAAATTACCTTATTATTAGAAGGTAACTTTAAAGATGATATGGGCGAATATGTTCCTGGTGACTTTATCGTTTTAGATGGCAATCATCAACATCAACCTGTGTCTGAACAAGGCTGTTTATGTTACACCGTGGTGAGTGACTCGTTACATTTCACTCAAGGCATTAATAAATTATTAAACCCAATTGGCTCATTCATTTATTAGGAGTTGGTATGAATAAATCAGTATTTAGTAAAGATGAGTTAAATGTAGGCATCAGTGCATGTTTAACCGGTGAGAAAGTGAGATATGACGCCAGCAATAAACCATCTAACTTTTGTAATCACGAACTTGGCAAGTACGTTACATATAAGATGTTTTGTCCTGAAGTAGCGATTGGTATGCCAATCCCACGTCCAACTATTAGGCAAATTAAACAAGATGATATGATCATCGTTTCCCGTCCTGATGGCACTGGTGATGTGACTGAACCACTTAAAGAGTACGGTAAAAAAGTAGCTAAATTAACCGACGACATGGTGGGATATGTATTTTGTGCAAACAGCCCAACCTGTGGCATGGAAAGAGTAAAAATATACTCACCAGAAGGTAATTCGTTAAAGTCGGATGGAATAGGCATCTTCTCAAACGAGATAATGAAAGCCAATCCATTATTACCTTGTGAAGAAAATGGTCGATTAAACGATCCAATTATTCGTGAAAACTTTGTGGCGCGTATTTATACCTACAAACGCTGGCAAAACTTAGTAGCCAGTGGCGTAACCAAACATAAATTAATGACATTTCATAGCCAACACAAATACGCTTTGATGAGTCATAACATAGTGGAATATAAAAAATTAGGGCGCTTGTTGGCTGAGTCTGAGTTAGATGTTGAAGTCATCGCAGCTGAATATATTAGTGGTTTAATGGACGCGTTAAAAATTAAAGCCACCCGTAAGTCTCACACAAATACGTTGCAACACATACAAGGGTATTTTTCTAAACATATAAATGACGATCAACGTAAAGAACTTACTAATGTAATTGACGAATATCGTCAAGGAGTGATGCCATTAATGGTTCCATTGGCGTTAATCAAACATTACTTATTGGAACATCCTAATGAGTACCTCGCTGAACAAACCTATTTAGACCCTTATCCTGCTGATTTAAAGCTGAGATACGGCTATTAGTTTTATCGACTAACTGTCTGATATTTTTATATTTAATCTTCTTATATTTAACTAAGCAGCTATTAATATAGCTGCAAGAGGTGTTTTTGTGATTTTGTGGTTTAGAAATGATTTAAGAACGCATGACAATCCAGCGTTACAGTATTTTATTAATAGTCCAGCTAATCAAGCGACCTCAGCGCCAATTGTGCCGAATTACGCCAAAGTAGATGGCGAAATGGCAAAAGCCATTTTTTTTATCTCCGAGAAACAATGGCAAAAACATGATTGGTCCGCCATAAAAATAGATTTAATAAAACGACATGTTAATTTGTTGTCTCACCAACTTAGACAGCTCAATATCGATTTACAGGTGGTTGAAGTTGATGATTTTGAGCAGCAAATAGCTTATTTAACTAATTTAGTCACAGAAAATGGTATTAATGAAGTTGTTGCTAACCAAGAGCTAGAAGTTAATGAACAGGCTAGGGATCAACAATGTGTTGAGTTGGGGATCAATTTAACCTTGTTCGAGTCTGACGTTATTGTTCCTAAAGGTAAAATTCTTACTCAAAATGGAGAGATGTTTAAGGTATTCACGCCATTTAAACGGGCTTGGCTAAAATATATCCGAGATTATGGTTTTGATTATTTTCATAAATTAATCACCTCAGATGTGGAAAAACAATCCCCCGCTATAGAAGCTAACTTAGAGTCTAATATTAAGTCCGAATCAGCGGCTTGGCCCTTGGTAAATATAGTGGAACAGCAAGTTGTGCCTGATTTTATTCATGACAAATTATCTTATTATGGCGAAGAACGTGACTTTCCTGCTATCAAAGCAACATCCGGTTTATCTCCATATTTAGCGATTGGCGCTATCAGCCCAAGATATTTATTACGATTAATATTGAACAAACATCCAGATATTTTAATGTCTCCAGACTTGCCATTGTTTACTTGGGTCAACGAGCTCATTTGGCGCGATTTCTATCGGCATTTGATTTTTCATAATCCAAGGTTATGTAAACATCAATGTTTTAGTGAGAAGTATCAAACCACAAAATGGCCATTTAAACAGACGTTATTTATTGCATGGTGCGAAGGTAAAACGGGCTATCCTCTTGTCGATGCGGCAATGAGGCAATTAAATCAAACTGGCTGGATGCATAATCGTTTACGTATGGTGGTAGCTAGCTTTTTAACCAAACATTTATTAATTGATTGGCGTGAAGGCGAAAAATACTTTATGCAACACTTAATAGACGGGGATTTAGCTGCCAACAATGGTGGCTGGCAGTGGGCTGCCAGCACAGGTTGTGATGCTCAACCTTATTTCAGGATCTTTAATCCAATATTACAAAGCAAACGATTTGATCCAAATGGCGAGTTCATACGTAAATATTTACCAGAGTTAAGCGAAGTCCCGGTGAAAGAAATTCACTTTCCGCATAATTATATAAACAAACATAATTTAGATGTGTATTGGCCAGCAATCGTTGATCATAAAGAGGCTAGGGAAGCAGCATTAACTTTTTATAAATAATTAATGTTGCTGAATAAATTGGAAAAGAGGTGGTTAAAGTATGACTAACGATATTAAAACAGGTTTTGACAGTGAACCGTCTCTAAATATACATTCTGAGTGGTTGGCTAACTTTGTTGATGTTTACCAACAATTGTCTACTAATAACCTGCATTTACTTAGTACGATTTACCACAAAAACATTAACTTTAAAGATCCTATGCATGAATTACATGGATTTTCAGAGTTAAGTAAATATTTTGAAGGTTTATATCAAAATGTTAGCTCGTGTCAGTTTCGTATTAATCATGTCATTGAAAAACAGACCGAAGCTGCTATTTACTGGCAAATGGTTTACCAACACAAACACTTAAATAGTGGTAAAAAAATCACGGTGTCGGGCAGCTCACAATTAAAGTCATTTGATAACAAGGTTATTTATCACAGAGATTATATAGACCTTGGTGAGATGTTATACCAAAGGCTGCCGGTCATTGGACGTCTAATCACATGGATAAAAAATCGAGCGGCTAATGCATAATTCTCTTAATGTATTAATCACCGGAGCGACCTCTGGAATTGGTGAAGCTTTAGTTAATCATTACGCAAATGAGAACTACCGTGTTACCGCATGCGGGCGAAATCAAGAAAAGTTATCCCAGTTACAAAGTATTACTCAATTAGGATTAGCGTTTGACGTTAACAATGAAAATGATATCGAATTGGCAGCCGCGCAGGTCGACGATTTAGATATACTGATCTTAAACGCGGGTGACTGTCGTTACATCACCAATCCAATGGCGTTTGATTCAGACCTTTTTGAAGACATTATCAATACCAACTTAGTCTCCTTAGGGAAGTTAATTAAGCACTTTTTACCTAAAGTTAAAAAGGGCGGGCAAGTCGTATTTATAAGCTCAAGTGCCACCATAGTACCATTTCCTCAAGCTGAGGCTTATGGAGCCTCTAAAGCAGGGATGGATTATTTAGCCAATAGTCTTAGATTGGATCTAGTTGATCATCAAATAGACGTGACTTTAGTGCATCCAGGTTTTGTCCGTACTCCATTAACGGCGGTTAACCATTTCAATATGCCATTTATCATCGATTCGGACGATGCGGCTGCCAGAATATTTAATGGCATTAAAGCTCGCAAGGCTTATCTGCATTTCCCAAAACGCTTAACTTTGACATTAAAACTCATGTCGCTTTTACCTAGAAAAGTTTGGCAACACATTATTTTGAAAGACACTAATTCGAGAGAAACAATAAAATGAAGAATATTGCCATTATAGGTTCTGGGGTATCCGGTTTAACTGCTGCGTATTTGTTATCAAAAAAACATAAAGTCACCGTATTTGAAAAAGCACCACAAATTGGTGGGCATACTGCAACCGTAGATGTTGAAGTCGCAGGTGAACCGTTTGCTATTGATACTGGATTTATCGTTTTTAATGACAGAACGTATCCTAACTTTTTGGCTTTATTGGATGAGATAGGCATAAAAAAGCAAGAAACTGAAATGAGTTTTTCAGTCCATAATTGTCAAACCAAACTTGAATATAATGGTCATAATCTAAACACCTTGTTTGCACAACGTCGAAATATATTTAACCCTAGATTTTGGTTATTAATTAAAGAAATATTACGTTTTAACAAGTTATGTAAATCAATATATAAACACCAAAGTTTTGTTGAGGAATACACTCTAGGTGAGTTTTTACAAGACAATAATTTTAGTGGTTACTTTTCAGAACATTATATTTTACCTATGGGCGCAGCAATTTGGTCAAGTTCATTGGAACAAATGTCACGTTTTCAATTTAGGTTTTTTGTTCAGTTTTTTAATAATCATGGCTTATTAAATATTGCTGACCGACCTCAGTGGTTTGTTATACCTAACGGTTCTCGAAGCTATTTAGCGCCATTGTGCGAACCTTTTAAAGACAACATAGTGGTCAATGCTGAGATTGAATCCATCACACGTGACAGCGGTGTTGTGCAACTTCATTTCTTGGATAATACCATTCAGACGTTTGATGACGTTGTTATTGCCTGTCATTCTGATCAAGCTCTGTATTTACTCGGTGATGCGAATAAAGATGAAACGGACATATTATCGGCCATGACTTACAGTGATAATTCAGTAATATTACATACTGACATTAATCTTTTACCAAAACGTAAAATGGCATGGGCGAGTTGGAATTATCAACTTACGGATAACCGAATGAAACCGGCGAGTGTGACTTACAACATGAACATTTTACAAGGGCTAGATACCGAACATACTTTTTGCGTCACGCTTAATCAAAAATATGACATAGATCCTACCAAAGTATTAAGAGAGTTTACTTACCAACATCCTGTATTCACCATTGCTTCAATAAAGGCACAGCAACAAAGAAATAAGATTTGTGGCCAGCAACATACCCATTTTGCCGGAGCATATTGGTATAACGGTTTCCACGAAGATGGCGTTCGCAGTGCCGTTGAAGTTGCGGCTCGGTTTGATTGTTATTTAAATGAAAAATAGCCATTAAATTATGCAAAGTTGTATTTATGTAGGTCAAATTAGACATCAACGTTACCAACCAGCGATAAATCGGTTTGGTTATTCATTGTATATGATGGCGTTAGATGTAGATGAAGTGTCTAAACCTGACTTTAACGCCGGTGTTTTGGGTACACGTTGGTATTACCCATTAAGGTTTAATCAAAAAGATTACTTAAAAAATACAAATAAAACTGATCTTATTCCATTAAAACAACGTATTACTGATAAAGTTAAATTACTTAATGGCCATGAGCCAATTGAAAAGGTAGTGATGTTAACGCAGGTACGTTGTTTAGGATTGTATTTTAGTCCGGCCAATTTTTACTTTTGTTATCACGCTAATGGCGACATTAAATATATGTTAGCTGAGGTAAGTAACACACCTTGGAATCAACGCCATTACTACCTGGTTAACTTAGATAGCGGGTTAAATAAAAAGCAGATAACAGAAAAAGTATTTCATGTATCGCCATTTATGGATCTAGATATGAATTATATTTGGAAAGTGAAAGCGCCAAATTCAAACAGTGATGGTTTGCTGGTTCATATAGAAAATCATAAAACGAGTGATGATAAAAAAGACGATACGAGCAGCAAAATTTTTGATGCAACCTTGTCATTGAAAAAGAAGAAAATGACGAAAACTGAGTTACTAAAAGTATTATTAGCTTTTCCAGTAATGACGTTAAAAATTGTTGTTTTAATCTATTGGCAAGCATTAAAACTGTTTGTAAAACGAGTCCCTTTTGTAAGTTATCAGAATAATAAAAATTAGTTGGAAGTAAGGAATATCCTATGGAACAAGTTGTAACGGTTAAGAATAAAAAACTAATGACTTGGTTTGACCAAAAATGTCGAAAAATGGTTTTATCTGTTTTTGACAAAATAGACTACGGGCAAATTGAAGTAATTGAGTCAGGCCAGCATAGCTTCTTCCCTCAAATTCATGAAGGTACAGGCCCTAAAGCTAAAATGTATGTTCATGATATAAGTGTTTTCCGAGATTTCATTAAAGGTGGCAGTATTGGTGCTGCAGAGGCATTTATTGAAGGTAAATGGAGTACACCTGACCTTACCAACCTAATACGAATATTTGCCAAAGCACAAGAACAGACCGATCAAATTGAAAGCAAAAAATCTTGGCTGTCTAAATTCAAAAATTCTATCATTCATAAGTTAAATCGTAACAACCAGTCTGGGTCCAAGAAAAATATTTTGGCTCATTATGATTTAGGTAATGAGTTATACACCCGTTTTTTAGATCCTGAAATGATGTATTCATCAGCTATTTATCCAGATCAAGGTGCAAGTTTGTCTGATGCTCAAATCCATAAACTACACACTATATGCCAACGTTTAGATTTGAATGAATCTGATACTTTATTAGAAATTGGTTCAGGGTGGGGTGGATT
The DNA here is from genome assembly GCF_018860345.1 of Psychrosphaera sp. F3M07. Classification (GTDB taxonomy): domain Bacteria; phylum Pseudomonadota; class Gammaproteobacteria; order Enterobacterales; family Alteromonadaceae; genus Psychrosphaera; species Psychrosphaera aquimarina. The sequence goes on along the minus strand of NZ_JAHKPJ010000021.1, from coordinate 554,633 downwards.
GGCTATATTTGCGGCCCAGAATTATGGTTGTCATGTAACCACCACCACCATATCAGAAGAGCAACACAAATATGCTAAAGCACGTATTGAGTCTTTAGGCTTAACAGATCAAATAACGTTACTGAAAAAGGACTATCGTGAACTGGAAGGTGAATATGACAAAGTTGTTTCTGTTGAAATGATTGAAGCGGTTGGTTATGAGTATCTGCCTAGCTTCTTCCAGATATGCAATGACAGATTGAAAAAGGGCGGCAAGTTACTGATCCAATCCATTACCATTTCAGATCAACGTTTTGATTATTACAAAAATAATGTGGATTTTATCCAGCGCTATATATTTCCTGGCGGTTTTTTACCTTCAATTAATACCTTAAGTGAACATATGACTAAGCATAGCAATATGGTGATTGAGTCTATTGATGATATTGGCCTTGATTATGCGAAGACATTAGCGCATTGGCGAGATAGTTTTTTAAGTTCGTGGAATGAATTACAAACCTTAGGATATGACGAAAAGTTTAAACGATTATGGTTATATTATTTAGGTTATTGTGAAGGGGCATTTTTAGAGCGTTCCACCAGTGCGGTTCATTTAGTTGCTAGAAAATAATTAACCCTTTATAACACTATACACACCCTAAGGTATCCGGTGATATCTTAGGGACATGTCTAAATATTCACGTCAATATTTGTTATATCATCGGTGTGAACGTAGGTGTTTCTACCACTATCTTTCGCTTTATATAAGGCTTCATCTGCTCTGTTGAGTATCTTGTAAACAGTAGAAATATCTTTATTTGAGAATGTGGCTATGCCTAAGCTAACCGTAACATGATCGGCAACCAGACTTTTCTGATGAGGAATGTTCAAAATATCTAATAACTCTTTGACTCTTTTGGCTACTTTAATCGCACCTTCTTTATCGGTTTGAGGCAGCAACATTACAAATTCTTCACCCCCATACCTAGCAATAAAATCACTATCACGTTGTTGGATGTTTTTAAGTGCGCCAGCTACATTTTGTAAACATTCATCGCCCGCTATATGGCCATAAAAATCGTTATAAAGTTTAAAATAGTCAATATCTAATATGATGACAGAAAGTGACGTTTGGCTTCTTTTGGCGGTATGCACATCGTGTTCTAACCGTTCGTCTAACGCTCTTCTGTTCGGTAAGTTGGTTAATACATCGGTTAAGGATAAGGTTTGTAATTGCTGCTTTTGTTCTTCAACTTTTTCAGAAAAATAAACAAACGACTGTGCTAAATGGCTTATTTCGTCTTTCCCTGAAGTATTGATGTGCGCTTCTTGCGATTGAATGCGTTTTATTACACTGTTGTTCAAGTTTAATATCCGAGCAACAATTTTAACTTTGATAACATAGATAGTGGCGGACATTAAAATTAACAGTGTAATACTCAAACCAATAACCCAAATCACTTGTTGAGACACTTGATTAGCGGCATTTTGAGCTTTTTCAATGATATTTTTGTTTATGTCATAAAATTTAGCTTCTGATAACGTATTGATATCAACGATTAGGTTATGTAAAAAGTTACCTCTACCTCTTACTCTCCCTGCAATTTGTAGTTGTTCTATTTTTAAGTTATACCAACCTGGATCGTCAAATAATAAAGTTTTTAATGTGTTTATTTGACCAATAGTGACTTTGCCTATTTGAGGCTCAAGCACCTCTGTATTCAGTAAAATGTTGTTAAGTTTATTATTCACTTCTTTTGCTATTTGTCTTACGGTTTGTAACCTGTCGCTACTTTCTGCCTTATGTCTTAACGTTGTACTTTGAATCAACAGCATTAAGCTTTTTTCGATATCTTTGGAGGTTTTTTGTTGATTTAAATTCGTCACTATCTGGTCATTTAGGTTGTAGATAGTGTCATTTAAATCATGGATTTTTTGCGAGTTATGCAGACGATTTAATACTAGCTTGTCTAACTCGGCTAACTCCATTCTAACGGTTTTAAGTTGGTTGTTTAAATGGACGGCACCTTCAAATTTATCAATTAAGGTAATCAAATGGGCTTCTTGTTTTTGTAACTTCTCTATTGTGATGCGACGTGAGGCAAGATTATTGGCAATAGTAAGTCTTTCAGTTAAGTATAAAATTTCTTTAAGAGCACTATTTAGTTCACCAGCTTGAGCCGCTTGCGGTAATGAATTACTGGTGATGTCGGTTAAAATGTTATTAAAGTTATTTAATCTTTCATAACCCAATATTGAGCTAAAGGCCGTTATTACTATAATGATAATAAAAGCCGTGGAGACTAAAAAAGCCAGTGAGTTTCTGTTGCTGATTTGATTCATAATCTCACTTAATATTTCGGTTCTGTTAAGTCAATTAGGCGGTTTTCAGTCTTAGGCGCTATTTTGCCTTTTTTGCGGATGTAATTAATAACAATATCAGAAATTAACATGTCATTTGGATTTCTATACACAAAGTTTTGTGCACCTTGCCACATAGTGAAATCATCACCACCACTGGCTAAATAGTCAGACATAGCCACTTTGTATATTTTATTGTTCACTAACTTTTCGCCATTATGTTTAATTGATATCACTCTTTCATTGATTGGTAATTGACGGTCGTAAGTGACTTGTAGGCCGGATACTTGCAAGAATTTACCAAGTGCTTTGTCTATGCCTGTTAAGCCATTTTCTATTGCTTCACGTATTTGAATACCACTGATCTGCAAAACTAAAATCCGATTGCGGTAAGGTAACTCTGAAATAATGTGACGCCGCGTGATATTTTGATTTTTAACATAAACGTTTTCACCTCTAATAGAGCCACCATTGACAATCCCGATATCCGCTTCGGTATACTCTTTTAATGCATCAGCGACAAAGTTAGCAAAGTTATTTTCTTTACTTCTCACTAAGGTTCTTTGTGTATTGATTGGCGTTCTAGTAATTCCAATAACTTCGTCTAATAAAGTAGATAAACGTTCTTGGTAGCGTTCAACTAACTTTTGCATATTCGATTCTTTATCTAAATCTGTATATGAATAAAACTGAGTATCAACTTTGATTAAGTCTTGGTTTTTTTTGTCGATGCCAGAGATATTAATTAGGGCAAATTGATCTTCTTCTCGAATAAAGATATGACGAGGGTGTTGGGGGATAATACGATTACTTGTTAAGGCTAGACTGTCTTTTTGAAAAATAAAATCCACCGTGTTATCCATTAATAACGGGAACACATCATTATTGCGGCTTGAATTAATTAAAACGATTAAGTCGACATTTTTATCTCTTAACTTTTTTGCTTCTGTAATAATTGCTTTTTGTTTGTCTGTAATGGTTATACGTTTTAAATTATATTCTGTTATGGCGTTATCAGATAGGGTACTTAAAACACCAATCGTATAGTTACCTTGTTGGGTAACCACAGATTTAAACAGGCCGTCTAATGGTTGTTTAGTTTCTGATTCTATTATATTTGTGGCAATAAATGGAAATGCGGCTTCGTATGATCTGAGCGATAACTCATCTTCAAAAAAGCTAAAATCTCTTTTCGAAATTGACATCACGTCCGGCTCAATGGCGTTGAGTAAATCAATGATGTGTGAACCTCTGTCAAATGAAGACAACAAACTAGGACCAATACTTCCTCCACCAAAAAAGAAAAATAACGGGGTCGTTTTTTCACGTTGTTGTTTTAACATATAAGCAACAGAGGCATATCCTCCTTTTTTAACAGAACTGATTTCATTCATGTCACTGGCGAATAAAATGTTAATTTCACCCGCATTCCTACTATTTTCTGGGGCTTTGGCATTAATTTGAAATATACAAAGCGCAAACAGTAAATAAAGAAAAAAGTTTCTGCGTATAAATAACATAGGGAGATATTCACCTTTAAAACAACCGGCTTGTTGAATTCCATTGCTTTAACAAAGCATTAAGTTATTCATACACCATAAAAAGAAAATTTAATAATAAATACAGGGAGTAATATTGAGTTTTGTCATTTAATTCAATATCTATTTAATAATAGATATTGAAGCTGTATTTGCAACTATTTTAAATATAAAGTGATGTGAATTTATTCTTTGTTTTTACAATTATTTTTTTATGATAAATAGTTTGAATTATGGCCAAACCTAAATCGAAAGCGCCCAATAAATCTGTCACTGTGTACTGTAATAAGTGCCGGTTTAAATTGTTGCAGTATAAAAAAGGTGGCACCGGCTCTTTAGTTAAATGTTTTATTGAGCGCATAACCAAAAACTTTACTGAACAATTAGGAATATGTCCTAGTTGTGAAAGTCAGTTTGGCCGAGAAACTATGATCCGTGGTGTACCTGCCATTAAAATTATAGGCGGAAAGGTACTGGTTAAGTAATGATTAGCTCAAATATCTATAATCATTTACCAATATATCTATCGGTTTTATAACATAAAAATACAATAAGTTAATTTTTTTACTCTGTATGAAATGATTTATTGACTTTTTACTCTAATTTCTTGTTTAATAGCGCCCGTAGCAATTTTGTTAAGTTGTTACCTAGTTATATTGTTTTATATACGAAACGTATAACCACAGGCCTTTATTGGTCTGTACCGGAAGAGGAGCGTTAGTCAGGTAGTTAATCCGAGAAACTCAAATTTCAATGACGATTAATGATGGGAACTAACGCCGAGGAATTTCTAATTTTGAGTATTAGACGTTCCGGCTGCTTGGGCTGAATCCCTGCAGTTGTCACCTAAGATTTAATAGCCCGCACCATATTAGGTGCATGTTATTAAGGTGGAGAGCTTCTGGCATGTAAAAGTTTTCTTTTAATTTATCTCCATAGATAGAGTAATAAGTCAGTCCTATGTATGCCGCGTTCCCCTTAATAGTTACTAAAAATATATTAAGGAAAGACTTAAATGTCTCAATCAAATAATTCTACCATCGTTGCCAAATTTGGCGGTACTAGCGTTGCTAACTTTGCAGCAATGAGCCGATGCGCAAAAATCATCATTAATAATCCCGATATTCGTTTAGTTGTTGTCTCAGCCTCAGCAGGTGTCACTAATTTATTAGTTAAACTTGGTAATGAAGTATTAAGCAGTAATGAAAAAGAAAGTGTTTTACAACAAATACGAAATATTGAAAATGCCATTTTAAATGATTTAGGCCGTCCTATTAAAGTGGAAGCGGTGATCAGTCAACTACTTGAGCAGTTAGCAGAAATAGCATTACACCCATTACTTGTTACCTCAACCAAACTTAAAGATGAGTTATTGTCTTTTGGTGAGCGTATGTCTAGCGTACTGTTTGCAGAAGTAATTAACCAAGTTTCTGGTGAATCACTTGCGACGGCATTTGATGGACGTCAGGTATTAAAAACAGACTCGTCATTTGCTAAAGCTGAGCCGCAATTAGAGGCAACAAAAAAACAAGCCGAACAAATATTGAAACCTTTATTAGATACTAAAGTTGTTATAACTCAAGGCTTTATTGGTCAAGATAACTTTGGAAATACCACAACTTTAGGTCGTGGTGGCTCAGATTACAGCGCGGCTTTATTTGCTGAAGCTGTGGATGCGTTTGCATTGCAAATTTGGACTGACGTTACCGGCATTTATACAACGGATCCTAGGATCACAGATAAGGCACGTCCAATCAGTGAAATTAGTTTTGATGAAGCTGCTGAAATGGCAACCTTTGGCGCTAAAATTTTGCACCCAGCAACGCTTATTCCAGCGATTAGAAGTGGCGTAAAAGTATTTGTTGGTTCTAGTTTAGAACCGGATGCGGGCGGCACTTGGATTTCCAAAGATGTTGATTATCGTCCAGCATATAGAGCGGTAGCCCTTAGAAACGAACAAACCTTATTAACTGTTAAAAGCCCTGAAATGTTACACGCTACGGGTTTTTTAGCGCGTGTATTTGCGATTTTAGCAAAACATAAATTGTCGGTTGATTTGATCACTACCTCAGAAATATCAGTAGCGTTAACAATTGATAACCCACCTAATACACCTGTTGCCGCATTATTGGACGCTTGTGTTAATGATTTAAGTTCATTTTGTGATGTAAACGTTGAGTCTGATCTGGCGTTAGTCGCCGTGATTGGTAATCACGTTGAACATGATGATAACAAAGGGGGCGCAGGTCGAATTTTCTCATCTATTGGGGAAGATAAACTACGTCTTATTTGTCATGGTGCTAGTGAACATAATGTTTGTTTCTTGGTGAAACAAGAAAATGCCAAGGATATTGTTCGTCAAATACACGACTATTTATTTCCAGCTTAATTGAGCTGAATAAGGATATATAATGGTTGTCGTAGAGAAAGATTTAGTCACATTAAATCAAGATATTGCCGGACAAGAAATAGGCATACCGGTTTACCGCATTTTTGATAAAAGCATTGTTAATAAAGCAAAGGCGGCGGAATCTGGTAACAAGCCTATACCTAAAGTCTATATACAGAGCGCCGTACACGCTGCAGAAATGCAGGGTAGTGCGGTGATCTTTCGTTTAATAGAACAACTTAAAAAACTAACCTTATTTGCTGAATTCACACTTGTGCCAAATTGTAATCCATTTGGCCGAACGCAGCGTGCGGGTGAATATCTACAAGGTAGATATGACGCAACAACAGGCAATAACTGGAATCGTTTTTATCATTACGATGAAAAAGACGTTGTTAGTTTTGTGGGATCCCTAGAGCAAGCGCAAATTGATTTAATCAAAAGCGGCTCAGAAACAAAATTAGTTCGTTCGTTTAAGACATTTTTAAAACAAAAATTAGGTTCAAAATTAGATAAAGATTGGGGGGTTAATACAGCTCAGTTTTTAAATACAACATTACAAGAAATCGCAGTGGATGCGGATATTGTTTTGGACCTACATACAGGTCCATCATCAACAAGGCATATTTACAGTCCAGAGTTTTTGGCAGAACAAGCCACTGCGTTTAACATTGAAAACATAATCTCTATCCCACCTAAATTTGCAGGCGCATTAGACGAAGCGAGTTTTACCCCTTGGGTACATTTAACTGAGTTATTAGCGGACAGAGATATTGAGCTTAAATACAAAGTCAGTGCTTTTACCATTGAACTAGGATCGCAGGAAAATATCTGTTTAACCCAAGCGTTAAGTGACAGCGCAGGCATATTAAATTATTTACAACAACATCATTTAGTTGAAGGTTTTGTTGGCGTTGAACCTGTAGATATCACAACAACCTTGTTAAAGAACTATAAAACTTTGTTTTCCAAACATGCCGGTATGGTGGAATATTTAGTAAAAGCGGGTGACAAAGTAGCCAAAGGCCAGGTGATAGCAAGAGTATTAAACTCGTTAGAATTTGATACTAAGCACGCTATTGTTGACGTAAAAGCGCCAGATTCGGGAACGGTTATATTACATTATCCCTCCGCTGCTGTGCAGGTAGGCACTCAGTTATTTAAAATAGCAGTGCATGGATAGCGGTTAATTGGTTATTTGGTTAATAGAAACGTAAAAACGAGAAACGTGTTTCGAGTAGATAGTCTTTAACTGCAAAATAAAAAAGGTCATTAA
>NZ_JAHKPJ010000021.1:542386-546992 GCF_018860345.1 Psychrosphaera sp. F3M07 | reverse complement strand
TTAATGACCTTTTTTATTTTATGAATTTTAGCTTAAAACAAAGTGGATAAGCTAACGACTAAAACTGATCTTCGTTGATTCTCATTAACGAGGCAGGACTAGTCATCATTAATTTACTGTGAGTGTCGATTCTTGGCAGGATTCGTTCGTAATAAAAACGAGCGGTTTTAATTTTAGAACGATAAAACTCTAAGTCACCTTCACCTTGTTCAATTTTCTCATAAGCGGTCTGTGCCATTTTTGCCCACATATAAGCCATAGTGATGTAACCAGAATACATTAAGAAATCAACAGAAGCAGCGCCAACCATATCCCGATCTTTACGCACTTTTAACATGATCCTATAAATATATAACTGCCACTTTGCGGCTTCTTTGGCTAACGGAACAATAAATTTGTTCATTTGTTTTTTTTGCGGATTGTTTGAAACAACACTTTTATCTTTGCAATAAGATAAGATCTCTTTTATAAACAAGGAAAGCTGCTTCCCACGGTCTAACATTACTTTACGGCCTAACAAGTCCAGAGCTTGAATACCGGTAGTACCTTCATACAAGCTGGATATACGAACATCACGTAAGTTTTGCTCCATGCCCCATTCTTTAATATAACCGTGACCGCCAAATATTTGCATACCAAGATTAGAAGACTCAAAACCAAGCTCAGTTAAAAAGGCTTTGGCAATAGGGGTTAATAAACCAAGTTTATCATCTCCTTTTTGTCTAACTTCTTCTGTTGCGCCATTAATAAATTGGTCGGCAAATAATCCAGTGTAATAGATCATTGCTCTACCACCTTCAACAATGGCTTTTTGTGTTAACAACATACGTCTAACATCTGGGTGTACGATAATAGGATCTGCGACTTTTTCTGGGTATTTTTTACCAGACAATGAACGCATAGATAATCTGTCTTTGGCATAAGCCAAACTTGATTGATAAGCGTTTTCAGCGGCACATACGCCTTGTAATGCAGTACCCAATCTTGCTGTATTCATAAAGGTGAACATGCATTCAAGGCCTTTATTTTCAGGTCCAATCAAAAAGCCTTTAGCGCCATCAAAGTTAAGTACGGCAGTGGCGGAAGCTTTGATGCCCATTTTGTCTTCAATCGAACCACATACAACTGGGTTACGTTCTAATAGTTCGTTGTTTTCGCCAACATTAAATTTAGGAACGATAAACAATGAAATACCGCGCGTACCACTTGGTGCGTTGGGTAAACGTGCTAATACGATATGAATGATGTTTTCTGTTAAGTCATGTTCACCGGCAGAGATGAATATTTTACTGCCAGTAATGGCAAAACTACCGTCATCGTTAGGGACAGCTTTAGTTCTTACTTGACCTAAGTCAGTGCCACATTGAGCCTCGGTTAAACACATAGTGCCTGACCAAGTGCCTTCGGTTAATTTAGGTAAATAAGTTTGTTTTTGTTGTTCAGTACCATGAGTAATGATGGTATTCATTGCCCCTAAACTTAAGCCTGGGTACATGCCAAACGACCAGTTAGCTGAACCCATCATTTCAGACTTGATAAGCCCTAATGATTGAGGGAGACCTTGACCACCGTATTCGGTATCAAAAGAAAGACCTTGCCAACCACCTTCCACATACATGTTGTAGGCTTCTTTAAATCCACTTGGTGTGGTGACATCACCATCTTTAAATTTACAACCTTCTTTATCACCTGACTGGTTGATAGGAGATAGCTCGTTTTCACAATACTTAGCACACTCCTGTAATATGGCGTCGACCATATCTGGAGAAGCATCTTCGTAAGAAGGGAATGAGGCATAATGTTTTTCAAATTTGAATACGTCGTCGATCAAGAATTTAATGTTATCGATAGGGGCTTTATATTGATGCATGATTTGAATTTACTCATTTAGTGAATCAAGTGGTCGGATTAGTCTATAGTGCAACTTTTTTTTAGTTTAGGATAGTTTTAATCTTAATGCGTTAATGTTCACCAATAACGCGAGAATAATTTTATATCTTCAACATGCTATTAAGTTATTTCATTGTGATTTATCTTCGATTCAGCAAACAAGGTCAGGTTAGTAATGGTCGTTTTAGCGATTTGTGTTAATGCTTCACCAGTGAAGAATCCTTGATGACCAGTAATGATCACATTAGGGAAAGTAAGCAAACGCTGAAAAATGTCATCTTGAATAATGGACTCGGAATGATCTTCAAAAAATAACTCACTTTCCTGTTCGTACACATCTAAAGCCAAATGGCCGATTTTGCCAGATTTCAAATGTTTTATTAAACTCGCTGTATCTACCAGTCCACCGCGACTTGTATTGATGATCATCACTCCATCTTTCATTGAACTAATACTTTTATCATTAAGCAAATGATGAGTTGATTGATTTAAAGGACAGTGTAATGAAATGATATCTGCTGTTGTCAGTAAGGTATCTAAATCGGTATAAGTAAAACCAATGTCTTGCTGTTTTGACGTATTTTGAACAGGATCAAAAGCAATCACGTTAGCGCCAAAGCCTTTCATTATCTTGGTTGTGGCCAAACCAATATTACCTGTCCCAATAATACCTATGGTTTTTCCATGAATATTAAAACCCAATAAGCCAGCTAAACTAAAATTGCCTTCTTTGGTTCTGTTAAACGCTTTATGTATATGCCTATTCAAAGTCATCATAAGCGCAACTGTATGTTCTGCAACGGCTTCTGGACTATAAGCTGGAACACGGGCACATTGAATGCCAAGTGCTTTGCATGCCTCCAAGTCTAAGTTATTAAAACCTGCGCATCGTAAAACAATAAATTTCACACCATTTGCTTTTAACTCAGATAACACATCTTGGTTAAGTTCGTCATTTACAAATACACAAACAGCATCAAATCCTGCGGCTAGTTTTGCGGTGAGAGACGTTAACCTGTTTTCAAAAAAAGTAATGGATATGTTGTTAGTTGCAGCAGCCATTAAACTGGTTTTGTCGTAACTCTTAGTACTAAATACCGCTAATTTAATTGGTTTCATTTACATCAATCCTTGTTTTAACTTATAGCATCATCATTAGTGTATTTGAATTTAGCAGAAGCCATTAGATTTAAATCAATGTCAGTGTAATAATCGCGTTAATTGTTTGATTATTTAGGAAAGTAAAATGAAAGTGAGTTTTATTGGTTTAGGCGTTATGGGTTATCCGATGGCTGGCCATTTAGTTAAGGCTGGTCATCAAGTTACCGTTTATAACCGCACTTTAGCTAAAGCTGAAAAATGGCGAACAGAATTTAATGGCTATTTAGCAATTACCCCTAAAGATGCAGCAAAAGACAGCGAAATTGTTTTTGTCTGTGTCGGTAACGACGATGATTTACGCCAAGTTATGTATGGTGAAATTGGTATTTTGGCAGGTGTTAAATCTAATACGTTAATTGTAGATCACACAACAACCTCCGCCGATGTAGCCCGTGAAATATATGAAAAAGCCAAACAACAAAACGTGAGTTTTATTGATGCACCGGTTTCAGGTGGTCAAGCGGGGGCTGAGAATGGCGTTTTAACCGTAATGGTTGGCGGTGATCTTGCTGACTATGAAAAAGCAGAGCCTATAATGTCGGCCTTTGCTAAATTCTCAAAACGTTTAGGTGAGGTAGGTGCAGGGCAATTAACCAAAATGGTTAATCAAATATGCATAGCAGGCGTAGTGCAAGGTTTAGCAGAAGGTTTACACTTTGCTCGTTCAGCAGGATTAGATGGTCCAGAGGTGATTGAAACTATCTCTAAAGGCGCAGCAGGTAGTTGGCAAATGGAAAATCGTAATCAAACCATGTGGCAAGGGGAATACGAGCACGGTTTTGCTATAGATTGGATGCGTAAAGACTTGGGCATAGCTTTAGATGAAGCCAGAAGAAACGGCTCACATTTAGCACTTACGGCTTTGGTTGATCAGTTTTACTCAGAAGCACAAGCTCTTGGTGGTAATCGTTGGGATACATCTGGGTTGTTGGCGCGATTAGAGAAAAATAGAGGTTAGCAAGGGTAGCCTGACGGCTTCATTCTCTACGTGGTGATATAGCTGTTAAATCGTATTTATATGAACTCTAAGGTTTCGCCTTGACGGCGCAGGTTGTCAGTTCCCGACACAACCTAAGCTGGCACATCCATGGCGGTCATCAATAATACAGCCCTGTATTGATGACAACCCTTTATCCATGAAGTGAACCCTACCTTTTTCAACAGCCAAAAAGGTAGGCGACTTTTTGTTTAATGTTATTACTGTGACTTCGAATTTAAATGAACTCTAAGGTTTCACCTTGACGGCGCAGGTTGTCAGTTCCCGACACAACCTAAGCTGGCACATCCATGTGCCAGACTATACCTTTTTTCAACAGCCAAAAAAGGTAGGCGAAAAAGGCCGCTCCTAATCAATATTCATATCTTCAATACAATTCAGTTTTATCTTCAAAAACGGGATGTATATTCGTCCTTTGGTCATCTAATAAAACATCCCTGTTTTGATGACATCCCATCATCCATGATGTGAAAAATCATCCCTTATTCGACGTCCTGTCTCATATTTTGGAAAACTGATTATATTTCAGGAATATTTAGATGGAGACTTAAAAGCAAA
>NZ_JAHKPJ010000021.1:57172-542162 GCF_018860345.1 Psychrosphaera sp. F3M07 | reverse complement strand
GCAAAAGCAAAAGCAAAAACTGGAATAGGATTAGATGATACGGTTACTTAGAAGCTGGAGTTGGTTTTGGTTTGGCTAATGGTACTTGGGCAAGTGACTGTTTTGAAGTAACTGGTGATCCATTGAGTTTTTTATATATTACCTAATGAAGTGTGTGATATATCAGACTGAGTGAGATTTGGAGTTCCTGTTCATATATCAGGGGCTTTTGGTAAATATTTAGGTATAGGAATTACAGCAAAATCATTTATTCGACAAGGCGGTGTTGATATTGGCATTATGTTTACAATGTCACTGGGTGACTTTACCAATTAACGTTTAGTTTATTTGTTGAACTGAAATTGAACATTAAAAATTCTGATAAACGGACAGCAAAATTTGTTTATCAGAATGAATATATAGTTTGACTAAATCTAACCTGACTTAATATTAGCTATTAGCTATTAGCTATTAGCTATTAGCTATTAGCTAATATTAATCTATCTTCAACATCGACTTAGCTACAGCCTCTGCCACTTTGATGCCGTCTATCCCCGCTGATAATATCCCACCTGCATATCCAGCGCCTTCGCCGGCAGGGAATAAACCTTTGGTGTTTATGCTTTGGAAATCTTTATTACGTTTAATACTGATAGGTGATGATGTTCTGGTTTCTACACCTGTTAATAATCCGTCCTCAGAAGCAAAACCTTGGATTTTTTTATTAAACGCTGGGATTGCTTCACGTATGGCGTCTACGGCAAAGTCAGGTAATGCTTTGCTTAAGTCTGTGAGAGTAATGCCCGGTGTGAATGATGGTTTAACATCACCTAATTCTGAATCTGGTTTACCTTTTAAGAAATCACCTATAGTTTGCGCTGGAGCGTTGTAATCTCTGCCACCTAGTTCAAATGCTAAGCTCTCTAATTCTCTTTGCAAGTCTATGCCGGCAAGAGGGTGGTTTGGGTAATCTCGCTCTGGGTCTATACCTACAACAATAGCGCTGTTGGCGTTACGTTCATTTCTTGAGTATTGGCTCATGCCATTGGTGACTACGCGGTTTTCTTCAGACGTTGCCGCAACCACAGTGCCGCCCGGACACATACAAAAACTGTAAACAGAACGGCCATTTTTACAATGATGAACTAGCTTGTAATCCGCAGCGCCTAAAATTTCGTTACCAGCGTTATCACCAAAACGGGCTTGGTCAATTGCGGATTGTTTATGTTCAATTCTAAAACCAATAGAGAAAGGTTTTGCTTCAACATAAATGCCTTTGTCGTAGATCATTTGGAACGTATCACGGGCGCTGTGTCCAACCGCTAATACAAGATGATTTGTATTGAGTATTTCACCTGTGTTTAAAGTAACGCCAGTGATCTGTTCGTCAGTAATATGAATGTCGTCTACGCGAGTACCAAAACGAATCTCACCGCCAAGTTCGATGATCTCAGCACGCATTTTTTCAACCATGCTGACTAATTTATAAGTACCAATGTGCGGTTTACTGACAAATAATATCTCATCTGGCGCGCCAGCTTTAACAAATTCAGTCATGACTTTGCGGCCATAATGATTTGGATCTTTAACTTGGCTGTATAACTTTCCGTCTGAAAATGTGCCTGCGCCGCCTTCACCAAATTGCACGTTAGATTCTGTGTTAAGTTTACGTTGACGCCAAAAACCAAAAGTATCTTTGGTTCTTTGTCTTACTTCGTTGCCGCGTTCAATGATAATCGGTTTAAAACCCATTTGCGCTAAAGTAAGACCCGCCATGAGTCCACAAGGACCAAAACCTATAACAATTGGGCGTTCAGTTAAATCTGTTGGTGCGTGGACAACGTATTTATAACTGGTATCTGGTGTTGGTTTAACATGTTGATCGGTTTCAAACTGACTAAGTAACTGCGTGGTTAATTCAGGGTCATTTAGTGTCACGTCTAAGGTATAAATTAATTGGATATTTCTTTTATTACGAGCATCGTAACCACGTTTAAACACAACAAATGATCCCATTTGCTCAGCAGAAATTTTTAGTTTTGTCGTTATTGCAGTACTTAGTGCTTCTGGTTCATGATTTAACGGCAATTTAATTTCAGTTAAACGTATCATTGGTTACCCATATAACTAGTGTAGAAAATAGTCGCGCATTTTACTGGTACTGGTAAAAATAAGCGAATAATTATTTATCCAATTGATAACAACTTTTATAGATCGCAATTTTATCAGGTTATGGCCTTGTTCATGTTAGTCGTGATTTTCTATTGTAGTTTGAAAACGATTCAGTATGATCCGCAATCTTGAGAATTAAAGACTCATTGGTTTTGTGACATTAGGGGAGTTTTATGGCATTTATCGTTGGTGATAATTGTATTAAATGTAAATACACAGACTGTGTTGCAGTTTGTCCTGTAGACGCATTTTTTGAAGGTCCAAATTTTTTAGCTATTGATCCTGTGATTTGTATTGATTGCAGCTTATGTGAGCCTGAATGTCCTGCCAATGCTATCTTTCAAGAAGACGCAGTACCTGAAGATCAAATTGAGTTTATAGAATTAAACGCAGAACTCGCACAAAACTGGCCTGTGATCACGGAAGTAAAGCCGGCGCCCGCCGATGCAGATAAATGGAATGGAGTGCCTAATAAACTGGCATTGTTACAACGTTAATAATTTATTTACCAAGCCATAAACCAGACTATTAAATAATTATTGAGCCCTAAACATATTATCCAAGATAATGCCCGTTGCCATTGCCACATTTAACGACTCAGCTTGACCAAAATTAGGAATGGTAATTGGTGCGTTTACGTATTGTCCTGCAGTTTCGCGTATACCATGAGACTCGCTACCCATCATTAAAATAGCATCGTGTTTAAAACTCACTTTATGTACGTTTTCACCCCCTAAATAGGCACCATAAATCACACGACTATCGTTATTTAAATATTCAGGTAAATCGGTTAAGTACACATTCACGCGGGCAAAAGAACCCATAGTGGAACTGATGGTCTTAGGATTAAAAGGGTCAGCACAATCGTTACTGCAAACAATATGGGTAATGCCATACCAGTCAGCTACACGAATAATAGTGCCTAAATTACCAGGGTCTGAAACCCCATCTAGTGCCAGCGTTAGGCCTTTGTTTGGCGGCATTGTTAATTGTGGTGTACCTACAATGGCGATAACACTATTGTTAGACACCAATGTACTCACTTTAGTTAATGACTCAATATCTGATTCAATAACGTCTAGATTCGTAAGCATGGCTGAATTGGTTTGAATAAACTCAGTAGTAGCAAAAAGCTGTTTTATAGTTAAATCCGATTTTAACAACTCAATTACATTTTTTTCACCTTGCACTAAAAACTCACCCAGGGCTTTTCGCTGCTTTTTTTGGCCTAATGCCCTTATGTGTTTGAGTTGATTTTTAGAGATCATGAAAGCCTAAATAATAAATATGAGATGAAAAGTAATAAAACAGACAACATTCTAACATCAAGTAAGTAGATTGATAAATTGATGAATCACTTTAGACTGAAAAATTAAGTATTAAAAAAGCCGCTAACTAGCGGCTTATAAACAATATATTTACGGCTTATTATCGTAACCAGGCATAACTCATTTTTAAGAATACACTTCGACTATCTTTGGTTATATCTTCAAGAGCATCATCTTGATAACCGCCGTCAGAATAACCAACAAAAAATAACGTTTGAGGGTTGACCTTATAAGAGTATAACAACTGTGTTGATAAGCTTTTATAGGTGGCGTTGTAGTCATCAGGGTTATTATATAAATCTAAATTTCGACTGATGTCCGCATACACAATTGATAAACGTAAGAAACTACGAATAGAAAACTGATAACTAAGACGATAATCAGTTAATTTTGCGACTAACAAATTAGAACCACCCTTTGAAAGGGTACGGTAGTTAAAGGTTAAGTTAGATTGGGTTCTAGTATTGATATTCCAATTAAAACCCGGTTCCATAGAGAATGAATCAACAAGTTGATTGTTGGCGTAATCTATTCTTTTACCTGTTTCAAAATAATTACCAAACCAGATATCGGCTGTCGCTTGAAACTCACCCCAGAAGGTGAACATTTTTTCATCAAAAACATACGTATTATCTTTTAGTGATAAAACAGACGTATCTATTCTACTTGACGTATTTTCTCGTATTACTATGCCAGGACGGACATAAGATTGTTTCGGGCCGTTGACACTGAAATAAATTTCAAACTCTTCTTCAATTTTATCGCCATCTTGGTTAGTACTTATATCCCAATCACCATTAACTTGAATTCGGCTCCACCAATCGTCTGTGTTGCCATGCCAATTATATCCACCGCCAACAATGTTTTTGATGTAATCGGTATTATTAAAAAACGCTAAGTCGGCTCTAAAATCTTTGCCTATATCTTGACGAGTAAGTCGAACAAACCAATCTTTGTTTTCGTGTCGGTAATCGATTTCATATGACGTATCACTGTTATTTAAGGTTTCAGCTCTTAGGGCTTGTTCGTCACCGTAATCACCAGTCTTCATATCATCAATGATATAGCTGTCTATGTCAGTCGTAGAATTCATTATTTGAACATTGAAGGTGTCGCTGTCTGTTAATTTATATTTACCATCAATACTGGTGATAATGTTGCTGTAACTGTCTGAATTACGTACCGTGGATGTCGCTCCTATTGAGGTTTCTTTGTCGACGGCATAACGATACCTGAACGCACCATTTGTACTTTCTTCATCCAACTCATACAAATTAGAACCTAAGTTACCTGGCAAGATAAAAGTGGTGGATTTATCGTTAGCAATAAAACCCGCAAAGGAGTGTTGGTCTACTTTGCCTGCTAACTTCGCACCAAAATCAGGGTTGTTGATATTTCTGGTGTAGATAAGATCAACAGGAGTAGAGAAAGCGTCTTCGTTAGCCAAAAAGAATGAGCGTTTTTCTGGTGTAAATAGAGCGAAGGTATTATTGACATTTAATTGGCCTGAATCGGCTTCAACTTGGGAGAAATCTGGATTAAACGTCGCATTTAATGTGGTATCCGGTGTTATTCCCCACTTTATGTCTAAACCTACATCTGTATTTGTTTCAGTATCCCAATCATTGGTTTCTGATAAGTCACGATACTCAGAACTACCGCTGACAAAGGTGGGCACGAATGATAAGTTCTTACCTTGTTTGGCACCTTTAAAGCCATGAAGAGTCGGCATTTGGCAAATAAAACATGAGTTATCATGATCTATTTCCATATGAGAAATCCTCAGTTGAGTATCTCTAGGGTAGAACCGAACAAATTCCATTCCCCATTGTTGAATATCTAATTGATCATTAAAGTTTAACGTTCTTAATGGAATGGCCACTTCAACAATATAACCAAATTTAGTGATCCGTCCGGCAGAGTCCCAAATAACATCCCAAGAAGAAGATTCGCTTTTGGTGAGTTCGTTCTCTAAAACGTCTGATTGTGTTCCAAGAGGGTTAATAAAAAACTGGTAGGCTAGGGCATGATCGTTATAGGTATCTATCTTTATTGCAACTCGGTCGTCCCCCCAGTTTTTGTCTCGGTCAGTTAAACGAGCTCTAATTTCGTGTGGTTTAGGATCAAATGCTTTAAAAGCAACATAAAGGGTATCGCCATTTTCGATAACATAGGCTTCTGTTTTTACCGGAGCCCGAGTATTTTCGTATGGCCAAGTTACATTATTCAACTCAATTTTTAATGCTTTTTGCCAAATGGCTTCATCGATATGCGCATCAACCTTAATTTTTTTATCGGTTTTGGGCACTTGCAAATTGGAAAGGTGGGTGGTGTTTGTAGTGATAATTTCGGAAGAAATAGCCATAAAAGGCAAGGTTAAAAGCGAAAACAAAATAGATTTAATACGAATTTTCATAATTATCTTAAATAGTTAATTCTAATAGGAAAAATTAGGTCAAGCTAATACCCAAAAAGTTGTTCGCATTATAATTAGTCAAATAAATTTTATTGGGAAAATAAGATAGATTGCTTTGATAAAGAGATAAGTGAATTTATTTAATGCTTAAATTTACCTGCCAAATTTGCACCGCAGTTCACTCCGCTCATGATTTTATTTATATCGTTATTTTTACTGAAGTTTTTAGAAAAAGATAAATAAGACGGAATTTTTTCATTAGAAAAAGAAACAAATGTAAATTGATCGGCTAATTGTGACTGTTGAGCCGTGTATTTAATAATGTGGTAATCGCCAACCAGATAGTCAATTCGGCCTTGTTCTAACATAGCTAAACCGCTGGCAATATCTTTGACTAAAAATAGATCTACATTGCCAAGGTTTACTTCATATTTTAAATTTTCAGTTAATGTAGTGGAGCGAACTTTCGCGATAATTTTTTTATTCGCTACAGCCTGTTTGAAACTAACAAAAGAGGACGTTTTTCTCTGCACTAATACATCATCTAGAAAATAAACCAATGGTTCGGTTGGGTATGAAAGGTATTCAGCTCGTTGTTCTGTATACATGGTTGGCATTAATGCATTGATACGATTGTTTTTAACTTCTTCTAGGGCCCTTGCCCAAGGTAAGACTAAAACTTTGTATGAGTAATCTGTGTTTACATTACTTTTTAGACAGTCAACAAATAAACCCGTAGGTTTGTGTTCGTTGTCTAGGTAAACAAAAGGGAATATTTCAGGTGCCGCAACAGTGATTTCTGTAGATTGGGTTTGACTAGAAAATGGAATGAAAACAAAAAGAAATAAATATCTAAGCACTAAGTAAACTCTGAATTGAAATGGGAATAAAAGTTGTATAACGGAAAGGTAACTTTTTAACAGCCAGATAACAACTTTTAACTGAAGTTTAATTAATCTAAATGGGGTGAAATTGTAAACTTCATTGAGGTTTAATAAGGGCATATGCATCATTTAAGATGCCTGTGCCCCAATAGTTTACTTAAACATTGAATTAACTTATTGAAATTAATATAAATGCTAAAACTGCACCAGCTAAACTGTATTTAACACCTGTTTTAAATGTTTTACTTTTTGGAATAAACATCCAAAAAGACGATATGGCAAAAAATAGTAAAGCGCTGCCAAAAAATATATTCAACCAATATGCTGGAGAGTCAGTGGTCGCCTTATGTAAATGTGTCATCTTATCTAGAACCACAGGCAATTCATATCGAGTGTAAGAAACAAAACCAGACTCTTTATTGTATGAACCATTTTTGAAATTGATTGACTGTTTATCTTCAGACTCAGCGTTAAAACGTCTGAACTTTAACGCCTTACCTAATTCGGTTTGACTCAGACCTGGCGATAATTGAGATTCAATTGTTTGAGCAAGTTTAAAGGTATTTGTATCCCGATAAATTAGTACAATTCCACTAAGCGCATACACGGTCATTATACCCGCTAAAAAAAAGCCTAAATAACGGTGTAAAATACGCATGGTAATTGGTTTCATTTATATCGTTTCCTTTAAAGGTTTTAGAGTGTTTTATCTGATATGACTGATTAATATCAGTATTGTTGGGCACAGTAATAAATATTGATTTGATATTCAACAAACTTGTTTTTCCTTTTACATAGCAATTCCATTTGAGTCGCGTTAGTTTGCCATATTAGATTGTATGCCATCTTTATTAGTTAAAACGAAATCCACAAATGCATTTACCGCGACCTTGTTGGTATTATGTCTATATTGTCGTTGTAATGGAATTTGGATAGTTACGTTATCTAAAGCCATAAAGTGGCAACCATCACTGTATAATTTACTAACAAACAAGTGATCAATTAGAGGTGTTAAGGTATTAGCACTGTATTAATTGACTGTCTTTGTTGGGGTTAGCATATTAATTATTTTACTAAATGTGATGTTCAATTCATTCGCAAAAAATAACAATGAAATTCACAATTTTTTTACAAATCAAAATAACGAGAACTCAATGACGCATTCAATAAAATTAACCACAGGTAACACTTTTCCAACCACAGAAGCAACGCTTTTAGATGGCTCGTTTATTAACCTAGGTCAAGCACACAGTGGTGCTGATTGGCAGATGATCATTGTATACAGAGGTAAACATTGTCCTTTGTGTGTACGTTATTTAAACCTATTAGAACAATATAAAACGGCATTAATGGATATAGGTGTGAGTGTTTCTGCCGTGTCAGCCGACTCAAAACAACAACTTGAAGATACAATGGAAAAGTTAACAATCACCTATCCAATTGCTTATGGTTTAACAGAGCAACAAATGAAGCAATTAGGTTTATATATTTCAGCGCCGCGCTCTGAACAAGAAACGGATCATAACTTTGCAGAACCAGGGCTGTTTATTATTAACGAAGTAGGGGAGTTACAAGCTGTAAATATTTCTAATACTCCATTTTTACGACCTGAACTAGACGTTGTGGTTCGAGGGATCTCTTTTGTTCGTAATCAAAGTGATTATCCAATCCGAGGCACAGTTGCCTATTAAATTTTTTAAGTTTGACTAAGACCTAACCTGCAATCTAGGTTAGGTTTTGGCTAAGGTCGATTCACGTTTGACTAATCTTGGTATGTATTTGTGAGGAACTGTATGTAGATCATGGTCTGTACCATTTCTAAACTCTAATGCTAAAGTTGCTGCTTGCGCGGCCATCTCTTCGATAGGGTAGTGTAACGTTGTTAATTTGGGACGAGAGTAGCGTGATAGTAATACATCATCAAATCCAATCACTGACACATCTATCGGAACTCTATAACCGTTATCTTCTAAGGTAGAAATGACACCTATCGCCATAGCGTCGTTGTAAACAAAAATAGCACTAAAAGGTAACCCTTTAGCCAGTAAGGCTTGTGTTGCAATCTCGCCCCCTTGTTGATTGGGCTCTGAGGTAACGATTAATTCTGAGTTTATCTGATGGTTAGCGTGTTCTAGCTCATCGGCAAAACCTTGTAATCGAAGTTGGGGATCGTCAATGACATATTTACTGTTGATACATGCAATATGTTGGTGTTTAAGTGAGATAAGGTGCCTTGCTGCAATTCGTCCACCTTCATAATTATCTAACCACACACAGCGGTGTTTGATGGACTCTATATATCTATCAATTAATATCAGACCAGGTATACGTTGTGCCAGTTCAATCAATTCTTGATCACTGAGCTTTTTGGAGTGCACAACAAAAGCATCACATCTGCGTTCTAATAATAAGTTTATGGCTTCACGTTCAGACTCTTCGCTCATTTGGCCAGTACTTAATAATAGTTGCATGTTAAATTTTCTAGCTATGGTGTCTACGCCATTAGCTAAAGATGCAAAAAATGGATCAGTTAAGTCGGGGATCACTACACCAATAGTTGTATTTTTCTGAGTGACTAACGCTCGGGCGTTTGCATTAGGGGTATAACCTAACTCTTGCATTATAGAGAGGACTTTTTCTCTAGTCTTCGCCCCAACTTTAGGGCCATTGTTTACCACTCTTGAAACAGTAGCTATAGATACATTGGCTATACGGGCAACGTCTTTAATTGTAGACATGGGGGTAAACGTTTTCCAGTGTGATTTTATTTTCTTATGATAACCCTACACCATTAAATAAAGCAAAAGTTCTTTACTCAATAAAATTAAAAATATGTTTGTAAAAATAAATGTAAACGTTTACCCTTTATTTGATCGCTTTAAAATTAATATAAATTGGAATGGTAATGACAACTGAATTTGACCCAACAGAACACCCTCATCGTCGTTATAACCCGCTGATTAATGAGTGGGTATTAGTATCACCTCATAGAGCCAAACGTCCTTGGCAAGGACAAGTTGAAACTTTAGATGAAGACGTTAAGCCGCCATACGACGACACATGTTTTTTATGTGCAGGTAATACTCGTATCAATGGTGAAGTTAACGACGATTATAAAAACACCTTTGTATTTCCAAATGATTTTGCCGCGATGAAAACGGATACACCAAAAATATCAACGAACGATCCACTATTTAAAATGCATACAGAGCAGGGGGAAAGTCGAGTTATTTGTTTTTCACCTGATCACAGTAAAACCTTACCGCAATTGTCTGTACAAGAGATCACTGAAGTAGTTAAAACATGGCAGCAGCAATGTGAAGAGCTAGGGAAAGTGTATTCTTGGGTACAAGTGTTTGAAAACAAAGGTGCGGTAATGGGCTGTTCTAATCCACACCCACATGGACAAATATGGTCACAACAACATTTACCAACCTTAGTTGAGAAAAAACAAAACGCACAATCAAACTATTTTGCCGAATATGGCAGTAACTTATTACAAGATTATGCTGAACGAGAAGTGGTTCAGCAAGAACGAGTGGTGGTTGAAAATGAAGATTGGGTAGTGGTTGTTCCATATTGGGCAAGTTGGCCGTTTGAAACCTTATTATTACCAAAATTTGCTATCGCCCGTATGGTTGATTTGACGGAGAATCAGCAAGTCACCCTAGCCGACATTCTTAAGCAAATTACCATTAGGTATGACAATTTATTTAACTGTTCATTTCCTTATTCAATGGGATGGCATGGTGCTCCATATGATGGAAAACGCCATCAAGAATGGACATTACATGCTAGTTTTTTCCCACCATTGTTACGTTCAGCAACGGTTAGGAAATTTATGGTGGGTTACGAAATGATGGCAGAAGCCCAACGTGATTTAACCGCAGAACAAGCCGCAACAAGATTGAAAGAAGTGTCTTCGGTGCACTATAAGGAAAACAAATAATGAACAGACAAAATATCATTCAAACACAGTTTTTGGGACAATTTGACTACGTTGCTGATGTTACTTGTCATGGTCCTGGTCGGGTTAATCTTATAGGTGACCATACCGATTATAATGACGGTTTTGTTTTACCTGCGGCAATTAACTTTGGTACTGATATCGCGGCAAGTAACCGTGATGATCGAATTGTTCGTGTAACCGCAATAGACTTAAATGAAGAATCAATTGAGTTCAGCTTAGACAGCATTGAGTTTAATAAAGATCAAATGTGGGTTAATTATATTGGTGGAACGCTTTTAGCGTTAATGGAAGAGTTTCCTAACATTAAAGGTGCTGACTTAGTGGTATCTGGTAATGTACCTCAAGGAGCTGGGTTAAGTTCATCCGCTAGTTTTGAGATTGCAATTTTAAAAACATTTGCCAAGTTAAATAACTTACCGCTTGATGGTGTTAAGGCCGCTTTAATGGGGCAAAAGGCAGAGAATCAATTTGTCGGTTGTAATTGCGGCATTATGGATCAGCTTATTTCTGCCATGGGCAAAGAAGACAACGCCATGTTATTAGACTGTCGTAGTTTGACTTTTCAACACGCGCCAATCCCTAAAGGGGTGTCGGTTGTGATAATTAACTCCAATGTTAAACGTGGATTAGTAGACAGTGAATACAATACACGTCGTGAGCAATGTGAAGCGGTGGCAAAACATTTTGGTAAAGTTGCATTACGCGATGTGACTTTGGCGGAGCTAGAGTCTGCCAAGTCAGAAATAGACTCAGTATTATACAAACGAGCTCGTCATGTTGTGACCGAAAATACGCGCACCGAACAGGCATTAATCGCATTACGTGAAAACGACTTGCAACTTATGGGTGAATTAATGCTGTCGTCACATGCGTCATTAAGAGAAGACTTTGAAGTAACAACAAAAGAGATGGACTACCTAGTGGACATTATTGCTTCTGTTATTGGCAATCAAGGTGGCGTTCGTATGACGGGTGGTGGTTTTGGTGGTTGTGTTGTGGCGTTAGTGCCTGACGGGTTAGTGGACGGTATTAAGTCTGTTATCACTAAGAACTATCAACAACAAACCGGTTTAGAAGCTGACTTATATGTATGTGTTGCCAAAAGTGGTGCATTTTCAGCGTAAAGATTTATAGCAAATAAAATCATTAACTTTTGCCGTTGAATAGTTGAAGTAAAGATTGGAAGCAAATTATGAATGTATTAGTTACTGGTGGCGCGGGTTATATAGGCTCACACACAGTTTTATGCCTACTCAATAGTGGTTATGACGTGGTTGTTTATGACAACCTATGCAATTCAAGTTACGAAGCGATAAAACGCGTAGAAAAGCTAACGGCTAAAACGGTTAAGTTTGTTGAAGGCGATATAAGAGAGCGTTTAGCACTTACTGAGTTATTTAAAACCAATAACATAGATGCGGTTATCCATTTTGCCGCATTAAAAGCGGTGGGGGAATCGGCTCAAATTCCTTTGGACTATTATCAGAATAATGTGCATGGTTCATTAACCTTACTTGAAGTGATGGCTGAGTTTGACGTGCACAATTTTATCTTTTCGTCGTCCGCTACGGTTTATGGTGAGCACAATCCATCACCATATTTAGAAACCATGCCGTTAGGTAGGCCAACCAGTCCATACGGTACGACCAAAGTCATGGTCGAAAATATCATGGATGATGTGAGTAAGAGTAATGAAAAATTCAGAGGAATATCGTTACGTTATTTTAATCCAATTGGTGCTCATGAGAGTGGGCAAATTGGTGAAGATCCAAAAGGTATTCCAAATAATTTATTGCCTTTTGTGGCTCAAGTCGCGGTTGGTAAACGAGCGAAGTTAAGTATTTTTGGTGATGATTACCCAACAACAGATGGTAGTTGCGAACGAGACTATTTACACGTAATGGATTTAGCAGAAGGGCATGTGGCTGCGTTAACTTGGTTACAAGATTCAGCACAATTTCGTGGCGTTGAAGCGTTTAACTTAGGCACAGGTACAGGGACTTCTGTATTTAAGATCATTAATGCGTTTGAAGTCGCAACAAACAAAAACATTCCATTTGAAATATCACCAAGACGAGACGGTGACTTACCGGCTTTTTGGGCTAATGCAGATAAAGCAAAAACGGCGTTAAATTGGCAAGCTAAACGTAGCCTTGAAGATATGATGACGGACACATGGCGCTGGCAGTCAGCTAATCCAAATGGTTATAACAACTAATGGATGAATTGAAACTTATTACCCTAACCAATAACAAAGGAATGAATGTTGAGGTGATTAACTTTGGCGCTCGGCTTTCCTCTGTTATGTTTCCCACCGCACATGGATTACAAGCTATGACGGTGGCCTATGATGATGTTAAACATCAATTAACCGATCCGTATTATATAGGGGCAACCTGTGGTCCGGTTTGTAATCGAATAAGCCAAGCACAGTTTGTACTTAACGGACATACATATTCGTTAGACAAAAATGACGGTGACAATACGTTACACAGCGGGCTCAATAATATCTCTGTACAATATTGGGATGTGGATTCAAAAACGCTAACGTCAAACTACGTTAAATTAACACTGAACCATGATGATTTGGCTGGTGGATTTCCAGGTAAAGTAACACTTGTTGCCGAATACACATTAACTGATGATAACAAATTAGATATTATTTATAGCGCCACAACCGATAAACCAACCCCAATTAATTTAACCAATCATGCTTATTTCAACTTAGGTGAAAAGGATTGCTTAGATTTGAACTTTAACTTGGCATCGTCTGCGTTCCTTGAGCGTAGTAGCATAGGTATTCCGACTGGAAACGTGTTAGGTACAGATGTCATTGGGGTGAATTTACGTCAAGGTACGAGTGTGAATAATCTCGTTGCAGCGTCGGGTTATCAACAAATTAAGCAGGAACTTGGATTAGATACTTGTTTTGTATTAGACAATACAGGTTATGAACAAGCGAAAGCTGAATTATGGTCAGACAAAACAGGCGTTAAACTACAAGTTTTTACCAATCAACCAGCGGTGCAAGTGTATTCAGGTAAGTTTTTACAACAACCGTTTATACCATTTCAAGGTATCTGTTTTGAATGCCAAGGTTATGTAGATGCCCCTAATCAACCAACATTCCCTAGTATTATGTTGCAACCTAATAATACTTATCGTAATCACATCAGTTATCAATTTTCCAATATTTAATGAAATTGGTATAACTGGTGGTTTAAATCGAATAAAAGTGGATGTTTTTTTATAAAAAACATCCACTTTTAATTAAGACAAGAGGTTAAGATTTTTCTATTTGGTCAAAAAACGTAATAGTGGTGGCTATGTGTTTGTGCCAATAAGCCCATTCGTGTCCACCAGAATATCGATCAAATGTAAATTTGAGACCTAAGGTTGCCATTGCATTGGTTAACGCTAAGTTACTGGTAAATAGACTATCATCAGAACCGCAATCTAAACGTATTGGCGGTAACTGTTTTGCGTTTTTACCCAGCCAATATACTAAGTTAGATTCATGTTCAAATTCACATTGATAATCGGTAATTGGATTTTGGATAAATTGCTGTAAATCTTCTAAACTGGTCACTGCAGAGTGAGCCGATATACCTTGAAATAAACTAGGGTACTTAACACCTAAGCGCAGTGCGCCATAACCCCCCATAGATAAACCTGTGATATACAGGTTAGAGCGCTCAGAAGCTTCAGGAATGTTTTGTTTAACCGCCGTTAATACATCATCAAGGATCCATTGTTCATAATCACCATGAGTCGTCAGTGGTAAATAACCAGAGCCTTCCCACAAGCCGCCATCAGAGGGCATGACTAATATAAAGTCATTAACGCCTTGAGACTTGAGTTGCTCCAATACTTGATGCACGCCACCAAGTTCCATCCATACCCAATTAGAGCCATAGACACCATGGAGTAAAACTATGATAGGTACATCCGTTTTGCCATAACAATTATGGTAAACCGAGACATCTTGGCGTGAGTTTATGTGGCTACTGAATATCGTTAACTTAGTGGTATTCGGTTGTGCATAAATTGAATTGGAAATTTCGATACGTTGAATTGTCATCAAATTTACTCCGAGTCATCTAAAATGACAACGCCTTTGGCAATTCGTCCATTTAACATGTCGTCAAAACCTTCTGCTATGGTTTCCAATGTATATGTTTTAGTGACTAATTCGTCTAATTTCATTTGCCCATTATTATATAAGCTTAAAATTTTATTAAAGTCTCTTTGTGGATTACACATACCATATAAAGGGTTTATGTATTTTTTATCCCACTCAAATAATTCACAATCAAAATCTATTCGCTGTTCAATGCCAGATACTTGTACTGCAGTGCCTGCGTTTCTGACCAAAGTTAATGGGGCTGAACCTAAAGCCGGAATGGCGGTGCATTCAAAGGCATAATCAGCGCCACGACCATAGGTTAATTCACGAACAGCCTGTTTTACTCTAATGAAGTCAATATCATCAGACGTAGCAATAACACCATGAGTCGCACCATATTGTTTGGCTTGCTCTAGTCGTTCTGCATTAATATCAATGGCAATAATGGTGGTGGCACCAGATTGTTTAGCGGCTTGAATACAGTTTAAACCTACACCTCCACAACCAATAACCGCAACACTTGATCCCACTTGAACGTCCGCAGCATTAACCACAGATCCCCAGCCCGTCATCACCCCACAACCGACAATTGAAGCCGATGAATATGGGATGTCACTTGTTATTTTTACCACAGCTTGGGCTTTCACAACCGCGTATTCGCACATAGTGCCTAAATGGAAAGAGCGTTCAATGCCTTTATTGTTTAATGTAGAGCTATCAATATGGGCATGTCCTTCTAAGGCACAGCCACAAACAGGGGAGTGTTTTTCACAGATATGTAAATTGCCCTCACCACATTGAAAACACTCACCACAAGGGATTGCCCAGTTGAGGATCACTTTGTCACCAACCGCTAAATCTTTTACGTCGTCACCAACAGCGTCAACAACGCCAGCGCCTTCATGGCCGACAATAAATTCTTTATTCCAATTTTGAATTGAATCCCAGTCGGTATGGCAAATGCCAGAGGCTTTGATCTTCACTCTAACTTCGCCGTTACTTGGGTCGCCGACTTGTATTTGTTTAACCGTGAACTGACCTTGTCCATCGGAAATAAGTGCTTTTGCTGTGATCATATTAAGTTATCTACATTTATTTTTGTTAGTTATATTCAAGCAATAAAAAAAGCAAGTTTCTGTCAAATAAATATTGAAAAATATTAAATATATGTCACATACTAACTAGTCCACTGGACTTTCATGTAAAAAAATACCATTATCATGTTAAATATTGGTGTTGGAATAAAAATGAGCCAGGTCTATTGCGAACCTTTTTGTATTGAAAAAGGATATCAATTTGAAATTCATGCTGTGAGTTATAACAAAGATGATGCCTATTCTTGTTTCATGCACTTTCATGAGGTGCATGAGTTTATATTTTTTGATCAAATCGAAGGTCAATATTTCTATAGTCAAGGTCAGTCAGACTTAGAAGATAAAGATATTGTTTTTACGCCAGCCCTTGAAACTCATGATTTCGAATTAACTAATAATGCAAAATCTTGGTTTATCCTACAAATCTTGCCAGACATATTTAAACAAGAAGGGTTACAACAATACGCAACTTTTTTCCAGCAGGGCATGCACTTGAGGTTAGACCCTGAACAATTACAAAATATCCAACTGCAAGTTAAGTGGCTGCTTCAGAGTTATCAACAAGATCCGGTAAGCGTTAAAAGTATCACATTGTTAAAGTTGTTAATTATTTGGATTGCAGAGCATGCAAAGCCTGTGGTCGACACTAACGTATTACCGATTGCAGCCACCAGGGGCTACGATAAATTGCAACCTGTGATCAATAAATTTAGGTATGAAACCGTAGTTGAATTAACCTTAACAGATGCCGCGAAACTATGTCATTTATCGCCATCTTATTTCTCTCGTTTGTTTAAACAAGTATTCAGATACAGTTTTTCGGAGTATATGTTAAGACATAAACTGTACAGTGCTGCACGATTATTAAGCCGAAATAAACAATCAATAACCGATATAAGTTACGACTTATACTTCTCCAGTCCATCACATTTTATAGCTCAATTTAAACGCTTGTTTGGTACGACTCCATTGCAGTTTCAGAAACAAGTATTAAAACGGTTAGATTAATTATATACATGTAATGTACTAATTTTTTAAGAGTTGATTTATATGTGCTAATTAATAAGTGCTAAGAGTAAAATTAATTCTATTATTCACTGCATAATTAAGTTAACCTTTGTAAATTGTTAACAAAATAATAATTAAAACAGGGTTATCTCGATGGATAAATATACTAGAGCAGCTTTTATTTATGCTGCAATTGTCACTATAGGTGGATTTGTATTCGGCCTAGATGCGGCTGTCATTTCAGGAACCGTTAAATTTATAGCAATTGAATTTGCATTAGATGATATACAAATAGGCAATGTAGTGAGTGCACCAGCACTTGGTGTGTTAATCGCTTTAGTTGTCACAGGTGCTATTTGTGAACGTTTTGGCCGTAAAAAAACGTTAATATTGATAGCGTTACTTTACGTTGTTTCCGCAATTGGTTCTGCCTTTGCTCCTAGTTATTATTCTTTAGTTGCGGCTAGATTTCTTGGTGGATTAGCCTTTACTTCTCTGTCATTAGCGTCAATGTACATTGGTGAAATTGCACCTGCATCTCAGCGTGGCAAGCTAGTATCAATGAACCAAATTATGATCGTAATTGGTTTAACTGCAGCTTACTTTTCAAATTATGCATTGATACAAATACAAGATGTTGGTCCATTTCTGCAAAGCATAGGTTTTGTACAACAAGACATATGGCGTTGGATGTTAGGCATGGAAATTATACCTGCAATGTTATGGTGTAGCTTATTACTGTTTATTCCAGAAAGTCCTCGTTGGTTAATGAGCAAAGGCTTAGAGCCAGAAGCAAAACGTACGTTAGCTAAGTTAATGCCTGAGGATAAAATTGAAGCTGAAATAGGTTCTATCAAAGACAGCCTAGAAAAAGACAAACCAGCCGAAAGTGGATTTGTTAAACAGATGTTACAACTAACAGAAAAGAAATTCCGATTAGCCTTAATGGTTGGGGTAATCTTTGCATTTGTACAACCTTTAACTGGGGTAAATCCAATATTGTTTTACGCACCTATGGTGTTTGAACAAACAGGTATTGGCACAAATGCAGCGTACGAACAAAGTTTAATTATAGGTATTGTGAGCTTTATATTTACCGCATTAGCCATTAGTTTAGTTGATAAAATTGGCCGACGTCCTTTGGTCAATGGCGGGTTAATCGCATCAATTATTTGTTTGATGATGTGTGTATTTGCATTTAAACAAGCGACCTACGAAATTACTCAGCAAGACTTAGTTAAGTTAAGCCAGAATACAGAAATTAATGTTAGCCAACTACAACCGATTATTGATACAACTTTTTCTAGCGATACTGACTTTAAAGATGCTGTGAAGCCGTTAATAGGTGAAGATAATTTTAGATTATATGAAAGCCAACTAATTCAAACCTCGGTTAACATTAATGCCATGTTGGTATTAGTGGGCATTGTTGGTTTTATTGCCGCATTCCATATTTCCATCGGTCCTATCATGTGGGTGGTATTTTCTGAAATTGTACCCACTCAAATCCGTGGTGTGGCGATCCCTATGTTTGCGTTAATTTGCAGTACTATTTCTTATTTCATGCAGAAGTTTTTCCCATGGCAACTAAAACATATGGGGGCTGGCGATATATTCCTTTCCTATGCTGCTGCAGGGATCATTGGTTTTTACTTGCTTTATCGTTACTTACCAGAGACCAAAAATCGCTCAATTGAAGAAGTTGAAGCTATTTTGTTGGCAAAGTCTGAAGTGAAATAATAGATGTCTGAATTAAAACGAACACCACACGGCCAAATCGTAGGCCAAGGCGATTATAGATATAAAGTAAACGCCGAGTGGGGGCAATTAGATGCGAATAAATATCCAGTAGAAAACTGCCATGATTTTGCGATCGATAGTCAAGATCGTATTTTTATGGTCACAGATAACGTGCAAAACAACATATTAGTTTATGACCAAAACGGTAAACTATTAGATGCTTGGGGAACGGAATTTCCTGGCATACACGCCATCGAAATAGTTCAGCAAGATGGTGTTGAGTTTATTTATATTGTGGATAGCGGTTGGAAACTGAACCGTCAATGGGATGGAGTTTCAACGGAAGCTTGGGACTCACCATATAATAAAGTCATCGCACAAGCAGGCACAGTTTCCAAGTTAACCATGGATGGCCTAGTTGTATTTACATTAGGCCACCCGCAAACTATTGGGGTTTATCAGCCAGAAATGGCATTTAATCCAACAGATATATGTGTTGCGGATAATGGTGACATTTATATAACTGACGGTTATGGCTCTGATTATGTTTTGCAATACAATAAAAATGGTCAGTATATCCGGCATTGGGGCGGGCATGACAATAGCTCGGCACTGCATAATTTACAGAATGCTCATGGTATTGCGATTGATAATAGGGGAGCTGAACCTCAGTTAATCATCAGCTCCCGGGCAGAGCAATGCTTAAAAGTATTTTCTATGCACGGAGAATATTTATCAAGCATAGACACACCGGGAGCGTGGATCCACGGACCAGTATTTATGGGAGATCATTTTATATCGGCTGTGTGTTGGACCGACATAAACAACAAAAATGTTGATGATTCTGGCTTTCTTTGCATCTTTGACAAAAACAATAAGGTGGTCTCTACTTTAGGCGCAGCGCCTGCCTTCTATGAAGATAATAAACTACAACCTATGAGCTCAGATTGGCAGGTGTTTAGCCATGTTCATGGTGTCATTGCTGATAAAAACGGTGATTTATACGTAGGGCAGTGGCGGGCTAATAATAGTTACCCATATAAACTAGAACGGTTATAAAATTAACGGCTGAGTCATTACCTTTGTAATCACTCAGCCAATATTTTATAGGTTTATTTGATTTATTCTTTCCAATTTAAGATGGCATCGTCATCCACTTTATCTAGTGGTCTATAAACCAAAGAGTTTTCTTTAAACGGTTTTGCACTTTCTCCACAATAAGCAGGGATCATTACCCAACGTGGGTCTGCAGAACGGTTTTGATTGGACTTATGCAGCAAGTTACAGTGGAAAAATAAGGTATCCCCAGGTTCCAGTTCAACTTTAATTAGTTCATGATGTTTTAGTGCTTCGTTAACAAAAGTCATATCAGCCCCTTTTTGGTCACCCGTTTTATTATGGTTAATACGACCAATATGATGACTTCCTTTTAATACTTCTAAACAACCGTTTTCAACCGTCGCTTTATTTATTGCGATCATACAGCTGACAAGGCGAGGATAAAGGTGGTAATTATCATTTGCCCAATAGCCATAATCTTGATGCCATTCCCAAGCACCACCAACAAAAGGTTCTTTCATCATTATTTTACTGGAGGTATGGAATACAGGTTCACCGAGTATTTTTTCGACCGAATCAGCCAGCCTACGTCCTCTTGAGAACATAGAATAAAAGTCATCGCCTAAATCTTGCCACAAACACACTTTTGATACTGTGCCGGATGAATCTTTTTTATCCCAAGCTGTTTTATATAAATTGTCATCGTTAAATGCCTTTTCTTGTAATCGGGCAATTTCTGCTTCTGAATAGAAATTTTTGACGATGACATAACCATCTCTATGAAAGTCTTGTACTTGTTGGTCGGTTAAAATTAATTTACTCATTATCTCTCCTAAGTATTTGTATCTTTGTATTCATAGTCAGACTATGAATAATTCAATACTTTTAGGCAAAATTAATTTTTATATGAATGTCATATTTATATATGAATGATGTGGTGGTATAGTTTGGTTAACTCAACTTATTAAGTTAACCATAATGCAAACTAATAAATACGCAGTGCCTGCAGTAGATAAGTGCTTGGATGTATTAGAATATCTCGCAATGCAGCCTTTACCTAAAACCCAAGCTGAAATAGCGCTGGGGCTAAACCGCAGTGCAAATGAGATATATCGTGTATTGGTAGGATTAGAAATGCGAGGTTATCTAAGTCGAGAACAAGACTCAGGTCGTTACCGAGTGTCGTTAAAGTTATACAATTTATCTCGTAGTATTTCTCCGATAGATCAAATGCGTCAGAGCGCATTACCTCATATGGAAGATTTGGCGGTTAAACTAGGATTAAGTTGCCAATTATTCATGTTATATCAAAGCCAAACTATGGTAATCGTACAGGCCAATAGTCCCTCTCCAGTGTCATTGCATGTTACCGAAGGCACGTTATTCCCAACCGTAGAGTTATCCGCAGGTAGAGTTTTACTGGCCAACAGTAATGCTGAGGTACGCACTATGATATTACAACGTTCAAAAACTTATGTAAGCAAAACAGCGCTAGAGAAAAAAGCGTTTAATGGTTTGTTAGAAGGTATAAAGCAACAAGACTGTTACGCGGCAAACAGTGAATTAACTCCCGGTGTGTTTGATATGTCGGCGTTAATAGGTGAACCTGAAGGCAAGGTAGTGGCTGCGTTAACTGTGTCGTCTCTTAACCTTGAATTGAACTCGGATGTTAAAGCTTCAATTAAAGAGTCTTTGTTGCTGTGTGCTGAAAAAATAAAACGTCAGTTAGGTTGTTAACTAAAGGTTAACGTGATTGCTTATTGGATTATAGATAAAAGGATAGGGCTTTGCTTTTTATGGATTTAACATAAAGAACAAAGCTATTTTGTTAATTTATTACCAGCGTATCAGCTTTAAAATCAACGGTTAAATCTGCTAACTTTTGTTTATCGACTTTGCTCCGGTTTTTAATGAATTTAGTGCCAAGTACATAAGCTTTTGCATTGTTGACCGCATCAACAGCAAGTAATTCGTCATCTTTGAAATACCAGACCGAAAATTTGTGATTGTCTGACGGTTCTGTACGCTTAACAATCTTGTTATAACCTTGCGATAACCCCACCATTTGTAATTTTATGTCATATTGATCAGACCAAAACCACGGGATAGTATCGTATTGTGTATCTTTGCCACAAATATTGGCTGCCGCAACTTTGCCTTGATCAAGTGCATTTTGCACAGACTCTAAACGAATAAATCGAGCAAAATGAGGATTATAATGATAAGCACAATCGCCAATAGCGTAGATATTTTTTACATTAGTTTGAGCGCTTTCATTAACGTGTATACCGTTATCTTCGGTTAAACCAGCGTCAGCTGCTATTTCTGAATTTACTCTAATACCAACACCAACAACAATTACGTCAGCATCAAACTGTTCACCATCAGCGCAAATGACTTGATTATGACCATTATTGGTTTGTATGGATGCAACGTTTTTAGACGTTAATACATTTACCCCATTGTCCGCGTGTAATTGTTGGAAAAACGAGGACATTTCTGGTGCGGTTACCCGTGCTAATATACGCTCTTCACGTTCTAATACGGTAACTTGCGCGCCGAGCTTCTGCATTGATGCTGCCGTTTCAAGGCCGATATAACCACCCCCAATGATCACAACACGTTTATGTTCACTTTGTTTTAGTGCTGTTTTTATTTTGGTGACATCCGCTGCTGTACGCAGAGGATATAAATTAGATGCTGTTGTTAACCCTTCAATTGGTGGAATGAAAGGGCGGGCACCTGTGGCTATGACAAGCTGATCAAACTGTATGTTAGTACCATCGGCCATAATGACATGTTTATGTTCTGCATCGATTTTAGCGACTTTTGTACCTAACATTAACTTAATGTTTTCTTTAATGTAGGAATCAGCGGCTTTTAGCGCATTACTAGCAATGTCATTATCTGAGGTTAGATAAGCTTTAGATAAAGGCGGTCTGTGGTACGGCAGAGTAGGATCAATATCAATTAAGGTAATATTTCCAGCGTAACCTTGTTTTCGCAATGAAAAAGCAAAGTTAACTCCTGCATGGCTTGCACCTATGACAACACAGGTTTGATTTTGTGTATGTTCAAGCATAACTATCACTCACTATGACTAAATTATCGGTAATACAGTTGATTAGGTTGCCCTTAACCAACAGGTTTGTTATTCAGCCGCAACCGTGAGAGTTACCCCATCCAATTGTTCTGATATTTGGATTTGGCAGCACAAACGACTAAATTCATTAACATTGTCATCAAGCTCTAACATATCTTGCTCGATTTCATTTGCTGCTCCCACTTTGTCCATGTCTTCGGCGGCCACATGAACATGACAAGTAGCACAAGAGCAAACGCCACCACAATCGCCATCTATACCACTAATACCATTTTGTACTGCTAGTTCCATCACCGAACCTGAGTCAGCTTCAACGGTAATTTCAATTTTGTTACTATCAATAAAAGTAATTTTAGCCATGTTTCACTCTCCAATTAAATCTGTTGTTTTTTCACTGAGTATTAGTATTTACGAGCTGTGAATTTAACGTTAAGGCTGTCGTAACCTACCTTACGTTGAAACTCGCCCCAATCTTCAACATTGTCTTGTTGAGACTGAATCTCCATCGTTGATACTTTCTCAGCTAAGCTCGTAATAAGTATGTTCAACAACTGACGCGCATGTGTTGCCCCAAGACAGTTGTGTGTACCAAAACCAAAACCAACGTGTGGATTAACTTTTCGGTCAAGAACAACTTCATTCGGGTTTTCAAATACACGTTCGTCACGGTTAGCTGACGCCCAGCAAAGGGAAATGCGAGTGTCTGCTTTAACGGCATGTTCACATACTTGGGTATCTTCTGTTGCAACACGTCCCATGTGGGTAAGAGGAGAGAAGTAACGAATTAATTCTTCCACCGCTATGCTGCTCATATCTGGATTTTCAGCAAGTTGAGTTAATGACTCAGGGTGTTCAGAAAAATACGCAATTGAATTAGTCACTGCATTGATTATCGTGTCACGACCGCCGGCGAAGGTTAAGATCATCACGCCTTTAATTTCTTCTTTACTGAGCTTCTTTCCGTTCACTTCTGAATTTAGTAATAACGCATATAGGCTTTGATCTAGGTTGGCAGCAGTTTTATCAATTTGAGCATCAATATAATCATATAAAATGGCGGCTTTATCGCCGTCTAAATCAGTATCTTCACTACGAAATACATGTTTGCCCCAACCAATCCATAATTCAGATTCTTCATAAGGAATATTGAGCAAAACAGTTAAAGCGCGAGATTGCAGTTTTAGTGCAAATTCACCAACCACTTCAACACTATCTTGTTGCAATGAATGATCAATAATATCGTCAATAATACTTTTTAGTTGCGCTTGATAATCTGACTCTAACGGGCGTTTAAACCAAGGGTCGATTAAGTCTCTAAACCCTTTGTGTGCTGGAGGATCGACCTCAAATGGAATTTGACGAGTTTCTCGAATATTCACTTCTGACGGAATAACGATTCGACCTGGTTTAGCACCGGACTGAAATGTTTTCCAATTATGTGCACATTTACGGACATCTTTTAATCCCAGCACCATAGTGACTGGATCATTTTGATCTTCAACTTTGCCGATGCCTTTGGATTCCCTTGCCTGTTTGAATGAGTCAGGTAATACACTATTTTCCATTTTTATTCTCGTATGTTACTTTGTAGTTTGTTAACAATGTAGGTGTGTTTAATAATTATCATAATAAAGTACAAAAATTAAAAATATAGAATATTTTACGTGAATTATATCAAATATATGTCATTTTGGGGTTGGGTGAACCGCGTAATAAACGTATTAACAATAAGAAAGGACGAGTAATGAGATTAGAACAGCTAGATTATGGAGTATTCATTGTGTATGTCGCGGGGCTTTTATGTCTTGCAATGTGGGTATCTCGGACTGATCACACAGGTGAACGTAATACAGAGGACTACTTTTTAGCAGGGAAATCGTTGCCATGGTGGGCTATCGGTGCATCGCTTATTGCGGCGAATATATCTGCGGAGCAAATAATTGGCATGTCAGGCTCTGGTTATGCTTTAGGTTTGGCAATCGCGTCTTACGAGTGGATGGCTGCTATTACGTTAATTTTAGTAGGTAAATATTTATTACCTATATTCTTACGCAATAAAATTTATACCATGCCGCAATATTTACAGCAGCGTTTTGACGGGCGTGTAAAAACGACGTTAGCACTTTTTTGGTTAGCTGTGTTTATCTTTGTAAATTTAACTTCTGTCTTGTGGTTAGGTGGTTTAGCAATTCAAACTGTAGCCGGTATTGATTGGATGTTTGGTATGATATTTCTAGCCGTATTTTCCATTGCCTATTCTCTGTATGGTGGTTTAAAAGCCGTAGCTTATACCGACATTATACAGGTCGTGTTATTAGTGTTTGGCGGATTGTTTTTAAGTTATTTAGCGTTAGAGCAAATAGGAGAAGGAGCTGGGGTAATTGCCGGGTTCAGTCGTTTAACCGCAGAAATGCCAGGGCATTTTGATATGATTTTATCCTCTGACAACCCTAACTATATGAGTTTACCAGGACTGAGCGTATTAATCGGTGGT
The DNA here is from genome assembly GCF_018860345.1 of Psychrosphaera sp. F3M07. GTDB lineage: Bacteria > Pseudomonadota > Gammaproteobacteria > Enterobacterales > Alteromonadaceae > Psychrosphaera > Psychrosphaera aquimarina. The sequence continues at coordinate 516,789 of NZ_JAHKPJ010000021.1, read as the reverse complement.
TTGTGGGTTATGAACATAGGATATTGGGGCTTTAACCAATATATAATTCAACGAGCTTTGGCTGCTAAGAATATAAAAGAAGCGCAAAAAGGTATCGCCTTTGCTGCTTATTTAAAATTGTTGATGCCAATCATAGTAGTATTGCCGGGTATTGCAGCGGTGATCCTTTACCCAGGATTAGACAAGCCAGATCAAGCTTATCCGTCATTAATGGCATTAATGCCTACTGGGATTAAAGGTTTAGTATTTGCAGCGCTAATAGCTGCGATTGTGTCCTCACTAGCATCAATGACCAATAGTATCTCAACTATTTTCACTATGGATATCTATAAATCATTGGTGAAAGAAAAATCTCAACGTCACTATGTACATGTCGGTCGTTTAACAACTTTGGTTTCGTTGGCAATTGCGCTTGTTATGGCTGAGCCTTTACTTGGCAAATTTGATCAAGCCTTCCAGTATATTCAGGAGTTCACTGGGCTGTTTTCACCAGGCATTACCGCAATATTTATTATGGGTATGTTCTATAAGGGTACAACGTCAAGAGGGGCGTTGGCTGCGGCAATTGGTTCAGCGTTATTCTCGGTTGCACTCAAATTTTTGTGGCCATCATTACCATTTATGGATCGCATAGGTTTGGTCTTTTTGATTTGTATAGTCTTGGCGTTTTTATTTTCAGACAAAAACAATACCAAAGATGTCGACACATCAGTGAATACAGATGATATCAATTTTGATACAGACAGAAGCTTTAACTTAGCGGCATTAGGTTGCACAATTATTTTGATCGTCCTGTATGTTACTTGGTGGTAACTAGCGATAATAATCTTCAATAAAAAAGCCCGCATAATGAATGAAGCGGGCTTTTTAGTACCTTAAATATCAGTTTTATTTATTTAACCAAACCTGTTGGCTAGTTATACCTTCACCACTAATTGTAATTGACGCAGGTTTATCATCTGTCACACGTACGATGGCGAGTGCTCGACCTTCACTGGTTAATACTTGGGTATCTTGGTATTTGTTAATAGTGCTGGAGTTACCACTGTCTAACCCCAACAATTGCACATTATCCGATACTGTAAAGGTTAACTTTGCTTCTAGGTGATGAACAAAATTGTCTTTGCCGTCTGTTAATTGAACTTCAATATGCGCCACTTGATGCGGATTAACGGCTAATTTGGATTTATCTACAGTGAGGATTGTTTGGCTAGGTGATTGAGCCGTAATAACTGCGTCATTTGTGTTACAAGCTCCCAAACCTTTGGCGGATAATTTGCCAGCTTTAAAATCAACGGCCCACTTTAACTCGCGGTCTGGGTTGTCCGACAGTTTTTGCACACCTAATGATTGGCCATTTTGAAATAACTCAACTTGTTCGCAGTTAGTTAGTACTTCAACAATCACTTTTTCGCCGTCTTGATAATTCCAATGGCGATTTACGTCTTGCCATAACCAAACACGTTGATGCCATGGTTTTGGACCTTTATCGACTATAGTATTACCATCAACTTTGTATAGCGATTTCTGTGCGGTTTGGCTAGTAATATGGATATGCGGCTCATCATTCCAAAGGGTTTTAAACATATGATATGAAGGAGTTTTAAAGCCTGCTGTGTCAATCATGCCCGATTCTAAAGCCTTACGTGGCCAACCTTTATTAGACTCACCAAGATAATCTATGCCAGTCCATAAAAATGTACCTGCAATAAAATCGCGTTCTTCAATAGCTTGCCATTCATGCCACTGCACTACGTTTTCTGTACCCATGATCATTTTTTCTGGAAATAGTTTGTGACCATAATCGTATATAACGCGACGATAGCTATAACCAATTACATCTAATGCGTCTGCATAACCGGATATATGACTCACAGAAGGTAAAATCATATTGGCTGTTACAGGACGTGTAGTGTCCAATTCCTTAACCCAATTAGACAGTTTTTTTGCTGTTTTAGCTAAAACATATTCACCTTCCTCGCTAGAATGGAAACGTTCATAAATTTCTTCTGGACTAATAAACGGTGGGTTGTAAAAATAATTACCCGAAGCATTCATGTCGAAGTAACCGGTAGCTTCTTTATAGCGTGGGTAAGTCCATTCTATTTCATTGCCAATGCTCCACATAATTATAGACGGATGATTGCGGTCACGTTTAATAGGGTCTTTTAAATCATGCTCTGCTTCAGTTTGAAATACTTCTGCGTATCCTCTGCTGATGTCATCGTCGTGACGTTCCCACTGATTTAGGCGTTTATCCTTCGGATTGTCCCATTCGTCAAAAATTTCAGCCTGTACTAACAGACCTAATTCATCACATAAATCTAAAAATGAAGATCTCATAGGGTTATGCGCAGTGCGAATCGCATTTACTCCTGCTTTTTTTAGTGTCACTAAACGTCGTCGCCATACATCGTCTGGGACGGCTGTACCAACTAACCCAGCATCGTGGTGAACGTTGACCCCTTTAATTTTTAGGCTTTTACCATTCAGGAAAAAACCTTTGTTAGCATCGTATTCAATGGTACGAATACCAAATGGGGTTTTGTAGGTATCCACTGTTTTGCCATCGAGGATGACTTCACTGACTAAGTTATACATGTTAGGGCTGTTTATGTCCCATAACGCTGGATAATTCACTAACGCTGTATTACTTATAGATGTTGTCGAATTTGGTTTAATTGATGAATGAATAGTTTGTTCTGAAACTAAGTTGTGATTCGGATCGTAAATACTGTTTTTAATCGTAAAAGACTGTGATTGATTAAAGTTGTTCGTTACTTCAATTTGGGTAAGGATTTCCGCGCTTTCTTTGGTTATGCTTGGTGTCGTGACATAACTACCCCAAACAGGAATATGCAACTTGCTGGTGGAAATCAACTCCACATCACGATAAATACCTGAGCCAGTATACCAACGACTGTCGATATAACGTTGGTGATCCACTTTAACCGCAATAATATTGTTTTCTTTGTTTAAATATTTACTAATATCAATGAAAAATGGCGAATAACCATTAATACGTCCACCAATATGTTTGCCGTTTAAATAGACTTCTGAATTTGCGTAAACACCATCAAAATATATATAGGTTGTATTATTAAGCCAAGCTGGGTCAGTTTGGAATGTCTTGCGATACCAGCCAATTCCACCAGGTAGGTAAGCAGTGGCACCATTGTATTTTTCATCGAATTCAGCTTCTATGCTCCAATCATGTGGCAAAGTTAATGTACGCCATTGGCTGTCATCAAAGTCTGGTTTTGCGAAAGTTTGATCGTCTCCAAGACTAAATTGCCAATTAGCGTTAAAGCTTATTGTTCTTGTGCTGGTTAGTTGGTCTTTGTTAGCACCAGAGCATGCTTGCAACAATAATGCGAGCAAAACTGCGGTGAACAGCAGATAATTTTTGATACCCATATTTATCCCCTAATTGTTTGTTTGGCTCGACGCCTTGTTATTTTTAATGTATTTATATGAATCACTTTAATTATTAGCTTTAAGTAATGTTAATTGTTAACAATGTATAGTTTTTAATTAAAATATGCTAGGTTAATTTTTATATCAATAAAAATAGTTACTTAATTAGTTGAAGCTACAAGTTTGGGTATTCCATGATGAGTATAGGTTTGAATTTATTAGAATGATTTTCCGACAAATCTGAACCTACACTCTTTAGTGTGGATTTATGTTGCGTGTTATTTCACTAATTCAAATTCTGCGTTTAGCGTATCAACAGAATTACCTCCAACCATTAAAGTGAATTTACCTGGTTGTATAAGTTGTTTCAGATCTGGGCCTATAAAGGCCAAGTCTTTACTGGTTAATTCAAAATGAACTGTTTTTGTTTCGTTTGGTTCTAATGGCAAAACTGTAAAACCTTTTAGCTCTTTAATTGGTCGAGTTACGCTCGCAACTTGATCTCGCAGATACATTTGCACGACCTCGTTACCAGCTAATTTAGACGTATTGGTAACAGACACTGACACTATTAATGTCTCTGACTCAGAGATTTTGGTAGTCGATAATTCAAGATCCGAATAGGCAAAAGAACTGTAACTTAACCCATATCCAAACGGGTAGAGCGGCAGATGCGAAATATCTCGGTAGCTGGTGGTATAACGATTGTCATTTGGTCCTGGATCAAAAGGATGGCTGGTTTTTTTATAGTTATAAAATATAGGCACTTGCCCTTGGTGAACCGGAAAGGTAACCGGAAGCTTGCCTTGAGGGTTGAATTGACCTGATAACATTTCTGCTATGGCTTCACCACCAGTTGTGCCCGGCATCCAAGTTTGTACAACGGCATCTGAATGTTTGACAACGTCAGTAAGTACATAAGGTCGACCTGTAACCACTAAGGTGACAATGGGGGTTTTGGTTGTAGCTAACTGACTCGCGAGATCTTCTTGTGAACCTGGCAAATGTAATGACGCCGTGCCACCCCCTTCGCCACTCATCCAAAATTGCTCGCCAACGGCTAATATAACTAAGTCTGCTTGTTTAGCTAACGCCACCGCCTCCGAGATTAGCTCAGTGCCTGCATTATTAAATTTGTCGAATCTTACACCTTGAGCGTATGAGAGTTTTACTTTATCACCAAATTCTGCTTTAAGACCGTCAAAAATTGAAATAACGTCGTTCTCATTGCCTTTAGCGTGCCACCAGCCCAATAGATCTTTTTTTGCTTTGGCCATAGGGCCAATAACGGCAATATGTTTTACTGAGTCAACAATAGGCAGTATGTTATTTTCATTTTTTAATAACACTAAACTTTTCAGGGTAATGTCTTTGGTGTCTCGCCAGTTTTGTTTTGATAATAACTCTTGTTGTTCACGGTCTAAATTGAAACGAGAATAAGGGTTATCTAACAATCCAGCTTGTTGTTTAAGTCGCAGCACCCTGCGCACAGCATTATCGACTTTAACTTCTAATATTTTACCTTGGCGTACTAAATTGGGAAGGTGTTCAAGGTACTGTTGTGATGTCATGTCCATGTCAAAAGTGGCGGAAATAGCTAGTTCTACACCTTGCTTTGTGTCTTCAGCATTGCCAGATTTAACAAGGTTGGGAATTGTTTCCCAGTCTGTCATTAATAAACCGTTAAAGCCAAGATCTTGTCGTAAGATGTCATCCATTAAATATCGATGCGCGGTTGCGGGAATTCCGTCATAAGCTGTGTATGCGCCCATTACGCTTGACACGCCTGCATCTATCGCGGCTTTAAATGGCGGCAGGTGAATTTCTCGTAGTTCTCGCTCTGAAATATCTCGAATGTTGTAGTCGCGACCCGCGAGGGCTGCACCGTATCCTGCAAAATGTTTTACTGTGGCTAATATGTTTAAGTTTGGATCGTCATTGCCTTGTTGAAATCCTTTTACACGCGCCGCAGCCACTAAACTTCCCAAGTAGGGATCTTCACCCGCAGCTTCGATTATTCTACCCCAGCGAGGATCACGACTCACATCCACCATTGGTGCGTAAGTCAGTTGAATGCCTGCGGCCGATGCTTCTCTAGCTGCCACCGCGGCTGATTTTTCAATTGCGTTTAAGTCCCAACTCGCCGCTTCTGCAAGTGGTACAGGTGCTATCGTTTTATAACCATGAATTACATCTTCTTGAAATAAAATGGGGATACCTGAGCGGCTCTGTTCGACGGCTATTTTTTGCAGCTTTAGGTTATTTGCCACCCCATTTGCTTTTAACACACTGCCCACTTTACCATCTCTAATTAATTGTAGATGTTCCGCTGTCGGTTCGCCCTCAATTGGTATTAAATTGAGTTGCCCAGCTTTCTCTTCTAATGTTAGTGAGTTCAATATTATTTCAATTTGTTTTTCTTGTTGTGAAAATGAATCAGCTAAGGCGTTGGATGTGTTTAGCGGTAAAAAGACCATTAAACAATAACTAAACAATGACTTTTTCCATCGTTGATAATTCATACTCATTACCCTTTTATTGATTTTATTGATTTTATTGATTTTATTGATTTGATTAGTTAAGTGTTATTTGACCGTATATGTTTTTTTGTTGATAGCTTCTTGTTTGTTCTTTTCAAACAACTCTTTATAAAACAACGCGCGAGCCTGTTTGTATTCATTAGATTGGTACAAGATATTGTTCATGTTGCCTTTGTTCCAGTCGTTCCATAACTTAGCTAATTTGGTTTGCTCGTTCAGGTTAGAATCAACAATATTGTATTGCTCTGTTGGGTCGGTGGTCATATCAAAAAAAGCACGATTAACCCCTGGTAGGGCTTGGTTCATATACTTAGACTCCATAGTACGCACAGCCCAAATGTGGTCGGCTTCCTCTAAACGCCAAAATAAAGCTTGCGACGGTGAACCCGTTTTTTCGCCTGTCATGTAAGGCGTTAAGTCCACACCTTCTAATTTACCGTCAGAGGTATCTGCCCCTGCTAATGCTACCGATGTCGCGGCTAAATCGAGTGCTGATACTAAGCCATCAAACTTTTCTCCTTTTGGTATTTTGGCCGGCCAATGGGCGATAAAAGGCACTTTTACACCACCTTCCATTAATGCTACTTTTCCGTGGCGATAGGGCGAATTATCTGCCCAGTCAAACTGTGGCCACCACGAGTCAGGATATAAACCGCCGTTATCTGATAAAAAGAAAATCAGAGTGTTTGTGTATTGATTATGTTTTTTAAGGGCATCGACAACCATTCCTATGCCTTGGTCCATTTCATCAACCATAGCCGCATAAATTTGGCGGTTTGTATTTTCTAGATGGGTGTATTTCTTGATGGTTTCAGCAGGCGCTTGCAATGGCGCATGAGGCGCATTGTAGGACAAGTACATCATGAACGGTGTATCTTTATCTTGTGAAGATATATCAGCAACAAACTGAGCTGCATCGCGACTTAATGCCGTTGTTAAATATTCATCAAATAATACGACTTCTTTGTTGCGCATAAGTGGCAGGGAATAACCGTCTGAGTTTAGTGATACTTGGTCTGGGTTGTAGTGATGCCCACCGTCTAAAAAACCATAAAAATAATCAAAGCCACGGTTGTTTGGTTGAAAATGTTCAGCGCCACCTAAATGCCACTTACCTATAACAGCGGTTTTATAACCGACTTCTTGCAGTCGTTTAGCAAAGGTTTTTTCAGAAAGAGGCAGTCCCATATTTGGATCGTACGGTGAATAAGAAACATTATTTTCCATACCAAAGCGTGCTTGATAACGACCAGTTAATAACCCTGCACGAGAAGGGCCACAATAAGGATGAGTGACATATCCATTTTTAAAAATTACCCCGCCAGCAGCGAGCTCATCTAAATTGGGTGTTTGAATTGGAGTATTGCCAGTGAAACCCAGATCGTTGTATCCCAAATCATCAGCCAAAATCACAATAATGTTAGGCCGTTCATCGGCATAAGTAACGGACAAAGAAACTAATAATAAAATGAAATACAAGAGTTTAGTTACTTTTAACATAATAGTGTTCACCTTATCTTTTATGGTTATTGTTTCGACTTGTTTGGTTTATGGGCTCTATAGCTATCCATTCGCTTCATGGCGTGACCTTCGTAAACACGCTTCAGCTGCCAAGCGGAGCGTTCAAGCGTTAATTCCCAATTAAATAGTTTTTTGTACAAAGTTTTAACTTTTTCTGGATGTATGCTCGCCAGGTTATTTATTTCGGAAGGATCTTGGTGTAAATCATAGAGCTCTGCTGGACGGTCAGGGAAGCGTAATAATTTCCAATCAAGATAACGAATGGCTCCTCGGTTTTCTTTTTTCCAATATAAGGTTTGGTGTGGTCTTTGTTGGTTATTTCCCGTGAGATAAGGTTTTAAACTGACCCCGTCTAGACCATCGATATTGTCACCGTTTGCGGCAGCGTTAAAGGTTGGTAATAAATCTAATAAAGAGACTGGATATTCGAATCTAACACCGGGTTGGGTAACATTTTGCCAGCGTATTAACATAGGCACTCGAATTCCCCCTTCTAAATGATTGGCTTTGGTGCCGCTTAGTGGGTAGTTGTTAGAGGCATTGTGATCGGTTGGCCCGCCGTTGTCGTTGGTAAATACCACTAAGGTGTTTTCAGCTAAATTAAGCTTATCTAACTCTTTTAATATACGACCTATATTTCTATCCATATTAAGCATCATAGCCGCATAAATTTTGCGAACCCCGGTCAACTCTGGAAATTGGGCTAAATCTTCTTTTGTTGCGTGCATCGGTGCATGAGGTGCGGTTAACGACACAAATGCAAACCAAGGTTGTTGTTTATGTCGCTTTATAAAGTCTATGGTTTGCGATGCTAACTCGTCAGTATAGTATTGCTTAGGCTCAGCATATTGTGCGAATCCAATTTCATGAAAATCTTCGAGGCGTTCATTCGGGTTATCTTGGTTAAATGGCCAAAAACTTCGAGCGCCACCACGAAAGCCAGAAAACTCATCGAAACCGCGCTTTAACGGGTGGAAACGATCTGCATTACCTTGATGCCATTTACCAAATAGGGCAGTGCGATAGCCTTGCAACTTTAAATAATCCGCCATGGTTTTTTGCTCTAACGGCAAACCCATATCGTCACCTGTGGTGCCATTTGGGCTCATGTACCCAGGGACATTGTTTTCTTCGAAACCAAATCTTTGCTGATATTTCCCTGTCATTATACCGGCCCGAGACGGACCACATACAGCCGCACTGACATAAGCCTGAGTGAACCTCATTCCTTGAGAAGCCAGTTGATCTAAGTTTGGTGTAGGTATTTCGGTGCTTCCATGGAAACCAAAGTCAGCGTAACCAGCGTCGTCACTGAGAATAAACAGGATATTTGGCTGCTCCTTAGTATCACTATTGGCCGCAGCAGGCATAAGTAATATTAGGAGCAGTAATGTTAATAGTTTCACTCTGTACCTGACTCAAATCTGTTTAGCGTGATTGAGCTGTCAAATACTTGCAATGCTACACTGGCTACCTTGCCACCGTTGTCGCTAAATGACAGAGACAGCTGATTGTTTTGTTGCAGATATTGAAGTGGCACGGGCACCTCAATTACACCATAAAAGTTTTCACGACCTGTCTTACTTCGGCCTTGTTGTTGGTTGTAACCACGAAAATCTGTGGGTACGGTTAATCTTGTACCATTTACTTTTAGCTCAGGTATTAATGACTTATTGTGATCACGCCCTAGTGATATCCTTAACACGGCCTCACCGTTAGTGGGAACCGTTACGTCATCTATTTTGAATTCGATTAAATTGCTACTTGATATGGTTTCTAAATACAAATCAGAATAATATTTTTGTTCAGTTAGAGTTTGATCTATCGTTATGGCATCTGCGAACTCTATTTCGATGATTATCGTCGCCTCGGCATCAAGCGTAATTGACTCAGGTAGAGATGAGAGAGTAGTAGTATTAATAACCGAGCCATTGCTACCATCATTTAGAGTCGTTAAATGATTGATGGTTACTTGATTAATAGTGTTATCTGCTAAGCCAAGGTGATTTAAGTTAACGTCTTTACCTTCAAATTCTAAACTGTTTATAATGACATATGCTTTGTTGCCATCGACGTACGCATCAGTTTGAACGTCAATATCTGTCGCCTTAGTATCAACTCGGGTTCCGTTTACATTCGCCCACAACTGGTAAAAGGTTACTAAATCAGAATAAACCCATTCGTTGCCTGTACCCGCTCCGTCTCGTTCAAATTTTTGGATCATTAAGCGAGGGCCATACGGTATCGAGTTGTTGCGACCCCATTCTGCTTTAACCACAATAAACGGTATGGTTTTTAAGATCATGTCTGGTCGTTCCATAAACTGCATTAACATAGAGTTTGTGGCTCGAATTGAATGCGTGTTTCGAATTGGCGTCCAGCCAACACCTATATGGTCATGTACTTGTGCACCATATTCGGAAATTACCAGTGGTCTAGTTTCGCCGAATGTTTGTAATGAATAACTTTCTAACATGTCTAAAGTGGCTTCGACATTGCTTCCTCGGCGGTAACGTTCAGAGTTTTGGAATGTAGGGAAGTCGTACAGGTGAATTGAGTAGAAATCCATATTTTCACCCGCGATGTCAATGAACAGTTTGTCGCGATCTAACCAACGTTGGAAGTTATCCTTGTCAAAATCTGGAAAGGCAGTGGTGTATCCTCCCACTAATACATCGTTATGATTTTTTCGTATTTCATTGGCCACAGTATTATGGAAACGGAATACATCTGCAGGCTCAACACTATCGGCACCACTACGAACGGTAGTTAAGTCATATAATGGTTCGTTCATTACTTCAAAATATTTCGGCTTACTTTGACCGTCACGAATGTTGTCGTTAGGTATTTGGTCAAAAAACTTGTGTAAAAATTGGCTAATATAATGGCCAGTTGCTGTTCCTATGGGCTCATCTGCAGTGTCAGCCTGAGATAAAGCCCAACCCCCACCTTTTGTTAATGTACCTTCTGGCCAGAAAGGATGTTGTTGGGCGCCAACTATCATATCAACCGCGCGATCTTCATTGTCGTAGACACTTTGTTTGTGAGTCGGTAAGTTGTTGTAACTCCACTTAGCATTGTTACCTCTAGTAGTAGCGTCACTTTCACTAGCAAATCCAGGTTTTGCAGGATCTTGTTTAATTTGATTTAAATTCCAAGTAATACCACCAGTCGTCCGGCCTAGGTAAACATCGTAACCTTGCAAAAAACTAGATATTAAATCTGGGACTTCATTGGGTGAATTAAGACTGAATGAGTCGTTGTCAAACCAATCATGTTCAGGTAAGTCGGAATGAATAGTGATGAACTTTTGTCTGTCGAATGTGTCTATTCCACCCACGGTATGACGAAGGTTGTAGTTTATATCCACAGTAACAGAGCCATCAAGTGGAGGCTCGACAGGTTGTTCTACTACAGGCGGCTCAACCGAAGGTTCAGCTTTTGTCGTAACCGAAAAGTTTGTACTGTAATCACCAACGGTGACCGTTGCAGTTGTTGTTTGTTGATACCTGGCTGCCGATAGCAGCCTGACTCTTAACGACTGGTGAGCAGAAATATTACTAGATTCGGTTGTGAATTCACTGTTAGAAATAGAGATTTCACCACCTGTGATGGAGATTGGGGTACTATTGTCTATGCCCGTTACAATCACCCCATTGGTAATTACGTAACTGTTAAGTTCTACGTCAACTTTACTGGAAAACTCAAAGGCATCAGGAGATATGTCTTTATCGGAATCTTCAGAGCCACACCCAGCTAATAGTATTAAAATTAAAAATAAGTTTATAAACTTCATGTTGTTTACACCTTAAATGGAACTGTCACTGGCCAACCTGACATAGGTTTATCTTTTGCTGGGTTAGCATTGTGTTCCCATGATTCCAAGGTAAACTGCTTGGTTTGATGATTAACTTTAACTAGCCCATACCCCTCAGTTTTTAGTCTTCTGTCAGCGATAAATTTGCCCCAAGAAACAGTCGTACCACTCTGGAATTCTGCATGACTGATTTTCGGATTAGCAACGGCCATCACTCGCATTTTATTTCCAAATGTGTCGATAAAATCTCCTGTGTTTACATCGCCATTAATTGAGTTCTTTAGCTTTCCTTGTCCCTCAAACCAACGCTGCCAAAAAGCTGCGCCTGCCGGGCCAGCAAAGAAGGTGGCACCGTCATCATAACTTTTGATACCTTGTTGCGTGACCATCCCCAAGTGCTGATCACCTGCTAGTACTAGAGCTTTTGCGTCGGATACAAGTTTAACTGCTCGGTCGCGGCCGTCTCTTGGGTAACCATTAGAATCGTAATCGTTTAATGGTTTGCCATCAGCACCAGTTTGTGGATTACCCCAAACGGAAGCAGTAATACACACTTTAGGTAATCCTGGATTCATGTCTTTCCAGTCAGCTAAAAATGTTTCTTGGCGTTTCCCTAATAACTCACCTTTTGTGTTCAATATGTCCATTTTATAGTTAGGTGGAGTTTTAAACTTTCGGTCTTCAACAATCGCAAAGTCAACACCACCGTACACAAAATTACCATAAGCAACGGGAATGTTGTGGCGAATAGGCGTTGGGTCATATGGATCAGGGTTGTGACCATGTTGGCAACGGTAAACCATACGTACTAAAGATTTATCCCATTTATAACCACCGTCTTCTTCTTTTAAGGTGTTGGAGTCTATACCTTCATTGCCCCATAAATTACCTTGCAGTATGTCGTGGTCATCTACCAACATAATACTTGGCCGATTAGAGATGGCATCAGCGAAAGTCCAGTACCATAAATACCAACGGTATAATGTATCTAATTTAGCGTCCTTGGTATGGTTGCCGTGACGGGTAGGGTAGGTTTCATAGTATTGGTCACCTACAAATAGATATAAGTCTGGTTGGTGGCTGTCACAGTTTTTAACTAACTCTGAATGTGGGAATAAGATGTTCTCTTTGGTATACCTACCTAGTATCTTTTCTTTAGGGTGTAATTTGGTGTATTCCACAGCATCTAAGCTTTTTGATGTAGGAATAATACAAGAATAAAGCGCTATATTAAGCTCTTTTTCTTTCTCAGGATCTTTCACAATACGGCCAGAGTATAGTGTTTCGCTCTCGTTATCAGCAAACACAATACGATACTCAAACTCTTGCTGATATTGCCAGTTTGTAACTCTAAATAATCCCACAAACCCTTCTTCAATGTTACTTACAGGGCCTTGAGTCCAAACGTTGTCATTGACCTTTTTATAGTCGAGCCTAACCTGTTTATTTGTCGATAAATCTATAGGCATTAATTGCGCAGTGAGTTTTAACACGTCTCTATTTAACGAATACATACAACCCATAACTGGACCTAATTCATACTCATTGAGATGTGCAATCTTGCTCCCTGATGTTTCTACATCTGCAAACCACCATCTAGCGCCGTCTTTGCCTTTTGGCGGAGATGATAATAAAGAAATACCTCCTTGCAGCACCTTGGCTTCAATTTTTGGTAATACAGCAAAACCTAATTCCTTATTACTGTCTGCATCAAATGCTGTCAGGCGAATTTGATAAGTATCAACGCCAATAGGGTCCATTTGGCAATCTAATATTATGGATTGGCTTCTGACCTTTTTAATTTTTGCTTGGGTAGAATTCACTAGTGTTTCAAAATTTAACGTATTTGTAGCTGCACTGAAGTCTTTAAATGACAGTTGTCCCTGATCGTCAATCACAGCCATCAATCCACCACCAACTCCTGATGCACGTTGAACAATTGCACAGCCTTTTTGATCTAATTGACCTTGACCTACACCAATTAGAAAACCAGCAAAGCCAGCTTTATTGATATCAATTTTACCGAGTTTTACTCTTATCCGGCCGCTTTCGTTATTATCAATTAAGCGACGAGTTAATAACGAAACGGTTCTAACTTCCCATGTACGTTGGCCATTCAAACATTCAATTCTACCGTTATTTACTTGCCAATCTTGCAATCGGTTACCCCAATATGCTTTACCGAGCCAATTTCGTTTAGTTTGTATCGCAATAGGTTCAACTGCGGTTAGGCCGCTAATGTTGGCTTTTTTACGCGCGCAGGCAGTTATCCAAGGTGAAACAGCGGCTATGCCTGCAAGACCTACTGTATATTTTATAAATTCTCTACGTTTCATATCGTTATCCTAAATTTATTCTATTTATTATTTTTAGTGAGATTTAAAGGGTAAATAGTGGCGTCGTACATGCTGCCATTACTTGAAACAAACGAAGCTCTTAATTGATAAAACTGGCCTTGAGGTAACTCATTAGTTGGCATTAAATCCGCTAAGGAAATAGTCATAGTGGATGAACCTGACTCAGTCTTTAACACACTAGGATCTATGAGAGTTATATCCTTAACCGGTATCCATTTTGATTTAAAATGACGTAACCAAAAACGAATACCACCTTCGTCTGAGGAGATTACTTGGTTTCCTGTGCCCGCGTGATATTCAACATTTAAAGTGATATCACTGCCTACAGGAATATTTTTGTTAGTAAATTCATTGGCATTTTTAATCTTGATATAGGGGGCAATATACGGCTGTACTGAAATAGTAAGCTGATCTTTAATAGAAGTGTCTTTGGCTGAAGTAACTACAATAGTGGTTTCTCCTGAGCTTATTGCCGTCACAACACCTATCTTATTAACGGTAGCCACTTGCTTGTTAGAACTAGACCACACTAATGTTTGGTCGTCAGCATCTTCTGGTAATACAGTGTTGTTTAATTGCAGCTTTTGCCCAGTAATGAGAGTACTTGAAGGTGTTTGTAATGAAACTGATTTAATTGGATTAGGGAACCAATCCACTAACGTTAGTTCGGTTGACGCTGAAATATTATTTGTATTACTGGAAACGGTCACAGTCGCACTTTGTCCAGCTTTACTAATGTTATTGTTCATACCTTTAGCTAGGCCTTTTTGATCAACGCTAACGATAGTGTCATCAGAGCTAGACCAAGTTACGTCGTTATTTGCATTGTCTGGAGTAATATTGGTTTTAAGTTGCAAAGTAGATCCAATTCTAATCTTATTATCATTGGCTACGATTTGAATATTGGATGGGTCCAGTTTATTACTGCTAAACAATGAGTTAACTGATTTGTCAGTAAATTCAACGGTTTCACCATTACGCCATTTAATAACGATAGTTTCGATGTTATCTGCATCACCTAAACCAAAATGCACTATGTTTAATAAGCTCTGTGAGAAAATAGCACCAGCTGAGCCAACTCGTTTTGTATACTGACCATTAGTTGTTTTAATTGTAACTTGAGCTGAAATTGCATCTATGTTGGAAATAGGGGAGTAACCTACTTCAACTAAAGCGTAGTTGTTATTTGTTGACTGAGCATTAGCTTGTTCGTTAGCGTATAAATACCATTGACCGCCTTCGCTGCCATTTAATAAATCGACATCACCATCAAGGTCAAAATCAAAGGCTTGTCCCATATCGCCATTACCTGGGCCCCCTACATCGTTAGCACCATGCATTGTCACTGTTTGGAATTGACCGTTTCCGTCATTGAGGAGCATATAGTCAGAGATACGTTTATTTATATTGCCCCAACGATATACAAATAAGTCTTGAAAGCTGTCGTTATTGAAGTCGCCGACTGTGACACCAAGGGAGTTAACGCCCTTAGGTATGTTCCACATATCAGTCACATCGGTAAAGCGACCACCGTCATTTCTAAGTAAAATGTCTTGGCTATTTCTATTTTCTGGCTCAAATTCAGGCGTGACTGAATTAACGCCAGACATACTAAAATTGAAGCCCCAAAAGATATCCCCGTCCCGTACTAATGCAGCTTTCCATTGTCCATTTTTAATGTGTCCAAAGTAAATGCCATTATTACTAATATCATCAGGCCAACCTTGTGATTGAGCTTGGTTAAATATAAGCTCTTCGCCATTAGCTAAACGTTGTTTTGATTTGTTCTTGCCTAAAAAAACAGGGTAGTCTTTTCCTCTAAACGTACCTTGTGCAAGATAGTAATAACTATGAAGTTTCACCTCGCCATCAGCTTGAAAGTCAAATGCATCTGTACCTTTATAACCGCGAGGTTTAATGGATAACTCTTTGGTAATAGGGTCATGATCGAGGGATGGGCTTTCACCAAATCCGCCTTCAAACTCTTTGCCTCTAGCGAGGTATAAATCTAGGTCGCCATCATTATCAATATCGATATCCGTTACTGCCATAATCCCTTTTAAATTAGTGATATGTGCAGGTAATTGAGCCGTAATATCAGTAAAGGTAAAGTCACCATTACCTATCCATACTGACAAAGGCCCAAATAGAACGATGTCATCGACTTGGTCATTATTAATATCAGTGATTAGCGCTCTAGATTGATGTTGGTCTTGCAAGCCATTTATTTGTCTTGGTTTAAATGTGCCATCACCTAAATTTTCATGGAAAAAGTGCTGTGGTTTAGATCCTGCCAAGCTGGTTTCGTTGATCAACATTAAGTCTAGATCACCATCTTTATCTAAATCTGACCATTTTGCTCCGCGTCCACGTCCGCCTTTTGTAATACCAACATCACCCGTAGTTAATACTAAAGTGCCATTAGAGTTGCTATAAAAATTAGCTTTTGATGGGTCTTTACCGTTGCCACCACCTTGAGTGACAACAAGATCAAGATCTCCATCATTATCATAATCACCAACAGCAGTACCGTGTAAGTCATGCATAAACCAACGAGCTAAGTTTTTATCGTGTTTAGTGACAGTGCCATCGCCGTTGTTCCAGTACAATTTACTGCTTTGTTGGTTATGGTTATTGACGATAAAGTCATAATCACCATCATTATCGATATCAGCCACTGTAGGGCCGCCGTATTTAATCGAATTATCTTTATCTATTCCGGCTTGAATAGAAATGTCCTGATAATTAGGGATTTGTATATTATCAATGTCTTCGAATATTAAGCTGTGGATCACAAGCTCGGCATTATTCGATGATAAGCTGAGTTTTTGTTCTTTTAATGTATCAAATCGAATCAATACATTAACGGTTTGGCGGCCTTTAGCGGGGATATTTAAATTATCTATTAATAACTTTCCATTCGCATATAAGCTAAAGCTTGCATAATTATTGGGATTGTCGAGGTCGATGATCACTTTCTTTGTCAACGAATCTTTAACATTGTAATTAATGGTAAAAGGTAAGTTAGGGGAGATAACCTTAGATTGAATGGCTAAACTGCGCTCTGTACAAGCTGTGATTGTAGAAGCTAACAGGGCGCCAATAATTATTTTTTTACTTACTTTGAGAAATATATTATTTATTTTACACATTATTAAATATCCGTAACAAAACAGATATTAACCATATAATAAAAAACACCTTGTTAATAGTATTTTGTTAACAATGTGCAATGTAAGTGGTGATTGTAATAATTAATGGAGTTAAAGCTGAGGAGTAGATAATAAAAAACCCTGTAGAACAGGGCTTTTTTGAATTTTTATGAATGAACAAATCACTTGATGTTAGCTTTAATGGCTTTTGTTGCTTTGCTTAAATCACCAGATTTAAGGGCATCTAAAATAACTCTATGTTCATTTACACACTCTTGACCTGTGGTAATACGTTTATAGTTTAACCTCATACGCATAACATATGGATACCAAATGTTAACCAGTTCATCTCCACCTGCTTTATTGATCAGGTAGTTATGGAAAGAAATGTCTATTTTAGTTACTTCTGTGAAGTCACTGTTTTCAAATGCACTTTGTAGATCATTTAATATGGCTTCTAGTTCATTAAAGTCATTTTGAGTTAATTTATCTTTGAGTTGTTCAATAGCAAACACTTCGATTTCGCGACGAAGTTTGATCATTAACTTTTGCAACTTAGGTTCTAAAACACTGTTTACAGAAGCGCCGCAGTTGTTTTTAGCAATTAATAAACCTTCTTTAGTTAATTGTAGAATTACATCCCTAATTGGTCCTCGAGATAAACCAAAACGTTCAGCTAATTCCTTTTCGTTTAATTTTGTATTTGGCGCTAATTCACCTGCAATGATATCAGAGCGTAATTGCTCAGCTATTTGGTCTTTTACCGATAAAATTTTTGGCGCTCGTGCATTAGCCATAAAGATTCCTATTTTCAGATATAATCACATTGTAATTAATAGCCAATAATTTGCAATTGATTCATGTTTTATTGTTTACAAAGAACACATTCGAAAAACAATAACACCTTGAAATTAAAGGAGAGTAGATGAATGCGCTTCTTCCTACTCTCATTAATTAGCATATATTTCTTTATATATGAATATTTTGTTAACAATTATTTTTTAAATCGACGTAAGTACATCTCTTCATTTATTTCTTTAGCCGCTTTTACTATCGGTTTATATGGTGTGTCGGTAACGTTAATAAAACCAACGTTATAATTTTCGCCATCATATGCACGTCCTGTAATAGGAGAGTCCATATACTGGAACCAATGCGCACCTACAAAATATGGGTTGTCGATAACGGAATGCATATAATCCTTGTACATAACCCCACGGTCTTCTTGTGATGATGCGTGAATCAAACCTGGATGGAATAACCCAGAGTCGCTTGCACCATTGTGCCATTCACCGACGATTGCAGGCATGTCAATTTTTTCCATGAACTTCCATTTAGATGGAACTAAACCTTCTTTATAGACATTAAAGCTGATCACATCTACGTGTTTGGCAGATGCTTCAACTGCTTCTTTTGGCATGCCCCAGTCTGGGAATCGTGCCCCCATATACATGTGGTTAGGCAAGTATCTGTCTTTTGCTTTTTTAACCGTAGCAAAATATTTATCCGCATAAGCACTTAACATAATTGAAAAGTCTTCTAACTGAGCAGGAACATTAACATCGCCTTCAACACCAGCGTTAAAGGATTGCCAATTTTTGATATTGGTATTCCACTTTTTATTTAAGTTATCAATTGAACCATATTTGTTTTTCATCAAACGGGTGAATTCAGCTTTAGTTGGAACGTTTTTACCGTCACGCTTTAATGTATGTAAGGCAATGCCATAATGAGCTGCGTTGCTTTCAGAACGACCTAAGCTCATTTCGTTATCAACAAATACACCAACACACCAAGGGTTACCTTTCACTTCATCTGCAACTTGTTTTAATGTGAACATAGCGCGTTCTTCAAACTTAGGATCAAATACATCAGGTAATGGTGCCCAGAAATCGTTGCCAGAAGAAACGGTTTTGAAATCACCAATTATCCAACCGTTAGCGAAGTAAGGCACCCGGTTATTTTGGTAAAACATAGGATCAGTCCAATTACCAAACGATGTGAATCCCCAAGTTAACATACGTTTTATAGTAACTTCTTGCCACATGTCCATGAAGTCTAGATCTGGGTTATCTTGGTTCATGTCACTATATTTACGTTCCAAATTGGCAGAGTAAAAACTAAAGGTTTCGCCATGTTTTAACGGGCCTGAATGAGCACTTCTTCTATAGCCGTAATGTTTACCTAAAGGTTCATCATATTTAGGCAACCACTCAAATAATTCGCTACGTAATTCAGATGCTACAAATCGTGTAGAAATTGCATTTTCACTGACGCGGTTTAATTTTTGAGAATCCTCTGGAGTGAAATCAGTCGCTTTGCGCTGGTTTATAGTTGCTTGATCAAAATCATAACCTGTCATAGTTGAAGTATTTGATAGACGAATAATATCAAGGCCGGTAACAAAGTAAGGATAACCTTCAGGGTCAACTAGAGACCATTTGCCATTAATTTTTTCAGTTCGGAAATAACCCGTTGCAGTTTGTTTAGGGCCATTTATCCAACCACCAAACTTAGACCGAGTATTAACATCATAACTTTCTTTTAATTGAGATATTTCTTCATCTCTTGCCGCGATAAGCTCATCGTGATTATGGATCTTACCGGCAAACTCAGTTTTTGCATTTTGGCCATACTTATCGACAATTTTAGTTAAGAATTGGGTATTAAAGGTAGGATTTTTTCTTAATCGAATATTACTAATTGAAATTGTTTTGTCATGCAGCGCACTTTGAACACTTAACGTTATTCTTTTTATAGATGAAACATCTAAATTCTTTTTACCCCATAAAGAGATAAATTGAACTTGATTAGATTCCCAAGTATCAGGATTTGAACGTAAACCGGATTTAAAGTTTAATTCCACATTTTCTTTGCCGTCTGGCGTTGCTAAGTCATGACCAGCCATTTTTGCATAATAAGTATTTTTTTCACCAATTGGGATACTAACGCTTCTTGTGTAGTTATCACCATTACCATCCGTTATATCTAAATAAACTTGTACAGAACGTTGGCCTGGATTTGAGATATCAAACGCTAGATTAAAGTCTTCAAAATGACTCCAATCCCAACCTTGTTCAGATACAAATGAAATAGAGGTATAATCATTTTGTTTTGAATGAAAGTTTACAATTAGTTGATTTTCAACAATTTTGGCAGAAGTTTGATTAAGCTGAATGGTTTTTGTTAAAACATCTTCAGCATTAAAATCGATAAACTTAGTCAATATATGTTCATTAGGTATTGGTTTAATTTGCGTGTTTTTGTTTGATACTTCAGATCCGCAAGCTTGTATAAGCAAAACTGCGAGTAATGCTGTGTTTTTAATTATTTTCATCACTATTCTCCTGTTGAGTTGGTCTGAGTATACATAAGATAATGTAAATTGAAAATTGTTAACAAAATAATTGTGCAAATTTTATTTCACCAATGCTAACGCTATATAAATGAATGACAATAACTAATAAAACGTTTGAATGCTTATATTTTAAAGGCTTGGTGAATATTTGTTAATTAATAATGAAGGCCAAATTATTATCTCATTACCTTAAAGTTAATTGAAAATTGTTAACAAAAAGATGTTGACATAAGCGGATTGCTAGTACTAAAGTGTGATTAGAATTTGTTCGGAATACTATGTTGTTAATTTCGAATGAGTCAAAAACAATAATAAATAAATCAACCGGGACAACACCATGCCAACAACTAAAAGTCGATTTAAGCTAAATGCTGTTTACATGGCAATGCTAGCAACAACAGGCTATGCATCGCATGTAACTGCAGCTGATGATAAAGATAAAACCGCCGATAAAGACATAGAAATAATTGAAATTAAAGGTTTAAAAGGTAGCCTTAAAAAGTCAATTAACGATAAACGATTCGCTTCTGGGGTACGGGATACCATTAACTCTGAAGATATCGGTAAATCTACTGACCAAAACATTGCAGACGCTTTAGGTCGTGTAACGGGTGTTACTGTGGTAAGTAGTGACGGTGAAGGTACTCAAATTACGGTGCGTGGCGCTGATGCGAATCAAAATAATATTACGCTTAATGGTCAAGCATTAACTTCAACGGATTTCTCTCAAGCTGTTGACCTAAGCTCTTTCTCTGCAGATATCCTATCTAAACTAGAAGTTGTAAAAACACCTAGTGCCGATCATGATGAAGGTTCTTTAGGTGCTTCAGTTAACTTAGTAACCATCCGACCTCTTAATCAAACAAAAAGTGTTCGTTCTTTAACAGTACAAGGTCGATACAACGACTTTGTCGATGACCCGAGCCATAAAGTCCAGTTCTCAGCATCAGAAAAATTCTTAGATGATACGTTAGGTTTTGCAATTACCGCTTATGATGAAACAAATGCATATCGTAAAGACCAGTACAGTGCGGGTAATTTTGTTGAATCTCAAGAATATGCTCAAGCGGTTGATCAAAATGGTAACGTAATTTCTGGTGTAAAAGCCATAGAACCAAATTTAGCAAGTTATCAACTTCATCAAAATGAAAGCAACCGTCAAGGTGCTTCGTTAGGCATACAGTTTTTACCAACAGACACATCAGAACTCATGTTTGACGTTACTTATAGTAAACAAGAATTAGTCAGAACTTTTGATGCAATACAGGCGAAAAGTTTTTCGAATAATCCAAATTGGATTGAAGGTGAAATACCTACAAGTTTCGTAAGAGGTCCAAATCCATATTCTGATCCAGTTGACTGGATCCAAGTAGATACTACGACTCATGACATGACTAAACGTGTTAATCGTTTTGGTAACGGTAATTTAGTGCGTTCTGACGGTGGCCAAGACAATGAAAACTTGAGCACGACGTTAAACTTCCAAGCCGAACTCACAGATAGTTTGCGCGTACAAGCTCAAGCAGGTTATTCATCAAGTACGTCAGAAAGTTTACCAAATGCTTATACGGTTATGGAAAACTATTATCAAGTTCCTGGTCAGCTATTATGGGATGCCGGTGCAAATATTGAACCTGTCGGTGTTGATTGTACTGGGGGGGGTGATACCTGCTCAATGGTATACGGTGATTCGTTTGTCGACTTAGGTGAGAATTTATACGCTTATACCGACCCTGAGACGGGTGCTCGAGTACTAGGTAGTGCAGATAACGTGGCTTTAACTGGGTTCAACCCTCAAGATGTTTCATCATTTCATTTAGGTTATATCCGTGAAAATGATCGTAATATTAAAGATACTATTACTAATGCTCAAGTGGATTTCGACTGGGATATAGATGCTTATGGTATTACATCTATAGAGTTTGGTGTTAAAACCTCAAAACGAAGTAAAGATGTTGATGATCAATCTTATAGTTTCCAATCTTTGGAAGCTACGGAGATCATCAGAGACCCTGTTACTAATGAGATAGCGGTTGAGCTTGGTGGTTCATTAACGGATATTCGAGGTGATTTAATCGCTGGTGACCCAATAGAGTATGATGACTTTATGGAGTCACTTGGATATGCACGAGAAGGGGCTACAGTTGGCTGGACTCCAATTGATGTTAAAGCGGCTAAAGAGATGATTTTAGGCGACGGTAATGTGGTTCGTAATGTCGACAATACAGCCTCTCGTGAAACAAATATTGATACAAATGCCTTTTATTTTAAAACAAACTTTGAATACCTTGATGGCCAGTTAACCGGTGATATTGGTGTTCGTTATGTTGAAACTGAAGTTGAAGCTATTGGTTACTCAGGTATGAGTTATTATGAACAAGACGGTTCAGATTTAGAACGTGACATTGACCGCCATACTTTAGGTGCATTAGCTGATAGAAGTCTACCTGAGTGTCGAGCACTTAATTTAGGTTCTGACGGCGTTGCTCAAGATTATGAATTAAAATATCAACGTGTAGATGGAACAGGTTGGGATACAAGTGCTGGACCTGATCCATCGACTTGGACTCGTATTGACGACCAAGGTGCTTGTCACGATCCACTATTTGCTAATTACGCAGATGCATTAAATGATTATCGTGCAGGAAACGGCGCATTGCCAACACTGGCTGACTATAACTTGTTATGGCAAAGTATGTGGCGTTATGCAGATATAGGTACTGGCCGTACATATGGTTGGGATAATCTACCTGGATGGAATGGGGAAGCGACGGGCGCAATAACTAATTACTTTTGGGAAACATCTACTAATAATCAAGTTGCGTCAACACCAGCGTATAAAACCCATAAATATACAAATGTTTTACCTAGCTTAAATTTAAACTATGCATTTTCTGAAGATTTTGTCGGACGCTTAGCCATGTCAAAAACCATGACACGTCCAGAAATAGATTTGTTACGTCCTGGTTATAAAGTGACTGAGGCTGGTTATTGGGGTAGTGGTAATACAAATGTAGGTCGTGTTGATATGTATAACACGCAATTAGAGCCGTTAGAGTCTAATAATTTGGATTTATCGTTAGAATGGTATTTCAGTGAAACGGGTATGTTAAGTCTTGCATATTACAAAAAAGACATGTCTAACTTCACAGATCGTGAAACTACTTTGTCGCCAATTTACAGTGTCAGAGACCCTGAAGACGCACCAGAAAGTGGTGATGAATTAATCTTGGTAAATGAAGCCGACCTTGCAGAATGTCACCCAATTAGAGCGACAACTGAATTTGCTTACCTAGCGAGTGACCCAACAACGTTTAGCGGTGATGCAAGTGACAACTGTGCAAACATGACAGTGACAAAAACGGTTAATGCTAAAGACGCGACAATTGAAGGGTTAGAAGTCGGTTACATGGATACCTATGACTTCTTACCTGGAGTTTTCGGTGGCTTAGGTATTAATGCAAATTATACTTATCAACAAAGTGAATATGAATCAGAGTATTCATCAATCAACCCAAACCTGTTACTACCGTCATACCCAGTAGCAGATACACCTGAACATAGCTATAACTTTACTGCGTTCTGGGAACAAAATGGTAATCAAATACGTTTAAGCATGCGTGGAACCTCTGACTCATTAGTGGGTAAGGATTGGGCTAATGGCCAATACGGCCGTAGCTGGAACCAAGGTTCAATTTGGAATGAAGGTCGTACGACGGTTGATTTGTCAGCTTCTTGGCAATTAAGTGAAAACATGTCGTTAACATTCCAAGCTATTAACTTAACTGATGAAGCATACCGCACCTACTTTACAAGTCGTACGTTAAATGTTGTACGAGTCGCAGCAGATAATGCAGCTGGTTACGACTTTGTTGCGTTAGAAGAAGGTAATCCACTTGAGGGTGATGCACCAACACATCGTACTTATACCAAGTACAAAGTTGGTACGACATACCGCTTAGGATTACGCGTTAACTTCTAAAGGTAGTAGGGATTGTGGCGGTATTGCACCGCCGCTAAGCAACAAACAGAATTTGGTACAAAAAAATGAAAACAATAAAAACAAATAGAGTTTTATTAGTAAGCTCAATATTGGCAGCATTAGCTGGATGTAACGTAGAAAATCCTGAATACGACCCAGAAGCAATGGGTAATTCAGTCGCACCGACACACGGTGGTGATATTGTTGTTGATATTCACGAAAAAAATGTATTCAAACAATACAATTTATTAGGTTCAATAGCGGGTGAAAATACTGGTGAAAGCATTGCAAAAGACGCTGATGGTAATTATTTGTCTGTAACGGATATAACCATTACCACATCTGGTGATAGAATCGAAGATATCGGCTCTGACGGTATTTTAATTCAAGGAAATACAGTAGGTGTTAGGGCTTTGGATATCGCACCTAATTTAGACACTGACGAAACCCACACGGTTGTATTAACTTACAATATAACTGACGGCGTAAACAAAACACCTCGTACAGCAACGTTCAACATCACCGGGGAAGATTTTGCACCCGTAATTACTGGCGGTTTACTTGGTAATTTCACACGAGACGCAGGTGCCAGTGTATTAGATGGACTTAAAAATGTTACTGATGCTGACAATGAAGTACTGACATTAAGTAACTTAGTCGCTGATTCAGCTAACCCTTTTAATTTACCTGTTACTATTAACGGCACGAATCTAGATGTAGATGTATCCGCAGTTGAAAGTAGTATACCTGATGGACAAAAAGTGACCTTTAACTTTACTTATACAGTGAGTGATCATCGCTTTGACCAAACTCGTAATTTAACGATTAACGTACTTGGTGTACAAGATATTACTGGCGCACCATTAGTTTTAAACTACTTTAAAACTGATAAGTTTGATGAAACTGACGGCTTAAAAGTTTACAACCTAGCGGATGAAATTGAAGAGCGTGAAGGTGATGATGTTGTGATCAGTGACGTTATGTTAGATGGTTCTGCAGAATTACCATTTGGTGTTAAATTTGAAGGCACTACTTTAACGTTTAACCCAAATGCATTTTATGACGATATCGCAGCTAATTCATTTAAAGACTTTGTTTTTACATATAAAGTAGCGGATTCGAATGGCAATATGTCTGATGGTACTGCTGAGCTCAAACTAACGGTCGATGGTGTCGAGTCAAATATATTAAAAGCAAATGGTGCCGATGTTAGCTTTGAAAATGGTGGTACTGGATTCGATTTATTTAATTGTGTACCAGGAATTGAAATAACAGATGCTATTGTGGCAAATGGTGAACATTCAATGCAAATGTTAGGAGCGCCTTGTTATGTAAATGTTGGTGCTCAATACTTTCCTGATTTAGCTTCAAATCAGAAGTACTATTTATCTTATAATGCTTATGTTGGAAATGGTGATGCATCACCTTATATAATGATAAGTAACGACCCGAATGGAACTCATAACTTCTGGCAAGGCGCTCGTCCATGGCACCCAGCTAACGGTTCATGGCGTCCTTTAATGATAAATTACGATACTAACGCAGGTTACCTAGCAACTGCTAATGCTGATGGCGAAAAGCCAACGGATATTGGCGATCAATTACAACTGTTCATCATGAGTGCTTGGGTCGGCAACGATGGAATGCCAGTCTTTGATGACTTTAATATGGTTCGTTATGATAATTTAGAAGGTGTTGATTTACTGAATAATAACGAAGGAACATTTGAAGCCGCAGATTATGCTCCAACGACTTCAGGTGGTGGAACGGTTGAAGTTCAAACCGACGCAAATAATGCGGATAACAAAGTTCTATATGTGGATACAACTGGCGCCGATGCTGGCGGAGTTAAAGTTGAATTTGCAGTTCCTAAAGGGGCAATTGTTTCTGGTGGTAAATATCGTGTCACTTTTGATATTCAGTATGTGAACTTTGAGGAAAATAAAGCAGCAGGAACTGATCCAAATATTAATCAGTGGGGCGGTTATGCATTAGATGTAGTATTTGCAAATGGTGACAGTGACTTAAACTTTACTCTAAACAATACGATATGGAATGGTGCAGGGGTTGGCCAAGTTCAAGGTATTGCTGATGAAACCACACATTGGTTCGGATTTGGTGCTAATACAGATTGGAACAGCGATAATGTTACCGCAACTTTTGTTATAAAAGGGATTGGCGCTAAATACATTATTGATAACATTAAGATTGATCGAGTTCCATAACGTCGTTCAGTTGTAATGAATTTAAAACCTCGGTTGTTACCGGGGTTTTTTTATTTCTAATTTTTCTACTGAATAATAAAAATTAATGGATTGATAATTGTTAACAATTAAAAATAAGTGTATAAAAGAGGTCTGTGTTTAATAACAATAAGTAGTACCTACGATTTGGGTAGGTCTAGGAGACTTTATGTCAAAAAAACAATATGAATTAGTTAATACAGAAGCTCATAACGATCTTAAAATTAATCACAAAAACTTTAATATTAAAGACAATCATGTCAATGCCTGTGTTGTTGTTGCCAGTGAATTAAGTACCTTAATCCATGAATACCCAATATTTATCACAAAACGCGATGATGGCAATTACCAATTAACGGCGTTATTAGGAACGGAAACAGGGGAAAATTTATATTTAGATGGCAGCAAATGGCGTTCAACCTATATTCCACTAGATATATTGCGTAAACCTTTCCATGCTTTTATTCCAGATAATAATGATTTATCAAAAGGCTCTATCGCGATAGACATTTCAAGTGAAAATGTTGGAGATCCAACAGGCGAGTTATTATTCACAGCTAATGGTGAAACAACAGACTACTTTAAACGTATTGAATCAACTTTTTCTCAGCTTATGGGGGGCACAGCATATACGACTGAGCTGCTCAAATTGGCATCTGACTTAGAGTTATTAGAGCAAGTATCTTTGAATATTGATTTACCAAATGGTGAGAAAGCTAATATCAATGGCCTCTTTACTTTTGATAAACAAAAGGTGACAGCGTTAAAGGGAAAAGCACTAAAACAATGTCACGACTCGGGCATCCTACAAATATGTCATTTAATTCTTAGTTCCTCTCTGCATTTACAAAAATTAATAAATTGGAAAATGAATAAGTAGTTTTGTGTCTTAGGTAATATTTCATTCGCAGGATTTATAAAAAGTATTTTTGTTTATTAGCCAATAATCGCATCAATTGAGTTTAGGAACTAGGTTTGAATATTAGAAAATTAAGCGATGTATATATTATTACATTAACAATGCTAGCGTTGTTTTCGTCTTCAAAAACGCTAGGCAATGAAATTGAAACTATTGAAGTCTATGGTAATTTTAATCCAGTCGAAGTCAATCAACTACCAAGTTCATTTTACTTATTAACCCATGATCAAATTAACCGACTTTCAGGAAGTACGGCGTTAGATGTACTTTCATTTGTGCCTGGGATTAATATTAAAAAGTCAGGTGCAGTTCAGGAAATATTTTTACGAGGCGCTGAAACTAATTTTGTCATCATTCAAATAGATGGGGTTCAAGTAAATAACCCTTTGGATAGTAGAGGTGGTGGATTTGATTTAACTTCTTTGACAAAAGATTCAATTTATAGAGTGGAGATAATTAAAGGTGCTCAATCCTCAATTTATGGCTCTGATGCCATTGCCGGCGTAATAAATTTTGTAACTTTTGATCCTGACTTTGATGGCATTAGTGTTTCCAGTGGAATCATCAACCGTGGACAAAAAACGGCAAGTGTAAAAGTAGGGTTTGATGGAACATTAATTGCGGTTAGTGCTCTAGACACGGACGTGCAAAAAAATGGCGACGAACAGGAGTCGTTAGAGTTCTCTTTGAATCATCAATCTAACTTGATTAAAAACAGTATAACCCGCGCAAACATGCGGTACAGTAAATATAACCAATCTGCCTTTGCCGACCAAAGTGGCGGTGTCATGTTTGGCAGTATGTCCCCTAAAGATCAGAAAGATGGTGAATTGATCAGCGCTAGCCTTAGGCATTCACATCAGGTTAATGATAGTTATCAAATGTCAGCCCAAGCTGAATATTATCAAGCAACAGATGATTTAGTTTCTGCAGGTATCGCTCCATATTTTAATGCACCACCTACAGTTTCAAACAATGAGTATTCTTATTACAAATTTCGGTGGCTAAATGGCTTTAAGATAGATGAACTACTATTGACATTTGGTTTGGACTTTAAAGCTGAAACCGGACAAGCAGCGGGATATATAAGTATGTTTGGGGCTGATATTCCAACTATATACGAAATAAAGAGACAAAATTCAGCCGCTTTTATTGACACTAAATGGTCGTATCAACAATTATCATTATTCCTTGGTGTTCGTCACGACTCAACAGAGAACTTTAACTCTCAAAATACTTGGAAGTTAGGCGCTGATTACAAATTAACGCAACAGGTTCGCATATTTTCTAACTTAGGATCAGCCTTTAAATTACCGAGCTTATACGCATTAAGTAACAATATGATAGGTAATTCAGAGTTAACACCAGAAGAAGCATTTAACCAAGACCTTGGTGTTGAGTGGGCTGTTGGCGCAACAACCGTCAGTGCTTCTCTATTTTCATATAAATACAAAAACTTAGTTGATTTTGATGCCGGTGTTTTTTCCTTAGTGAATCGCTCAAACATAAGTAGTAAGGGGGCTGAGATCGTCGTTAACAGTCAAGTTACAGAAAAACTAGCTATGTCGGCAAGTTTAACCAGAGTCGATATTAAGCATAACAGTGGTGACTTGTTAACTGGCCGCCCAAAATGGCAAGCGGGGCTGAGTGTTAATTATGAATACAGTAACCAATTGAACACATCTATCAATGTTAATTACGTTGGAGAGTCTACGGCGACTAGCCTACATACTGGTGACTTCAGCATCAGTAAATTAAATTCATACAATAAAATTGATGCCCACTTAAATTGGGCTTATGACTCAATTCACTCCTTCGATTTCTATGTGCAGAATGTGTTTGATGTAGAGTATCAAGTCGCCGTTGGCGTTCCAGCGGCAGATTTAGGCTTAGGTGTTAAATATAACTTGTTGATGGATTAATTATTCAATGAAGTCTTTTAACATTTAAAGGGATTGATAAGGCGTTGAGATGAACCGACTGATAACTATTACATGTTTAACATTTACCTTGTTCGCGCATTGCGCTATGGCTAATGACTTAGATTCTAAATTATATGAACAAAGCCAAGATAAACACATTACTCAAAGCGGTAAAGTACTTTTTGAGCAGATTTGTGCGTCTTGTCATAATAAAGATTTAAGTGGAGCTTCGGGTTTTAACCTCAAAGATGCAGAGTGGGTTCATGGTAGTCGGCCATCGCAAATCCTTCATAACGTAAAATCGGGGTTTATGAATGCAGGAATGCCTGGTTTTGCTGGTGTATTTTCAGGGCCAGAACTTGAGTCAATTATTGCCTATGTACTGTCTAAACGAGAAGGGTGGAGTGACTTAACGTTTAAATTATACCAACTTGAAGATGAGAACGATAAAAACATAACCGAACAGAAATTGGTTAAATCTGGTGTGCTGCCAAAAGGATTAGCGGATTTTTCCATTCCAGAAATTCAGCATTACTTTATAGAATTTGAAGGTGACTTTTACGCACCTAAAGATGTCGATACTCAAATCTGGCTTGAGTGGGGCTTTCCTCACGAACTATCTATGTACGTGGACGATGAATTGGTAAACCGAGGGGGACAACCTTGGTACCCAACATGGCGTTTAAAGCGCGGTAAACAACATCTAAAATTAACCTATCGCTCAGGCACAACTAAGCCAAATCAACGTAATCTTGTTTTGTTGGGTACTAATTTAGATATGACAATTAAAATGTTTGCTGTATCAAGCAGAGCAAAGGTCATCTTGGAAGATAAAAAGTTTGAAGTCACAGCAAACGACAAAATCGTTATTCAGCGAAAACGCATAAACAACTTACCACCATCAACTATCTCCGTCGGTTTTCCGGTAAAGCTTAACTACGGTTTTAATACCAAATCCTGCGCTATTGTTGCTTTATGGCAAGGTGATCTCTTAAATATAGGGCCAAACATCGCAGGACGTGGTGAAGATCCGAGTTTGCCTTTAGGTCAGCTCGTGTTTCGTTCAGGACAACAAATCAGTCACAATCACCTTGAGGGAAACTGTCGCTATACAGGTTATCAATTGGACCAAGGTAACCCAGTTTTTTCCTATCAAATTGGCCATCAAGGATATTCACTTGAGGTTAAGCCAAGTGGCAGTGACACACTGAGCTTTAACTATAAAACAGACAGCAAAGCGTCATCGGCATTCATACTTCCAGAATCGGATAAACTGACTTGGTCATCCAATGACCAAGTCTTGTTACACGGAAATAACATGCTGACGCCCAATAATAACCGTGAAATTGTCATCAGTGCGACGATCAAACCTTAGAAATGAATTCAAAGAGATAAATACAATGAAAATATACAAATTTAATAGGTTAACGCTAAGTATCGCAACTATGTTACTGGTTTGTTCGTTCCTCGCGTCATCCGCACAAGCACCAAAACATGAATACAAACCAGAGGGTTATAAAATTGTTACGGTTGAGACACCTAAAGACGTACGATTTCATGTTACCGGCTTAGATAGTGATAAATATGGCGTTATTTGGGTGGCAACACGTTTAGGTGAAGTGTGGTATTTAAAAAATAATAGTTGGTCTAAATTTGCGGAAGGTTTACATGAACCTACCGGGTTATTAGTGGATGAAGATGGTTCGATTTTAGTTGCACAAAAACCAGAGCTAACTCGCTTAATTGACAACAATAAGGATGGACTTGCGGACAGTTATATACCAGTTGCGAACCAATGGACGTTTCACGATAACTATCATGAATTTACCTTTGGGCCAGTTAAAGATAAACAAGGGAATTTATATGGCACGTTAAACTTAAGTCATAATAATCCTGATGCCTTTACCATGGGGGCCATGGGTACCGCAGGTGGTTATCGAGGTTTTGCGTTTAAAGTAGACACTCAAGGAACTTACTCCCCATTTGCCTATGGGTTACGTTCACCTGCGGGTTTAGGTTCAAGCCCAAAAGGAGAAATATTTTTTACCGATAATCAAGGGGATTGGGTACCAACCTCTAAAATGCATTTATTAAAACAAGATAAGTTTTATGGTCACC
The DNA here is from genome assembly GCF_018860345.1 of Psychrosphaera sp. F3M07. Taxonomy (GTDB): domain Bacteria; phylum Pseudomonadota; class Gammaproteobacteria; order Enterobacterales; family Alteromonadaceae; genus Psychrosphaera; species Psychrosphaera aquimarina. Next base: position 485,443 of record NZ_JAHKPJ010000021.1, on the reverse strand, counting down.
CTGTATCGTTAATTGAAATCGACGGATTTACTCAAGAGAGTGTAAAAGCATTATCGTTAGATACACTAAGCGCTATGAGTGAAAAGCCAGTGGTTTGGATCCCTCATGTTGAAGTCGCCAATTCACCAGGTAATCCAGAGTGGAACACCACTAAAGGTAAATTTGGCCCGTTTGAGGGGCAAATATTTATAGGTGATCAAACTCAATCAAATGTATTTCGAGTCTTATTAGATGAAGTGAACGGCCAATATCAAGGTGCTGTTATTAACTTCATGAACAAATTTCAAAGTGGCAATATAAGGGCTGAGTTTGATATTCATGGTCAGTTATGGATAGGACAAACTGCACGAGGTTGGGGCGCTCAAGGTGGCAAACCATTTGGTTTGGAAAAAGTGGTATGGGACGGAACCAATCCATTCGAATTATTAGACATAAAACTGACCAAAAGCGGATTCAAACTCAGCTTTACTGAAGCATTAAACCCTGAATCTGTTACCGCTAATAGTTTCAGCGCCCAATCTTGGCATTACCATTATTCAAGTAACTATGGTTCCCCTAAGGTGGACTTAACCCCTTTAACGATTAATAAGGTTACCTTGTCTGAAGACCACAAAACAATCTATGTTCAGATGCCTTTGGCAAGCGACAGAGTAATACAAATTGATTTTCCCGGTTTAAGAGACGTCAAAGGACGCTCTGTGAGTGTGGAAAAAGTGTATTACACCTTGAATAAGTTACGTGAGTAAAAGCCGTGATGAAACTGAAATTAATGTCTTTAGCTTTATGTTATTTTTTGCTTAGTTGCTCGGTGATTAATAAAGCTGAACCTAAGCTAAAGGTACTGATTATTGATGGCCAAAATAACCATGCTATCTGGCCAAAAACAACCCAGATGATGAAAGGTTACTTGGAGGGCATTGGGCAGTTCGAGGTTGATATTTATCGCACCCAATTCACTTGGATGGGAAAAGACTTAATAACCCAATTTCCAGCTCAAGATGGCAGAAAACATCAAGCTTCTAAACAACCGAAACATGATCCCACATTCAGTCCTACATTTTTAAACTATGATGTTGTGATTTCCAATTTTGGTTGGCAAGCAGCGCCTTGGCCAGAATCAACACAATTAGCGTTTGAGCAATATATGAAAAATGGCGGTGGTTTTGTCACTGTTCACGCGGCCAACAATTCGTTTCCACAATGGGTTGAATATAACAAAATGATTGGGTTAGGTGGTTGGGGTGGTCGTACTGAGAAAGATGGCCCTTACCTCTATTTCGACGACGCTGGTGAATTACGAAGGGATATGACACCGGGGAATGGCGGAGGTCATGGGCATCAACATGAGTTTGATATTCAAGTGAGAAACAAAAACCACCCAATTATGCAAGATTTACCAACTAGTTGGCGTCACAGTAAAGACGAGTTATATAACCGGTTGCGCGGTCCTGCGGAAAATTTAACCATATTAGCCACGGCTTACGACGATAAAAAATTTAATGGTTTTGGACGGAATGAACCCGTCTTTATGACCATTAAATACCATAAGGGCCGAGTATTTCATACGCCCCTTGGACATGATTCGACGGCATTCCAAGACACAATCTTTATGTCGATACTGGCAAAAGGCACTCGCTGGGCAGCAGGTTTAGAGTAAAGCTTGAATAACTAAGTTAAAGGCGTTTTCTATGTTTCGCAACATGACACTATCGATGAGATTGTATGGTTTATTAGCGTTATTTTCTTTTTGTTCTATAGCTCAAGTCCCAGTTTCAGTTCAAGGTGAGCTGAAAAAATGGCACAAGATCACTCTTGAATTTGCTGGGCCAAATGTATCGGAACAGGATAACTTCAATCCGTTCATTAACTATAAATTGAACGTATTGTTTACCCATTCAAAGGCCAAAGCTACTTACCTCGTTCCCGGGTATTTTGCCGCAGATGGGAATGCGGAAAATACCAGTGCTGATTCAGGCAATAAGTGGCGTGTGCACTTCAGTCCAGATGAAATAGGCCTATGGAATTGGAAGGCGAGTTTTATAAAAGGTAATTATGTTGCCGTTGCGAAAACCAATAAAACAGGATTGAGTGCTGGTTTTATGGATGGGCAATCTGGCTCATTTGAAGTAAATGCCACGGACAAACGAGGTCCAGATTTTAGAGCATACGGCCGTCTACAATATGTTAATAAGCCCTATTTAAGGTTTGCGGATCAAGGTGGATATTTTATAAAAGCAGGACCTGACTCTCCTGAAAATTTGCTGTCGTACGCTGATTTTGATGGCGGATTTAAAAACGATGGGTTTAAAGATAATTTAGTCAAAACCTGGCAACCTCATGTTCGAGACTGGCAAAAGGGGGACCCTACGTTCAAATCTGAAAAAGGCAAAGGGCTGATCGGCGCACTGAATTATATTGCCAGTAAAGGCATGAACTCGATTTCATTCTTAACGCTTAATATTGTTGGCGACGATCAAAATGTATTTCCTTATGTCGATAATAAAGATTTTTTACGCTTTGATGTGTCGAAATTGGCGCAGTGGGAAATGGTGTTTGAACATGCTCAATCTTTAGGTCTGTTTTTACACTTTAAGACACAAGAAGTGGAAAATCAGGGTCTATTAGACAATGGTGGATTGGGACTTGAACGTAAGCTTTATTACCGCGAACTAATAGCGCGCTTTGGGCATCACTTAGCGCTTAACTGGAATTTAGGAGAAGAAAATGGTGAATGGCATCCTAATCCGCCAACACCACCACAAACCACCATCCAGCGGTTGGCAATGGCTGAGTACTTTAAACAAACCGATCCGTATCAACACCACAGAGTCATACACAATGGTCAATACTTTCATGATATAGCAGCCAACAACAGCCAATATACAGGCGCTTCAGTGCAAACTTCCTCACCCGATTTTTCACAAATTCATGGTGCGGTTAAACGTCTCAGAGATTGGCCTGTTAATAATGGCCGACCATTGGCTATCGCAGTAGATGAGCCCGGTGACGCTGAATACGCTTTGCGTTCTGATGCACTAAACCCTGAACATTTTGATGCGCGTTCAAATGGTTTATGGGGCGCATTAACCGCAGGCGCGTGGGGCACTGAATGGTACTTTGGTTATAAAAATAAACACTCGGATTTAACCGCGCAAGATTGGCGAACCAGAGATAACTTTTGGTCGCAAGCCAAACACGCTATCGACTTTTTTAACATCACCAATTTAGATTTACCTAATGCCGTCAACAAAGATGATTGGGCTACAAACGCTTGGGTGTTAGCCAAAGATAATGAGTTTTATGTTGTTTACACCAAAGATGCATCAGCAGGTGTTTCGCTTAAATTACCTGGGGAGCCTGCGAATTATAGTGTGTCATGGTATGACCCAAGAAACGGTGGTGAATTAAAACAAGGCTCAGTAACTCAATTGTTACAAAACAAGCCATTTAAACACTTTTGGGTTCGACATCAAAAAGATTTAGGCGCTGCACCAAACAATCCAGATAAAGACTGGGTGATTTTGGTTCGTAAAATCCAGCAGTAATGTAAGTCAATAGGGAAATCAGGTTGTGTTTGAGGCTACTTACAATCCGGTTACCACTATTTTGAGAAATAAAACGCAAAACATTTTTTTTGGGAGATCAAAGAATTGAAGTGGATTGGAATAAACAAAACGATACGTACATAAGTAATTTTGCTAAAGGTGCGGATGATAAGGTGCTCGATATACCACAAGAGCTCATTCCTTCAATTGCCGATAGGAAATAATATTTATTTAATGGGTAATTATTTAGTTGAAAGGGTTGCCGTTAGGGGTTGGTTAGTCGTTGGGTTAATAACGAGATAACTGGCTGAACAGGGGTACCTGACTTATTGTCAACACAGTGACGTTACAAGCCAAATATTTACCCATTGATACATTAAGCTTTTGAACATATTAAGCGAAAATCTAAGCACAAAGTAGTTATCGGCCACTGGAACACTACTACGTCAGTTTTACACTGAAATTAATGCCGAAGTTGATCAGCGAATGGAAAGGAAGAAAAGCTCAGAATTTTAATTCTGAGCTTTTTTATTTGCTCGTTAGTTATCTCATTTACTAAATTATTGTGTTATTGATCTTCTAACTTCCAAGTTCTCACCCAATCAATATATGCCGTATTTACGTCATTGTTTGAGAGTTCGGACTTTTTAGGAAGACCGCCCACCCAACTCGCTTCACTAGTCCAAAGATCAAATATTATTTCTAAATCTCTGGTAAATTCACGATCGTACATTTGGCCATCTAAATGCTCACCGACTTTGACTTTTCCTGCTGGTTCGCCATTTAAATAAAACTGCAGGTTGTTGGCATCTTGCCACCACACACCATAAATATGGTAATCCTCATTCCAACCCACATTTTTTAGCGGATTGACATCCGACAGACCTGAACGCAAAAAGTTACCATGTTCACGAACGGTTTGAGGGTCTTTGTTTGAATCTGCTTGGAAATACTGAGAGTTCATTTGATTAGGGTATTCAGGTTTACATCCACATGAAGGGTTTGAGTTATTTTCTATAATGTCGATTTCATCTCTGTTGTCGCTGTCTCCATTGTTTAACCAAAATGTTGTATAGGCTGATAGATGGGAGGTTTTTATTCTCGCCTCGGTATACATAGGGTATTTGGTTTCGGCTTTACTGTGAACTCGAGCAGTTTGGAACCAACGCCCTTCAGGGTTGCTTTCATTTAATGTTGCTTTAAGCCATAACTTCCCGTCGGTAACACCTGAGTTTTCGTCTGTTGTGGACATAAAAACCGGGACGCCATAGTTCCACGATGATTTGAACCATTTCGAATTATCCCAAGATTCAAATTCGTCTGACATAGACTCGAGTTTAACCCAAGACTTTCCTGTTGGCGTGGTATCTGAAATAGATACAAAAGACGGTAAACTAGGGTCCATGTTGTTAAATAGATCTACGGTAAGCTGGTTTTCTATTTCGTTTACTGTAATTGATACAGTCGCTGTTACTTCGTCCCCATCAGCATCGGTCAGCGCATAAGTGAATGAGTCGTTTCCTGTGAAATTTTCATAGGGAATATATTGAAATACGCCATCAGAAATTTCAGTTACATCACCGTAAACGGGATAATGAGTAACACTGTAATCATCTCCGTCGCTACCGTTAGCACCAATATCGTCGTTATTTGATACGGCAATTTGGTTTGCCGAGCCTGTTTGACTATTTTCATCGACGGTTAACGTATCATTTTGTGCGCTCGGTACTGTATTTACAGACGTGTTTTCGTCATTATTTGAGTTACAGCCTAAAATCAGAGATGAACTGATCATAGACAATATAATTGAAAATTTTTTTAGGTTTAGTGTGTTCATATTTTTATAAGCTTTCAGTTGATATTGAGGTACTGAAGTTACCAGAATATTAAACAAAAATACAATTTGTTAACAATTTATAATAAACAATAATCGGTGATGTTTGAAATAAAGCTAAATTTGTTATTACAAATGCCTAAGGGGCTCAGCGCCTACAATATTAATATTGTCAACAAAAAACAGTTGACTAAGTTGTATATTTTTATATTGTTATGTTCTTTATATAAATACTGAAATTCATAAATGTTTGAATCGATTCGCTGAGCTTTATTGTCACTAACATCATTGAGTTTGTTGGCGTGTAATAGCATAGAAACAAATACAAGGGACATATCGTCAATTCTTTTTGAAAGGGTTTCTAAAACAAATGTGGTGTTAATTTTGATCGATGATCTCAATCACTATGGCATAACAGCCTATGGCGCAAATCGGTTACATTCCTATGATGGTGAATTCAAATATAAAGTATTTTCAATGCCGAGTATTGAGAACTTAGTCCAGAAGGGAATGATGGTAGATAGGACTTACGCTCATTCAGTTTACGAAAATACAAGGTTCTCGTTTATGGACGGCAAAATAAATAACCGGAATTATTTAAGACCTAAATCACAACATCATTCTGATTTAACTTTTGGTGATGCTTTTAAAATTAAACTCTTTATCTCAAAAAATACAGGTAATGAACAATGAAAAACGAAATATCTAGACGCGATGCGTTAAAATTATTTGCAGCTGGTATAGCAGCAACAAGCGTAGCGTGTTCAACAAAAACCACAAATATGATCAGTAAACCTGTGTTACACAATACAATTAAAGACAGCTGGAGTAATACCCACGACAGAGTTTGGTTGGGGGGTGAATATTGGGCCAATCCAATGGAAGATTGGCGAATAAACAATGGTGCTGCAGAGTGCATTACAACAGGTGGTCAACGTAGCGTGCACTCATTACAACATCAGTTGGTTGATACCACCAAAGCATTCAGAACGTCTGTACGTGTAAAATTAGCAGAACAGGGTATTAAAGATGGCGGCGCGTCTATCCGATTTGGCATTCGCAGCGAAATAAATGAATATCGTAGTAACTGTTTTGTGCAACAAGGTCTAGACATAGGGATAATTGCTAATCAAATAGCGCTAGGAGATAAACGTAAACCGCTATCCAGACCCAATGTTAATGAAGAATTAGAAATTATAATCTCAGGTGCCCCACAAGCACAGTTAGTTGCCCTTAATGTTGAAATTAAATCGGTGAGCAGTGGTGAATCTCTTGGTCGTATGGCGTCTTTGGTTGCCAGCGAAGAGTTACTAGGAAACCTCGCTGTCGTGAGTAATTTTGAAATCCCTTCTTTTGAAAGTGGACCACAGCAATCCAGTAGTGATGGTGGCCGTTATCAATTTAAAAATTGGCAAATAGAGGGAGCAGCATTCAGTAATAAAGTTGAGCAAAAGTTTGGGCCTATCCTTTGGACTATGTACACCTTAAACAACAGTCGCAGTGACGAAGGTTATGTTATGAACCTGAGTGTGCTTACTGGCCCGCTAGGTGAAAAAGACTCTAAACAAGTGATTTTACAAACCTTTCAAGATGGGGGTTGGCAGGTCATCAGTAAAGCTGAACTGGATACCGATGCTTGGGTTGCATCATTTAGAATAGCCAATTGGGATGAAAAGAAATCAACTCGTTACCGAGTTGTTTATGGCGAAGGACAAGTCGATGGCAGTACAAAACTAGATGTTTATGAAGGAATGATTAGGGCTAATCCTTCTGGACGAAAAATGCGTATGGCGTCGCTGACATGTCAAAATGATTATGCATTTCCATATGAGCCTGTTGCTAATAACGTAGTAAAAATGGACCCAGATTTAGTGCTGTTCTCTGGTGATCAACTTTATGAAAACCACGGTGGCTTTGGCATGATCCGAGTGCCAGCTAAAATGGCGATTTTAAATTACCTGCGAAAGTATTATCAATTTGGGTGGGCTTTCAGAGATGCCATGAGAAATGCTCCAACAATTTGCTTGCCGGACGATCATGACGTGTTGCAAGGTAATTTATGGGGTGAAGGGGGCAGCCCAATGCCATTTTCTGCTCATGAAGAGAACCGAGTAGACAAAACCGGAGGGTATATTGAGCCAATTAGAATGTTGAATGTCGTGCATCGCACTCATACAGCTCATCATATGAAACCTATTGATCCTACACCTTCAAAAAATGGCTTGAGTGTTTATTATGGTGAATTAATTTATGGTGATGTTAGTTTTGCAATTGTTGCAGATAGACAATGGAAAAGTGGCCCAGAACGATTAGATATAAAAGTTGGCACCTCTGGCAATGAAGAAGAACCTAACTATATTAATCCCAAATGGGACGCTCCAGATTTACATTTGTTGGGTGAACGCCAAGAACAGTTTTTGAAAGAGTGGAGCCATGATTGGCGAGAACATAAGCTGAAAGCTCTGATATCTCAAACAATTTTTGCAAGTTTAGCTACACATCAAATGACCCCTAAACATTATTTAAAGTATGACTTCGACGCTAATGGTTGGCCAGCTTCAGGTCGCAATCGAGCTGTAGAAGCAATAAAAGGGTCTAAAGCCTTACATATTTGTGGAGACACGCACTTACCAAGTCTTTCTCAGTATGGGTTAGAGAAACATCGTGATAGTAACTGGGCGTTCTGCACTCCAGCGATTGCGGTTGGTTGGCAACGTTGGTGGCGACCTGATGATGTAGGTTTGAAGTACACTCATCGTCCGGAGCACGGTATGGCGAATACCGGTGAATATTTAGATAGTTTTGGCAATAAAAATTATATTTATGCCATAGGCAATCCAGAAGTTAGTCGCTCAAAAAATAGATATGTAATGGCACATGAAAAAAGTAGTGGTTTTGGTTTTGTTACTTTCGATAAGGAAGAGAAAACTTACACTATGGAAGCATATAAATTCATGGTGGACATCACAGATGGCAAAGCGAGCAATCAATTTGATGGTTGGCCTTTAACAATCAAGCAATCGGAAAATCAGAGTGTTTGATTTTACAGATGATAAAAAGATAACAAAGATTAAGAAACCATTGAAGTATCTGATTTTGAGTTTATTTTTTTGCAATACAAATGCTCAAGCCTCAGAACTGCCCCCTATGTTGATGAAACAGGGGGCATACACGATCTACGATAAACAAGCGCTTGATTTACTTGATCTTGATGCAAAATTGGAAGTGATTACATCAGGTTTTGAATGGACGGAAGGGCCCGTTTGGGACGATAAAAATCAACGTTTATTATTTGTAGATATTCCCAATAATAAAATACATTCGTATAGTGAATCACAAGGTATTACTGACTTTTTATACCCAAGTGGCCGAGCCAATGGTTTGTTATTTGATGCTGAGGGCTCATTAGTGATGATGTCAACAGCGACTAGAACGGTTGCGAAGTTGAAAATGACTGAGCGTGTCAAAGCAACAAGCGTCCAACATATTGTCAGCCACTATAAGGGAAAGCGACTCAATAGTCCGAACGATGTCGCTTTGCATAACTCTGGGGTCTTGTTTTTCACAGACCCACCTTATGGACTGCCAAAACGTATGGACGACCCTAATAAGGAGCTCGACTTTCAAGGGGTCTTTCGTTTGTCAGTGGACAATAAATTGTCTCTAATTGATGACGAACTTACATTCCCAAACGGTATTGCTATATCACCAAGTCAGGACAAGCTTTATGTTGCGGTATCTGACGACGCTGAGCCTGCTTGGTATCAATACCTGTTAGATGCACAAGGTAATGTCATTGATAAATCTTTGTTATTTAAACCCAAGTTTTTAGGCATAAAGCATGGCACAACGGATGGTCTTAAAGTACATAGTACTGGAACTGTTTTCGCGACAGGTCCTGGAGGGGTTTGGATATTTTCTTCTGACAAGCGATTGTTAGCCCAAATAGCCATGCCTGGGTTTACTGCAAACTTGGCATTTAATGGTGATGAGTCAGTTCTATATTTAACAGCCCATAAAGAATTAAGACGGTTGAAATTGAGACACGCCGATTAGTTTCTAGTTGCTGGATAGATTTCTAAATATAATTTTTAAGAAAAGGAGGCCTGAACATTAAGTTCAGGCCTAATATTTACCACTATTTTGAAGGTTTTATTTGGCTAAACGTTGCTGGTACATCTTGCCAGTTACTTCTTTAACCGCCTTAATTAATTCAGGATAAGGAGTGTCAGTAACGTTTACAAAACCTATATTGGCATTTTCTCCATCAAGTGCACGACCGGTAATTGGTTCATCCACATATTGAAACCAATGCGCTCCAACCATATAAGGTTTGGTTAACAAACTTTGCATATACGCTTTGTATTTTCTGGCTCTGTCTTTTTGGTCACTTGCATGAACTATCCCTGGATTAAACATGCCTGAGTCGGTTGCGGTGCCGATATGAAATTCACCAACAACAACTGGTAGATCAACGTCTTCTAAAAACTTCCAGTAATGATCTTGCATACCATCTTCGTAGATATTAAAGCTAAGCACATCAGAGTATGTGGTTGATGCTTTAATAATTTCATCAGGCATGCCCCAGTTGGCCATTCTTGCCCCCATGTATAAATGATTAGGTAATACTTCCTCAAGCGTATTGTGAACAACGATAAAGTATTGTTCCCCTAGTAATTCTAACATTTTAGATAGATCAGCTATTTGGGCTTGTGAAAACTGAGTGAATTCAACACCTTTGTCTAAGGCAGTCCAGTTTGCAATTGTCGTTTGCCAACTTTGATTTAAATGATCAATGTTTTTGTATTTTGCTTTTAAATGTTTACTAAAAGCCGCTTTAGCTGGGCTTTGTGAAGCGTTTTTAGATAGGGCGTCTAAGATAATACCATACCGAGCTTCTACACTACCTTCACGCTCTCCCCAGCTTTTTTCGTTATCGATAAAAATACCAGCACACCAAGGTGAGTTGTTAATATCTTTGGCAATAGCCTCTATGGTTGCTCTAGCACGATTTGCAAAAACAGGGTCGTACGGATCGGGCATTAACCCCCAATGATTAACTTTACCGGATAAAGTTTGAAAATCACCAATAATCCAGCCATTCGCAAAATAAGGCACTTGTTTTTTGCCGTAAAAGTTTGGATCAACCCAGTTACCAAATGAAGTGAACCCCCAGTTTTTCATTCTTGCTAGTGTTACGTCATACCATGACTCCATAAAGTCGTCACCGTACTTACGTTCTAAATTGGCACGGTAAAAATTAAACGTCTCGCCATGTGGTACAGCACCTTTTAAAGTAGAACGACGATAGCTGTAATGTTTCGCTAATTTATCACTGTATTCAGGTAACCATTCAAATAAGTCTTTTCGTAATTGAGACGAGATATAACGACTCTCTCTAACATTATCAGAGATGTTGACAATACCCATAGAGTCTTCAGGTGTCAGCTCATCAGGTGATCGGTAACGCACGTTATCGTTTTTAAAATCAACTCCAGTTAATGTAGATAAGTTGGCCATTCGGACATTTGCCGGTCCGTGGGAGAAATAGACATAACCTTCAGGGTCTACCATCCACCATTTGCCATTTACTTTCTCAGTTCTAAAATACCCCGTTGCTTTCAATTGAGGGCCTGCATTGTAACCGCCAAATTTTGATCTAAGTGGATCAGGAGAGGCGTTTTCTAACTCTTTTAATTCAGCATGTGACCTAACTAATAGCTGAGCGCTGTTATCAATATGTAATTGGGTTTTGGATTGTGCATTTTGACCAAATTTATCTAAAACGTTTTTCATCCAATTAGGATCGGTCGGTGGGTTTTTTCTAATTCTAATGTCACTTACTTTTATAGCGGTATCTTCAAGTAATCCTATCGTTAAAAAAGTTAGGTTATTAATGGTTGAAACATCAACTTGCTCAGCACGCCACGAACGCCATATCATAAGTTGGTCTTGGGTTTTCCATGGAGGTAAATCCCCCCAAAAACCTGCTTCTGTTTCGGCTTCTTTGCCACTTAACGGAAAGTACAGGGTACCGACATAGTTAGCTGGGATACTAATGGAACGACTTTGAGATTCGCCTTGGTTATTTTCTAATAACAAATAAAAGTGAGTAGAAAATGCAGAAATGTTTTCGACTTCAAATGCCAAGTTGTGATCAGGAAGCTCACTTAATTTCCATGGTGTATCAGGTTTAATGGTTAACGTTGACATGTTTTGAGACGCGTAAAAGTCTATATAAATTTCTTTGTCACGATTTACCTTAGCTTTAGCACTATCGTTACTTAACCATTTTTCTAAAATGTCAGTTTGTTGCGGTAACATAGACAGTAATTCTGTCTCTGTAGTAAACGCATCGCTTTTGGTTGACGACACTGACATTTGATTATTGGTACAACCAAATAACAGCAGTAGGGAACTTAGCCCTATGATAACTAGCCCATTTACTACCGTACTTTTATTATTCATTATTTATTAGCCTAATAGATTATTATTTACACACAACCTACATTGTTAACAAAAAACAATCAACATATTAAAGTTGTGTTTGCAAAAATATATGTACTAGTTCAATTGGAAAGTTTAATAGGAAAGAGTTGGGGTTGTGGAAGTGATAAAGTAGGGTTGAATGTCAACCCTACTTTATTGTGTTTGGGGAAAGTTTATAGATCCGATTTACAAAAACGATTTAAGTATTCTCCATGGTTAGGCAAAGTGCTGACTGTTTTTTGGATGTCTTGTTCAATGTTATCTAAAAACCCTTTTAATTCTTGCTCAGACATTTCATCAGCAATAGGGTGATGTTGATCTGGAATGAGTCCTTGGCCTATCATTACTTGTAACCAAGAGTCGTTAAAAATCTCATTTTTGCGCTGCACAAATCGACCAGTTTGTTTGAACATATCCATACGCTGTTTTAATGCTGTCGGGACTTCCATATTTTTACAAAATTTCCAAAAAGGAGAGTCTTCTCGTTCGGTTTGAACATAGTGTAATATTATAAAATCTTTAATATCGTTATAGTCCATGTCCATATAATAATTATATTCATCAACTTCTAACTCATTAATGCCATAAGTTGGGAAATACTTTATTAGCTGCATTATGCCTTGCTGAATAATATGAATTGCTGTTGATTCTAAAGGTTCAATAAAGCCTCCAGCTAAACCAATTGCAACACAGTTTTTATTCCAAAGTTTTTTCCTATGGCCAGTTTTAAACTTAATGACTCTAGGCTCAGTTAACATTTCACCTTCGATGCTAGAGGTTAATATATCTTTTGCTTCGTCGTCTGACATATATTCGCTGGCGTAGACAATACCGTTACCCATTCGGTGTTGCAGGGGGATCCGCCATTGCCAACCCGCATGATTGGCAATTGAACGTGTATAAGGCAGTGGTGGAGCTGTTAGCTTAGTTTGTACTGCAATGGCTCTATCCATAGGTAACCAATGAGACCAATCGACAAAAGGCGTTTTTAAAGTTTTATCTATAAGAATGCCTGCAAACCCTGAGCAATCTATGAAAAAGTCTGCTTTAACCTCAGTGCCATTTTGTAATTTTAGAGAGCTGATGTGACCTGTTTCTTCATCGGTATTTACTCGCTCAACTAAACCTTCAATACGAGTAACACTTTGGTTAGTGGCTTTTTCACGTAACAATTTAGCGTATAAATTTGCGTCTAAGTGATAGGCAAAGTTTGGGCCGTCTTTTTGGTGAGCAAACTTGCCTTGCTGTGCAGCTTGCCCCTCGAGGTTATAATTACTAAACGGCTTACTTATCCCTAACTCAAGTCCTCGTTGCCAATATTCATGAAAACCTGCAGCCCACATACCCAGTCCAGTTGAACCAAAGCCATGAAAATAGCTAGAGCCTGGTTTCTGCCAGTTTTCGAATTGAATACCAAGTTTAAAACTACCTGACGTTGTTTTAGTAAATTCAGATGAATTGATGCCTAACATATCGTTAAAAAAATGAAGACTGGGAATGGTGGCTTCACCCACGCCTATGGTACCAATTTGGTCGGACTCAACAAGTGTGATATCAACTTTAGTTAATGCCTTAGAGAGCAGGGCTGCTGTCATCCAGCCTGCAGTACCACCTCCTAAAATAACGACTTTGTTTACTGTTTTATTCATTTGAAAATAACTTATTTTTAATTGACTGGATAACGGGTCAATAATTACATTACCCCATTATGTATATTGTTAACAATAGCGGATGTTATGACAAATGAGAATAACCCTAATGTAATAACTATCAATAAATAGTATTAATTAAGCAATAACATTGATAATGACGATTGGTAATACAATTTTGCAAAAATTGTTATTAGATCGTTAAATTTCCGATAAATGGAGAGGAGTATATAAAAATATAGGTTGTATAATGAATTATCCAATTGATTTTAATAGTGTTATTTACCATGTGATTGATGTGGTAGTCGCAATTTGGATTAGCAAAATCTCTCCCATCTATACCGGTTATATGAATAATAAGTAATAATTTAAGATAAAAATATTTATTGTTAACAATTAACAAATGGTAATTTCTAAGTTACACTATTTATCCATTTGTTTGATGGCGGTCAGACCTTCATCATAATTAGAGTATATTTAATGTTTGAAAGTTGCAGTCAATCCCCTGTGTTTGTCGCTATTGGTGAGTGTATGATGGAGTTAAGTCCTGATACTCAACATACGTTAAAAAAATCATATGCAGGAGATACTTACAATGCTTTGGTTTATGCCAAACGTGTATTTCCAACTATGTTTACAAACTGGTTTAGTGCTATAGGCAATGACGAAATGAGCATGTCGATGAAAGCTCGTTGGGCCGAAGAAGGCATAGACGATACTTTTGTGATGAAAAGTACAGATCATTCAATTGGTATTTATGCCATCTCGGTAGATGATAGCGGTGAACGTAGTTTTAGTTATTGGCGTAAAAACTCTGCCGCCACCACTATGATGCAGTTTAGTACTGTTGAAGAGTATGTTGCATTGTTAAACAACGTAGATCTTGTGTTTTTTAGTGGTATCTCGTTGGGGATATTAACTAATAATGATAGAGCGAAATTAATAAAAGTACTTGGCCGTTTAAAGTCATTAGGCAAACAAATCGCATTTGATCCTAATTATCGTGCACAAATGTTTGATGGTGAACAAGACGCTAAAATATGGTTTGAACAAGCATACCGAGTATCGACTATTGCTTTACCGGGTTTAGATGAACACCAACAGGTCTATAACCATCACTCAGTTGAAGACGTCGTAAACTATTGTTATTCACTAGGTGTTGATGAAGTCATTGTAAAAGCGGGAAATAAAGGGAGTTATGGTTATCAAAATAATCAGCTAAAGGTTCATATTCCTTTTGTCCCTGCACCACAACAAATTGATACAACAGCGGCAGGGGACTCCTTTGCCGGTGTTTACTTGGCATCGAGGATCAATCAGCTGTCTATTAACCATTCGTTATTAAATGCGACTATGGTGGCATCAGAAGTAGTACAACACCAAGGTGCTATTTTACCTCAAGGTGTATTTGATCAGACGTTGATAAACAAACTTAATTTACAAAGTAGGTCTTAATATTATGAATAATAAAAAACTTAGCTCAGCCAGCTTACGTGCAATTGAACGAGGTTATGACAATAAAAACTCTGATTGGATGACCGAATTTGATATTGAAGAATTAACTGGTGATTTTGCGTTTGAACATGGTGTTATTCGTCGAGACCCAACATCTGTTATCGAAGTTGATGGTGTATATCATTGCTGGTATACCCGTGGTAGTGGCGAAACAGTTGGTTTTGGTGGAAGACCTGAAGATAAGGTATTTCCATGGGATCTAACGGAAATTTGGCATGCAACTTCAACAGATACAATTGAATGGAAAGAGCAAGGTGTTGCTATCACTCGAGGTGAGTCAGGACGCTTTGATGATAGAGCTGTGTTTACACCAGAGGTTTTACAGTTTGAAGGTAAATATTACTTAGTGTATCAGTCAGTTCAGTTCCCTTATACCAACCGCCAGATTGAACAAGTGGCATTAGCATGGGCAGACTCACCGTTTGGACCTTGGCAAAAATCAGATAAGCCAATACTTTCTCCAGCCCAAGATGGAGAGTGGCTTGGTAGTGAAGATAATCGTTTTCAGGTTAAATCAAAAGGTAGCTTTGATAGTCATAAAGTACACGATCCATGTATTTTGCCATTTAATAATAAGTTTTATTTGTATTATAAAGGTGAAACCATGGGCGAGGGCATGAACTTTGGTGGCCGAGAGATAAAACATGGTGTTGCTATCGCTGATGATATTCAAGGACCTTACGTAAAGTCTGAATATAACCCAATTTCTAACTCAGGCCATGAAGTGGTTGTTTGGATACAAAATGGTGGTGTTGCCTCATTGTTAACAACCGATGGCCCTGAAAAAAATACAATTCAATTTGCACCTGACGGAATAAATTTTGAAATTATGGCCCATATTAAAGGGGCACCAGAAGCAATAGGTTTGTTTAGAGATCCTGATGCAAAATTACCCAATCCTGGGATTCCATGGGGGTTATGCCATAAATATGATGCCAGCTGGAATTGGAACTTTATTTGTAAATTTAAAGTTCGTAAACAGGTGTTAGATGTAGGTACTTTCCAAAACACAGGTTCGTAACTCCACTTTGGTATAAATATATTGGTGATTAAGTAGCAGGTTTCTGCAAGCTTAGTCACCAATAATCATCTGATTTTTAATATTTTTTACCGTATTTTAACTATTTTCTAAATACAAAATGTATATCAGATAAATTCCTACATATTTTTCATTTATATATCAAAAATTTTCACTTTATTTATATCTTTGCCTTTACATACATTAAAACCGAGTGTAAATTGTTAACAATAAACAGTAATTAATTTTATATCATTGAGAGTGTGAGATGACCATTCGAAAAATAAAATCGATAAAAAATGCGATTTACAATATACCTTTGGCTGAAGTGTTAGCAGATGCTAAACATGGTGATCATACCCATTTTGAAGTTATTACTTGTACCATAACCACGACGGATGGATATGAAGGTACAGGTTATACCTACACAGGTGGTAAAGGTGGTCGAGCTATATTTTCACTGCTTGAAGATGAAATTAAACCTGGATTAATAGGTCAAGACGCGTCTCAAATTCAGCAGGTTTGGGACCGCATGTATTGGGGCTTACATTATGTAGGTCGCGGCGGGATAGTAAGCTTTGCTATGTCAGCTGTTGATATCGCATTGTGGGATATCAAATGTAAAGTTTTAAACAAACCTCTTTGGCAAGTTGCCGGAGGAGCTAGTAATCAAACCGCTTGTTATGCAGGTGGAATTGATCTTAATTTCTCACAACAAAAATTACTGAACAATATTCAATCTTATTTAAATCGTGGTTTTCATGCCGTCAAAATCAAAGTAGGTAAAGAAGATTACTTAGAAGATGTTGCTCGTGTAGAAGCGGTGCGTAATTTAATTGGGCCAAATATTAAATTTATGGTGGACGCTAATTATTCAATGTCTGAACAGCAAGCTATTACGTTTGCTAATGCCATCGAACATCTGGATATTACTTGGTTTGAAGAGCCAACCCTTCCTGATGAATATGAAATGTATGGACGCATTGCCAAGTCAACATCTATCCCATTAGCTATGGGTGAAAACTTACATACTTATCATGAATTTACTTACGCGTTTGCCAACTCAAATTTAGGTTTTGTACAGCCGGATGCTTCTAATATAGGTGGCATAACGGGATGGTTAGAAATTTCTGCATTAGCTAAACAACATAACATCCCAGTTTGTAGCCATGGGATGCATGAATTACATGTGTCATTGCTGTCATCTCAAGCTCATGCTGGTTATTTGGAAGTCCATTCATTTCCAATTGATGAATACACTACTACACCATTGCAACTAAAAGATGGTAAGGCATTAGCTCCAAATATTATAGGTGTTGGGGTTGAGTTTGATTCCCAACTTGTTACACCGCATTTGGTTAAGTCATCTTAATCACAATAGATCACAAATTTATTAGTATTTTTAGTAGGAATATAAACATGTTAGCAGCTCAATATATAGGTAATAAAGGTTTTCAGGTTGTAGAAGGTAGCGCACAAAAACCTGCTGAAGGCGAAGTAAGATTAAATGTTGGTTATGTAGGCATTTGTGGCACAGATATGCACATTTATCACGGTGTTATGGATCAACGTGTTTCAATTCCACAAACTATAGGCCATGAAATATCAGGGGTTGTTGCTGAAATTGGTGCAGGAGTCACAGGTTTTACAGTTGGAGAAAAAGTAGTGGTTCGTCCTCTTGATTGGTGTGGCGATTGTCCTACTTGTAATGCCGGGCACACTCATATTTGTCAAAACCTTAAATTTATGGGTATTGATACCCCTGGGGCTTTCCAATCAAGCTGGACTGTTAAAGCACGAACTTTACATAAATTACCTGCAACTGTTGACCTTAAACAAGGAGCATTGGTTGAGCCTTTATCTGTTGCTTGTCATGATGTACGTCGTTCTCGTTTGAAAGCGGGTGAAAAAGTAGTCGTACTTGGAGGCGGGCCAATTGGCCAACTTGTTGCCGCCGTAGCTAAAAGTGTGGGAGCGGAAGTATTGGTTTCTGAACCAAATGAAAGTCGTCGCGCATTTGCCGACGAATTAGGTGTGAAATCAATTAACCCAATTGAACAAGACTTAACAGCGTTTGTTGATGAATGGACAGGTACTAAAGGCGCCGACGTAGTATTTGAAGTGTCAGGTGTAAAACCTGCAATAGATGCTATGACTCAAATTGCCGGTCGTCGAGGTCGTATAGTAATGGTAGCGATACATAGCACTAAACCTGAAATTGATTTATTCCAATTTTTCTGGAAAGAACTAGAACTACTTGGTGCTCGAGTATACGAAGCAGAAGATTTTGATTGGGCAATTGAATTAATTGCTTCAGGCCAAATTGATCTTAAACCATTTATTAGCTCAGTTACTCCATTAAACGACATAGGTACGGCATTCGCTAGTATGGATGGAAATCCTGAAGGCATGAAAGCACTTGTAGAATGTAACGCAGAATAGTTTGATTTTAGAGACAAGGTTTAAGAAATGAATAATATGTTTGAAAAGTTTAGTTTAGAAGGCAAGATTGCATTAGTTACAGGTTGTAAACGCGGTATTGGCAAAGGTATTGCGTTAGGTTTAGCTGAAGCGGGCGCAGATATTATTGGTGTTTCAGCATCTTTAGAACTTGAAGGCTCAGCGGTTGAAAAAGAAGTAAAAGCATTAGGAAAAAACTTTAAAGGTTACCAATGTGATTTTTCTGACCGTGACGCGCTATATGCCTTCATCGAACAAGTCAAAACTGACTTCCCTAAAATTGATATTTTAGTTAACAATGCAGGTACTATATTACGCGCTCCTGCTGCAGAGCATGGCGATGATTTATGGGATAAAGTGATTGATGTTAACTTAAACTCACAATTTATTCTGAGCCGTGAAATTGGGAAAGAAATGGTAAGTCGTGGTTCAGGTAAAATTATATTCACAGCTTCTTTATTAACATTCCAAGGCGGTATTACTGTACCAGGTTATGCGGCAAGTAAAGGCGCAATTGGTCAATTAGTGATGGCACTTTCGAACGAGTGGGCAGGTAAAGGCGTAAACGTTAATGCCATTGCTCCGGGTTATATCGATACGGATAATACAGAAGCACTTCGTGCGGATGCAGAGCGTAATGCGGCTATTTTAGGTCGTATTCCACAAGGTCGTTGGGGTAACCCTGAAGACTTTAAAGGACCAGCTGTCTTCTTAGCTTCTGAAGCTGCTAGTTATGTTAACGGCGCTATCTTATTGGTAGACGGCGGTTGGATGGGGAGATAATCTCAATGACTACTCAAAATTATAAGTTTCAAAACAATGTTAACTTCATCAATGGTGAATATATTCCATCAAAAGTTGAAGGTAAGATTGATATTTTAAGCCCTTCAACGGGTGAAGTGATCGGTGTTATTCCTAAAGGTTGTGCAGAAGATGCGCAATTAGCTTTAGAAACGGCTGAATCAGCACAAAAAACATGGGCTAAATTAACGGCACGTACACGCCAAAGTATTTTACGTAACTTCGCGAATAAAATTCGTGAAAACAAAGATATTCTTGCGCCAATGTTAGTGGCAGAACAAGGAAAATTGTTATCAGTTGCACAAATGGAGGTAGATGTTACTGCTACTTTTATTGATTACGCTTGTGATAATGCCTTAACTATTGAAGGTGATATTCTTCCTTCGGATAACGAAGACGAAAAAATTTACATTCACAAAGTACCACGTGGTGTTGTTGTTGGGATCACAGCTTGGAATTTCCCATTGGCATTAGCTGGCCGTAAAATTGGTCCGGCGTTAATCACGGGAAATACCATTGTTTTAAAGCCAACACAAGAAACACCGTTAGCTACCACCGAATTAGGGCGTATTGCTAACGAAGCAGGTATTCCAGCGGGCGTTCTAAACGTGATTAATGGTTCTGGTTCAGTTGTTGGACAAGCCTTGTGTGAAAGTCCAATCACTAAAATGATCACCATGACTGGCTCTACTGCTGCAGGTAAGCAAATATATAAAACATCAGCTGAATACATGACACCAGTGATGTTAGAGCTAGGTGGTAAAGCGCCTATGGTTGTTATGGAAGATGCTGATTTAGATGCAGCTGTAGAAGGCGCTCTTTGGGGACGTTTTGCTAACTGTGGTCAAGTATGTACCTGTGTTGAACGCTTATATGTACAAGATAGTGTTTATGAAAAATTCATGGCCAAGTTTGTACCAGCCGTTAAAGCCCTTAGAGTTGGTGATCCTATGGATCCTGAGACACAAATGGGGCCAAAGTGTAATCAACGTGAAATTGAAAACATCGATCACATAGTACAAGAAAGTATCAAACAAGGTGCGACTGTTGCTACAGGCGGAAAAACAGCAACTGTTGAAGGTTATGAAGGCGGTTGTTGGTATGAGCCAACATTATTAGTTGACGTAGCGCAGAATAATATTGCGGTTCATGAAGAAACGTTTGGTCCGGTTTTACCAATTGTTAAAGTAAAAGATATGGATCAAGCGATTGAATACTGTAATGACAGTATTTACGGTTTAAGTGCTTATATCTACAGCCAAAACTTTTTTGATATTAATAAAGCTATCAACGAATTAGAAGTTGGTGAAGTTTATATTAACCGCGGTATGGGCGAACAGCACCAAGGTTTCCATAATGGTTGGAAGCAAAGTGGATTTGGTGGCGAAGACGGTAAATTTGGTTTAGAGCAATATTTAGAAAAGAAAACCGTTTACCTTAAAGAAACTAAGTAACATTTTTCACGTGTAATTCAATTCACCCTAATTGAATGCCTGTTGTTTGGGGGATCTTATGATCCCCCTTTTTTTATGGGCTTAGGAATGGAGTATAAAAACTTGAAAGAATTAAAAGGTAAAAATATTATTGTTACAGGCGCAACGTCGGGCATTGGCAGAGCTTTAACAGAAAAGTTACTTTCTGTAGAAGCTAATGTTGCTTTTTGTGGCCGTTCTAAAGATAAGATGAATGAGGTTTTACTTAATGTTAGCGAAGTAAAAGGACAAACGCTTTCTGATACATTTGATATTGCTGATCCTAATAATATTATTCACTTTGTAGTTAATGCTATTTCAACCTTAGGTGAGATTGATATCTTAGTTAACTGTGCGGGTCTGAATAACTCTAGAGCACAAGTAAAAGACATTAACATTAATGACCTAGAGTGGATGTTAAATATCAATTTGATTGCGCCATTTGTATTTATGCAAGAAACGTATAATAAGTCGATGAAAGAGCAGCGCGAAGGCATGATCATTAATGTTATGTCGACGGTTTGTAACTTCGCCAATGAAGGCATAGGGGCATATACGGCGTCAAAATCAGGCTTTGATGCACTAACTAAGGTGTTTAGAAAGGAAGTAAGAGAAAGTGGGGTTAAGGTTTGTTCAATTTATCCAGGTGGTGTTGATACGCCGTTTAGGGATAGTGAAAGACCACTGTATCTGCAAACATCTAGCGTTGTAAATTCGATCTTGCATATGATGGTTCAAGATGAAAATTCATGTGTTGATGAATTAGTTTTACGGCCAATAATAGAAAAGAACTATTGTTAATATTTATAAAATTCGATGAATTAATACTAAATATTATTGAAAGTGAAAAAGCTTTACAGTTAGTTTTTGACTATTCATTAATAATTCAGGTTAATAAATAACTCAAGGCTTCATATACTGAGCAAAATACTGATAACTAGAACGGTCTTGTTGTTTTTGAGCAAACCCAAGTCCAAGCTGAAGTAATTGACGGTTATAGTTATAACGCTTAATGATGAGCTTTAATTCTCTAATTGCCTTTTGAGTATTGCCAACACTGTCCAAAGCCAATATATAAAGATAAGCGAATTGTGGATTTGTATTGTCGTACCTGATGGCACTGGCAAAAGAGTTTATAGATGATTTTTTATCGCCAAGCCTGATTAAATACATGCCGTAACTGTAATGTAAATTTGCTGATTTTGGGTTGAATGTTAACCCTTTATCTAGCGTTGATTTTTCATTTTTATTATCATTTAGGTTTTTATAAACATCCGCTAAGTTTACATAGGGGACATCAAAATAAGGGTCAACGGATATTGACTTGTTAAGTGCTGAAATAGTTTGTGTCGTTTGTCCTTTATTCAAGTGAATTAAACTTTGGTTTAAGTTGCCTTCACCACGCCAACTACTTACTTCATTGGCAAATACTAATTCATCAAACGCATTTTTGAATATTACACTTTGCTCTAGCCCTAAATTGACGAGGTGAGTGGCTGAAGCTATTCGAATTGCCTTGTATTGGTCATTTAGCAAGGATTTATAATGTTTAATTCGCTCATTTAGCGGCAGTAAATGACCAACTTTAGCCATCGCTAAACGAATAAGTGGTTCGTCTGATGCGATCCATGATTGCACTTGTGAATCACTAAGTTTTGCTGTTGAGTTTGGTAGTAACATAATGGCACTGGCTCGCTTAATTTCATTTAAGCTTAGGTCGTTTATTAATTTAAAATGTAAGTCTAATGGCAAACCACCTTGATGTTGTAACTCGATAAAGAGTTGCTCTCCATCGCTTAAAATTTTGGATTTGCCGTGCCATTTTTCTAAATGAGATACAGCCCACAGATTGTCTTGATCTTGGTGGCAATTAATACAGGCATTAGGTGTATTGTAGATTGCTGATAGGTCTGGTCTTGGTATTCTAAAACTATGATCTCGTCTTGCATCGACACTCATATAAGTGGTTTCTGGCATATGACAATTGACACATTGGCCTCCTGATGAGGTAAGTGGATGTTGTGTATGTTTTTCTTGTTGATAAACCTCAGAACTGTGACATTGCAAACATAACCCATTACTTTGTGTTTTTACTTTCATTGTGTGTTTGTTATGACAATTTAAACAAGTAACCCCTTCAGCAAACATCTTGCTCTGTAAAAATGAACCGTAAACGTATACTTCTTCTTTGATCTGACCATCACTATGATAAAAAGGTTGTGAGAGTAAACTTGGTGAAAATTGATTTAAAAACTCTTGCTCAGGTTGAATACCATCAGTTAAAGGAGAACGTAAAGAATGACAAGAAAAACAGGTATCCATAAACTTACCTTTATCTCGTTTTTCTTGCTTGGTCGCTAATTTACCTTGTTGGTCTCTTAACTTTGCTACTTTTTCTCCAGGTTTAATCAACCAATTTAAAACTTGCTGATGTTGCTGGGGGGAATCGATTAAACTTGAACTGGTTTGTACGTTTACTTGTGTGTGGTCATCCATTTTTCCATGACATGACTGGCAACCAACATTAATATTATCCCACTTTGTTTCAAAGCTATTTTCGGCAATAGAGTAGTTACGCTTTAATCCATCAGAGTGGCAATCGGCACACATACCGTTCCAGTTTTGCAAGGGTTGTTGCCAGTGTAATCTGTCGTTACTTTTTATATCTTCATTGGCATAGTTTGGATACCAACGTTGACCTCCTTGTGACTCTTGCCTAGAGTCCCAAGCAAACGGAAATACTTGGAATCGACCACCTTGGGCTGGCACTAAATACTGTTGCAATGGGTAATGTCCAAAAGTGTAATTGACCGTATATGTTGTTAACTTATCTCCCTCGGTTAAATCAATTTTAAATAACTCATCTTGTATATAAAACCGAGCCTGTTGACTAAAGTGTTTGGTTGTTACGTTATTAAAATTGCCCAGAATCGTTTTTTCGTTGGCTAAATCCATCGCCTTTGCATGATCCGACTGTTGCCAGTCGTTTACTGCTGATTGATGGCAAGTGACACAGTCAACTGCGGTCACATTGGCTGCAATAGTAGTCGAAAAGCTAATTAAGAAAATTATAATGATGAAATGGGAAATACGGAAAATGGGTAACATATGGTCTTTTAACTTGTTATTAGTAATAAATTACGTGAGCTTCAATGAATAACTATATCTAAGGCAATAATAAATTGAATATACACTTATTAAGTCTTAGCCCTACAAAATCTGTTACAGATATCAATTTTGTATTTAAGCCTTAAGTTAAAGCTATCGTACTAAAAAGGTAATAAATGAATATATCATCTATTGTTGTTACTTTACGTAAAATGCCGCTTCAATCAAAGTATTTAGTTTACAATTAACAAAATTACTTTTGGTAAAACATTAATTTCATTTAAATACATTTTTAAAACGCGAAGTAACTTTAGTTATGAAACCTAGAGCTGAAAATATAGTTTCTAAAATCAAAATGCCGATATTAAATCTGGTGAATATAATTTAAATAGCAGAATAGGGGAGCTGAATTATTTTATGACCAGTGAAGCTACAACGTGAGAAATATAAATTGATAGTGTAGAGCGAACTTTTGCCCTAAAAAATATATGAAATATGTTACTGGAGTAACAATTTTTTGTAATAGCGAACCTACTAGTTAAATATAGATATTTTAGAATTTGAAATGTTGGTTGCGGTAGCAGCGTCTTTTGTAAAGAGCGAACCTACGACTTAGAGATTTAAAAATATGAAATATGAAATTGGTTGCGGGAGCAGGATTTGAACCTACGACCTTCGGGTTATGAGCCCGACGAGCTACCAGACTGCTCCATCCCGCGTCCGAATGGTTTAACTGAACAGTTAAACAAGCCACAATAGTTTTAATTCATATTGTAAGAATTGGTTGCGGGAGCAGGATTTGAACCTACGACCTTCGGGTTATGAGCCCGACGAGCTACCAGACTGCTCCATCCCGCGTCCGAATGGTTTAACTAATAAAAGTTAAACAAGCCACAATAGTTTTAATTCATATTGTAAGAATTGGTTGCGGGAGCAGGATTTGAACCTACGACCTTCGGGTTATGAGCCCGACGAGCTACCAGACTGCTCCATCCCGCGACACTATTTTTGCTATTTTATGGTCTTTGCAATTTGACCTTGTTTTTCGTTTAAGACTCTCTGTCTCAACGAGGTGCGTATAATAATGTTTAAAATTATTTATGCAAGAGATAAATTAAAAAACTGTAATAAATAGGTCTTTTACGTAAATTTGCTATAATGATGCCAAATTTACTAACTTTTGATCTTATGCCTAATTTTATAGCTCTTACATCCGCCGGAATTGAACCTCTTTTAGCCACCGAACTTACTGAGTTGGGGGCAACTGACGTAAACCATAAAATGCAGTCTGTGTATTTTACTGCCACTTTCGAGGTCGCACAAAAAATATGTTTGTGGTCTCGATTAGCAACTCGAGTGTTAAGACACGTTACAGAAGTACGCGGAAGTGAGAAAGATGACATCTATAATGGCGTCTTAGGCTTTGATTGGCACCCATACTTTACAAAATGTCGTTCTTTTTCGGTTGAGTTTGTAGGGACTGACAAAAGTATAAGAAATACACAGTTTGGTGCATTAATCGTCAAAGACGCTATCGTAGACAATTTAAGAGAAGAGTCAGGTCGTCGTCCAGATATAGATAAAGAAAACCCAGACATCAGAATTCAAGCCCGTTTGTTCAAAGGTAAATGTAAGATTTATGTAGACTTTTCTGGTCCATCTTTGCATCAGCGCGGCTTTAGAACGGAACAAGGTGCTGCACCGTTAAAAGAACATTTGGCCGCAGCCATTATAAAACGAAGTGGTTGGGATGAAAAAAGTCCATTTGTTGATATGTTTGCAGGTTCAGGCACTATTTTAATTGAAGCCGCTAATATACACATGAAGCGCGCACCGGGTTTAAATAAACGCAGTTTCCCATTTGTTAAACATCCTGAATTTAGTGTGTTTAAGTATGAAGCGTTGCGTGATGAAACTATTGCACAAGAAGTTTCAGCGTCGACCACATTCATTGGTTTTGAGATTTCAAAATACGTCGTCGATAAAGCAATGCTTAATGTAGAAAACGCGGGTTTAGAAGATGTGATCACTATTGCTCAGCAAGACGCTTCAAAAGCAACCGTGTCTAAATCATTAGAGCCAGGTTGGATTGTTTCTAATCCACCATATGGTGAACGACTTGGTGAGTCCATTGTATTGTTGTCATTATTCAAACGTTTGGGACTTAACTTTAAACAGAACTATGAAAATTGGCATGTGTCCTTATTATCTAGCCAACCTATGTTAATAAAACTATTACGCTTACAAAAAAGCAAAGAGTTTAAGTTAAAAAATGGCCAGATTGAGACGATTTTAACTAACTATCATTTAACGCCTCAGCAATGTGAATTATCTGAAAGTGCTAAAAACGGTAAATACTATTTAAGTAAAGACGGTCAAGCATTTGAAGGGCGTTTAGAAAAGAACTTAAAACGCTTAACTAAATGGGCTAAAAAAGAAAATATTGAATGTTACCGTATATACGACGCAGACATTCCTGAATACAATGTAGCGGTAGATTATTACGCGGGTAAAATTGTTGTATACGAATACCAAGCACCTAAAACGGTAAACGCTAATTTAGCGGAACAACGTTTATTAGATGTATTAAGTATTTTGCAACAAAAATTTGATTTGGACGAAAGTACGTTTGCTTTAAAAGTACGTAAATCGCAAAAAGGCAAAGATCAATATCAAAAAGAAGACAGTAAATTTCATCGATTTACCGTCAACGAGTTTAATGCTCAATTTTACGTTAATATTCATGACTACTTAGACACGGGTTTATTCTTAGATCACCGTTCAACTCGTAAAGAGTTTGCGTCTTGGTGTAATGGTAAAAGCGTACTTAATCTATTTTCTTACACTGGTAGTGTGTCAGTTCATGCTGCGTTGGCTGGTGCAAGTCGCGTGACTAGCGTAGATATGTCGAACACTTATATAGATTGGTGTGAAGATAACTTCAGATTAAATAAAATTGATACCAAGAATCATTTTTTCCAACGTGCTGATTGTTTAGATTGGTTGTCTAAGTCTCAAGATAAATTTGATTTAGTGTTTTTAGATCCACCTAGTTTTTCTAACTCAAAGAAAATGGATAGAACTTGGGATGTACAACGTGACCATGTTGAAATCATTGAACTGGTAAAACATCGTTTACATCTAGGTGGTGAAATTTTATTTTCAAACAACTTACGTAACTTTAAATTGGACTCAAGTGCCATTGAAGCGCTAGGTTTTGTGATAAAAGATATGACCAAACAAACGTTACCAGAAGATTTTCAACGTAATAGTAAAATCCATCATTGTTGGAAGTTGTCATTAAACTAGAGTTTTGTGATGCCTAAACAAGTATTTTTATATTCAACCGATGGGTGTCATTTATGTAATGACGCCCTTACTTTATGCCAATCCGTGGGGTTGTCTCCAACTATCGTAGATATTGTTGAAGATGATAATTTAGTACATTTATATGGTACATATATCCCAGTGTTATTGGTGGAACGCGAAGAACAAGGCCTGTTTTGGCCATTTGACGCAGAACAAATTAAGCAGTATTTGAAATTTTATGGAATTAGTTAGACTTTCAAAGGCACAACTTGCCTTTGGTACCAACCCAATATTAGATAAAGCCGACTTTCAATTAAATACAGGTGAACGTGTATGTATTGTTGGACGTAATGGTGCAGGGAAATCTTCTTTATTGAAGATCATTAACAAAGACTTAACGTTAGATGATGGCAAAGTACAAATTGTTAGTGACGTTATTGTTGCCAGATTAGAACAAGATCCACCTCGTGGACAACATGGTACTGTGTTTGAATTTGTCTCAGAAGGACTGCAAGAAGTTAAGCAGTTAATGGATGAATACAATGAGTTAGCAATGAAAGTTGCTGATGAACCAAACCTTATGGATAAATTAGAGCAAGTTCAAAACAAAATTGAACAAGCCCATGGTTGGACATTAGAAACAACGATCAGCCAAACACTAACAAAATTAGGTTTAGAGCCTGAACAAGACATTAATAAGTTATCAGGTGGTTGGTTAAGAAAATTAGCGCTAGCAAGAGCTTTGGTTAAACAACCCGATGTTTTACTGCTAGATGAACCTACCAACCATTTGGACATAGACGCTATTCAATGGTTAGAAACTTTCTTAAAAGAATTCACTGGCGCGATTGTATTTATTTCGCATGACAGGGCGTTTATAAGAAGTTTAGCAACACGTATTATCGATTTAGACCGTGGTAATTTAGTGTCGTTTGAAGGTACTTATGAATATTACCTTGAAGAAAAGCAACGCTTGTTAGAAGTTGAAGAGCAGCAGAATGCACTGTTTGATAAAAAGCTTGCTCAAGAAGAAGTATGGATAAGACAAGGTATAAAAGCCAGACGTACTCGTAATGAAGGCCGTGTAAGAGCATTAAAAGCATTACGTAATGAACGTGGTGCTAGAATTGATGCGCCTAAAAATGCGAAAATGTCTATTCAAGCAGGTGATAAGTCTGCCAAGAAAGTCTTTGAAACAATCAATATCTCATTTTCTATTAAATCTAGAACCCTTATTAGTGATTTTGATGCATTAGTCGCACGTGGCGATAGAATTGCCTTGGTTGGACCAAACGGGATTGGTAAATCTACCTTAATAAAACTGATGATGGGGCAAATTGAACCAGACGAAGGCATAGTTAAAATAGGTGAAAACTTAAAAGTTGCGTATTTTGATCAACACCGATTAGCACTTAATGAAGAGCAAAGTGTTCAAGATAATGTTGCTGAAGGTAAACAAGAAGTCGAATTTAATGGCGGAACTCGTCATGTATTAAGTTATCTTCAAGACTTTTTATTTCCACCTGAACGTTCAAGAACCCCAGTTAAAGCGTTATCAGGCGGTGAGAAAAACCGTTTGTTACTTGCTAAGTTATTCGTAAAACCATCAAATCTTTTGATTCTAGACGAACCGACTAATGATTTAGATGTGGAAACATTAGAATTATTAGAAGAGTTAGTTGCTAACTATGAAGGTACGGTTTTACTTGTAAGCCATGACCGTGAATTTATTGATAATACAGCCACTTCTATTTGGGCTTTTGAAGGTAATGCCATCATTAATAAAGTCGTGGGTGGTTATCAGGACTACGAAGATTATTTAAAGCGTATTGCTCCTAAACAATCTAAGTCTGTTGAAAAAACAGCAGTTGCTGATAAATCAAAAAACAAAAACGACGTTGCTCCTAACAAAACAAAGAAAAAGCTTTCATACAAGGAGTCGACAGAGTTAGAATCACTGCCAAAATTGTTAGAAGACTTAGAGTCCACACTTTCTGAAATCCAGGAAATCGTTAATTCCTCAGACTTTTTCAAACAAGATAGCGATTTTACTTCAGCCAAATTGAACCAATTAGCTGAAACTGAGTCGAAGCTCGAAGTTGCTTATTCTCGCTGGGAAGAGCTAGAACAAAAACAACAAAATTGAATTAGGTAGTATTATTTTGAAATCAAAATTGTTTATAACATCTTTGCTGGCAACAGCATTCATTGCTCATTCAGGTCAAGCCTTTGCAGCACAATATGAAATTAAAGAAATTGCACCTTTAGAAAAATATAGACAACATTTTTCAATGGGATTAAATGACTCGGGTACCGTCGTTGGAGTCGTAAGAGATAGCTTTAATTTCCCGTTTTATTTAGAACCTTATTTAGAAGATACGTACAAAACAGCATGTGATTTATCAGATGCAGAATTGTCATCTGGTGTCTTTGATGCAACCTCTACGTTTTGCCTTAAATCTACATTAGCCGGATTATCGAGCCCACTGTTTCAAAAGATTGGCGATTCTAAATCTTTTATATACTCAGGCAATGAAACTAACTTAGTTGCATTAACCGATTATGTTGATGCTGAGTTAGGTGAATACACTGGCAGTAATGTTGAACAGTTGAATGCAATAAATTCTAGTGATATTGCGGTTGGAACTGCTTCTGCGCCATTTATACCGGTCGACTTTGTTATAACCAGCGAAGAGGGTGTAGAAACAGAATTTAAATTTTGGCAACGTGATTACAAAACTCGTGCAACCATATATTTAAATGGCGTGACTAAGCTTATTGAACCGGTTTTTAGCGAGTACGGTGGGCTTACTTCTGCAGTAGACATCAGTAATTCTGGTTATATAGCTGGATATTCATCTACAGGCCTTATTGAATCAGCTCAAGTTTCTATTGAAACCGATTGTGATGGTGAAGGTGCACCTTTATTAGTGTGTGTTTGGTCCAAACAAACTTCAGGCACTATTTACAAAACAAAACCTTATATTTGGCAAATTGATGACACTGGTGAAGTTTTGAGCAGCACAGAGTTTGATATCGCTTTTACACCCACAGAAACTCAAACTTCAAATTATACAGCGACGATAGCAGCAGTAAATGAATTTGGTGTTGGTGTTGGTTATGGGCATGTTCATAGCAAAGATAACGATCCTATCGTTCAATTTTATCCACAACCTTTACTATTTGGCTCTGAAGGGACAAAAACGTTAATCGATGTGGATTTATATGATGCCGGTTATGCAACGGACATTAACAGTTCTAATATTGTCATCGGTAAAGTTCAAACCGTTTATAACAATGAACTGAATGATGAGTTTTTTATCTACGACATAAATAACGATACGTTTGATACACCAACCACGTTTTATCCAACGGCAGAAAGTACTGCTAATTCTATTAATGATTTAGGCATTGTGGTTGGAGAAGCTGAATACGAAATTACAACTGAATCGGTTCGTAGAAAACATGGTTTTATTTATAACATCAATACTAAATCGTTTTTTGATATTAATGATTTAACCGAATGTAATTCTGAATTTGAAATTGTTGAAATGAAAAGCATTAATAACAATAATCAAATCGCAGCTACTGCATTAAAACGTGTTGAGTTGAGAGATTCTAATGGTGACATTTATTATGATTCAGCAGGCGCATCTTACACTGAGCAAGTTGCAGTATCTGTTTTGTTATCACCAATTGATTCAGGTGAAATAGAAGATTGTAGTGATATTGAAAACCCAAAATACGAAAGAAAGGGTTTATCTACCGCGCCTGTCTTTATTTTATTTCTCAGTTCACTTTTGTATATTAGACGCCGTTCTATATAACTAAGCATTCTATATGAAAAAGCCCATGTCATTCATGGGCTTACTTTTATCTGTCATAAAATTGTAAAAAAAGTCATTGATCAAACTTTAAAATTTGTCTATTCATATACAAGTGTTTTAAGCACATCTTGAAAATTCCAAAAATAAATATATTAAGGAACTGCCAATGAAAAGACAGAAACGTGATCGGTTAGACAGAGCTCATTCACAAGGATATAAAGCTGGCATTACAGGACGCTCCCGCGAGGCATGCCCATATCAGCAGATGGAAAGTAAATCGCAGTGGTTAGGAGGATGGCGCGAAGCCATAGGCGATAAAAACGACGGGTTATTTAAATAACCTCAATAAATTATTAACAAAAAAGCCCGTATCAAACGGGCTTTTTTGTATCTTAAACAAACAAGATGTTAGAACGATGATGTATCCGTGAACAAACCAACTTTTAAATCGTTAGCTTCGTAGATTTTTTTACCATCTACTTCTACAACGCCATCACCTAAACCCATAAATAACTTACGTTTAATTACACGTTTTAAATCTATACGGTAAGTAACTTTTTTCGCAGTAGGTAAAACCTGACCCGTAAATTTAACTTCACCAACACCTAAAGCTCGGCCTCTACCAGGTCCACCAGACCAACCTAAGAAAAACCCAATAAGTTGCCACATAGCATCTAGTCCAAGGCAACCAGGCATTACTGGGTCACCTTTAAAATGACAATCAAAGAACCATAGATCAGATGTAATATCTAATTCGGCAATGATTTCACCTTTTCCGTATTTACCACCTTCGTCTGTGATCTTAACAATGCGGTCCATCATTAACATATTATCTGATGGTAAACGTGCATTACCTTCACCAAATAACTCGCCGTTTCCACATGCGATTAAATCGTTTTTATCAAAGCTGTTTTTTTGTGACATAAATAAACTTATACTAGTTACAAGAAGTAGGGCGCAAATCTTAGCGAACACTTGTACGCTAAACAACTCTGAACAGTGATATATTTGATATTATGGCTAAAAAAGCACCATTAACTAACGCTGAGAAGCAAAAACGTTACCGAGAAAAGAAAGAATCTCTTGGAAAAAAAGAAGTTCGCGGATATTTAACTGAACAAGCACAAGATTGTTTAGCAGAAATTCGTAACATTACTGATTGGGATGACAGTACTATATTAAGTAATGCCATCCGATTAACTTATGCTGCTCAGCAATGTGGACAAGTTAAATTATTGAATGGGTGGTTAGTCAAAAATAAAAAGTAAAATCATAAAGTAATCTTATCAACAGCCAAATTAATCTATGGTCATTTCACCTTTTAGATTTTGGCTAAACAACTGCCTAACTTGCTCAAAACTAAGGTCTTGGCTTAGTAAGTGATGTATTTTAGTTAAGCAGGCTTCTAATGTCATATCGTGTGCAGACAATACGCCAGCACTTTGTAGGGCTTTCCCTGTTGCGTAACCTTCCATATCAACACTTCCTCGATGGCATTGAGTTCTGTTGACCACTAATATACCTCTGTCGTTAGCACTTTCTATTTCGGCTAATAACGCTTTATTTTCTGGTGCGTTACCTACGCCATAACTCTGTATTATTAATGCGTTAACGGGTTGTGCCAAAATGTTTTTGATCACTAAGTGTGAGATGCCAGGGTATAAACTTACCACTCCAATAGGTTGGTCCGTAATGTTAATGACATTAAAGCTTGTATTAATGTTTGTGAAAGATTGGTGAGCATTAATTGCTTCGGCATTTACTTCTATTTGAATACCAGCATCAATGAGGGGTGGAAAATTTGGACTGTCAAACGCATTAAAGCCGTCAGCATCCGCTTTGGTCGCTCGGTTCCCACGGTATAAGCGGTTATTAAAGAATAAAGTGACTTCGTTAATCGGGTAGTTAGCGGCGATATACAAGGCATTTAATAAATTATGTAAGCCATCTGAACGGATCTGAGATAAGGGAATTTGACTTCCGGTGACAATCACTGGCTTATCTAAGTTATCTAACATAAAAGATAAAGCCGAGGCTGTGTAAGCCATAGTATCAGTGCCGTGTAACACGACAAAGCCATCATAGTATTGATAGTTTTGTTTTATATCATTAGCAATATTCTGCCAATCATTAGGTGACATGTTGCTCGAATCTAATACTGGGCAAAATTCTGAGATTGTAAACTCTGGCATTTCTGGACGATTTAGTTCCGTCATCGAATTTAAAACATCAGTGACATAACCCTCAACTGGTATATAACCGTTAGGTGACTTTTTCATCCCAATTGTGCCGCCAGTATAGGCGATATATATTCGTTTTTTAGCAGATGTCATTAATTGTCTCAATATAGCGTTATGGGCAAAAAAATAAGCCCACTAAATTAGTGGGCTTATTCTAAATATAAACGTTAAGGAAACCAACAGCCTTGACGTTTAATTGATGTCGCATTCGTAACAATAAAGATACATACCAACTGGGTCATTTAATTGAGCCCATGTTTTGGTTTCTTTCATGATTGAGTTGAATACATCCATCATTGGTGAGTTATTTTGATTCACCGTTATCTGTGGTGCATAGGTTGCGAATAAATCATTAATAAACACTTGATAAGGCGTAAGTTGTTTTTTAACGACAGTAACTTGGTAGTCACTTAGACCGGCATGGTCAGCAGCTGACTCAATAGCATCTTGGTAGAAGCCTAATTTATCAACTAATCCTAACTCAAAAGCTTTTTTACCTGACCAGACACGGCCTTGTGCAATATTATCAACCTCAGGTTTTGTCATATTTCTTTCTTGTGCAACTAAACCAATGAATTGATCATAACCATGTTCGATAGCTGTTTGAATAACCTGTCCCATTGCTGGGTTAAGTGCACGAGTCGGGGAGAATCCAGCCATTTCAGTTGTACCCACACCGTCAGTTGTTACACCTAATGTAGTTAACGTGTCTTCAAATGTAGTTAACATTCCGAATATGCCTATAGAACCAGTGATCGTGGTTGGGGATGCCCAAATTTCGTCAGTGGATGCAGAAATCCAATAACCACCAGATGCTGCCATTGAACTCATTGAAACAATGATAGGTTTACCAGCCTGTTTGATAGCTTCTATCTCATTACGGATCACTTCAGATGCAAAGGCACTTCCACCCGGACTATCCACTCGTAGAACTATGGCTTTAATTTGATCATCTTCGCGTGCTTGTTTTAATAATTTAGCGGTTGAGTCCCCACCAATATCGCCAGGGGTACGAGTACCGTTATAAATCGTACCTTTAGCCACTACAATACCAATTTTGTCTAATTCAATCGGATTAAATTGTTGAGAGGTTACAGATAAATAGTCGTTAAAATTAATCGTCTTATTTTTTTGATTTAACCACTGATTATCAACATATTGCTCAAACTCTTGGTGTGTCATAAGTTTATCTACCCAAGAGTTAGTAAGTGCAAATTGAGCTAAATCACCGTTAACATTCTTTAATTTAGCTAAAAGACCTGTTAATTGTTCATCAAAGTTACTCTGTTCAAACTGTCTTGCTGTACTCACATCTGACTTATACTCTGACCATAAGTCACCCAGCCATTGTTGATTAGCCGTCTTTGCAGCTTCTGACATATCATCTCGTAAAAATGGTTCAACAGCGGATTTATAGGTACCAACTCTGAATATATGAGTATTAACTTTTAATTTCTCTAACGCTGATTTTAAGTACATACGGTAACGGCCAAAACCGTCGATAGCGACTGCGCCCATAGGATGAAGAATGATCTCATCTGCATGTGCGGCTATGTAATATTGAGTTTGTGAATAATAATCACCATAAACTAATATAGGCTTATCAGATATTTGCTTAAATTGTTTTAACGCGTGTCCAATTTCTTGTAATTTGCTTAAGCCTGTTCCTCTTAATCTGCTTACATCCAAAAGCAGTGCATTAATTCGATTATCATTAGCTGCTGATTTAATGCTAGCTAAAATATCAGTTAGCAAAACCTCAGGACTGTCATTATTGTTGCCCATCGCATCTGCCATGAACTCACTATAAGGGTCTATGTAGGTTTTCTCTTCAACCACTTCACCGACTAAATCCAGTTTTAAAACAGAATTTGCTTCTACGATTATTGGTTGTTCACCACTTGCAGCAATGCCACCAATAACTAAAACGGCGACAATTAAAAATAAAATATTTAAAATAGCGCTGCGAGTAAAATTAAGTACTCCCCAACATGCTTTAAACAAATCCTTTATCCAGTTTTTATTTTTCTTTAACTGATGTTCCATTTTTCTCTCTAAATTTATTAAATGACTTAAACTTATTGTTCAATAATTTAGAATACATTGCCAGAATCCTTTGTAACTAATTTATTTAATTGAAGTCCGACCAGTAGTTGGTTAGAGTATCCCTATAAGAAATAATAATAATTAGAAGAGTTGAATATGTCTTATCCGCATTTATTAAAACCATTAGATCTTGGATTCACTCAATTATCAAACCGTGTACTAATGGGGTCAATGCACACAGGTTTGGAAGAAGAGAAAAAAGGGTTTGAAAAACTGGCTGCCTTTTATGAAGAAAGAGCAAAAGGTGGGGTTGGTCTTATTGTTACTGGCGGTATTGCGCCGAATTTTGCCGGCAGAGTTGAACCATTAGGTTCAGAATTAAGTCGTTTTTGGCATGTTAATAAACACAAAACGATCACTAATGCAGTCCATAAGTATGACACTAAGATTTGTTTACAGATTCTACATACAGGCCGTTACGCTTATCATCCATTTAATGTCAGTAGTTCTGCTATTAAAGCACCAATCAATCCATTTAAACCAAAAGCGTTGTCTGAACGCGGCATAAATAAAACCATTCGTGATTTTGCTAAATGTGCTGGTCTAGCTCAAAAAGCGGGATACGACGGTGTCGAAATTATGGGCTCTGAAGGGTATTTAATCAATCAATTCATAGCGCCAAAAACCAATAAACGTACTGATAAGTGGGGCGGTAGTTTTGAAAATAGAATCCGTCTAGCATTAGAAATTGTTAAACATACGAGAGAAAAAGTAGGCAATGATTTTATCATCATCTTTAGACTCTCTATGTTAGATCTTGTTGATGATGGTTCTACGTTTGAAGAAGTAGTACAACTGGCTAAATTATTAGAGCAGGCGGGTGTGACTATCTTGAATACTGGCATTGGCTGGCATGAAGCAAGAATACCAACGATAGTGACTTCGGTGCCTAGAAAAGCATTTACTTGGATTTCAGAACGTCTTAAAAAAGAAGTTTCTATCCCTGTTGTTACAACTAACCGAATTAATACACCTGAAATAGCCGAAGAGATATTAGCTGAAGGTCAAGCCGACATGGTCTCTATGGCCCGTCCTTTATTAGCGGATGCTGAATTTGTAGCAAAAGCTGCAGCCAACCAAAGTGATAAAATCAATACTTGTATTGCATGTAATCAGGGTTGTTTGGACCATGTGTTTGCCAGAAAACGTGCAACTTGTTTAGTTAACCCAGTGGCCTGTTATGAAACTGAATTAGTATTTAAAACGGCAACTAATTCAAAGAAATTAGCGGTAATAGGTGCAGGACCTGCGGGCATGGCATTCTCTAGTTATGCTGCTGAAAAAGGCCATGAAGTTCATTTATTTGATGCGGCAGAAGAGATCGGTGGTCAGTTTAATATAGCCAAAACTATTCCAGGTAAAGAAGAGTTTTACGAAACTATCCGCTTTTTTGAACATAAGTTAAAAGATGAAAACGTTACCTTACATTTAGGCCAACATCAGTCTGTAGAGAGCTTAAAGGCAATGGATTTTGATGAAATCATAGTTGCTACAGGCATCACTCCAAGAACACTAGATTTACCGGGATTTGATTCAGATAAAGTACTGGGTTATTTAGATGTGTTAAAGCATAAAAAACCAGTAGGTGACAAAGTTGCCATTATTGGTGCCGGAGGCATTGGTTTTGACGTTGCATGCAGTTTAGTTCAACCTAAATCTCATACACTCGATCTTGATCATTGGCTAAATTACTGGGGTGTTGATAAAAGCTATCAAAATCGTGGCGCGGTTAAACCAATTACAGAAGACAAAGTGGATAAAACTATTTACCTGATGCAACGAAAGGACACTAAAGTAGGGGCGGGTCTTGGTAAAACATCAGGTTGGGTACACAGAGCTGAACTTAACCGTGCTGGTGTTAAAATGATGAATAAGGTTGAGTACAAAAGCTTCTCAGATCAAGGGCTTGAAGTGTTAGTTGATGGCGTACAGCAGTATTTAGATGTTGATAATGTCATTGTTTGTGCCGGTCAAACATCAAATAACACCTTGTTTAATGAGTTAAAACAAAGTGGTGCAACCGTTCACTTGATAGGTGGTGCCAGCATAGCTGCAGAGTTAGATGCTAAACGTGCAATCCGTCAAGGTGCTGATTTAGCCGCTATTATCTAAATAAACTTATTTATTGTTAGGTAATAAGCTAAAAATTAAATACAATTTAAAGCCAAGCAATCGCTTGGCTTTTTCTTGCAATAAAATAATGAAAGCTATCTATGACCGTGTCTAATTCTGCAAAAGTAACAATTTGTTTAACAAACCCTAAAAGCCCAACCAATGTTGGCGGTGTATTAAGAGCATCAGGTTGCTTTGGCGCCCACGAAATTTTATATACAGGTAACCGCTATAACAAAGCTAAAAAGTTCTCAACTGACACCCAGAATATCAATGATGAGATAGGTATTGTGCACGTGGAGGATTTTCTGGCTGAGAAACCGGACGATATACCCTTAATATGTGTTGATTTAGTCGAAGGGGCAACACCCTTACCAGAGTTTGAACACCCAGAAAGTGCTTTTTATGTCTTTGGACCGGAAGATGGCTCCATTAAACAAGAGGTAATAAACAAAGCTGATCATGTTGTGTTTATGCCAACCAAAGGCAGTTTAAATTTAGCTGCATCAGTAAATGTTGTTTTATATGACCGAGTAGCTAAAGCCAATCAAAACATTGAAAACGATGAATTAATAAAAAGTAGTAGAGATGTTAATAATCGACTAACAGTGAATAAACGTTTTAAAAGAAAGCCATAACCATTAACCATTTGTATTAAAGACAATAAAAAACCCACTGGAAAAGTGGGTTTTTAGTATTTAAAACAAACTAAATTGAATTAAAGACTACGTAACGCAAACGTATAAGCAGTGTAAAATGCATCTTCTTGGAATTTACGTAATTCCAAGTCTTTCATGTTGTAATCCAATGGATTCTTTTTTAACGTTTCTTTGATTTCAGTCGGGTTGATCATTTCTACAGAAACCGAATCAATAAGTTGCAGAGCCGCTTCCATTTTGAAGCTATTACTACTACCAGCAAATTTACCTTTTGAATGACGTTGTTTGATCACTACTTTGTCAATTGAGTAATCATCTATCAACTTAATCATTTGAAATTGAAAACCGCGTATGCCTTCAGCTGTATCTGCATCACGCAATTCAATGCCTCTAGTACGACATTCCATTACATTAAATAAACCTGCTTCTGATGCCATTAAACACACAACGGCTTCTTTAGCGTTTAATTCGATACCTAATATCTTCATGATGACCTCATGTTATCTTTCACTAAAAAAGGGCTGGAATTAGCCCTTTAATATTAATGTTATAGCAGCTAACTTTAGTAGTTAGCTGTGCCTGGTGCACGTGGGAATGCGATAACATCACGTACGTTTTGCATACCTGTTACATAAGCAACTAAGCGTTCAAAACCTAAACCAAATCCAGCGTGTGGTACAGAACCATAACGACGTAAGTCACGATACCAGCTGTAATCTTCTTTGCTCAGACCCATTTCTTCAAGTCGTGCATCAAAAACGTCTAGTCTTTCTTCACGTTGAGAGCCACCAATGATTTCGCCAATACCTGGTGCTAATACATCCATCGCCGCAACGGTTTTACCATCGTCATTTTGACGCATGTAGAATGCTTTAATATCGCGAGGATAGTTTTGCATAATAATTGGTGCGCCAACATGTTCTTCAGCAAGGTAACGTTCATGTTCAGATGATAAATCGATTCCCCATGAAACCGGAAATTCAAACTCTTTATCGCACTTCAACAATATGTCGATAGCGTCAGTGTAGTCCATACGAACAAACGGAGAGTTAATTACTTGCTCTAAACGAGAAATAGCCGTTTTTTCAACACGTTGTGCGAAAAAGGCCATGTCATCTGGTAATTCAGTTAATACGGCTTTAAATACGTACTTTAATAAATCTTCAGATAATTGAGCAATATCCGCTAAGTCAGCAAAAGCAACTTCTGGTTCAATCATCCAAAATTCAGCTAAATGACGGCTAGTATTTGAATTTTCAGCACGGAAAGTAGGGCCGAACGTATATATTTTGCTTAACGCACAAGCATAGGTTTCACCATTTAATTGACCAGAAACTGTTAAATACGCTTCTTTACCAAAAAAGTCTTGGCTGTAATCAACTTCGCCTTTGTCATTCATTGGTGTATTAACCATATCTAAAGTTGATACTCTGAACATTTCACCGGCACCTTCACAGTCAGATGCTGTGATGATTGGCGTACTGATCCAGTAATAACCTTGTTCGTGGAAAAAACGATGAATTGCTTGAGATAAACAGTTACGTACACGTGCAACCGCACCAATAATATTAGTACGAGGTCGCAAATGTGCATGTTCTCTTAAATATTCAATTGAATGACGTTTTGCAGACATTGGATATGTGTCTGGATTTTCCACCCAACCAACGATCTTAACGTCTTGAGCTTGAATTTCTAACGCTTGGCCTTGACCTTCAGATTGAACAAGTTCACCCGTTACTTCAACTGAACAACTTGTTGTTAATTTGGTAATGTCTTCGTAATTACTTAATGAATTAGGTGCAACGGCTTGAATAGGATCAAAACATGAACCGTCGTGAACGGCCAAAAATGATATGCCTGCTTTTGAATCACGTTTAGTACGGATCCAACCTTTAACTGTTACTGTGTCGCCGGCGGCAAATTCGCCCGCTAATAATGATTTTACTGATTGATGAGCCATGATAGTTTCGGTCTAAATATTGTATTAAAAATTTTAAGTATATAAAGTGCAATATTACTGGCTTGCGCCCTATATACAAGTACTAAAACAGCGTAAGCATAAGTAATTAAACATTTTTCAATTGGTTGAACAATTAATGCTCAATTTGACGGTTGATTCTTTAAACTTATAAGGTTAAAAAATGAAACGAGTGGTAGAAAGGCGAAAAAGTTCGGATCTGATCCATATAACCGTTAATTTCTTAAATATATTTTCCTGGGTTGTTTTTTTGGTTGCCTTAATTATTTTTCATTATGCTCGACCCGAAGTGGAGTATTTTGTCTATCAGTTGGTCGATGAACCCGTCGATGTAAGAACCGGTTGGTTATTAGAATTAAAAAAATGGTTACAGATCACCTTATATTTTTGTTTATCATTATCGATATTAACCTTGGTGTTAAATCAATTTAGATCAAGACGTCATAGTGATGGTCAACGATACAGTATGTATATGTTAGTCGTGATAAGTGTGGTATTCATCACCTTGGTAAGCCTGTCATAATTTAATAGGTTCAAGACTACTTTGATTACATGAACTTATACAATTTGGCGTTACATGGCTGATAATGTTTTGACGATACCGCTGGTTAACAAGGCTAAATCTTGAGTGGATATAATGTATTGCGGCATTACGTAAACCAATTTACCAAAAGGTCGGATCCATAAATCATGTTGTATAAACTGTTTTTGAATTTCAGCAACGTTAACAGCTTGTTTCATCTCAATGACACCAATTGCGCCAAATACACGAACTTCTGTCACACAGTCTAATTCTTCACAAGGCTGCAAACCTTGTTTTAGTCCAGCTTCAATATGCTTAACTTGTTCAAACCAATCACCCGTCATTAACAAATCTAAACTGGCATTGGCTGCTGCACAGGCTAATGGATTCGCCATAAAAGTAGGACCATGCATTAATACTCCAGCGTCACATTGGCTAATATCTAATGCCACCTGTTCAGTACACAATGTAGCGGCTAACGTCATGTAACCACCAGTAATAGCCTTACCTAAACACATGATATCTGGTGTAATTTGAGCATGTTCACAAGCAAACATTTTGCCGGTACGGCCGAATCCGGTGGCAATTTCGTCAGCAATGAACAATATTTTATATTGTTCACATATGGACTTAGCCGCACTGATAAATTCAGGGTGATAAAAGCGCATACCGCCAGCACCTTGTACTACCGGCTCTAAAATCAATGCAGCTATACTGTCTGAATCTTGTTGTAACAACATCTTTAATTCATCTAGTTCTTTATGGTCAAAGTCCTGATCTGGTTTGCTTTTAGGTGCTTCAATAAAGTAATTTTTAGGTAAAATATCTGAATATAATGAATGCATGGAGTTTACTGGATCGCACACGGCCATCGCACCAAAGGTATCGCCATGATAGCCATGTTTAATAGTGACAAACTTGTTTCTATTGGTATATCCACGTCCCAATTGACACTGAATCGCCATTTTAAGTGCCACTTCAACACTGACAGAACCACTATCTGCTAAAAAGACCTTTTCTAATCCTACAGGTGTTATTTCTACTAACTTTTTACATAACTCAATTGCTGGATTATGCGTTAAGCCGCCAAACATAACGTGACTCATTTTAGATAATTGATCGGTAATAGCTTGGTTGATCACAGGATGATTATATCCGTGAATAACAGACCACCAAGAAGACATGCCATCTATTAATTCTTGACCACTCTCTAATTTAATCCGAACACCATCAGCACTTTGAACTGGATAAGAGGGCAATGGTGTTTTCATCGACGTATACGGGTGCCAAATATGTTGTTCATCAAATTTAATGTCAATAGGTTTGTTCATAAATTAGCCCGATGTAAAGTTTGTTGTGATTTGTAAATTGACAATCGCCATTGGGTCGCTAGACTAGCCAAAAAATGTCACGGGCTCAATCATAGTTTGTAAATAATTGGCCAAGTGACACATTAATTATAAGAATATGGCTGGAAACATGACTGCTGAAATCAGAAATAACTGGACGTTAGACCAAGTTAACGAATTATTTAACATGCCTTTTAATGACTTGATGTTTAAAGCTCAAGTCACTCACCGAGAGCATTTTGATCCAAACCAAGTTCAAGTCAGTACTTTGTTATCTATCAAAACTGGCGCATGTCCAGAAGATTGTAAATATTGTCCACAAAGCGCACGTTACTCAACAGGTCTTGAAAAAGAACGTTTAATGGAAGTAGAAAAAGTACTTACCAGAGCAAAAGAAGCCAAAGAAATAGGTTCTACCCGATTTTGTATGGGCGCAGCTTGGCGTAATCCTAAAGACCGTGACATGCCGTATGTAATTGAAATGATCAAAGGGGTTAAAGAGTTAGGTTTAGAAACCTGTATGACACTTGGCATGTTAACTAAAGAGCAAGCATTAGCGCTTAACGAAGCTGGTTTAGATTATTACAATCACAACTTAGATACATCTCCTGAATACTACGGTGACATTATTACAACCCGTACTTATGAAGACCGTTTAAATACCCTGCAAAACGTGCGTGATGCAGGTATGAACGTATGCTCTGGCGGTATCGTTGGTTTAGGTGAGAGCGCTAAAGACCGCTCTGGTTTATTGATTGCGCTAGCAAATTTACCGCGCCACCCTGAAAGTGTGCCTATTAACATGTTAGTTAAAGTGGAGGGGACACCGCTGGATAACGTTGAAGATTTAGAGTCTTTTGAGTTTATCCGTACTATTGCCATTGCTCGTATTATGATGCCTAAATCACATGTACGTTTATCGGCAGGGCGTGAAGGTATGAATGAACAAATGCAAGCTATGTGTTTCTTAGCAGGCGCGAATTCAATCTTTTATGGATGTAAGTTATTAACCACAGGGAACCCGGACGAACACTTTGACCAAAAGCTATTTAAAAAATTAGGGATTAACGCTGAGAAAGGTCGTGATTACTCAGACGAAACCAAAGAAGCCGCATTGTTTGAACAGATAAATGAACAAACAAAGCCGAAAGAAAAAGAAATGTTTTACCCAGCATAATTAAGTATTCAGTTAATTATGTTTGAATCAAGATTAGCGAGCAGATTAAAACAACAAACTGATTTAGGTTTGTTGCGTAGTCGGATGGTAGTAGATGATATTTCTACTACAAATTTGACGGTTGAAGGTCACTCATATCTTAACTTTTCAAGTAACGATTACCTTGGTATCGCATCCGACCATACATCTGCAAAATTACTTTCCATTGATAAATATACACACTTATCTGCAGGTGCAATGGCCAGTCCATTAGTCGTTGGTCGACACAAAATACACTTAGAATTAGAACAATTATTATTAGATTGGGTCGGTGCTCCACAAAACTTTAACTGTCTGCTGTTTGGTTCTGGTTATAGTGCTAATACAGGTGTCATAAGTGCTTTGTTTAACACCAAAAGTGATAACGCGTTACTTATTCAGGATAAGCTGAATCACGCGTCGTTAATGGATGTTGGTCGAAATAGCCAAGCGTTAGGTCATTGTAAACAAGTACGGTATCTGCATAACGACTTATCTAGTTTACAGACCGTTTTGGCTAAATCTAACAATAAAAACTCCGATGAAATTACTAATAAATTAGTGGTGACAGAAGGGGTGTTTAGCATGGATGGTGATCAACCAGACTTGCAAAGATTAACGAAAATTACTAAAGCTAATAATGCATGGTTTATGTTAGATGATGCACACGGAATTGGCATACATGGCAAAAACGGTGCAGGAAGTTTATCTGCTCAACACCTGACCTTAGATAATTGTGATGTATTAGTTGTTACCTTTGGTAAAGCAATTGGCGCACAAGGTGCGGCTGTTATTGCCAGTAAACAAACCATAGAGTATTTAACTAACTTCAGTCGTGATTATATATATTCTACCCACCTATCACCTCTACAAACTGCTGCGGCCATCGTCAATATTAAAGCCATTCAAAAGGATGGATGGCGTCGGGAAAAGCTGGCTGAAAACATAGAGTATTTTAAATCCAATATACGAGGTTCTAAATATCAGACACTTGATAGCTTGTCTCCTATTCAACCTATTGTTATCGGTGATGAGTCTGAAGCTATCGGGCTTTCACAGCAATTAAAAGCAAATGGAATTTGGGCATCAGCGATGCGTTATCCAACAGTGGCAAAACAACAAGCTAGATTAAGGGTAACAATTACCGCGTCTCACACTAAACAGCAATTGGATCAATTGATAAAGCAGGTAACGCAATGAGCGCATTGTTAGATTTACAACCTGTGAATAGTATTAACGCAGACTCTATGCAAATACCTGATAAACAAGTGTCACTCGACATTCCATTTTCACAAATTCAAAAACATTTTTCAGACTC
Organism: Psychrosphaera sp. F3M07; assembly: GCF_018860345.1. Classification (GTDB taxonomy): domain Bacteria; phylum Pseudomonadota; class Gammaproteobacteria; order Enterobacterales; family Alteromonadaceae; genus Psychrosphaera; species Psychrosphaera aquimarina. The sequence goes on along the minus strand of NZ_JAHKPJ010000021.1, from coordinate 440,936 downwards.
TGCTCAAACCTACGTTAAAAGGGCACAGTTACAGCACAGAGTTGGGCAAATACTATTTAATAAATTGAAGCTGGGGAAAGCAGCAACCTCGTTAATAAACCGTTACAACAAAAGTAATATTTGTGTCGACTTAGGTTGTGGACCTGGTTTATTTACCCCTTTGTTAAATCAAGAATTTGAAACCGTAATCGCCTTGGATCTAGCCAATGACATGTTAAAAGTTAATGACGTCGCTAAAGCTAAAGTTCAAGCAAACTCCCATGCCTTACCGTTTTTACCACAAAGTATCGATGTATTTTATTCCAGTTTGATGGTGCAGTGGTGCGACCTACATCAAGTACTAGATCAAGTTTATAATGCGTTAAAACCGAACGGAAAAGCCGTTATTGCCACTTTGCTTGATGGCACCTTGTTTGAATTAGAACAAGCGTGGTCAAAGGTAGACAGTGATAAACATATACATGAGTATCTCAGCGTTGAACAATTAACATCCACTGTACAAAACAGACCTTGGAGCCAAATACAATTAACTCAGCAGGCTGAAGTATTTTGGTTTAGTAATGCCAGAATGTTAGCCAAAGAATTAAAAAGTTTAGGGGCTAATTTTGTGCAAAATCGTCAGAACAAAGGATTAGTCACTAAAAATACATGGCAACAAATGGAAAGTGCTTATAAAGATGCATTTTATAATCCCCAGCAACAAGGCATACCGGCAACCTATCATGTTATGTATTTAGAGCTCACCAAATAATGAATATTTCTACTCTGTTTAATCAACATAAAACCATCTTTATCACAGGTACAGATACCGAAGTTGGCAAAACCTTTTGTGCCAGCTTAATGGTTAAGGCGCTGTTAAAAGATAACCTTGATATTTTTCCATTTAAGCCAATATCAGCAGGTACACAATACTATCCAGAGTTAGAAGCTAGTAATAACACTAAGGCAAACGAAGATGCCGTTTGTTTATATAATGCAGTGCAAAGACGTTACAGCTTAGATCAGATAAACCCAATCGTATTTGACCAACCTATAGCGCCTCATATCGCAGCGAAAATCGCACAACAATCTTTAGACTTTGACCGGTTAGATTTGGCTTACAAGGCAACTCATGGTTTAGGTGAGGTACAACTTATTGAAGGTGCTGGCGGTTGGCATTTACCGCTTAATGATTCTGAGTTATTAAGTGAGTGGGTAGCACAGCATCAAATCCCTGTGATCATGGTAGTTGGCGTAAAGTTAGGCTGTTTAAACCATGCGTTATTAACGGCGCAAGCTATTGAGCAAAGTGGTTGTAACTTGATAGGTTGGATAGCGAATTACATTGAGGGCGAGTCCGATATTGCCAAACAAAATGTGGCGTTTATAAAACAAAAGCTCAAAGCTCCTTTGATCCATTCGGTACAACAAGGCCAAACAGAACTTGTCTAACAAATGATTGACTACTGTATTTAGCCAGTTAACCAATCATCTAATGAATTAAATAATCATATTGTCATTATATTGTTCGCCATCTGGGTGTTATCATTGGTTTATATGACGTTGTAACAATAATTTATCAAAAGAAGAACCCTAATGGCGCAAAAAGCTACCATTTTCAAAGCTGAAATATCTATTTCAGATATGGACAGAAACTATTATCAAGATCATAACTTAACCTTAGCCAGACATCCGTCAGAAACTGACGAAAGAATGATGTTGCGTTTAATTGCCTTTATTCATAATGCCCATGAGTTTTTAAGTTTTAGTAAAGGCATTAGTGATGATGAAGAGCCAGACTTATGGCAAAAAAATTATACTGACGAGATTGAGTTATGGATTGAACTAGGACAACCGTCTGAACAACGTATAAAAAAGGGCTGTAACCAATCAAAAAAAATGATGATCTATTCCTATGCCGACAATAGCTTTAATGTTTGGTGGAAAAAGGAGCAGAATAAACTATCCCAACGTAATAACTTATCCGTTGTGACATTACCTCCTGAGTTAGCGAGTGAATTATCTGGTTTAACTGAACGTAATATGCAGATACAAGTGACTATCCAAGACGGTCAAATGTGGTTAAATATCAATAATCAAAACATTGAAGTGAGTTCAGAAGCCCTTTTATGAACCAGTACACACTAAATCAATTGGGTTGGCAGGGGACGTTCCAACAACAGATCAGTCTTGAAGAACTTGAGACTTGTCTGTTTGCTCGTGTATTTGAACATCATAGAACCCACTACCTTATTCAAACTGAAAGTCAGGATATACCTTTAGAAATAAGGCCTAATATGCCAACCATGACCGTTGGTGACTGGTTAGTAATGTCAGAACATCACGAATTTGTCAGACTGTTAGAACGCAGTACTGTGCTTTCTCGTAAGGCTGCAGGTTCTAAAGTTGAAGAACAACTGATAGCTGCCAATGTGGATACTTTATTCATCGTAAATTCATTAAATGACGACTTTAATTTAAATCGAATTGAACGATATTTAGCCATAGCCCACGATAGTGGCTGTGAACCTGTGATTGTTTTAACCAAAGCCGATCAATGTAACGATTTAGATGAATACAGATCACAAGTAAATAGTATCGACCCATTTTTAATGGTTGAAACTGTTAATGCGTTAGATACTGATAGTGTTGTCTCCTTAAGTCCTTGGTTAACGTTAGGTAAAACTGTTGCTTTTGTGGGGAGTTCTGGCGTAGGTAAATCCACTTTGGTGAACACCTTGATGCAACAGCAAACACAAGACACAGCTGGTATTCGTGAAGATGACAGTAAAGGGCGTCACACCACGACAGCTCGTTCGTTACACATTATGCCAACGGGTGCCTTATTACTTGATACACCAGGGGTGAGAGAGTTACAAATTGCAGATTGTGAAGCCGGGGTAGAAGAGACCTTCTCAGATATCGTAGCCTTAACCAAACAATGTCGCTTTTCTGACTGCAAACATATAACTGAGCCACACTGTGCGGTTATTAACGCTTTAGAAAATGAAAGTTTAGATCAACGACGATTAGATAACTATTATAAGTTATTAAAAGAACAAGAACGTAATGGCGCTTCTATCGCTGAGACTAGACTCAAAGATAAGTCTTTTGGCAAATTAATTAAATCGGTGCAAAACGCCAGTAGGTCCTTTAAAGGAAAATAAGTTGATATATGAATAAAAAACAAAACTGATATGTAATTTTACCTCTAAATATCTGAATTTAAGATGGAAATCTTATTCTTATTCATCATACTTAGTTATAATCTCTAATAGATAAAGTTAAAGGTATATAATTATGCGTTGGTTGTTAATTTTATTATTATTTACTGTAAATACATCTGCTTTAACACAAAAAAACTTAGTCTTTGCTTCTATAAACCATCCAACCGTTATTGATTATTACGAACCGTTATTACGTAATATTTATGCAGAACTAGGCATAAATTTAGATTTTGTATATATTTCTGGAGAACGTTCAGAAGTATCATTACAGAGCGGTTTAATTGATGGGGCATTAGCATATTCAGAGGCTAATTTATCCAGTGTTGAAAACATGATTGTCGTAGAGCCTCCACTTATAACCGTTAAACAATATCTGTTATGTCAACAAGGGCTTGATTGTACACCTAGTGTTTTAGAAGATCCTGAGAACACTATATTTATGGCTTCAGTAGTGAAGAAGTCACAAAATTTAGATATTAAAGCCAGTATAGAAACAATGACCTCTATTACGGTTTTGGAAAAGCTATTTACTCATAACCGTATTAAATACATGATCTATCCATTTTCTAGTGAAAGGAATGATGTAAATCTTGTGTTTGCTAAAGCAGAGCGTTTCTTTTTATATGAAGAGAAAGGTTTTCATGTATTAAATATCAAACATAAAGAGCTTGCAGAGAAAGTGCAAAAACAGATAATTAAAAAGTTAAAGGACTAACTTAAATAATAAAATGTGGATATCGTAATTAATATCCACTTGAACAAGGTGACTGAATTAATCGTGCAATTTAAAAGTCGATACTTGTCGATTTATATTCTTAGAAACTTCAGTTAATTTCATGGAGGCTTGTTCGTTTTCAACTGATTTTTGTGCAACTTCTTTAGATTGAGTATCAATCAAACTCATATTTCGATTTATCTCGCCGATGGTTTGAGTTTGTTCATCGGTTGCAGTCGCAACGGAAGCTATCAGTTGCTCCATTTGATGAATTCTGTCAGTTAGCCCATCAATAGTATCCTTCAGGTCTAATACACGTTTAACGCCTTTATCTGCAATATTGGTTGCATTATCCATACTTGATACCACGCCACTTGTAGTGTTGTCCAACACCTCTAATTTTTTCTGGATCTCAACGGTCGACTCTTGCGTTCGTTTCGCTAAGCTTCTTACTTCATCAGCCACAACACTAAATCCACGGCCATGTTCGCCAGCGCGCGCAGCTTCAATAGCGGCGTTTAACGCAAGTAAATTGGTTTGATCCGCAATAGAGGTAATGACATCAAGCACTGAAGTAATATCTTGCACTTCAATATTTAATTCATTTACGACTTGTGAAGCCTCTTGCAGAGTGGTCATTAATAACCGGATATCATCAGTGGCGAGTGCAGCATTTTCACTGCTACTTTCACATTCTTTAACTACTTCAATACTGATAGATTGACTTTCGTCACTGATTTGAGAAACCGTTGCAATAGATGCTTCAAATTGTTCTAAAGCCGTGACGGTATTTCGGGTTGCATCGCTTTGCGACAAAATAATATCTTGGCTTTCTTTTGCGCCACCTAAAACGACGTCAGACTCAACCAAGATCTGTTTTGACGTGTTTCTAATGTCATAAATGATGGAATGGAACTTACTGATTATCTCGTTAAATGCTCGTGATATATCACCAAATTCATTGATGCCGTTATAATCTATTTTTGCAGTTAAATCGCCATTTCCTTTAGCAATGTCGTTCATGATGGCGGATAAATTATTTAAATGTTTGCTAATTTGTTTAGCCACTAAATAACCCAGAACACTGCCAACAATTAAAAATATGATCACGGTAATAACCGACATATAAGACAATTCGGCTTTTAAATTATTAAAGGTAGAAAAGGCTTCTTTATTTTCAATCTCAGCAATTAAAGCCCAAGTTTCACCACCAGAGTTAATATATGTGTAAGCCGAAAGGACTGGGGTGTTTTTATAACCTGTATATTGGGTGAAACCAGATTGTTTATCTAATGCTAACGCCACACCTTTAGTATCTATTGTGTGTATACCAACGGCACTGCCTAGTTTCTTAATTAAGTCGGCTTGGGCGCTTTGGTTAGTATGTTTTAATACGTCAAAATAATGGGATGGCTGTTCTAATAACAACCGACTTTCACTACGAAGCGTTTTGTCAGCACCAACTAAATAAGTCTCACCTGTAGCACCAAGTCCTACGGTTTCCCATTGTTTGTCATTGGTCATGATATTGGAAATACGATCAACCGGAAGTTGAAATATTAATACGCCTAAACTTTGGCCCTGATCATAGATAGGGCTGGCCATAAATGCAGCTTGGGCATTATATGACGGCTGGTAGGCTTCAAATCGGGTGGTATATATTTCACCTTCTGCTAAATCTTTTGCTCCATGAAACGCTTTACCTAACCCACTTTGTGCAAATGCACCATCATTTAAGTTAGTGGCAAAATCTATTTCTTTGGCCACGGAGTACAACACATCACCTGTATCGATACTTACAATAAAAATATCGTAAAACCCAAACTCCTCTAAGTATTTACGAATACTAGTATGGTAAGTCTGATGGACTTTACTGTAGGTAGTGCTGTCTTTGGCAAGTTCCAGTTGATCTTTACTGCCAATAGGGTTGTCATTGTGCGCTAAATATGAGGTTTGAATACTGTAAGCTGTGCTGTCTGGATCCGGAATGATAGATGAAACATTAATGTCGGTTTTATTAATACTAGTGTATTTGTTTTTAAACTCAGTGTTATAAAACTGAGTTAAATCATCGTTGGGCGCTTTATATTCACTGACATAATCTTCAAACGAAAATGCAAATTCATCTAACGCTGCTACCACCATCTCATTACTGGCGTAAGTTGAGATCTGGCCTTTTATATTTTCTAAATAATTACTTATTTGTTGTTTTTTATTTTCCCGGATAGAGACAAGCAAGTTTTGGTTAGATGTATTGAGTGACTGTTGAATTAAGTCGAGAGAAATTTGCCCAGTGAACCAAACACCTAATGACAATGGAATAAGTGATAACCCAATGGATAATGCTAATAACCTTTGTTTTACTGTAAAATGAAGCGCCACAAAACAACCCCTGTGATTGTAAAAGTCTTTAATTGCATGTAATTGTTTAAAACAATACAAGTTTAGGCTGTTATTGTTATTTATGCCTAAAACAATCGTTTTATTTGCAATATATACTTAGTTAACGGCGATAACCATACTAACTTGAATATTTTACTTTATGGGCGGAATTATTTGTCTTGATCTTGTTTACGCTGGGCTAATGTTTCTTTTGCTATTTCGATAGGATCTTGGTTTAAACGTTTCATTGAAAACTTAGCGGTATGCTTGAGCAGCATGATATTACCAACCACCATTCCAAGAACTAATACGATAATAATTATTGCGAGTATATTCATAAAGTTACCCCATTAGCTGAACTTATATTAAAGACATAATGCGTTAATATATATTCTAGGTTTTCAAGAATAGATTGTTTACCTGCAATATTACTCTGACTTAAACAGTCGATAAGGCATTGAGGATCTTGTTTTAATCTATCTTGATACATTGATGATAGTGGCTGGTAAGATATATGCCAAGGTTCTGGGGCAACCCCAGAATTATTACTCTGATATGGCAAATAAAACCCGAATTTATGGCTGTTTTTTATTATCCAATTTGAAAGGGCATTAAATGGTCCCTGGTGATACTCACTGGGTACCAGTTGTAATTGATAATCACTGGGAACTGCATTCTTATCATAAATATCTATATCAGTACCCCAATGATGTCGACTGGTTCCCGGAAGTGCAGAGTAAGTTAAAATCGCTTGTACAATTTCCCATTCAGATAATGACGAGGTGTCTATCGACCGTTGTTGTCTATCTAAAATGGGTCTGAGACCATTAAATTTGGCATTCCAAATGTGTAACTGTCGTTCAAAGTTTCTGAAACCAGATGCGATACAAATATCGAGGCCAGCGAGTTTGGCCTCTTGTTGTAAGTGATTATAGCTGTTTGCCATTTCAGCGTGTACAAAAATACCTTGCTCTATCTCCACAATATGATCTGAACAAGTACCTAGTATCTCTGCAGTATTTAGCTTAAATGACATTTATATTCCAAAGATAATTAACAGTAATGTTATTCAAATGGGTTTTGTAAAATCGGGTGAAACAATAAGCAATTATAACAAAGTACGTTCTAATATTTTTTCATACATTAATGTTAGTTGGTCAAGTTCATCAACTCCAACACATTCATTTAACTTATGAATAGTAGCGTTACATGGTCCCAATTCGATTACTTGTGCCCCCGTTGGTGCGATAAAGCGACCATCCGATGTGCCTCCAGAAGTGGATAAAATAGGATCTTTTCCGGTAACATCTTTAATTGCACCACTGACCGCATCAATAAATGTGCCTGTATCGGTTAAAAATGGCAGACCATTAAAGGTCCAATCTAATTTATAGTTGAGTTCGTGTTTATCAAACAAATTTTCAACAGTTTCTACTAGTTGTTCTGCTGTAACCTCAGTGGAATAACGGAAATTAAACATTATGTCTAATTCCCCAGGGATAACATTACCAGCACCGGTGCCACCATTTATATTTGAGATCTGAAAACTGGTTGGTGGGAAATAATCATTACCTTCATCCCACTTTATTTCGGTTAATTCAAACAATGCATGAGCAACATTGTGAACTGGATTATCCGCTAAATGAGGGTAGGCCACATGACCTTGCACACCATTGATGGTTAAGTCACCGGTTAATGAACCACGACGTCCATTTTTAACGATATCACCACAATAATTAGTACTGGATGGTTCACCCACTAAACACCATGTTATTTTTTCATTTCGTTTTTCTAAAGTGTCTATCACTTTCATGGTGCCATTAATGAATGGACCTTCTTCATCACTGGTAATTAAATATGCAATAGAGCCTTTGTGATCTGGGTGTTTTTTTACAAAATTTTCAGTGGCCACTACCATAGCCGCTAAACTGCCTTTCATATCCGCAGCACCACGACCATATAACATACCGTCTATAATAGTGGGTTCAAACGGAGGCGTTGTCCATTTAGCCACATCACCTGTTGGTACTACATCTGTATGACCTGCAAAACAAAATACTGGGTCTTGGGTACCTTTGCGTGCCCACATGTTTAATGTGTCGACATAAAATAACGATTCAATATTAAACCCCAGTTTTTCTAGACGTGAAGCCATTAATTGTTGGCATCCTGCGTCTTCTGGGGTCACCGATTCTTTACTTATTAGGGCTTTAGCTAATTCAACGGTTTCTGATAATGGTTGCATCTTAATCGATCCTATCGGTTAAATATTTCTGCGTATTGAGTGTCTTTAAAGCCAATGTGTAATTGGTTGTCAACGATTAAAATAGGGCGTTTGATCATAGCTGGAGCCAATAGCATTTGTTCTATGGCGCTGGACTCAGTTAAGTTCTCTTTGATTTCACTGTCTAATTGACGAAACGTGGTTCCACGTTTGTTCAATACTAGTTCCCATCCCAATGTTTGACAGGCACTCTGCAACCACTGTTCATCAAGACCATCCACACGATAATCATGAAATGTGTATTCAATTTGCTGATTATCTAACCATTTTTTTGCTTTTTTAATGGTGTCGCAGTTTTTAATGCCATACATAGTGATCATAATAATTACGTCTTCTTAATAGTTTTAGGTGTTACAGGTTTTGGTACTAAGGAAAAAATAGGATCCGCACCTATTTGCACATGTTTATGAAAAACTTCAATCGACTTAAATGCTGTTACATCGAGTAAAATAAAATATAAATAAACAGGTTTGATATATTGATTCATTCGAAATAAATCAAGGTGTAAAAGAGGTTGATTAATCCTAACCGTTTGACCGATTGAAGTCAGGTTTTGGATGCCGATGCCATGAAATTTCGTGTATTCAAACGGAAACTGTAATAAGAAGCGTAACTTGTTTTTCGCTTGAATGATGATTTTACCGTGACTAGGTACGATATCTATTACTGTACCGCTAATGGGCGAATTTACCTGATGCCCCTCCATTTTTATTACTATACCTTCTCCACAGCTTAAATAAGCAGACTGCTCACCATCCAACTCCGCAATATTTAATACTTTACCCGTAGCTGGGGCGGTAATTTTGATGCCCTTAGCCAAGTCAGGAGTGGTAAAGTTAACTATAGAGTGTAATAACATATTGGTGAGGTTAAGCCGCGTCAGTTAACACTTTATAACCGTCTTTTCTTAATACTTTGATAGCGGTGGCTACTGAGTCTTTTTTTACTAATATATAGTCGGTATCAAAAGTAGAAATAGCAAAAATACTGACATTAGCAGCGGCTAACACGCCTGAAATATTTGATAATATTCCGGTTAAAGAAAAACCTAACGGACCCAATACCTCTAAAGCTATCCAATTATCTTCATGTTCAATGCTGTCTAATTTTAACGATGTAGGGCACACTATTGATAATTCATCGTAGGTCTTACTAATAAAATAGATGGGACAAGCAAATACTTCAGGTGGGACGGTCTGTTCATGATCAAAACTATGTACGGAAAACGTTTCTGTTAATACTTGTAGAGTTTGTTTTGGCATAAATGAACAATCCTTTTGAAAAGTCTAAAAACGTTATCTGTTGAATATACTATGTTTAGTCAAAAATAACAGTGATCAATTGGCTAAATTAATAAGAGTAAAACTATAAGTTATGTCTACTTAATGATGCTTTTAAAATTAACTCCAATGTTTTCCACAATATCTGTGGATAACTTTGTTAAGTACCAATTTGTAAGTCTGTATCCTATTGTTTTTAAACGGATAAAATAAAGGGTTAAAAAGTGTTACATTTTGAACAGTCGTACAATTAACTCCCACTTATTAACCAAATATATTAAGGTTAATAAACAAAAAGAGACGTTAAGGTCTCTTTTATCATGTTTTACTCATTAAATTTAAAGTTTACTCACCGGCTTGAATTGCAGTTAACGCAATGGTGTAAACAATGTCATCAACTAATGCTCCACGAGATAAGTCATTTACTGGTTTTCTCATGCCTTGCAACATAGGGCCAATACTTATTACATCGGCACTTCGTTGTACCGCTTTATAAGTGGTATTACCGGTATTTAAGTCTGGGAAAATAAACACTGTAGCTTGACCTGCCACTGGGCTGTTTGGCGCTTTTTTCTTAGCAACATTTTCCATGACCGCAGCATCATATTGTAAAGGCCCATCAATAATCAGATCTGGTCGTAGTTTTTTAGCAATCTCAGTGGCTTTTCTGACTTTATCAACGTCCGCACCTACACCAGAGGTACCAGTTGAATAGCTGATCATAGCAACTTTAGGTTCAATACCAAATGCTTTAGCTGAGTCAGCTGATTGAATTGCAATATCGGCTAACTGTTCGGCGTCTGGGTCTGGGTTAATAGCACAATCACCATAAACTAATACTTGATCTGGCAATAACATAAAGAAGATAGATGACACCAGTTTTGAGTTAGGTGCTGTTTTTACTAACTGTAATGGAGGGCGGATTGTATTAGCGGTTGTACTCACAGCACCAGACACTAATCCATCAACTTCATCTAACGCTAACATCATAGAGGCAAGCACAACGTTGTCCTGTAATTGTTCTTCAGCAACAACTTCGGTTAACCCTTTGTGTTTTCTTAACTCAACCATAGGTGCAATATAACGATTACGGATTTTGGCAGGGTTTTCTATGATCACATTTTCATTAAGCTCAACACCTTGTTGAGATGCGACTAATTTGATCTCTTCTGCATCGCCTAACAACACACATTTGGCGATACCACGTTGTCCGCAGATAGCGGCAGCTTTAATGGTTCTAGGCTCGTTACCTTCAGGCAGTACCACAGTACGTTGAACTTTCTTGGCTTTATCAACCAATAAATACCTAAATGCAGCAGGGGACAATTTTCGAGACTTAGCAACATTTTGGATCATGTCTTTGATCCAACCTTTAGAGATATGATTAGCGGTATGTTCTTTTACGCGTTCTATTCTTTGCTCATCATCGGTTGGGACTTCCATGTTAAAGCGTTGTAACAATAATGAAGTTTCCCATGTATCTGTTTCGGTAGACAAGACAGGAACACCGGTTTCAAATGCTTGTTTACAAAGATTCAAAATAGTTGGTTCTGGCATAAAGCCACCGGTTAACAAAATAGCGCCGAGTTTGGTGCCGTTCATGGCGGCAAGAGCTGCTGCAACTAGAACATCTGAGCGGTCTCCTGGTGTCACTAATAAAACACCCGGTCTGACACGTCCCAAAATATTACCGACGGTACGAGCACAAAAGGTAATACTTCTTAAACGTCTAAACTCCATATCGCCTTTGTTTAATACTTTAGCATTTAGGTAATGTTGTAAATCTTTAACTCTTGGAGCAATAAGTTCAGGATCCCAAGGCACGCAACCTAACATTTTAAATTTGTGTCTAAAGATAGACATTTGCTGATATTTATAAGCAACATCTTCAAGTTCAGGTTCCGCTAATTGCTCGGTAAAGTCATTGGCTAAATTACCTTGAATGTCACGCGGAGCGTTCACTTTATTAAATATACAACCTATGACTTGTTCTTTATTAAAGCCACCATAATTATTAGCTGCAATTTCAAGTTGGTCTTCTAACGAGTCAATTGGCTCGCTACCAGGAGCAATAACAAACACGACATCTGCGCCAAGAGCAGACGCAATTTGTCGGTTGATCTTATTTGCATAAGCTTGGTGTTTGGTAGGCACTAAACCTTCAATAACTACGGCTTCATTAGGATCTATATGTGATTCAAAACGACCAACTATCTCTTCTAACAACACATCTACATTACCGTCACCAATTAAGGTTTCTGCATAGGTTAAATCAAATGGTTCTGGCGGATTAAGGTGAGACAAGTTTCTAAATATTTCAGTACTTCTTTCAGGACCTTTATCACCGTGCATTGGCTGGGAAATCGGTTTAAAGAAGTTAACGTTAACGGCTTGACGTTCCATTGAACGGACTAAACCCATCGTAATAGAAGTTAAACCAACGCCAGATCCTACCGGCACTAACATGATTCTATGTGACATATTATTTACTCTCAGATAGTTGTGCTGCGTCTTGGGCGATGACCCATTCTTCATTTGTTGGTATAACCAATACTTTAAACTGTGAATCAGACGCTTGAATTGCACCTGCGGAACCAAAACGAGCTGCCTCATTTTGCTTTTCGTCTAATGCAATTTTTAAAATAGATAGTTGGTTAATGATTTGCGTTCTAATGTAATTTGAATTTTCACCTATACCACCGGTAAACACGATTGCATTTAAATGTGAAAGGGCAACGGTATAAGAAGCAATATATTTAGCCACACGATAACAAAAAACATCTAAAGCTAATTTTGCTTGTTGGTGTTTTTCAACATCATCACCAAATACAGCATCTTCAAGTGTACGACAGTCGTTACTCAATTTTGATAAACCCAATAACCCACTTTGTTTATTTAACAAGTCATCAATTTGTTTGGCACTGTAATTATGTTGGTTCATTAAATAAATAATAAGCCCAGGATCAACATCGCCACTACGTGTGCCCATCACTAATCCTTCAGCTGGGGTTAGACCCATAGAGGTATCAACACTTTCTCCATTTTCAATGGCACATATCGAACAGCCATTGCCTAAATGAACCGTGATCAAAGAGGTTTGTTCAGCGTCTTGTTGTAAATGTTTTGCCGCTTCACGACTAACAAAATAGTGGCTAGTGCCATGGAATCCATAGCGGCGTATGCCTTTTTCTTTATAAAGATCATTATCTACTGCATACATAAATGCTTTCTGCGGCATAGTCTGATGAAAGGCGGTATCAAATACGGCAACTTGCGGTAATGCAGGGAAGGTAGCTTGCGCCGCTTTAATACCAACTAAGTTTGCCGGATTATGTAATGGCGCTAGACCACTGGTTTTTTCTATTGCGGTTATAACGTCATCATTAATGACAACCGAAGACGTAAACACTTCTCCACCATGAACCACTCTGTGACCTACCGCGGTTAATGATTCACTTAAATCATTAGCATGTAACTCACTAACTAAATATTCTATCGCACCTAAATGCTGATTGTTGTTAACTAACGCAGTAACTTGTTTATTGCCGTTGAATTTTACGGTAATGGTTGCTTCGTTGGAGCCTAAACGTTCAGCTAAACCGGTTATTTTAGTTTCACCGGTTGTGCTATTAATTACGGCAAACTTCAAAGAAGAGCTACCGCAGTTTAAAACCAGAATATTTTTTTCAGTGCTCATAGTTACCTTAAGTTTTTGAACTTCATAATTAAAGTTGTATTCTAGTACATATGCTCTAATTAAGAAATTGTTATAGTGATGCAAAATCTAATATTATTAGGTTATTGTTAACATCAGTTAGACTCAAACACAATTGCATTAAAGGTGAATGTTATTTTAGTTGCTACATTAAATTCAGGTTATAAATTTAGTCAAACGTGGCCAAAAAAAGAACCTTATCTATTATCATTTCCTCAGACCGGTTATATCAAGCTAGCTGATCTCTCATTAACGGTTGCGCCTATCATTGCGTTTATAACCGCATATTTACAGTTGTTTTATATAGGCATGGATAACTTAAATACCACTATCGCTATGTCTTTACTTATTTTGTCTTTACCGGTTCACGGCTACTTTTTATTAGGTAAACAAGCAGAAGCCGATTTACCAAGTGGTTTAAGAAGTTGGTACCGAGAAATAGAACAGCAATTACAAAGCAGTGACGTTGAAATCAAGCAGCGCGTTAATCTTAATAAATCAAAAGCACACAAGCTGACTTATATGGATTTGGCTAAGTTGTTGAAAGTTAGATTTGAGCGGAAGTAATATTAAGGCTATAAGCTGTAAGTCTGTCTTTTGATCACAAGTCGAGTTCTCGCAACTCATTATAGGACCCGACTAATAACATAAGTACATTCCAACCTGAAACTAACAAGGCTGAAACTAACAAAACTAACAAAACTAACAAGGCCACCTAAAAATAACAAGGCCACCCACCTCAATTTGACAGTTATTTAAACTGCACTAGACTTGCTTGTACCTATATTGATACAGGTGAGTTTGCTTATGCCTAGACCCAGAGAATTTCAAATTAGCTTATCGGATACGCCGTATTATCATTGTATTTCAAGGTGTGTTCGTAGGGCATTTTTATGTGGTGAAGATAAACAAACCCATCAATCTTATGAGCACAGAAGACAATGGGTAGAAGATAAGCTGTTATTTCTCCCTCAAGTATTTGCTATTGAAGTCTGTGCTTATGCAGTCATGAGTAATCACACACACTTTGTGTTACATGTAAATGAACAACAAGCACTTAACTGGAATACAACAGAAGTTCTAACTCGTTGGCATAAGGTGTTTAAAGGCACATTACTGACACAGAAATATCAGTCCTTAGCAGAAAATGAACGTGATACGTTAAGTCAATCAGAGCTTCTAGCCATAGAGCAAACCACCGTTATTTACAGAAAACGCCTAATGGACATAAGTTGGTTTATGCGTGTATTAAATGAAAGTATAGCAAGACAAGCGAATAAAGAAGATAACTGCACAGGGCGATTCTGGGAAGGACGTTTCAAATGCCAAGCCCTCTTAGATGAGTCAGCCTTACTTGCCTGTATGGCATATGTAGATTTAAACCCAGTAAGAGCCAAAATGGCAACCACACCAGAAACCTCCAGCTACACCAGCATAAAGCAACGCATTAAACATATAATCCAAAACCAACAACAACCAAGCACATTAAAACCATTCGTTGGTAATCCAAGAAAAGATATACCAAACGGTATTCCTTTTGAACTAAATGAATACATAGAATTAGTAGAGGTGACAGGACGTTGCATAAGAGAAGATAAAGCAGGGCATATAGACAACAACCTACCAAGTATACTCACACGCTTAAACATAGAGCCTGAGAGCTGGTTAATAATGACCAAGCAATTCACCAAAGTATTCCATGGTGCAGTAGGTAATGAGCAGGTATTACAAAACTTCAGTGAGAACTTACAACTAAAACGACGACCAAACTTATCGAGTTGTAGAAGATTGCTAGCTTAACCCCCAAAAAAGCCTGTAAAAAATTAACCAAAAAGACAAAATATCAAATCAGAATCCACTGAGATAAGTGCATATCTAGCATTCACCCAAAAGTTAAACCAAGCCAAAAAGACGAGTAAAAGCGTACAATTACACTCAATATTTCAAATTAAACTTCGATTAAAAATCTACAATTTATTTTAAGTTTACAAATTGTCTAAGTTTAATTTAAGGTGGGTGGCACTGTTATTTTCTGTTATTTTCCATTTCAAATTAAACTTCGATTAAAAATCTAGAACTTACTTTAAGTTTACAGATTGTTTAAGTTTCATTTAAAGTGGGTGGCACTGTTATTTTCACTGTTATTTTCAAATTTAATCACAACACAACCGGTCAATTTTGATAGCGCTATTATTTAATATGCGTTTAAATACTTCAGAAGCCTCACAGTTTAATGGCTAACCTAACAACACTTTTAACATCTAAATTAAGGGAATATAATGGTCGTCAATGCCATCACTAAATTTTGTAAATTCGCAGTAATACCTTTGTTACTTGGATTTCCTATTGCCATTATTGCCTACCGTTTAGATATTTGGTCTATGGGTATTTCATTTCAAATCATAAAATACACAGGGTTTATAAGTATTGCCGTTTTATTGCTTGCCCTTGGTTTAGCTGTGTTCGGTTTGGTTAAGAAACAAAAGCCGGTAACCATAACTGGTGCAGTGGTGGCCATATTATTAGCTATACCTGTTGTAGGTTTATCCATGCAAGCTGCCAAAGCTAAGTCATTACCATTTTTACATCAAGTGACTACAGATACGGTTAATTTACCAGAATTCGAATTGATTGTTGGCTTACGTGGTGAAAACAGTAATCCATTAGATTATGACAGTGAGAAGCTAGCGCCATTGCAACAGGCTGCATATCCTGAATTACAAACGATTCATAGCGACTTAAACATGATACAAGCTTTCAATAAAGCGGTGAATGTTGCTAGTAATTTAGGTTGGGAAATAGTGGCCAAGGATTATAAAAAAGGAAAGATTGAAGCGGTAGATACCACCGCACTATGGGCATTTAAAGATGATATCGTTATCCGAGTACAAACGACTGATACAGGCAGTAAAATAGATTTACGTTCAATTTCTCGTATTGGCGGTAGTGATCTTGGTGCAAATGCGGCACGGGTGAGCAAGTTCATTACAGATTTTAACGCTAATTAATACTAAGACCCACCCTAGTTAATTATGGGGGCATATCATTTATCCACTAAAAAAGGCTGTCGTTGGAAGTAACGACAGCCTTTTATTATTAAGCCAAAGCAAAGAATTAAACGTTATCTTTGGTTCGTTGTAGTAGGGATTATGTTTTTAATGGTTAATTTATATCAAATACTAAATTAAAGGTAACTGGTATTTGAGTGGTGATAGATGGCAAGCTTGCAATATCTCTAAGATCATTAATGCCTTCTACCAATTTAAAATCAGCAGCCTTTAATACAACGGGTTTTAGCGAACTAACATTTAGTGAATTATTCATTAACTTAGTGACCTGAATATCTGCAACCAATTCATCTTTCACTCCATGTAAATCTAAAACTAAGGTTTGCTTAGTTTTGAACGACTCACCAGGTTTTAATTGATTAACATCTGCAACATTAATGTCGGCACTTATACTTGCCTTAGGATACATGTTGGTTTGAAACAATAAAGATTGTATGCGTTCATTACGGATAGGGATCAATGTTTCTACACTGGCCAAATTGATCTCTATATTGGCTTTCCCTGACGAGTCTTTAACTGAACCGGCTAATTGTGAGAAGTGATGAACTTCTACAATGCTCGACTTTTTAACTGAAATAAAGTTTAAATTAGATTTATCATTGTTAAGTGTCCAATCAGCAAAGCTTGAAGCAGATACTAATGTTAATAGTAATAATGACAAACGTGACGTTAACTTAGGTGTTAATTTCATTGTTATTCCTTTTATCTTTAAATATCAAATACTGACCAAATTGGCGCATGATCAGATGGTTTTTCTATTCCACGTAATTCGTAATCTATACCGGTGTCAGTACATTTATCGTTTAGACCATGCGTAGCTAAAACAACATCTATACGTAATCCACGGTTATCGTCAAAGCCTTTAGAACGGTAGTCAAACCATGAATATCTATCATCCGTAGTAGGGTGTTGTTCTCTGAATGTATCTTTAAATCCCCAATCCATTAATGTTTTCAACCATTCACGTTCTTCTGGTTGGAATGAACATTTGCCGGTTTTTAACCAACGTTTTCTATTGGGTTCACCAATACCAATGTCTAAATCCGTTGGGGAGATATTTATATCGCCCATTACTACAACATTTTCACTGGCATCTTCATGGCTAATTAAGTAATTCATCAAGTCAGAATAAAACTGTCTTTTGTATGGAAATTTTACCGGATGATCAATTGCTTCTCCTTGCGGGAAGTAGCCATTAAGCACGGTTATTTTGTTGCCCATTTCTGTCGTTACTGTGACCATAACCATACGTTTTTGATGATCTTCGTTATCGGTAGGGAAGCCTTTTTGTGAGTGTGTCATTCGCGCTGCTACATCATTACGTACCAACATAGCGACACCATAATGTGCTTTCTGACCATGAATGATAGGGGTATAACCTAAGGCTTCAACCTCTTCAAAAGGAAATACATCGTCGTGAGCTTTGGTTTCTTGTAATCCAATAATATCTGGATTGTGTTTTTCAATTAATGCAGCAAGTTGATGAATACGGGCTCGAATGCCATTTATATTAAAAGAGATGATTTTCATAATAATTCTTATTAGATGTTAAATACTTATATGGTGTGATCATGCCTTTATCTAAATTTGATAGCAAAGGAAAACAACGAGAAATTTAAAATTAACTATTTATACAATATCAATTTTAAACATCAACAAGTAACATGGTTAAGGTTAACAATGGGAAATATACGACAATGAGCGTTAATTCAAAAATAGAGCGTATTTTGAATTAAGCTAAATGAAGTTGCAGGAAATACAATTAATGACACAACAATCCCCTATAGGGATCTTTGATTCGGGAGTGGGTGGCTTGTCCATCGCAAAAACGATTCAAAATATAATGCCGGGCGAACAGCTCATTTACATAGCCGATCATCAATTTAGCCCTTATGGTAATAAAGCCACAGACATTCTTAAGCAACGAACTAGTTTAATTGTGGAATATTTTATTAAACGTGGCTGTAAAGCTATCGTTGTCGCTTGTAATACGGCTACGGTGCATACCATCTCTTATCTACGCACATTAACCGACATCCCAATTATTGGAGTAGAGCCTGCGTTAAAACCGGCATCTCAAATGAGTAAAACAGGATTAGTTGGATTGTTAGCAACGCAGCAGACGATTAACAGTGATTCATTATTACGATTAAAGGCTCGGTTTGAAGATAAAGTTCAGGTGGAGCTTGTCCCTTGTCCTTTGTTTGTGGACTTGGTGGAACAAGGTCAACTTAACACAGAATACACTCGACAAGCGGTAAAGTCTTATATCAAACCTTTAATTGAAAAGGGGATAGATCACTTGGTATTAGGTTGTACCCATTATGCATTTTTAATTCACAGTATTAGCCAATGCATAAACGAGTTAACGTCTAAGCCTGTGACTATTATAGAGCCGTCTATGCCTGTTTGTTTAGAATTAAAACGTCAGTTGGAAACAAGAGGGATATTAAATAAAGGTATTTATGTTAGTCCATGTGAAGACGTAAATGATCAAAGTAAATTAGAGTTTCTTAGTACTAAACTAGAAAGCGCGGACTTATCTGCCGGCATCAAGTTAAATGGTCTATTTAGTTTGTTATGGGGAACACCCATAGACGTCAACACTATTGAGTTAGCTCACTAATACACTAGTTAATATTAATATTTAATGTAACGTATAAAAAAAGCCATCGTACGATGGCTTATTTATGGTTAATTCGTATAAAGCTAAGCAGCTTTGTTTTTTAGCTTTTGACTTGCGCGGTATTCACGATAAGAACCGTGGAATATATCCATGCTGCTATCTTTGATCTCAATAACATGCGTGGCCAAAGAGGATACAAATTGGGTGTCATGGCTGACAAATATAAGCGTACCGTCAAATTCTTTTAACGCATGGTTAAGTGCTTCAATTGATTCCATATCTAAATGGTTGGTAGGTTCATCCATGACTAACACGTTTAAGTCCATCATCATTAATTTACCAAATAAGAGTCTGTTTTTCTCACCACCAGAACAAACTTTCACTTTCTTTTCGAAGTCATCGGCGGTGAATAACAGGCGACCTAACATGGCACGAACTTGAAGATCGTCATGTTTTTTGGTGCGCCATTGACTTAACCAGTCGAATAAACTTAAATCGCAATCAAAATCTGTTGTGCTGTCTTGCGGGCAGTAACCGATAGTGGCGTTTTCAGACCATTTAACCACACCGTTATTTGCTTTGATCTCGTCAATCAAACAACGTAAGAACGTCGTTTTACCTGCGCCATTTTCACCAATCACAGCAAGCTTGGCACCGGCTTCAAGAATTAAGTTACCGTTTTTAAATAATGGACCTTCATCATAACCATGTCCTAACTCTTCTAAAATAAGAACTTGGCGATGTAATTTACGATCTTGTTTAATCGCGATTGAAGGGGTACGACGACTAGAAGATTTAACTTCTGACAATTCAATTTTATCTAGCTTTTTAGCACGTGAACTGGCTTGTTTTGCTTTTGACGCATTAGCACCAAAACGGGCAACAAAGGCTGTTAACTCAGCAATTTCAGCACTTTTTTTGTCGTTTTCTGATAACAGCTGTTCACGAATTAACGATGACGCTTCAACAAAGTATTCGTAATTACCTGGATATATACGTAATTCACCATAATCAATGTCAGCCATATGTGTACAAACAGAGTTAAGAAAATGACGGTCATGGGAAATGATGATCATTGTGCATTTACGTTGGTTTAACACGTCTGCCAACCAATTGATTGAATGTATATCCAAGTTATTGGTAGGTTCGTCTAATAATAAGATATCAGGATTTGAGAATAGGGCTTGAGCTAATAACACTCGGACTTTATAACCCGGTGCCACTTGGCTCATTAAGCCAAAATGAAACTCTTCATCTATACCAGCTTCTAATAAGATATCACCGGCACGAGACTCTGCGGTATAACCGTCCATTTCAGCAAATTCAGTTTCAAGGTTGGCGACTTTCATTCCATCTTCTTCAGACATTTCTGGTAAAGAATAGATACGGTCACGTTCTTGTTTGATTTCCCATAATTTAGTGTCGCCCATAATAACGGTGTCAACTACTGAGTATTGTTCAAATGCGAACTGATCCTGACTTAATACCCCTAATTTATTACCTGGAGTAATGGAAACATTGCCTGAAGATGGCGATAGCGCACCACTTAAGATCTTCATAAAGGTTGATTTGCCACAACCATTGGCACCAATTAAACCGTAACGGTTGCCATGGCCAAACTGAGCCGAGATGTTTTCAAATAATGGCACAGCGCCAAATTGCATGGTGATATTTGCGGTAGTGATCAAAGGGTATTTCCTGATATGTGGGGCTTGCAGAACCATAACTGATCTGAATGCCAGTTATTGCCAACTAGAGCGCGCGCATTATACAGAGCATTAACTCTAAAGTCGACCTTCACTGTCGATTAATTAAACAAATCTGTTTCTTAATATATTTATTAAAGAGTTATAAGTGCATTAACATTTTCGGGAAGATTTAGGCGTGGTAAATGATTAGTTGTAGTTATGAGGTGATTTAATTATTGTTAGGCTATTCAATGAATTATAAAGTTTTTATGATTATCAAGATTAGAAACTTTTTATAAACGACACGAGAAAATTTCTACAAAATGCACTATTTAATTATTGTCATTTCTTTATTATCAATATTCACTCATGCTTCTGAAGTCAAGAGCACTTGTACAGCCAAACTTGATGCTTTTATAGGGAACTATGAGATATATAGGGAACAGAGCTTAAATAATCATTATTCGACTTGCATGCCAACGAACCAATCAAAAATACAATTAAAAGGAAAACCGGACTCTAGTGTTGAAATAAACGGCTTTGTTGTGGGGATTGAACGTTTTTGGCACAAAGAGTTAAATCAAATTATTAAAGTCACCAGCAAAGCGGGAGGTCATACGACCATAGTCAGACTGTTAGCCACCCAACGTGGCGCTGACCAATTTACTGCTGATTTTGATGTCACGTTTAGTTCTTCTATGGCATATATAGTTGTATCTAAATCTGCTGATGGAAATTTAATAGTGACCACAAGAGATAATCACCGAGGTGATAATTGTCAGTGGATAACGGAAGATGTATTTGTCATGGAAGGCGTTAAATTTAACAAAATATCTACGATAGAATTACATAGGAAGTGCCTTTAGCACTAAAACGGATTTGTATATTGTTGGTCTAATAGTTAACCACGTATAAGTAGTTAACTATTAGCCTAATGTTCATTGATTAAAAAGAACAAATGAGTTTAACGTATGCGCCAAGCTCTAAAACTACGGCCTTTTAATTTGCCTTTTTCTAACTTGTGTAGGGCGTCTTTAGCAACCGATTTATGCACAGCAACATAAGCGCAAAAATCCAATACGTTGATTTTACCAACGTCTTTACCCGCAATGCCGTCTTTACCTGTAAGTGCTCCAAGGATATCACCTGGACGTACTTTATGTTTTTTACCGCCATCAATGCGAAGGGTCGCCATTTGCGGTTCAAAGATTTCTTTTTCTAAAACAGACGCATCAGGTAATTCAGACTCTTTTATGCGGATATCCATGTAGTCTTCGATTTCCACTACCTTGTATGAATCTTTATTAGTAAACAAACTGCAAGCAACCCCTTTGCTACCAGCACGACCTGTTCTACCAATACGGTGAACATGGGTATCGGCATCATGGGCTAATTGGTAGTTGATTACGGCATCTAAGTTGTCTATGTCCAATCCACGAGAGGCAACATCCGTTGCTACTAATATTGAAATACTCTTATTAGCAAAACGTACCAAAGTTTGATCTCTGTCTCTTTGTTCTAAATCACCGTTTAATTCAATTGCACTAAAGCCTGAATCTAACAAAAAGTCTGTTACTTCAACGGTTTCTATTTTGGTATTACAGAAAATCACACAAGACTCAGGCTGGTATTGCATTAACAAAAGCTGAATGGCTTGTTTACGTGCGTCATTGTTATCAACATTAAAGAATTGTTGATCTATGCTAGTCCCAGAATGAGTAGACTCTACTTTAACCATTACTGGGTCTTTAAGTAACTTACCTGCAATGCCTTTAATTTGATCTGGGAAGGTGGCACTAAATAACAAAGATTGTCTGTTTTTAGGAGCTAAGTCGATAATGGCATCTACCGCATCTTGGAAACCCATTTCCAACATTTTGTCAGCTTCGTCTAACACTAATGTATTTAAGTTATCTAGGTTTAAACGACCACGATCTAAATGGTCAAGTATGCGTCCTGGTGTACCAACTATGATATGTGCACCGTGCTCTAATGATCCAATTTGAGGTCCCATAGGTACGCCACCACAAAGGGTTAATACTTTAATGTTGTGGATACCACGGGCTAACTTTCTAATTTCTTTTGCTACTTGGTCAGCAAGTTCACGGGTAGGGCATAATACCAATGACTGAATACGAAAACGTTTTACATCTAAGTTTTGTAACAGACCCAAACCAAAGGCAGCCGTTTTACCAGAACCGGTTTTGCCTTGGGCAATAACGTCTTTACCGTCAATGATCAAAGGTAAACTTTGCGCTTGAATTGGAGTCATTTCGTTATAATCAAGAGTGGCTAAATTACTTACCAAGTCTGGTTTAAGTGCCAATGATGAAAATGATGTTTGTGTCAAAGTAGTACCCTAGATGTATGCGAACAATAAAATTGGCGCGATTATAACAGCTTAATGGTTAACTAAATATGAGAGATAACCTTAATTGTTATTTCTTTTGTTTACATTTCAAAATGACAAATTAATCTAGCAGCCTATGTATGAGTATCATCACTATTAACTCAGACGACAAATTATTAATGGAAGAGCCTCTTTTATGTTCCACCTTTTTTTACACTTTTTAGTTCCATTGGTTATTGCTTGGGTATTTTTCAGAGATGATTGGCAAAAAGCATTGTTAATAATGATGTTAACTATGCTGGTGGATGTTGACCATTTATTAGCAACGCCAATATATGACCCACTACGCTGCAGTATTGGATTTCATCCCTTACACCAATTGCCTTTAGTATTTGCGTACATTGCAATGTGTTTTGTTAAGCCGATGCGTTTAATCGGTATCGGCTTGGTCATTCATATGGCTTTGGACAGCATAGATTGTAAGGTAAACCTTGGTGTTTGGTTTATGTAAATTGGTCAATGAAAATACTAAACGTGTATCTCACCTTGCATATACAACACAGCTTGACCAGATATGATCACAACATCTTTGCCGTTTGAATTATCAATTTCACAATGTAAAACACCTTGGCGTTTTGAGGCTTGTAGAGCGACCAGTTTGTTTTTACCCAATTCCGCAGCCCAATAAGGCGCTAGTCCAGCGTGAATAGAACCGGTTACGGGATCTTCATCACCGCCATTGGCTGGCCAAAAGTAGCGAGAAACAAAATCATAGTCAGCAAAATTATTGGACTTAGCTTGTGCTGTGACAACTAAATCATAAGGGTCTAATGTCTTTAATAAGTCGTTATTGCGTGTAATATTGAGTACTTCGTGTTCTGTTTCACATATTACAAAATAAGCTTGTTGGTTTTTTAAAACTTGTTTGGGTTTAATAGAAATAGCATCTAGCAAAGCTAGAGGAATATGCTCTGCAATCGTAGGTTTTAAATTAGGAAATTGCATTACGATAATGCCATTTTCACCTTTATTGACTTCTAATATGCCCACTTTATCAGTATGAAATACTATTGTGTTTAGATGTGGATTATCAGTAAATAATACAAACGCTGACGCTAAGGTAGCATGACCACAAAAATCAATTTCAGTTATCGGTGAAAACCAACGAATCGCGAATTGATTGTCGTTAATTGGTTTTATATAGGCAGTTTCAGAAAGGTTATTTTCAGCTGCTATATTTGCCATCGTTACTACTGGTAGCCAATCGTTATGTATTATGACTGCTGCAGAATTACCTTTGAACAAAGTGTCAGTAAATGCATCAACCACTCTCATTGTTAATTTCATAAATGGATAACTTATTATTTGGATATTATTGTCGATATATAAATTAACGCGGTGCATTACTTTTGTCACCAACATATAACCAGTTAATAAATATCAATTAAGTTAGCCGTAATGTGATTACTGTGCTTAGATAGTTAAATAAACATTCAGTAGGTTTACCCTCGGTATGAGTCAAGAGTTAGATTTAAAGTTAGTGGTAAGAGTTGAACCCGGTTCTTTAGGCCCAGATGGACTTGACCACGTAGAGTCATTTTGTGTGGTCGCAGAAAAGGTATTTTCCAAAGTAGAATTTGCTAATTTAACATTTAAAATAGTACCGCGTTACGATAAAAAATTACCAGAGTTAGAGTTACTGATGAATCAAGCACCACTACCACAGCAAAGGGCTGTACTGGTTTTGGATAAACTAAATTTAACGTTTGAACTGATAGAAGAAGAAGTAATGGAGCGGATTTCAAAATTAATAGACCGATTTTTAGGTCATAAGTATTAACGACAAATTTTTTACCTACAGTTAACTTAATTTTGAAGGAAAGAGTAAGCACTTTATTTTTTGTAAAAAGCTAACTACGCTTTTTACAAAAGGAGTTATTAGTCTATGAATGTGAAAACACCTGGTTTTTCAAATGATTTGAATTTAAAGAGACTGTTAGATAATGCCCATATTGGTGTAGTAATACATTCATGGGACACCTCTGTATTGTATGCTAATCCCGTAGCATTAAGACTATTACGACTCTCCCGAGCGCAAATATTAGGCAAGATTGCTTATGATCCCCAGTGGCATTTCGTAGATGAAAGTGGCAGGATTTTGTCTGTAGATGAATACCCAGTGACAAAAGTAAAACAACTCAATAGCCCTTTAATTGATGAAGTTGTTGGTGTGGTGGATAGTAGTAACGATACGATAAGCTGGTTTTTAATCAATGCTTATGTAGAACGTGGGGAAAGTGACACAGATAGTTTTGTGGTAGTGACTTTTAACGATATAACGGATAAAAAACAATTATATTCTTTTGAAGAAATTGTTGAGAATACTCAGGACCTAGTGATCATTACCGAAGCGTCTACCATAGATAAACCGTTTGGCCCCAAAATTGTTTATGTTAATAAAGCGTTTGAAACCCTTACCGGTTATACCTCTGAAGAAGTGATTGGTGAAACACCAAGAATACTGCAAGGGGCATTGACTGATAAAAACTCCACTGACCGCATCAATAAGGCCCTTAAAGATAATCAAGCTATCACAGAAACCTTGCTTAATTATGATAAACAAGGGCGGCCTTATTGGATAGAAATGAACATTATGCCGCTAACCAATAAATTTGGTGAAGTTACTAATTTTGTTGCCATAGAAAGAGATGTGTCGGAAAAGAAATTCCATATTGAGCAGTTAAAAAGTAAAAATGAAGAGTTAAAAGCATTAAAAGTGGGTCTAGAGAAACGGGTGGAAGAAAGAACAAAAGAACTGATGAAGTTTAAGGTTAAACTTGAGCAAATTGCTTTTATTGATCAACTTACCAACATACCCAACCGCCGATATTTTATCGATCAAGCACAAAAAGTCATTCATTTAGCAAGACGTAATCATTTAACTCTAGCGTTTGGATTTATTGATGTAGATAATTTTAAAACAATAAATGATCAATATGGACACGTTACCGGTGATACAGTGCTTAAAGTGGTAGCGAATAGATTGGCTCAATCATTCAGGACTGAAGATGCATTTTGTCGTCATGGTGGGGAAGAATTTGCTTTTGTTGTCGCCGTATCTTCAAAGCAATGTATCTCTAAATTGGGGGACAGACTGTTAAATGAAATTAGGAATTGTTCATTTACCACTGAGAATGACGATGAGATCAATATCACCGTCAGTATTGGCTTAAAAGTTACGCAAGTAACAGAAAATACAGATTTGGAAAGCGAAATAAAAGACGCGGATGATGCGATGTATCAAGCTAAAAAGGCCGGTAAAGATAGGTATATGGTTTTCTAAACGATAGCCGTTTTTTATGTTGTTAAAGTATATAAAAAAGCGTGTCCTTTTCAATTTTTTAAGTATGATGCGCATCACTTAAAATAAGATAACAATTGTCTACTTTATATAAAGAGAAAATAACTTGGTCGCGATAAAAAAGATCTCATCTTTTGATGGTAACAGTACGAGTGATGACGGTTTATTTAACTTAATAGCACAAGATATTGAACAACAAGGTTACAGTATTCGTCCTGGCGCCTTACCGGTAGAATTAACAAATGCTTTGTATATCCACCAGCAAACCATGGAAACTGAAAAATTCAAAGATGCAGGTATTGGTCGAGGTGGCGAATATTTAAAAAATGAGTTTGTTCGTACCGATGAGATTTGTTGGATAACAGGTGAAAGTAATGCGGGCAAACAATGGTTAGATTGGAATGCGCAATTACAAAGTTATCTAAATCGACGTTTATTTTTAGGCTTATTTTCATTTGAAAGCCATTTTGCTCATTATGGTCCAGGTAACTATTATAAACGCCATTATGATGCATTTAGAGGTGAGGCAAACCGAGTATTATCCATTGTTGCTTATTTCAATTCTGGTTGGGTAAGTACAGATGGTGGTGAGTTAGTCATATACAAGGATGATAAAGACAAAGAGGGCACTAAAGTGATCCCTTTGATGGGAACCATCGTCGCTTTTTTAAGTGAAGAATTCCCTCATGAAGTATTAAAAGCGAACCGTGATCGTTATTCTATTGCTGGTTGGTTTCGAGTTAATACCTCTATAGCGGATAAGATTGATCCACCGTTATAACTCATAATATAACTAGGTTAATAACCAAAATAAATTAAGGTTAAACATTGTTTAAATCTATTCATCATGCCGCGATAATATGTTCTGATTACCCAGTTTCAAAACATTTTTATACTGAAGTGTTACAACTTGAAATAATCGCTGAAAACTATAGAGCGGATAGAGATTCATTTAAACTTGACTTAAAATTGCCCAAAGGTGGTCAAATTGAATTGTTCTCTTTTACCAATTCACCTCCCAGACCCAGTTATCCAGAAGCGCTAGGTTTGAGACACCTAGCATTTTGTGTTGATTCAGTGGAAGAGGTTCGACAATACCTGTTAGATAATGGGATTGAGGTCGAGCCGGTTCGAGTGGATGAATTTACCGATAAAAAGTTCACCTTTTTTAACGATCCAGATGGCTTGCCGTTAGAGCTATATCAGTGCAGTTAAACAGAGCTTGGTCATTTCTTATATTTAGTGAATATGTTATTTAATGAGGTACAGTTGATTAATGTCACCTTAGTTCATAAAAGCGCATACTTATAAACGTGTTCCTATGATAAAATCCTACTAAGTTATATTCCCAGTTTGTCCCACATTCAACGTGAATAAAACCAATTAACCCCGTTTATTTATTAACATTAAGAATAAAAATGAAATCTCAAGCTAAAGCTATTAGCAATTTTGAATTTATCTGTTTAATGGCCTTATTAATGTCTTTAGTGGCGTTAACCATTGATGCGGTTTTACCCGCGCTATCTCAACTAGGTACTGACCTGAAAGTCGCCAATGAAAATGACACTCAATTAGTGTTATCTTCGGTATTTTTTGGCATGGCATTTGGGCTGATGATATACGGGCCTATATCTGATTCTTTTGGTAGGAAAAATTCAATCTACTTAGGTGTCAGTATTTTTATTATTGGCGATCTTATTTCTTTGTTTGCCGTTGATTTTAATATGATGATCATTGGTCGTGTAATACAAGGCTTTGGCGCGGCCGCTTGCAGAGTTGTGAGTTTAGCAATGATCAGGGATAAATTTGAAGGTCCAGAAATGGGTCGAGTTATGTCGTTAATTGTTATGTCTTTCATAATTGTACCGGCGTTGGCTCCTTCGGTCGGTCAAGGCATATTATGGATTGGAGATTGGCGTGCAATTTTTGGATTTGTATTGTTGTTTAGTATGTCATCTTTATTGTGGTTGCACTTCAGGCAAGAAGAAACATTAGACCTTGATAAACGTTTACCTTTTACGTTAACCGCGATTTTTAACGGTATAAAGGAAACATTAACCAATAAAGTTAGCCGCAATTACATGTTAGCCAGTGGCGTAATATTTGGATCTTTTATTGGCTACTTAAGTACGTCACAGCAATTATTGCAAATCCATTATAAATTAGGGGAGCAGTTTGCTCTGTATTTTGGTGTATTAGCCCTAGCGCTTGGATTGTCGTCATTTAGTAATTCTAAATTAGTAATGCGTTATAAAATGGTTAACTTATGTTTAACAGCGTTACTAGGTTTGTTAATAAGCAGTAGTTTATTTCTAATATACTGTTTTGTTTTACAAAATGAACCAACGATATTCATGTTGATGATGTATTTATCCATTAGCTTTTTCTTTTTTGGCCTTTTATTTGGCAATTTAAACTCATTAGCTGTTCAACCTTTAGGCCATATTGCTGGCGTAGCTAATTCGGTGATAAGTTCCATACAAACGTTAATCTCCGTATTTATCGGTGGTGTTATCGGATATTTATATAATGAATCTGCTATACCGCTGACTGTTGGCTTTTTTGTTTGTGCTTTGCTCTCCATTGTTTTGATATTAAGAGCAAAGAAAAAAAGCAAATTAGTAACTGCAATATAGGCTCTTAAATAAGAGTCGCAGGCAAAGGGGATAATCTTAAATAAATGTTAAAAACTAATTATTCAGTTTACAATTACAATCAATAACAAATTGTTACTTATTAATTTTATTAGATAATTTGCTTTTTTATTAAATCATGGCTATCGTAAATTTGGTCTAATAAAGGAATATATTGTATGAAAATAGTTAAATTAGTTACTGTCGTTGCGTTAAGTTCTTTGGTTTTCGGTTGTGGTGTTTTTCCTTTTGAGAAAAAAGTTAAAGATAACCACTTTGTAATTGAGAACTACCGACAAGATATATCTACACCAAAAGAATACGTTTATTTAGCGTGTTACCGAAACAGACAGTCAGATTATTCTGAATCAAGAGAATTGATGGCGGGGCGTCATAATCTTTGGGTTAAAGCTCAATTTGATATCGGTGGTGAAGGTTATGTTAATTTTGATGTAACGTTAGATGCAGGTCAACGTTACGCATTAAAAAGACAAGTGACTGATAACAAAGCTGCTATTTGGATAGAAGAAACAGATACTGCTAAAGTGGTTTCAGAAGTTGTAACAACAGAACTGAAAATACCGAAAGTAGTCGATAATAAAATACGCATTGAGCAGTGTAAGTCGGGTACTGTTTAATATCACAGCAGTCATAAATCATTTTAATAAAGGACAATTGCACAACAATTGTCCTTTTTTATTGCCAATGTATAGGTGCATTCCCTTTATAATTAGCAAGAATGAGTTAAACAATTTATATGTCGTTGACTAATTAATTCCTTTAAATACTCCCTTATAGATTAAAGATCCCTTACTATAGAAAACAGCACTAACAAATGGAATTTTTAGCATCCAATGTTAAACCTATATCAATCTAATAGACTCGAAGCTTTAGTTACGCTTTTGTCGACTCAAATTAAATTCCCAATCAGTGATAATGCACTAACTCCAGAAACTATCTTGGTGCACAGTCCTGGTATGTCTCAATGGTTAAAACTGCAAATAGCTGAGGCCAATGGCATAGCGGCTAATATAGACTTTCCGTTACCAAGTAGTTTTATTTGGCGTCTATATCAAAACTTATTGCCTGATGTTCCTGCACAAAGTCCATTTAATAAAGACCGAATGACGTGGAAGTTATATCAATTATTACCAGAGCATTTAAACAAACCTGAATTCAAGTCCATAGCCGATTATCTAAACAATGACAAACCCATTGCTGTTGAATGTATAGATCACCATTCCAACGAAAATCATTTTGCAAACCAAAATGGAAAATCATCGTCAGAACAGATCGGTAGTTATGAACAACTCAGGTTATTCCAATTAGCTGAAAAAATAGCAGACGTATTTGATAACTATTTAATGTATAGACCCGAGTGGTTAGAACACTGGCAACAAGGCCATTTAGATTTGCCTAAAGAAGATATTGTCAAAGGTGATGATATTAAAGGGCAACAATGGCAGTGCATTTTATGGCAAGCATTAGTGACTTTCACGGATCAACAAAACCAAAGCCCATTGCACCGTGCCAGTATGCATAAGTTATTGTTAGATAAATTATCTACTATCAGTACTGAAGAATTAAAAGTCGCATTGCCAACGTCTCTTGACCGTTTATTTATATTTGGTATTTCTACTTTACCGACTCATCAGTTAGAAGTATTGGAAGCGTTATCTCAACATATCGACGTACAGATTTTATGGTTAAATCCGTGTAGCCAATATTGGGGCGATATATTAAGTGATAAAACCATTGCGCGATTAGACAGTAATCAAAAACAAATTGCTGAGCTTAATGTTAATCATAAAGAGGATTACTTTGTGACGGGTAATCCGTTATTGGCAAGTTGGGGCAAAGTTGGGCGTGATTATCTGGACGTGTTAACAAACGCCAATATTAATATCACCGATGTCTTTATTGAACCTAGCGCAGAGTTAGATTCATTTTCAAGTTTAGAAAAAATTCAAAACGACATACTAAATTTACAATATCGGGGTGAACAAACTCCGTTGACGCCTAAACAAATCAACTCTGATCACGGTAAAGTCTTATTAACCAATGACGATGACTCTATATTAGTGCATAACTGCCACAGTCGAATTCGTGAACTTGAGGTACTAAAAGACCAGTTATTAGGTTGGTTTGAACAAGATCCCACTTTATTACCTAAAGATATTTTGGTTATGGTGCCGGACGTGAATCAATATGCACCCTTTATTGAATCTATCTTTAAATCTGAGTCTAGCGCTATAACTAGTGGAAACAACTCAAGCCATAATCAAACTATCCCATTCACGATTTCTGACCGAGGCGGTTTGGAAGAAAATCCATTATTAAACACATTTATCGACTTATTACTGCTGCCATCTTCTCGTTTTACAGTATCAGAGTTATTAGATCATTTAGAAGTGCCTGCGGTAATGTCCACGTTTAATTTAAGTTTGTCCGACATTAATTTATTAAAACAATGGATTGAACAGAGTCAAATTAAATGGGCAATTGACGCTAAACATAAAGCCAAGTGGCAATTACCAGAAATCGACCTTAATACCTGGGTATATGGATTAAAACGTATGGTGTTGGGGGTGTCGTTAGGTGAAGAAGGTTTATGGAACAACATTTTAGCCTATGAAAAAATTGAAGGGCTTAACCAAGCCATATTGGGTAAATTATTAAACTACTTTAGTTTCTTAGTTGAATTAGAGCAGATCTTAAATGGTGATAAAACAATTGAGCAGTGGTGTGAGTTATTAGAACAGTTTGTTACGCACTTATTTACTTTAGGTGAAAATGAACAACAAACGGAATATCAAAACAAAATTGATGTGATCACCATTCAAAAGATACGAAATTCAATCGCGCAGTTACACGTTTATTTGGATGACCGTGATTATACTGGTGGTATTAATTACCATTTAATTCATCATTTTTTTGCACAGCATTTAAGTGAGAGTGGGGTAGCTCAAAGATTTTTGGCAGGACGTATGAATTTTTGTACTTTAATGCCAATGCGTTCAGTGCCATTTAAAGTTATCTGTATTTTAGGGTTAAATGATGGTGATTATCCCCGTCATGTTGACCCAATTAGTTTTGATCTGGTGGGATTAAATTCTGCTAGAAAAGGGGACCGCTCGCGTAAATTAGACGAACGTTATTTATTTTTAGAAGCCATCAGCTCTGCTAGAGAAAAACTGCATTTAAGTTTTATTGGCCAATCAGCTAAAAATAATAAAGAGTTAATGCCTTCGGTTATTTTGTCGGAATTGATCGATTATATGCAACAGTCTTTTATTGTCGACAATCCTAATGAGAAAGAATCAATCTTTGATCGCGTCGTGATCAAACATAAACTGCAACCATTTAATTCGGGCTATTTTTTAAATGAAGGCGGCTTAAGCCTTTATAAATCCTACTCTGAACGTTGGTATCAAGTTTGTAAGACACAAAATTCTGTACAAAGTAATAGTGCAGTAAGTGACCACTTTGTCCATAGGTCAAGTGAACACGATCATTCCAATAACAATCAAGATCCTAATTTGGATCAGCAGGATCAAAATATCGAGCAGTTTGATCCTATCAAATTACAAAAGGATCAAATTGATCTTAGCGAATTGATTGAGTTTTGGACGCATCCAATTAAGTATTTTTATCGTCGTGTATTAGATATCAAACTGGATCTAAACAACGATGTTTTATCAGATCATGAAGTATTCCAGCATGACGGATTACAGAAATATAAAAATCAATCGGCGTTATTAGACTTATTTTTATTTAACAATCCATTAGCCGACGATCAAAACGTCACAACACAGAAAACCAATAAACAGTTAAACCAAAAGTATTTACGCTCTGGAAATTACCCTGCAAAAAAATGGGGTGAAAAAGTGTTGGATTCATACCAAAAACAAAGTCTTAATATGGTCAACCTGATAAAAGAGATACTCAGTATCGATCACATGGAACAACTGAAATTAACTAAACACCAACATTTAGTCAGTTTAGATCTACCAAGCAGTTTGACTTCGAAATTGGGGTTGGAACAAATATCAGTGCAATCAACTATAGAAACGTTTATTACTCATAACCAACAGGTGAGCTTATTTGTCCGTAGCGGAAAAATTAGAAAATCTGATACTTTATCTGCTTGGTTAATACATTTAAGTAAATGTGCAGCATTTAACGCATCTATGACAATATTAATTGGTAATGATGACACTATAGGCTGGTTTGAACCGTTACAGCCTGAACATGCTAATGAACAATTGTCATTATGGGCAACAGAGTTTGTTCGTTATAAAAATCAAAACCAAATGTTAACTTGGCATATAGACCCCGCGGTAGATTGGTTAGCAGAAAAACAAAAGGGCGCTTCTAAGTTGGGATTAAATGCGGTTTTAGCTAAACATATAACCCCAAATACGTTTAATCTCAGTGCAAGAAATTTAGCCAGTGACGATTACGCTTCTAAACATTTGTTTAAATTGGAGCAGTTTGACGATGAGTTTGAACGTATTACGGTAAATCAATTATCAGACATGGCAGAACAATACCAAAGTGGAAAGACGAAAAAAGTCATTAAGCAGATCAAGGAGTTGGTGAATCTAAAATGAATAAATTAAATCCACTTACATTACCACTTGATCAGAATGCGCTTATTGAAGCCAGTGCCGGTACTGGTAAAACATACACGATAACCACATTATATTTACGCGCATTATTGGGACTTGTAGATACAAAAACGACATTAAGCCCTAAATCTATTGAGCAGATCTTAGTGGTTACTTTTACAGAAGCCGCAACGCAAGAGATCAGAGACAGAGTAAGAAAAAAACTACTTGAAGCTCAACAAGTTTTATTAACGGATGAATTAACAGGTGACCCTAACCAAAGTGTCTTGCAACAAACGACAAATACTGGTGATAGTTTTGATTCAAATCTAGTTAAACTTCTCAATACGTATATTCACCGTTTGTTAACTTCACCAGCTGAAATACAAAATGGCAATGAACCTGCGTCTATTGTCCACAATGAACAAGATATCAAAAAAGCAGTTTTGCAGGGGTATCACAGGTTACAAAATGCCATAACGTTAATAGATGAAGCTTCAATCTTTACAATTCATGGCTTTTGCCATCGTTGCATTAAGCAATTTGCATTTGAAACTAACTCAAGTTTTGAACAAACATTTGAAATGGATAATAAACCTATTTTACAAGGTGCGTTATATGATTTTTGGCGTAAACACGTTGTTCCATTAGATGGTGTTGAGTTTGGTTGGTTTGAACAAAACTGGCGTAACCCTGAAGGATTATACAAAGCGATTGCATCGGTATTAGGTAAAAACATAGATATTACGCCAGCGCTTGATACAAGCCGTTATAATGAGTTGATCAACGATTATCAATCATTGATTATCAATTTAAAACAAGAATGGAAAAAATCGGACTTTTCCAAGTTATTGGCTGAATCAGATCTTAAAAAGACTGGCAAGATATACAAACGTATTGGTGTGTTGACGGAGTTTGTTCAATCAGATAATTGGTTTCCAGAATTTGAGAAGGGCGACGAGTGGGGATTATGGGGCTCAGATTCATTAAACAATGCCAGTAATTACAAAGCTAAATCAGAACCGCTTCACCACCCAATTAGCCAAACCATTGATAAATTGGCTGAGGTAGTACACCAACTTAAAAATGGAGGTTTTCAAAGTCATTGGTTAAGACTGGCGAAAGATTATATAGAAAACCGCGCACAACAAATTAAAAACGAACAACAGATCATTAACCCTGATGATTTGTTAACTCAGTTACTTAACGCTATAAATGCAACGTCTACAGTGGAAAATGTGGATGTGGTTGAGGACAATAATTTGTTATTGCAGGCCATTAGAACTAAATACCCTTTGGCCTTTATTGACGAGTTCCAAGATACCGATCCTGTTCAGTACGGTATATTTAATGCCATATATAACAGGTCGCAAGATAGCGAAACAACCACTGCTAATATGATTTTAATTGGTGATCCTAAACAGGCCATTTACAAGTTCCGTGGTGCCGATATATTTACTTATATCAAAGCAAAACAAGATTTAGCCGACTCACAACATTATACCTTAGACACCAATTGGCGTTCTCACCCCAAGCTAGTGAATGCCGTTAACCAAGTATTCAAACAAAGTGTTGAAGGATTTAAACAAAAAGAGATCCCCTTTGAATCTGTGTTAGCGGGCAAATCAGATACATTTAAACTGATAGATAATGGCAAAGATGCAAATCAATTAACATTTTGCCATTTATTACCAGATACCCAAGCCCCTGATAAAGTTGGATTTAAACAATCAGATGCTGAAGGTATATTAGCTAAATGGTGTGCCAGTCAAATACAGCAAACCTTGTTATCAGCCACCAGTGACGATCCCAGTACGTATATCGATAAACAGGGTAAAGTATTACCCGTACAAGCAAACGATATTTGTATTTTAGTAAGAAACCGTAATCAAGCCAGCGTAATTAAAAAGACCCTAGCTCAGTTGAATATACGCTCGGTATTTATCAGTCGTGACAATATATTCAATACTGCAGTCGCCAAAGATTTACTGCGGTTATTGATGGCAATTAATTCACCGTTTAATGAGCAAAAAGTGAGGGCCGCCTGCGCCACTTGTTTTTTTGCTTATGACATCGACACATTATTTAAGCTGCAACA
This sequence comes from Psychrosphaera sp. F3M07, assembly GCF_018860345.1. Lineage (GTDB taxonomy): Bacteria > Pseudomonadota > Gammaproteobacteria > Enterobacterales > Alteromonadaceae > Psychrosphaera > Psychrosphaera aquimarina. The sequence continues at coordinate 404,920 of NZ_JAHKPJ010000021.1, read as the reverse complement.
TGATCCTGTATTATGGCAGCAGCATTTAGATTGGTTTTATAACGCTAATCAACGTTGGGTTTATGGTCAAATCTCAAGTGCCATTGACACCATTTTGCTACAAGCAGATACCTTGAATAAATGGCAATTGTTAGAGCCAAATGAATATGAACGATTGATCACAGACCAACGCCATTTGTCTGAACTTATCCAACAACAATCGGTTAAACATGCAGGTGTTGAAAAACTGCTACATTGGTTTGAGCAGCAAGTGATTGCCGATGATAACTGGAGTGACGCAACGGACGACCAACAATTACGTTTAGAATCCGACAGTAGCTTAGTGCAAATCGCCACTTTACATGCTTCAAAAGGGTTAGAATATCCAATTGTATATCTACCTTTTGTTTGTGATTTTAAAGCGGCAAAAACCGCTATTTATACCTCAAATCAAGAATCTAAAGGGTTAACTTATCGTGTTGATAATCGCACTCAAGAGTTACAACAAGCTGAAGCTGAACGTTTAGCGGAAGATTTACGTTTATTATATGTTGCGATGACCCGTCCAATATTCAATTTAGTGATCGGTGTATATAATTTATTAGATGCATATAAACGACCTGTTTTAGATAATTCAGGTTTAGGGCAAGTGTTGTTAGGTGAGTTAGCCACCAATCAAAAACCAAATAATGAATTAATAGAACAAGCCTGTAACCGATTGTTACAGCTAGACTTCAATAATGACATTGAATTTAAGGACTGTTTCCAATATCAAAGCCAAGCTGAAGATCTGGTGGTCGATGAGTTTAATCAACGTAAATCTGCTGGACTAAGCTTACACAGTAAAAAAACGCCGGTACTTAGTTTTTCTCAATTTAGTGGTAACGTAAACGATAATTGGAAAATGATAAGTTATTCATCATTAGTGGCTGGCGCGCATCACAGCGAAAGTAAATTCGTGGAGTCCGCTGGGTATAAAACTACGGATAGTTTTGCCCAAGAACAATTAAATGATATTTGGGTGTCTGGTTTATCGGATGAACAAAACAATATTGAGCCAGAACAATCAAATGTTCAGATAACATCTGAGCCAATAATGGTAAAAGATAGATTTTCATTTCCCAAAGGCGCGAATGCAGGAACATGTTTACATTGGATTATGGAGAACTTAGATTTTCAACAGCCAGTGGTTGAACAGGTTGATGTTATTGAATCTGGATTAACGCGATATGGAATAGAACTGTCATGGGTCTCAGTAACGATAGACTGGATGAAAGATATTATTAATTGTAATTTATTGGCGGGTTCTGATACCAAATCCATAGATGAAAACGTAAATACCCCAGATCAAACGCCGAGTTACTCCCTTGCTGACATAGAAAAAAAAGATAGATTGGTTGAAATGGAATTCTACTTTAATTTCAACAGTTTGAACCAATTGATTATAAGTAACGCGTTACAAATGATGGGTTTAAAACCGGTGCATTTTGATAATTTTTTATCTGCAAGTGCCAATCAAGATGGCCTGTCAGGTATCGTAAAAGGTTTTATTGATTTAACGGTACATCATAAAGATAAATATTACGTATTAGACTATAAATCCAATTATTTAGGCGATGATTTATTGTTTTATAATCATGCTAATTTAGAGGTTTCCATGTCCGATCATCATTATCAAATACAAGCACTGATTTACACGTTGGCACTTCATCGCTGGCTAAAGTCGCGTTTACCTCATTACGATTACAATGTTCATGTTGGAGGTGCTCTTTATTTATTTTTGCGCGGCATGCAAACAATGAACAATACTTCAACATCTGGTGTTTATGTTATGAATATAAAACAAGATGTTATTGAATACTTAGACGCGGCATTAGAAGGTAAGTTTGAGCAATCACAGTCGACTTATGCTGAAAAGAGTGAACCTGTTTTATCACAACAAAGCCAAACTGAGACAGACTCAGCAACGGATGATTTGAGTCATCAAGACGTAACCAGCACAGTTTCACAGATGGGGTTTGACTTTGACTGATATAAATAAAACCAATTCTAGCAATACTAATTCTACTAACACGGATTTAGACAACGCTATGGTAGAAAAGCCAATAAAACAGTGGTTTAAAAACACGTCAGTTTTTGTTCAAGGCATTGAGAATGAACACACTATAGAGCTATCGGATGACATAAGCTGCAAATTGGATAAAGCCAATGACAGCACTAATCTAGCGAATAGAGAGTTACCCGAAACGTTACAATGGCTGTTGTTACTAAAACAGCACAAGATCATTCAATCAATGGATTATCACTTTGCTTGTTTTATCTACGGTGAAATGATCGTAAACAATGAGTTGGGTAACACGATTAAGTTAACCCGAGCAGAAATTAACTTTGTGCTGTTACTGACTGCGAAACTTAGTTATGACATGAGTATACAAGATGCGTGTTTACATTTAGATCAAGTCAACTTGAGCCAACCATTTACTTGGTTACCACCAGAATTACAGCAGCATAATTTAACCAAACAAGTATTAGAGCAGCTGCCAATACAGTCACAATGGCAAGATATTCTACTTAACAGTGGTTTGGCTAGCCAATTTACCTTGTATGAAGATGAGTACTCGATAGAAACGGATGGAATGCCATTAGTTCTGTTTAACAACTGCTTATACATGCGTCGGTATTTCAATTATGAAAAAGCAGTAGTGAACTTTATTAAAGGAGAGGCCAATGATAAACCGTATTGGTTTAACACCCTTGATAAACAACAGATAGAGACTGTAGTTAATACCTTATTTGAACCTAGCCAAGAGATTGACTGGCAAAAACAAGCAGTGATTAACTCCATTACTAAACCATTTTCAGTGATATCTGGTGGACCAGGTACTGGTAAAACAACAACTGTAGTAAAACTATTAGCGACATTATTACAGTTACATGATCAATATGAACAAACTCAACAATATAAGTCACCAATTACAACTCAAGTATTAGGGTTAAACATACAACTTGCGGCTCCAACAGGTAAAGCGGCACAACGATTAGCTGAATCAATAACGCATTCATTAGGGAGTTTGCAATTAAACTCAACTATTAAAGATAGGCTTCCTAATACTGCGGTTACTATTCATAGATTATTAAAACCCCAAGGGTTAAACGAGTTTACGTATAACGAAAACAATAAATTATTTGTTGATGTATTGATCGTCGACGAAGCCTCTATGGTGGACTTAAGTTTGATGAGCAAATTGTTAGCCGCCGTACCTAAACATGCTCAAGTTATTTTATTAGGGGATAGGCAGCAATTATCGTCGGTGGAAACTGGCAACGTATTAGCAGAAATATGCCGTGTTGAAACACAATCTCTGAATTTGGTGGTTGAATTACAAAAGAGTTATCGTTTTAGTGCTGCCGGTTTAATTGGCCAATTAGCTAGGTTTATTAATCAAGGGAACAGCGCCAAAGTAATCTCTTTATTATCAGACCAAGCAAACCAGGTTGCACATAATATACTCGAAGCTGAACTCAATTGGATAAAACCAGACCTAGATAGTTATCACTCGTTGATAGAATTCAGTTTTAAACACCAACTATTATTAATCCAACAGGCAAAAGAGTTTATCCATCAACCTCCAGAGCTCAGTTATGCTTTTTTAACAAGGTTATTCGACCACTTATTGCAGTTCCAAATCCTGACCTGCGTAAAAGAAGGTGAGTTTGGTGTTGAAGGGATCAATAGGCATATCAAACAGAGGCTAATTTCTCGTAAGTTGGTTAATCACCATGAGCAACATTATCATTGTCGCCCAGTGATGATCTCAGAAAACGCGTATCATTTGGGTTTATATAATGGGGATATTGGCTTACAGCTTATTGGTAATGATAAACAATTAATGACTTATTTTTTGCAGCCTGATGGCCAAGTGATGAAAGTGTCTTGCCAACGGTTACCTAAACACGAAACAGTTTACGCTATGACAGTGCATAAAAGCCAAGGATCAGAGTTTAAACATGTGGCATTAGTTTTACCCGATGCCAACCTTAACAATAAGATTTTATCCAGAGAGATCCTGTACACAGGATTAACTCGCGCTAAAAAACAGTTCACTATCTTTGGCCAAGCTCAAGAAATTCAACAAGCTATTAACAAAGCAACGGTTAGGCAGTCAGGTTTGAGTTTGTTATTAAGACATAATATGTCATCAACATAAGATGTCTTAATATCGTCAATATGGGGAAGGGGTTTTATCTTGTGGTTTTTTGCACAAAAACCACAACAAATAAGGCCAATGCAAAGCTGCCAATAAAGGCCTCTATGGTGGCGACCAATCTGGAATATCCGACTGGGTTAATATCGCCATAACCTAAGGTAGTAAAAGTCACCACACTAAAATAAATGCTAGAGAAAAAGTTATATAGATTCTCAACAAATGAGTTGTTGAAAGATAATTGAATGATTCCGGTATCACTTTTGATGCCAAGAATAAAATACAAAACGGCGCAAAATAAAATCAATATTAATGAGAATAAGATCACATTTATAGGTTTTTCACCGTAACCACAAAATAAATCGACGGCTTTAGAAACAACTCTTTTTTGAGAATATTGTGGGTGTTGTTTGCGGCGCATAATCAGTTCTTTATGGGCAAAATGACCAGCTAAAACATGTATTCCGTCAGTTTCAGCGGTTTTTCTTAAATTTCGATATATTTCTTCTGACTGTTCATAATAATCAATCGCTTTGGTTCTATCTTTATCTTTATCAGCTTGTATCGCGATAGCTTCTTGCTGAACATATTCGCCCACTTTAATATTATCGATACGTGCATTCTGCAGTTTGACGCCTAATAGATTCGTATTATGTAAATTTGCACAATTTAATTTGGAGTCATTAAGACGGGTCTTCATTAAAGAAGAACCTTCTAGGTTTATGTTAAACAGATGAGCATTTTCCATGTCAGCACGGTAGAGATCACAATTACGCATATCGTAACCACTAGTGCAACCTCGACGAACTAGACGGATGTCTTTAAGGTTAGCTTGTTTAAGTTGGAGCCCTTGTAACATTCCACCACTTTTTGCGTAGTTTTCTAAACGTTCACTTAAGTCCATACCTGTTTTATCAATGGTTTTATCATGCCAGAAACAATGACCTGCACCCATATCTTTTTCTTCACAGCGCTTGCCTTCAAGGTTATGGTATTTACAAGTATTTTGGTCTGACATTAATCACCTTGATAATGAGTTAACAATATGTTCTTTCTAATAAAAATAATAGAATAATGGGTATTTGACTATAAATATTTTGGTTTTTTATGTTATTTCACTTTTATCGCTTTATGATTAACCAATTCGAACATATGACATTTCTTTAAACTCAGATGGGGCAACACGAGTATGAATAAGCAAATAATCCATATTTTAAAAGGAATGCCGGCGACAGATGGTGCTGGTGTAAAGCTGACAAGAGCGATTGGTCAGCCTAAATTGCCTAACTTAGACCCATTTTTAATGATTGATGAAATTCGTTCAGATGATCCAAATGACTATATTGCTGGATTTCCGCCACACCCACATCGAGGGTTTGAAACCTTAACTTATCTTATGCATGGCAGCATGGAGCATAATGACTCTACCGGAGGACACGGGTTAATTAATTCCGGTGGGGTACAATATATGACGGCTGGCAAAGGTATCATTCATTCGGAAACGCCTAAACAAGATCAAGGTTTATTATGGGGATTTCAATTATGGATAAATCTTCCAGCTAAACATAAGATGGTTGACGCTTCCTATGTTGATATTACAAAAGAACAAATTCCGGTTTTACCTCTTAAGCAAGATAAAACACGACTAAAGTTGATTGCTGGTCAAGTATCAAACTTTGATAAAACAGGCCCTGTAGTTAGGGATGATATCCAACTACAAATTTACGATATAAGTTCAGAGGTCGAACATCAACAGTTACTCATGTTTAATCATAATGCCAGAGGTTACATTTATGTTTATCAAGGGCAGATCCAAGTAAATCAACAGCAGATAACATCGTCTCACGTAGTCACATTTGGTGAAGGCTGCACCGTTGATTTGACCTTGTTTCCTGATTCTGGTGCATTAGTCGTAATGGGTGATCCAATCGGAGAGCCGATTGTGCAATATGGACCTTTTGTTATGAATACTAATGAAGAGATTCAGCAAGCATTTGTTGATTTGGATGCGGGCCGATTAGGATAATCCATTGAGCAGAGACGAGTAAAAAGTTAGTAACCAAGGTAAAGGTTTAGGAGAACATATTGTTAATATTAGTCACTGATATTTTTGGTGAAACGTCTTGGTGTAAAACCTTATTACAAACATGGCAACAAAAAGGGCACAACACATTTTGTATAAGCCCTTATGAAGAAAATGATGGCCTTACCAATTTCGAAAACGAGCAACAAGCTTACCAAGCGTTTCAAGATGCAGGTGGTTTGGAAGCTTATGTGAACAAATTAAAGTTATGTTTGGCTCAACTTAACATTTCTGATGAACAAGCTATCAATTGTATTGGTTTTAGTGCAGGTGCTGCGGCATTGTGGCAGGTGGTATCTACTAAATTGAACACCAACAGTCACTTATGTATAAATCATTGTATTGGCTTTTATCCGGGACAAATTAGGCATTCATTAGATTTAACCCCAAGTTGTCCGTTTACGATTGTGTTTCCAAAAGAAGAGGAACACTTTGATTTGCCAAAGGTTATTCAACATCTTGTTACAAAACAGAATCTTAGAATTGTTCAAGTTCCGTTAAAACATGGGTATGTTAATCCACAATCGGTTAACTACGATATGACGGCAAGCGAACAGGTAACGGATATGTTAGTTAACGTTGAATGTATCAATCAGCCGTCCGTTTTCATACCAAGCTTGATACAGCAAAATAAAATGCATGAGGAACGAACATGTTCATTACCATCATAATTAGTATTATTTGCGGCATAATTTGTTTGAATATGGCGTCCAACAGAAATAAAGTAACGTCAACGTGGTTTATCTTAGGTTTACTTTTTGGGCCATTGGCAATTTTGTTTCTTTTACTTTCACCAAAGGATAACCCTTAAGTTATGGCTGACACCAACTTAACATCGGCAGATTCATTAGAAAAAAATCACAAGACAAAAACGATACCTGAGTTATTATGTGGCCCTTTTTTAAGAAAAGTCGATAAAACTCAAGCGATTATCTGGTTTGTTACCAGTGCCGAACATAAGTACAGTGTTCAACTTAAACAACAGTCGCATAAACTTAGTTTTCAACAAAACTTACAAAACATTCAGATTGGCTCTCAATGTTTTATCAATCAGATTCATTGTAAAGTAGAAGATAGTTGGCCATTAAATCAAAACATTGGTTATCAGATTGAGAAAGTAGTTAATGGTAAAAAACATAAGTTAGATTTAACTTCAGCAACCTTAAATGGTGAAAGCAGCCCCGCATTTATTGTTAAAGACAAGTTATCCTCGGTTATCCAAGGCTCTTGTAGAAAACCAGATCATCCAGCTCCTGATGCATTTGCCACTATTGGTAAACAACTAAATGATGGTTCTTTAACTAGGCCTGATTATTTGATCATGGCAGGGGATCAAATATACGCAGATGACGTTGCGGCACCAATGCTGGTGGCTTGTCAGTATTTGAGCAAAAAATTAGGTCTGTATTCAGCAACCCATGAATTGGGGGCGGTTTCCAAACAACAATTAGACTGGCGTTATTCATTATTTAATCGCAGTACCTTATTTCCTAAAAAACAAGACCAGTCGTGGTTTGCCAAATTTTGGCATGGCGATAACATAGTTTCAGCTCGCCATCACGAAAACCATTTAATTGGATTAGATGAGTTTTTTGCTTGTTATTTATTAACCTGGTCAAGTCAGTGTTGGTCGTTAGTTTATGAACAAACCCTAGAAGCAAAAGAACAATTAAAGGCAAATCAACAAACTATCTATCAAAATGAACTGGATCACTTAACAGGGTTTATTGAAAGTTTGCCATTGTTTGCCCAAGTTGTCGCAAACATACCGACGGTAATGATATTTGATGATCACGATATAACCGATGACTGGAATTTAACGGCGGATTGGGAAGAGCATATATACGGCAATACCATTACTAATAATATGATCCGCGACGGTTTATTGTCTTACACTTTATTTCAGGGCTGGGGCAATTGTCCTGAAAAGGTAGAAGATCTTATTGAGCAGATCAGTGAGTTATCAAAATCAAAAGACTTCGCCAGTGAAGAGTTCACTGAAATAATTCATTTACATAATCAGTGGCATTATTCGATAAAAACGGAACCAGCAATCGTGGTATTAGATACTCGCACGCACAGATGGCGTAGCGAGACCTCCACTAAAAACCCAAGCGGATTGATGGATTGGGAACGTTTAGAGCAGTTTGAAAAACATTTATTTAAACCTCAAAATTCAGTATTAGTCGTGTCTGCTGCACCGGTTTTTGGTGTTAAATCTATTGAAGTAATACAAAAGGCGTGTGAACTTTTAGGCAAAGAACTGTTAGTTGATGTAGAAAACTGGATGGCACATCAAGGGTCAGCAAAAAAACTAATGGAAATGTTGCGTCACGACTCAGCGCCTGATGAAGTCATTATATTATCTGGTGATGTGCATTACTCGTTTTGTTTTTCTGCCATGCGTCGTTTTAGTTCTGATACCGACAAAATATGGCAGCTAACCTGTAGTGGGTTTAAAAATGAATTCCCTCAAGGTTTGTTAAAGTTCTTTGATTTTATAGATCGTTTTTTATACTCAGAACACAGTATTTTGAACTTGTTTACTAAACGAAGAAAAATGGAAATTGAACACCACCCGTTATTATCCAGAAAAGGCAAACATGAACGGCATTTACACAGCCAATCCGCTGCAGGTTTAGTGACATTAAATGAAAAAGGTTTGTTGGCAGAATATAGATTGATCAGTGGTCAAGGTGAAACACATTTGTTTGATTTAAATGAACAGTAAGGTTATAAGCAATTTCTTGATTCATGTTTAAAATTCAAAAAAATGCGTGAGACAATAGTTATTAATCTCACGCATGATTCTTTTGTGATATTTACCTGCAAATTAAAACACTTGGCAAACAAAACCTTTTAAGTAAAAACCTTCCGGATAAGCACTGCCGACAACATGATCTTGTGCTTGGCTTAAACGTTCAACAAATACCATGTCTCTGCCTGCATCAAGTGCTGCGTCTGCAATGATCTTTTGGAATAAAGGGGTTTCCATTAGACCAGAACATGAGAATGTTAATAAATAACCACCAGGATTTAGTAACTTAATGGCCAACATATTAATGTCTTTGTAGCCGCGACAAGCGTCTTTTAGCTTAGCCTTTGATTCTGCAAATTTAGGCGGATCCATAACAATAACGTCAAACTTAGTGCCGTTATCGCGGTATTCTCTTAATAATTTAAAGACGTCTTTTTTAAGTAACGACATCTTGTTCATATCAAGTTTATTAAGCTCTACGTTTTTAGCAGCTATGTTTAAAGCATCTTCAGAGGCATCGACTTGTACCACTTTTTTAGCGCCACCACGTAACGCATATAAACCAAATGTGCCTGTATAACAAAAACAGTTTAATACGGATTTCCCTTTCACGTATTTTTCTAAGGCGGCTCGGCTATCACGTTGGTCTACGTAATATCCTGTTTTGTGACCTTGTGCTATGTCTACAATAGCTTTGATGCCATTTTCTTCAATGATCACTTGTTTTGGCATTTTGCCATGCACTAAGCCCGCTGATTTTTTTAACCCTTCTTTACTGCGTACATCAGCATCAGAACGTTCGAATATATTAAAGTCGGGAAAACATTGTTTTAATGCTTCAAAGATATTGTCACGCTGATACTCTGCGCCACAACTTAATAACTGAATAACTATCGTGTCGTTATATACATCAGCTGTTACACCAGGAAGACCATCTGATTCAGCACATAACAAACGGTAGCCAGTTAAGCCACCGCGCTGAATAATAGGTTTACGTATTAATTTTGCGCGATTAATTTTTTCAATGAAAAACTGTTTATTAATAGGGCGCTTTTCAAAACTCCATATACGAACTCTTATTTGAGAATGAGGCGAGTAGGCACCTTTGGCTAACCAAGTGCCATTTTCAGATAATACATCAACCGTTTCGCCATCACTTGGTTCACCTTCAACTTTGCTAACCCCTTTGGAGAAGATCCATGGGTGTTTACGCTTAAGGTTTTTTTCACGATCTGGAAGAATAAATATAGATGGCATGTTATTAACTTTTATATAGGAGCAAGACCGCAATTTTAATCTAGCTAACAAGGTAATACCAATATTATTACAATTAATCCGGCTATCTTCTCAGTTTAAAAGTATAAGCGTTAATATGGATTGAACTGGCTAATTAGGCGTATATTAAGATATGTTGGTCAATAAATAGACTTTCATTAAAACTCATTAAGTAAAGAATCGATATGAAAACATATAAATATATAGTGACAGGAAAAGTACAAGGTGTTTGGTTTAGGAAAAACACTAAGCAGATTGCTGTACAATTAGGCATGACAGGTTATGCCAATAACTTAGTTACAGGGCAAGTTAAAGTGATGGCAACTGGATCCGATGAACAACATAAAGAGCTTAAGGCATTTTTACATGTTGGTTCTGAAAACGCCGAAGTGCAGACTGTTGATATTGAAGAGATGCCACAAACTAGTTTTGAAGATTTCACAACAGGTTAAGTTAATCACTGTCATTTAACAGTAATAAATAATACATATATCAGTCATAACTCCTTGTTAATTTACACGCAAATTAACTAAGGGATATTAAGTTATGTTGAATAAAATGATTCAAAGTAATAGCAGTAAGAAGTTTAATAATAAGGTTTATGTGCCAGCCACTAACCGTGAAAATCATTATCTAATCGTTGAACTGCCAATTACGACTGAATTGTTACAGTTAGTTTCTGGTGAAGCTCAGATAAATGAATTTTTGCTGTCAGATTTCTATATGCAGGTTAAACAAGCATTTATTTCAATCAGTAAACGAAATAGCATCAGCAGTGGATTGTTTGTCGCTAATGATAAATTAGTTCGCCTTCGTTACGGTGAAGAGTCTCAAGTTATAGAAACCTTAGAACAGCTAATTGTATTTTATGATCCAACTAGCCATAAAGGTTTTCAAAGTTATTATGATAGAACCATTAAAGCTAAAAAAATCAGCTTAGTTGTATTAACCAACAACGAAGAAATACGTCATTCTGCGTTTGAATTACATCAAAACACGGTTGAAATGGCGTCAGAACTTGCTGATACATTAGGTTTTTCTCCTAGCTTGTTTAAAATTAAAGATCATCAGCATGTAACCTATGATTTATTTAGTCCTGAAAAAGGCGATAAAAAAACGTCAACTCATGAATTTCGTCAAGTAAAACATAGGTATCAACAACAGTCGGTATTAATACCTCAGTTAAATAACCAAATGGGTTATGTCGTTGCTGAGCTACCTATTGCTGAAACTTTGATAGAAACGATGGATCAAAACGCCACTCATACCGCACCTTACAATGAGTTATATACAAGTATCTCTAAGGTCGTAGCAGAAGTTACCTCTGAAATGGAATTAAAAAATGCCGTTATGATTGCTAATGGACGTCATCCAATTGTGACATCAAGTAAACAAGGTTTTGTATATAACGAAGGGGAGTTAATATATTTAGGATTTAATGGTGTAGAAGATCAAAATTGTATTGCTAAGTGGAATAGCACCATACTAACCAATAAGTTCACGTTAGTGTTTGTTGCCAATGACGCTGATATCAACAACAAAGGTTATGGCCGCTTTGTAAATCAAATACATATTGCTTTAAAACAGATTGCGGCAAGATTGAACATAGATCCAGAGATGAATCAATTAGTCGTGCGCTTTCATCAAAATATAGCCTACAAGTTACCTCACCTAGATTAACGTTTTGTGTCTATCCACTTAGCTAAGATTTGAACCGTTACTTCAGGTCTTTGAGCTACAAGCTCCTGCACTAAGGCCAATAGTTTATGCTTATTGGCCTGTTTATTATTTAGTTGACGCCTGATCAGTTGGAATTTATTCTTAGCTCGTTGGATACGCTCTTGTTTTTCTAATTCAGTAATGGAAGATTTCATACTTTTCTGTCTATAGTTGAAATAAGAAACGATTAACTCTGTTCTAATAAGAATACGTTCGTTTTTAGGAAACTTCTATGATTATTGATGCCATAACAAGTCGTTATGAAAAAAGTCTACAAATGTTGTCAAATTTAGATGGCATTGCCCCTCTGTTATTACGTTTATATTTAGCCCCTATATTCATTCAAGCGGGGTGGAACAAATTAGCAAATTTTGATTCTACCGTTCAGTGGTTTGGCAATGCTCAGTGGGGATTAGGATTACCTTTTCCTGACTTATTGGCCGCATTAGCTGCCGGTTCTGAATTTATTGGTGGCTGGTTATTGTTACTCGGTTTATTTACTCGTTTAACTGCGATTCCTTTGATGATCACTATGTTAGTCGCCGCATTTGGTGTACATGGAAAGAATGGTTGGCTTGCGTTAGCAGACTCAAGCAGTTGGTTAGCTGATGGCACCATATTCTTTAATGAATCTATTATGGCGGCAGCTGAGAAAAAAGAAGCGGCTGTCGCGATTTTACAACAACACGGTAACTACGATTGGTTATCTAGCAGTGGCAGTTTTACCATACTAAATAATGGAATGGAGTTTTCCATTACGTACTTTATTATGTTGTTGGTGTTATTTTTCTATGGTGCAGGACGCTTTACTAGTGTTGATCATTACCTAGCTAAACGGTTTTATACTAATGAAAAGATCACAAATAAAAGCTGAAGGTCATTGTGCTTTTGAGATAGTATTGCATTCATAATATATTATTAAAATCGATTGTAAGTTTTGTTATGAATGCATTAGATATCTTGTTAACACGTTCTTCAGATAATAAATTAACGACACCAGCCCCGAGTGGAGTCGCGCTTGACAATATTCTTGCGGCAGCGCATCGGGCACCGGACCATGCTCATTTAACCCCGTATCAATTTATTGTTTGCCAAGGTGATGGACTTGCTAAATTAGCTGACATTTACCATCAAGCAGCTATACATTCCGGCTTTGAACCTGCAGCAATTGAAAAGGCAAAAACATTACCTTTTCGTGCACCTATGGTGATCATAGGTATTTGTAAATACAAACCTCACGATAAAGTGCCAAGAGTAGAGCAGATAGCCACAACCGCCTGTGCATTACAAAATATGCAAATGGCTGCTCAAGCTCAAGGTTATAACGGAATATGGCGTACTGGTAGTTATTCACAAAATCAATTTGTGAATACAGCTTTAGGCTTGAACAAATCAGATGAAGTTATTGGGTTTATGTATTTAGGAACCCCTATGGATAAAACCATTATTAAAAAAGCCAAAAAACAAACAGATACCGTCTTATTTTGGAACTAATAAATTTTCAGTTTTTCAAAAAAAATTTAATAGTTTTAAGATTAGTTTGCCTTATGCGAGCCAATATATTCTCCTATATTGGCTGATTCACTTAGAATACTAAACATCTAATATATACCTTCATAAACCCAACTATCTTTATGAAATTCAATAATATTAATAGTTAAACCTTTAATTTTCCCGTCATTATTATCAATAAAATCAACAAAATTGTAATAGAGAAAATTAGGGTTAAGCATTAGTTTTGTTTATGCAACTGTTTCAAAATAATTGATTAGCACAAAACTGAGTCTGTGAACTAAAATGCCGCCATGTTATACATACCCACACACCACTAATTATAAAGGTTTACGCTTATGTTGTTTAATGGCAGCTTGATGACAGATTGTCCAATTCGTCAGAAAATCCGTAATTATTATCGTATCGATGAAAAGATTGCGATAAAACATCTTTTGCCAGAAGCTGAAATAAGTATGGCCGCACGTAGCCGAGCTTGGGAACGTGCCCGTAAAATGGTGTTGCAGATCCGATTTGAAGCTGAAGGCTCAGGTGGGATTGATGCATTGTTAAGTGAATATTCATTATCTTCTGAAGAAGGCATTGTTTTAATGTGTCTTGCAGAAGCTTTATTGCGTGTACCAGATAAAAAAACACAAGATGCATTAATCCGTGACAAATTATCTCAAGGTCAGTGGAGTTCGCACTTAGGGTCTAGTGATTCAATGTTTGTTAATGCTTCATCTTGGGGATTGTTATTAACCGGTAGTATGGTTAAGTACTCAGATACGAATCTAAAACATGACTTTGGTTTGGTTAAACGCACACTAGGTAAAGTTTCAGAGCCAGTTATTCGTAAAGCAATGAATGTTGCCATGAAGATCATGGGTAAACAGTTTGTAATGGGAGAAACCATTGAAGCTGCAACGGAACGTGCCATTGAGAAAGAACGTAATGGTTACGTATATTCTTATGACATGTTAGGGGAAGGCGCTCGTAACATGGACGATGCTGACCGTTATTACCAAGCATATGTAAAAGCAATCCATGTAATTGGTAAAGCAGCACAAGGTCGTGGACCTCGTACTAGCCCAGGTATCTCAATTAAATTATCCGCAATTCATTCTCGATATGAATTTAGCCACCGTGACCGTGTAATCAATGAATTAGTGCCTAGGTTAAAAGCACTATGTTTATTAGCTAAAGAATACAATATTGGTTTAACTGTTGATGCTGAAGAATCTGAGCGTTTAGATATCTCTTTAGACATTATTGAAATCGTTTTTTCTGACCCAGATTTAGGTGAATGGAATGGTTTTGGTCTTGCTGTTCAGGCCTACCAAAAACGTTCATTTTTTGTTATTGAATGGTTACGTCAGCTTACTTTAAAAGTTGGTCGTAAAATTATGGTACGTTTAGTTAAAGGTGCTTATTGGGATACAGAAATTAAAAACGCTCAAAAAGATGGTTTAGAGCATTTTCCTGTATTTACTCGTAAAGCCTCTACTGACGTGTCTTATCACGCATGTGCAAATAAATTATTAGAGTATCGCGATACCATATATCCACAGTTTGCTACTCATAATGGTTATACCGCATCGGTGATTCTAGAGTTAGCTGGTGATGATAAAGAAGGGTTTGAGTTCCAATGTCTACATGGCATGGGTGACACCTTATACGATCAAATTGTGAGCAAAGAAAAGATTCAATGTCGTGTTTATGCCCCTGTTGGGGTTCATGAAGACCTATTGGCTTATTTAGTTAGACGTTTATTAGAAAATGGCGCTAACTCATCGTTTGTTAATGCCATTGTTGATGTTGATCGACCGGTTGAATCTTTATTAGAAGATCCAGTTGAGCGTACTCATAGAGTTGAGCAGATATACAACGAACAAATAAAAATGCCAATTCAAATGTTTGGTGAAGAAAGAGCTAACTCAAAAGGGTTAGATTTAACGGATATCACTAAAATCACACCATTGAGGGACAACCTTGATAAGTGGTTTACTAATAACAAAATTGACATCTCAACTATAGCCAGTAACGAATTGCCTGTGGTGAATCCAGCTAATTTAGACGAAGTTGTTGGACGTTTACCTGTTGCAACACAAGCTGATATGTTGACGATGTTAGAGCAAGGTGAAACTGCATTTCAATCTTGGTCTAGTACTCCAGTAAACGTTAGAGCAGACATATTAAGAAAAACCGCCGATGCCTTAGAGCACAATATGGATGAGCTGATTGCGCTTTGTATTAAAGAGGCGGGTAAGATTGCGCAAGATGGTATTGACGAAGTTAGAGAAGCTGTTGATTTCTGTCGTTATTATGCAAATGAAGCTGAAAAGATAGCAAAAGATCCACGGTTAGAACCGCGTGGCGTGATCTTATGTATTAGTCCTTGGAATTTCCCACTGGCTATATTCTTAGGCCAAGTTGCTGCAGCTATTGTTACAGGTAATGCTGTTATTGCTAAACCTGCAGAGCAAACTAGTTTAATAGCGTTACGCGCAATTGAGTTATTGCACGAATGTGGCTTGCCAAAACATATTGTACAGCCTGTTATCGCACAAGGTTCTGAAGTAGGTAAAGTCTTGTTACCTGATGCAAGAATTTCGGCTGTGATGTTTACCGGATCAACTCAAACCGGCACATTAATATCACAAATATTGGCACAGCGTGGTGGTGAACAAGTACCGTTGATTGCTGAAACTGGTGGCCAGAACTGCATGATCGTAGACTCGACTGCTTTACCGGAACAAGTCATTGATGATGTCATTGCATCTGGTTTCCAAAGTGCAGGGCAACGCTGTTCAGCATTACGTGTGTTGTTTGTCCAAGATGACATAGCTGACAATGTTATCCGTATGATTAAAGGTGCAATGAAAGAGTTGCACATTGGTGACCCTGCAATGTTGTCGACGGATGTTGGGCCAGTTATTGATACCAAAGCATTAAACGCGTTAAACGAACATGCAGAGTACATGCAAAGCCATGGCAAGTTGTTATACCAATGTGAAATGAGTGATGAGACGAATAATGGTTACTTCTTTGCACCACGTTTATACGAAATCGATCATATAAACCAATTACAAAAAGAAGTATTTGGTCCTTGTGTTCATATCATTCGTTTTAAAGGTAAAGACGTCGATGACGTTATTGAGCAAATTAACTCTACAGGCTTTGGTTTAACCATGGGTATCCATTCGCGTATTGAAACCCGTGCGATGGAATTAGCCAAAAAGTCTAGAGCTGGTAACGTATATATTAATCGTAATATGATTGGTGCGGTTGTTGGTGTTCAGCCATTTGGTGGCCGTGGACTTTCTGGTACTGGACCTAAAGCCGGTGGACCAAATTATTTGCCTCGTTTATTACAAGAGAAATCAACGCCAAGTGAAGATGAATTAGTACTAGATGATGACGCATTAGAGCCAACGGACTCTTCTATTAAAGAAGCCAATAAATTAATGGAACGAGCATTAGTTGGTGAAAAATATTGGCGTTCGGCTGATTTAAATACGCGTACTTCGCATGTTCGTCAGTTATTAGCTGACATAGCAACTGTAGAACACACCAATGAATTTGCTGACGATTTAGATAAAACATTAGCAACAGCTCGTTCACAGTTAATTGATGTAGAACGTAAACTTAAAAAACCAACGGTATTGCCAGGTCCAACTGGTGAGTCAAATATTTTATATTTGGAGCCAAGAGGTACGTTAGTTTGTTTTGCCGATAAAGACGCAACTTTCCATTATTGGGTTATGTCTATTGTTACAGCACTGTCTACTGGTAATACTGTTATTGCTGTTGTTTCCGATGTGTTCTATGAAGAAGCGATTGAATTTATGAATAAATTCAATAAAACCGGTGCAGATAAAGGTGTTTTACAAGTAGCAAGACTAAAACACTTACAACCTTTGTTAGAACATGAAACATTGGCAGGTGTTGTTATTGACTCTGAATGTCGACGTAGTGCTTATGTTGCACATAAATTAGCTCAACGTGTTGGCGCTATTTTGCCAACAATAACTGCTGAATATAACGATAACTTAATCCAGCGTTTAGTGACTGAGAAAACGGTAAGTATTGATACAACAGCCTCAGGTGGTAATACATCGTTAATGACTTTAACGGATGATGATTAATCATTTAGTTGTGTAAGTTAAAAAAAGGTGAACTTAGGTTCACCTTTTTTGATCGTGAATTATTAAAATCAGCTAATTTATATAAAGAGAAGTTAGTAAATTTGCTTTTTGTTTTAAATGGACTTAAATAAAAAAGTAATTAAAATGTAACTTATTGAAGTGCATAAATATATTTTAATGCTAAACTCAATTTGTTAGAACGTATGGCAACAATTGACCCACATCTAAATGGGCAATTATTAAGTTACTTAGGTGAAAAAATGACAAAGTCTGAATTAATAGAAGCGTTGGCTGAAAAACATCCTCATTTACCCATTAAAGAAGTGGAAGCGGGCGTTAAAACCATCATTGATAATATGGCCGAAACGTTAGCCTCTGGTGAACGTATTGAAATACGTGGCTTTGGTAGCTTTTCATTACATTACCGAGCACCTCGAGTAGGGCGTAATCCTAAGACAGGCGAATCGGTAAATTTAGACGCTAAATACGTTCCTCATTTTAAACCTGGTAAAGAATTAAGAGAAAGAGTGGATTTTTCTCAATCCTAGATTGACTCTACTTGTTAGTTACAATAGCCTTATACCCTTGAGTAACTGGGGTATTTGCTATTGAAAATCTTGTCTTACATCTTTTTTATTTTTCTTGTTATCTTAGCGTTGGCGCTAGGTAGTGAGAATAGCCAACTTGTGTCTGTTAATTTGCTGTTCGTAAAATTAGAAATGAGTTTAGCCACTGTTATTTACAGTGCATTTTTGTTTGGCTTAGTTTCCTCTTTTATCATGCTCCTATTAAAGAAAATAAAACCTAATGCTTGAGCTGTTATTTTTATTATTACCTGTATCCGTAGCTTATGGTTGGGTAATGGGCAAACACAGTGCCAAAAAGGAATTAAAGCAGCAACAGGCTACAATGAACAGTGCACTTACCTCTAGTGTTAGTTTGTTATTAAACAATAAAGAAGAACAAGCTTTTGATCAGTTAATTAAATACCTAGATGGTACACCT
Source organism: Psychrosphaera sp. F3M07 (assembly GCF_018860345.1). Taxonomy (GTDB): domain Bacteria; phylum Pseudomonadota; class Gammaproteobacteria; order Enterobacterales; family Alteromonadaceae; genus Psychrosphaera; species Psychrosphaera aquimarina. The sequence goes on along the minus strand of NZ_JAHKPJ010000021.1, from coordinate 386,257 downwards.
TCAAGTATTGATAACTATCTTACAATGGCACAACTATTTCGTAAAAAAGGCGAAATTGATAAAGCCATTTCAATCCACGAAGGTTTATTAAAAACCGAACATCTAGATATCCCCAAACCAAAACAAGAAACCATTCAATTAGAATTAGCCCAAGATTTCTTGTCTGCAGGAATGTTAGAAAGAGCACTGTTTAATCTAGAACCATTATTTAAAAATGATAGAGCAAATGATGCGCTCACACTGGCATTGCATATTTACGAACAAACACGTGAATGGGATGAAGGTGTTGAATTATTTACCACCATTCCTAATGGCAAGATCAGCGCAGATAATCGTCAGCTTGTTAGTCACTTTTATTGTGAAATTGCAGATAAGAGTGAAAGTTTAAAAACCAAAAAACAATTATACAAAAAAGCCCTTAAAGTAAATTCTGGCTGTACTCGCAGTTTAGTGTCGTTAGCTAAATTATATATGTCGAGTAATCATAAACATAAGTCACGTGAATACATTATTAGTATTTTGGATAATGAACCTAGCTTCGCCCCTGCATTGTTTAACATAGCGCCAGAATGTTTTGTTGATGAATTTGAGCAAACAGCATGGTTATATTGGTTAATTAAAGATAAAAACATCACCAGTGTTACCGCGCACAATCGGATGGCGGAATACATAGTAAAAGAAAAGGGCCTAGAGTCTGGCCGTAAATATATTATCGAACATTTACAACATGTGCCGAGTGTACGTGGCTTTGCTAAGTTAATTGAGCTGGAGCGAGAGTTTATGTCTAATTCTCACTTTGACCAATTACTGAGTTTGATAAACCGATATATAGAATTAAAACCAAATTACGAATGTAAGAGTTGTGGATTTTCATCCAATCATTTTACTTGGCGTTGCTCAGCATGTAATAGCTGGCAAACAATGAAACCGTTAACCGGATTAGATGGTATTTAACAAATAGTTAGTGAGAGTTAAAAAGTGGATAATAAAAATATTGTTGTAGCATTAGACTTTGAACGTAAATCGGATGCTTTGGAATTAATTGACCGATTAGATCCAAATCTTTGTCGATTAAAAATTGGCAAAGAAATGTTTACTCACTTTGGTCCTGATTTTGTTACACAAGTACAAAACAAAGGCTTTGACGTATTTTTAGATTTGAAATTCCATGATATTCCAAACACAGTAGCCAAAGCAGTAAAAGCCGCCGCTGATCTCGGAGTTTGGATGGTTAATGTTCATGCATCCGGTGGCAGTAAAATGATGCAAGCAGCCAGAGAGATTTTAAAACCCTATGGTGATAAAGCACCAATATTAATAGCGGTAACCGTGTTAACCTCAATGTCAGAAGAAGATCTGTTGGACTTAGGTATTACTCATTCACCTGAACAACAAGTCAATTTCTTAGCTGGTTTAGCACATAAAGCGGGTATGGATGGTGTTGTCTGTTCTGCGCAAGAAGCGGTTATGTTAAAGCAAAACTATGGTACTGACTTTAAACTAATTACCCCTGGAATAAGAACGGCCGATGCATCTGTAGATGATCAAAAACGAATAATGACACCACAAAGAGCAGTTGAAGCCGGTTCAGATTACCTTGTAATAGGCCGAGCAATCACGAAATCTGAAAACCCAATTCAGACGATGAAAGATATTTATTCGTCATTAAATGACTGATCAGCTACATCAGCAAAAACCGTTATCAGATAAAAATAATCGATAACGGTTAGCCGATGTTTTGGCTATTTCCATCATAGGCATATGACCAACGCCAGGCCATACGGTTAATTCAGAGTCTTTAATATTTTCATGCCACAAATTAGCATTATCAACATGTAACAATTCATCGCTTGCTCCCCACAAAATTAATGTAGGACAATTCACTTTAGTTAACTCTTTATCTAACAAACCATCTTCACTTAAAAATTCAGAAAATATGCTTTCTAACCGGTCATATTTACTTTGATATTCAAGCGCAAAACAATCCAGTATAAATCTAGGTATATAAGGCGGTTTGGCCATTGTCATGGCATAAAAGTCATAGAAGTTTTGTTTCGTTTTTATTAAAAATGGATTTTTACCCGCTATAACGAGTCTGTCCATTTTACTTAATGACACAGGAATTATACCGGCGGGATCAACTAAACAGCTACTTAGGATGTGTTCAGCAAAATAGATACTTGAATGTGCGGTGATAAACCCACCCATAGAGTTGCCAAGCAGATGAAACTGGTTAATACCATAAACGGCAAGTAATTCGATAACTCTAATTGCTTGGGCACTGATTGAATGTGAATTATTAACAGAATAGGGGGTTTTACCGTGCCCCGCTAAGTCAGGAATAATGACATTAAAATCATTTACAAAGTGTTTAGCAAATCGGATCCATACTTTTTTATCAGCACTAAAGCCATGCAGCATAACAATAGTGGGTTTGAAAGGGTCAATCCTTTTACTTTGATACACCGCAATTTCTAAACCCTTCACATTAACTGTGACGTCTTTAAGACCGTATATTGATGCTTCTATACTTTCAACTAAGTGCGCAATTTTATAACCTAACGTATTTCGATAATCTGTCATATTTAACTTCTTTAATTAATGGAAACGACTGAGGATTAATAAAATAAATGGTCATTTATTTTTAATTTTTTAGCCCAACGTTTATAGGTAAAACTAAAACCAGGAAACATAGCAATGACATGACCACTTTTACTCTGATACCAGCTACTACATCCTCCTGTTTTCCATACTGTTTTTTCCATTTCTTGATGAATTAAATCAGTATAATTTTGTTCTGCAATTTCGGTTACTTCAACCACTTGTTTATTCAATTCATCCACTTGTTGTATCGCATTAATGATGTAATTTATCTGTGACTCAATAATGAAAATAGCTGAAGTATGACCAATACCGGTATTGGGACCAGTTACGATAAACAAATTGGGGAAGTTTGGAATACTTGTACCTAAATATGCGCGTGGAAAGGGGTGCCAATATTCTTGTAACACTTTGTTGTTTTTACCAATCACTGGATATGAAATCACCCCATCGGTAGCATCATAACCTGTTGCATAAACAATTAAATCTAAATCGATTTGTTCGCCTTTTGTGGTATGGATCCCAGTTTGATTAAGCTGTGCAATGCCATCCGATTTGTCGTGCAGAAATACATTCTCTCTGCACAACGCTGGATAATAGGTGTTGGATAAGATGACCCTTTTACAACCGATGGTAAATTCCGGCGTTAATTTCTGTTGCAATGATTTATCTTTAACTTGTTGTTTGATATATCGTTTAGCCTCACTTCCTGCGATTAAATCAAGCAGCGTTTTGGAGTATTTAAATCCTAATACTCTATATTCTAATGCCCAATAGGTAAGGGTTCTGAGTGTTTTTTGAATAAAAGGGTATTTGAGTAACTTTCTTTGCCAAGGTGTAAACTTCCTGTCTGGTCGATGGATAACCCAATGTGGTGTGCGTTGAAATACATGTAACTGCTTCACCTTATCTGCGATGGCCGGTATCACCTGAGCTGCGCTGGCACCACTACCAATAATAGCTACGTTTTTATCAGTGTAATCAAAGTCATGCTGCCAATCGTTGGTATGAAAACTAGCACCTGAAAATTTGTCTTGTCCTTTAAAATTCGGAATTGTAGGTGTACTTAATGGCCCAGAAGCATTAATCACAAATTGACTACGTAAAACCGTTCCATCTGTTAATGTTACCAGCCAATTAGCGCTGTCTGCACTCCATTTTATTTGATTTACATTGGAGTTAACTATGCATTTTTCACGAAGTTTGTTTTTATCGATGACATAATTAGTGTACGTTTTTAATTCTTCTTGCGTAGCAAACATCTGCGACCAATCATAAGGCTCAGAAGAAATGGAATATAATGGCGATTGAACATCAACAGCGGCACCTGGGTAAGTGTTTTGAGACCAAGTCCCCCCCATAAATGATCGTCGTTCTAGAATTAAGAAATCGTTGATATTGGCTTTGATTAACCGAATTGCGGAACATAATCCACCAAATCCACTGCCAATAATTAATACTTTGTATTGATTCATATTTATGATTTTTATTATGTATGACCATGACTAACATACATTAATTTAAACATTGTACCAATGTGAATAACCTAAACAGTTGTTAAGACAAATTAATAAAATCGACTAAACTCGTTTTTAATGTCAAAAAAAGTTAGGCTAAAATCCTCGGGTTTCACCAACATCATTGTCTATAAAATAGTCACACAACAGGCGCTAGGTTATTGTAAAACAAATGAAATATATTAATGCAAGAAACCTTATTCTGGCCGATACAGTTATAACTCTATATAAAGACGTTTAATATATTAATTAAATGAGGTAATTATGCTCCGTTCATTGAAGTTCACGACAAAAGTTACGTTTGCAGCATCTTTAGTATTGGTATTTGTTTTAGGTTTATTTACCGTTAATAACTTTGTCGTCATGCAAAATCAAACTCAAGAGCAGTTATCATCAGTTTTACACGAAATCTCAGAGTCCGTATCTCAAAACATTTCAAACTGGTTAAACGGTAAATTAGCCATCATTTCAGGTGTTGCTAATGTATTTACCAGTGACTTGACCAAATCTGAAGTGTTGGAGCGATTACATTTAGCCGATGAAGCCGGCACGTTTAAAAATGTCTATATAGGCCGAGTAGATGGCACCTTTATATTAGATGATCAGAATATCCAATTACCGGCAGATTATGATGCAAGGCAAAGACCTTGGTATAAATTAGCCAAATCACGAAAAACCACCGCATTTACAGCGCCTTATGTAGATGTAACTACAGATGAATTAACCATTTCAGCTGTTGTGCCTATGTTTGAAAATGGCAAGTTTTCGGGTGTGGCCGGTGGAGACATAGATATGGCAAAAATATCCGATATTGTTGGTAGTATCGATTTCTTAGGTTTTGGCTATGCGTTTTTAGTCGATGGTAATAGTCATATTTTAAGTCATCCAGATGCAAAATTTAATGACGTACCTATGTCTAAATTGTTTAATGAATCTTTGCCGTTAAAAACTGACTTTGCATCAGTAATATTAAACGACACAGAACATTTGGTTTCGTTTATTAAAATTAAAGGAATAAAAAATGTTGATTGGTATTTAGGTGTCGTTATCGACCAAAGTATTGCGTATTCCTCTGTTTCTAGTTTTCGTAATATGGCTGCGCTTTATTTAATTTTAGGTGTGGTTGTTATCATTATTCTATTACAAACCTTGCTCAAGTATTTAATGAGACCAATGCAACGTTTAAGTGATGCCATTAAAGATATAGCGCAAGGAGAAGGGGACTTAACTAAACGTTTAGTGATTGAAAGTAATGATGAATTTGGTGAGCTTTGTCAGCATTTTAATGTCTTCATAGAAAAAATCCATGGATCAATTGAACAAGTACGCAGCAGTACTATTGAATTGGAACGCAGTGTTGAAAATCTAGTTGAATCTACCCAAGCAACCCAAAAAATGTACACAGATCAAACCAAACTCACCGATGGATTAACGTTTGCCATAGAAAGTCTTTCATCTAGCGCCCTAGATATATCCTCTAATGCAACAGAAGCCTCACAATTGGCAACATCTGCCAGCACAGAAACAAATTTAAGTCATGAAACATTAGATAAAAATATAAGTTCTATTAAAAATCTAGCTATTAAAATGGAACAAGCTGAACAAGAAATTGAAAACTTAGAACAGCATACGGCAAGCATTGGCCAGGTATTAGAAGTTATCAAAAGTGTCAGTGAACAAACCAATTTACTGGCTTTGAATGCCGCCATTGAAGCTGCTCGAGCTGGTGATGCTGGACGTGGATTTGCGGTGGTCGCCGATGAAGTAAGACAGCTTGCGTTTAGAACACAAGAGTCGACCAGAGAAATAGAAAATACCATTGCACAGTTACAACAAGGTTCTTCATCTGTAGTTATAGCGATGAAATCAAGTTTAGAAGATACCAAGGTGTCAGTTGAACAAGCCACACACGCTGGCGAACAGATGGAAAATGTAAGTAAAGTAATCCGACAAATTGATAAAGTTAATCATACGGTTGCATCAGCGACTACAGAACAAAATGAAGTAACTCAAACAATCGATTCAGACGTTCATCATATTAGAGATATAGCTAACCAAGGCCAGCTGAATTTGGCCGAAGCGTTAAATGAATGTACGAATTTAAGAGCCCAGTTCTATGAACTTGAAAAGCTAGTACTGACGTTTAAAGTTTAAATTCGTTTAAAGTGAAAAGTGAAAACACAATTTGTCTTTTCATTTTTAATTTCACATTTGTTAGCGCTGAAGTAAATCTGTAACGTACGTGTCGATTTACCAAGTTCAAGGCTCGCCAATTCGTAATCAGTGCCGTAACGCTTGTAAAACTCAGCTCTAAAATTAAACATGACACACGCTTAAACGTAAATGACAGATTGACATAGGTGTAGGTACTAATATCTTACTTATCATATAGATAGGTATAGTGATATGCGTATAATGTATATTATGTTAAATAGAGTGTTTGGTAGAATGTTACATACATATGCAGGATTATAGTTTTTATATACATTTAACCCTTCTGTTTAGCCTATCTATTTATCTATGTATGTATTTAGCTATCTAATGACAAGATGGCCTGAAACCATATTTTGACAAGCGTTATAATAGATAAGCTCCATTTGATGTAAAGCTACTGATTAAGTTAAGGCTTAGTTTACTTATAAACTGTTCTTAAGTTTCATTCTATAATTTGTATTTTTAAACAGTTTACATAATGAAATACCATCCCTTACCTTTAATGTTTAGGTATCTAATTAATATATATGCATTTTTAGTACAAATTATCGGTTGTTTGTTGATTATAATAACTGTCGCTGTAATATACTTAGGCGCTTAAATATACAATAAGGAATCCATTTTGCGTCTTACGCCACCATAACGTCCAATCCCTCTACACTGTCATCTTTTGCGTGACATCCTTATACCGTTTTGTCGGTAGGCATTTATATGCCAATAACAAATTCAACGTATTTTCAAAGGTTACCTGCTAAATAGATAATTTTTATATTGTCTTTGTGCATGATGCATACGTTTCCGTAACAAATATAAACAAGGTTTATTTATGATTGAAAGAATGAAACTCGACTGGCTCTCTAACATACGAGGTGATTTACTCGCAGGTATTGTTGTAGCTTTAGCTCTGATCCCTGAAGCAATAGCATTTTCTATCATCGCGGGTGTAGACCCTAAAGTCGGTTTATATGCCTCATTTTGTATTGCTGTTGTCATCGCAATTGTGGGTGGACGACCAGGTATGATCTCTGCGGCTACTGGTGCCATGGCACTATTAATGGTTACTTTAGTGAAGGAACATGGTCTAGAATATTTACTGGCAGCCACCCTTTTAACCGGTATTTTACAAATATTGGCTGGTTACCTTAAATTAGGCAGTTTAATGCGCTTTGTTTCTCGCTCTGTCGTTACAGGTTTTGTGAATGCATTAGCAATATTGATATTTATGGCTCAATTGCCTGAACTAACTAATGTAACCTGGCATGTTTATGTAATGACCATAGCTGGGTTAGGAATTATTTATCTATTTCCATATTTACCTGTGATTGGCAAAGTCATTCCTTCACCACTTATTTGTATTGTATTGTTAACTGGAATTGCCATGTATTTTGGAATTGGCGTTCGTACGGTTGGGGATATGGGACAGTTACCAGATACTTTACCTATATTCTTATGGCCTGAAGTACCGCTTAATTTAGAAACCCTAATGATAATTTTACCTTACTCCGTAGGTTTAGCGGTTGTTGGTTTACTAGAGTCAATGATGACTGCAACTATAGTGGATGACTTAACCGATACCACCAGTGATAAAAACCGTGAATGTAAAGGTCAAGGTATTGCTAATATCGGTGCTGGTTTAATGGGTGGCATGGCTGGTTGTGCCATGATTGGGCAATCCATTATAAACGTTAAATCAGGTGGTCGGGGACGTTTATCTACATTCTGTGCAGGTTTGTTCTTGATTATTATGGTGGTATTTTTAGATGAGTGGATTAAACAGATCCCAATGGCAGCACTGGTTGCCGTAATGATCATGGTATCAATAGGCACGTTTTCTTGGAGTTCTATTACCGATCTTAATAAACACCCTCTTTCTTCTAACGTGGTAATGATATCTACGGTCATTGTGGTGGTAGCGACGCACAATTTAGCGATTGGTGTATTTGTTGGTGTGTTATTAGCGACCTTGTTCTTTGCAAATAAAATTGGCCGATTTATGGTGGTTAAATCCGAACAGCAAAACGAAGATATAAGAGTGTATAAAGTAGTTGGACAAGTATTTTTTGCGTCGTCTGAACAGTTTATTGATTCGTTTGATTTTAAAGAAGTTGTAAATAAGGTCATTATAGATTTAACCCATTCACATTTTTGGGATATTACATCAGTATCATCACTTGATAAGGTGGTGATTAAATTTAGACGTGAAGGTGCTGACGTTGAAATTATTGGTATGAGCGAAGCCACTGAAACGATTGTTGATAAGTTTGGTGTGCATAACGACCCTGCTGAAGTTGAAAAATTCATGGCTGGCCACTAGGAGATGACAATGAATAAAGTTATTACATGTATAGACGGTTCTATTTATTCCGATGATGTTTGTAATGCGGGTATTTGGGTTAGCAAAAAGTTAAATAAATCCATTTTATTCTTACACGCGTTAGAGAAAAATCACGTTTCAGTGGTGGATGATTTAAGTGGCACCATTGGTTTTGGAGCCAACGCAACATTGCTCAATGAAATGGCATCTCTTGATGCACATCGTAGTAAAATAGCGTTAAAAGTTGGCAAGGAAATGCTCAATCATGCTGTTAATATCGCTAACGAAAATGAATGTGAAAATGTGGAACAAACTCAAAGACATAGTGATATTGTTGAAGCTATTCAGGACCTTGAACAAGACGCTCGATTTATTGTCATTGGCCGTTCTGGTAAAAATCATGATCACAGTTTTAAAGCCATAGGTTCACATATAGAACAAGTTATTCGTCATGTGCATACACCCGTACTGATAACCAATAGAGACTTTACTGATCCTAAAAGTTTTATGTTTGCTTACGATGGTCGTGAAACTGCTGACAAAGCAGTAAAGCGTATTATTGAAGGTGGTTTACTACATAATTTAACCTGTCATTTGGTGACAGTTAAAAATGGCCAAAAAGACATATTAGAAAAATTTAACCAGACAAAATCTATGTTAATCGACAGCGGATTTGACGTTAAATCCAGTTTTATCGAAGGCAATATTTATAATGTGTTAATGGATTATATATCTGAAAATAATGTAGAAATGCTGGTTATGGGGGCGTTTTCTCATTCAAAATTGGCACACGCCTTTTTAGGAAGTAACACCCTAAAAATGATTGAAAATACCAACTTACCCTTGATCATTTTACGTTAGAAATATCGATTAGATTAATTGAAAAATAAGCAGCTAGTGTGAATTACATTGGCTGCTTTTTCGTATTTATTCAGGTTGTTTCCAATACGAGGTAAATTCAAATTGATTTGTTGAGTGTTCTGTATTTATAGTTAATTGCCATAACATTTGCGGATCAGAACATAAACCTAACAAAAAAGAGGCCTGGTAATAATATTGTCCGTTCTCTTGTTTAATCTGTTGCGCGATTAATGGTAATTTACCCATGTTCATGTTGATACCAGTTATAAAGATTGATGATATTTTTTGATCTGATGTAATGGATAATTGATAGGACTGTTCGACCAAAATATATTGGGTGTTAACGGTCACCTTTAGGTTTTGGTTTTCCATGGTTAAACACTGCTTTTCACAGGTGTTTAATCTTGAAGTTTCTTCACTATGGCATCCCAATAATAAAGTAACAAATAACAAGCTGGTTACTAATTGAATTAACTTTGTACATATTTTGTTCATGCGATGTTTCAGTCTCTTGATCTATGACAATATTTTGTGAATAGCCGCTGTTATTTTATCCCTAAAGTCTTTATTATGCATCTGCCCATAAGCTTATCTGTTTGATTTTGGTTATTTTTCACAAAATAATCTTAAAGAGTCTAAACTTTTAAACTTGTATACCAATAATTTTCACATGTAAGTGGAATCATAAATATGACAACAACTACGATCGCTCATCCAGAGTACAACTACAAAGTTGTAAAGCAATTTGCTTTAACAACTGTTTTCTGGGGTCTTATAGGCATGACTGTTGGTGTATTAATTGCTGCGCAATTAATATGGCCTGCGTTAAACTTTGAAACTCCATGGCTAACATTTTCGCGTTTACGCCCACTACATACCAACGCTGTAATTTTTGCATTTGGTACTAGTGCGTTATTCGCTACCTCTTATTACGTTGTACAACGTACATGTAAAGTAAAACTAATAAGCGATAAAGTGGCCGCTTTCACCTTTTGGGGTTGGCAAGCCGTTATTGTATCGGCGGTAATTACTTTACCAATGGGCTTAACTACTTCAAAAGAATATGCTGAATTAGAATGGCCAATTGATATTTTAATCACGATTGTTTGGTTAGCTTATGCATATGTCTTTATTGGTACTGTTGCCATTAGAAAGACAAGTCATATATATGTTGCAAACTGGTTCTATGCCGGTTTTATTATTACGGTTGCTGTATTGCACTTAGTAAATAGTGCAGCTATACCGGTTACTTTGTTTAAATCCTACTCTATATACTCTGGTGCGGTTGATGCCATGGTTCAGTGGTGGTACGGACATAACGCGGTAGGCTTCTTGTTAACAGCTGGTTTCTTAGGAATGATGTATTATTTCGTGCCTAAACAAGCAGAACGTCCGGTATATTCATACCGCTTATCTGTTGTTCACTTTTGGGCATTAATTTCTTTATACATTTGGGCTGGTCCTCACCACCTTCATTACACAGCTTTACCTGATTGGACTCAATCACTAGGTATGGTTATGTCAGTTATCTTATTCATCCCTTCTTGGGGCGGAATGATAAACGGTATTATGACGTTATCAGGTGCTTGGCATAAACTAAGAACTGACCCTATTTTACGTTTCTTAATCGTTTCTTTATCTTTTTATGGTATGTCTACGTTTGAAGGCCCAATGATGGCTATCAAATCAGTAAACGCATTATCACATTATACAGACTGGACAATCGGCCACGTTCACTCAGGTGCTTTAGGTTGGGTTGCCATGGTTTCTATTGGTGCTTTATATCATGTTATCCCTCGCCTATATGGCAAAACTGAAATGGCAGACATTAAGCTAATTAATACGCATTTCTGGTTACACACAGTTGGTGTTGTTCTTTACATTGTTGCTATGTGGATCTCAGGTGTTATGCAAGGTCTAATGTGGCGTGCGGTTAACTCTGACGGAACATTAACTTATAGTTTTGTTCAAAGTTTAGAAGCCTCTTACCCGTTCTACTTTGTACGTTTCTTAGGTGGTGTGTTTGTTGTTGCTGGCATGTTAGTGATGGTATACAACGTAGTTAAAACCGTTCGCGAAAGCAAACAAGTTAGTGCAGCGTAAGGAGAGTTATAGATATGGCAAATCATCATGAGAAGATTGAAAAAAATATCACGTTAATGGCTATCCTAACGGTTGTAGCAATTAGCTTTGGTGCCCTAGTGGAAATCACACCTTTGATGTTTCAAAAAGATACAACAGAACCCGTTAAAGGCATGCGTGCATTAACAGCGTTAGAAATGGAAGGCCGTGACATCTATATTCGTGAAGGTTGTAATAACTGTCACAGCCAGATGATCCGTCCATTCCGTGCTGAAGTTGAACGTTATGGTCATTACTCTGTTGCCGGCGAATCTGTATGGGACCACCCTTTCCTTTGGGGATCTAAACGTACAGGCCCTGATTTGGCTCGTGTAGGTCAACGTTATAGTGACGATTGGCATTATGCTCATTTAATGAATCCACGTGATGTTGTACCACAATCAAACATGCCTTCATTTAAATGGTTAGACGAAGCTGTATTAGATGGCGAAATCATAGGCAAAAAGTTTGAAGTATTTAATACTTTAACAAAAGGCAAAACCCATAAAGACGACGCTGGAAACTACATACCATTGTATTCAGCTGAAGATATAGCAGGCGCGAAAGCTGCCGTTGAAGGTAAAACTGAAATGCAGGCTTTAATCGCTTATTTACAACAACTTGGCACGCATCTTAAGTAATGAATATGGATTACGGAACGTATCGAGGCGTTTATACGCTTATTTTAATGGTTTTGTTTTTGGTAATTGTTTACTGGGCTTACAACAAAAAAAGTAAGAGTAAATTTGACGATATAGCCCAATCTATTTTCGAAGAAGATGAAGTAAACAAAGATCCTAATTTAAAGGAGCAAAAAAATGGTAATGACTGAATTTTGGCATTGGTGGGTAATAATACTAACTAGTATTTCTATCATCGGTTGTTTCTGGATTATTACAATTAATCTAACAAACTATACCCACGTAGGCGAAGGCGAGTCTATGGGCCATGAGTTTGATGGTATAGAAGAGCTAAATAACCCTTTACCTAAGTGGTGGACATATATGTTCTACTTCATCTTAGTATGGTCAATTGGTTATCTAATCATTATGCCTGGTATGGGTAATTGGGAAGGTTTATCTGGTTGGAAAAGTTCACACCAAGGTATTGTTTCTCTAGATGAGTCTCGTACTTTATCAGCTAAATCTATTGCTGAAGGTGAATTTGTTCAGTTAGATCAAGAGATCAAACGTGCAGATGAAATCTATGGGCCACTGTTCAAATCTATGGCTGACAAACCTATTTTAGATTTAGCTTACTCAGATGGTTTATGTTTTGAAAAGAACGGCGAAGTTTATGCTGAGACGGCATGTGTTGAAGATGCTGATGGCAAAAGGCCTCAAGGTATGCTTGAAATAGAACCATTTAAAGTTGGTCAACGTTTATTCCTTCAAAACTGTGCCTTATGTCATGGTTCAGATGCACGTGGTTCTACTGGCTTCCCAGACCTAACTGATAGTGATTGGTTATATGGTGGTACGCCAGAAAAAATTAAAGAAACACTTATGCATGGTCGTGTAGCAACAGGAATGGCCGCTTGGGGACCTGCTTTAGGTGGTGAACAAGGTGTTAAAGAAGTTGCACAGTACGTACTTAAATTAGCTGGTCGTAAAGTTAACGACAAAATGGCTGAAGCTGGTAAAGCTAAATTTGCTCTTTGTGCAGCGTGTCACGGTGCAAATGGTAAAGGTGGTGTAGCTAATGGTTTAGCAACAGGTGCTCCAAATTTAACGGATAATATTTGGTTATATGGTGGTTCTACACATAAAGTTGAAGAATCAATCCGTAACGGTCGTGCCGGTGTCATGCCTGCTTGGAAAGATGTTTTAGGTGAAGATAAAGTACACGTTATATCAAGTTACGTTTATCGGATATCACATCCTAACAAATAGATACTTCATATTGTAAGAAGCCTCTACGGAGGCTTTTTTTATGTTCCCATTAGTTTGTTAAACATGCGAAACCATATTGGTTTATAAAAAAAGGCATTGCTTCAGTTTCTTTCTTTATAAGTCGGTAATACCATTAAACGTGATGGTAATGGATAATTATTAGTAGGTGAAATATATGAAATCGGATATTTGGTATCGTAATCCTTGGGTTTGGTTAATCATAACCTTCCCAATGCTCGCAGTAATTGGTGGTATCGCCACTATTATTATTACTAATCAAAACCAGCCAGATATGGTGATTGATGATTACTATAAAAAAGGCAAAGCAATCAACCAAGAACTTACATTATACAATAACGCTAAAGAGCTAGGTATAAGCTTAAGCTTAAAGATTGATGAACAACGAATTGAGATAAAATCTCCACAAACGTACACTGCGTTAAAAGTTAATGTTGTTCACTCTACCTTGGCAGATCAAGATTTTAGTTTAGTCCTAACTCCAAATGGTAAAGGCACGCTTTCATCTTCCGTTGATTCAATTATGGCTGGCAAATGGCAAATAATCATTGCTCCTATGGATAACGCTTGGAAGATCCGTAAAGATATCGCATTACCAAATTCAACTTGGATAGCTTTATAAAATAAATGGCGGAAACTGCATCTTGTTACCACTGTGGTAACGATTTACCTAAAAATCAAAGTCCGATTGCTGCGGATATTAATGGACAAACTTTTCAAGTTTGTTGTTTGGGATGCAAATCGGTTACAGAGCATATTTATAACAATGGTTTAGGCACGTATTATCAGTTCCGTTCTGATATGGCTTCTAAACCAGAGGAAAATGTAACCGATGAACGCTTCTTGGTTTATGACGATATTGGATTTTTAGAACAAATATCTAGTGTGACTGAAGATCCAAATGTAAGAAAAGTAATCCTTTCTGTTGATAATATCCACTGTGCAGCTTGTGCATGGTTAATTGAACAATCCCTCACTACGTTAAATGGCATTATCAAAGTTAACGTGAATACGATTAACCAAAGGGCTGAAATCATTTGGCAACACCCTACTTTGCCTTTATCTTCTATATTATCTAAATTAACTGCAGTGGGTTATCCATCTTCTCCGTTTAATGTGTCAGACACTGAACACAAACTTAAATTTCAAGAAAAACAATATATCAAACGCCTAGGTGTGGCTGGTCTATTTACTATGCAAGTGATGATGATCGCTTTTGCTATGTACTTTGGTGCGTTTAATAATATGGAGTCACACCAAGTAGGCTATTTTAAATGGCTTAGTTTGATTTTATCTGTACCTGTGGTTTTTTATTCTGCTTTACCTTTTTTGTTTGGTTCTTATTACTCTATCAAAGCTAAAAAGTTAAATATGGATGTCCCCGTCGCATTTGCAATTTACGGTGCTTTTTTTGCTAGCTTTTATCAATTATTAGTTAATGGACTAAATGGTGATCAAGGAGAAGTATTTTTTGAAAGTATTTCCATGTTCACCTTTTTGTTATTGATTGGTAAGTACTTAGAGTTCAGGGCTAAAAGTAAAGCCATTTTATCTAACGCCAATTTAAATAAAAATTTACCTGTCACTGTCAATAAGATAGTTAATGGTGAACCTATGGTTGAATTGGTAAAAAATATAAAACTAGGTGATCTTGTACTTATCAAGCCTGGACAAAATATTGCGATTGACGGTGTTATACAAGATGGGGTTACCAGCGTTAACGAATCGGTATTAAATGGTGAGTTTGAACCTATAGCAAAATTAACTGGCGATACTGTTTTGGCTGGCAGTATTAATAATGATGGTGTTATAACTGTCGAAGTGACGGCTATGGGGGATAAAACGACCCTATCTAAAATTGGTGACTTACAAGAAGAGTTTGCTAGGCATAAACCCGTTTATACCCAGTTTGCTGATAAGATTGCCCATTGGTTTGTCTTCAGCCAGCTAATACTGGCTTTGATCACTTATGTTATTTGGTACTTTGTAGAGCCTGTTGATGCCCTTTGGGTAAGTTTGTCTGTTTTAGTTGCCACTTGTCCGTGTGCGTTAAGTTTAGCGACCCCAACCGCGTATACTTGTGTTATTTCAGCTCTGAATAAACAAGGTATTTTAATTAAAGACCCATTAGCCTTTGATAAATTAAGTCATTTGACTCATGTTTGTTTTGATAAAACGGGCACTTTGACTAAAGGACGGTTTGAGATACAACAAGCTTATTATCATCAAGCGAATTTATTATCACTGGGTTTGCCCGTAGATTTGTTGAAAGCTATCATCATTCGACTACAAAAACACTCTGAGCACCCTATTTCTAATGCATTTGACCAAACTATATTCGAACAATCTCCCGCAGAGCTAGAGCAAGGAACACAACCCGAAGCTCAATTGCAGATAGACAGCTTAACTAACATTTCTGCTGTTGTTGGTTCCGGAATTAAAGGTGAATATTTAGGTCAAACCGTAAAGGTTGGTAGCGCACAATTTTGTGGTGTTGGTACTAGTATGCATCTATCAAATGCTAATGTATTTCTTTGTTATCAAGGCCAAATCCTTGCTGAGTTTTACGTATCTGACCAATTAAAATCAGAATCTATCGATGTATTAAGTCAACTTAATAACGCGGGTTATCAGCTTACTATGTTAACAGGTGACTCGTCTGAGCAAGCTAAATTACTTGGGAAACAATTAAAATTAGATAGGGTCGAAACGGGATGTTTACCGGATAAAAAAGCACAATACGTTTCTGATATTCAACAAAACTCCCCCACTAATTTAGTCCTTATGGTTGGAGATGGTATTAATGACTCCCCTGTATTTGCAGCTTCAGATGTTAGTGTCGCTATGGGGGATGGTGCGGATGTAACCAAATATGCCGCCGATATCATTATTTTAAAAGGCAACTTGAACTCAATAATCTCGTTAATTAACGCGGCCAAACAAACAAGAACCACGATTAAGTCAAATTTATATTGGTCGTTAATTTATAATCTCGTTATATTACCTGTTGCTATGCTTGGTTACGTTGCACCATATATTGCAGTAATTGGCATGTCAGCGAGCTCCATTTTAGTAGTGACGAACTCATTACGCTTATTAAAGGTCAAGTAAACATCCAATGAATGTTATTTATTACCTAATTCCAGTGGCAATTATCTTTGTGATTGTTGGTGTCATCGCATTTTTTTGGGCAACAAAATCAGAACAGTTTGAAGATTTAGAGAAACAAGGTTTGTCTATTTTAATGGACGACGATGAATTGCAATCTAATGACCAAAATAAAACAACGCCAAATACCGATCAAAACAATAATAGCCAAATATAATGTCGTTCCCTTTTGAATACCTAATTCCTGCGTTTTTAATGGGCTTTTTGGGAAGTGGTCATTGTGTTGCTATGTGTGGGTCATTGTCCATGGCATTGGGCTTTTCAGTCCCTAAAGAAAAATCATTTTTCCTCTATTCGGTTTTAATCAGTATTGGTCGTATTTTTGGTTACGGCTTTATTGGTTTAATAGTTAACTTTTTTGCCCAATCGGTTGTCAGTATTACTCAAGGTGGCGTGTTATATCTGACGCTTTTATCGTCAATTTTAATGTTTGGAATAGGACTACATATTGCTAATATTAACAGTTTTGTTTTGAAAACAGAGTTTATTGGTAAGTGGTTTCAACCTTTTATTGATCCGATTAAATCTAAAATATTACCAATAGATACTCCACTTAAATGTTTGTTGTATGGTTTGTTTTGGGGATTTTTACCATGTGGACTCGTTTATACTGCATTAAGTTTAGCAATAACATCACCTTCACCATTAACTGGATTCTCAGTCATGTTTTTATTCGGTATTGGCACCTTACCTACTTTAGTCGGATTAACGTTAATAAATGCTAAATTAAATAGTATTTTTAACCATAGCTATGTTAGGTTTATATTAGGTATGAGCGTAATTATAATGGCTATATGGCAGTTTTACTTTGCGTATAATCGGATAATGTTTCTCTAAGTATTGTAGGTATTTAATGTTAATTAATAACTCTTCTAGTAACTTTTCACTGAACTGTGCAAATTGCAGTTTAAATCAATTATGTATTCCTTTTTCATTGGACGAAAATGAATTACGTAAACTAGATGATGTGATTGAGCGTAAAAAACCATTTCATAAAAATGATTGTATTGTTGAAGCGGGACAAACATTTAAATCACTTTACGCAATTCGTTCTGGCAGTTTCAAATCTTACTTAGTGGATGATCAAGGTGTCGAGCAAATTACCGGATTCCATTTACCTGGCGATGTCATTGGATTTGATGCATTAGCAACACAAAAACATCAAACCTATTGCCAATCCCTAGAAACGTCCATGGTGTGTGAAATTCCATATACCACAATGGATGAACTCACCGACAAGATGCCTAAATTACGTAATCAATTTACCCGTTTAATGAGCAACGAAATTTCAGCTGACCAAAATATGTTTATGATGTTGAATAAAAAATCTGCTGAGGAACGTATAGCCATATTTCTTACCTCTTTGTCAGATCGTTTCTCTCAACGAGGGTTATCAAAACACTCTTTCAGATTAACCATGACTCGTGGTGAAATTGGTAATTATTTGGGGTTAACGGTAGAAACAGTTAGTCGTATATTTAGTAAATTTCAAAAAGCGGGTTTCATTCAAGTTAATGGTAAATTAATTGAAATTGACAATGTCGAGAAATTTAGACGGCTAGAAAGTAATTAATAAAAAACGAATAAAATCATTCAATTAACTGCTTCAAAATTTAAATAATTTACTACACTTAGCAAGTGCCCATAAAAATGGAAGGTGAATAATATGAGTCACTTTAATAAAATATTAGTAGTAATTGACCCCACAGAAGATAACCACAAAGCACTATCGCGTGCTTTAGAAATGTCAGAAAAACATCCTTGTGACATTACAGTGTTTTTAACTATTTATGATTTCTCTTATGAAATGACCACTATGTTATCCAGTGATGAACGTACGGTGATGCAAAATGCCGTGTTAGAAGATAAGAAAGAATGGTTAATTGAGTTAATAAAACAAACTAAACAAAATAATACTAATATCTCAACGGAAGTCGTTTGGCATAATCGACCATATGAAAGCATTACTCGTGCAGCGATTGAAGGCCAGTTTGATTTGGTTATTAAAAGCACGCACAAACATGATTCGTTAAAATCAGTTATTTTTACCCCAACGGATTGGCACTTATTAAGAAAGTGCCCTTGCCCAGTATTATTAGTTAAAGATCATGCATGGCCTAAAAACAGTAAAGTACTCGCCGCGGTGAGTGCTGGAACGGACGATGCTAGTCATGCGTTGTTAAATTATGAGATCATTAATCACGCATGTTTTATGGCCGGTTTATTACAATCAGACACGCATCTGATTAATGCTTATCCCCCTACGCCAATGAATATAGCGGTTGAAATTCCAGAGTTTGATACTGTTAAGTACAATGAAAACATGAAAAATCATCATCAAACATCATTATCAAAATTGGCTTTGGACTTTAACATCGACGACAATAAGACTCACATAGTTGAAGGATTACCAGAAGACGTTATTCCAGAAGTTGCACGTACTTTGGACGCTGAATTAGTAGTGATAGGCACAGTGGGACGAACTGGCATCAGTGCAGCTTTAATAGGCAATACGGCGGAACACGTTATAGATAATTTAAACTGTGATTTATTAGCATTAAAGCCACCTGATTTTATTAGTCCAATTAAAGCATAGTCAAATCTAGGGCCATTATTGTTACTTACAAAACCGCTAATATAAATTAGCGGTTTCTTTGTTTATGTAAGGACATTATAATGCGCGCCTTATATCAATTTGATAACTCTTATTGATGTTTAATTTGAGAGGCAGTATGGCAACATCATTAGAAGCAAAACAAAAATATAACTTCAATAAACTACAAAAACGTATTCGTCGTCAAGTGGGTCAGGCTATTAATGACTTTAACATGATTGAAGACGGTGACCGTGTCATGGTTTGTTTATCTGGTGGTAAAGATAGTTACACCATGTTAGAAATTTTAATGAGTTTGCAAAAGGCTGCCCCTATCAATTTTGAATTAGTAGCGGTTAATTTAGATCAAAAACAGCCCGGTTTTCCTGATCATGTACTGCCACAATATCTAGAACAGTTAGGTGTTGAATATAAGATAGTAACGGAAGATACCTACTCTATCGTGATGGATAAGATACCTGAAGGCAAAACAACTTGTTCATTATGTTCAAGATTGCGTAGAGGTATTTTGTACCGTACAGCAAAAGAACTAGGCGCGACAAAAATTGCTTTGGGTCACCATAGAGATGACATACTAGAAACTATGTTTTTAAATATGTTCCATGGCGGAAAGTTAAAATCGATGCCGCCAAAATTAAAAAGTGATAATAACGAACACGTGGTTATTCGCCCTCTTGCCTATGCTAAAGAAAAAGACATTGAATTGTTTTCACAAATAAAAGGTTACCCGATTATTCCTTGTAATCTATGTGGTTCACAAGAGAATTTACAGCGTAAACAAATTAAACAAATGTTAAACGATTGGGACAAGCAGTTCCCTGGACGTATTGAAAGTATGTTCAGCGCGTTACAAAATGTGGTTCCAAGTCATCTTGCAGACACAGAGTTATTTGACTTTAAAACTTTGACTCAAGACGTTGAAGAAGGTGATGTGGCTTTTGATGCGCCAGAGATACCGACATATATAGACCCAGAATCTGAAATTGCAGAGATAGACACAACGAGCGTTAAAGTAATAGAACTGGTTTAAATTTAACTCTCAGTAATTTGCTAACTAAATATAAAAAAACCTAAACAATTGTTTAGGTTTTTTTGTTTGTAACGACACAAAAATTATTTATTTTCGTTATTAGTCCATGTATCTCTTAGACCAACCGTTTTATTAAAGATCATTTTACCATCTGAGTTTTTATTGCCATCAAAACAGAAATAGCCTAAACGTTCAAATTGGAAACCTTGTTGAGCTTTTGCTTCTACTAAACTTGGCTCAATATAGCCTTGTCTAATAACTAAAGAGTCAGGGTTTAATACTGTGGTAAAGTCTTCAACTGCAGCAGGATTAGCAACGGTAAACATTCGATCATAATCTCTGATCTCAGCTTCAACACCATGAGAGGCTGATACCCAATGGATTACCCCTTTCGCCTTACGACCGTCAGCCGGTAACTTACCTAACGTCGTTTCATCGTACGTACAATAAACGGTGGTGATATTTCCTTGTTCATCTTTGTCACAACGCTCAGCTTTAACAAAGTATGCATTACGTAAACGGACTTCTTTACCAATCACTAGACGTTTGTATTTTTTATTGGCTTCTTCACGGAAGTCTTCACGCTCAATATAAACCACTTTACTAAATGGTAGCTTGCGCGTGCCCATGCTTTCATCACTTGGATGATTTGGTGCGTCTATCCATTCAATATGATCATCGGGTAGGTTTTCAATAACCAATTTGATTGGATCAACAACGGCCATTGCTCGTGGTGCATTTTCATTTAAATCTTCACGGATACAGGCTTCTAGAACGCCCATTTCAATGGTGTTTTCCATTTTGGTCACACCAATACGTTTACAAAACTCTTGTATTGCGCCTGGCGTGTAACCACGGCGTCTTAAACCAGCTATGGTTGGCATTCTAGGATCATCCCAACCCTGTACATGATTTTCTGTAACTAGCGCATTTAATTTGCGTTTACTCATCATAGTGTATTCAAGGTTTAATCTTGAAAACTCGTATTGATGTGGGCGCGTTTCAATGGAGATATTATCTAACACCCAATCATATAAACGACGGTTATCTTGGAACTCTAACGTACATAAAGAATGTGTGATCCCTTCTATTGCATCAGATATACAATGAGTGAAATCATACATAGGGTAAATACACCATTTGTCACCGGTTTGGTGATGATGGGCAAAACGAACACGATAAATAACAGGATCACGCATACACATGAAGCTAGATGACATATCGATTTTAGCTCTTAAACAACACTCACCATCTTTATACTTGCCATCACGCATGTCATGGAATAACTGTAAGTTTTCAGCAGGACTGGTGTCTCTATATGGGCTGTTAGTACCTGGCGATGTTAACGTACCTCGCATTTCACGCATGGTTTCTTGGTTAGAGAATTCAACGTACGCTAAGCCTTTATTGATCAGCTCTTCTGCATAACTAAACAACTGGTCAAAATAGTTTGATGAATAACAAATTTCACCACTCCAATTGAAACCCAACCAGCTAACGTCATTTTTTATAGCGTTAACATAGTCAATGTCTTCTTTTTCTGGATTGGTATCATCAAAACGTAGGTTACATAATCCATCATAATCTTGAGCGATGCCAAAATTTAACACGATAGATTTTGCATGCCCAATATGAAGGTAACCATTTGGTTCTGGAGGAAAACGTGTATGGGTTGTAGGGTATTTTCCTGCCGCTAAATCTGCGTCGATGATATTTCTAATAAAATTAGATGGACGATTCTCTACATCCGCCATTTATATAACCTTTTCTAACAATTTAATTGGCGCGAGTATATCATTGCCACTCAGTGTTTTTCCAAGTTTAAATATAGAAATTAATGATTTAATTTTACCAACAAGTTATAAATTAAACTTAAACACTAATTATTGGTTAAATTTACGAAAATAACGCGTATTATATTAACTCAACTATTTGTAATGAAGCTAAGTCATTGTATTTAAATTAAAATATAACTGGCACTGTATTTGTTATAACAAACACAATAAAGATAAATTTATCACTTTTTAGATTTAAAAAAATTACCTTTCTGTTGGAGAATGTTTAATGAATACATTAAAAAATAAATTAGCCTTACCTGTCATTGCTTCTACCCTATTACTATTTAATTCAGTTTCTGCAAACGCTCACAACAACGAATGCCATTTGTCGTTAAAGAATGATTTATCGGTCACTCCTGATCATATTCGTATCATTGAAGATGATGAAACTATGGTCGATATATACAAAGACCGTATTTTGTTTATAAAAGGTGAACAAATACAGTTAACGGATAAACAGCAATCGATGATTAATGAGTATTCAACTTCCATACGCAAAGCAATACCAGAAGTTACTGAAATAGCAATTGAGGCGGTTGGATTGGCCTTTGAAGGTTTAAATGCTGGTCTTGGTAAATTTGTCGATATGGAAGTTCATGAAGATAAGTTTAAGATAATACAAGAAAAAATAAGAGAAAAATACAATAGTAATGAAGGTCGATATTCAATTACTGAAGGTGAGTTTAATATGGATATTGACGACGGTGAAGTTGACGAGTTAGTTAATGAAATTGTCGATGATATGGTGCCCACTATTATTGGTGGTTTAATATCTAATATGGGACAAGCCATCGCCTCAGGTGATGATATAGATTTTGATAATTTTGGCGAGAATATTGAACGAGAGATTGAAGCTAAAGCTGATCTCATCGAAGTTAAAGCGGATGCATTTTGCAATAGTATGAAACGAGTAGACAAATTAGAACAGGCATTGGTAGCCACTAATCCCAAGTTTGTTTATTTAGACTTGTTGGAAATAGAGCACTAATACAAAATCAATAACATTAAGGGGACGTTTTCGTCCCCTTTTTCGTTTAGGTAAATCAATCACAATTAGACCTAATATTACCCTGTTAAATCAAAGTGGTACTGATTGCTGTTTAACTTTTTAAACTTTGGTCCGGCAATGAAGTTGCCTGATAAATAATGTTCAGAGTCCGTAATAGCAATTGATTCTTCGTCTATTAGAATATTCCAGTTTAGTTTTTTTTGTATGTTGCTGGATAATTGTTCTATTAAAGCGGAATTAAATTGAAGGTCATGGTTGTTGATCAGTTCAGAAGTCTCTGCACTTCCAATGCAAAGGAGCTTTTGGCATTTGTGTTGTGCTTTTTTCAATTCAGATGCTGACAATGATCGAGTGTAAATCCACAGTCTATCAATACCAAGGTGAACGTCATCTTGTATATAAATATCTGGGTTTATATGCTGAATATTGGGGTTAACCTTAGGTTTAGAATTAAATTTAAATTGTGGTAATAAACAAAGTGTTAATAAGGTCAACACGTTTTTTTTACTATATGTTGGGGTTGCTATAGGAACAGTGATATGTCTTTTTTCACTTGTACCATTATTTAAATTGGTTGTTTCAACCCACAGATTAATTAATTGAGTTTGAGAAGCCATTGTGGCCTCCTGACATCACTGCCTAAGTTAAATGTGGTTAAAATGTATACATAAATTAGACCACATCGCACTATGGGTTAAGTATAGCTATGATTTGTTATGTTTATTTATAATAAGAATTCATTAACTAGGATATTTAAAGCAAGACCGATCATGACCACTCCCATTACCCTATCGAATATATAAGCGTTAGCTTGGAAAAAGTGTTGAACTCTTTTATGGGTTAAAATTAAAGACAAAAAACAAAACCAAATAGCCGTTGCTATAGCCATATATAGGCCATACAACCCCTTAATTACCAGAGGTGTATTTATATCTACAACAACAGTAAACAATGCCAAAAAGAATAAAGTTGCCTTAGGATTAATTCCGTTGGTTAAAAACCCCATTAGGAATGCTTTTTTAGATGAAATAGATCTGACTGGCGAACTATCTTTTATCTTCTGCTCAGATACAGGTTGTGATCGTATCGCTCCAAAGCCAAGATATAACAAGAAACTGGATGCCACTATAATCAACAAATTATAAAGCCAAGGGGTCGTACTTATCACTAATCCGATACCGGCCAACGCATAAGTCACATGTAAAAATATTGCTGAACCAACACCCAAACTAGTGAGTAATGCGATCCTTTTACCGTAATTAATCGAATATTTCATCACAATTGCAAAATCAGGCCCTGGGCTTGTGACAGCAATTAAATGAGCGAACCCTATGGTTAAAAATTCAACACCATATTGACTGTAATCCAACATTATCTCCAATTAATAACAATAAGATGGCAAGTGACTATCACAAACATGTGATGTTTATCTAAATAAGTCAGCCACAATTTGTATAGGATGTTTTAGTAACTTGTTTTCATAACGTTTCACCTGACTACGACAAGAAAAACCGGTTACTAAAACTGGACGTTGATCGACCTGCTCAAGTGCAGGTTTCCAACTCAATTGATAGATATCGCTTGAAGCTTGTTGGTTTTTGGCTTCGTGACCAAAGGTCCCTGCCATCCCACAACACCCTGTATTAATAGGGTTAATTGTCATATTTAATTTAGCGAAAATAGTTTGCCACTGAGTGTTTATGTTTGGCAATACTGACTTTTCAGTACAATGTGTCATTAAATTAAACTGTGGCGTTTCATTATTGCTATTCTGCGATAAAGTTTCAGATGACAGATCAAAATCTTGTTGCCATAACCACTCACTTAATAAACTCACCTTATAGTTTACTTTGTCAGCGCCTAGAGACTCAACATACTCATCCCTATATGCAAATACCAAAGAGGCATCCATACCTACCATTGGGATATCGTATTTAGCAATTTGGTTGTAGAAGTTATTAGCCTTAGACGCGATTTTATTAAACTTAGTCAAAAAGCCTTTAACATGTGCTGGTTTACCATTTTCTTTAAAAGGTAAAACAAATGGCTTAAAGCCTAATCCTTTTAATGCAATGACGGTATCAAGCAATAATTGTGACTCGTAAAAGCTAGTAAATGGGTCTTGTACTATCAATACGGCCTTTGACTTATCCGCTGCAGATAATGCTGTTATCTTGTGTTTACTAAACTTAAATTCATCGTCTAAGTGAGTATTCAAATAATCACTAAATTTAGGTGCGTCTAGATAACCGACAATGTTTCTTGTCACCCAAGTGGATAACGGATTATGCATAAACAAATTGCTCAGTTTTGGAGTTTTGGCCAAAGTGGGCAATAAATGTTCTATATTCGCCACTAAATAATCACTTAACGGTCTGAAGTAACGTTGGTGGTACATAGACAAAAATTTAGCTCTAAAGCTAGGAACATCAACTTTTATAGGACATGCCGTGCTACACGCTTTACATGCTAAACAGTTATCCATTGAGTGTTTCACTTCATGGCTGTAATCGTACATCCCCATCTTGGCACCTAAACTTCTAAATGCTTTGTATGGCAGGGTCATTAGTTGAAAAATAGTATCGCGTGACCGATTAAGTTGTTCATCACTGATGTTATTACCTTGTAACCTGATCCACTCACGCATCAGATTAGCTCTGCCTTTTGGTGAAAATGAACGGTCTTTTGAATGTTTATAAGACGGACACATTGGGCTGTTAACATCATAATTAAAACACAGTCCATTACCATTGCAATTCACGGTGGTTTCAAAGTTTTCTATAACCGATAATGGAATTTGTTTATCAAAATGAGCACGTTTAATTCCGTCAACAGAGACTAAGTTTTCAGTTGAATCAATTGGCGTACAAATTTTGCCTGGGTTTAGTCGATTGTTAGGGTCAAAGCTTGTTTTTACTTTTCTCAGCTCATTGAATAATGCATCCCCAAAAAACTCTGGTCCATATTCACTTCTGTAACCTCGGCCGTGTTCGCCCCACATCAAACCATTATATTTTGCTGTTAGCTTTACTACTTCGTCAGAGACAACTCTTAACAATTGTTCTTGCGCCGGATCAGTTAAATCTAAAGCAGGTCTAACATGAAGAACGCCAGCATCAACATGTCCAAACATACCGTAATCAAGTTGATGACTGTCTAACAAACGTCTAAAGTCAGCGATAAAGTCGGCTAGGTGTTCAGGCGGAACGGCCGTATCTTCAACAAAGGCAATAGGTTTTTTACTAGACTTAGCATTACCTAATAACCCAACTGCTTTTTTACGCATGGCGTAAATTTTATTAATGGCAGCTAAGTCTTCAATTATTTGATACCCGATCACCCCATTTTCATTATTGTTGGCAATTAACGCATCCAAACGAGCACAAAGGTGTTCTATTTTTTGTTTTTGATTGTCTGGATCCTCATCGTTGTATTCAACAATGTTAAGGCCATTCATGGTTTGATTAGGTACATCTGTGATCAAATCGGAAACAGAATCCCAAATCACATCTTGTTTGGCTAAGTTTAAAACTTTGGAATCAACAGTCTCAACCGAGGTTGCATTGGCTTCAACTAAAAACGGCGAGTTCCTAAGAGCAGAATCAAAGTTGTCATACTTTACATTCACCATCGTTTTGTATTTAGCAATCGGCGTGATGTTTAACTTTGCTTCTGTAATGAAAGCTAATGTGCCCTCAGAACCCGTTAAGATACGGGATAAGTTGAAACGACTCATATCCTCATTAAAAACGTGCTCTAAGTCATAACCGGTTAAAAAGCGGTTGAGTCTTGGGAAAGTAGCAAGAATGTTATCGCGATGAGTGGTACATGTATCAAGTACTTGTTTATAAATACTGCTTAATGGACTGTCGTTATTAGCGATAGCTTGTGCATCAGAAAGTGACATGTCAGCGGTTTCTAGACGTTCACCAGCTATGGTTACCGCCTCTAATTCAATTACATGATCACTTGTTTTACCGTAAACCAAAGAACCTTGGCCAGATGCATCTGTGTTAACCATACCGCCAATAGTGGCACGATTAGACGTGGATAAATCAGGGGCAAAGAAAAAACCGTGAGGTCTTAAGAAGTCGTTTAACTGATCTTTAATAACACCGGTTTGTACTCTTACCCAACGCTCTTCAACATTAATTTCAATTATCTCACGCATGTGGCGTGACATATCTACTATTAAATGATCTGTTAAGGACTGGCCATTTGTCCCAGTTCCACCGCCTTTTGGTGAAAAACGAAGAGATAAGTATTTATCTCGGTTGGCTAACTCAGTTAAAACTAGGATGTCGTCGGTATTGCGTGGGAACAAAATCCCTTGTGGCAATGCCTGATAGATACTGTTATCTGTTGCCTGTGAGATACGTGCTGAATATGAAGTATCCACATCACCATTAAACTTTAACCCGTTACTTGCAGTAAAGGTTTTAAGCTCGTCACAAAAATTAGATACGGTAACGGATAAGATTTCTTGTTTGGTAATACGACGGATCATAGATAAACGGCTAAAGAATGAGTTATTTAGGCGGTTGATTATAACGAGAAATTAAATAAATGAAATTGTTCAAATCACTTTGTTATAACATTTCATTATTTAACGTATTGATAAGTGGCTTAACTACGCCACTTTACTTAAGGTTCTTGCTTGTTCTAGTACACTAAACCAAGTACCTACATCCATTTCGATGCTCTCATCATCAGTGTTTTTATCTGTTGTCATCATAGGCGCTTCTGTTACCACATTTGATGTTTTAGATTGGATCTCTTGGTATAACTTAGCTTGTTGGTTTATATCCAAGCTGTTAAATAACTTAGCTGGAATATTGATAGGGTTATTTATTTCACTATTTGTCGAAATAAGTGGTTGAGGGTGTAAATTCAACATGAGACTCACACTTTCTCTATATCCTGAATTAATTAACTGATTGAACATTAAATCTTGTTCATTATTTACTTTATCGATTAATTTTTTAGGTACAACGTGAAATGTTTTTTCTAAATCAGAAGTTGTTTTAGGTTTTTTATTTTTTGGTAAATGGAATTCATCTAATTCCATTCTGTCTTGTGTGACCATAGCTAAAAGTAAGCTAAAGGCAGAGCTGTCGTTGCTGTGAACCGATTTTTGAATATCAGAAAATACGGAAGATTCCCGTATAACTTGGATGTTTTTAGCGATTGGTTCTTTGGTTTGGGTTTGCATCAATACTTCTTTTCTTTGTGCATCTGGGTATTTAAACGGCAGTTAAACAAAAAACTTTAATTTTATGTTTACAGACAAAACAATTTTGGTATTATGCGCATCCTGTTGGAGGGGTTCCCGAGTGGCCAAAGGGATCAGACTGTAAATCTGCTGGCTCTGCCTTCGGTGGTTCGAATCCACCTCCCTCCACCATCTATTCAATAGACCGATGTTAAGCAATTAACATCGGTTTTTTTGATCTTGCGCTTTGTTAATCTCATATAATTAGCTACAAGCCTTTCAAACTAACCTTGTCCATCAATTTCAATTACATTTAGGTTTAGTGTTCGCACCCAGATCCATAATTAAATGAAAATAACACTTGTATTTATGTGTATTTTTACAAGAATGGGCATAGTTAAATTAAATAAGTAGTAAAGATTTGCGTTCAAATATTATATTTAGTGGTAAGAAAATACTGATAGTTGATGATCAAAAACCATTTCAAGTGATGATACGAGGAATGTTAAAAGATCTCGATGTGAGTAAAATTTCGGTCGCCCAATCAGGCGAAGCCGCTATTGTTAAGTGTGGGCAAAATCAATACGATATTTTACTGATAGATTATAACTTAGGTGCTGGTCGTAATGGTCGACAGTTATTTGAAGAGATCAAGGAACGTAAGTTAATTCCAGACTCCAGTATTTGCATCATAGTAACGGGTGAAAGTCAGGCTACAGCTGTCGTGGGGGCACTAGAAGTGTTGCCCGACGATTACATCGTCAAGCCATTCTCTCAAAACTTATTACTGCAACGCGTTACCAAATCATGGCTAAAAAAACAGGTATTTGTGCCCTTTTACCACAGTATGAATGCCAACGATTATGAAACATCGTTAGAACTAATCAATAAGATAATAGCCAAGTATCCACGTTATAAAGCGTCCTGTAACAAATACAAAGCACAAGTATTATTCTATTTAGGTCGATACCAAGAGTTAAATGATTACATCGATAGCTTTTTAGAAAAAAAGCGTTTGAATTGGGCATTAATTTACAAATCAAAAATTTTGAAACACGAAAAAAAGTATCTTGCATCCATTAAGTTTGCCAAAGAAGCTGTGTTACAAAGTAAAATGAATGTTGAAGCGTATGACGTGATCACCGACTGTTACTTAGCAAAAGGTGAAATAGAACAAGCATATAATTGGGTACGTTCTGGTATTGAACGCTCTCCTTTCTCAGTACCACGTCAATATAAGTTAAGTGCTGTAGCTAAATTAAATAAAGACTTTGAATCGTCAATTAAAGCTTGCAGCCAAGTGGTTGATTTAACGTCTAACTCATTTAAAAAAGATTATCGTCATTTGTTAAACCACATAAGAAACATTATTGATATTGTTGACCTTGAAGAAGATGAAAAGAAAAAACGAAAATATAACCAAGACGCGTTATATGCATTACAACAATCCAAACGCGATAGCTCATCCTTTACCGATATAGATCAAGAAGACTTTGAACAATTATGTTTAGCGCGGTTAGATTCTGTAAATGGACTTAACTTAAAAGCTAAAAAGTCATTTTCTGAATTAACGCAAAAATTTAACGACCCAGATTTTAAAATTCCAGCCGGTCTACTGGCCGACAGTATTTCATTAATGTTAAAGATTGGTGAATTTGAAACGGCGTTAGATTATGTAAAACAAATAAAACAATCAAAAATAGAATTAGATGACTTTACGCGTTCTATGATCATGGATGCGCAATATATGGCGAAAGACCATATGACCAGTATGCGATTGTTAAATAAAACAGGTATTGAAGCATTTTCACGTGGTGACTTGAAAGAAGCCAATGACTTATTTGAGAAGTCATTGGTGATTGCCCCAATGAATACAGGCAGTGCATTAAACTTAGTGCAAGTTCTGATTGCGCTAATGAAGCAAAATCCAAAACAAAAATGGACGTACATTGAACGCTGTAAAAATGTATTTCGAATTATTGATGGTATGCCAATTGGTGAAGGTCATAAAAAACGAGCTACCGATTTAAAAGAACAATTTGAGCAATTTTTAGCGAAGAAATAACTAGCTATTTTTCGGGATAAACGACTTAGGGTCTTGCGGATAATATAAATCTGAGCGACACGTTTGATAACAAAACAATTTTGCGTCTTTATATGGTAATTTCATGAAACCAGATACGCCAACATCATCAATATACTTTATATTTTGTAAAATCCCATTTAAATGAAAGGTAAACTCCCCAACCTTAGTTTTGTCTAACAAATTGTAATAATTATGTATTTTTAAATGCTTAGGTAAAACTTCAAAGATAATACATCCTGTATGTCTGATCTCATTGAGTGCAACGATATGTGCCATGATCTGCTCAGGTAAACGTAAACGTTCGTCTGGATCATCACCATCTTCAAAGTACGAGTGTTGTTTACCTTGTTCAACTTCCGGTGTGTGAGTTATTTCAAAAGGTATATTTGGAATGTGCGTTAATTCAAATTGTTGATTTTCATTTTCACGCTCAACGTGAATCGTGTTTTTAGCATCAAATAAACAACTTTTAAAAATACCGTCTCTAAGATCCAATGAACGGGCAATATCAATAATATTATTCACCGTTTCAGTAACACTTTTTCGATACACATCGTCAAACAAATTTAAGTTTGAATCAACATACACTCCATCTTCTAACCAATGTATTGCAAAACCACCTACAATTGGAAATTCACTTAACCGACTTACTGTTGCGACAAACGCTTTCTCGTTGTCTCCCATGCCTTGTAGATAGTTTTTATAGTACTTATCTAGCTGAGCATCTTTGACACCATAAAGCGCGCTATGGATGCCCTGTTGGCGCAGAAATGACTTACGAGATGAATAGACCACTGTATCTAATTTAGTATTAGACCGTTTATTCCAAATTGGGATGTAGGCGCTCTCGGGTTCCAGTTCCAGAACAGGTAAATACCAATTTTCCATTTGTTGAACATGATTAATAAATTGATCGCCGGCATGGCATTTTAATTCTTCGTCGTGACTTAATAAATGATTAAGGGTTTGAGCAAAAGCCTTAGGTAAACCTAATGACGATGGAGGAATGGCTTTGTAACCGTATCGGCAGTTTTGATTTGATGCGATTGCGTAAAGTGTTGCTGCAGCGCCTTGTTCATCAAAACGGGTATTAGATAACGCACCATTTAATTGCTCATCACCAATAAAATAGACATCACCCAAACGTGCATTGGTATTTTGCATATCTGCAGACATTAACTCCATTACATTATTGACTACAGGTTGTGCGTTTTCATCTAGTTGAGCAAACACACAGGAGCCCCAATCAATTAACGATAACGTTTCGGTTACCTCATCCCACATCAAATTAGACGGTTTAATATCGCCATGTACAATAGGTTTGTTTTCAAATTGACCACTTGCACTTAACATAGTGAAATTACGTAAGTACTTGATAATATTAGCCAGTTGAATCGCAATTTTAATCACAGTACTTACAGGCAAGCGCCCACGTAGTTTGGAAAGTTCGTGTAAATCAATGCCTTTACCCCGGTGCATTACTAAAATGCCCTGTTTCTTTATACTTTGAAAGTCGATAAAAGCGGGAATATTGGGGTGATTTAGAAGATTTAACATGTACCCTTCTTCTTCTAAACGTTCTCTTATGTTTTGCGCTAGCGTGATCCGTGAAAATTTAAATACACGTTCGGTTTGGTTTTTGTCGGTACCTACAAAAACAAAACCAAACGCGCCTTTACCAATCATTTCAACATTGGAATAGCCCATTTTTCGTAGCTGGGTTTTACATAGCTCTACCCAATCTCTTAATTTTTTGGCGTCATTAGCTGATAATAAGTAAATTGACTGTTCATCAGCGATGTAAAAATTCTTTAGATTTGATTCCAACTTTCAAGAACACCTTAATATTAATTACTAACAGTATTGCACTTAATGGTTAATGAATTCAATTGAGAGAAACTGACTTTGATAACAAAGATAAAAAAACGCCCAGAATGTTAATCACAATATGCAATTAACACCACTGAGCGTTTCAACATCAACTCGGTTTTACTCTTTTTTAGATCATATCCATGATCATAGAGCTTGGGTTTTGTAAATATTGAGTCCAAAGGTTATTAAATCGAGCAATTGTACCGCCATCAATCACTCGATGATCACCAGACCAACTTACGTTCATTAGTTGGCGTGCTTCTACTTCACCTTTATCATTAAACCTAGGTAAAGTTTGCATTTTACCTAAGGCAACAATAGCCACTTCTGGTTTATTAATAATAGGTGTTGCTGTTGTACCGCCTAACGCACCAATATTAGAAATTGAAATAGTGCCACCTTTTAATTTATCAGGAGACAAACGGCCTTCTCTAGCTAATTCCGTCATTTCCATTACCGCAATCGCAATTTCTTTAATGCTCTTGTTTTGACAAGATTTAATATTCGGTACCAATAAACCAACTTTAGAGTCTACGGCCATACCAATATTATGATCGTTAAAATAAGTTAACTCAGTGCAGTCGTCATTTGGTTGCGAGTTCATTACTGGAAATTGCTTAATTGCTAATGACATAGCTTTCATGAAAAACGGCATCATCGTTAATTTAATGCCTTGTTTTTCATATTCAGGTTTTAACTGTTTACGTAATTTAACGATTTCAGTTAAATCAATTTCATCTGAAAATGTAAAATGCGGAATAGTTGAAACAGACGTTTGCATGGCTTTAGCCATAACTGCTTTAATGCCTTTGATTGGTTCAATATAACTCGAATCACTAGTATTTTGTGTTAGCTCAGCTTGAGGTTGCTGTTGAATAACTGAGGCTGCTACGTATGGTGTTTGCGCTTGTTGAGTATGCGCTACTAGATCTTCTTTATATACACGGCCTTTAGCACCTGAGCCATTTACAGTTCTGATATCAAGATTCATTTCACGTGCTAAGCGTCTCACCGCCGGAGATGCAACGGCTTTTTGAGTAACTAACTGACCTGAGTTGTTTAGTTTTGCAGAGGACGCAGTTGTCGATATGGCAACTACATTACTACTCTCTTTATCTAACACTGCCGTCGTTGGTTTGGATTGAGAAACATTAGCAACCACATTAGGTTCAGCAACAGCCGTTGAACCTTTAATGGCTATAGCAAATAAAGGTTGATGTACTTTCGCAATTTCACCTTTTTCGTAATACAGTTTTTCTATTATGCCATCTGACTTTGCAGGAATTTGCACTAACGCTTTATCAGTCATGACATCACAAATAGCTTGATCTTCTTTAACTTCATCACCTTCGGCAACTAACCAATCTACGACTTCACACTCAACAATACCTTCGCCTATATCCGGTAATAAAAAGTCTTCTACTACTTCATTAACGGTTAAATTAGTTGGTTTTACTGGTGCGTGGTCCATGATTTGTTCTACCACACCTTGGGCTGGACTAACTTCTTGGGCAGACTCTTGGGCAGAAGACACTGCAAACAAAGGTTGATGTACTTGGGCTATCTCGCCTTTTTGATAATACAGTTTCGTAACAACACCATCACTCATGGCTGGAATTTGCACTAACGCTTTATCAGTCATGACATCACAAACAGGCTGATCTTCAACTATGGTGTCACCTTCAGCTACCAACCATTCAACCACTTCACATTCAACAATACCTTCACCAATGTCGGGTAATATAAAATCTTTACTCATTATCTTCTCCTACACTGACTTAATAATTAACAGAACGTTTAATGGCTTCATAAACTTTTAGATGATCGGCCATATATTCTTTTTCGTGAGCTAATGGATACGGAGTATCCAGACCACACACTCTGTCTATTGGAGATTCAAGGTGTAAAAAACACTCTTGTTGGATAGTTGCACTAATTTCTGATGCAAAACCTGATGTGATAGGTGCTTCTTGAGAGACAATTAAACGTCCTGTTTTAATTACAGAGTTAACGACCGTCTCTTTGTCCCAAGGTAATACTGTGCGTAAGTCAATGATCTCACAAGAGATGCCATCTTCTTCCGCCATCGCTGCCGCTTTTTCAATGATTTCAACTTGAGCGCCCCAAGCTAACAAAGATACATCCGTACCTTGTTTTACCACTTCTGCTTTACCTAGCGGTATTGAATACTTTTCTTCTGGAACTTCGCCGACCGATGCACGATAAAGGCGTTTAGGTTCAAAAAAGATCACAGGATCATTAGATTCAATACACGAAGTTAACAAACCTTTAGCTTGATAAGCATTACGTGGGAATACCAACTGTAAACCTGGAGTGTGTGCAAAGTAGGCTTCCGGTGATTGTGAGTGATATAAACCACCGGCAATACCACCACCGTAAGGTGTACGGATGACTAAGTTGCCAACATTAAACTCATTTCCTGAGCGGTAACGGAACTTGGCTGTTTCATTCACTATTTGGTCAAACGCTGGGAAAATATAATCAGCAAACTGAATTTCAGCGATGGTGGTATAACCCAAAGCCGCTAACCCATTAGCAAATCCCATAATGCCTTGTTCTACAAGTGGCGTATTAAATACACGGTCTTTTCCAAACTTTTCTTGTAAACCACTTGTTGCTCTAAATACGCCACCAAAGTGGCCAACATCTTCACCAAATACACAAGAACGTTGGTTCTCTTCCATCGCCAGCATAATTGCAGAGTTGATTGCTTGTAACATATTCATTTTAGACATTATTTAACCTCCGCAGGTGTAGTTTTAATTCTTGCGGCCGTGGCTGGATAAGCATCTGGATACTTAAGAATATGTTGTTTAAGTTGTTCGTATTGCTCTTGTAAATGTAATGGTACTTGCTCATAAACATCGGTAACAATTTCTTCTAACGCTGGCATATCGACTTTTTCAGATACTTTTAAAGCCTCTAACACTTGTTGACGAATTGCTTCTTTAGCTTTTTCGTCTTCAGCTTCGTCTAACCAACCTTGTTTTAATAGATACGATTTAAAACGCGCAATTGGGCAATTTTGACGGAAATTTTCTTCTTCGTCTTTTGAACGATAACCTGATGGATCATCAGAACTAGAATGCGCTGCTAATCGGTAAGCAATAGATTCGATTAATACTGGTTCGTTATGAGTGACAGCATATTCACGTGCCATCTTAACCGCTTCATAAACGGCTAACGTATCCACACCATCTACTCTTATGGCTTTCATCCCGTAACCCACACCACGACAAGCAATACCGTCTCCTTTAAATTGCTCACTGG
The DNA here is from genome assembly GCF_018860345.1 of Psychrosphaera sp. F3M07. Lineage (GTDB taxonomy): Bacteria > Pseudomonadota > Gammaproteobacteria > Enterobacterales > Alteromonadaceae > Psychrosphaera > Psychrosphaera aquimarina. The sequence continues at coordinate 350,599 of NZ_JAHKPJ010000021.1, read as the reverse complement.
CCGGTGTTGAAATGGCATAACCATTATTTCGAGCAAAGAACAATACCGGTGCTTTATGCACTGCGGCCATATTCAGGCCTGCATGGAAATCACCTTCTGAAGCTGCACCTTCACCAAAGTAGCAAATTGAACAAGCCCCGTTGCCATCTAATTTTTGGCCATAAGCATAACCCGTCGCTTGTGGTATTTGTGTACCTAAAGGTGAAGATATAGTCATGTAGTTCAATTCTTTAGAACCATAATGGATAGGCATTTGACGGCCTTTTCCTAAATCTTTTGAGTTTGAGAAATTTTGATTCATGAAGTTTTCAAGAGAAAAACCACGGTAAGCTAAAGCTGCTTGTTCACGGTATTGCGCAAAGATCATGTCTTTGTCTTCTAAAGCGGCTGCACTTGCAGTAACGGCCGCTTCTTCACCTAAACATTGCATGTAAAAACTAATACGTCCCTGACGTTGTGCCGCTAACATACGTTCGTCTAACACACGCACAAAGCGCATAGTTTCATATATTCGTAATGCTGTGGCTTTATCTAATGTGGATTTGGCTGCACCTTCATACAAGTCACCGTTGGCATCCATCATTTTAAATGCAGGTATAGATAAAGCGTTCTCAGACACAAACTCAAGCGATAAAGTATCGCTGCGGTTTATATTATTAGGATTTTCGACATTATTAAGCTTACCCATAAGGGAAGTACTCCTGTATCAGCGACGATGCCTTAATTCTAGTCTAACTAGGCAATTGTTGATGTGCTGAATTATTGTTATTAACCGAATTTGGCGCGACTTTACCTTTACGTAACAGGCAATTCAATTTAGTAGGAATTTAGAGTAAATAGTTTAGAAATCAAAACTGTTAAGAAAAATTGCCACTTTGGCCGTGAAAGCATAATTATGCAGGTTTATATGATGATTATTTAAACAGAAAGTTGATGTTTAATTTAAATATTGATTAGTTAGGTATGCGCATTGTTTCTATTGAATGCACCTGTTAAATTCTTATTAATATTACAAATTTGATGTAATTAGTTAATGTAAACCACTGAGTGACACAATTTGAATTGTCAGTTCAAGTAATACGTGGTTATCAACTCTTAGAGACGTTGTATGACAATAGAACATGGAAAAACGCTAATAACAGTTATAGGCGACATAATCACAATTAAAGCTATTGGGGCTTTTAACAAAGAAGGTATTGTAAAAACGATTGCACAATTAAAGTCTGAAATTGAAAATTTTGACGGAAATGACTTTAAGTTGCTTTTTAATTATTTAGAAACTGAAGGGGGAACCCCTGATGTGTTTGAAAAGATCAACGAGTGTAATGTTTGGCTAAATACTCAAAAAATGGTGGCAAAAGCCTTAGTGATTCAATCTTCTGCACATTTAGCTATTTTGGAGAGCCGAACCCCGGCTAGACGTTCTCAAAATGCACAAAACTTCGATAATATTGAAGCGGCTATGAACTGGCTTAAAAGTCAGTAAAGCTATAAGGCTAAGCGAATTTATTTACTCGTTAGCCTTTCCACATATAAACTTAAACTAAGTTGTTATCAATATTCACGGGGATCACAGTTAACATCGCACGTTGTCCGTTAGCTACATTAGCATTAGGAAACACAATCGCTTCTCCATTGGTATCCGCTTTGATCTCTATATCATCTTCAATAGCAAATACATCCCCTTGATTAAACGCGGTGAAGTTAGCGACGTCATCGGAGAATGTTAATTTAAACGAATCGTTATGTTTAACTACTTCTTTATAAACAGACATAAATTGATAATTGCTAGCATCAAATTGATGAATATCCACTTCTTGTCCAGAGATAAGGTTTATGATGGTTTGTTTTGAAGCTGCAAATTTAGTTTGATCATTTTCACCAAACGGTCTTACTTTACCTAATTCGATAGTAAAAGAATGGGCGCCGTGGATATTTGAAGAATAGTAACTGAAAGTTGTAGCGGGTTTTTGCATTAATAAAAATGTGGTAACGCCCATACTTCTTACAATTTCAAATTGCTCTCTATGCCAAGGTTTGCCGTGTATAAATGGATAAACAGCAAACTTCTCATGTGCCGAGTCACGAATTGCAGTGTGCAAGTCATAATGGGTACGTTCTGCATCTGGGTGTTTTTGATAAAACTCAGTAACAAAGTTTTCTAATTCTGCTGCTCTGGCCCTTTCTTTATTAAGTGTTGGGTCATAATCATTGTTATCTGATGAACGCATTCCACTAAATAAACGATTTAAATTTTCTTCAACAAAGCGTTCACCAATATTAATAGCTGGGGGATTACCAAATATAAAAAGTGTTGGGTGCTGTAAGTTAATGTTATTACTTAATAAATCACTAATAATGTCATTACATATTTCAATTGGAGCCGTTTCATTGCCGTGGATCGCACACGATATAACAATGGCTTTTTTTCGTTGATTATCGATTATGTTTTTTGGACAAAAATAGATAACACCGGTGGCTAATATATCGATATCACACTGGGGATGGTCAATACTAAATGGTGTTAAATAATATTCATTTGCACAAGTTAACGCTAAAAAGTCATTGTTGGATATTTTATTCATAAATACTGTGATGCTTGTTTCGATTTATCAAAAGTCCCCTATTTTGCCATATTTATGTTTTAAGTACGTTACAAATCCAGAATAAAAAAAAGCCATCATGGAGTTGATGGCTTATTTAATTTACAGTTTGTGTTTACAAAACCGTTAGAGTTACTTAACCGTGCACGATTTTAACTTCCATATACGGTCAACATAGTCTTGAATTGAGCGGTCTGAGTTAAATTTACCCATATAAGCGGTATTTAAAATTGCACTACGCGCCCACCCTTTTTTGTCTTTGTATTTAGCTTCGATTTCTTTTTGACCTTCTGAATAAGATTCAAAGTCAGCTAAACATAAATATGGATCACCACCATCTAAAAAGCTGTTTTTAATTGACGATAACTCACCAGGTTTACCCGGTGTGAAATAATCAGTATCAAACCAATCCAATACCGCTTTAATTTCTTCGTTACCGTAATAGTAATCCCAAGGGTTGTAACCTTGTTTCTTAAGCGCTTTAACTTCATCAACGGTTAATCCAAAGATCACAACGTTTTCTTCGCCCACTTCTTCAGCAATTTCGATGTTAGCGCCGTCCAGTGTTCCGATTGTAATTGCGCCGTTTAACGCCAACTTCATATTACCAGTACCTGATGCTTCTTTACCTGCCGTAGATATTTGCTCTGATACGTCGGCAGCTGGGATCATTTTCTCAGCTAACGACACACGGTAGTTAGGTAAAAATACAACTTTTAATTTACCACCAATGCGCTCGTCATTATTAACCTTATCCGCTACTTTATTGATTGCGTAGATGATGTCTTTTGCAAGTTTATAACCCGGCGCTGCTTTTGCACCAAAGATAAAGACTCGAGGTACCATATCCATTGTTGGGTTTTGCAATAAACGACGGTACAAGGCCATTATATGTAACAAGTTTAAATGTTGGCGTTTGTATTCGTGTAAACGTTTGATTTGAATATCAAAAATAGCACTTGGATCTACATCAACGTCGGTTAACTCTTTAATGACTTTAGTTAATGCCACTTTGTTTTCGTGTTTAATGTCCATGTATGCTTTTTGAAATTTAGCATCATCGGCTTTTTTGTCTAAATCTCTTAGAATTTCTTGGTTAGTTGGCCACTGATCGCCAACCGTTTTATCAATCAATTTAGATAATGCTGGATTACAGGCTTTTAACCATCTTCGTGGAGTAACACCATTTGTCACGTTAGTGAATTTATCTGTCCACAAGGCGTTAAATTCAGGGAAAAGGTCAGATTTAACTAAAGCTGAATGTACTTCAGCCACACCGTTAACTTTATTTGAACCAATTACTGATAAATTACCCATACGAACCATACGTTCGTGACCTTCTTCTATTATGGATAATTTAGATTTAATGGCGTTGTCACCTGGCCATTTAGCATCGACTTCGTTTTCTAAGAAACGACGGTTTATCTCATAAATAATCTCAAGATGACGAGGTAAAACTTTCTCAAATAAACGCACTGACCATTTTTCTAACGCTTCTGGTAATAACGTGTGGTTGGTATATGAGAAGGTTTCACGACAAATTTTCCATGCTTGATCCCAATCCATATCTGCGCGGTCAATTAAAATACGCATTAATTCTGGAATGGCTATAGCCGGATGTGTGTCGTTTAACTGTACCGCTACTTGAGCACTGAAATTGCTCCAATCATCAGCATGAGCACGTTTGTAACGACGGATAATGTCTTTTAATGAACACGCACAGAAAAAGTATTGTTGGATTAAACGTAACTCTTTACCGGCATCAGTTTCATCATTTGGGTATAACACTTTAGAAATGGTTTCTGATTCAACATTTTCTTTATGTGCATCATGATAACCACCAGAGTTAAATACATCCCAGTTAAAGAAGTTAGTTGCTCTACTTTCCCACAAACGTAATACGTTGACCGTTTTACCAGAATAGCCAACCACAGGTACATCCCAAGGAACCCCTTTAATGATTCGACCCGGATGCCATTCTTTAACGACTTTTCCTGCGTCATTAAATTTGGTTTCAACATAACCATAAACAGGTATATCTTGGATGCTTTCAGGACGGCAGATCTCAAATGGATTGCCGTATTCACGCCAACTATCTGGGCGTTCTATTTGGTGACCATCTTTAAATTCTTGACGGAACAAACCATGTTCGTAATGAATACCATAACCAATAGCTGGTAGTTCCATAGTCGCTAATGAGTCGATAAAACAAGCTGCAAGACGACCTAAACCGCCGTTACCCAAAGCCATGTCTTCTTCTTCATCCACTAACGTATTAATATCTATGTCTAATTCTGTTAATGCTTTTTTGGCGGTTTCAAATAAACCTAAATTATGTAAGTTATTCCCAGTTAAACGGCCCATTAAAAACTCTAGTGAAAAATAATGTACAGCTCGTGTATCTTTTTCAAAATGTGTTTTTTGGGTTTGGCTTAGACGGTCATATACAAATTCGTTTAACGCAGCAGATGTCGCATTCCACCAAGCCTTTTTGCTGGCTTTATTGATATCAGTACCAAAAGTACTGTTCAGGTGTTTTATAATCGACTCTTTAAATTGCTTTGGTGTTATTTTACCAATAGCCATTTCGGTTTCTTTAGCCTTAGTCATGATTTCACTCTTATATTAATTTAGCGTTATATTGTCCATATTATTCAGCCGTTCACTTTAAACTATCACCAGACTGTGACATTTATATTAACTAGGAAGGTTGATAATACAATGCTGTTGTTATTGAAGATATGACATAAGAATATAGGTAACATCAGCCTATACCAAGTGGATATAGGCTGTTTTTATGCTACATACGTTTGCAAAACGTTATATTTAGACAAGGATTGTCGTTTATAACCCTGCAGAAGTGAAAGCTTGAGAAACAATAGCTTGAGCTTCTTGTTCTATAGCGGCTAAATGCTGCTCACCTGAAAAGCTTTCCATATAGATCTTGTAGATATTTTCTGTACCAGAAGGTCTAGCGGCAAACCAACCGTTTTTAGTGACTACTTTTAAGCCACCAATTGATGCACCATTACCTGGCGCTTCAGTCAAAATGGCTTCAATTTTTTCACCGGCTAGTTCGGTAGAAGTTATATCCGAAGGTTCTAAATTACTTAATACTGACTTTTGTTCAGGGTTAGCTGGTGCGTCAATACGTTTATAAATGGGTTTGCCGTGTAACTCAGTTAGCTCATCATAATACTGTGATGGATTTTTACCTGTAACTGCAAGTATTTCCGCAGCTAATAAAGCCAAGATAATACCGTCTTTGTCTGTTGTCCAAACATCGCCAGACTTAGTTAAGAAGCTGGCACCAGCGCTTTCTTCACCACCAAACATTATATGATGATTGGTTAAGCCATCAACAAACCATTTAAAACCAACCGGAACTTCTAAAACTTGTTTGTTATTGGCAGCGGCTACCCTATCAATAAGTGATGTACTAACTAAAGTTTTACCAATTTTGAATGTTGGATCCCAGTCAGGTCTGTGTTTACTTAAATAATCAATACACACAGATAAATAATGATTTGGGTTCATTAAGCCGTGAGTATTAGTAACAATACCGTGTCGGTCATAATCAGGGTCGTTAGCAACCGCGATATCATAATCATCCTTTAAACCGATAAGGCTGGCCATGGCGCACTCCGATGAACAATCCATACGGATCTTCCCATCTTTGTCTAGCGTCATAAATCCAAAAGTAGGATCTAGATTGTCATTAACTAAAGTTAGGTCTATGCCATAGGTCTCTTTGATCACAGGCCAATAATCAATACCCGCTCCACCTAAAGGATCGACACCCAACTTAACCCCAGCATTTTTGATTGCTTCAAAATCAATAACTGAATTTAGACCTTCAACATATTGTTCAATGAAATTCTGCTCTTTCACATAACCTGTTTTCCAAGCTTGAGAAAAAGGATAAATTTGTACATCGGCTAAATCATCAATTAATAACTGATTTGCTCTATCCTGTATCCAATCGGTGATATCAGAATCTGCTGGTCCACCGTGTGGAGGATTGTATTTTATTCCGCCATCTTCAGGTGGGTTGTGGGACGGTGTGATAATAATACCGTCTGATAAAAAGGAAGGATGTGTTTTATTGTATTGAATTATTAAGTTAGAAATAACGGGTGTTGGGGTAAAACCACGTCCTGTTTGAACAATAGTTTCAACCTCATTCGCCACTAATACTTCTATTGCTGAATTAAACGCAGCCTCAGATAACGCATGAGTATCAAAGCCCAAAAATAACGGACCTTCATAATGTTTATCTTTACGATAATCACAAATAGCTTGTGTAACTGCCAAAATATGAGATTCATTAAATGTTGTTTTTAATGCACTACCTCTATGACCAGAAGTACCAAAAGCCACTTTCTGTTCTGGATATTTAACAATGTCAGGCTCATTTAAGTAATAGCTAGACATCAATCTTGGTACATTAATTAAATCTGATTTTTGAGCCGGTTTACCAGCATTGGGATGATTTGCCACGTTATCTTCCTTTAAATATTCTTTTAGATGAAGTCTCGTAATTTTTCAGCTTCTTCTTCACTATAACCAAGCGCCAAAGCTGCTCCGTTAATGATCAGTTTCTTTCTAGGTGTATTGTTGTTGGTTACAACCCAAAACGAACTATCTGGAATGATTTTTGGTTTTATACTGCTTCCGTGAGCTTCTAATTCTTCCGAACTGGTTGCAAAATAATCTCGTTCACGCCCTTTTACTTCTAACACTTTTTTAAAGTTTGTTGGATGTGCACGGTGTAATGCCGCTAACAAAAACAAAAATCGACCAACGGCACCTTTTTGTGTCGTGACTTCTTCTTGATTTATAAAGTTAAAAACTGAGCCTTCTTCAACTTCAGTTTTAACGTCTTGTTGTTTAACTGGTGGAGTATTTGCTTCAGCAATTTCAGGTGTAGGCGCATTGGCATCGCCCAATAATAAGCGTCTTAATATCTCAGAGGCACTTTCACCTATGTTCTGAGTTTGTGATGCTATGTAGTGATATAAGTCTTCTTCGATTTGAATGTTTTTCATAATTTGGATCTAAAAGTTTGAGAAAGTCAGATTGAAATAATGGTTAACAACGAATTGAAAACATCTAATACAATGCATTTTTGTATTAAAGTTCAATTGCATATTGTTAATCGCTATAAGAAAATACCTTACTTCTGGTCTAGATAGAATAATTAATTTAAATTTCTCTCCCTAAAAATTGGATATACACATGACAATCGCCCATCAAGTATTAGGTCAAGGCAAACCTTTGATCGTTATTCATGGTTTATTTGGCACTTCTGACAATCTAAAACAGATTGCTAAATCGTTATCAGACCAATATAAAATATACCTAATAGATGCCCCTGCTCATGGTGACTCTAGTACACCAGATCCTCTTACGTTAAACAATATGGCTAAGGCGGTACTTGAATTTGCTGATCAACAAGGTCTTACGCAATTTAGTTTATTGGGACATTCTTTAGGCGGAAAAATAGCAATGGAAATTGCACTGCTAGAAAATGCCAGAGTAGATAAATTAATAGTCGCGGATATTGCGCCTGTTCAATATGAAAGTCGTCATAATCATATCCTAGAAGGATTAAATTCCATTAACCTAGATACCTTAGAAAATCGTCAGCAAGCAAATGAAACGTTAAGCCAATTTATAGATGATGTTGGGGTCAGAGGGTTTTTATTGAAAAGCTTAACGCGGGCAGAAAAACCTCAATCAGGATGGAAATGGCGCTTTGATCTTAACGCCTTAGAGCTCAGTTATGAAAACTTAATCAAAGGCAACTCATTGTTAACCTACCCAGGGCCAACCCTATATATAATAGGCGGCAACTCCAATTATGTTCTGCCTGAACATAAAAATAAAATAGTAACGCGTTTCCAAAACACCAGTGTAAAAGTCATCCAAAATGCCGGACATTGGCTTCATGCGGAGAAACCTACGGCGTTTATAAAAATATGTCGAGATTTTTTAGCATAGTTGCTGAATTATATCGTTATATTTGCTACACTCCCGCGCCGTTTGGGTCAGATAACTTAAATCATGATCCAGATCAGGATAAAACTATTAGTTATTAAGTAAGATATATAAAAAATGGATAATGAGATTCTATGACGCCTGAACAATTTGAGATAGTTGAGATTATTGGCTTAAATTTATTTTTCGCCGGTATATTTTTCTTTATCGGTATGGCGATTAAAGATGTTCTAAATAAAGGTGAAGTGCCTTATTACGGAAAATTATTTGTTTGGTTAGTTTTATTTTTAGGGTGTTTTGGTTTTGTGGCTAAAGGCCTAATCCAAGTATATTGGCAGATGAATGGACTGGCATAATGGCAAAAGTAAGTGTAGATAGAGCCACTATCGATTTATTTGCAACAGAGAAACAACGTGGTAGACCAAAAAGCTCACCTTACAGTCGTGAGCAGCAAATGCGGATTAATAAAAAAAATCAGTTAACCCGCGATAAACAAAACGGTCTTAAACGAGTAGAGATTAAATTACACAGAGAAACTTATGATAAAGCCTCTGTGATCGCTGCAGAGCAAGGCATAAGCCGAAGTGAGCTTTTAGCAGAATTAATAAACAATTCATTAAAAAATTTATAAAAGGGTTAACCAAATGGCTAGTGTAGGCATTTATTTTGGTAGTGATACCGGAAACACTGAACATGTTGCAAAACTTATCCAAAAGCAATTAGGTAAAGGTTTAGTTGATGTTCATGACATAGCTAAAAGTACCAAAGAAGAAATTGCAGAATATGATTTATTATTATTCGGCATCCCGACTTGGTATTACGGTGAAGCTCAGTGTGATTGGGATGACTTTTTCCCAGAGCTTGAAGAAATAGACTTCGATGGCAAATTGGTCGCTATTTTTGGTTGTGGTGACCAAGAAGATTACGCTGAATATTTCTTAGATGCCATGGGCATGGTGCGTGATATCGTAGAAGCTAAAGGCGCAATCGTAATGGGTCAATGGTCTACAGACGGTTATGACTTTGTTGCTTCAAAAGGTTTAGCGGACGACAATCATTTTGTAGGTCTTGGAATTGATGAAGATAGACAACCTGAGTTAACGGAAACGCGTGTTAAACAATGGTGTGAACAAATCACTGAAGAAATGTGTTTAGCTGAATTAGCGTAAATCACAGATAGTTTAAAGGGCAGTACGTAACTGCCCTTTTTTGATCTTGTATGTTTACATTATGTTAGCACTCGAAAACTTATTTTAAGTTCGTCCAGTATACTCATATCATCAATCGTTGATGGTACTTGAACTTCCTCACCATCTATCATTTGTCGCATAACTTTCCTTAGTATTTTCCCAGATCGAGTCTTAGGTAACCTATCTATGGTTAGTACTTCTTTCAACGAAGCGATAGCGCCTATTTGGTCACGGATTAACTCTTTAAGCACTTTATGTACTTCCGTAGTTTGCTCACAGCCATTTTTCAAAACAATAAGTGCTAAAGGGACTTGCCCTTTTAATTTACACTTAATACCAACAACGGCACATTCCGCTACATCTTTATGGTTAGATATAACTTCTTCCATTTCACCCGTTGATAAACGATGTCCAGCCACATTAATGACGTCATCTGTTCGTCCCATAATGAAAAGATAGTCATCTTTATCAATATATCCCCCATCGCCAGTTACATAGTAACCAGGAAAACTATTCAAGTACCCTACTTTAAATCGTTCTGGGTCATTCCAGATTGTCGGTAAACAACCAGGTGGCAATGGGAGTTTTATTGCAATGTAACCTGATTCGCCCTTATTAACCGGTACGCCATCTGGGTCTAATATCTCAATTTGATATCCAGGTGTGGCGACACCCGCTGATCCTTCTTTAGGCTCCATTGTATCTAAACCCACTGGTATACCTGCTATAGGCCACCCCGTTTCGGTTTGCCACCAATGATCGATTACTGGAAGGTGCGTAATGTCTTTTAACCAATGGTATGTCGCTGGGTCTAATCGTTCACCCGCTAAGTAAAGACGTTTTAACGATGGTAAGTTGTATTTAGATAATTCATTTCCGTGAGGATCTTCTTTACGGATTGCCCTAAAAGCGGTTGGTGCGGAAAATAATACATTTACATTATATTCTTCACATACGCGCCAAAATGCACCAGCATCCGGAGTTTTAATTGGTTTACCTTCATATAAAACCGTGGCACAACCACTGATTAGAGGCCCATAAACAATGTACGAATGTCCAACTACCCATCCCACATCTGACGCAGCCCAAAATACGTCGCCAGGTTTTACTCCGTAATTAATATCCATCGAATATTTCATTGCAATGGCATGTCCGCCATTTTCCCTAACAACACCTTTAGGCTTACCTGTGGTGCCTGAGGTATATAGAATATAAAGTGGGTCCTTGCCCAGTACTGGAACCGGTTCATGTTCTGTTGCGTTAATCATGGCCTGTTGCCAGTCAATGTCCCGATTAGGAAGTAAATCTGCTTTGACTAAGTCTCTTTGATATACAATGCAGGTGTCTGGTTTATGTATCGCATCGTCAAATGCTTTGTCGATCATAGGCTTATAAGCAATTACCTTTTCAATTTCGACACCACAACTTGCTGCTACAACGACTTTTGGCGTTGCATCATCAATTCTTACCGCTAATTCGTGTGGTGCAAAACCACCAAACACCACGGAATGAATGGCACCAAGTCTTGCAGTAGCTAACATTGCAATAGCGGCCTGTGGGATCATTGGCATATAAATTAAGACTCTATCCCCTTTAGTAACACCTTGTTTTGCAAGTACGTCAGCAAATTTAGCCACTAAAACCGTTAACTCAGCATAACTGTATTTTTCTTTGGTATTGGTAACAGGTGAGTCATATATCAATGCCGTTTGTTCGCCGCGGCCCTGTTTAACATGATAATCAAGTGCAAGATACGATGTATTGAGTGAACCATCCGCGTACCAATGATAGAAATCATCTTGGTCTTGGCTAAGTATATTGGTTGGCGCTTGAAACCAATCAATTAACTTTGCCTGTTCTTGCCAGTATTGAGTTGGGTTGTTTTTAGCGCGTAGATATTCACTTTGGTAACTCATCAGGTATATCCTCAATCTTTATATGGATTTAACAATAAAGAAAAAAGCTGAATGGTTATATTAGACTTTTGGCTATAACGATATTTAAAGTGTTGTTAAATAAGTGCCCAACATACAGTGGACACGATAAAGCCACCAATAAAGTTAAGCATAATGCCGTTTTTTGCCATGTCTTTAATGGTGATCTGCCCAGAGGCAAACACAATAGAATTTGGTGCTGTAGCAACCGGTAAACAAAAGGCAAAACTACATGAAATCACCGCAGGGATCATTATTAACTCTAGTGGTAAACCTTTAGTTAATGCCACACTTGCTAGAATTGGCATAAATAAGGTTGCTGTTGCAGTATTTGATGTAACTTCAGTTAAAAAAGATAACGAAATTGTTAAGATTAATAACACCCAAAATATCGGTAAATCTAACGTAGAAGAAAGTAACTGACCAATTAACTCACTTAAACCTGACGCACTAAACCCTTTGGCAAGACAAATTCCCCCACTGAATAATAACAACATATCCCAAGGGATTGTTTTGGCTTTATCCCAGGTTAACAAAGGTACTTGTTGGTCACCTTTTACTGTGGCCATTAATACAACACCTAATAAAGCTATGGTGGCATCGCCAATTGACGAAATACCAATTAATTCTGACCAACCACCAAATGGGTTGTTTCTGGTGATCCACAACAAAGCGATTATTCCAAATATCGTTAACACTCGTTTTTCGCTTGTCGACCATTGAAACATTTGTGGCAACGTTATTTGTGTTGTTAGTTTAGTTCCTCTCGTTAGCCAATATGCCACTACAGGTATGGTAACAATTACCACAGGGACACCAATTTTCATCCACTGTACAAAGCCAAATTCATGCCCAGAAAAGTTATCATAAACAGAAGCAAATATTACATTTGGTGGCGTGCCTATTAAAGTACCAACACCACCAATAGAAGCTGAATAAGCCAAACCTAACAACAACGCAATAGTAAATTGTTTATCATTACTAGACATGCCTATTGCGGTAGCGACAGGTAACAACGCTAATACAGTTGCGGTATTTGATATCCACATTGATAAAAAGGCACTGGCAGTCATAAACGACAATACAATCCTAAACGAACTGGTTCCGCCTATAAACGCAATGATGTTAAACGCAATTCGTTTATGTACACCAGATGCTTCCAGCGCTTTAGCCATTAAAAATGCACCCATTAATAACACGATGACGTGATTGCCTAATGAAGAAGACGCTTCTTTATAATCAATTACACCAAACGCTGGTAATAACACAAAAGGTAATAATGATGTAAATGGAATTGGGATCGCCTCAGATATCCACCAGTACCCAACCCATATGGTAATCGCTAACGTGATAGAAATTTGTGAAGAATGTCCAAACCATAAAACGACAAAGTAAGCCACTACCGCTAAGGTAGGAGCAAGCCATAGGTGAATATTACGGTCTGGAGTTGCAGTCAAAATTACGCCGTATTCTTAGATTTGATTGTTTGGCTTATTTTAACGGCATTAAAATAACGTTGTGTATGAATTAACTCAGACGAATTTGGAAAAGACTTGGCCATTAAATCATGTACTTTAGAATCACCAAGTATGGTTTGTGGACTGAGTTCCTTTAGCACCTCTTGCACGGCTTGTTTATTATTACAAATAAGCACCATGTCACAACCTGCATTAATCGCTTTTAACACCCTTTGGGTATAGGTTAAGTGTTCACCTGCGCCAATCATGGATAAGTCATCACTAAATAATAAACCATTAAAACCAAGCTTAGATTTAAGTATGTCTTGTATCCACCTTGTGCTATATCCAACGGGGTTTTTATCCACTTGGCTAAACTCAATATGAGCTGGCATTAGAGCTTGTAGGTGATTGCTGGCGATCATGGCTTGAAAAACAGCTAAATCACTTTGTTCAATTTGTTGGAAACTTCTGGTGTCTTTTGGCGCAGCAATATGTGAGTCTTCTTTTGTTGAACCATGGCCAGGGAAATGTTTGCCAACACAAGCCATTCCCGCCTCAGTCATACCCTCACACCAACTTTGTGCTAATTGAATGGTTACCTGTGGGTCATGATGAAAGGCGCGATCACCTACAACGTCAGAACCTCGTTCTAAGTCTAAAACGGGTGCAAAAGATAAATCGATGCCATGCGCTAAACATTCACTTGCCAACAACCAAGCGAGTTCTTTTACTTGCTGCAGTACTTCTGCGTCTACTTTTGTTTGATCCGATGGCATGATACTTCCCATAGCTGGAATGTGGGTAAACTCATCGGTTTTAAAACGCTGAACTCGGCCGCCTTCGTTATCTACCGCTATTAGAATCGGCTGAGAAGCAGCGGCTCTAACGTTTTTTATTAATTGACGTAATTGTTCTGAGCTCTCAAAGTTACGACTAAACAGGATTAAGCCACCAATCAGTGGGTTTGCTAACATGTTTATTTCATCTTCAGCAAGTTCCGTCCCTTCTAAGTCCATCATGATACTAGCTTGATTGATCATTAGTTTATGAACCCTGCCGCTAAAAACGGTAATAACTCATCAACAATTTGTTCAGTATTCATTTGTTGATGGAAGTCTTTGCTGGAAATGTCTGATAACGCTTGAGATGCCGCTAAGGTAAAAACAGAAGTACCTAATATAAAATGCAGACGCCAAAATAAATCGGCAGGCGTTAATTCGGGTTTAGTCTTATGAAATGACTGCTGTATGTGTGTTAAAGCAGAACCATATTTGTCAGTTATAAAAACGCGTAAATGACCTTGATAATCCACATAACCTCTGCCCAACATTTGTAAAAAGAACACAGATCCATGTTTACTAATGTTTTCTAAATCGAGTAATGGCTTTTTAAAGCAGCTAAAGAGCTGGGTGATAGAATAATCTGGCTGTTTGTTATTAAGTTGATTTAATTCGTTTAACAATTGTGGAATAAACTGTGACAGATATCTGTCCATTACCGCCTGAATTAAATCTTTTTTAGAACCAAAATGATAATTAACTGAAGCCAAGTTAACGTTTGCTTTACTGGTTATTTGTCGCATAGAGGTTTCTGCGAATCCCGTTAAGGCAAATAATTGCTCAGCAGCATCCAATATTTTATCTTTGGTACTTCTTTTGTTGGTCATAAGATTAGGCTATCTGTTTTAAACGATAGTTTAGATTAATGAACATAACGACTAAATACAATTATCAATTCAAAAGGATTTATATAAGTGTACACTAATTATGCAAACAGTTTATTGAACCAAAAAACGTCTTGCTTTTTAATGGTCTGCTGTTTAGGATAGCCGCCGTCTTCAAGACATCTATATTATACAACCGTAGCTCAGTTGGTTAGAGCACTACCTTGACATGGTAGGGGTCGGTGGTTCGAATCCACTCGGTTGTACCAATCTCTTCAAGCACTTACATAAAAATTAACCCTTAAACACACTTCTTGCTCCAGTAAAATTTCACCATTCGTATTATTCTTTTCTATTTCGTTCACTTTCGAGTTATCTCGTATTGGAGCATTTTGTGGAGCAATATATGCGATTCAAAAAATCTGTCAAAAGCCCCGTGATTTAAAAGCTTAACTGTTCTTACAGTTTAGATGAAAAGTTTTAGACTTCATCTGACAGATAGTTATGATCAGAAAACCTGATTGCTACGTTAACTTATTATTGGACAGAAAGGAGTTACCTCGATGGTCTCTTCCGTGCCATTTCCGACCGTTCGTACAAGCTAGAATTGATAGTATAGACTTGTGGAATGACACGTTCAGTAATAACGCCTGAATAATGTGTGAACTAGTTTGGCAGTTTTGTTGCGGTGTTTGCAACTAAAAATGATAAACTAAAGTGAATCACCATTCATTCTCTTGTTAGCTGTATACTGCGCCTTTAAGTCATTGATTTTAATTACTGACTTGCCATTAACATCACTAATAACAGAAGGCGTTAAATGTTCAAAATGCTTAATGTGCCAGTCTTCGGTTAAAGCTCTCTCGTTATTTGAAAGCTTGTTAATACTATATAGATTGAACACCTCCCAACCATCTAATTGAGTATGGTGTATTGAAACGATTGAGTCTTCTTTATCAAATAATCTTACAACATATTCTTGAAAGGGTTTAAATGGTTGTCCGCACCACTCGCCTATAATCACATGTGCATCTATGACTTGCTCATCGAAGTTTCCATCTAAAACGCTTTCAACATAAAGCTTAACAAACTGTATACCACAAGCATTCGACTTTTCTAGTTTGAAGGGCTTTAATCTTGGATCTTCTTTGCCATCAAAGTTACGTTTCACTACTTCTTCTGAAAGTACCCTAGTAACCAAAATCAACCGATTGGCTTGAACTTCAGAAATAGAAAATAGACAAAGGAAAATAAATAAAATTGATTTAATGTGCAAAACTTCCCTATACAGCTAACAACTTAATATCGACCCAATGGGTCGTTTTTCTACCGCACATCGCGGTCGTTTTAATCCTACCTATACTAATAAAAAATATCTATTTTTTCTCTACATCAAGTACTTACCAAATTTAAGCTTAACCATACATCCGACACAAACGACCCATTGGGTCGATTCCTGACTATAAGAGAACTTGAACTAAAGCTGTGTACACGAACATTACAGTTTGTATTTACTTATGAAGTTTCGATGGCCCTTTTTAAATAGCATTGCGACTATATGTTGGGTAGACAATGCTTTCTAAGAACCATTGATACCTATTAAACAATTTGTAAAATTAAAATAAAGTGTCGATTTTATATTGAAGTTTAATTTGAAATATTGAGTGTGATGGTTCGCTTTTACTCGTCTTTCGGGCTTAGTTTAACTTTTGTTATGAATGCTAGATATTCACTTACCTTCGTTGATTTTTATTTGATATTTGTATTCCCGATAGGATATTTAACTAACTGCAATAAGTGTTAAACAGAATTTAAATCTATTTTACATTTTAATACATTAATGAATAACACATTTACAACAGTGAACCACATTGACCTATAAGCTAGTTGGCAATATTAACTAAGTATAGAGTTTACTGATGAATAAACATTACTCACTTACCCCTATATCAATCTTGATATCTAGTATATTAACAACTAGCGTTTATGCTAACGAACCTGAAACAAATAGCTCAGATAAAGAGATTGAGCGAATCGGCGTTTTACATAAACGCACCAGCATAATGTCTGAAATAACAGAAAGTGCTGAGAAATTAGTAGTCATGCCCGGCGCCGGAGGCGATCCGCTACAAGCTGCTTTTGCCTTACCTGGTGTTGTAGCTGCTGGAGGTTCAAGCGACTCCCCTGCTGTGAGAGGATCGTCACCAGATGATAATTTATTCGAAGTTGATTTTATGCCTGCGGGTTATATCTTTCATGATTTTGGTCAATCGATATTTAACAAACACTTAATACAAGACTTTCAATTATTGTCCGCCGGTTATGGTACGAGTTACAGCGGTGCAACTGGAGCTGTATTTGATGTCAACCTGCGTACACCTAAAAACCAAGACTTAATTACAACGATAGACTTTAGCTTGTTTAATACGGGTATATTTTTAGAAGGTGCGACTAGCGAAAACAGTGCGTTTTACTTTTCATATCGTAAAAGTATGCTGCCGGTCTTTTTTGGCAAAGGCGATACATTAGATGATGAAGAGACTATTACAATTAATAAACCCTTTGATGATAATGACTATCAAGCAAAGTGGGTGTGGGATATGACTGCCGACGATGTTATTTCGGTATCTGTCACCGGCGCACAGGATATGGCTGCCATAAACTTAAATGCAAGAGCAGACATCACATTAAGATCTCCTGAATATACTGGCGATGCCGACTTTGATAAGAAATTTGATAGCCAAAGTATCATTTGGGATCATTATGCTGGTGATCTCCAATTTAAAGTGGGCATTGGTTCACTAAAAAGCAGCGAAGATTTAAGTCTTGGTAAAACAGCTCAAACGCCAAAAGGTGTGTATATCAACGAAAGTGATAAACAAATTACCTATAAAACACGATTAAGTTATCGCTTTAATAATAAACATAAGTTGTTAGTTGATGCTGCTTATTACGACAAAAGTACCACTTATGACTATGACTTTTATTTAGATCCGTGTACTGAAATTGATACCAACTGTGGCGATAATAAAGGGGAAAGAATTGCAGATGTTATTACGGTTGATACCAGTAATCACTTTGTAGGTTTATCAGATTTATATACGCTTAATGATTATTGGCAATTAGAATTTGGGCTTCAATGGCAACATCATAAATATACTGACGAAGATTTCATTCAACCTAAAGTAGCCGTAAATTACTTTATTACGGATGATTCAACGATTATTGCGAAATATGGTCAATATAATAGACAGCAAGATATAGATGTCATTATGCCTAAGATTGGTAATCCTTTATTAGATTCACAAACGGCAGAACATTTAACCTTAGGTTTTGAACAACACTTAGACAATGATTGGTTATGGTCGATAGAAACATATTACAAAACCATGGATGATCTACCGTTAGCAAGTGAAGATTCAGACACAGAACTAGATAGTATTTATACCAATGATGTCTCAGGTAAAGCCTACGGTGTTGATTTACTAGTAAATAAAAACTTAACTGAAAATTGGTACGGTTGGTTCTCTTTAAGTTACTCAAAAAGTGAACGCACCAACTTATTAACCAAAAAAGATATTAATTACTACGCGGATACTCCTATTGTTATCAATATGGTATTTAACTACAAAATTGATGAGAACTGGAATGCTGGATTCAACTTCACTGGACGAAGTGGGCAACCTTATACACCTATTATTGGCGTAAAAGAAAACTCAGATTATGAAGACCGCTTTTTGCCTGTGTATGGCGAAGCATTTTCAAAACGCTTTGACCTATCTCATCGTCTTGACGTAAGAGCCGAGCGTAAAACCACAGTTTGGGGTTTAGACGCGGTTTGGGTATTTGAGATTATGAATGTTTATGGTCAAGAGAACACAGCATCCATTGATTTAGATTATCAAAAGGTAAATTCAACCGACGATTTGATTATAGTTGAAGATACAGATGGATTTGAAATGCGCCCTTCTATCGGTTTTAGTATTACTTTTTAGTTAACCTTGTTATATCACCTGAACGTATTGTCGCTTTATTCACATCTATACTTCAGGTGATATAAATCTATTCATCTTCACTTACCCGTTTGACTTTAAATCCCCTTTAGAATTATCAAAATTCCTCACCGTAAAATTCTCATAATATTTATAACCACAGTGTACAACGGATTGGCTTAGCATTAATGACAACCAGAGCTTACTGAACTCACTATGCTAGTGCGTAAGGGGATGTAATTACTGTAAATAGTAAATCAGGATATTGTTATTTGTATGCTTTAAAGTTTTACAAGGTACAGCGTGATTTAGAGTAACCGATACTTAATTTAAGTCAGTGGGTGAAAACGGTTGGTTTTTACGTTGAACGTAGTGAATAGCCTACTATTAAGGGCAAACTGTATAATGAAAACAAAATAACTAAATCTAGTATTTCGACAAAATGGTTCTTTTGGTTAACCGTATTAAGCAGCTGGATTTAATACCTAAAGTCAACCGTTCGATTTAACCAGTTTAAACGTTTCAGTAACCAGATGCGCCAAATCACCTAGGTAATTTTACTGTTACTTTAGCCCCTAATAATTGGTCACATCGACTTATCTTTAATTCGCCTTGATGCCATTCAACAATTCTTTTGACGATAGCCAAACCCATTCCGTACCCTTTAATGACATCATTTGCTTCTTTACCTCGCACAAAAGGCTTTAGCATATCTTGTGGGTTACCTTCAAAGCCAGGTCCATCATCTGAAATACTCAGGCATACCTTTCCCTTTTCAATGAAGACATTAATTTGAACGCTTGTTTTTCCGTAATTTAAGGCGTTTTGCAATAAATTGTTAACTAAGATGCTCAGATATTTTTTATCGCCTAGGATGCTAACGTGCTCGTCAGGGGCATTAAGTAACATCTGTTTATCTTCAGTTTGTTTATAAGCAATACAGTCTTTTAGCAACGAGGACAATTCAACTGGTTTTCTATCTAAACTCACCATAGCTTGATCAAGACGAGAGTATTCTAATAGTAACTCTACTAACTTGGTCATTTCGTCGACGTCTTTGCCAAGCCTCTGTAAATATCGCTTTTGCTGAATGGGATCGTCTTCTTCTGCAATAGTATCGATACCAAATCGCATCCTGGCTAAGGGCGTTCGCATATCATGTGAAACTGCATTGCCGATTAATTTAACGTCGTTGACTAGATTAACGATTCGTTGAGCCATTTGGTTAAATTCTAATTCTAGGTCTTTAACATAGGACACCGCGCCCACGTCAATCCGTTGTTCAAACTCACCTTTACCAAACAACTGAGCCGTATTACGTAAGTTAATAAGCCGAGACACTAATGGGTAAGTCCACATCCATATAAAAAGAATAAGCAGGCTATAAAAAACTAAAGTTAGGATCAGTTTTATGCTGGCATTATTGGTATCAGTAGCAATGCGTTGAGATTGAACAATGACCCAAGCATCGTGATTAGGTAAGTAATAATAGAGATTAACGAGGTCTTTATCTGTCAGTAATAAATGTTGTCCTTCAACGGCTTGTTTCATTAATGTGTCAGGTAGCTGAATGTCACTATTATCGATATATTCAAGTATAACATTGCCCGCTACCGGCCAATTTTTAATCATCAATTGAGGTTGTTCTAATTTATTTAAAGCACTTGATAAGTCACGCCCAAAATCTTCCAATGTTGGAATGCTGTGATTGTTTGTTTGTGAATTTTCTGAAAAATTATAAAACAAACTATCCAATAACCAGCCAAGGCCGATAGTTGCAATTAACACTGCGGTTATTAAGGATAAGGTTAACAACCGCATAGATTTACCAAGCATCTGGAACAAATAAGTACCCCTTACCCCATATGGTTTTAATTTTTTTAGGATCTTTCGATTCATCGCCAAGTTTTTTACGTAACTTAGAAATATGTATATCTATAGTTCTGTCCAATCCATCATACTCTAACCCCCTAACCTGACTAATAAGCCAATCTCTCGAGATAATATTGCCTGCGTTATTCGCTATGATCCACATGACTTCGAACTCTTTAGAAGTGAG
Organism: Psychrosphaera sp. F3M07; assembly: GCF_018860345.1. Taxonomy (GTDB): domain Bacteria; phylum Pseudomonadota; class Gammaproteobacteria; order Enterobacterales; family Alteromonadaceae; genus Psychrosphaera; species Psychrosphaera aquimarina. The sequence continues at coordinate 329,698 of NZ_JAHKPJ010000021.1, read as the reverse complement.
TTTTATCTCTTGGTTGTTTAATAACACTTTTTGCGAGGTAGGATCGATACTTAAACTATTAAACGTTAGATGATTGGCGTTTGCAGGAATATCCTCGTTATTTGTCGTTTCATCTTTGCGAGATAAACACCGGTTTATCCTTGTGTATAAGGCTCTCGCTCGTACCGGCTTTAAAATATATTCATCAGCGCCAAGTTCTAACCCAAGAACTTCATCTATTTCTTCATCCCTCGCCGTTAACATTAAAATACTACCATTGTATTCTTGGCGAACGGTCTTACACACTTCAAAACCATCCAATCCCGGTAACATTCCGTCTAATATGACGACATCAGGTTTGGTATTTAAAATTAAATCAACCGCATCGTCACCACGGTAACACTGAGTCACATTAAAACCTTTATTGGATAAATAATCACAAATCCAGTCAGATAAAGATTTATCATCTTCAACGAGTAAAATATTCACTTTTTGATTGTTCATTTAAAATAACCGCCATGATAAACGAGATTTTTGTTTCTTTTTATATACCCATGACACCTTAAGTATCGACTCGGATATAACAATATTAGGAGATTGTTTAAGGACAAATTGCACATCAGCATTCGTATTTAACTCGTGCTCAATATTACCTTGTTGTGTGTTTTTCCAACAATAAAGCGCAGACCGTTGTTGTGAACTATAAAGGCAGTAATCACTTTTGATATTAGTTTGCCAGTTTATTTTTACCTTGGTAAAACACTGTTGGCCTTCATGTAATGAAACACATTTATGCGGTTTTAATTTAAAAAAGATGTCTTCTGTTGTTTGTTGCTCAGCAGCATAACTGTTAACACAGCACAAAGTCGATAATACAAACAAAATCCGTCGTATTAAGCCAAAGGAGTGAAAGCTAGTGATCATTTTAAAAAATAACATAAGTTAATGATATTTGAGCTTGAGATTCTAAACGGCCTGAAACCAAAGGACTGTTATGAATATTATCTGGTAATCGAGTTAGCTTAACAGAACTTTCAAATAACCAATCCGCCGATAATGGATACGTCATTCCAAATTCGGCACTTAAAGAAACGCCACTATGTGCTTTGTAGGGTTGGAATTTTTCTGATACATCTTCGTCCGTAACCCCATAATAATATTGTAAGGTGCTGGTATTATAATATTGTGCACTGTAAATACTGTGAAAGTTGATGTTTTGATATTGCCATGTTTTGCCATACCAAACCGCTAGATAAGGGCTTACCTCTGCAATGCCGTTAGTATCTGATATAGGCGCAATTAAAAACCGCAGCGCTGTCGTATCGTCAATAAAACGAGTTGCCCTCAGCGCAATCCTATCGTCCGATTCTCTTGGTCTAATACCTATCAAACCATCTTGTTCATTTAATACGCCATTTTCAATGTCTATTTCATTATCCCATAAAATAGAGGGATGGGTTTCCGTGATAAATATATCTAACATCCAAGTATCTTCATTGTAAAAGTTATAACCGACCCCAGGAAAGCCTATTCCTTGATGCCCTCGATTTTCTAAAAAGAAACCACGCCAATAATAGCTAAAACGAAGGTCTGCGATTACTCCAGCATTTTCTGGGGCATCAATATACCGACTATTGAGTGCCAATATACCGGTATTTATTTCTAAAAAACCGCCATTTTCCGTGTCTGATAGTTTGTTGTTATTTTGTCCGAATGCGCTATTCGTAAACAATAAAATAACCAATATGCTTAAGGTAAATACAGAAATTTGTTTCAATACGCTATTCAAAATTTCAATTCCATCAATCAGTTTTGCAAGTTATAAGTTCATTTTAAATTAATCCTAACTGACAAGTTGTATTAAATTGTAGGGATCAATTTACAATTATTATAAACATTCAAGTTAGGTATAAAACTATATAACAAACTAAAACTTAAATACTGAATAAACGTATTGGTTTATATTTATCGAGGATAATATAGCTACTGGTTTTTATGTTTATTGAATATCACTCTCGTTTTTCTACTTCCATTTAATACAGCACCAATCAATGTAGAACGGACGAAAATATCATAAAGGAGAATTGATAATAGAATTGTCATACCACTGACCGTGACTAGTTTTAAACTCCAATGCAGTGGTAACTCGGCAAACGCAATTTGTAACCAGATCACAATCGGTAAATGAATTAGATAAAGCCAGTATGAAGCATCTGCTAAATATCGAACCACTTTATTACTGCCTTTAATGAGCTTATTAGCAAAACCTATTGATAAAGCGATTAAAGTCCACATCATCACAGCGTAACTGAATAAGAACCCAGCTTTTATATACTGATAATTAACATGTCCATATTTCATCTCAAAACCAGCCAAAATTACGCATGACAACGTCGATACAAGAAAGAAAATTAATTTACTCGGTGTGATCTTTGAGAAAAGCCCAATCAAATTATCGTGTCTATGTAACAACCAACCAAAAAAGAAAAACCCAGCGTATATTAAGGTAACGGGTATATTAGGTATCAAAGATTTATCGGGTGTTTCCATTCCCCAACTGTTCATAAACCAAAGACAAAGTGATGTGGGAACCGATACCCAAAGTATCCCTGTTCTAGCATTACTCACCCAGCTAACGCCGCGGTCTAAGACCACTTTGAGCCAATGATAAGTAGGTTGATGCTGGCCGATGACTACTCGTAATAAAATTAAGCTAATAGAAATAAACAACAAATAATATAAAAACCATAAATGTGTTCCAATCAGAAGCCCCTTTGGTAATTCAGATAAGCTATCAAATCCAGCAATAAGTCCATTAATTATATTTGCTTCTCCTCGCATACTTTCTCCACCTAATATCCAGCCAGAAACTAATAATGGTCTTAGTAAAAACCAACCTAATACAAAGGGAATTAATATTCTTACAAATCTCGATTTTAAGAAGGTAGACAAACTTTGTTGATGAAATTTAAGGTGGCTAAAATAACCGGCAATTAGGAAAAACAACTCCATACGAAACGAATGACTGATCAAGACAAAAATTGAGACCACCTCACTCGTCGAAATATCCATCACAGCCCAACCAATAAACATTGGCATAAATGATAAACTAGCATGAAAAAATACGCCTAAAATTAAGGCAAAGGCTCGTACACCATCTAAGTAGTAAAGTCGTTGATTAGTTTGAATTTGGCTTGTCATAACGATTCTCAATTAATTACATAAATGAGGGGAGCCCCTCATAAAAAAATACAGAGTTGCTGATTGTCTATCAGTTAATAAAAGCCAACTTCGTCCAGTTGATATTCAAAAGGTGTTTTTTGCATGCCAAATGAAACAATACTAAGGCTATTAATCGTTGTCGTATTTAACTTCGTTTGTTCAGACCAAGTTCGCTTCATTGAATCAAACGGTATTTTTATTTCATGAAATTTATCGTCTGCCTGCACCATTAACATGGCAGAGTGGTAATCAAAATTACTTATGTCTGTACTATTGGCAGAAATTGAAATGTTACCGCTGCGTAATTTTATTAATAATCTAATCCCAGAAAACTTACTTACATCTTGCGGTAAACCTTCAGGATTAAGTAATAATACAGAACTCGCCCAGCCAGGTTGACCTCTAGGCGGCTCAATTTCACCCGAGATATGTAACTTGCCATCAATTACTTTTATCGTTGCTTGTGAGTTCCCACCTGCGACTTTGTCGTCTAAAAATTGTCGTTTAATGCCTAAACTATTGTTATTTGGGTGACTAAAGTCGTCAACGATTGGCGCCATTTTATTAGCATATGTGTAAGCAGAGCACGCTAGTAAGCTTGTCATACATAAAAGTTTTACTCGGTTTAATATTGATATTTTCATTATCTTTCCAAATGGTTAATTTAATGTGTTTGTGTGTTTAATAAGTAAGTGCCCTTACCGATAAGTTAGGTGACAAAAAAATAATTTTTATTTTTATCACTCAAGTTGAATCAATAACAATTCAATTAAATGCAAGGAGTAACAGCATAAAAAACATATCAACGTTATCTAATATCTTAGAGATTTCATTTGATATTAAATAACCAAATAAAAACAAAAATGTAGTCATGGCAAAGACACTACTCAATTTGAACTTTCTTATGTTTATTTGTTTCACCCATGATCTCTATATAAATACGTTAATATGATGTCGTTAAGTGCCATATTGATTTATAAAGGTGACAAAGATGGCGTATTTTACTTTATGTGATTTTTATTAATAATTTTGTCACCTTTTAAATATACGTGGCACTTAGTAGCTAAAAGGCAAATATAAGAGTTTTATGAGCATATTTAGGCGTAAAAAATCCTTCACTGAGATGAATGATGTGAACTTGGTTATTTCTTCATTAGGCGGAGATAGAGATGCGTTTTGTCAAATCGTTTCTCGATATCAAAACTTATTGTGCTCCTTAGCCTACTCTTCGGTCGGTGATGTTAAGCACAGTGAAGATATTGCCCAAGAAACATTTATAGAAGCTTGGAAAAGTCTCGATAGTTTAAAAGAACCTGCAAAGTTGAAATCTTGGCTTTGCGGTATTCTCAGATTTAAAGTGAGTCGTTATCGTCGCAAAGAAAACACCCAACCTATAAAAAATGCCAGTGAATTTGAAGAGCATAATGTTGAAGAAAACCATTTCCAGCCAATGGATGATTTAGCCATTCGTGAACAAGAACAGAACTTACTTTGGAAAACGTTAGATCAAATGGACGATACTTATCGGGAGCCATTAATATTATTCTACCGAGAACAACAATCGGTTGAGCGAGTTGCAACTGAATTAGATTTGTCTTTAGATACAACTAAGCAGCGACTTTCAAGGGGACGTAAATTACTCAAACGAGCTATGATATCGTTTGTAGAAGACACCTTATCCAAAAGTAAACCTGGAGTTGATTTCACCGCCAGTGTTATATCTGCAATCAGTTTATTATCGCCACCGGCAAAAGCTGCGTTGTTAGGTACAAGTGCGGCTAAAGGGGGATCGATGTTTAAGATATCTTCAATTTTAGTTGTGCTTGCGTCATTTTCCGGTGTTGTCAGTTCTTACTTTGGAGTGAAAGCGGCTTTATCACAATCCCGTACTACTCGAGAAAAAAAACAAGTTATTTTATATGTTTCTGCTTTTTTCATTTCTGTGATTGTTTATGTAATAGCGAATATTGTATTAAAACGTTTTGCTCTTTTAAGTACTGATAATATATATCTCTATTCCTTGGCTTCACAATTGATTGTCCTTGCATTTATTTTGAGTAACTTTTATTTATTTTATCGCATGTTTAAGCAAATAATATTAGTGAGGATGCAAGAAAGGATTTTGAATCCAGGCGCATTTCATCGTCAATCAGATCAAAAAGACTCCTCATTACGTGAGTATAAAAGCAAGATTAAATTGTTTGGCGCTCCCTTATTTCATTTTCAATTTGGTACCCCTGAAGATAACTATAAACCGGCTTACGCATGGGTAGCCGGCGGCAGTAAAGCTTATGGCTTGCTCTTTGCGTGGGGCGGTTTAGCTGTTGCTCCAATTAGTGTTGGAATTGTCTCTTTTGGTATTGTCACTGTAGGCTCTATTGGTATTGGTTTAATTGGCATTGGTACGGTTGGCATAGGTTTAGTCGGTATGGGTGCCTCTGCAATTGCCTATAAAGCATATGGAGCTTTTTCTGCACTTGGTTGGGAAAGCGCATTAAGTAATGGCTTTTCTATCGCTAACGATGCGGCAATAGGCCCCATAGCTCATGCTAATCTAACAAATACCAAAGAAGCTGCCGAGATCATCAATTTGGCTTTTGTTGATCAAAGCCATCAATGGTTTTTAGCATTTATCGCTGTCATTATCATTATTCCGGCGGTTTGGCATTCTTATAAAGTACAACAACGAATGCAATAAACAGACTTTAATTTTGTTAAAAAGGAAATGTAGGAAGACTGAAAAATAGCAATTATTTAACTAACTCTTGTATAGATTTGATGTTAAATAATCCACCAGAAAACGGATTTTTGGTGATAATTGACGGTTATGTGGATATACCGCCCAAATCCCTTCATTTGGTGCACGGTAATTGTCTAATAAGGTAATTAACGTGCCACTTTCAATATGCTCTTGAACATAATAATCAGGTAATTGAACTATACCTAAGCCTTTTAATGCGGCATCCACCAATCCAAATCCATTATTGTATCTAAGCTTACCGGTAACCCGTAATGCTTTATCTTTATTGCCTTCACTAAAATTCCAATAATCTAAAGTGCCTAATAAGCAGTTATGTTTACTTAATTCTGAAAGTGAGTGTGGGACACCATGTTTATCCAAATAGTCCGGTGAAGCGCAGATATAATTAGTACGTGTGCCTAACTTTTTTGCCATCATAGATGAATCAATAAGCTTACCTAACCGAATGGCTAAATCATAACCTCCTTCTACTAAATCAACCTGTTGGTTACTTAGATATGCGTTCACCTCAACATCCTGATATTGGAGCATGAAATCATTTACTAAAGGTAATATTGTTTGTTCGCCATAGGTAACTGGTGCCGTAAGTTTAATTTTACCTTGGGGTTTGGTTTGTAGGTTTGTGATGGCTCGTTCCGCTGCGTCCAAACCATCCAATACACTTCGACAATGTTGGTAATATATTCGGCCTTCGTCGGTTAACGATACTTTTCGGGTTGTACGATAAAATAATTTAATATTTAAACGTTTTTCAAGCGATGATATCTGTCGACTAACCTGAGCGGTAGAAATTGCCATTTTTTTAGATGCTAATGTAAAACTTTCGTTTTCAGCAACATAGACAAATTCACTGATCCCTTCCCACTTCATATTGTTACCTATATGTAAAAGTGTTTTAACAAATTAGTATATTATCACCATTGAAGAAACAACTATAATGTTTAATATAATCTAGCCCAATAGTGATGACGGGCCTAAATTCCAACCTTGTATTCAACTGATAAATGAGAAAAATAATGACTGATCAATTTATAAAATCAAAAGCCGCCATTGCCTGGGGGCCTAAACAACCATTATCCATTGAAGAGGTTGACGTAATGTTACCTCGTAAAGGTGAAGTATTAGTTAAAGTCGTTGCTTCTGGCGTATGCCATACCGATGCATTTACATTATCAGGTGAAGATCCTGAAGGTCTCTTTCCTGTTATTTTGGGCCATGAAGGTGGCGGTATTGTTGAACAAGTTGGCGAAGGTGTGACGAGTGTTAAAGTCGGTGATCACGTTATTCCTTTATATACGCCTGAGTGTGGAGAATGTAAGTTCTGTACTTCAGGAAAAACCAATCTTTGCCAAAAAATTCGTGAAACACAAGGTAAAGGGTTAATGCCGGATGGCACAACTCGTTTTTATAAAGATGGTCAGCCTATTTATCATTACATGGGTTGTTCTACCTTTTCTGAATATACAGTTTTACCAGAGATTTCTTTGGCTAAAGTAAATAAAGAAGCACCATTAGAGGAAGTCTGTTTATTAGGTTGTGGTGTAACGACTGGAATGGGCGCGGTAATGAACACAGCTAAGGTTGAAGAAGGTGACACTGTTGCTATCTTCGGTTTAGGTGGTATCGGTTTATCTGCTGTGATTGGTGCAACCATGGCTAAAGCGAGTCGTATAATTGCTATCGATATTAATGAAAGTAAATTTGAATTAGCTAAAAAGTTAGGTGCAAATGACTGCATTAACCCTAAAGATCATGACAAACCAATTCAAGATGTCATTGTTGAATTAACCGATGGCGGCGTTGATTATTCCTTTGAGTGTGTTGGTAACGTTAACCTAATGCGTTCGGCTTTAGAGTGCTGTCATAAAGGTTGGGGGGAATCTGTGATCATTGGTGTGGCTGGTGCGGGCCAAGAGATTTCTACTAGACCATTCCAATTAGTTACAGGACGAGTATGGCGAGGCACAGCATTTGGCGGAGTTAAAGGTCGTACTGAGTTACCAGATTATGTAGAAAGATATTTACAAGGTGAATTCAAACTAAGTGACTTTATTACTCATACCATGCCACTTGAAGACATAAATGAATCATTTGAGTTAATGCACAAAGGTGAGAGCATTCGAACCGTTATCCACTTTGACAAGTAATAACTACCCTACTGCCTAATAGTTAATTAATATTTGATAATTAGGCAGTATTTTAAGGTTTATCATGACAATTGAAAATATATCTATAAACAAGAGTTTTGGTGGTTGGCACAAACAATACACGCACCAATCTAAAACACTTAATTGTGACATGAGGTTTGCTATTTACTTACCTCCACTTGCATCAAATAAACAAAAAGTGCCTGTTTTGTATTGGTTATCGGGTTTAACCTGTACTGATGAAAACTTCATGCAAAAAGCCGGAGCATTTAAAATGGCGGCTGAACTAGGCATAGCGATTGTTGCACCTGATACTAGCCCAAGAGGAACTGAAGTCCCAAATGATGATGGTTATGATCTAGGTCAAGGAGCTGGTTTTTATGTGAATGCAACACAGGCACCATGGAATCGCCATTATCAAATGTATGATTATGTGGTAAATGAATTACCAGCTTTGATTGAAGAAACATTTCCAGTGTTAAACAAACGAGCCATCAGTGGACATTCAATGGGCGGACACGGTGCCTTAACTATTGCTATGTTAAACCCAGAAAAATACAGCTCTGTTTCTGCATTTAGCCCGATTTGTAATCCAATCAATTGTCCTTGGGGGCAAAAAGCTTTCACGGCATATTTAGGCGATGATGAAGCTAAATGGAAACAACATGACGCGAGTGAATTAATGAAACAAGCCACTGCGTTTGTGCCGGCAAAAGTAGATCAGGGTCAAGCTGACAACTTCCTAACCGAACAATTGAAACCGGAAACGTTAGAAGCGGCAGCAACCCATAGTGGATACCCGTTGAAATATAACCTTCACGAAGGTTACGACCATAGTTATTATTTTATTTCATCATTTATTGAGCAACATTTAACATTTCATGCCCAACACTTAAATAAATAAGTTAGGTTGTTAAGTGAGTTGATAGGTGTACCACGACATATTGGCCAATTTAGTCCGGTAAGCTTATGTGTTTACTGGACTAAATTGTAAAATGCAATATTAAATATGCTTGGGTTCGGTCGTTTTCAAATACTTTTATATTAGATTTATTTTGAAATAAGTTAACACCAAGATCTAACGTTAAACGCTGGGATATATTGTCTTTAAAATTATAATTTAATTCAGTATTAATTAAGGTTCTTTGGTCGTCTCTTGTTTTATTAAACGCCTCAATTTTACTTAAATATTTACGAGGGTTGTACCTTAGCGTCATGGATAATAATAACGAATTAGTGATTGAATAATTACCACCAAAATCAAATTTATAATTTGTGTAACTATTCGCGTCATCACTGGCTGCACCGTACGCAAACCCAATCTCTGAGTTTAGTAACCATTTGTTGCTAACTTGATAATTTACCAAAAAACCAGTATTCAATTCGTTTACATTACGATCTGAACTTTCTGTGTAACTCAAGGTTTGAATACCTAGCTTCGCGGTCGTTCGTAATTTATTAAATGGTAAGATTGAGAATATGCCATTTACGCCAAACACATTAAGCAATGATTCGTTACCAATACTGACATTAGCTAATCGAGTTTGGACGGAATATTCCCCCCCCCACAATTTACGATGATATGTCACGCCAAAGTCGATAACGGCGTTATTATGCTCGCTGTCTGTTGTGAAATTGGTAGAATTAATCTCTAACGTGCTGGTTAGTCTTGACTGACTGCTTAATAATTTATTCGCTTTGGCGTTCACCCCCAAGTAAATTCCAAGATCAGATTTTGGCCTTGAGTCATTATTAAAGATAAATTCTGTGTCCCACATCGTTATAGAGTCTGTTATGGGGGCATTGTTTATATTGTCGTCCGAGATCACACCTGTAGAAAAATCAATGAAGTATTGTATTTTATTAGGATTATTACTGTGAAGGTGTTCAACTTTTTGACGTACTGTGTCGCTTAAGTTTGGCATGTTGAGCAGTTCGCTGTATTGCGAATCTGCCAAAGAGTACTCTCCAAGATACTGATATGTTAAAGCTAAATCCAAATACGGACGTGGCTCCGATGGGTCATATTGCACAACTCTTTCAAAATAGACGCTCGCCTCTTTAAATAAACCTAGCCCAGCGTGACATTGCCCTAGCAAATAATTAATATTGAGCTGTAATTGTGCTTCTTTAGTTTGGCTCGTGTCTACATTTGACGCTAATTCCGATAAGTCCATTAATTGACTACAGGCTTTCGCGTATGACTTTTGTTTTAATAACTTAGTGGCACTACTGACTTTGTTCGCCACATTTCTGTTATTTAATAATGTTGTATTTGTTTCTGAAAATACCGATGCTGTAAATAAAATGCATACTAATACGTTAACAGTAACTAATTTATTTAAACTATTCATTTACACCCTTAGTGTATGAATTAAAGGATTTTACAATTAATATGCGATTCATCGTTTGGCTCTAAATCGACCAAGTGCACCATTAAAACCATCGATATCATTACCAAGTACCCAAACGCCACCCATTTCTTCTGCGTTGGTTCCAAAAAAACTACCATTAAAACCACCTTGTTGCTGACTATCAGTGGTAAAATTAAGCTCAAAGTTTTCAGGCCCACTGATCACTGTGGAAGGAATAACGCCATTAATCGCGCTTTGGTCGGTATTCAGTGTGAAGCTACCTTCAATTTGTGTATTGGTGTTGCCAGAGAAATTAACATCTAAACTAATATCTCCGCTAACTGCACCTGACCCATCCATAAGTTGCCCTTGCATCTCACCATTAAACGTCGCCGTTAAACTATCAGGTAATACTTGTGATATATCTAAGCTTTCAGGACCATGTGCATTATTTAACGCCGTTAAATACTCTGATTGACTTGCTACAGTATAGGTTGGCTCTAGGCCATCCCAATCGACAATTTGATCCAAAGAATAATCAGATAAACTTGAGTATACTGAGGTAGTATTGTTCTCTCTAATTGAAGCTAAAAGAAAAACTAATTCTTGAGATGGTAAAGGAAGATCATACAACTCTATAGCTTCAATTGGGTTAACTGTATCAGCATCTAAGTCACTACTAATATAGATAGGCATAACAATAGAGTTTAAAATTTTAGGGACTTGTTGTTCGCTATAAATACTCTTATTTATGTCGTCCTCTAATTGTGCAGGTGAAAAATCAATCGCGTTAACTTTACTGATCACTGCTTTCATTACATCAGGCTTATTTAAAGCTTGTACTAACGAAATGTTTGCTTCCTTAAAAATATTTAGTTGTTCTTTTAAGTAGTCTGGCAGTAATGCAACAACGCTAGGATGACTTAATATCTGGGCAAATGTTCTAGGGTTGTTTTCATACGATTTAAGTAAGTTAAATACTACTTTTTGCTGCTCATCTTTTATCAATAACGCCTCATTTGCCAATAATCCTTGGGTTAATTGTTTATCATCAACCGCATATTTAGATAAATAAGCTTGTTCTACTTCAATTTCTATTTGCTGATATCTAACTTGCGCGGTATACAGTTTTAATTTTAACCTATTAAGGTCATATTCATTATCTGTAATATCTTGCTGGTGGCTTTGTACATCTAGCTGGCGAAATAAATTGAAAATTTGATTAGGGTTATATTTATTAGATATTAGTTTTTGATATTCATTAAATTTCTGAAACTCCTCACTATGTGTACCCTCTTTTACTAATAAAACCGCAGTAAGTGTTTTTATATCTCTCTGTAACTGAATATATTCATCTATTAAATTGGGTCTTACATCTAATAACTTATCAATATTCGAAATGGCGTTTAGATCTAGGCTGGATATAGGCTCACCTAAAGACTCATTCTGATCAAATGAAACATCATTCGCTGCGCACACCAACATCGGCATCACAAAGGTGAGTATGGCCATATTTTTTATACATTTATTTAAATAAACTTTCATTTGGCTAATTTCCATTAAGGTGTCGTTCCTATCGTGCCGCTAGTAACTGATAAGTTTTCATAGGTCGCTGTTATTGTTACATCACCAGATGCTAAACGGGTTGCAACCCCTCTTGTTTCTGCAGCATTACTTATTATAACTTTTGTCGGATCTGAACTTGTCCAAACGACTCTTTTTGTAAAATCAGTATTAGTACTAGTGAATTCACCTTCAACCGTAAACTGGAGTGTTCCATCAACAGCAATAGTTACATCATCATTACTCGTATCTGGTGATAAATTTAAAGCAGTCGCACTCACATTTGAACGTGTAATCGCTGCCGTATCCGTTTTAGTATATAAATATGCTGTTAATGTTGCACCGTCTGTCGATCCCGGTTTCGCTGTTAATAAGCCTTTTGTACTAGGTGTATTACTAATATGAACAGAAGTAATACTATCCGTTTTCCAAGTAACTAATTCCGTTACATCTTCAGTTGAAGAATCACTATAAGTCGCCGTTGCCGTAAATTGTTGTTGCCCATTGTCACCCAAATCTATGGATGCAGGAGTTACTGCAATTGAACTTACCGTTCTACTCGACGTATTTAAGGTTGTTGTGCCACTGACTGTTCCACTATTAGTAAATATACTAGCCGTCACAGTTTGTTCTGTATCTGTATATGCGGTTGGTGTAATTAAGCCTTTGTAACCATCGGAATTATTTACTATCAGATCAGAAGTGGCGCTCCAAAATACTTGTTCTGTAATGTTTTGAACATGACCATTGGGGTAAGTCGCAAGTGCATTAATTGGGTAGTTTAATGCTTGATTAGCATGATCATTACTAACATCCGTCATGGTTTTAGTTAAAGCAATATTAGAGATTGTTGAGACTACTTGTACACTTGCAGTATTTGTAATATCAGGCATGCCTGATACGGTTGCTGTGTATGTAGCGGTTCCAGTTGCAATCGCTTTACCGCTATTATTAATAACACTAGTATCGTCACTAGACCAAGTTACAGAATCTGTAATATCCGCAATAACATACTCTGTAGGAGTATCACTATAACTATAAAGACCATATGCCTTGAAGTTATAATTTAAACCGGCTAAAACTTCGACATCTTGTGGGTATACTTCGATGGATACTAAAGTGGCATCTTTAATGTCTAACGTTGTTGTTGCTACTTTGGTTGCGAAAGTAGAAGTAATAATATTATTACCACTGTATTCGGTGTCGTTATCTATGGTCACTAAACCATTAATAACGGTTGAACTTTCATCGTTTGTCGTCCAAGCATTATCAGCGTCACTAGTAATATTTATAATGAAACCATCATCATATATCGCAACAGCTTCTAACTGCAATATACCATTATCAGGAACTATAATTACTGGGCTGGATGTTTCTATATGAGAAATAACAAAATCATTATCATTTCTAAATGTCACTGATAACGTTTTAGTACCTAATGTTGCATGAGTAGCCGTAATAGTGGCCGTAGTATCTGAGCCTAAGTTATTACTTGTGACCACAATACTCCCACTATGGGCATTAACCGTTTGTGAACTGCCTGTCGTGAATATAATGTTAGAGTCGTCAGTGCTCCAATCCAATGTTGTTGTTAGAGCTTGTGTGGTTTTATCTGAAAATATTTCAACTGGATCTATGACTAGCTGTGTTTGTTCCACCAAAATAGTTGAAGTTTGAGCGTAAATATCAAAATCAACAACCTCAGGTGCAGTTACGGTTATTGCAGCGCTTTCGCTAAGAGCTGACGCGGATGTATAAACATTATTTGTAAGATCTGTGTCATCCAAGTTTGCTGTTGCAATAATAGCCGGTAGAGATGCAGTGATCGTTGTAGTACCTTGGGTTAGACTTGTTACTATGCCACTAGCCACTGTTGCAACAGTTTCATCAGAACTTGTCCAAACTAAATTAGCTACTTCATAACCTGTAGTCGAAGCGCTTGAATTGTTAGCTGATGTACCAAAAGTAGGTGCTATAGTTAGGGTTTCACCTAATAATATATCTTCAACATTGACTGATAATTCCAAATTAGCTGTCGGGTTTTCAATAGTTAACTCTATGGTTGCAGTTAACGGTGAGCTAGCCACAGCATAAATGCCATTTGCAGAATCTTCAGTGACCAAATCATGCGTTGCTGTGATGGTTACAGACCCCTGTGCTAGCGCTGAAACTATTCCTGTTGTCGCCCCTACTGTCGCAATTGAGTCATCCGAGCTAGACCATGATAATTGTGTAGAGTCATACCCGTCTGTATCAGAAATGGTGTCAGAAGTTGTGGTAAAACTAGGCGTTATTGTCAATGTATCTTCAACTAAAAATGTACTATTAGATACCGACAACTCTAGATCCACCTCTGGATAAGCCACAGTAATTGTTATGCTTTGTGAGATATTCGTTGATGAATCTGTTGCTGTGATTATCGAGTCTGCGATTACTGCATCATAGGCAACAGTAATCAACCCATGGGCTGAAGATAACCCACTGTCGATATGTGAGACATCAACTTCACCAGGGTTGTCAGTAGACCAAGTTAAAGTAGAACTTAAATCTTCCGCACTCATAGTCGTTCCGTCTGTATACGTACCGGTTGCAACAACTTGTAAAGTATTGCCTTGAATGACAGATGAATTAGCTGTATCAAATTCAATAGATTCTAGAATTGCCTCTGTGATGGTTATCTCAATGGAGTCGTTTACAGTTTCAGAAGCACCATCATAGATTGGTGTTGATACCGCTATATATATAGTATCTCCAACATTAGCATTATTGGCGATGGTCACTACCCCTGCAGGGCTAGAAACTGAGCCGTTAACTGAATCAAGAAGTTCTTCCCATGTAACGGCTGCTGAGGTTGAAGTCGTTCCATCAGAATAGGTTGTTAAGGTTCCTAATTGTAATGAATCCCCTTTTGCAACATTTTCAGCCGCAGAAGATACATTATTCACGGTGATCTCAATTTGCTCAACCAAAGGTGCTATTGCAGTGACAACAACGGTTTGTTCAATTAATGTTGATGAGCTTGATGATTCAGGAGCACTAACCTTAATGGTTGCGGTTGTTGTTGGGCTAAGTGAAGTATCATTTGCAAAAGTTACAACCCCAGTAGTGCTGACTGTCGCTTTAGCATTATCACTTGACCAAGTCAGAGTTGTAGGTAGTCCATTTGTACCATCTGATAAGGTACCGGTAGCAGTAAATGCCATACTTGTGCCTACTCTGATATCAGAGTCACCAGGTGATAATGCGATAGAGGTTAATAATGGAGCCCCTACTGTAACGAATATTGAATCAGAAACGATTGTGCTAGAGCCAGTGAAAGCAACTGTTTGAACTACAATCTCTGCTTTAGAAAGCACAGTCGCATTATTCTGAACCGTGATTGTACCATCTTGGGCGACACTCACTATACTTGGCGATTTACTACTCCAAGTTAATGTTGGTTCCGATGCGGGGTTGGCGTCAGACATAACAACATTAGTTGTTAAAGTTAAAGATTTTCCTCGCGCTAAAGTCAAATCCGAATTAGTAATATCTACACTTTCAACTTCAGGTTCACCAACCGTTAAGGTGACTGATTTTGAAATTGTCGTGCTAGAATCTAACAAAGCTTCATCAGCGGTAGCTGTGATTACGACGGTATCTGGAGTCGAAAAGTCAGCATCATTTTTAATAGTTACGTCACCTGAGTCAGTGACTGTTGCAATTGATGAATCAGAAGTTGACCATGTTAACTCTGTAGGTAAATCGCTCGAACCATCTGACATTAAACCTGAAGCAACCAACTTAATTGTTGAGCCTCGCGGTACTTGGCTATCACCTGGAGTTAATGTAATAGCTTCTAACGCAGCTTCTGTCACTGTGATTAATATTGAATCTTCAACAAATTCCTCGCTAGATCCAATATATTTAGGAGCTCGTAACTTAATAGTTGCTGTATGTCCTACTGTTGCACTGTTTGGGATTGTAACAACACCATTATCAACCGTTGCGGTTATTGAATTTGAACTACTCCAAGTTAAAGTGGGTATTGAAGATGTATCTCCATCCGACATTACGACCGTATTAGCTAACGTTAAGCTACGCCCTTTTCTTATTTCACTATCACTTGTATCTATTGACAATGAATTAACTACTGGATAGCCAATAATTAATGTAATTTCTTTTTCTACATTATTATCTGCGGAAGCTTTAATTGTAACTGTATCACCTATAACAGCATCGTTATTTATTGTTACAACTCCCGTATTTACATCAACAGGTGCTTTAACATTATTCGATTCCCAAATAATTGAATTAGGTACACCTGTAGTTGTATCTGTATACGTACCAATAGCTGAAACCGTTGCTGTTGTACCTCTTGGAACCGTTGTCTTAGTTGAACTCAATGTCATACTACTTAATAACGGCTCGGCAATGGTTAAATTAAGCGTTGCTTCTACTGGTGTTAATGAGCTCGCAGATTCAAATGCTTTTGCTTTTATCTCAACTGTTTCACCAACGGTCGCTGTATTCCGTATAAATACTTCACCTTCTGAGCTAACCGTTGATAAAGTTGGTTGTTTCGTTGTCCAAGTTATTGTTGTTGAAATACCATTCGTAGAATCAGATTGAATTCCCGTTGCATCTATAGTAACAGAAGTACCTCGAGGAACTGTTGTATCACTCGTTGTTAAACTCAATGCTGTTAATAAAGGTTTCCCTATAGTTAATACAATGCTTTGGGTGATATTAACTGAGGAACCGTCAGCATCTGGCGATGTCGCAGTTATAGTGACTTTTTGACCAATGACTGCGTTTGAAATTATTGTGACTAGCCCATTACTTGCATTAACTGTTGCTTTATTCGTATCGCTACTGCTCCATGTAATTGCGGTTCCTATTGGAAAGCCAGCTGTATCATCAGTTAATAACCCTATCGCACTAATTTGTGCAGTTGATCCTCTTGGTACAGTTTGATCAGTTGTTGTTAGTGTTAAACTAGTTAATTTAGCTGAACCAACTGTTAAGATTATTGTTTTCTCAATTATCTCATTTGCATCATTTTTAACGGGGACTAAAGCTTTAATTGTCACTGCAGCTCCAAGAGCTGCATCGTTCGGTATAGAAACAAGACCAGCATCAGTTACTATCGCGTTCAATTCATTAGAGCTTTCCCAAGTGATCCCTGAAGGTAAATCAGTTGTACCATCGGTTAATTGACCAGTTAAACTCAGTTGAGCACTTGTCCCCCTACTTATTGTGTTGTTTGAGTCTGGAGCGGTAATAGTTAGAGATTGTACTATTGGGAGTTCAACCGTAATTGTTACCAATGAACTGGTGATTATATTGCCACTTTCGTTTGTTATATAAACGGAAACATCACCAGAACCTGGTTGATTAGAGGTGATCAATCCAGTAGTGGATATTGTAAAAATACTTTCATTTAAGTTATTCCAACTTACATCATCCGTAATATTTTGAGTACTGCCGTCTGAATAACTACCCGTCGCGGTAAATTGTGCCGTTAACCCGTCGGCGATACTATTATCATCTACAGATAAACTAATGGATGTTAATAATGGGTCTTTTATATCTATTTGAATAGATTTAGATGTAACACCAGCATCGGTTGTCCAAGTCGCGGTCGCCGTCATCACTCCAGCAGCATTGGTTGTGAATGAATTAGTACTTGATTGATTAGTTATATCATCAATTGTTGCAATTGCCGAAACCTGCCACGTTAATCCATTTGAAAAAGTAACTTGTTTGTTATTACTAGTGACACCATAAGCGTTTAAAGATAACTTTTGACCGGCATATACATCGCCACCAGCATGCTCAATCACAAGATGATCTAATGTTTCTATCGATACAAATGTTTGTTTTATGATGGCTTTATCATCAAAGTCAGGATGTGAAGCGTTAACTGTTACAGAGCCTAATCTTTCTGCACTAAATACTCCCGTGTTAGTTATATTACCGGCTTTGTCTTCCGCTAATTCATTAGAACGTCCCGTTGTCCAGGTTACTGCATTGGTTAAATCAACAATACTATTATCAGAATAAATGCCTTTAGCTGTGAACTGTTGTTGCATGCCTAGAACAAAAACTGGTGTTGCAGGAGTGATATCAATGAACTTTAATAATGGGCCAATAACCGTAAATGGGTAGTCGACATAAATCGTTTTCGTTTCACCTAATTCAACCACTTCAATTTCTACATGCAAGGTTGCATCGCCTAGCCCTACGGGTGTTATGACACCTACTGAGCTAATGTAGGCAACATTTGTATTATCAATAGACCAATCTACACTGCCGTTTATCGTTGCCGTAGTACCATCAGAATATAAGCCGGTGGCCGTAAGCAAATCTGTGTTACCTTTTAAAAATAGAGGCGTATTTTGAGGTATCTCAGTAAACCTCGGTGACGTTGGGTGAATACTAATACTTCTTAAAATTGCAGGTTCTACTGTAACTTGGGTTTCAGAGGTTAACTCCTCTTGTCCTGTCGGTGTGTAGCTAGCCGTTATATAAACAGACCCAGCTGATATTCCTTGGAGTACATTGCTGCTAGCTTGATTAAACTCAGCAACGTTTATATTTTGGCTACTCCAAGTCGCCAACTCTGTAAGATCGATTGTTTCGTCATTACTGGTAAACCCAGTGGCTGTAAATACTAAGGTATCTCCACTTGTAATGGTTTGAATCGTTGGACTTACTTCAATAAATTCTAATACGGCTGCACCAATAACAAAATCAGCCGTTGTTATTAATGTTTGCCCAAATGTCGTATTTTGAAGATTTACCGTAACTTTGTTTTCTGTTTCAGTAAGTGCGGTCACCAAACCTTTAAATGTTGATCCATTTTCAACACTAATGAATGCTTGATCGCTTACATCAGGAATAGACCAAGTGCTATTTTCGTCTTCAGTGATCTCAACTTCTGATAAATCACTATAAACAGCGAAAGCTTTTAGATTTAATTGAGCCCCATCCGCCAGTTTCCATGGAGCACTCGAAGTGTCAGGAGTTATTTTAATAAATTCAACTATGGCATCGACACGGTTAAGAACCAAACTTCCTTTAAAAGAATTGCCAGATACTGTCTCTGTTGCAGTTATTAATAAAGCAGCGGGATCCCCCTTTTCCATTGTCACTAAACCCGTTTCTTTTACGATAGTGCCAATTTCTAGATTATTTGATGACCAAACTGCAGCGTTATCTTCTGTGATCTTTTTATAAGAACCATCTGAATATGTTCCCCATATTTCAAGTTGTACACTTTTACCTGCCGGGACATTTAAACCAAAACTTAAAGCTGCAGGGGATAGATTAATATTTTCAAGTACCGCGTCTCCAATGGTAAACGAAAATGTTGAACTAATATCTTCTTGTTTATCATTGGTAAGAAGTGCAGATATGGTTAATGCAGTATTTTCCAGAGTTGGCTCAAAAGTATTCGCTTGTCCTCCGTCTTCACCAGTTTCAATGATAGTTAAAAATGAAGGAGAACTAGAAAGCCAAGTAACTTGCTCAGTTATCTCTTTTGTCGAATTATCACTGTAGGTACCAATGGCACTAAACAATACATTTTGACCGCTTGCTACCGACACGACATCGAGTTCACCAACGCCATTTTTATCTGAATCTAATTGAGCCGAAATACTCATGGACGTTAACAACGCAGGTGCAACCGTGAAATTTAAACTAGTGGTTTTAGTTTTATTTTCGTCGTATATATCTAAATAACTGGCACTAACGGTTACATCACCGGCATTAACCATTTCTAATGTATTTAATTTGATGCTAGATAAAACTATTTTATCTTTACTGGCTTCATTAATTTCCCAAGTGACTACATCGGTTAAATCATAAGTTAAGTCGGTTGAAAACGTCCCCATCACTTTAAGTGGTTGGCTGTAACCTTTATACAAACCATTATTTTCTGGTAGTTCGATCGCGAAAGAGACTAATTTAGCTGGTGTAACGGTAACAATGACGTCGTGTGAGAAATTGGTATCATCGATAAAAATTGATGCGGTTGTGGTTAGTACTCCCAGTTTGGATACATCTTTGGTCGCAATTAATATTCCAGAACTTGAGTCTAATGTCGCTAATTCGTTTTCTGTTGCTGTCCAAGTAACGCCTGACAGTATTTGCTCTGTGCCATCACTTAACATTCCTTTTAATTGAAAATTTACCTGTACGCCTTGAGGTACCGATACTTGTCCATCAACAATGTTGGCGTTATCTGAAATTGTTAATACATCAACAACAATTGCAGATCGTAAAGTTACCTCAGCAGGTTCACTGACAATAAGTTGCTCACGATCGTTAATAAATTGTGCTGTTATTGACGTTACACCGGTATCAGTGACACTTAAAGTTGAACGTTTGTCTTGGTTAAAACTCGCAAGATTTGAGGAGCTAGAACTCCAAGTTACCGTGTCTGAAATATCTTTTGTGGTGTTATCATCATAATGCCCAATGGCCTGCCAGTTAACTTGTAAACCCACAGCAAAGGTGTCGGATTGCGCGGAAATATCTATTTTAGTCAACACTGGTTTTATGACAGTTAACACTCGTTCAGTAACGATTTGTTCGTCCAGACGATTAGGTAAAGATAAGGTTAATGTCGTTGTGCCTTCAACAAAGGTCTCAATTAAAAATTGACCGGAATCCAACAATGCCACTGTAGCTATCGAGGTATCGCTAGAGGTAAAGACTAATGATTCATTTAAACTTATATCTTCTTTATCACCAGTTGAATATGTTGCTTCGACTGTAAACTGTTCCTGTTTTTCTATTGAAATAACCGGTGCATCCTTAAGAATCACTTGATTCTCAGGAACGATATCTATTGTTTCAATCACTTTTTCGCTAATTGTTATTTCAACAGAGTTCGACGTAACTTCAGTACCATATCCATCATCAATAACTGCTGAAACCGTTACTTGCCCCATGTTATTTGTGGTTATATTGCCTTCAGCATCAATGTTTATAATATTTTCTGGTGTGCTTATCCAGCTTACATTTGTGGTTACATTATCATTCGTTAAATCTGTAAATTGCGCAATTGCTGATACTTGCCCGGTTCGTCCTAGAGGAATATTAGATTGAGCGGTAATGTCTAATTTTGTGACAGCGGCTTCGGTAATGGTTAAGTTTACAGCGTTTGTTTTGACCTGCTGTAATTCATTAGTCACACTGGCCGTCACTTTTACTAGACCAACATTTAAAGAAGAGACTACTCCTTGATTTGTAATAGATGCGTGTTCGTTGTTATCAATAGACCACGATATCCCTTCAGTTATTGGCCTAATCGAACCGTCACTATAATTACCATTTACAACAAACGATTTAATTTGCCCTAAATATATACTTTGTGCTTTTGGTGAGATAACGACACTATTTAATAATGCGGGTGCAATAGTCAGTTCGAAAGAAACTTGTCGTTTTGAATTAGTCGCTGTGATGACAACTTTACCTGGCGCTTTAGTTATGATCTGATTTTTATATGATTTCTCCAGAGCCATTTCAGCAAGATCTGAGTTATCGGTAGTCCAAACATATTCATCTAATTCAAAAGATTGGTTATTACTTGATATATTGGCACTAACATCTTGCTCACCTGTAACTTTATCAAACACCCCTACTGAGAGTTGTTCTCCTTCACGAAATACACTTTCAGTAGATAATAATTTAATTTCATAACCACCGTCATCCAATACTTCTTCAGGATTACACCCACTGAGAAATACTACAGCTAAAGTCAGAATGACTAGCCGTGAGAATAATGTCTGTAAAATATTGGTAATGTTCATAATCTTCTATTTAAAAATCTAACTTCAGCGATATATTTGAAATTACAGTTAAGTAAGTTAATAGGTTTCAAATACCATGTTATAAATTAACTCTTCTGCATTTTCAGGCATTTCACTTACCATTTGTTGGTAATTTGACCCTATATGATAAGACAAATAAACAGTGGTATCAGGCCAATACCGAGTTACAAAAACTTCTGTGTCTTTCACTATCCAGCTGTACTTAACCTTGCCAAAGTCTAATGAGCCTTCAGTTTCAATTGGTGGCCCATATTTTTCTTTCACCATATCAATCACGGTTAAAACAAAATTAGGATCATTTTGAGAAGGAAAGCGATATTCTAGAGAGGCAACATGGTCTGTTTGAAGACTATAACCAACAAACAATCTGTCAGTTCTCTTTAAAAGTCGAGAAGATTCGTAAATATCAAACCAATAATTATCTTGTTCACGTAACATATTGCCATTATTGGATTTCAATTTATTACGTAATGCGTCTCTTGTCGCTTGGGCTAATGTAGTACCAAATAGAACGAGTGAGGTATCAAAAGACTCTATTTGTTGTTGTAATATTGGTAATCGTTGTTGAGATGGGAAGTAGCCTTGGTCAGCAGCTTTACTATGCCAAAACAGAGCTTCTTGTAAATTTAGTGTGGTGCCTTTTCCTTGTTCATATAATAAAGCTAAATTATATTGAGCATCTATCACACCTTGATTTGCTGCTTCGGTATACCATTTCAATGCTAACTGATCGCTTTGTGCGACACCTCGTCCATATAAATACATCCATGCTAAATTATTCTGGGCTGCACCATGTCCTTGAGTTGCTGCTGATGTATACCATTTAAATGCTTGTTGATCGTTAAACGTTTGAGAGCGTGATTGTTTATACACTTCCATAAGGTTAGAAGATAAAGGAACTTTGCCTTGTTGATATAACAAACCATAATTAAATTGTGCACCAGCATGACCTTGTCTAGCTGCTGATAATAACCAACGAATGGCTTGATCATAATTTTGCTCTATTTTTTGACCAGCAACATATAAATTACCAAACTCAAACTGTGCTTCAGCATAACCTTGACTCGCACTACGCTGAATCCAAATAGTCCCTTGTTTGTAATTCACCGGCATGCCTAACCCATTTAAATACATAATGCCTATATAGTATTCTGCTCGAGCGTCTCTCTCTTTGGCTAGTGGGTACCATTCGGTTAACGCTAAGCTATACCTTTTTTCATTATATGCAGTCATACCTTTGTCAAAATCACCTTCAAAACCTAAGTCGTATAAAGGATCTAAAGCCTGAAAATCAGGTAAAACTTTAACAAATGAGTCAGTTGGAAGTTCTACTTCAACATCCATATTTTGATCTGCTTTTGTTTCTTCATCATTACCTAACAATGAGCTGCAACCAGATATTCCAATACTTAAAATGGAAGCTGACAACGTAAATTTAACAAAGTCTTTTGTGTTCATAATTACACGTAATTCCGTTTTTAAGCCACGTTAGTAGAGCCAGCAAGGCCCAAAGAAAGTTTCCATTGAATATCTTTTATTACATGATCACATTGTTGTAAGAAAGCGATAAATACAGGGCTGTTACTCATATTTTGTTCACAGGCTATTTGTATACCGTCTTGCTTAATTTTACGAGCTTCAGCTAAGCGTCTGGTTAATAACCTATAATCTTTAGTATCGGCTTGTAACATTTCATGTTGATTTATATCCTCTAACAGTTTTTCTATCCGTTGAAATCTGTTCTTCTTATTCTCTTCTGCTTTTCTATTTTTTATATCAAACCATCGAGAAACAGCGCTTAGGATTAAAATGGTTATACATAAAATAACCCACTTATATATCCAAAGTTGAAGTAAAAATGCGTAGGCCGTTTTTTGTAATTTTGAATAAGGATTAAATATATGTAATGCAGCTTCATGTGTATCTAAACTTGGTAAAATACCACCTGTTGTGTTTAACCATTGTTTTATTAAAGGAAATTTTTCACTTACATCTTTATTTAACAATGCCGTTAATAAACCTTCAACTAACAATGATGGCGCATCTGTACGAGTTACTAATAACGCATCCGTACTTAATATAGATAAAGACTTTGTTGGCATAGGTCCCATTATAGAAGGGTAAACACCAACCGGTAATGTATTAGCGTTCAAATACGGGTAAGATGTTGCTACGCCTTCAGCCGCTTCAATTTCAATAAGTTTAAAATGTCCACTTGCCATGAGCTTTTGCAGATATTCATCTTTAAAACTTGAGGTTATTATTGCCCCATCAAGGTTGTTACCTTCTAAAAGCTCAAGGTGTGATACTTCTGTATTGCGCAAAGTTTTTTCTTCTACTCTATAGTGGTTTAGTAACTTAAGCGCATTTTGGCGATGATCACTTTGTAAAGCACCAAGCGAGATTCGATGGCCAGCCAGGTTTGAAATTGAGTTTATCGCACTATTTTCTTTTACTATGACGTGGATATAGCTTTTTGAGATTGGAACAACCACAGACATATTCGTCATCGAACTAGCCGCTGGTGATATTATTGCGACATCAGCTTTACCTGATTGCAAAACGCCACGATTGAACGTTGAACTTCGGCTAACCACTAATTCAACTTTGTAATCAGTGTATTGTTCTATCGCTAGTTTTAATTCCTTTCCTACAGAATATAAGTAACTGCCTCTTTCACCAGATGCGATTCTCATTACATTGCTGGTATTACTCTGTGAATAACCAATATAGATCACACCTAAAATAGCTGCAATCATAAGTCCCCAGTTTAAAAATGGACGCAAGTTATAGAAACTCATCCGCTACTTTCCTTCTATTTTAATAAGAAATTATTATTATTTATTAACGATGACATTATGCCAATATCATTACTTTTACTTGTGACGGTGCCAGTGTCATACCAAACGCGCCTGGCATCATGCCATTTTGTCCAGATAACCCGAGCATTTTGTTAGCTGGTAACCCACCCATGAATGTTTTAACACTGCCTAACAATTGCCTTTGTGGTCCCATCACCATACCGGATAATGGATTCATCATTAAACCGCCGTTATCACCATTACTCATAGGCGTTATAGTCATCATGTTATGGTTAGGCATGGCCAACGTTAACACTTTCACCTGTGACGGAATAGCTGTCATTGGTACGGCTATATTAGGGTAAGGTATCGGTGTTGGTATTGGACCAACAGGCGAAGGTATCGGCGTTAAACATACGTCTGGCATTGCCATGTTTAACCCACCCATTTGTGTTGTAGCAAAAACCATATTACCCCCTAGCCCATATGAATTCGTTCGCCGTCAATTTTCACGTCTTTTCGAGCCGTGATTAATGCGTCTCTAGAGCGAATTGAAAGCGTTTTTTTAATGGTTTGCATAAAGTTAAGGCTAGTTTGCTGATCAACCCCATCCACCGTTTTAAAGCTATTTTTCATTCGTTGCGTTAAACAATCTGTTATAAAATTAAACGCTTTCGAAATAGAATTTACTTCACGCCATTGGCTCACTACTTTATCGCCACGGACAGATAACTCATTACTTATTATTGAAGTATTTAAACTATTAATTGCCAATTTATTTGTTGTTAAATTGGTTTGTGAAGGACTGGTTATGTCTATGCCCTCACGACCTGATAAATTAATCTTCCCATGTTTAGCAACTAATGAAACATCGGCAGGAAATTGAAGTTTCATATCGTCGTTAGTAGGACGTTCAATAATGGCAAGAATATATAAATCATTTCCGGTGCTAACTAATACTTTATCGCCAGGTTCTGGCGTTACTAAACAACTAAATGCCAATTTAGCTCTGACACAGCCTTGTGAATACAACACCATAAAATCTTTACCAAAGCCGCCTTGAACTACAGCAATTTCAGTCTGTTGAATTGAATGATCATGTTTTGTTAATGTACTAGTCACGACGACCTCCCATGTAAGTCAAAGCAATTACCACTGCTCGGCTTTTTGTTTAGTTTTATCTGTTTCAAGTGCCACGCTTCTATTAGCATTTCGCCAAATCGTGTCTTGCTCAATCACTTCATGTAAATTAGTTCTGTATAACTTAGTGTTCGATAAATCTGCGTTGGTTAAATTTGCATGGCTAAAATCAACATATGTTAAATCGGCCCCATCAAATACAGCACCGGTACAATCTGTTTTAACCATTAACGCTTGTTCAGCAAGAATTTTTGTAAAGTTCACTTTAGTTAAATTAGCTTCTTGCATTAACGTTTGTTGCATTTTTGAGTGACTAAAGTTAGCTCTAGTCAAATTAGCCTTAATAAAATTAGCTTGTAATGCTTGTACCTGACTGAAATTTGCCGCCGTTAAATCGGCTTCCATAAATCCAGCTTGAGATATATCCATTCCTGTAAAGTTGGTCCCACTCAAAACTGTTTCTTGGAATTGCGGCTTTATAAAACCGACCTTAGTAAAGTCATAATTTGTAAAATCAGCTTTTTGAAAAAAAGGTAACTCCCAGTTAACTTCACTTAAATCTATGTCTTTAACATTACACTCTAAAAAATTTACTCTAAACGCTGTGGATTTGGTCCAATTACTCATAGATATATCAGCATTAATAAACGAACTCTGATCTAACTTTGCCTCTATGAATTTTGCCGACTGCAAACTAGGATTTATAAAGCTGGTATTTTCAAAATTACTATTAGAAAAGTCAGCTTGGTCAAATTTTGCATCTATAAAGTTTGCTAATCTAAGGTCACAACCAGTAACCCTAATGCCTTGACCTTTTGGTTCTATAAAGTTCGCCAAGATTAAATTAGCATTGTTAAGAATAGCCCCGGTAAAGTCACAGTTAATAAAATTACATTCTTTTAACTTAGCACCTGTTAAATTAGCATTACTGAAGTTAACAGATTCAAAATTGCCACCACCTATATCAACACCTTGATAGTCACTATTTGATAAATCTAGACCTTGGATAATTGGCTCGCCGCCTTTAACTGCTGCCACTAATTGTTCTTTACTTAATTTATCTTTTAACAATTATGGCCTCCAATCTTTTAAAATGGTTTGATCAAGATTGGCGCCTTTATACTTATTATTACCTAATGTAGAGTCCATAAAGTTAACACAATATAAGTTTGCCCTATCAAAACAAACATCGACAACATAAGCTTTATATAAAGACCCTTCCATTAAATTAAAGTTGGTTAGATCTGCCCCTTTTAAGTTCGATTTCATAAATTGAGTACGAATGGCTTTAGCTCCAACAAACAAACTATTTTCAAGGTTAGATCCACTAAAATCGGCTTCATCTAATAATGAATTAGAAAAATCTGAATTATTTATTTGGTTATCTCTAAGGCAAGATTTACTAACATCAGCGCCAACAAACTTACAGTTATTTAATTCACAACCGCCGACAAATCGACTATTGATCATTTGTGCCGTTGTAAAATTAGCTTCATTGATCGTTGCCTCAACAAAATTAGCACCATCAAGTATGGCTCCTTTAAAATCAGCATTAGTAAATACTGGTTTTATAAAGTTGGCCTGAGTTAAATCACTACTGATAAATGTACATTTATTAAAGGTAGGGTTAATAAAATTACATTGCTTAATGCTTGTATTATCAAATACTGTATCTATAAAACCAGTATCAATAAAAGTCATATTATCTAATACACAATTAACTAGTTTGGTTTCATTAAAAATAGCATTACCCAGTTGTGCATTGACAAAATTACATTGAAACAAGTCTGTTCGTGTCAAATTAGTGGCACCTATGTTGGCGCCTTTGCAATTTGTATTATGTAGTTTTGCATCCGTTAAGTTTGAACCTGCTAATATTGCGCCTGTAAAATTAACCTCTGATAAATCACAACCTGTAAAATTAACCCCCTCAAGATAACAACCAGATAAATCTAAACCTTGTAAGTTCTGTCCGGCTAAATCTATACAGGCATAATCACCGTTGACTAATGATTCTCCGTTTTTTAATTTAGTTATAAAATTTTGTTTTAATATATCTTCCTGACCTGGATGCGGAGAACGTGACTGTCCCATTAAATGGGCACCCATGATATAAGTTTCTTTTAACTTAAGGTCTGCATCTAACAACTGCTTTTCAATGGACTCGATATCAATGTTTAGTGTTGGTAATCTTTCTTCAGGTACACCTAGCTTACGCATTTCATCTATTTGTGTTGAAGCATCTAAAACTTGTTTTTTTACAGCAACTAACTGTTCATTAATATTAGGTCTAGGCCACATTGGAGGGAGATCGATTTCATCAAGGTTTTTCTCCATATCAGCAATTGCGTCAGTGAATAAATGATAGTCTTTGTCTTCTTTTAACTTTTCGACTTCCAATTTAATCTGTTCTTTTGCAGCAGCAGTTTTTTCTTCTGCCAATTTGTCAGTAAATACTTTTATCTCATCCATGACCGATAAGTCGATATTAAAAATATCTATATTATTGGGGGCAGTTACCATACCGGGTGCCATTTTTTCCATTAAAGCTTCTATTTTTATTTGTTCTGGTGCTTTTTCAGGATTATTGATTTGATCAATGTATGGAGTTGGATCAACCCCCATTGCTTTGCATTGTTCAATAATTTGTAACTTAGCATCATCTAGTTGGTTACTCATTTCCTTACGTTTATTGTCTGCAAATTCATCTATATTAGATTTACCTAACATTTCTAAAGGAAAATCATATTCTTCTTGAATTTGTTTAAATCCACAAGTCATTCCATTAGCTATTAAAGGTGAGGAAAATAAAGCGTATTTATAGCCATGAACTGGGTCAAGCCGTTTTGTTAACTGATCTTGGTAATGCTTGAGTGTTCTAGGCTGATCATCTCGATTTTCACAAGCTAATAATAATGCACTTACATCTGAACCATCATCTGAATGAGCTTCGATTGTTCCACGGTATATCATCACCCCCATGACAGCATTTGGAAAAAGCCACAATGTATCCATCTTAGTGGGGATCTCTTTAAACTGTGTTTCCAATTCATTAGTTTCAACATTAATTGAAGTTTGATTTACAAATGCACGACCGTAAACCTGTGGAAGAACCCCTTCAAACTTTTTATGTTCAGCATGCATGTTAGTAATAGAATAATGCTCAGAACCTTTAAAAAATCCATTAAGCCATTGATCTTCTGCTGCGTCGTTATAATACTCCCAACTGATATCGTTGGCTAAGCCCGGCATTTGGTTATCTAAATACTCTTGGTCATAAGTACCAGCTTTATCAACTCTAGGTTGCCACATAATGTCTACACGACCCAAACTGGCTGGTTGAACTTGTCTTGAACTTGACGTTATTAAGCTGTTTTTATACTCAACATTAGGTAAAAATTGAACTTCACCAGTATCGGTATCTATTGCTTTAAAACCTTTTCCTACTGGGTTAAATGAGTAACCATCTCCACCATAAGCATTTTGATAGGTTATTGGCATTTCTGAAAAAGTTTTAGGAGAACTAGGTGTTATGCCTGCGCCTAACAATTTGTACCAATGTCTATCACCAAATACGGCTAACTCTTTATCAACTTGAACCTGGTAACTATCGTTTTTGTCTTTTACTGATAGTTTTAAATGCACAGAACCGGCATTCACGGCTTGATTATTAGGGGCGATAAAGTCACCACAAACTAAGACTTCTCCAGCTTGTTTTGGCATTGCGCCGTCAAAAACATCACCATCTAATTGCTCTCCTATTGTTTCCCATAATTTTTGCTCTAATAATATTTCACCATCAATCAAAGAAAATGCAATTGGAATGGATACAGCAAAGATATCCTTCTCTAAATAAGTAAAAGATTTGTGTAATACACTAAGTTGCAGAGGTTTAACTATATTCATTTAGTTACGCCATCATCTGAATGCCGCCAGTGGTTAATGAAACCCCTGCAGTTTGTAAATTATTTGCAACCGCTCTTAATTTACTTACACCAGTTACAATATTATTCACTTCTCCGGTCACGGTATTAACATGTGTTTTCATAGTCGCCATTGATGTTTGTAACTCAGTTAGTTTTGCTTCCACATCAAGTCCAAAAACCGTTGTCATAGGACCAATTGAGCCCTCAAAACCAGCTGAAATACAAAAACTAGATTTTAAACCCAAGAACATTTCATTTGCTGCACCAACTTGAATTTCACTAGATCCCGCTAAAGCCATCGAACTTGTAGCACCTAATAGAAATTCACTTGATGCTCCCATAAACATGTCATTGGTAGCCCCGTGATGTGTGCTATGACAACTGCCTCTAACATGAGAGATGGAGTGACCATGAATTTCTTCATGTTGATCTCCATAGGTATGGCTTTCTTGATTACCAACATAAACTTCTAACGTTTTGCCATTGGTATAACTATAACTATCACCAATGGTTTTCTCAGCGCTCGTCGTCCCAGCAACTAGCCCTTTAACTAACTCACCGTTAATAGTGCCGTATTTAGGCCCGCCTGGTGAAGCTTTGTCGTGTGCATGAGAAGCATTAATGGTTTCTGTATTAGATTTGATTAAGTTTTCTGTATAGCCATTTCCAAAATTGTAATCAGCCGGATCTGAACACCAATCAAAACGTCTACCATGATGGTACGTATATTCATCACCCCATTTTTGTTCTACCATTTGTTCGCCTGGGTCGATAACGCGAGTATCATCTCCCCAATCATATCCATCTGCAGTTGGGCCTGTTGAACCTCTGGCATTGCTAAATACAGGGATATCAAAATACTCTCTTTTATCACCAGTACGGTCCATGCCATCTTCATTTACATGAAATTCATCCCAACTATTACCGAAATCATAGACGTTATCCGCACCATAGATATATTCATTACCTGCGGTCCATTTATAAACATCACCAATTCGACGTTCGAACAAGTACTTACCTTCAAGTTCGTCTTCTAATGTAAACTCGGTTTTACCTGCACTAGGGTTTTGTCCATCGGACTCTTTTTTCCAAAAAGTAAAAACGTCCTGTTCATTTATAACATCAGTTGTCGTTTCACCTATTTCTCCCGTTTCAGGATCTGATCTATCTGGAATAGTTGCATCGTCACCATTAGCATTCTCGTAACTTGCACCGGAGGCCGCTACAAATAATTGTTGCCCACCTATGACTTCTTTACGTTCCATGCCTTTGGTCATCAGTACAAAACCATCACCAGGATGATTAGGTGAACCTAAATGCATATAGGTTTTATCATCACCAGTCTGCAATTTAATTCTATTTTTGCCTTCCTGATCTTCTAGTTCAATTTTATTGCCTGAACTGGTACGTATTACACTATTAGTTTGGTTATCACTTGTCGTGACACTAGGCTGTGAAGCATTTGGTATTGAACCTGAAATAATTGGTCGGTCAGGATCACCGCCAACAAAAGTTAATAGTACTTCGGCGCCTTTATGAAGTGGGAAACTCATGCCCTGATTTTCACCACTAAACGGTTGACTCATGCGGATCCAATGTGACGCTTTTCCACCATCACGATCAACACGATCAAATGGTAAAGTAACTCGGTACCTACCTTCTTCATCTAACTCTGCATATTGGCCATCTCCTTCAGCGTCGATAAAGGCGTTTAACGTGCCATGAATCTCAGGTTTAGCGGTTAACTGTTCAGGTCGGTATTGAGTGGTACTTGAAATAGCACTAAATTGATTATTGTAAATAGTGGCTGGAGCTGAGCCTGAATCACTTGAATCTAATACACTAGGGTCACTGCCTTCATGATTGATACTTAACAACAAATACTCTTGATTACATGCCGCTCTGAAATGTTGATTTAATTTAAAGTTATAACCAGCAAGTAAACGAATAACCGAGCTTTCACCATGATAGGTTTTCTTACCTGCTAAGATCTCTTCCGCTCTAATATCTGCTAATAATTTGCCTTCATCGGGTGTTTCAATATTTTGTCCCCAAACATAGACTTCACTATTAGGATTTGCATCAGGATCTATGATTGCTTCACCTTTAATGTCTACAGACGGTTTATCATCGTTATAATCTTTTACTAAAACGCGATGCGGAACGCGTTTCTGCTGACTGACAAAGCTATGAACATTATTCTCTAAACTATTGATCTCCAGTGATGCTGAAGGGCTATATAGGATATCGGGTATTGAAATTGTTTCTTGTGCATTTAACGTATCGCAAAACACCAGTTTTTCACCCGAATCGCCTTCTGCAAAGTAATAATAAATTCCATCTCTTTCCATTAGCCGTGAAATAAAATCTAAATGGTTTTCTCCATATTGGCATTTGTATGGCCATTTTTTATACGTTCCTTGCAGACCTGATATGTCGTAGTCTAGGTTAGTAAACCCGGCTTCTTTAAGTACTGTTTCAATGATTTCAGGGACGGTTTGGTCTAAATAAATTTCGTTAGTGTGATAAAGCGATAATTCCCATAACCTTGGCACTAACTTAGCTTTATATATGGTTTTATTATTGATTTGTTTTACCGCTTCAAAGTGGGAAACGATACCTTGAATATTGCGGCTGTCTGCGCCTAGTTTAATGATCAAACTAGCTGGTGATTCTAATATCACATCACTGTCTAAGTCGGCGTTATCTGATATCAACTCTATTGCAAACTCATAGAGTCGAGAAATACCTTCATCACCTGTAAAATTAACGACTTTAACTTTATCTGTTTCAGATAGTTGTGGGTGGCTAAATGTAAATTGAATAGAATTAGTCATAATTTACCTACTGTAAACGTAATGTACTATAAAGAATGTCAGAATCAGGATTGGCAATGTCTAATGGTTTATTATCCAATAACCAAGTGTCGTAGCCTAATTGACACCACTTTGTATCGCCCAAAGCGACTCCTTGAGCCGCCCTTGCGATTAATGCAATTTTAATATCGACTTCTAAAGGTGTATTTAAATATGTTTTGATCAATTGCAACATCATATTCCACTGTGTTTTATCGTTGACCAACTTATCAAATTGATCTTGGGAAAGCGGTCCTAAATGAATAATAATTTTTGCTTTTCTGT
Organism: Psychrosphaera sp. F3M07; assembly: GCF_018860345.1. GTDB lineage: Bacteria > Pseudomonadota > Gammaproteobacteria > Enterobacterales > Alteromonadaceae > Psychrosphaera > Psychrosphaera aquimarina. The sequence goes on along the minus strand of NZ_JAHKPJ010000021.1, from coordinate 296,841 downwards.
CTGTTAACTTATTACCAAGCAAGGCGTTTTCCCCTAACAAACAAGCATTGTTACCTAAACTACTTTGATGTTTTGTTGGTATGCTCACACTTCGTTCAACACATTGTTCAACAATAACGGAAATGTTATTCAGGAAACCTTCTAATAACACCTGCAAGCCTTCAGCTGAGCGCTGACTACTACTTAATAAGCCAAGATATGATATTAACTGGTTCGCATCCGGGTGTGCTTGCTGTAATTGACTGTCCCTACTCCCTGTAAAGGTATGTAGTAACTGGCTAAATATGCTTTGTTGTTGCTCAACAACAGAGGTAATGATGTTGTATTTGTTTTGTGCTTCGCCATATAGTTGATACAAACGTTGGTGAATAACATCTAAAAATGTTCTAGCGCTAGTTTGATCTTCTTGTTCTAACTCAATCAGTTCATCGGTATAAAAGTTAGGTAACGGTGAAGATGCGCCATATAAGCCCATAAAATTAGTTATAACATCAAACACACCGTCTTCTGTTTTCGTCACTGAAACAATTTGAGATCGGTTTAAAGACATTGATAATTCCGGACGAATACGGATCATCATTGATGGATCTTGGCCTTTATCTATTACAATACTATGCAATAGTGTGATCAGTTTATTAAATGTATAAGCTGATCCATCTCTAAGAATATCTTGTTCTATTGAAGCGGTCTGTTGCCGATCTTGGCTGGCCATAACTGACGCTCCCCACTAAAATAGTCTTCGAATGTTAATTCAGTATAAACATTGATCGTTGTGGTGCCAGATAGAAACCTATCTAACACGCTACCAAATAAATATTTATCACCAATACATTCAAAGTTTTCTGATTTAATTATTATTTTTATATTTTGACCATGGATAAAATTATTCGCAAATAGGCTTTCCCCAGCGACAACTTCCAACTTATCAATAGATTCAATTTTTTTCTCGTTAACTAACTTATCACTTTTATGTCTGTCATCTGGGGCGATATATTGACGTAAAATCGCTTTAAGTGTGTCACTGTCTGTAATAGACAAGTAATTCAACGATAAGTGTGAAATCAATTGCCAAAGCATATCGCCATCTAGTGGTATTTTTCTCGCTTTTGTTGGTGTAGTGACATTCCTAAACGTAGTTAATTCTGGCGTATTACCTGTGGCAACACATATATCACCTGGACTTAATTTTTCAGCGGCTTGGCCATTACTACAGGTAAGTTGAGCTTTGAGAATTTCATTCTTACTGATCTGTTGTTCTTGTCCAAATGCCAATTTTATAAAGGTATCCGGCGCATAAGCCGTTGAGCTTTGTTGGTAATTTAATTCATAAACTGAGGTATTCCCGTCCGGCTTAGTGAAACCACCAAATAGAATATATTGTCTAGATTCTTGCATTCCTCGAGCATGACTTTCAACGTGATCAACTGAGTAAATTTGAATTTCACCACCATCACTGCCTTTATTAGGAAGTAGCTGATATTCACTATGTTGTGCATTAATCAAGATAGATTGAGATTCTAAGTCGAATAAATTCACCGCGGGAGAAGCATGTAATACAAAGTGTTCTCTAGTTATCTTAGGCATCCTAAAATTAGGCTTATCACATATAAATTGAATTTCGAATTTGTCTCCCGCTCCACGGCTAACCCAATTGGTTAGATCCAAATCAATAAACAGAAACTTCTGTGGAAATAAGAAATATTGTTGAATTAAATCAAATGCAGGCATCATCCCTTTGGGTTGCGGGAATAAACTTTGTGACTTATCAAAACCCGTTGGGCTTATATCAGTTTTATTTAAGTAACTTTCACCATTGGCAACCACTTTGATTTGTTGAAGTTGGTTAAATAATAAAGAATATAGGTCGCTAGCATCGCTATACTCACCACCTAAAAATAAACGGATTTTATTAAATGGTAACTGATCTAATGTTTGATTGATTAAAGTGAAACCAAGATTGATAACAACACCGGAGTTACCATTTTGATCTAATTGAGAAACTGACGTTAATTTTAATGGTAACAAATCAATAGATTCAGTGGTTTTAAAACGACAACTGCCCTCGGCTGTCTCTTTAGAATCTATATATGTACCGGCTTTAATCTTTAATTCTTTGGCAATACTTGGTTTTGGTTCAAATGCAATAATTGTCGCACTTGGCATAGGTCGTATATATTGAGGGCATACTAATTGTGCCAAACTATGCAATAGCTTAGGGAATTGACTATCTAGCTCTTGGCGAATGTTAGCTGTTAAAAAGGCCACCCCTTCTAGAATTCTGCTCGCATCCGGATCTGCTGTCGCGCCTGATAATGACTTACTAAGTGACGGATTGTCACGGGCAAAGTCGGCAGCAATATCTTTTAGAACTCTGAGTTCTTGTTTGTAATAATCAGTTAGCACAATATGACCTACTCAATCGGATCGAATAAAAAGCTGCCGTTTGTTAACAGCGTGCCGGAAAACGTTAAATTTTGATGTTCATTATTAGTTTCAACTAAGCCTGATATAACAAACGCCATTGATAAATTATCTGAGTTGCTTAGCGTTAATTTTACTTTTGGTTTAATCAACCTTGGTTCATAACTATTAATTAATGCTAATACGACTTGAGCAATTAATTCCCCATTTGGCGCTTGACCATTACCAGGTCCAATCGAAAAATCAGGTACTCCATAATCGTTATCGATTAAAACACTACCCTGTTTGGTGTTTAATAAACCACTTAGGTGTTTTTGAACAGATTTTCGAACGCGTAAACTCAACGATTGCCGAATTTGTTCTTCCGCTAAATCTAATTCACTCAGTCTGTCCATTAACCTTAAATTTTGCATGATGTTTACTCAGTCCCCTTTGAACTGACTTCATATTCAACATCACCTTCACTACCCCAACTCCACAATATTTTTTCGTAACTTAACACCACATCTTCCATCAATCTGTATTGCTCTTCCTGTGTTTCAAAAAAGTGTGGAGTCCAACTTGTAATTTTAGTAATCAAGGCATTTTTTAATACAATTTTGTACGCTAATTCTCTAGTGCCACTTTGTGTATGTTGGTAATAAGCAATACTAACTTCAGATAAGACTTCGCGAGTACAAAGGGCTTGAGCTAGTTTTGGTGTACTCTTATCAATAATTTTATTTATTTTTATACCGCCATGGATCGGTTGCCCTGCACTCAATTGTGTTTTTGATCCAGATGGTATTTCAACTTGATGGTCAAGTTTTAATATTTCGATATCATCTAGATTATCTTCATGAGTCGATCCACCTTGAATAACACCTTGTTCTGTTCCAGTTATGGATAAAAAACCAAGCATGGTCATGTCTATATCCTCTTAAAATTAATCAGTGGAAAAATTTAATGTTAATACAAAGTCGTTGCCTAAATACTTCATATGCGGCACAACACTAAGGCTCATTTGCGGTATCTCATCTACCCCTTTACCTGTAATTACAATTTCTGCTTTTTTTAGAGGCTTTCTTGAGCGAACGCTAGCTGCAGGGTTCTCCACATCGGAAGTAAATCGCCTTAACCAACGATTTAACTCGGTTTGCAATTCACTAATACTATCTAACGAGCCTATTTGTTCTCTTTGCACAACCTTCAAATAATGTGCAATACGTGAAATTATAAATAAATACGGTAATTGAGCTTCAACTTGCCCATTTAATTTTTCAGCTGTTGTTCTGGTCGTTGGTATCGACAATGATCCCCAACGCAGTGATCCTGCAGTATTAAAAAATATTTCGTTTTGACGTTTATTTACGGCTAAAGGTAACAGCCCTAAATTACTTAATTGATTTAATTTTGTTTCTGAAAATACACATTCGATTGGAAAGTCTGGAATTCTATTTGTTGAATCTGATAAGTATTCAACCGAAACTGCGCCGCCTACCGGACCACATAAGTCAGTGCAAACGTTATATTTAGCAAAACTGTTGACCAAACATTGTGCATAAGCAAAAGATGCGTTGCCTAACAACACATTATTACTGCCTCTCACATTCTCTCGATAAGGCATTCCACCCAATACACCAGCAGGATAGTTATACCCTTTACGTAAATTTATACTAGGTAACACTAAACCAATGTAAGAAGAAGTTACATCTTGTTGAAAATTGCGCCATTTTATATATTTAGATGAACTATATAACTCAGACAAATCACTCAAAGACGCAAGTTGGTCAAAGGTTTCACAACCCATGAACTTAGCAGAAAGGCCTGCTATAAATGGCACATGTGCGGCATGACAAACATTAGCAATATTCTTTAATAGTGCTAAATCTTGTGCCCCATTAGCAAATTCATAATCTGCAATAATAGCCGTGTAGGGATGGCCGCCGTATTGAGCGTATTCTTGGAAATAAACGATATCAAATAAGATACTCTCACGGATGTCTCTATTGGCATAAAAATCTTCGTCCAAATGTTGTTGGCTAATATCTAGGATTTCAAAATGGGTATTTTTAATCTCTTTAGCGCTATTTAATAGTTGCTTTAAATTACGCCAAATGGATTCAAGTTTTTGAAATTTAGAATGGTGAAGAACAATATCTAACATTTCATACAGATGTTCGTTTACATCGCATAATATAAACGGTAACTCAGCAATAGTGATGCTGTCAGGCTGAACATTACACTGTTTTAACAACTGTTTTTGGGCTTCGCTAAAGTAAATCCCATCCAGATTGTTTTTATTCAGAATAACCTGAAGATCAACCATTAAATCCTTATGTGCCTTCAAGTAAGGCACGGAATTAACCAGCTCAAATGCTTCGAAATCAGCCATTGATTTTAAGTTAACATCTACATCAATATAACTGATGTTTTCATCAATATCGGAAACGGCCATTTCTAACTGAATGGTCAAGCTTTGCGAAGCAAAGAACTGATTAAAAGTATCAAACGAGACTCTCGAAGGTTTTAATAAATGGGTGTCACCATCTTGATTAGATTGTGTAAAGTCACCCAATATCAACATTTTAAATGGCAACTCAATTTCAGCATTGTCATCAACGGTTTGATAACTAAAACTGAGTTTGTCCCATTTAGGTTGATTAAATAAATCGTTCATTAGTTTTTTGCAGCAGATAATGTTGCAACATTACCTTCCCAGCAACTCGATATCTTACGAGGAATCGATAGTTTTTTACTATTTAATGAACGTAATAACTCTTCTTGACCAGACATACGATATTTAACATCAATAAAACTAATTCCCGATTCTCTTAAGCTTTGAGCATATTCAGGGAAATCATTGGCTGTATAACGTTTTTGTCCTGTTTTAAAAGCTTTTAGGAAATTAGGGAAACCTAATGCCCCTTCAAATTTTTTCTCTAAGACAAAACGTCCAACGTTTATGGTTAAATTGACCGTGCTACATGCATCTGTCCATTTAAAGACTTCACTGTTGAAGAAGTTTTTGTTTATTAACATCATAGGACCAGCAGCACATTGCAACTCTAATCTAGTTTCAGATACAGAGAATTTGCTATCCAAGTTTGTACTAGTTGGTATCGCATCTAAGCGAACTAAGTACTCTTCTTGCTTCGATTGTTTGCCGTCTTTTGCTCTTGCAGCAAATGTTAAGAAGTCACTATTAATAGGATACGTTGTTTTATCTACTTTAGTTGCAACATAACCTGCACCAAAGCGCTCAGTAACAAACGGTGCTAATTGGTCGGATAACATCGTCCATAAAATACCATCGGGACCAAATGCCATATTAGGTACTTTATAAGTAGGGACACCCTCTAAGTTTGTTAAAAACTCATCATTCCAAATATTCTGTATCTCACATGAAGACTCAGAAATCATATATTGTTGCATCAAATCAATAGCGCCAGAATATAAATTCCAGAACGCTTTATTAGTATTACTTTCTTTGCCAACAATAGCTTGAAGTTGTTTTAAACTAGCATAAGACATAGCTAGTGGACTTTCACCTTCAGCTGGATTATCTGGGTATTGATATAAGGTTGCCACAGCTGCATGGGAGACAGAACGCATTTCAGCACTGTAAACAAAGTCAGCTAAAGATTGACGATATTCACCAAGAAGTTGACCTGCAGCTTCCAATTGCATTTGACGTTCATCAGGTGATGGGCCAGAAGCACCTTTTGCCATTTTCTTCTGGGTTTTTAAGCCTTTCTTACCGGACTTAGCTAATGCTTTACCTAGCGGTCCTGCTTTACCAACAATTTTAAGTGCCATTTTGGTAAGCATTTTGTTTTGAGCACCATCTGTTTTTTCTTCTGGTGCGAACGCTCTCATATCCTGATAGAACATTACCATAGTGACCCAATCTGGTAATTCTGCGTCATCTTTGTATGGTTGAATTTGCTTTTCGACTGTATTTAAAGCATTAAAATATATGTTTCGGCCAGTCGATAAATTATTGATAACGTTCAGCCATTCATCTCTGTTGCTTAACTTCTCACTACCTCGTGAAAAGTTAAGCGCAAATTTTTCCCACTCACCCAAATAGCGCTTTTTATACTCTTCTTCAAATCCAGGTAAGATATTGTCAAGGATCTCATCGTAACGACCAGTTGCTTTGATTTGACCGATAAAATCATCAATAACGGCTTTTCCTTCAATTGTATAAGCACCGTTGATAATGACATCGTTTTTCATTTTCCCTGTGGTATTGGTCCAGAAGTCAGAGATCCTAACTTCATTGCTTTTAGCGACTTCATTCGCCCACGGGATCATCCAATTACTTAAGTTTTTACTTTTAATTAAAATGTCATGTAATTGTTCATTTAACAAAACCACTTCTTGTTTTAACAAGTTTTTATCGGTGATCCACGCTAATGATTGAAGGTAAAGAGTGTTTAATCGATCTACGGTTGCATCTTCATTTATACCAAAAAAGCTTGCATCACTATAACTATATGGAGAAGGCATAGTTTCTAAATAATCTTGCCCCTGACCATCCATGTAAGCGTCAATAATATTAATACGACGGACGAGTGTGCTAATAAATGAAACAATTTTCTCTTCTGATATATCCGCATCACGTGTAAAGCTATTTGCTAATTCCCTGCTAAAAACTAAATCAGTTTGCTCAACTAACCGCGCTTGAACACGTTCAGAGAACATACCTTCTAATTTAGTGATAAATTCAGGCTTGCCAGAAATTCCAAACCATGGGATCCAAGAATGGTTTTGCAACACATTAACCATATCTCTGTATTGGTACAAACTGCTTATATTCCTAGGTAAATTATTTGAATTTTCAAAACTACCTGCGTTTTCATTTATCAATTGATCTAATGTTTCAACATCATTGTCATAACCCACATACAACAAGCCTATCATCACAGCAAACACTGCATTCCAAGCGAATGTTTTACCTAAACGTTGTTTTTGAGCAATTTTTTCTGTTGACGCTAACGAACTAACCATGTTTCGTTCACTTGGAATAATCTCAGTGAAGAAACGATTTGAAAAAATACCTGAATGGTTATTTTGTTGAACCCCCGCTTTGGCTTGACCAACAAAATAGATACCTCTGAAGAAAGGTGTTTTTTGGTATGGATTGGTTTGAAATAACGTTTCTGTGAATGTAGATAGATGACGCTCAAGTTGTTCAAAATTTGTCGGTAACATCAATAAATTAGAACTGACTTTTTCATTTTTAATTGAAGCTAGTAATAATTGTTTTAACCTTTCCGAAATATTACCTACTGCGGTTTTAATAAACTCAGAAACTGGCAAGCTATCATTGTTAACTTCACCTAATGGATCTTTTAGCAGTTGTTCGTCTAGGTCAATGCTCCACTCATTTATACCTGGTAATGCATCTAAATTAGTGATCATTACATATACAGGGACTTGTACATGTAACTGTTGCATAAGTTGTTCTATGTTTTTACGAGATTGAATTCCCACCTCGATTAATTTTTGGCTATTGCCTGAAATTAAGTCGGTAATCGATAATGAAACAATAACACCATTAATCGGCTCTTTTGCCCTATGTTTCTTTAATAATCCTAACAGTTGTAACCAATCTGAGTTTCTATTGTTTGAGTCCTGACTTGCTAAATAATCTCCAGGAGTATCAATAACAATACCTTGGTTATATAAAACCCAGTTAATGCCACAATCCAGATCAGTAACAGAGTCTTTATCTATAGTCGGAGAAGGAAGATTAGCAGACTCCAACGCTTGTGTTTTACCGCTACTAGAATTCCCTATCATCAAATACCAAGGCAACACATACATAGGATCGCCATGAACTTTTAAATAACTTTTCTTTAGCATTTTTATCATACTAGTAAAATTATTTTTAAGTGGCGATATCCCCATTGAAAAGCCAAAGTTCCAAGATGATTTCTCTGCTTGCTCTACATTTACTAAGTTCTCGACTTTCTTTTTTGACCGATAGTTAATGACTATTTTTCTTATTAATAGAAAAGCTAACCAACCTACAAATAAGAATACAAAGATCTTAATACCTAGATCTAGTTCAAAGCCAGCCATTACTGTTCCGCCAATAACTGCAACAGCAATTAACAACCAAACAAATAAAATTAGTAGAAATTTAAGGAATTTTTTCACAATATTTTCTTTTTTTATTAATTATTATTGAATTTCTGTTACACAGAAATAACTAAAAAACTTGCTAAATCAAGTATTTGCTTCTTGAACATAAAAAAACAAATGACTAAAACTAAAATAGGACCGCCATATAAAAGGCTAGAAAAATTCTTTGCTACCTTAACCTTCCCAGCTACGGTTTTACGGGCAAAAGCACTCGGAAATAATGATTCACTGGATATCGCTTCGTCGTCATTTAGTAACTGATAATTATCATGTTTTATAATATCCAAAGCGGATTGAGCGCCTTCACCGTAAAACTTGCCTGAGAAACCGATAGACATACAATAAAAATATACTTCTCTTATATCCCTTTCGGCTGGGTTAAATGGATTTAATTGATCTAACTTATTAAAAAATTCAATCCCCGCATTAGACGTATCAAAATAACGTTTTTGTAATAAGGATTTAACCCATTCCTTGCGACCATGCCAATTTGCACTCACAAGTTTTTCATCTATCAGTGCAATCGCCGCATATAACGCAATTTGGTATTGTTTTTCAGAATACCCACCATCAAATGCTCTTGCTTTAAGACTATCAATCTGGCTTATAATATGACTTTGAACCGTTGCAAACTCGATTGTTTCGCCTTTTTCACTATCGGCAATCATGTCCAAAGTGTAGGCAAAACTAGGTGCAAAACAATCAATTAAACGCATAGTAACTCCCTACCCTCTGACTAAAACAGTTTCAACATTTAAATCTTCAGGCGCATCGTCCCACTGAAGTGAAAGTTTTCCTTCCTCTTCAACTAATTTCCATTTTTCACTGTTTCTACTAATGGTAAAATAGGTCACTTTTGAACGACGCTCTAGGCCAGTCGGTTGTTCACTGAGGTGTTCAAATGGTATTCCTGGAATGGCTCTTTCTACATAAATATCAACTTGACTATTTGAACCCAACTTAGCGAATCGGTTAAATGAAGTGATAAATTCACTAAATGGAGTGGCTGTTTCAAGCACTATGTACATACTGTGTTGTTTAGCGAAGAAATCATTTGGTAATTGGCAACTAAATCTACCCGCTTCATCCTTGGTAAATTTAACTAATAATTCTGGACTTACTGTTAGTTCATCAAGCAAGGTTATGGCTATATTTTTTGCTAATGAAAAACTGTTACCTAAATTTTTATGCTGGTACTTTGGTAAATCGACTCCGGTCTCAAAAGTCTCACCGAGTAAGTTTACCTTGTCTGAAAATGTACTCAATTCACCAACAAGCGATCTGATTAATCCATAAATTTCTAATGGATGTACCACACTATTTTCAAGATGGTGATTTAACATAGGCGCGTACCTAGCTATTACACGTAATGCTGCTCTGTAACGTTCTGCAACAGGATTAAATTCTGCAGCTCGTGACGTTGGATTACTTTTATAATTTTCTAATTGTTTAGAACGACCGACTAATTCGTCTCTAATGTCTTTTACAGTAGACATTAAAATAGATGAACCACGCATTGATATACTTGGAGGAATAAACGAACTGCTAAAGTGCGCTTCATCTTCATGCTGTTCTATTACAGCAATTGGAATCGTAACGAAATTATTCGATGAAGAAACTTCTTCATTAAACAATACAGTAACCGCATATTTCATGGTTTTTAGATGACTAGAGACTTTACCCTGATGTAAATCATGGAATTCTTCACCTTCGACTAAGGAGACAAAGCGAGTCGTTATATTGGGATTACTGTCATAATTTGTGACAACCGTAACATTGCTTTGATCATCGGCTAATTTAGCTAAGCCTAAATACACTTCCAATGGTTTAGTTCTATCTATCCAAACACTATCAAAGTTTCTAGAAATAATATGGGCATTTTCAGGTATGTTAGTGAATGTTCCGTCTTCAAAGATAATTTCAGCACCTTTGATTGAAAACTGTCCTCGATTTAATGCGGCATCATCAAGTTGTAACGAAGACACTCCCCAAGGATATGAGCTAGATTGTGCCATATATTGCACGATACTTTGCTGCATATGAAGCGAGTTATACTGAAAGTGCTGAGGCTGTAGGAACAAGCCTTGATGCCAAAGAAGCGGTTTATTAAAATTCACCTGATTACCCTATACAATGTAATTTAATTTTTGGTATTTTTCATTTGCTCTACTGAGCTATCATTCTTAAACGAGATATTTTTGTTACACCAAGATCTACCCAAGCTTTTATCCTTGCAGCTTCTGTTACTGATGGTTCAGCAAAAGGATTTAGGTCACTAAAAGTAAAGTTTTCAGTTGCGAATCTATTTTTTACTGCAGGAACTTCAAATATTCTGATATTTTCACCGGACTTCATAGCGAAATAGCCAGTCACAATTGCAATGAATCGAGTTTCTTTAAACCTATCAACCACCAGAGTTTCAACATCGTTTGGTGAAATTGTTAATTCATTAATAGCAACAATACTTGGATCAATTTTTCCTGACGATAACAATTCTCGATTACCAGCAGGTGTTTTAATAATATCTTTAAAAAACTTAAGATCGGTTAACTGATAAACCTTTAAATACAAACTATGAGGTTTACCCAAATGTAAGTTCAAATGTTGAGGTGATTCGAATCTAAATACAAACGACTGATTTTCAAAACCCCAGTTAGCAAACTCTGCTAACGCTGGTTCACCATCTCTATAAATCCATTTATTTTTTGAGTCTTTCCAAATCCAATCATTTTCAGATTTATTGGAATCATCAATCGTAATTGGAGGAACATCTTCAATCGTACCCTTCCATTCAGTTAGCTGTGTTGCACAACCAGATAAAGCGAGCAAAATAATTATTAAACTCGAAACACGTAAATCCATACTATTTAATCACCAAGGGTAGAGAAAAACGCACTTAATAATTTAAGTGCGTTTATTTTTTGATTTAGTCGTCAAATGCAACTAATTCAACATTTTCACCATTTGCAGATGAATCAACACATTCTGTACCACAAACATCATGTTTCCAGGCAACTGCGTTAAAACTGAATTGTAGAGTTTCCGTTGCCATGTAGTGATCGTTTGCAGGATCCATTGCATTTGGAGAGACAGTTTCGATACTGATCAATTTAGCTTCAGCCATCTTTAATTGAAAATAGCGTACAGGTTCACCACCACTGGTTTCATCTGGAGAACGGTAAAATTCAACATGAATGTTAAGGTCGGTAGGTTGAGATAAAAGCTGGGCTAAAATTGGACTGCTTTTATCAATTAATTTTGTAAATTCTAGATATTCATGACGTCTTACACCAGTAACCTGGCCATTACGTCTATCGATTGGCAATATGCTTTTTTGGGCAAAAGCCTGAGCAAATATTTTATCAACATGCTCTTCTTTATAATAAGAACCGATACTTTCTTTAGAAGAAGCACCTTCAGTTAAGTTATTACCTTCAGCGTCTTCAATTGTAATAAAAATTTCATTTGGCATTAGAATATTCCTTATTTATTTAAATGTACTTTAATTAATAATGCCTAGCATTCACTAGGCATTAGTATTAATTGCGATCCAGCATTCCACTAAGTGAAAGTGTAAAATTAGCACCCATGAATTTAAAGTGTGGAGTCACACTTAAAGAAACTGTGTACCAACCAGCCTCACCTTTAACTTCAGACACCGTTAGTTCTGCATTTCTTAACGGTCTGGCACTTCTTGTTGCCGGTGATGGATTCTCTTGGTCAGCCACATAACGGCGTAACCATTTGTTAAGTTCTGTTTGTAAGTCAGCTCTTGTTTTCCAACTGCCTAAATTTTCGCGTTGTAAAACTTTTATATAATGAGCTAAACGGCAAACAATAAATAAATAAGGTAACTGAGTACCAAGTTTATAATTTAATTCAGCTAATTGACCTTCTTCATCATTACCAAACTTAATCGCTTTTTGAACAGCATTGGATGAGAAAAATACGGCATGATCTCCACCTTTACGAAGTGTCAGTGGAATAAAACCTAACTCAGCTAATTCATATTCTTTACGATCTGAAATAACGACTTCAACAGGACCGCGTATTTCATCCGACCCATCAACATCAACTACGTCGATAGCTAAGTCTTCAACTGCACCACCAGATTGTGGACCTATAATATTAGGACACCATCTAAATTCAGCAAAACTAGCCACTAAACGACTCGCATACGCATATGCTGCGTTACCCCATAAGTAATCACCTTTTTCGGTAATTGTCTCTTTATAGTTAAAGTTACGAACTATCGCATCTTCACCATACGTTGGACGTAACATAAATTTAGGTAGCGTTAATCCAACATATCGAGCATCGTCAGTTTCTCTAAATGAGCGCCATTTAGTATAAGGTGCACCATCAAAGATTGATTCCAATTCTTTAAGAGAAGGTAATTCACTGTAATCGTCAATACCAAAAAATTCATTACTCGCTGATGCAATAAACGGAGCGTGAGTCATCGCCGAAACTGCGCTTAAATTTTTGAGCAAGTCGATATCTGTGCCTTTTTGATTAAACGAATAATCACCAATGATTACACCAAATGGTTCACCACCAAATTGTCCATATTCATCGGTATATACACGTCGATATAAACCCGTTTGTGTTATTTCTGGCGCATCTTCAAAATCTTCAGCTAAATCATCTTTTGTAGCGTTAAGGATTTGAACTTTAATATTTTGAGAGAAATCAGTGCGGTTAACGAGGAAATTTAAACTTGCCCAAGGTTTTTCTAACTCTTGGAATGTTTCATTGTGTAAAATCGCATCCATTTGAGCACTTAGACGAAGATCTAATTCTTCAATCAACTGGTCAACAAACGACTTGTCAACTCTAACTGTTGCTTGGTCACGGTCTAAAACTTCTTTTAATAATACTTCTACGCCTTGTTTTACAACAGGATAGCTTTCGTCACTTTGGGAAATTTTTGTGAAACCTAAGATTTCATCAACCAACGTCCCTTCTATAACTTCTTCTTTTGTGGTTACCATATCTATACCTTTAGAGTGAAATCTAGATTTATGCGTCTGGATTAATTTCTTGAATTAATCGACCTCTAATAGATTCGTCAGAAATCATTGACTGTATGCTCTTACGCATACTAGGTACATTTCCTAACGGTCCTTTTAATGCTTTTAATGCTGTACGTAATTCAATAACTTTCTTTAATTCAGGAATGCTATTTACTAATTGATCTGGGGATAGGTCTTTGAGGTTTTTAGGATTAAGTTTTATTTCAAATTCTTCAGCATCGTCAGTGAGATGATTAGGTACCGTGAATTCAGCACTTAGGTCCATTGAGGACATCACTTCATCAAAGTTATTTTTGTTCACATTGATGATGTCTCTGTCTTCCATAATTCGGTCGTCTGGTTTAGTCGTAAAATCACCTAATACTAAGACTTTCATTGGTAATTCAATGGAAGCAGTTGCATCCCCAACGGCCGGTTTATAGGAAATATTAACACGTTCTTTAGGGGCGACTGATCCCCCTTTACTTTTACTCATGATTACTCCGTTAACTTAAAGCTTATATGTTTAAAATATATTCATTATGATTTGACAACTAAATTCACTACTAATCTTAATATTGAGCAAAAAAGTCATCGGACAATCAATGAGTCAAATGTATGATTCGTCAACTAAAGAGAAGTTAAAATACGTACATCATATAAAAATCTTTATATCTAGGTTCAAAAATACGCCTCTAAATATATAAAGTGGTAAAAATCTAGCCTATATTTTTACTTAGGTAAAGGCCTCATTTTGGTTAGTTTTTAATTATATTTTGTTTAAAAAAAAAACTAATGGTTATATACAAACTCCTAACCTAATTTGACCACTTGTTCAAAATACGTACAAGTCATATAGGGTAAGCGTTAGACAGTTTTTTATTTCTGATCGTCGTCTCAGTCTGACTATCAAAAACCCAGCAAAAATATTGTTAAATAGCGAGGTCTTACCAGATAGGTAATTGCTATTATTAAATTAATCGATTTATTTCAAACAATTTATATTCAATTTTGACGCTAAACTTGACTGGTTATTGATATACCTCACTATTAAAGCGGTGCAAAAACAATTACACTAAAATCGTAAATTGTTTCACTGTATTGTTGCTGTTTAGTTTTAACAGGTATTTTTGCTAAGGGATCACATGGCTAAATTAAAAACTATTTTTATTACTCTATTAACTTCACCACTTATATTTTCAACGTTTGCTATTTGTGCAGAAAATGAAGATATGGAAGTCACTGAATTAATAAAAAGCCCCTTTAGTTTTCAACTTAGTGGATTATATTCTGATCACTTCTCAAGTTCAGGCGCTAAAATGGAACTGGGTTATAAACCTAGTACAGAAAGTGGTTTCATTATAAATGTAGGCTTAGATCATTTATCCGACTTAAGTTATGAGTTAAATAATGTTGATTTTAAACATGACTTTACTAATTTACGTTGGTCAACAGGATATAAATTTGAATTGACCAATGAATTTAGTATTACTCCAAGCATTGGGTTGGCCGTAAATGCTGTAGAGGTTAAACAAATTTCCTTAGACTCAGGTACCACACAAGGTTATAGCAACCTGACATTTGCATATGATGTATCAGATTCATTTAGTATTGTACTTGAAGGAAGTTATGATTTTGGTTCAAATGTGTTAACCGATTCTAGCTCTGTAGGTTTAGGGTTTAAATACACTCCAAGTCATCGAGCTCCTGTATCCACTTTTAAAAATGAAAGTGCTGACCCAATACAAACGGTAAGTACAACACTTGATACCGATTTAACCAGTGATGTTAAAACCGATTCACCGTTAATTGAAGACACACTTCCTATCACCACTGCGCCGAGTTTATTAGCCAGCTCTGTAACTGGTGTAATTGACGATACTTTAATCAATAGTCAAGTTGAAGAACTAGCGCCTGAAGAAAGTAGCATGCTTGTACAAGATACATTTGAAGATATGCCCTTTACTATTCAGATTGGTGTATTTAAGAACATAAATTCCGTAAATCTATATCTAAAACAAAATAATATTGCAGAAGATCAGACATATACAAGGGAAATAAACGGCTTAATCAAAATCTATTATCAAGGATTTGAAACTAAATCATCTGCGTCTGTATCGTTAAGAAAACTGAAGGGAATGGGAGTGGATGGATTTATCGTCAATACCCCAGTTAAACAAACAACCACTAAATTTGTGAGTATGGGTAGCTTTTACGCCGTTCAATTAGGTAGTTTTAGTACATTAAGTTCAGCTGACCCAATCATCACTAAATTACAAAGTTTAGATAAACAAACGTTTATAAAACAATCCGGTGAATTGATGAAATTATATACGGGTAAATTTCAAGAAAAAGCCAATGCAGAAACTGAATTGGCACAACTGAAAGAAAATGAAATTAACGGATTTGTCACTAAGCTAAACTAATAACATTTAAAACAGACGGCTCTGTTATGAGTCGTCTTCCCTTCTAAAACTCAACTGAAACTGTTCTTGATGGATTCCTCATCCAACCATTCAACATATGCTTCAAATGGCAAAGGTTTGGAAATATGGTAACCTTGGGCCCATTCACAGTTCAACGACTTTAACAGAGTCAATGTCTTCTGATCTTCAACCCCTTCAGCGACCACTTCTAACCCAAGACTTTTAGCCATTTTTATAGTTGCGGACACAATTGTAAAATCTTTGTCCGATTGATCTAAATTCTTAATGAATTCTCTGTCTATTTTTAGTTTGTCAAAAGGATGTTTACTGACATACGTTAACGAAGAGTAACCGGTGCCAAAGTCGTCGATGGCTAGGCAAAAACCTATGTCTTTTAATTCAAGCATGTTTCGTGTGAATTTTTTTGTATCTGTCACTGACACCGTTTCCGTCAGTTCTAATACAAACATATCAGCGCGTAATTGATACCTTTCTATGGTTCTTATTAAATAAGAAATAAAGCCATTATGCATTACGTCATGAACCGACATATTGACCGATACAATATGATTGTCGATACCTAATTTCATCAGCTCAACTAGGTGCTCACAACTTTTATTAAATACCCATTCGCTTAGCTTATTAATGATCCCTGTATCTTCTGCAATTCTTACAAACTCATCAGGAGGTATGAAGCCATAATTAGGATGACTCCAGCGTAATAGCACTTCACTGCCGACAACCATACCTGTTGAAGTAGAAGTCTGAGGTTGATGGTAAAGCTGCAATGACCCCGCTTCAATCGCCGTTTGTAAATCTGACGCTAACATAACTTTTCTTTGATCATTATTATTTACATGATCATTATAAATACCGTGCAAATTACCATTTTCAATGGCTAATTCGATAGCTTGCTGCGCTTTATTAACAAGCTCATTGGTATTATTAATTCTACTGGTATAAGTAGAAGCCCCTATTAAACATTTAATATTCAACGACAATTCACCACTGTTGTAGGTAATTGGTTGTTGAGCGGCAAACTGACTCATAACATTATTAAGTAAATGTTCATCATTACTTGATACTAAAAATGCAAAGACACCTTCACGGATCATTGCCATTTTCATATACTGAGAGTCTTTATCTATGTCGATTAATAACAGTTCATTGCTTAATTCAGTTTCAACATCACTGACAAATTGATAAACAATTGATTTTAAGCTTTCTTTAGGTAAATAAGGCACTATCGATTCATATTTTGAAATAGATACGATCATTATTGAAAAAGAAGGTTCATTTGATTTCTCAGTTAATCCTTTAACGGCTACTTCTAGTGAATTACTATTAGCAAAACCAAATAAGTGATCGTGAGATGCTTGATACAATCTATCATTTTCACTGGTTCTTAACCTATGCGCTAATGCCATAGCCATAAAGGTTATTTCAAAAACAACGCCCAGCAAAAGCGCATGTCGAGACCAAAAACTGTATTCAAGATTTCCAGTTAGTAATAAAGGGCCTACTGCCGTTCCGACAAGAAGCGGAAGCCAAGAAAAAATATAAAAATTGGCCCATTTAACTCCTTCTTTTAATCTTGTATACATCATAGTTACAGCTAAACCATAGAGTAATATCTGTAAACTGAAAAATATTTGTGCAGCTATATATTCCACAACAAATATTGATATCACAGAGAGTACTAGGTATGAATAACTAAGATAGTTGACATAACGTGTGACCTTTCGCTCTGGTTCTTCATTAAACTTCAAGTAATGAGAAGCAAACATCAAAGTAAAGTAACCTAAAAGGTAGTTCATGGAGATAATATTTTTGGAGAAAAAGTCGAATAATGGCAGTGACATGATGTAGACACCATAGCCATGAACGGTAGCCAGTTCGATTAAAAATATAGCGATATAACCGATATAAAGAACATACAACTTTTCTCTGGTGCCAATAAATAAAATTAAGTTATACACTGACATGACTGCAACAATACCAATAAATGCCCCCCATAAAAGGTAAACGGCATCTTTATATCGATAAAAGTTTTCACTGTCATATATAGAAATAGGTACATTAGCTGCACCCGTTGTTGTTGTGTAAATTAAAAACGAGGTTTGTTGCCCGGCATCTAATTCAACATTAAAATTGGGAAGTGCTATATCTAAAATTATATTGTCTAGGTTACTGTCACCTAAAGACCTTACTAACTTGTATTCCCCCTCTTTTAATTGATGAACATTAATAATATCAATCATAGGATTATCTAAGAATACAATTAATTCTCTAGATTGATTTAACACATTTTTTATATCAATTTGATACCAAAATCCTATTTCACCAAAGCTAACCTTCGCTTTGTTTAATGGTAATTCGTCAAAGTCATTTAATTTATCGACAACATCATTTAGGGATAATTGGTTGGTTTTATCTGTGTAGAACTTATGCCTGATGTCTATGCTGATATCATCTTCACTTAGTGCAAGTTTACTGATGTCAGTAAAGGAGTTTCCTATTCCAAACAGGAACAACAAGATTGGGAATAAAATGAACAAAACTAACATCCATTTATTATATTTGCTCATTGGTTAAACGTACTCCAACCTAAATTATTAATATAAACATATTCTTAGTATAGCAAATATGCAATTTTAATATTAATTAAGCTGTAAAAAAAGTGTTGTGTTTTACTACTGGATAAACTACTGTATATAAAACCACTGTTAACAAACACAGGAATAATGATGGGTATATTTAATACAGAGTCTAAACATTTAGTAGAAACCATACTTTTAAACACCCCTTCTGAAGATGATTTAAATTCTCACTTTGAATTAATTAAAATCATTAAACGTTATGAATATTGTTGTGGTTGGACCCTATTAATAGCGCCTGATCATTTACCTAAAAAAGATATTTTAACCCATCATAATATTAATTTAGATAAAGTACTGATCGTTCATAAAAAACATTGTACAGATATACTTTTCACTGCATATCAAGGTCTAAGAAATGAAAATTGTTCAGCGTTAGTGATCTGGGATGGTTTAATTAACCAAAGTGAATATGCTCTATTAAACGCAAAAGCAAAATCAGTAAATACCGCACTTTACTTACTTAATAAAAACACTCATGATCAAGCCATTGTTCATCATTAAAATTTGTCATTATGCTGTGTTATTGTAAGTCTGGGGATAGCTACTCTGATTGTTGTGAACCTATAGTAAAAGAAGAAAAATCGGCATCTGATTTTGAACAATTAATGCGTTCGCGTTATTCAGCGTTTGCTATTGGTAACACTAGCTATTTAATTAAAACAAGTTCTGACCGATTATTAACCACTTTTTCTGAACAAGACTTAATTGAAACCTGTTCCACATGTCAATTTGTACATTTGGATGTGGTAGATTTTAAAGATGATACTGTTGAGTTTATTGCTCATTTATTGATAAATGATGAATATCATAAAATACATGAACGTTCGACGTTTATTAATGATAATAATAAGCTGAAATACGACACAGGCCTGTTATTTGAAACTCCAATAATAAAGTTAAAAAGAAATGATAACTGCCCTTGTCAGTCGGGTAAAAAATACAAAAAATGTCATATGGATTAATTTCATTTTCCCTTCCTACTTTCACAATGTTCAGTTCATTATCAGTTAAGCAAAAAAAACACGATGTAATTCACTCACACCGTGCTTCCTAAAACGTTAACTAACAACTCAAATAGGTTAGTTAACTTTTTGTTGTTCCGCTAGATATAACCAGGTTTCAAGTACTGTATCAGGGTTTAACGATACAGAATCAATGCCTTGTTCAACTAGCCATTCGGCGAAATCTTCATGATCAGATGGACCTTGACCACATATGCCAACGTACTTACCTTTTTCTTTACACGTTTTGATTGCCATTGCAAGTAACATCTTAATGGCTTCATCACGTTCATCGAATAAGTGTGCTATTAAACCAGAATCTCTATCCAAACCAAGCGTTAGCTGAGTTAAGTCATTCGACCCAATTGAAAAGCCGTCAAAGTACTCCAAAAATTGATCTGCTAACAATGCATTAGATGGCAATTCGCACATCATAATTACACGTAAACCATTGTCACCACGTTTTAAACCATGCTCAGTTAACAATTCACTGACTTTTTTGGCTTCACCTACGGTTCTAACAAATGGGATCATCACTTCTACGTTAGTGAATCCCATGTCGTTACGTACGCGTTTTAACGCTTCACATTCCAATGCAAAACACTCTCTGAAGTCATCAGAAATATAACGTGCGGCACCACGATACCCAATCATTGGGTTTTCTTCTTCTGGTTCGTACTGCTCACCACCAACCAAATTGGCATATTCATTAGATTTAAAATCAGACATTCTTACGATTACTTTTTCTGGATAGAAGGCTGAAGCTAAAGTAGCAACACCTTCTTTGATTTTATTAATATAAAATTCAACCGGAGACTCATAACCTGCAATTAACTCATCAATTTCTTCTTTAAGGTCTGCATCTTGTTTTTCATAATTTATTAATGCTTTTGGATGAACACCTATCATTCTATTAATAATAAATTCAAGTCGCGCTAAACCAACTCCAGCGTGTGGTAAACGTGCAAAATCAAAGGCTCTATCTGGGTTACCAACATTCATCATGACTTTAATTGGTAAGTCAGGCATCTCATCGACTTTGGATGTCACTACATCAAATGGCAAAATTTCACTATAAATAAAGCCGGTATCACCTTCAGCACAAGATACCGTTAATTGATCACCTGTTGTTAATGTCTCTGTTGCATTACCACAACCAACAACGGCTGGAATACCTAACTCACGCGCTATAATAGCTGCATGACATGTACGACCGCCTCGATTGGTAACGATAGCTGAAGCTCGTTTCATGATTGGTTCCCAATCAGGATCCGTCATGTCAGTCACTAATACATCGCCAGGTAAAATTTTGTCCATTTCAGCAATTGAATTTAAGACTTTAGCCGTACCTGAACCTACTTTGTGACCAATAGCACGACCTTCACAGATAACGGTACCACGTTGTTGTAATTGGAATGTTTCTATGACATTCGTTTCTTCATTGCTACGTACTGTTTCAGGTCTTGCTTGAACTATATATAACTGACCATCTAAGCCATCTTTAGCCCACTCAATGTCCATTGGGCGACCATAATGTTTCTCGATGATCACTGCTTGTTTAGCCAGTTCCATCACCTCATCTTCGGTTAATGAGAACTGATTACGTTTAGCCACATCAACATCTTCAATTTTGACTTGTTTACCATGACCTTGGTCTTCAGAGTAGGTCATTTGAATTGCTTTGCTTCCCATGGTTTTACGTACAACGGCAGGTCTATTTGCTGCTAAAGTTGGCTTATGCACATAAAACTCATCTGGATTAACTGCGCCCTGAACGACCATTTCACCTAAACCATAAGCAGAAGTGACAAATACAACATCTTCAAAACCAGATTCAGTATCAATTGAGAATAAAACACCTGAAGATGCTAAATCAGAACGTACCATACGTTGTACGCCCGCAGATAAAGCCACACCTTTATGGTCATAACCTTGATGGACACGGTATGAAATGGCTCGGTCATTAAATAACGATGCATAAACGTGTTTCACTGCCACTTTAATTGCATCTAATCCTTTAACATTTAAAAACGTTTCTTGTTGACCGGCAAATGATGCATCAGGCATATCTTCTGCAGTAGCAGATGAACGAACAGCAAAAGAGGCTTGTTCGCCTAATTCACCAGCAAGCTGAGTGTAAGATTCGGATATAGCTTGCTCTATATTGTCTGTAAACGGAGTTTCGATTATCCAGTTGCGGATTTGCTCACCAATTTTTGCAAGCTCATTAACATCTTCTACATCTAGAGTGTCCAACACATCATGAATACGTTTTTCTAATCCACTCTGCTCTAAAAATTCATTAAAAGCATAAGACGTTGTTGCAAATCCACCCGGTACTTTTACTCCCGCATTAGCCAAATTGCTGATCATCTCGCCTAACGACGCATTTTTACCACCAACTTGATTTACATCGTTCATTCCTAATTGCTGATACCAAATCACATATTGTTGGGCCGTTTGTTGATTTTGCACTAGGCTGTCTCCAAGATTTTAGTTGCGTTAAAATTAGTGTTCTGTATTTTGTATTATTACAAGGTCACTTACAAAGAAACTGCATTCTACACCGAGTTTTTGGTCGGGTAAAATGTAATTAATTTTGTTAATTTATTACTACAAGAGAAAATAATGTCCCACACAGCCTTTTATATATCAGACGGAACAGCAATTACAGCTGAAGTCATTGGACATGCGACCTTGTCGCAATACCCTATTGAAATTGAGCACATAACTAGCCCATTTATTGAAACTGAAGCGCAAGCATTACACTTGTGTGATCAGATAAATATTCGTTATAAAACAACAGGCAATCGCCCTTTTGTGTTTTTTACATTTGTTGAAAAAGCATTTAAGAGATTAATTAAGGGAACAGATAGTATTTGTTTTGATGTATTGAGTCCGTTTACCAAAGAGATTACCCAAGTATTAAATATTGAACCTACCCCTAAGTTACATAGAACTCATTCAATTCATGAAGAAAGTTATGATCACAGAATTGGTGCCATGAATTATGCGCTGGCTAATGATGATGGACAAACTACACAACATTACGATGATGCAGATGTGATCTTAGTTGGGGTTTCACGCAGTGGTAAAACGCCAACTAGCTTATACCTTGCATTACAATACGGTATTAAAGCCGCGAATTACCCATTTATCGAAGATGACATGGATGATTTGAAGTTATCAAATGATTTAAAACAAAATAAAAAGAAAATATTTGGCTTAACTATCGAACCTGCTCGATTAGCTGCAATCAGACACGAACGTTATGCAAACAGTAAATACGCATCAATACGCCAATGCAGAATGGAATTAAGAGAAGTAGAACGCATGTATAAGAAGAATAAGATCCCTTATATAAATACGACTCACTTCTCTGTTGAAGAGATTTCAGCCAAAGTTATTTCTGAAATGGGACTAGAAAGACATAAGTATTAATTGGTTTTTCCAGAATTAAAACCAAAGTTAATAACTTAATATAGATATTCAATGGCATAAAAAACACCAAACATGATTGGTTGGTGTACTAAATAGATTACTAAGCTATTTTGTCCCATTTTTTCAATAGTTTGGTTAATCTTTCTCAATACAGCATTAGGGTGATTATTGAAGGTAAAAGCCCCTAATTTACGCCCTTTCTCCGACATAAACCAATGACCTAAAAACACGCCAACGAATACCGCACCTAACCAGGGAAACAAAGGCACAAAATCCAGTGCGGCTCTTTTCGTCTCAGCCATCCCAATCCAATGCAACCAAACAGAATTAAAGAATGGAAACGTTACGCTATGGCCAATTATAAAAATGGCAATACCAACAATTAGCGCTAACTTAGGTTTATTGATGATAGGCAATGCCAACCAACTCGCAACCAATATAAATTGTAATATGCCAAATATTGTTATTTTATTAGCTGCGATAAAGTAGCCAGAGCCTGATACAAATATACACGCGATAAGTAACTGTAACGTTCGTTTATTTAAGCTTTTCCAATTAACACGTCGCTGATGGACGATGACTAAACTTACACCAACTAAAGTTAAAAAGCCTACTACTATGACATAACGAAATGGTATCCAAGGACCTTTACCAAAGGTGGTAACTATGTAACCAAACAAATCTAAGTCATAACAGAAGTGGTAAATCACCATCAACAGTATACTGATCCCTCGTAACCAATCTATAAATGGTAATCGGTGAGTTTGCTTAATACTTGGTTGATTTAAAGTAACGGTTTCAGACACAGCTTTTTCCAATACATCTATTTGTATGTTAACTTTACAAAAAAAGCCAACTATTTGATAGTTGGCTTTTAATTCTTATTAAATTAATACTAAAACTGAATGTTACGACTTTTTAGCATCTTTTAATGCATCCGTGATCAAGAAAGCAAGTTCTTGTACTTGATCTGCATTTAATCTTGGATCACATTGAGTTTTATAACGTTGAGACAAATCCGCCTCACTTAAGCCATAAGCCCCACCAGTACACTCAGTAACATGTTGCCCTGTCATTTCAAAGTGAACGCCACCGGCCCAACTGCCTTCCGATTTATGTACACCGAAGAACTGCTGGATTTCACGTAAAACAGAATCGAAGTTACGCGTTTTATAACCGTTAGACGCTTTAATCGTATTACCGTGCATTGGATCTGAACTCCAAACCACCTTACGCCCTTCAGATTCTACCTTACGAACTAGAGCTGGTAATTTTTCGGCTAATACATCAGCACCCATTCGAGTAATTAAGGTTAAACGACCCGCTTCATTATTCGGGTTAATAGCATCTATCATACGAATAAGATCATCTGGGTCCATGCTAGGTCCAACTTTAACACCTACAGGATTATGAATGCCTTTAAAGAATTCCATATGTGCGTGATCTAATTGACGAGTACGTTCACCAATCCATAACATATGTGCAGAGCAATCATACCAATTGCCAGATAAGTGATCACGACGAGTTAACGCTTGTTCATAATTTAATAACAATGCTTCATGTGAGGTGAATAATTGAGTTTCTTTAATACTAGGTGTCGTTTCTGACGTTAAACCAATGACTTCCATAAACTCTAACGTTTCTTTAATTCTATCCGCTAAATGTTGGTAACGTTCACGATTAGGGTTAGAGGCGACAAAACTCATGTTCCAGCGGTTTACTTGGTGTAAATCAGCTAACCCACCTTGAGCGAAAGCTCGTAATAAATTTAATGTAGATGCCGAATGATGATAAGCCGTGATCAAACGATTAGGATCGGGTTCACGAGCTTCTGGTGTGAATTCAAAGCTATTAACGTTATCGCCACGATAACTCGGTAATGAAACACCATCAATCGTTTCTAAATCAGCTGAACGCGGTTTTGCATATTGTCCTGCAACACGTGCAATTTTAGTTACTGGTACTTTACCGCCAAACGTCAATACTACAGCCATTTGCAGCATAACTTTAAACGTATCTCTGATATTTGCCGCGTTAAAATCAGCAAACGACTCTGCGCAGTCACCACCTTGTAAAACAAACCCACGACCTTCAGCAACTTCACCTAATTGACGATGTAATTCTCTCGTTTCTTCAGCAAAAACTAGAGGCGGAAAGCTTTGCAATTGCTGTTCAACGTTTGATAATAATGTTTGATCTTTATAAGTCGGTTGTTGTTGGATAGGGAAATTTCTCCAACCATCCGGTGTCCAAATACTCACTGCGTCACCCTTTTATTTTGAGAGATAATTAATTAAGCCATCACTGGCATCTTCGATTAAATCCAGAACGATTTCAAAACCCTGATCTCCACCATAATAAGGGTCAGGCACTTCATCGTAATCTGGATAATTTTCTGCATAGTCTAGAAACAAGTTTATTTTGTGTTGATAAATACTTGGACATTTAGCCATTAAGTCTTGGTAATTGGCTTTATCCATGGCCAAAATATGATCATAAAATTCAAAATCGTCATTTTTAACGGCTCTGGCAAATAAATCAGAAAAATCATAATTCCTTGCCAAGCCATGTTTAATTGAACGTTTATCAGGCGTAGCACCAACGTGATACCCAGCGGTACCGGCACTATCCAAGATCACATTTAACTTGGTTTGTTTTAATTTTTGTCGAAATACAGCATGTGCAGTAGGAGAACGGCAGATATTACCCAAACATACAAACAATACAGATGTGTTTTTTCTTGCCATAATTAAAAACCAAACCACCTATTATAAACTGATAAATACGACGTCTAACTTTAAGTAATAAACTTGATAATTCAAAAACGAATTTCAACTAACTTATGCCCCGACTTTGCCATATAGGGCTGAATATAGAAACCTATAAATCAGTATTTTTAGAGTTTATGTACTATTAATTGATTTCTAGCAGCTACTAAGTTCAATAAAGGATAATCTGGGGCATGTTTTACCAATTAATTTACGCAAAACTGGTTTCAAATCAACATTCACTTCATAATGTATTTAGTTTTTGAATTTTATAAAGTTATTCATGAAAGTATTTGATTTCACCGAAGTAAAACACATTTTAAAGTTAGCCATTCCACTATTGCTGACCCAAATAACGGCAAGTTTAATGTTTTTTACGGACACGGTAATGGCAAGTAGAGCAGGACATGTTGACATGGCGTCTGTTTCTATCGCTACCGGTATTTGGTCTCCTGTTATATTTTCAGCGCAAGGTTTATTAATTGCTATCACGCCTGTCATCGCTCATTTATTTGGTTCCAGTAAAAACAATAACAATCAGGCACAAATGGTATCAACTTTATTCCAAGGTGCTTATATCGCTGCAGCTATCACACTTGTTATTGTTTGTTTATTCCAGTTTGTTCATATTCCGTTAGAAAACTTAGACTTAGAAACCGAATTGCATGATAAGTCTATCGGTTACTTAAATTATGTGGTTTGGGGCATATTACCCACCTGTCTATTTTTTGCGTTACGTGGTTTTTGCGAAGGTATTGGAGTAACAAAACCGGCATTAATCGTCAGTGTCATAGCACTTCTGGCGAATATTCCGCTTAATTATATATTTGTATTTGGTAAGCTTGGTGCGCCGGAGTTAGGTGGCGCAGGCTGTGGTCTTGCAACAGCTATCGTACAATGGATAAGTTTAATCAGTTTGTTAATCTACTTTAATATTTCACGAAACTTAAAACCTTTTCAAATATTTAAGCACCCAGAGAAACCGAATCCAGAAAGCATAAAAATATTAACAAAATTAGGTACCCCTATTGCACTGTCTTTATTGTTCGAATCTAGCCTATTTGCTTTTATGGCCCTATTTATTGCCCCATTAGGTTCGATCGCAGTTGCTGGTCATCAAGTAGCATTTAGTTATAGTGCTGTAGTCTTCATGTTTCCATTAAGCTTGGCGATGGCTGCGACAATACGAGTTGGTTATTTAAAAGGCGTTGGTGATTTAGACAAGTTGAAATATTCCATCAAGACCTGTTTTTTCATGGCGGTAAGTTTTGGTACGTTAGTTATGTTAACCACCTTTTTCTTCCGTGAGCAGATCATTCTTATTTATACCTCAAAACCGGAAGTCGTTGCACTGGCAGCAAGTATATTAGTCATCACTGCCATATACCAACTACCAGATGCCATTCAAGTTATGGCCGCAGGCGTATTTAAAGGCTTAAAGATTACTAAACCTTTATTTTATATTACTTTTATTTCCTACTGGCCAATTGGCTTTACCTTAGGATATTTGTTAGGAAGAACTGACCACATAGTGCCAGCGATGGGACCCCAAGGTTTTTGGGTTGGTACGGTTATTGGCTTATCAACTGCATCTGTCTTATTCTTAATATGGTTAAAATTCACCATGAGTAAGCTTAAGTTAAGCTAATGATGTTAAATAGATAAACTACCTTATTTAATGAGTGACAAGCTCAATCCTCTTGTCATCTGGTATACCCTGTTTTGTAATTAATCAGAAGCGGTGACACTCATCCTATTTACTTAACATTTAAGGTTAAACTGATGTAGGTGTAACGAGTTAAGTTTTGATTCTCACGCATAAGTAAGCTAATTATAATTTCCACTCCTGTTCGCTTCCTCTTTAATTTTATCTTTATAGTTCTCTCAATATGCAGTGAACAAGCTACTGATTCATTTTTTCGTAATCCATAATGAATTATGCCAATTTCAATATTTCTAATGAGTAATGTTAATTTGGAAGTTAAGTGTTGAGTATATTTTGCAGAAAGTTTTAGTGAGTTTCAGTTACGATAGATTTTAACTAATAAAAAAGGGAGCCTAAGCTCCCTTTTTTGCTAATAATTAATTATTAGTCTTTTTGTGCATTTTTGAATGCTGCAGCCATTGCGTTTTCAAACTCAGGAGTTTGACTTTGCAAGTTGTCTAATGCTTGTTTCTCTTCAGCCGCGAAGATAGCTTTAATAGATAAGCTAATTACACGGTTCTTACGATCAACACCAACAAACTTAGCTTCAACTTCTTCACCAGCTTTTAATACTGTAGAAGCGTCTTCAACGCGTTCTGCTGAAATTTCAGATACACGGATGTAACCTTCAACTTCTGTACCTAGAACAACAGTAGCACCTTTAGCGTCAACGTCTTTAATTTGACCTTTAACTACAGTACCTTTTTTGTTGTTTTCTAAGTATTCACTGAACGGGTCAGAATCCATTTGTTTAACACCTAGAGAGATACGCTCACGCTCTGGGTCAACTTGTAAAACAACAGCTTCGATTTCGTCGCCTTTCTTGAATTCACGTACAGCGTCTTCACCAGAAACATTCCAAGAAATGTCAGATAAGTGAACAAGACCGTCAATACCGCCATCAAGACCAATAAAGATACCGAAGTCAGTGATAGACTTGATGCTACCAGAAACACGATCACCTTTGTTGTGAGTCTTAGCGAATACTTCCCAAGGATTGTCTTTACATTGCTTAAGACCTAGAGAAATACGACGACGCTCTTCGTCAATTTCAAGAACCATAACTTCAACTTCGTCACCTAAGTTAACAACTTTTGAAGGATGGATATTCTTGTTTGTCCAGTCCATTTCTGAAACGTGAACAAGACCTTCGATACCGTCTTCGATTTCAACAAAACAACCGTAGTCTGTAAGGTTAGTAACACGACCTTTAAGACGTGAAGACTCTGGGTAACGACCAGCGATGTCGCCCCAAGGATCTGAACCTAATTGCTTAAGACCTAGAGATACACGGTTCTTTTCTTTATCAAATTTAAGTACTTTAACGTCTATTTCGTCACCAACTGCAACGATTTCACTTGGGTGCTTAACGCGTTTCCAAGCCATGTCAGTGATGTGTAATAAACCGTCTAAGCCACCAAGATCAACGAACGCACCGTAATCTGTAAGGTTCTTAACGATACCTTTAACTTCTGAACCTTCTTCAAGGTTAGCAAGAAGTTCTTCACGTTCTGCAGAGTTTTCAGTTTCGATAACTGCGCGACGTGAAACAACAACGTTGTTGCGTTTTTGGTCAAGCTTGATAACTTTAAATTCTAATTCTTTGCCTTCTAGGTGAGATGTGTCACGAATAGGACGTACATCTACTAGAGAACCTGGTAAGAAAGCTCTGATACCTTCAACTTCAACAGTGAAACCACCTTTAACTTTACCAGAGATAACACCTTTAACGATTTCTTGTTCTTCACAAGCTTTTTCAAGGCGTACCCAAGACTCGTAACGTTTTGCTTTTTCACGAGATAAGATAGTTTCGCCGAAACCGTCTTCGATTGATTCTAGTGCAACGTCAACAACGTCACCCACTGCAACCTCTAGTTCGCCAGCGTGGTTTTTAAACTGAGCTGCTGGAATAGCAGATTCAGATTTAAGACCAGCGTCTACTAATACTAAGTCACGATCGATTGATACGATTGTACCTTTAACAATTGAACCTGGACGAGTTTCTATAACCTGTAGGCTTTCTTCAAATAATGCTGCAAAATTTTCTGTCATGATTTATCTTCATTAATTCCAAAGAGGCGTTCCAGCGACTATGGGTTGATTTTTAACTTGTTACATCCATGCTAACAAGGCTGTTAATTATGTTAAAAACCTTTCAAAATAAAAGGTTACCTAACTACTTACCAAATTTAGCTTCAACAACGACAATAAGTTGTTCAAACACTTCTTGAGCTGAAATACTCGTTGAGTCAACTTCGATTGCATCCTCTGCAGGCACCATAGGTGCTACTGATCGGTTGGTATCTCTATCGTCTCGAGCTTGTATCTCGGTCAAAAGGTCGCCGATTTTAACATCGTGCCCCTTTTGTTTCAACTCTAAATAACGTCTATTCGCTCTCTCTTCGGCACTTGCCGTAAGAAATACTTTAATTTCTGCATCTGGGAATACAACCGTTCCCATGTCTCGACCGTCAGCAATTAAACCAGGTAACTGTCGGAAGGCACGTTGACGGCGTAATAATGCCTCGCGAACACGTGGCAAAGCCGCAATTTGAGAGGCAATACCGCCTACTTCTTCGTTGCGTATAGATTGAGTAACTTCTTCACCCTCTAAAATAATTTTAGAGCTGGTTTCGGTTGATAAGAATTGAACATCTAAATGTGCAGCCAAAGGAATTAGGCTATCTTCGTCTGATGGTTCAATTTGATGATGGATGGAAGCTAATGCTAATACTCGGTAGATTGCACCACTGTCTAAGATCTCCCAGCCTAACTTTTGAGCCAATAAACGACATACTGTGCCTTTACCTGCTCCACTAGGGCCATCGATAGTGATAACCGGAATTGTTTGCTCCATAAATACTCCATACGGTGAATTTGCGGGCGGGATTATACTCGAATTAAAATAAAAGGAAATTGATTTAGAACGAATTTAAATCTCTTGCAAAAGCCTAAGTTAAGGCTTTTGCATAAATATGATTTAATATTGGGTATTTATTTACTAATTATTTTACTAATGAATTGAATCGTGTGAAATAATCCGGGAAGGTTTTACTCGTTACTTTAGGGTCATTAATGGTTACGCTCTGTTTATCGAAGGCTAATAAAGAGAAACACATAGCAATACGATGATCGTCATAAGTATCTATCGCTGCGTGATTAATTTTATTAGGCGTAACAATAATATAATCATGCCCTTCTTCTACTGTCGCGCCAACTTTTTTAAGTTCGGTAGCCATAGCATGAAGTCTATCGGTTTCTTTTACTCGCCAATTATAAATATTTCTTATTGCTGTAGTACCTTTGGCAAATAATGCCGTGGTTGCAATCGTCATTGCAGCATCGGGAATATGATTCATATCCATATCAACTGCATTTAGCTGTCCGTTAGAACTAACGGAGATATGATCGTCATAATAATTAATCGTTGCCCCCATTTTGGCTAATACATCAGCAAATTGAATATCACCTTGAACACTATGTTTACCAACACCATAGACATTAACCGGACCGCCACTAAGTGCACCTGCCGCTAAGAAGTATGATGCAGAAGATGCATCCCCTTCTACCATAAAATCACCAGGCGAAACATAACGTTGACCCGCTTCAATAACAAATGATTGATAGTTATTGTTGGTAATGTTTACACCAAACTGTTTGATGATGTTTAACGTTAAATCTATGTAAGGTTTAGAAACCAGTTCACCTATCATATTTATGGTGATCGTTCTTCCTAATAAAGGAGCTGCCATCAACAAAGCAGATAAAAATTGACTTGATACACTGCCTTCAATATTTACTTCTGAACAATCAACCTGTTCAAATGGTGTTAATTTTAAAGGTGGAAAATCAGTATCGCCTAAATACTCAATGTTTGCGCCTAATGGCAATAATGCGTCGACCAAATGGCCAATTGGACGTTCGAACATTCTCGGTTCACCGGTTAATTCCACTGAAACGCCAGAAAATGCCAGTACCGCAGCCAGAGGTCGCATTGCGGTTCCTGCGTTACCTAAAAATAAAGCACTGCTTGGCGTCGTAAACTTACCGCCATTACCAGACACCACACATTCTGTTTTGTCATCATTTAATTCTGTTTGGATCCCCAACGCAGTTAACGCATTTAACATGTGGCGAATGTCATCGCTGTCTAACAAATTACGAATCGTGGTTTTTGAATCACACAGGGCAGCAAGTAAAAGTGCTCTATTAGAGAGGCTTTTTGAACCAGGTACCGTAACATCACCACTGAAAGCGGTAATATGGTCAAGCGTTAATGAATCGTGTTTATTTGTATTAGCCATTTCTTTATTATTAAGCATGGGTACGTTCGAACTCCTGCATAAATTCAACTAGTGTTTTAACGCCTTCAATTGGCATTGCATTATAAAGACTGGCACGCATGCCACCGACAATTCGGTGCCCTTTTAACGCTAATAATCCATTATTCTCAGCTTGCTCTAAAAATAACTTATCCAAAGAATCATTGGCTAAGAAAAATGGTACATTCATACGCGAACGATTATTTTGTGAAATATTATTTGAATAAAAATCTGAAGCATCAATGGCTTGGTATAAACATTTCGCTTTTTCTATATTTAATACTTCTTGTGCTGCTACACCGCCACGTTCTAATAACCAATCAAATACCAATTTAGCTAAATAAATAGCGTACGTTGGTGGTGTATTAAACATACTGTCGTTTTCTGCCGTCAGTTTGTAGTTTAATACCGATGGAATTGAGTCGTTACTGCGAGCTAATAGTTCTTTTTTAACAACAACAATACTTAACCCTGATGGACCTATGTTTTTTTGCGCACCGGCGTATATTAAGTCGTAATCATTAAGTTCAATTTGGCGAGATAAGATCGTCGATGACATATCGGCAACCACAGGTATTTCAAATTTAGGCGATTCGAATATTTCGATGCCATCAACGGTTTCATTAGGACAGTAATGTAAAAAATCGGCAGTGTTATTTACCTGCCATTGATCAAAACCTAATACACTTTTTTGACCTTTCGTATCAACATTTACATAATTACGAGCCGTGATGGCCCCAAATTTTTCAGCTTCAGCTACTGCTGATTTAGACCATGAACCGGTAACACCATAATGGGCTTGTTTCTTCTCTGTTAAGAGATTAAGCGGAACTGCTGAAAATTGACCTCGACCACCACCATGCATGAATAACACTGTGTACTCATCACCAATGTTCAGTAATGTTTTCAGTGACTGAATTGCTTGATCATAGACTTCGATATAAACCTTGCTTCTGTGACTTAATTCCATCACAGAACAACCTGTATTATTCCAATCTCTAAATTCAGATTGAGCTTTGATCATTACTTCATCAGGAAGTTTGGCAGGACCTGCGCAAAAGTTATATACCGTCATCTTGTTCTCATTTATTGGTGCTATTTGTTGTGGAGATTTAAAAAATATTATTATGATTTATTTCAAATTGAATATTTACTCTAACCCGTTACATATATTCACTCAATTGATATTTATGCAACTTTGTCATTTATTTTAGTAAAGATTAAAATTGATTATTATTTAACCCCGAAAGGGTTAATAATCAGGCACAAAAAAAGGCTCCGTAGAGCCTCTTTATCATGTTAAGCGTTTAATTAACTTTCATCGCTTTCATTGTCAGTGTCGTCTTCTACTTCTGTAGAGTCAGTTTCTGAAGGTGTAACAACCTCTTCACCTTCTACATCACCAGCAACAACTTCAGGTTCAATAACATTACCATCTTCATCCAATAATAATGTTTCGTCTTCTTCAATCTCTTCAATACGTGCTAGAGCGACAACGTTTTCACCTTCAATTGTTCTGATCAAACGTACACCTTGTGTATTTCGACCAACAACTGAAACTTCATCAACTTTAGTACGAACTAAGGTACCTTTATCACTAATGATCATAATTTCATGATTATCTGCAACCTGTGTTGCACCAACAACCAATCCATTTCTTTCACTAACTTTAATTGATACAACACCCTGTGTTGCACGGCTCTTAGCTGGGTAATCCGCTTGAGGAGTACGTTTACCAAAGCCATTTTCAGTAACGGTTAAGATATTACCTTCAGCGTCTGGAACAATTAACGATACTACTTTAGCGTCTTCAGTTAATTTGATACCACGAACACCCGTTGCAGTACGTCCCATAGAACGAACTTGGCTTTCATGGAATCGAACCACTTTACCGTTTTGTGAGAACAACATGATTTCATTTTCACCATTGGTAATAGATGCACCAATCAGTTTATCACCGTCGTTAAGACCTACTGCAATAATACCGTTAGCTCGTGGACGAGAATATTCCGTTAACGCTGTTTTCTTAACCGTACCGTTGGCTGTTGCCATAAATACAAACTTATCAGCTTCATATTCTTGTACAGGTAAAATAGTAGTTATCTTCTCATCAGCATCTAAAGGCAATAAATTGATGATAGGACGACCACGAGACTGTCTGCTTGCTAAAGGTAATTGGTATACTTTCAACCAATACATACGACCTTTATCAGAGAAACATAGAATAGTGTCATGGGTGTTGGCCACTAAGAGTTTTTCAATGAAATCTTCATCTTTCATCTTAGTCGCAGATTTACCACGACCACCACGACGTTGTGCTTGGTAATCAGTTAACGGTTGATATTTACAGTAACCTTCGTGAGAAAGTGTTACCACAACATCTTCTTCATTAATAAGATCTTCAAGGTTTATATCGTGTGATGCATCGCGTATTTCAGTACAACGTTCATCACCATATGTTTCACGTATCACGGCTAACTCTTCACGAATAACTTCCATTAATCGTTCTGGGCTACCTAAAATGTATAACAGTTCAGCAATTAGCTCTAAGATCTCACCGTATTCAGCAAGTATCTTCTCATGTTCTAGACCTGTTAATCTGTGTAAACGCAACTCTAAGATGGCTTGAGCTTGTTGCTCAGTCATATAATAGACACCATCACGAATACCAAACTCGGGCTCTAACCACTCTGGACGTGCTGAGTCTTCCCCTGCTTTTTCAAGCATGGCTGCAACATTCCCTAAAGGCCAACCTTGGGCAACTAACTTAACTTTTGCTTCGGCTGGTGTTGGAGAATCTTTGATTAATGCAATGATTGGATCTATGTTCACCAACGCAATTGCTAATGCTTCTAATATATGGGCACGGTCACGCGCTTTACGGAGATCAAATACCGTACGACGGGTAACAACTTCACGACGGTGAGATAAAAATGCTTCTAGCATTTCTTTTAACGTGTGAATTTTTGGCTGACCATGTGTTAATGCAACCATATTCATACCAAACACAGTCTGTAACTGAGTCAATGAATATAATTGGTTTAAAATAACTTCTGACGGTTCACCACGTTTGATTTCTATAACAATACGCATACCGTCTTTATCAGACTCGTCACGTAATGCCGTAATGCCTTCCACTTTTTTATCTTTAACTAACTCAGCAATTTTCTCGATCAATCTTGCTTTGTTAACTTGATAAGGAATTTCAGTAACAATAATGGTGTCTTTACCATTAGCTTCATCAGTTTCGATAGTGGCTTGTGCACGGATATATACTTTACCGCGACCGGTATTATAAGCATCTATTATACCTTTACGGCCATTGATGATCGCGCCTGTTGGAAAATCAGGACCAGGAATATGCTCCATCAACTCTTCAACAGTAATATCTTCGTTATGTGACAACGCAAGTGTGCCGTCAATAACTTCGCGTAATGAATGTGGCGGAATGTTTGTCGCCATACCAACAGCAATACCAGAAGAACCATTAACTAATAAGTTAGGCACTTTTGTTGGTAAAACAACTGGAATGTGTTCTTGACCATCGTAGTTTGGTACAAAATCTACCGTTTCTTTTTCTAAGTCAGCTAATAATTCATGAGCTAACTTTTCCATACGAATTTCGGTATAACGCATGGCTGCTGCAGAATCACCGTCAACTGAACCGAAGTTACCTTGACCATCTACTAATGTATAACGTAATGAGAAAGGCTGTGCCATACGTACGATGGTATCGTATACCGCACTATCACCATGTGGGTGATATTTACCAATAACGTCACCAACAACACGTGCAGATTTCTTATAAGGTTTGTTCCAGTCATTTTTTAATTCGTTCATCGCAAATAATACGCGACGATGAACTGGTTTTAATCCATCTCGTACATCTGGTAACGCACGGCCAACGATTACACTCATGGCATAATCTAGGTAACTGGTTTTTAATTCTTCTTCAATATTAATAGGACTAATATTATCAGTATGATCTGTCATAAACGCACTATTCCCTGCAACTACTTAAAGTAAGTTTTTATTAGTATGGATCTTGCTCGCGATTGTAACACATTCGTATCGTCACGCTAGTGCAATTTCAGCGTCTTTATTGCCTACCCTATGCAAAATGATTAAAAATTGTTTATTCGCCCTTTGTGACCACTGTATTTGCGTTTTAATTGAACAATCACTTTTATTTCATCTATCTTTATTTTTTTCTGACTCATATAATCACATTAATTACCTTATATAAGTGGCACAAAATTTATGAGTTCTGATCTGAGTGAAAACACCAATGTCGATTCCAACGAAATTGACAAATTTAATTCCATTGCGGCTTCATGGTGGGATATGGAAGGTAGCTTCAAACCACTACATAAATTAAACCCTGTTAGAGTGTCTTATATTCAACAAATGGCAGGCTCAGTAGCCCATAAAGAATTGCTAGATATTGGTTGTGGCGGTGGTATTTTGGCTGAGAGTTTAGCTAAATTGTCTGCTAATGTTGTCGGTATCGATTTAGCACAAGATTCTTTAGATGTTGCCAAACTTCATGCCTTAGAAGCTGGAGTAAAAAACGTAAGATATCAAAACATCAACGCAGAAGACTTTAGCCAACAACATTATCAACAGTTTGATATTGTTACTTGCATGGAAATGTTGGAACACGTTCCAGACCCAGAATCAATCATTTGTGCCGCCGCAAATGCATGTAAACCAGGGGGGCGTGTCTTTTTCTCAACCTTAAATAAAACCGCTATAAGTTACTTATTAGCCATCGTTGGTGCTGAAAAAGTATTGAAGTTAGTACCCAATGGCACACATGAATTTGAAAAGTTCATAAAACCGGCACAACTTATTCAGTGGGCCGAACGTTACGGTTTAAAAATAAGGGATGCAATTGGATTACATTACAATCCATTAAATGAACAGTTCACCTTAAAACCTAACATCGATGTAAATTACATTTTATATTTTGAAAAGTTAGATCAATAAGATTTTAATATAAGATTTCCATTGTTTTTTACTTGACTGCTCACTTTTTAATTCAGTACGTGAGAAAAAAAATAATTTATAAAATGGACTTTTTTTTTCAATAAAATGTAGATTTTTTTTAGCTCGTATTTACACTTTATTGTGTAGCGTTAGGAGCTACTTACAATACCAATTAATGCTCAATATTGAAGCGAAATTTGAGCTTGCATTCACACTTCATACACTCTATCTTGTGCCTAACAAACAAGTTAGGCACTACATGATGTGTTTTTAATCAAAAACACCCCTACATATAGTTGTCAACAAAAAACGATATTAAAGTCGTGCGCAAATAATAAAAATAAAGGATAAACTGGCCAGATGAATCAGAACCTATCTGTTAGTAAAAGAGATGGAGTTAAAGAACCTCTTGATCTAGATAAAATCCATCGCGTTATCACTTGGGCAGCCAAGGGTTTAGATAACGTTTCTGTATCTGAGGTTGAAATCAAATCTCATATTCAGTTCTATGATGGTATCAAAACTGAAGATATTCACGAAACGATCATAAAAGCTGCGGCGGATCTGATCTCTGAACAAACGCCAGATTACCAATATTTATCAGCGCGTTTAGCTGTATTCCATTTACGTAAAAAAGCGTATGGCCAATTTGAGCCACCACGTTTGTACAATCACGTAAAAGCAATGGTCGCAGACAAACGTTACGATGAACATTTATTAGAAGACTTCACTGAAGCTGAATTTGATGAAATGGATAAATTTATTGTCCACTCACGAGATTTAGACTTTAGTTATGCTGCTGTTAAACAGCTAGAAGGTAAATATTTAGTTCAAAACCGCGTAACCGGTAAAATATATGAAAGTGCTCAATTTTTATATGTGTTAGTTGCGGCTTGTTTATTCGCCAAATACCCAAAAGAAACACGCTTAGATTACATTCAGCGTTTTTATGATGCGACGTCTAAATTCAAAATATCGTTACCAACTCCTATTATGGCGGGCGTCCGTACTCCTACTCGCCAATTTAGTTCTTGTGTATTAATAGAAGCTGGCGATAACTTAGATTCAATTAATGCGACAACCTCTGCCATAGTAAAATACGTAAGCCAACGTGCAGGTATCGGTATTAATGCCGGTAGAATTCGTGCTCTAGGTAGTGCAATCCGTAACGGTGAAGCATTCCATACAGGTTGTATTCCTTTTTACAAACATTTCCAAACGGCTGTTAAAAGCTGTTCTCAAGGTGGTGTTCGTGGTGGTGCTGCTACACTCTTTTACCCTTTATGGCATTTAGAAGTAGAATCATTACTTGTTCTAAAAAATAACCGTGGTGTTGAAGAAAACCGCGTTCGTCATTTAGATTATGGTGTGCAGTTCAACCGAACTATGTACCAACGCTTAATTAAAGACGAATACATTACTTTATTCAGCCCTTCTGACGTACCAGGTTTGTACGATGCTTATTTTGCTGACCAAGACCTATTTGAAGAGCTATACGTAAAATACGAACAAGATGAAAGTATTCGTAAGAAAC
This sequence comes from Psychrosphaera sp. F3M07, assembly GCF_018860345.1. Classification (GTDB taxonomy): domain Bacteria; phylum Pseudomonadota; class Gammaproteobacteria; order Enterobacterales; family Alteromonadaceae; genus Psychrosphaera; species Psychrosphaera aquimarina. The sequence goes on along the minus strand of NZ_JAHKPJ010000021.1, from coordinate 258,424 downwards.
GTATTAAAGCCGTTGAATTATTTACTTTATTCTTAAACGAACGTGCAAGTACAGGTCGTATTTACTTACAAAATGTTGATCACTGTAATACACACAGTCCATTTAATCCTGAGTTTGCCCCAGTTCGCCAAAGTAACTTATGTTTAGAGATTGCTCTACCAACTAAGCCTTTACAGAATGTAAATGACGAAGAAGGTGAAATTGCTCTTTGTACATTATCTGCCTTCAATTTAGGTGCGATAGAATCTTTGGATGAACTTGAAGAGTTAGCACAATTAGCGGTAAGAGCCTTAGATAACTTATTAGATTACCAAGATTATCCGGTTCCCGCTGCGTTCAACGCAACAATGGGACGCAGAACATTAGGTGTTGGTGTTATTAACTTTGCTTATTATCTTGCAAAAAATGGTGCTAAATACTCAGACGGTAGTGGCAACAACTTAATTCACCGTACCTTTGAAGCGATTCAATTTTACTTATTAAAAGCATCAAACGACTTAGCGCAAGAGCGTGGTGCTTGCCCTAAATTTAACGAGACAACTTACGCTCAAGGTTTATTACCAATTGACACTTATAAGAAGTCTGTTGATGGTTATTGTGATGAACCTTTACATTTAGATTGGGAAACATTACGTACTGACATTGTTAAACATGGATTACGTAACTCTACATTGTCAGCATTAATGCCTTCTGAGACGTCATCTCAGATATCGAATGCGACAAATGGTGTCGAGCCACCACGTGGATTGATTTCGGTTAAATCAAGTAAAGATGGCGTATTAAAACAAGTGGTTCCTGAACTTGGCCGTTTACGTAATCAATATGAATTATTGTGGGATATTACTAGTAACGAAGGTTACTTACAGTTGTGCGGTATTATGCAGAAGTTTATCGACCAAACGATTTCGGCGAATACTAACTATGACCCAACAAAATACCCTGAGAACAGAGTGCCTATGCAACAGCTGTTAAAAGACTTGTTAACAGCCTATAAATACGGTTTAAAAACTTTGTATTACCATAATACACGAGACCAAGCTGGTATCAGTACTGGTGGTAAATCAGAGGCTACGGCTGCTAATCCAACCACAGTTGTTATCGAAGAAGATGACGATTGTGAAGGCGGCGCTTGTAAAATTTAGTCAGGGAATATGTATCCACGGTATCATTACCGTGGATAACTAAAGAATTAGAGAATAAAAAAAATATGAAATACACCACGTTTAATCAAACTATCGTCGATGCGTTAAAAGAACCTATGTTTTTTGGACAACCAGTAAACGTAGCTCGATACGATCAACAACGTCACAGCATTTTTGAAAAGTTAATCGAAAAACAACTTTCATTCTTTTGGCGTCCAGAAGAAATTGATGTTAGTAAAGACCGTGCTGATTTTCAGTCGATGACAGACAGCGAAAAACATATTTTTATTTCAAACTTAAAGTACCAAACGTTATTAGATTCAATTCAAGGCCGAAGCCCTAACGTTGCGTTATTGCCAATCACGTCATTGCCTGAGCTAGAAACGTGGATTGAAACTTGGTCTTTCAGTGAAACGATTCACTCTCGTTCATATACTCATATATTAAGAAACTTATTTACTGACCCAAGTGAAGTATTTGATGACATCGTTAGAAACGAAGAGATATTAAAACGCGCTTCTGACATTTCTAAATACTACGATGACTTAATTTTCTGCACTCAGTTATATCAAACACAAGGCCTTGGTGAACATGTGGTTGATGGTGTTACTTACAACATCACACTTAGAGAGCTTAAAAAGAAACTTTATTTAGCGGTAAACTCAATTAACGCATTAGAAGCGATTCGTTTTTACGTCAGTTTTGCTTGTACCTTTGCATTTGCTGAACGTGAAATCATGGAAGGTAATTCTAAGATCATTCGTTTGATTGCTCGTGATGAGAACTTACATTTAACCTCAACTCAACACATAATAAACTTGTGGGCAGATGGGCAAGATGATCCTGAAATGCAAGAGATCAGCATTGAGTGTTTCCAAGAAGCGAAACAAATCTTTGTTAATGCAGTTGACCAAGAAAAAGAATGGGCAAAATACTTATTTAAAGACGGTTCTATGATTGGTTTAAACGAAGAAATTTTATGCCAGTACGTTGAGTATATTGCTAATCACCGTTTGTCAGCCATAGGCATTCCAGCCATGTATGACATTAAGAGCAATCCTCTTCCTTGGATGAATAAGTATTTAGAATCTGACAACGTTCAAGTAGCACCACAAGAGTCAGAAATTAGCTCTTACTTAGTGGGACAAATTGATTCTGATGTTGATGCTAGTGCGTTTGACGACTTTGAACTTTAGTCTATAAGTATTGAGATTCGAGTAGCGAGCTTCGTGTTAGGAGCTAGGGCTACGAGACATAAATAAAAAAGGTGATTTCAGAAATGAAATCACCTTTTTTATATCTATTATTTAACTTTACTATTTTGATTAGTGTTTATCGTCTGTTAAATATGTGTAATTACTTAAACAACCTTCATAAAAATCGGTAAGTTGAACACCCATCCTTGGTTTGATTAACCCTTGCGATACTTTTACATCAATCTCTTTTTTTATATTATTAGCTAGAATTTCAGAGCTATATTGCATAGTGGACAGAACATCCCCCATATTCGAACCATGTACGACTTCTTCAATGTAATAGTCTTTAGGGTCGTCGTCATAACTATATATATGCACTTCATTTAACCGGCCAAATAAGTTATGCATGTCGCCCATAACGTCTTGATAAGCGCCCGTTAAAAATATGCCAACATGATAATCTTCACCTGTGTTTAGTTGATGTAGAGGCAATGTATTTGTCGAGCCATTAGATTCAATAAACTGATCTATCTTGCCATCACTATCACAAGTAATATCCACTAAACTTGCTATCTTGGTAGGTTTTTCTGACAAACGGTTGATTGGCACAATCGGTAATACTTGTTTAATGGCCCAGGAATCTATGGTTGATTGAAACACAGAGAAATTCACTAAGTACTGTGACGATAATAACGCGGGTATCTCCATTAACTGTTCTGGAATAAATTCCTCGCCAATTAAATGTTGATTGATCTTTTCCAGAGTTTGCCAATATAACGACTCCATTTTAGCCATGTCTTTTAAGCTAAGAACGCCTAAATTAAAAGCACTGACCGTTTGTGCTTTTACAGAGACTAAATCGTTATACATCTCTTGGTAATTTTCGCAATTAAGTTCTTGGGTAATATCGCGCAAATTACTGATTAAAATATGCTCATCTTGCTCAATACTGGTATCAAACTTGGTACTGTTGGGTTTGATTTCGCCAATCACTTTTGCAATAACACAAGAATGGTGAGCTGTGATCGCCCTGCCACTTTCACTGACGATATTAGGGTGTGGAATATCATACAAGTCACACGTTTGTTTGATGCCATAAACAATATCAACAATGTATTCTTCGGTAGAATAATTACATGACGAGTTATGTGTAGATTGACTTCCATCATAATCAACGGCTAATCCACCACCAACGTCAATATAAGATAATGGCACACCATATTTAACTAAGTTCATATAAACCATGGAGGCTTCTTGTATTGCGTCTTTAACAGAGCGAATATCAGTTAATTGGCTTCCAATATGAAAATGCAACAATTTGACACTATCAGCAAATCCCTGCTCTGTTAAATAATCAATCGCATTTAACATTTCAACATAACTCAAACCAAATTTAGCACGTTCGCCACTTGAGTTTTTCCACTTTCCTCTGCCTTTCACCATTAACTTACTGCGTAAACCAACGATAGGCATAACCCCCATCTCTTTCGCTATCCGCACCAAGGTTTTTAATTCATTAAATTTTTCAATTACAATAATGATTTTACGGCCAATCTGTTGCCCCAACAAAGCTAACTTAAAATACTCTTCATCTTTATAACCATTAAGAATGGTTAAAGACTCCTTGTTTGTGTTGTAAGCAAGTGCAGCCATTAACTCTGGTTTTGAGCCGGCTTCTAAACCGTAATTGAACTGTTTACCCGCACTAACCACCTCTTCTACCACTTCACGCATTTGATTAACTTTGATTGGGAATACCCCAAAGTACTGCCCTTGGTAGTCGGCATCATTTATAACATTTCGGAACGTAAGGTTTAGTGACTCTACCTGTGAACGGAGAATGTCGTGGAAACGAATAACCGCAGGAAACTGAATACCCGTTTCATTCATTTCTTCAACAATCTCTTGAATATTTATGGTGAGACTAGGTTGATGATGATCAGGCGTCGCTAATAAATCTCCATTAGCGCCAATAGAAAAATACCCCTTACTCCAACGGCTAACACCGTATAACTTTTCAGAGTCTTCAAAGTTCCAATTTGATGTTTCGGTATTTTTGTTAGGCATGATTTGATGTACCAGAATTGTTTAAACATAAAATAAGTTCACGTACGACTTTAGCGGCAAATACATCACTATTACCCGATGCATCAATATTTGGCGCCAATTCAACTACATCACAACCGACAAAGTTTTTATTCGTTAAAATCTTACATAAACTGACGAACGAGTGAAAATCTTCACCGCCAGGCTCTGGTGTTCCAGTACCTGGAAAATAACAAGGATCAAAATAATCCAAGTCCAATGTTAAATAGATTGGTCTATCACTTGGAATACTTTCTATTTTTTTAAGGAATGAAGTTCTATCTTTGATTAATGTTTGGTTTTCATCCATCCAAACATATTCTTGTTTAGTCCCAGAGCGTATACCATATTGGATCAACTCATGACCAGCACCAAAGTGATCAACAACCCGTCTGATAATTGATGCGTGGGAGTAATGATAACCTAGATAACCATCTCTTAAATCCGCATGCGCATCTAAATGAATTAATGTTAAGTCATCATATTGGTCTAAATACGTTTTAATAGGTGCATAGGAAATAGAATGTTCCCCGCCTAGAGTTAGTACCTTTACATTATCTTGCTGTAAATTCACATCTGAAAACAAGTCTACAAAGTCATCTGTACCCTTTTGCCATAATGACTCAATAAACTCTGAGGATGCATCAACAAGCTGTGGTTGTTCTGTTAAGTTATGCAGTTTGAAATTACCTAAATCAACAAACGAAATCCCATCAATATCATCATCCAAATAAGGAGAATACGATTCAATCCCATCAGATACCTCTCTTAAGGCATTAGGTCCATCTTTTGTGCCCTTACGGAAACAAGCCGTGCCATCAAATTCAAAACCAACAATATGAATCGTATCTCTGAAAATACCACTTTGCTCTATTGAACACTCAAACACAACATTTGCGGGGGTAAGATCAACGTTAATTGCTTTTATTAGATCCATAAGTACGCCTAATTTAAAATATGTCGTTTCATACCATATCGTTTAAATGGTATTACTCTATAATTGTGAATTCCGGCATTATAATTTTTTTTACTAAAAACTCGATCATTTATTGTGATGTATAAGAATTTTTGTAGAATACGCCAACTTAAATAGCTATAAGCTAATAATTTGCGGAGACTCTATCGTTGTTTTTTGAAGGTGCTGAAAAAAAAGCCGAAATCCAAATAGATAGTAACAAACTATCGCTACTAAACGATATTCCAAACCAATATTGGCATGAGTTAGTACATAAATGTGAAGCAAAAATATTATCTTCTATTGAAAATAAATATTGCAAAGCCTTTTTGTTATCTGAGTCAAGCTTGTTTGTGTGGGATGACAGATTTTTAATCTTAACCTGTGGTGAAACTAAGCTTATCAATTCTATTGAATACTTCATTCAAAAGTATGACAAAGCAATATTAAAACAAGTTACATATCAGCGTAAAAACGAATACTTTTCTCATGCCCAACCAAGTTGTTTTGGCGATGATTTAAGAACTCTGGCTAAATACATTGATGGTCAAGCTTATCGTTTTGGCGCCCTTGATGGACACCATAATTTTATTTTCCATTATGAAAATGATTTTCAAGCTGACCAACAAGATAAGACCTACGAATTTTTGGCCTATCAAATTAGTGAAAAAGCTTCAAAACTACTTTCTACAACAGGGTTATCTAAACAGCAAATAAGAACGCTGTTTAACTTTGACCAGCTGATCCCTGGTTTTACAATCGATGACTTTGTATTTGACCCTTATGGATATTCGTTAAATGCGATTAAAGATGATAAATATTTAACGATTCATGTTACGCCTCAAGAAACCAGTAGTTACGTTAGTTTTGAGTCTAACATTGACCTAATTTCACTCAGTCCGCAGATAATCTCAGTGTTAGAACCTGCATCATTCGATATTCTTACCTATAACGAATTTGATTACCTAAATAAGGTCAATCAATTTATTCCGGCTGAATATCAGGCTACGTGTAAAATACAACAAACATTAACCAACGGTTATGAAGTTAAATTTAGTAATTATTTAAAACCCTCTACTGAATTTTCCGCACCAGTTAAAATAAATATCAACGGAGAAAACCATGTACTCTGATCTATGGGTAGAAGAAAAATTTGAAGACTTTTTAGGGCTTCGTTTAAAAGTAGAAAAAGTACTTTTCTCTGGCAAAAGTGAGTTTCAAACTGTCGATGTTGTTGAAACCAAAGGTCACGGTAAAATGTTACTAAATGATGGCTTGATCATGGTCACTGAACGTGATGAATTTGCATATCATGACATGATCTCTCATGTGCCATTATTTGTTCATCCAAGCCCTAAAAATGTACTCGTAATTGGTGGTGGCGACGGTGGTACTGCCCGTGAAGTTATCCGCCACCCAGGTGTTGAAAAATGCACTATGGTCGAAATAGATGCCATGGTTGTCGATGCTTGTAAAGAGTTCATTCCTTTAACAGCGAGTGCTTTAGACGATGATAGAATTAATTTAATCATTGGCGACGGGGTTCAGTTTGTTAAAGAAACCACCGAAAAATTTGATGTGATCATCATAGATAGTACGGACCCTATAGGGCCTGCTACCCCCTTATTTGGTGAAGAATTTTATCAAGATGTAAACAACTGTTTAACCGATGACGGTATGGTTGTTTCTCAAGGCGAAACGCCTTGGTATGGCAAAGAGATACAAAAATCCTTGTTAACCGTCTTGAATAACGTATTTGATCAAACCTATATGTATAGCTTCAGTAATTTAACCTACCCTGGTGGATTATGGTGTTTTACACTGGCGTCTAAAAAATATAACCCAATCACTGACTTTAACGAATCTAAGGTTGATGAAAGTGGTTTGTCATTCAAATATTATAATAAAGGCATACATACTGCTGCCTTTGCTCTACCAAACTTTGTAAGAGAAGGTTTGGCGCATTTAATTAAAAACTAATACATATACCAACAAAAAAGTAATCATCAATTAGGCGTTATATTATCCAATAACGCCTACTCTTAACGTGAATATTTATCACTATTACGGTATAATATTTTCTATCATAATAATGACAACTTACGTGTTAAATCAGAGTTTATATTAGGTATGTTGTTAAATTTTAAGCCCAAAACAATAAGAACAAAGGCTAGTTATTAATATGTTAAATAACAATGTTATACATATCCTCTTCATACAGCCTTGTTGTCAAATCAGCCCTCAATTATTAACTAAAGTCAGTTTTCATCGACAAGTTGAGATTACAGATTAACTATGACTAAAGTCACTGTTCACCGCCATGACGTCATTGAAACTGAGATTGAGTTCAATAACACGGATTCTACTTTGTTAAACTCGTTACAAAATAATGGAGTTGAAGTGCTATATCATTGCAAAGAAGGGTTTTGTGGGGCGTGTCGATGTAAGTTAAAATCTGGTTCCATTACATATATCAACGAACCACTCGCCTTTGTTAGAAAAGGCGAGATTTTAACTTGTTGTAGTGTTCCAAATGAAGATATAGAAATTCAGTTATTATAAATCCATGTAACCTTTCTTATTTAATATAAGGAACGGCTTTCATGATGGTATGTGAAAATTTAATCGTTTCTTGATACAAAGTTAAATCAGATAAGGTTAATGTGCACGCATTTAACTCACAATGTCCAGCTGCTAAATTAGTGATCGTTAATGTTTCACCTATTTTCGATTTAAACGTTATACCAACCACATCAGGTAAGGTAAATGACATCATCCCAGCTAGGTCGTTTAATGCTAGGTCGAATGTACCAATTAACGATTTCGCTTTCTCAACCCCCACTTTCTGTTCAAATAAAATACTGGTTTCCAAACGCATATCTAAACCACAAGGTTGTGAGTCCACTTTATCTATAACGATGGCGGCCTTATCAGCATCTAATTGATGGTCAAAAGGTAATAAAATTTCACCACTGGCTAAATGATAAACTTCTTTTTTAGCTAGTTGTGTTTGTAACCTTACCGCTTTTACCGGACAAGCATTACCTTTGACATCCATGAAATAAAACGCCAGTTTTATATCTTGATATTCAGGCTCATCCAAGTCGTCCATACGGTCAAAAAACCCATCATAATTTAGGACTAATTGGGTGCTATCAGCATAAGTATTAAAAGGAAATATAACGCCACTTAGCAATAATAAACCAGTAAGAGCGCCCATTTTAATGTTAAACATTTTTATTAATTACCTTTGATGTATTTTCTATTGATTCTGATCATTTGTTTTAATTCAGCAATGTATGCTTCACGACGTGTTGAATAAGACAATAAACCATCGGCAATGACATTAGGATCTAACTGTTTATTTTCTTTACGCAAGTTTGCTCGTAAATCGCGAAGTAAGTCATAAGCATGACCTGTATTTAAGTTATGGTAATAACCACGAACAGAGTCAATTGGATGTTTAAATTTTCTAACTTCGTATGTTTTACCTTCTGGACGTCCACTTGGGACCACACCGCAACCTTTTCTGAAACACCATTGGCCAAACAAGTTATTCGCCGTCAAAGCGAATCGAGATGTGCCCCAAGCACTTTCATTTGCCGCTTGCATCAGAACGAGTTCAATCGGTAAAGTATCTACCCTTAACAATAATTGGCGTTTAAGTTCTGGAAAGTCTTGTTCCATATCAACTTTAAATTTTTTGGCAATTTTCACTAGTTTTTCAGCATCTTTAGTAAATTGCGGAAATTTATCTAATCGGTTGATAAAGTCACGTTGTAACGATATTTCACGGTTAATTTGCTCAACATAAGGCGTCAGGTAAGAGAAAAAAGCGACTTTTTTCTCTTTGACATCTACATAAGTTGAAAAGTCAGGTAATGGAGATATTTTAACAATATTAGGTAGGTGGTTATTCTTTTCTGTCGTAGTAATACTGCTCGTAGGCAGGTTCAACATAGGATAAATTGCTGCGTACACTACAATTGCAGCAAGGATAATTTTAGTTACTATTTTTAACGTCATAAATACCTCAATAAATTAAGGTTTTATATTAACAGTTTTATCTCTAAACCTTAACTTTATCCCAATATATATTTTGTTCTACATTATCAATTAATAATTCATTTAATCGTGTAAAGCGTGACACTTTTATGTCTTTTCCTGAAAGACAATAATGGGTAAATCGATGACAGTTATTTTCTAATACATCATACTCTCGATAGGTAAATATGCTATGTAGAGCCCTGCTTTCACAACCTGGTAATACAATCGGTTGATGACGAGCATTACACGCTACAAATATATTTTTACCTGAACGTTCATCTAAAAAACGGGATGCCGACACAGCTTTGACCAATCCATCGTTGCTCAATTCAATGATGGTTTCTTGGTCAATCCAAATCCCAGTATGTTCAAATAAATTGAATACTTCACAACAAACAATACTGCCAGGCTGTGGTTGCACATAAGTATCTGATGAATACGTATCGGAGGGGGTTTTAATAACAGATAAGTCATCTGTATCTTCTTTTGCGATATGTCTTAACTGTTCTAGATCTTTATATCTTGATTTTGTCGACTCATGAGCCACACTTGTGCCGATTACGGCTGCTAATGCGATGAAAGGTAACGCCATATACACCTCGATTGAATCACTTAGATAAATATATTATTTGACATAAATAACCCTTTGTCTGTAAATATGTGAAACAAGATGTGTTTAACCTATAAAAGTACCCTTAAGTAAATGAAACCAATAAAAAAGTCTTCAAAATTAGATAACGTTTGTTACGACATTCGCGGCCCAGTTCTCGATCATGCTAAAAGCCTAGAAGCCGCGGGTCATAAAATCTTAAAGTTAAATGTTGGAAATCCAGCCACATTCGGTTTTGAAGCCCCTGATGACATGTTAAAAGATGTCATCAAACAACTGCCAAAAGCACAAGGTTATAGTGATTCACAAGGGTTATACTCTGCCAGAGTTGCCATCATGCAGTATTACCAACAAAAAGGGTTAAAAGATATACGTGTTGAAGACATTTATATTGGTAATGGTGTGAGTGAATTAATCGCAATGTCAATGCAAGCATTGTTAAATAATGGTGATGAAGTTTTAATCCCTTCTCCAGATTATCCTTTATGGACGGCATCGGTTTATTTAAGTGGTGGAAAACCTGTCCATTATTTATGTGATGAAGAACAAAACTGGGCACCATCAATCGAAGACATAAAGTCTAAAATCACAAAAAACACCAAAGCAATTGTGTTAATAAATCCTAATAACCCTACTGGTGCTGTTTATTCTAAACAATGTTTATTGGAGATAGCAGAGTTAGCCGACCAACACGGGTTAATTATTTTCAGTGATGAAATATACGATAAGGTTTTGTATGACAAAACCATTCACCACAGCATTGCTGTATTAAGACCTGACCTATTTACCGTTACCTTTAGTGGTTTATCTAAGAACTACCGTGCAGCAGGATTTAGAACCGGCTGGATGATGTTATCAGGTAGTCGTTTACATGCCTCTGATTATATCGAAGGGTTAAACATGTTGGCTTCAATGAGATTGTGCCCAAATGTACCATGCCAATACGCGATTCAACAAGCATTAGGTGGTTACCAAAGCATTAATGATTTAGTCGATAAAGATGGACGTTTATACAAACAAATGGAATTTGCTTATAAAGCGTTAAATGAAATTGATGGCATCAGTTGTACACGTCCTCAAGGTGCCATGTATTTATTCCCTAAAATTGATTTAGAAAAATTTAACATTAAAGACGACGAATTAATGGTGTTAGACTTGTTGAAACAGAAACATATTTTGCTCGTTCATGGTCGAGGTTTTAATTGGCCTTCACCAGATCACTTTAGGCTTGTATTCTTACCAAATATCGATGATTTAAAAATAGCATTAGCTGAACTTGCAGATTTCTTTAAACATTATAAACAATAACAAGGTTGTACTTTATACATGAAGACAAGTCACTTTTTTGCCAACTTAGCAAGATTGAAATTAATCCATCGTTGGCCTTTAATGCGTACTGTCACTGAAGAAAATGTACAGGAACACAGTTATCAAGTCGCTATTGTTAGTCACATTTTAGCGGTCATAAAAAACAAAAAATTTAATGGCAATATAGTCCCTGAACGCGCTGCGTTAGTGGCGCTTTACCACGATAGTTCGGAAGTATTAACTGGTGACTTACCCAGCCCTATTAAATACTTTAACGAAGACATTGCCAAAGAATATAAAAAAATTGAATCAATCGCTGAAAAAACATTGGTTAATATGTTGCCCACGGAGTTTCAGGAAGACTTTGCTCCGCTCATTCAACATGAAAAAATAGATACTGAAGTCGCGTTTTTAGTTAAATCGGCTGATGTAATATGCGGTTATCTCAAAGCATTAGAAGAAATATCTGCGGGTAACCATGAATTCGAGAAAGCGAAAAACAATATTTCTAAAACATTAGAAAAATACCGAACCCCTGAAGTTAATTACTTTATGGATGTATTTGTTCCTAGTTTCAGTCTGAGTTTAGATGAGATTTCTGCAGATTTATGAATAAGTGGCAAGCACGGCTATCTGGTGACAGGAACGTAAGACCTAATGACCATAGAGATGCTTTTCAAAGAGATAGAGCAAGGGTATTGCACTCTGCCGCTTTTCGCCGCTTACAATCTAAAACTCAGATATTAAGTGTTGGTAAAAATGACTTTTATCGAACTCGCTTAACTCATTCATTAGAAGTTGCTCAAATCGGCACCGGCTTAACCGCACAATTAAGGCAGAGTACTCAAGTCTTAGCAAGTCCGCTTTTACAAGCGTTATTACCAAGTGATGCCTTAATAGAATCTTTGTGCCTCGCACATGATTTGGGTCACCCCCCTTTTGGCCATGGTGGTGAAGTCGCTTTGCATTATATGATGCGAGACTCAGGTGGCTTTGAAGCAAATGGGCAAACGTTTAGAATCGCAACTGAATTAGAACCTTATACTAAATCTTTTGGTATGGATTTAACTCGCAGAACCTTACTTGGTTTAATTAAATACCCTCGTTTATTAGATGCCCCTACCCCCTCGAATATAGAAGAAAACGGCATGTACTTAATTAAAGCAGCAGATTGGAAACCAACCAAAGGCATCTTTATCGATGACGGAAAAAGTTTCGATTGGGTACTCAAAGATCTTACAGAGCCAGACCGACAATTATTGTTAACCTTGAATAATAACGCCACAGTGTACAAATCATTTGATGCATCCATTATGGAACTAGCAGACGATATTGCCTACGGTGTACATGATTTAGAAGATGCCATAGTGTTAAACAATGTCACTAAAGAAAAATGGCTTGATCAAGTTCTGCCTATATTATTAGAAATTGAAAACCCTTGGTCTAAAAAACATAGTGCCAATTTAACCGAAATGTTATTTAGCCACGAACACCATTTACGTAAAAATGCAATTGGCGCCTTAGTAAATCATTTAATTACCAATATCACTATCATTGAAGTTAACCCTGCATTTACAGAACCACTACTTAAATATAATGCCACCTTGGTCGATTCAGCTATGGCCTTGTTAGATGTACTTAAAAAGTTTGTTTTTAATAACGTTATCATGGCAACACAAATACAGCAGTTAGAATTTAAAGGTCAGAGAATGTTAATGGCAATGTTTGATGCCTTTAAAAGTGATCCATTAAGGTTATTACCTAACAGTATCAAACAAGAATGGATAAATGCAGACTCCAAAGGGAATAATCCAGACCGAATATTATCCGATTATTTAGCGAGTATGTCAGATGAACATGCAACTAGAGTGTATCAAAATTTATTTAGCCCTATCTAACCCCCACCAAATCACGTAAGTGAAAAAGTAACATTTCAACCTTGAAACCAAAACCGAACATCTACCAACCCTCAATGTAAAACTAAACCATTGATAAATAAACACTTTAAAACAATAGCGCCCACACCTCAATTTAAAACCCAACCAAATATGCAACTCAACACACAAAAAAATGTAAGCCCATTTGTAATATTACAAAATAGATTACACAAACGATCAAAAATCGAGTATTATTCTCATCAACAAGTCCCCAATCTTGTTTTTATTATTTACTAAGCGAGTACATGATGATTGTTGAACAGAATGAAGAAAATAGCTGGTTGCCTTATTATTTATTAAATAAATAACGCAATTATGTTTTTGACTTGATATTTTTATCATTAAAAAGCCATCTTTATAGATGGCTTTTTTTTGTTATACCTCTTATAGTTAAAGACATTATTAGGATTGATTTTTCAAACTATTTATCTCTTATAGTCTTTATAATACGGAAATAAAATTGAACGATAACGTAGACAACGAAAAAATTAAGCAAGCATTACAAGTTAAAGCATATAAGGCTTCTTTTGGCTTAGTAGAAAGATTAAGTCATGTTACAAAAGGAAGTAGTCCTGAGTTAGACATCCAACTTACCAAACTTAGAAAACTTGTCGTAAACGATGCTGATTACCAATCCGTTATCAATGCAATTGAATCCGCTAACCTAAAAGTTAAATCGTTAGAACAATTCCAACAAAAATCTCAAATATCATTAAAAGATGCCTTAATCGAATCAGGTGAAATATTACAAAGCACAACCGGTATTCCAGATAATTTAAGACGCCAATTAAGAATGGTTGTAAATAAGTTAAAGTCAGGAACGGTAAGTATTTTCACAGAACTGCAACCGCAAACTATTCAATTACTTGAATTATTTAGTGCGCTAAAAAACACTAACAATTCGACAAATGCACCTGAAAGTTTCAATATCACCAAGATATTAGTAGACAGTTTAGATAACTTAGCTAATAACGAGATTTTGGTTCCGTCATTAGACAAACGCTTGATCCAAATAAAAAATACTACCGTTGAAAAAGATAAACTAAACCTATGCATTAAAACGTTTGCAGAAGTAATTGAACAGTTTGGCGAAGAATTTAAACAAACTCAAACATTAGTACTAAGCATAAATTCAGCGCTAGAAGAAGTTCAGCAAGTATTAGTCGATTCCTTAGCCAACTCCAAACATTACGATTTAGAGCTCGCTAAATTAAATATCCAGATTGAAAAACAAATCCATGAATTGTCACAAAAGTCAGGACAAACAAATAACGTAGAGCAGTTAAAAGGCCTTATTAATAGCAAGTTAAACTCCATTACTGAGTCAATAAAAAAGAAAGAAGATATTGAAAAGCAACGTACCGAAGAACTTAATTCTTCACTCAGTAAGATGGAAACTAAACTTTCTAAAATGGAAGAAAGAACTTCTTTCTATCGCACCAAATGGTTAGAAGAGAAATCAAGAAGTGAAACTGACGCGTTAACTGGTTTACCAAACAGGGGTGCATACGATAAACGCTTTGATGAAGAGTTTCATCGTTGGATCCGTCACCCAGAGCCACTATGTTTAGCCGTTTTAGACTTAGATCATTTTAAAAGTATTAATGATAAATATGGGCATAGTGTTGGCGATAAGACATTACAAATTGTTGCCAAAACGTTAAGAAAACATTTTAGAGTATCTGACTATGTTGCCAGATATGGTGGTGAAGAGTTTGTTTGTATATTAACCAATACAGATCCTAAAGAATCCATGTTAGCACTTGAAAAAGTGCGTCTTGCTATCGAAGCCATTCCATTTTCAATCAAAAAAGATAGGTTGAATATCACCGTTTCCATCGGTGTGACGGCATTAAAAGCGACGGACAATACCCATACTGTATTTGATAGAGCTGATAAAGCGCTTTATGAAGCAAAACATACAGGCCGAAATAAGACGTGTTATAAAAAATAACCTGTTTCCTCTATCTACTACAGCATATTAATAAAAATTGAATTTTTCAGTTTTTATAAAAACATACGGGAATATGAATGAGAGTATTACTTAACCCACTTGATGGGATGAATTTATTATCGCAAACAGAAGTTTCTAAACTACAAAAGTCCTCGAACAGCCCTTTATATGCCCTTTTCAAAAGTTGTGCACTAGCTGTATTAAACGTAGGGAATGAAAGTGATGAGTTATATAACGAATATTCTGACTTTGAAATTAACCTACTTAGCCGTGAGCGTGGGATTAAAATTGAACTGATTAACCCGCCACAAGCTGCCTTTGTTGATGGTGAAATCATTACGGGTATACAAGAACACCTTCAATCCGTTATTCGTGACATATTATTTAACTCGTCAAAATATGAAACAACAGACTTTAATGACAGTGTTGAAGTGACCAATGCCATATTTGATATCCTTCGCCACGCAAATGTGATTTTACCAACCGACTTGCCTAACTTAGTGGTTTGTTGGGGCGGCCACTCTATAAAAGAAAAAGAATACCGTTACACCAAAGAAATTGGCTATCAGTTAGGCTTACGTGGATTAAATATTTGTACTGGCTGTGGACCAGGTGCTATGAAAGGCCCAATGAAAGGTGCGGCGCTTGGCCATGCAAAACAAAGAATTAAAAATGGACGATATTTAGGATTAACCGAACCTAGTATTATCGCAGCAGAAGCCCCTAATCCAATTGTAAATGAATTAGTCATTTTACCAGATATTGAAAAAAGATTAGAAGCCTTTGTCAGAGTTGCTCACGCCATTATTATTTTTCCTGGCGGCGCTGGTACCGCAGAAGAGTTATTATATCTTTTAGGTATTATGTTAAACCCTAAGAATAAATTACAAGTGTTGCCTATTGTATTAACAGGGCCTGCTGAGTCCATCGCCTATTTTGAAGAAATAGCTGAATTTGTTGAAGCAACATTGGGCAAAGAGGCTCGTGACTTATTGAATATCATGCCTGATAAACCTGCTGCAGTAGCACAATTCATTAAAGACCAAATGGTAAACGTAAGAGATTTTAGGAAATCGGTAGGTGATGCCTATCAATACAATTGGACCTTAAATATAGAACCTGACTTTCAACATAGTTTTGACCCTAACCATGAAAACATGTCTCAACTAAACCTTAATCTTGATCAGCCTAAAACCCAACTTGCTGCAAACTTAAGAAAAGCATTTTCAGGTATTGTAGCTGGCAATATAAAAGAACAAGGCGTGTTAGCCGTTAAAGAAAAAGGGCCATTTATCCTTCAAGGTGATGAGACATTGATGCATCGTATGGATAAATTATTAATGGCGTTTGTCGAACAAGGACGGATGAAGCTGCCGGGAAGTAAATATGAACCTTGTTATAAGATAAATATACTTTAAAAATAAAAAATAAACTTCTTTTGACATAGTACAAAGTGATCACGTTATAATAAAAGCATAATAATAAATCGGATAAGTTAGAGAACATCATGGATAAAAAGGTCGTTAAGTTTGTAGGAATAGGTTTTGGGTTATATGCAATATTTGCGGCCCTAGTTTTAACATTTTACGAAGATGATCCGGATCAAATGGGTTGGGAAGATAGACAAGCTTTCAACCAACGATTTATCAGTGCCCTTTCTATTGATGAAAACATTAATCGCTCCTACGTTATTCAAACATTGGGCTCTCCAGATTTAACTGAAGCGAAATTAAAAGATGACGTAAGTTTTCAAGTTATGTTCTACCGTACACAGCATACACAATCTGACGGGATCACAACTAAAGATGAGTGCACGCCAATGTTATTTGAAAATGGGCAATTAATTGCTTGGGGCGACAGCGCCTATGAACAGTTTAATAACATCTAACTTTGCAATCGGCCTTGTTATCTTCTTATAACCAGCTTTGTGAACTGGCATCGTCATGTCATAAAGTTTTCGTCAAGCGTACTGAACTTGATTTTGAAGAGCAACTTGATGAGTTGTTAAAAAAGATGAATGTTGTGTTAACTACTCATCCGCAATTGACAGGGCTAATTTTAAATACCAGCAATAAAGACATGCACTTTATTGCTTTATTCATTCTTAAACATACCTGTTTTTGTCGTTCGCTTTGTATCAATAGTAATGTCGTTACAGAGCATGGTAACTCTATAATTAAGGCAAGCCTGTTATTACTGTATGTTGTTTTGCCTGAGTTCATTGCTGCAAAAAAAGACCACAAACAACTCAGCAAATTCAAAAAAGCCTTATTACATTGCCCCCAGGCCAGTTTTCAATTGGCAAAACGTATCCCTATAGCCGATAACAATAGTCTTAAATTATTAAGTCAGCTTTCAAATGTAAATACTTATTCTAAAGCTAACTCTAAAATTCAACTATTAGCTGTAACAGCCCTTAATTGCTCTATCACCGCGTTTTCAGGTTTAAAAGGTAAAGTTACTTACAATAGTGCTTTAAGTCGATTACTGGCCATTCAGGACGATTTACACCTTAACCAACCTAATCTACAGACGTATAAAACTGAATTCAGTTTATTATGTAAATCATCAGTGGACTTTAATGGCGCATTAGTAAGGCTGAAAAATCAAAACCTTGCTTATATCCTTTCGCAAAGCCCTGATAAACAAATTTGCAGTGGGTTTGAATTTGGACAAACATCCATAGATGAAAATGTTGAATGTAGTGAAATAGACACTAATAACGTAAGGTCAGTATTACCGCACCAGACATTAGATCATAACAAGATAATTCGCTTAATCTTAAATCAACAAGCACTTGAACAAACAAATGCCAAGTCAAAAGCTAAACCTAAAGCCACTGAGTCACATGTTGGAATATATAGATACAGTGCGAACCACAGTTGGAAAGTCATCTCCCAGAGCGTATTACGAGACAACAACAAAGTCTTGGGTAAAGTATTATTAAACTACCCAGATCAATCACAGTTATTATTAAACTTTGCAACTATGCATAACCGCAAGCAGCTGCAAGTCACAGACGTAAGTCATGCGATTGCTATGTTAGGGAAAGTGCAATTGTTTCCAACTTTATGTAACGACAATATAAAAGTGAAACAACATAGTGTGAAACAAATGGGCTCTGATGTTGTTAACTATAAAATTGATTTATTTAGTCATATATTATCCCAATTACATCATCAAACCTTAAATGGACTGCCTAAGTACCACGAATTAATTGGCCGTATTCTAATGATTGCATTGATGACTATCCCAAAGGTTGCTTATGCCGCTAGTACACCTGCTTGTTTAGTTAAAGCCAATGAGAATGATGTAAAATCCTTAGCTGAAATTTTTGGATTAAACACCTTTGATAATTGGAAAAAAATCAGTTTAATTTTATCGAAAAGCTGGCTGCTGCCAGAAGCTTATATTCAAGTTATCGAACAGTATTTTAATTTTTTAAAGATAAATAAAGACAAAGCTATCGAACATAAAAATATCAACATAAATACTTTATTTATAATAATCGCGACCTATTTTTTTCAGCATTTCATCAATGGTGAAAACAAATTAACTCCAAATAAAACCATTGAAACTCTCGTGAGTGAATTTAAATCAAAAGTACCTAACCTCGAAAATCTGTACCTTACAATCGGTCAAACAACGACAATTTTCACCCCTCTTTCGTAACACGCCGACAATAAAATGGTAACGCGATACTGAAACGACAGCCCACTAAATCATTGATATAAAATTATTTATTTTTAACAACCTGTACTATTAAGTAAATCCAACCCAATAAAAAGCAAATTCCACCTAAAGGTGTGAACATGCCTAATTTAGTCAACCCGGTCACAGCTAAAAGATATAACGAACCAGAAAATAACAGAATACCAACACTAAACCAGAGTTGAGCTCGAATTAACAATGTTGACGTTTTCATTTGGCTAACTTGTAAAATCACTATGGTATGGACAAATTGATATAACACGGCAGTTTTCCATATATCTAGCTCATAACTAGACAAACTTCCCTTTAAACCATGGGCAGCAAATGCACCTAATATTACGGTTAGAAATCCACTCAGTGCAGCAAATAAAGTAAATGATTTTGTATTGAGTTTTAGCATTGTTTACACCAACTCATGAATAAATTTAACTGTGTTTCTTACCGCCGTTTCAATGTTTTCTTCAATCGTTACCCCTGACGACTTTAACGGTTTAAAACTATGATCACCTGACGGTATCCACTTAAGTTGCAGTTTACTATTACAAAGAACTGGCTCGTGACTTTTGTTAGACAAAGAATCAACACCACCAAAGGTATCTCGCTCACCTTGATTGATTAATAACGGCACGGTTAACTCTATAAAGTGTTGTGTTCTATCAGCAAACTTCTCAGGCTTTCCTGGTGGCATAAAGGGATAACCTAAAACGATACAGCCTTGTATTTTCAAACCTAATTCGGACGTCGCGGCAAGTTGTGAAGCAACTCTGCCTCCCATGCTTTTTCCTGCAATAAACACTGGCAAGTTTGTATTCAACTCAGAAAGTACTTGGTTAAATTGGGTTAATAATTGTTTATTGGGGTTTGGAGGCCGTCGTTTACCACTTTCATACATGATCTGCATATAATCAAAGTTGAAACTGATCACTTTAATTTGTGACTCTGCTAACTTGGTACAATAACAGTCCATAAATTCATTTCTATTGCCCGCTCCAGCTCCATGCGCCATAACGACAATAGCTTTACTAGCTAGGTGGGCATGTTGATATACCGTACTTTTAAAACCATGTTCTAACTTTTCAACAATATCAGACACTTTCTTGCTCCGCCCTCACCGCTTCTAATAACCAATTTCTAAAAGCAACAATCTTAGGGGAGTCTACTTGAGCTTCACGACAGACTAAGTAAAAAGCATTTTTGCTCACCAGCACTTCGTTAAATGGCGTTACCAAACGGCCAGACTCTATTTCAGGCTTAGCTAATACGCTATTGCCTAGTGCGATACCTTGTCCATGTATAGCGGCTTGTAACACCATAGATGAGTGGGAAAATATAGGGCCTTGATTAACATTAATATCTTTCACCCCGGCTACTTTTATCCATTCTTTCCAGTTGTTTCTGGACATATCATGCAACAAAGTATGGTTCATCAAATCAGAAGGTTCAGATAATGCTTTTTCACCACTTAATAACAGAGGAGAACAAACTGGAGTTAAATATTCGGTATATAACTTATCGGTAAATACACCTTGCCAATTACCTAATCCATAATAAATTGCCACATCAACATCATCTGTCAGAGAGTTATCGTCATAATCCACAGCTTTAATTTTAACGTCTATGTCTGGGTGTAAATTAGAAAACTCGCTTAGTCTTGGTATTAACCATTGGATTGCGAAACTTGGAGTGAGTGCTATGCTAATTGAACCTTTTGCCCCCCTAGTTAATAAACGTTCGGTGGCCTCATAAAGGTGAGCAAAGATATCTTTGATATCCAAATAATAACTTTGCCCTTCTTCAGTCAACAATAATGAACGATTTCGCCGCATGAATAACTTCATACTCAAGTGTTCTTCTAATAACTTAATTTGATGACTTATTGCGGCTTGAGTTACAAACAACTCTTCCGCCGCCTTTGTAAAACTTAAGTTTCTAGCCGCGGCTTCAAAAGCTTTAAGCGAATTCAATGGAGGTAATCTTCTAGCCATATTAAAGTAACTTCGGATTATTTTATTTAATGAATAGTAATTGTAACACCGTATTTTGATTTTACTACTAACTATGTACCGCACTATTTATAACCAAAAAAACTCGTTTTTTAGTTTTTGATAGCCATAGGTTATGAATAAATTGAATATAATAGTTAAAAATGGAACTTCAGTTAACGTCATTCATAGTATTAACTAGCAGCAATTATTAATTCCAGTAGGAAATAACATGTCAAAAATATTAGCAGATAACACTTTATCAATTGGTAACTCGCCTCTTGTAAAATTAAACCGCGTAACTGGCGGCAATGTGTTTGCAAAAATAGAATCTAGAAACCCATCATTTAGCGTAAAAGACAGAATTGGCGCAAACATGATTTGGGATGCCGAGAAATCAGGTCGTTTAACTAAAGGCAAAGAGTTAATTGAACCTACTTCTGGAAATACAGGTATAGCATTAGCATTTGTTGCGGCCTCTAAAGGTTACAAATTAACACTAACTATGCCGTCAACAATGAGTTTAGAACGTCGTCAATTATTAAAAGCACTTGGTGCAAACTTAGTGTTAACTGAAGGCCCTAAAGGCATGGGTGGTGCGATCGCTAAAGCACAAGAAATTGTTGCTTCAGACCCTGATAAATATGTATTACTACAACAGTTTGAAAACCCAGCCAACCCACAAATTCACTTTGACACCACAGGTCCTGAAATTTGGGAAGCAACTGACGGAAACATTGATGTATTTATCGCTGGTGTTGGTACTGGTGGCACAATCACTGGTGTAAGTCGTTATATCAAACAAGAAAAAGGCAAAAACATTGAGTCTATCGCTGTAGAGCCAACTGACTCTCCAGTTATCAGCCAAAAATTTAAAGGCGAAGAGTTAAAACCTGGACCTCATAAAATCCAAGGTATTGGTGCTGGTTTCATCCCTGGCAACTTAGACTTGAGCGTTGTTGATAGAGCTGAATCAGTAACAAATGAAGAAGCAATTGCTATGTCTCACCGTTTAATGAAAGAAGAAGGCATCCTTGCGGGTATTTCTTCTGGTGCTGCAGTAGTTGTTGCTAAACGCCTAGCTGAAACACCTGAATACGCAGATAAAAACATTGTTGTTATCTTACCAAGCTCTGCAGAAAGATATTTATCTACTGCTTTATTCGCTGATGTGTTTGATGATGATCAACTCGTTCAGTAAGTTTAAAAATAAGTAATTTTTAAAAACCGCTAATGCAAATTAGCGGTTTTATTATTTCAAATACTAACTTTATTCCAAATTTCCAGTTCAAGACGCTTCTTATATAAAATAATTCCTTATCAATTCCACAATTTTAGTTACAATTGACGATATCAATATTGATAAACAATGGGTGAACAGTGAAGTTCCTTAAACTAGTAGTACTGATATTATCATTTAGTTTTATATCCGCTTGTGATGAGTCAAACAAAAACATTCCTGCGTTTGCTAACCCTGACGCACCTGAATACCGCGCTTTGATGTTCTTTGATGCCATTTATAATCAAAAAAACCTGGGTGAAGCACAAAAGTATTCAACCGCTAAGTTATCTCGTATTTTACGTTCATATGGCACGACTCGTGGTTATGCACGTTATGTATTAAATCTACAGATTGACCCTGGTGTCGAATTAAAAATTGATCGTTCACTTAATCAAGTTTCGACTGGTAAGACAGATACTACCGTGGTTAATATTTTATTTACCGGTACGTTAAACGATGATCGAATTAATGATGTAAGACAAGCTGTGTTTTCACGAGTCGATGGAGAATGGTTAATCGACAGTGTTGAAGATGACCCTTATATGAAGCGATAAATCCCAGGATTTTTTTAAAGCATGGTAAGGAAGGGTCTCCTTACCATGTTAACGGATTTAGCGTTTTACTATAAACCAATCGCTGTCCCTTCACGTCTTGGGTCTGCAGCACCTTGCCAGCCTTTTTTAGTTTTCATGATCCCATGAATACCCGACGTCATTTCAACCATATTAACTTTGTGTCCAAGTTTTTCTAATTCAGGTTTAATCAGATCTAACTTTGTATTTTTTTCTAATGAGGTGGCTCCATTACGGTTTGACACTCTAGGCAAATTGACAACCTCTTGCATATCCATACCATAATCTAATAAACCAATAAGTGCATAACCTACGTAATTAATAATGCGACTGCCACCCGGTGAGCCCAATACCGCAAATACTTCTCCGTCTTTTAAAACAATCACAGGTGTCATTGAGCTACGTGGGCGTTTCCCACCTTCCACACGATTCGCCACCAGCTTTCCATTTTTTATTGGGTTTAAAGAAAAGTCAGTTAATTGATTATTTAATAAAAAACCATCAACCATTACCGTAGAGCCAAAACCCATTTCAATACTTGTTGTCATGGACAATGCATTACCAAATTTATCCACGATTGATATGTGACTGGTATTAGGTTGAGCTATAGATGTGTTTTCAGCCAACTGCTGTGAATCAATTTTGCCCGCGGTTGCTTTGCCTAAATCTTTGTTCTGTGACATTAATAATCGTCTGTTGGTTAAGTACTCTTGATTTAGAAATCCTGCAACAGGCACTTCGACAAAATCACTGTCCGCCAAGTATTTATTTCTATCGGCAAATGCCAATTTTGCCGCTTGGCTATACAAATGCACGGTCTCTGCACTATCAACTTTATGTTCGGTTAATTGAAACGGTTCTAATAACTTCAAGATCTGCAATACCGTCAAACCACCAGAACTTGGTGGTCCCATGCTACAAACATCATAATTACCTGTCTCTGCTTGGTATTGAGTACATACCGCAGGACGTTCTTTTGATTGGTAACTTTTTAAGTCTGCTAAAGACAACTTACCTGGCGCTAACTCAGACTGTTGTACGGCATCAACAATATGTTTGGCTGTGTCACCTTGATAAAACTCCTCAACGCCATTTTCAGCAATACGTTTTAATGTGTTTGCATACGCTTTGTTAACAAGCAGTTGTCCTTCTTGAATTGGTTTACCATTTGGAAAAAAATATTCGCGAACCGTTTGTAGCTTTTCGATACCGGGATTAAACCGCATCTGCACTAACTTGGCTAACCTAGGGCTAACAATAAAACCATCTTCAGCAAGTTCAATTGCGGGTTCAAATAAGGCTTTCCAAGGTAATTTCCCTTGTTGTTGATGTAAATTCCACAACATGTTTAACACACCAGGAGTACCAACAGAACGGCCACCGATAACGGCATCGATCCATTTAACGGGTTTACCTTGTGCATTTAAAAACAATTCAGGTGTCGCACTCATAGGAGCAGTTTCACGACCATCATAACTTTTGATTTGTTTAGTTTTACCATCAAACCACATTAAGAACGCACCTCCTCCTATACCAGAAGATTGAGGTTCAACTAAGGTAAGTACGAGTTGAATCGCGATAGCAGCATCTATAGCATTACCACCTTCTATCAACATTTTATTACCTGCGTTAACAGCATGAGGGTTGGCTGCACTAACCATAGTATTTTTAGAATAACTGGCTTTGGTATAGTTAAGGCCAGTAAAAGCCTCTGGAACAGCTCTTGATGCTTCATTGCTATATACTTGAGTTGCAAACAACAGCAAAATAAGACTAAATACGCGCATAAATAATTGACTTCATTTTCTAATTAATTGAAGCAATATTAACAACATGACAAATTAAAACACAGTTTAATTTTCACTATATCCAAAGGATAACAATGTTAGGTTTTCCAACACAAAAACAATATCTTATTGCCCCGCTTTTTCTTATCGTCATCATGTTGTTACTTGAAGTAACTAAACCTCTTAGTATGCAATGGCTAGGCTTTATTCCAACGGATATAGAAAAGGGAGAAGTTTGGCGAATTATTACTGGTCAGGTGTTACACACCAATTTTAACCATGTGTTGTTAAACATGGCAGGTATCGTATTGATTTGGGCGTTACATGGCGAGTATTACGATACCAAACATTACACTCTAGCTGTGTTAAGCAGTTTACTCCTGGTTGGCATCGGTTTATTGTTCTTTGCCGAATACAGGAGTTATGCTGGCTTATCAGGCATCCTGCATAGCTTAATCGTTTATGGCGGGGTTATTGATATAAAAAGACACGATAAAACAGGTTGGTTATTATTAATCGGGGTATTAGCAAAAGTTTTATATGAAATGATAATTGGCCCGACAAAATATACTGAAGAGCTCATTCAAGCTGGTGTCGCAGTTGAAGCTCATCTAATTGGTTGTATTGTTGGCCTAATCATGGGATTCACTTACCTCTATGTTTATAGAACTAACAAACATTGAATAAATAAAAAAGGCCTGTAGTAACAGGCCTTTCACACTTTATTTATGATTAAAGATTGGTTTCAAATAATTTATAAATACGACGATATTCATCTAACCAACTCGACGGTTGTTTAAAACCATGTGGCTCTACTGGGTAAATAGCGGTTTCAAAGTTTTCTAATTCTAATTCAATCATACGTTGTACCAAGCGCACTACATCAACAAAAAAGACATTGTTATCTACCATAGGGGCATTGATTAACAACGGGTTCTTAAGTCCTTCAGCAAAGTAAATTGGTGAGCTTTTACGATATGCAATCATGTCATCTTCTGGTCTGTTTAAAATATTAGACGTATAACCGTCATTATAATGAGCCCAATCAGAAACTGGTCTTAATGCAGCGCCAGCTTTAAACAGCTCAGGTTCATTAAACATGGCCATAAAGGTCATGAAACCACCGTATGAGCCTCCGTAAGTGCCAATTCGTTCTCTATCAACATTGGCATTTTCTACTAACCAATTTACACCGTCTTTTAAATCTTGAATTTCTGGTGTTCCCATTTGACGATATATCGCCGTGCGCCAATCTCGGCCATATCCTTTAGAAGCTCGGTAGTCCATATCCATAACAACATAACCTTGTTGAGCTAACATACTGTGGAACATAAACTCTCTAAAATACCCAGACCAGCCATAATGACTATTTTGTAGGTAACCGGCTCCATGATTGAAGATAACGGCTTTACGTTTTTCTCCCGCTTTATAATCGGCAGGATAATACACTTTGGCGTAGACAGGTTGATCTGTGTATGAAGAGTCCACCTCTATAATTTCAGGTTTCGTCCAAGGCATATTGTTAAATTCATCAGATACGGTATTGGTTAGTCTTACCATATCAGTGCTGCCATCCGCGTTGGTCAGGTATAACTCTTCTGGTGTTAATAAGTTTGAATGGGTAATTAGTAATTTAGATTCATCTGGACTCAAGCTGTAGTTGTTGTCACCTTTAAGCTGAGTGATGGCAATTGGATTTTTTACTTTTTTATCGTAAGCACTTACCCGATAAATTTGATAATCACCTGGGTGATTGACGTTAGCTCTAAAATAAAATGTTTTATCGTTTTTAGTTAACTTAACTTTCGACGTTTCGTACTTACCTGCGGTTATTTGTTTAATTTTGTTTGAACTAAGCGCCTTGGTATATATATGAGAATATCCCGATTGCTCTGATTGAAAATATAACGTTTCAGAGTGGTTAAACCAACCAAAATCATTAAAGGTATAATTTATCCATGCATCGTCATGTAATTGATGTTGTGTTACAAATTTTTTATCTTCTAAATCAACAGTTGCTATCCAGCGATCTTTGTTATCCCAAGCTTCTAACATTACTGCAACTTGTTCGCCGTTGTTATGCCATTGAATAGGACTTTGTGACCAGGTCCAATCTGACATTAAATTGATTGTTCTTGGTTCTCTTTTACTTTTGTATTTTTCGCCTTTCTCACGAAAGTTTTCAATTCTGACCGATTTAAGTACATCTTTATCAAAGTCAGGCAATACATCTATCGATAACTTATCGACTTGTTTGCTTTTAACATCAATTAGCCAATAGTTTTGTTGATTAGGTTTAGCATCTGCAACACGTGGTCTAACTTGGTCAAATTGGATACGACCATTATGTGCAATGTAATTAGGCATTAAGTCACTTTCAGCTCGCCATGGTACGGATTTACTCGTCACAACCAACATACGATCTCCTTTAGGCGATAAACTCCCTTGGACAAAACGTTGACCACTACCTAAATAGACTGAGCTGTTAGTTACTCGATTATCATTTTGTTTAACCAACTTCTTATGATTAAATTTTTCTAATGAGTTTTTGTGTTGGTTCACGACATAATCGATTAATTCATGTTGTTCTTTTGCGATGATGTCATCAGGTACACTTGGTTCTTTTGGTGCCTCTGACATTTGTAGTTTTATCAATTCAGATGTTAAATTTGTGTTTAAATCTATGGCGAATATTGTATTCCCAGCCCAGTAACTTAATACACGGTCACCAATAAATTGAGGTGAAGATTCTCGAGCTGAGGTTTTAGTGAGTTGTACCAATTTATTCTCACCAGTCATATGCAGTAAGTAAATATCATTTTCGTAAACATACGCTGCAAGTTCAGAGTTTGGACTAAAAACCAAATCATCTTGTTTAACTTGATACAAATTAGTTAACTTTACTTGTTCAGTTTCTAAGTTGTTGATATTTAATTTAAATGTATCTTTTAACTCCCCTACTTCTTTATTTTGTTGAAATACAATTTCATTTGAACCTGCAAGCCAAGATGCATTTTGCGGTGAGTTACTGATCCACTTTGGATCTGACATTATTTTCTTAAGTTCAATAGGTTTAACCGCTGTTTTTGTGTCAATCGTTTCTTTCGATGAAACCCAAGAGCTAAACCCTAACGTGATAATACAAGCATAAATGATGTGCTTTGACGTCATAACAAATTTCCTTAAATTCAGTTGTTAACATTAAACCACGCTGAACTAAAAATACGCAACTATTCAACGGCGTATAACTTATTTACCGCGATTAGACATATAAATTTATTGCTTATTACTAAAGTGGTCAAAATAACCAAATTAATTGGTTAACTAGACCAATGGATAGGTTTCATATTATTACCCCACAATAAAAACCTAGATAATTCCTTACAAATCAGGAAGATAACTATTGGCACAACCACTGCAATTGGACAATAAATTGTAAAACTACGAGATATTCATGGATAAACCACATCTAACAACACCTAATAAAGCCAATTCTGGTACCGCAATGGATAAACAAATTGAAGTTAAGAATACAAATTGGAAAGTCTACTTTATTACCATAGTTATTATAGCTATGGCTGTTTTCTACTATACAAACCAACCCACCAATATCGGTAAATCAATTTCTGTATCAAGTAGTGATATTACAACAGATACTGTTACCACTGGCATTTTCGAGGATTACATTCCTGTACGCAGCCGAGTTGTTCCTCTTAAAACAGTATATTTAGATGCTGTTGAGGGGGGAAGAGTTGAAAAAATATTAGTGGATGACGGTACTTTGTTAAAAGCAGGTCAACCTATTGTTGTGTTATCAAATACACAATTGCAACTAGAAGTCATGCGTAATGAAGCCGCAGTGACTGAGCAATTAAATAATATGCGTACCATTGAGTTGTCGTTGGAGCAAAACCGCTTAAATCACAAACGTAACTTAATTGAAATTGAATACGAAATTAAAAAACTTAATCGACAACTGACCAGAGAGCAAAGCGCATTAGCCGCAGGCAATCTGACCTTAAGCGCACTTGAACAAACAACAGACCTGCTTGATTACTACAAACAACGCAAACAAATCACGCTAGAAAGCCAAAAAACAGATGCCCTCATGCAAGAACACCAACTTAAGTTTTTAACCTTATCGGGGGGGCGTTTAGAGCAAAGCTTGGAGTTTGCACGAGAAAATATAGATAACCTTAATATGAAAGCGCCAGTTAACGGTAAGCTTTCAGGTTTTGATTTAGAAATTGGTCAATCAATTAGCCGTGGTGAACGAATTGGGCAAATTGATGAACCCTCAGCCTTTAAATTAGAAGCCAATATAGACGAGTTTTATCTTGGCCGTGTATCAATTGGGCAACTAGCAAGCACAGAACAAAATGGCACCACCTATCAACTTAGTGTCAGCAAAATTTACCCTCAAATTGTCAACGGCACATTTAGAGTCGATCTTCAATTTGATCAAGTCCAACCTGAAAATATTCGCCGCGGTCAAGCGATGCCTACCAAGTTTAGTTTAGGTGAACCTGTTAACACCTTGTTAATACCAAATGGTTCGTTTTATCAAGACACAGGCGGACATTGGTTATTTGTAATCAACAAAAATACCAATACGGCAAGTCGCCGCAACATCAAACTTGGCCGTAAAAATAATCAATTTATTGAAGTGTTATCAGGCTTAACGTCAGGTGAGCATTTTATTAGCTCAACCTACCAACCTTATACCGACATAGAACAAATAAAAATTACTAAAGATAATTAATAAGGAATAACAACAATGTTAAAAATTCAAAATCTGTCTAAGAGTTACCGTACTGAAAACGTTGAAACAACAGCATTAAACAATATCGACATTGAAATAAACAAAGGTGAATTCATTGCCATTATGGGGCCGTCTGGCTGTGGTAAATCTACCTTATTAAATACCATAGGTATGTTGGACAGCCCTACTTCTGGCCATTATTGGTTTAATGATGAAGATGTAGCGAATTACTCAGAGGCAAAATTAGCCAACATTAGAAAGCATAATATTGGTTTCATTTTTCAAAGTTTTAATTTAATTGATGAATTAACCGTAAGGGAAAATATTGAACTGGCATTGCTTTATCACAATATTCCAAGCGCTGAGCGTAAAGAAAGAGTGGAGAAAGTTATGCAACAAGTGGGCATTTCGCACAGAGCGAATCACATGCCAAGCCAGTTATCTGGTGGTCAACAACAGCGTGTTGCCGTAGCAAGAGCTGTGGTTGGCGATCAAAGCATGATATTAGCGGACGAACCTACCGGCAACCTAGATACTCAGCATGGCCATGAAGTCATGGAAATGCTGCAAGAACTCAACGCAAACGGTAAGACCATAGTTATGGTGACTCACTCGCCTGCACATGCTGAATTTGCCACTCGCACTATCACCTTATTAGATGGTCAAGTTGTAGAGCCTGCCTTAAAAGCTGTTAGCTAAGGAATACTGACATGTTAATTTATAATTATTTATTAAGTGGCTGGCGCAACATCAACCACAACAAGCTGTTTTCAAGTATCAATATATTAGGCTTAGCTATTGGTTTAGCGGCGGTTACCTTGATCACCTTATTTGTTCGGTCTGAGTTATCCTATGATACGTTCTGGAAAAATGCCGATACATTACACCGTTCTCATATTGTATTTAAAATTCCAGGGCGCGACCCATTTAAAGCGGTGTCTGCTCCAGGGCCATTGATACATGCATTAAAAAAAGATTACCCACAAGTAACTCAAGCCTCTCGTGTGGCAAGTATTTCACCTGCAATTATAGTGGGCGCAGAAACCTTTATTCAACCAGTTAGCTTGGTTGATAAAGACTTTCTAACTATGTTTGATTTAACTTCTTTATCTGGTGACTTAAGCAATGCGTTAAACGATCCACATTCGCTAATATTAACCAAAGAATTAGCGGTCAAATACTTTGGTCAAGAAGACCCAATAGGTAAGACTCTCAGTTTAGATTACGACTATTTTAAACGGGATTACAAAATAACCGCGGTTATTGAAAACTCAGTATCTAACACTCAATTACCAATTAAAGCGCTGGCGCTAATTGATGAAAATGACTGGACTGATCGCACTTCTCTTTTTGCTCAATGGTTTTCAGTCAACGCTCAGCTATATTTTCAAACTAAAAAACCGTCTGACTTAGATCATATCAACGCAACGTTTGACGATTTTTCAAATCGTAACTTTCCAAAACTACCGATAGGTGGTGCTGACGCAAAGCCGTCTGACTTTATTACCTTAAGTGCCATGAATATTAAAGACTTACACTTACATGCGGTAGGCAGCGGTGAAATGACTGAACGTGGCAATGCGACACGAGTCTTTATTTTCTCAGCTATTGCCCTGCTTATATTGATCATCGCCATCATTAACTTTATGAACTTATCAACGGCACGTGCTAGTCAAAGATCAAAAGAAGTGTCATTACGTAAAGTAATGGGTGCGTCTCGTTCAAACTTAATTTTCCAGTTTCTAGGTGAGTCGGTATTGGTGACCTTCATTGCATTAGCTATCTCTATCGGTTTGGTTGAAATTGCACTGCCTTTTTATAACGAGGTTTTAAATAAAGAGTTAGTCATCAATTATGCTTCTACCGACATGTTACAAATTACAGGATTGGCATTAATCGTTGGTATTTTAGGTGGGCTTTATCCTGCATTTGTATTGTCTAACTTTAGACCGGCAACGGTATTAAAAGCCAACAAATCAGCTGAATCTAGTGCCTCGGTAAAATTAAGAGCCATATTAGTAGTCATGCAATTTGCGGTATCCATTGGCTTGTTTATCTCTACCGCTGTGGTTTATAGCCAAATGCAATATGCAGATAAAATGAATCCCGGCTTTAACAAAGACAATATGCTATTAGTACACCGCATTGGTTTAGATGTGGTTAGCGAAAAACTGGATATGCTAGTTAAAGAGATCGGCAAAGATCCACAAGTAACCGCGATCACTTGGTCAAATGAAACGCCCGGTAACACCAATCAAAACAATACCATGATCCGTTTACCGGGTATGTCGAAAGACGACGCATTATTGATGGGCCAACGAGGTGTTGGTTATGACTTCTTTGCTACTTATGAAATTAAGGTGTTGGCTGGACGTACTTATCAAAAAGAACGTAATGACACACCTCTTGCTACCGCTCAAATACGTGAAGGTGCAAATAGAAAGTCATCCATAGTTATTAACTCGTCTGCAGCCCGTCGTTTAGGTTTCAACAGTGCCTCTGATGCATTAGGGCAATCCATATTTACTAGCCGAGGAAACCCTAATGAAAATTTAGAAGCTGAATTGGAGATAATAGGTGTTGTTGATGATGTCCATTTTGAAAGCTTACGCGCAACCATAAGACCAGAAATATATAACTTAAATGCAACCTGGGGCCATACTCTTTCAGCCAGGTTTAATGGCAACCCAGATACATTAAAAGCAAACGTTGAAGCGATTTGGGGCAATGCGATAGCCAACATACCGTTTAGTTATTCATTTTTACGCCAAGACGTTGCTGATATGTATAAAACCGAACAAGGCCAAGCCAAAATGTTCGCTGCGTTTTCTGGCTTAGCTATTTTTATTGCTTGTCTTGGCTTATATGGCCTAGCTAATTTTACGGCGACCCGCCGAACAAAAGAAATTGGTATAAGAAAAGTCATGGGGGCATCGGTATTTGATATTGTTAAATTACTCTTATGGCAGTTTAGTAAACCTGTCATAATTGCAAATATCATCGCTTGGCCAATTGCATATTGGGCAATGAGTGATTGGCTACAATTGTTTGTATATCGTATCGATAATAGTTACATACTATTATTATCAGCTATTGCCGGTATTGGCGCGTTGATTATTGCTTGGGTTACCGTAACAACAAACTCCGTTAGTGTTGCAAAAGCAAATCCAATAAAAGCCCTTAGATATGAGTGATTCTATTTAATAGTTTAGAGACATAATAAAAAACACCGCTACCTCAGCGGTGTTTTTATATTTAATGTCCATTTAGGGATATCTACTATTACCACCATAGTTCGGTTTACTGTATAATCCGCACAATTTTAAAGCCTTAGCCATTGAGACAAAATGACAGTAAACAAATTCGACCCAACAAAAGCAAAACAAACCACCACTTTAGAAACACCGGTAAAGGTGATCGAACAACAGCATGAACAAGCTGCTAAAGATGGTCAGTCTTTTGATCTTGGCAGTCGTATAGGTTTCATTAGTTTAGGCTGCCCTAAAAACTTAGTGGACTCAGAGCGTATTCTTACACAATTACGTACTG
Organism: Psychrosphaera sp. F3M07; assembly: GCF_018860345.1. Classification (GTDB taxonomy): domain Bacteria; phylum Pseudomonadota; class Gammaproteobacteria; order Enterobacterales; family Alteromonadaceae; genus Psychrosphaera; species Psychrosphaera aquimarina. The sequence goes on along the minus strand of NZ_JAHKPJ010000021.1, from coordinate 225,545 downwards.
AAGGTTACGAAGTAGTAAATACGTATAATGATTCCGATCTTGTCATCGTTAATACCTGCGGATTTATAGATACTGCAGTACAAGAATCTCTAGATACCATTGGTGAAGCATTAAAAGAAAACGGTCGAGTTATTGTAACGGGTTGTTTAGGTGTTAAAGACGATGAAATTCGTGAAATTCATCCAAATGTTTTAGCCGTAACTGGCCCACATGCTTACGAAGAAGTCTTAAATCAGGTTCATGAGTATTTACCAAAACCAGAACATAACCCATTTGAACATTTAGTGCCGGATCATGGCGTTAAATTAACACCAAAACATTTTGCCTATTTAAAAATATCTGAAGGTTGTAACCACAGATGTACGTTCTGCATTATTCCTTCAATGCGAGGGGATTTAGTCAGCCGCCCTATTGGTGAAGTATTATCAGAAGCTGAACGGTTGAAAGCTGCAGGAGTTAAAGAGTTATTGGTTATCTCACAAGATACCAGTGCTTATGGTGTTGACGTTAAACACAAAATGGACTTTTGGAACGGCGCACCGGTTAAAACAGACATGAAGACCTTGTGTGAAAAATTAGGGGAGATGGGAATGTGGGTACGTTTACATTATGTTTACCCTTACCCGTCGGTTGATAAAGTCATTCCTCTGATGGCTGAAGGCAAACTACTGCCTTATTTAGACATTCCATTTCAGCATGCAAGTCCTAAGATCCTTAAAGCGATGAAACGTCCAGGTCAAGCAGAACGTGTTTTAGAACGCATCAACAAATGGCGTGAAATCTGTCCTGAAATTGTTATTCGTTCTACCTTTATTGTTGGTTTCCCAGGGGAAACTGAAGAAGACTTCCAAATGTTGTTAGATTGGTTAGAAGACGCTCAACTAGATCGTGTTGGTTGTTTTAAATACAGTGCTGTTGAAGGTGCTAAAGCTAATGAGATTGAAGGTCAAGTTGACGAAGATGTGAAAGAAGAACGTTATGCTCGTTTTATGGAAAAACAACAAGCTATTAGTACCAATAAATTAAAAGCTAAAATTGGTAAAACTATGTCTGTATTAATTGATGAAGTTGATGAAGAAGGCGCTATTGGTCGAACTTTTGCGGACGCACCTGAAATTGATGGTATGGTGTACTTAAATGGTGAAACAAACTTAGAAGCCGGCCAATTAGTTAATGTCAACATTGACCATTCTGATGAATATGATTTATGGGCTAGTACTATTTAATCAAAAAATTTATCGTAAATTAACGTGTAATATAACCTTAATTTACTCATGGTTTAATTAATTGGCTTTTTTGCCTATAATCATCTGCAACTTAACAATAAGAAAAATTACAAATGAGTGAAAACGACCTTCAATTAAAAAACGCCGGTTTAAAAGTAACCTCTCCTCGACTTAAAGTGTTGGAGATACTTAAATCAATTCCTGATGAACATATCAGTGCCGAAGACTTATACAAGTTAATGTTAGAGCAAGATGAAGAAATTGGATTGGCTACGATATACAGAGTACTTAACCAATTTGATGATGCCGGTATTGTAACGCGCCATCACTTTGAAGGCGGTAAATCTGTTTTTGAATTAAGTGATAAACATCATCACGATCATTTAGTTTGCCTTAAGTGTGGCAGAGTTATTGAGTTTGAAGACGACGTTATTGAACAACACCAACTTATGGTAGCGGAACGTTACAATGTGAAATTAACCCACCATAGTTTATATTTATATGGTGAGTGTAAAGATACAAAAGCATGTGATGAGTTTAAAAATAACTAGTTACTAGTTAAAAAAAGCAGCGATTAAGCTGCTTTTTTATTGCCTGTAATGTAAACCCATTAACGAATGTAAGGGTTCGTATTTCTCTCATAACCAATACTGGAAACTTCACCGTGACCAGACAAAAATTGATAATCATCTGGTAAGGTTAATAAATTTGCATGGATTGAGTCAATCAAGGTTTGGTGATCGCCTCTTGGAAAGTCCGTTCTGCCCATACTACCTTTGAATAAAACGTCCCCTACCCAAATAAATTTATATTGATGGTTGATAAAGATTACATGGCCTGGAGTGTGTCCAGGACAATGTTTAACATCAAAAGTCAGGTTACCCACTGTTACCGTATCGTTGTGCTTTAACCAGCGTGTAGGCACAAAAGGTTTAGACTCAGGGAACTGAAACATACGAGACTGATCTGCTAGTTTATCTATCCAAAATTGGTCTTCTAACTCTGGTCCTTCTATAGGCAAATTTAATGCTTCTGACAAATCTTTTGTCCCGCCGGCATGATCAATATGCGCATGGGTAATTAATATTTTTTCTGGCTCAACATTTAACTCTGTTAACCTAGCTTTAATCCGCTCTATTTCACCACCGGGATCAACAATTGCCGCTTTATTAGTTTCTGTGCATACGATGATACTGCAGTTTTGTTGGAAAGCCGTAACAGGGATAACGTCAATTTTCATTACTTTTCTTCTTACTTACAATTAATTAGGTCATTGAAATACATTTGACTTTATAAAGGTTAATTACATAAGTCTTGGATCTCATATTTTCAATCTAACTTAGATCTTACCATTCTAATTTGATAAATTTTAATGGATATAACTTAATTAACGTTAATTCGTCGCCATTATTAAATTTACGTTAAACAAATTATCACTATCTCCTTACTCATCACTAAATAAACGTAAATTAATCCAATGATTAATTGAATAGATCGCATTTGTTTTTTATCCTTGGCGCAGATTAACTTACCTAAACTTACCTATGTCTAATATTCAGCCGTTGTTCTCAGTTCCAAGATTAATTTTCCGTGCGATAAATTCTAAAAAGTGCAAATTAGAAGAATTTCATCCTTTCTCAATCACGGTAAAGAACATTTACGCATCTGAGAAACAAGTCTCATCATTTACCAAAGCTTTTGGTCACCCTGATAACATAAAGAGTTACGCTTTCTTAGCGGGATTTAGAACAACGATTCAATGTATCGCTCAAGCCCCTATTCCATCATCGTTATTGGGATTGATTCATTTGAGTTGCGAAATAAACCAATTTGCGAAACACAATTGGTTTTTACCCTACGATATCCAAGTCACTGTAAAAAGCTGTAAATCAAGCAACAAAGGTCTCACATACCAAATTGTCACTGACTTTTTTCAACAAGGTGAGTTAACCATTCAAAATACTAACGTAATGTTAGATAAAAAGCCGGGTTATAAAGCCAATCGAAGAGAGACCACAGAAAAAGCTGAGATCATGCAATTAGGTGATTCTTTCTGTAGTTATGCGATCAATTTAAAAACCGCATGGAAGTACGCATTATTGTCTGGTGATTTAAACCCTATCCATTTACATCCATATTTAGCTAAAAAGTTAGGTTTAAAGTCAGTATTAATGCATGGGATGTTCAATGCTCATCAGTGTTTATCGAGTATCTATAAGAAAACAGAAGAAGATTTAGGAAATGTTTATATTGAGTTCAACAAACCTTGTTTTATGCCAAATCAAGTATTTGTAATGCAATATGATGATTCTAATGAATACGGTGTTTTTTCTAAAAACAAAAAAGACAGATATATAAAAGCAGAAATAAAAAAGGAAGCCTAGGCTTCCTTTTTTAATAATTCAAACTGTGTGCTTAATTAAGCAGCTAAAGCTTCATTAGCTTTAACAACCAAAGCAGCAAATGTTGCTTGGTCGTGAACAGCGATGTCAGCTAAAATCTTACGATCAACTTCAATAGATGCTTTTTTCAAACCATTCATGAATTTGCTGTAAGACAAACCGTTTTGACGAGCTGCCGCATTGATACGAGCGATCCATAATTGACGGAAAACACGTTTCTTTTGACGACGGTCACGGTAAGCATATTGACCAGCTTTAGTTACTGCTTGGAACGCTACGCGATAAACACGTGAACGTGCTCCGTAATAACCTTTAGCAGCCTTTAGTACTTTTTTGTGACTCTTACGAGCTTGTACACCACGTTTTACTCTTGCCATTGTTCAGTCTCCTCTAATTAAACGCGTAACATACGGTCGATCAACGGTTTATCAACCTTCGATACCATTTCTTTGTTACGTAAGTGACGTTTACGCTTAGAGCTCTTTTTAGTCAAAATATGACGTAAGTGAGACTGTTTACGTTTGTAACCGCCAGAGGCAGTTTTTTTGAAGCGTTTAGCCGCTCCACTATGGGTTTTCATTTTAGGCATTGGCCTAGACTCCGCATTGGTCTATGTTAATAAAATAGTAATAAGGCGAGTTACTTGTTCAAAAGAATAGTTAGCTACTTTGAAGGCCTTAGTTACCTACATGTGAGTAATAATTACTTACTCTTTGTTGGCGCGAGTACCATCACCATTTGTCTTCCTTCTGCACGAGAAGGGAAAGACTCACAATTTGATATATCTTCTAAATCGGTTTTAACGCGATTTAATAAATCTATACCTATGCCTTGGTGTGCCATCTCACGGCCACGGAAGCGGATCGTAACTTTCGTTTTGTCACCGGCTTCTATGAAGCGACGCAGGTTGCGTAGTTTTACCTGGTAGTCGCCTTCGTCAGTTCCAGGTCGAAATTTAATTTCTTTAACCTGAATCTGCTTTTGCTTCTTCTTTTGCTCTTTTTGAGCTTTACTATTTTCGTATAGAAATTTGCCGTAGTCCATCACTTTACAAACAGGTGGCTCTGCATTTGGACTAATTTCAACTAAATCAACACCCGCTTCTGAGGCTGCTGTTAATGCTTCTTCAATTGAAACTATACCTAAAGCCTCACCTTCTAGTCCGACTAATCGAACTTCAGTAAGTGTTATCTCTTCATTTAACCTGTTTTGAGCAGCCTTTTGGCCTCTCTTGTTTTGCGCTCTAATGGCAAAATCCTCCAAAAATAATAATATTAAAGTGAAACGCTACTTTTGTTGTTATGTATTGTTCCACTCACCACAAATTTATTATGCAGTTTTATGTTGTTAACACTAAACTGCATTCTCTTAATTATAATTACTTACTACGTCGTCAAATTGAGTGATGAATTCATCCAAAGTTACCGAACCTAAGTCTTCACCTTTACGAGTTCTGACTGCAACTTGTCCAGTTTCTTTCTCTTTTTCACCGACAACTAACATGTAAGGAATGCGTTTAAGAGTATGCTCACGGATCTTAAAGCCTATCTTCTCATTTCTCAAGTCCGAAATGACTCTAATTCCATGTTCTTTTAACTTTTTTTGCACTTTTTGCACATATTCGGACTGAGAATCGGTAATATTCATAATTACTACCTGTTTTGGCGCTAACCAAGTTGGTAACAATCCAGCATATTCCTCAATCATAATTCCGATAAAACGTTCCATTGAACCTAAAATAGCTCTGTGGATCATTACAGGTGTTTTACGTTCATTATCTTCAGCAACATAAGTTGCACCTAAACGACCTGGCATAGAAAAATCGACTTGAACAGTGCCACATTGCCATGCTCTACCTAGACAATCATGCAGAGTAAACTCAATCTTAGGACCATAAAACGCCCCTTCACCAGGTTGGAAGTCAAAATCAAGTTCATTGGCCGCAAGTGCATCTTCTAATGCTTTTTCAGCTTTATCCCAACTTTCTTCGCTGCCTACACGTTGTTCTGGACGAGTCGATAATTTGATACTGATATCTTCAAAGCCAAGTGTCTTATAACAATCAAATACCATCTTGATACAAGATGTTACTTCTTGTTGAATCTGCTCTTCTGTGCAGAATATATGTGCATCATCTTGGGTGAAGCCTCGTACGCGCATTAAACCATGTAAGGCACCAGATGGTTCATTGCGGTGACAACAACCAAACTCAGCCATACGCAGTGGCAAATCACGGTAAGATTTTAACCCTTGGTTGAATATTTGAACGTGCCCAGGACAGTTCATTGGTTTAATTGCATACTCACGATGTTCTGACTGTGTCGTAAACATGTTGTCTGCATACTTGTCCCAGTGACCTGATTTTTCCCACAAAGAACGATCCATCATTAATGGACCTTTAACTTCATCGTAATCATATTCAGCTAGTTTTTTACGTACAAACTTCTCTAGTTCAGTATAAATTGCATAACCGTCATTGTGCCAAAACACCATTCCAGGCGCTTCTTCTTGCCAATGGAATAAATCTAATGTTTTACCTATTTTACGGTGATCACGTTTTTCTGCTTCTTCAAGACGTTTTAAATACGCTTTTAATTGTTTTTTATCTGCCCATGCTGTGCCGTAAATACGTTGCAACATTTTGTTGTCAGAGTTGCCACGCCAGTATGCACCAGCTACTTTCATTAATTTAAAGTGTTGGCAAAACTTCATATTTGGAACGTGTGGACCACGACACATATCTATGTATTCTTCGTGGTGATATAAACCTGGACGATCATCTTTCTCAATATTTTCATCAAGAATTTGAATTTTGTACATTTCGCCACGTGACTCAAATACATCTCGAGCTTCTTGCCAACTTACGGTTTTCTTGACAACTTGATAACTTGTTTTTGCTAAATCCATCATGCGCTTTTCAATAGCTAAGATATCATCATGCGACAATGAATGTTCCATATCGATATCATAATAAAAGCCATTTTCAATTGTAGGACCAATTGCCATTTTACAATCTGGATATAACTGCTTAATTGCATGACCTAATAAATGTGCGCAAGAGTGACGAATAATCTCTAATCCTTCATCATCTTTGGCCGTTGTGATCTGCAAGGCCGCATCTTGTTCCATAATTTCACAGGCATCAACTTGTACACCGTTGATCTTACCGGCGATGGTCGCTTTAGCTAAACCTGGACCGATGTCATTGGCAACATCTAAAACTGAAACAGGATGATCAAATGAACGCTGACTTCCATCAGGTAATGTAATAACTGGCATGAGTATTCCTTGGTACAGTGGCGGCGCCTACAATGCGTCGCTTATACTTAATGTTGTTAAGATTTATGACATATTTGTACGGTTACAGTCCGTTCAGTATATATGCCAAAAAATTAAAGAATTTAATGAGTTGGGGATTTTATTTTATATAGCCCATTAACGCAAGCACACCAAGTATATTCAATTTGCAGTTTGACTATTGCAAGACTTACAATGGTTACATTCCTCAACAAACCACCTCAGTAAAAAATAATAAGAATGTATGACTCAATATGAAAAGGTAGCCTTTGTAACAGGCTCAGCAAAACGAATTGGTAATCAAACAGTTAGAAGTTTGCATCAACAAGGTTATAAAACTATTGTGCATTGTAATCGCTCTACAGACGAGGCTCAGTGTTTAGTTGATGAGTTAAATCAAATTTCACCGAACACGGCCACACTAGTTACAGGTGATTTAACAAAATTCGAACAGTATCAACAAATTGCGGACAACGTAATTTCAGTGTTTGGACGATTAGATGTGTTAGTGAATAACGCCAGTAGTTTTTACCCTACTGATGTAGGAGAAACCGGATTAAGCCAATGGGAAGATTTAATGTCGACCAATTTAAAAGCTCCATTTTTCTTAATTCAATCATTCAAAAAGCAACTGGAACAAACAAAAGGCTGTGTTATTAATATGATAGATATTCATGCCGAACGTCCACTTAAAGGTTATTCGGTATATTGTATGGCTAAGGCTGGATTAGCTATGTTAACAAAGTCGCTTTCTCGAGAATTAGCTCCTAATATAAGAGTGAATGGTGTCGCACCTGGTGCAATTTTATGGCATGAAAATGACTTAAATGATCAGGATAAACATCAAGTGTTAAGTGAAATTTCTTTACAAAGGCTAGGTTCACCTGAAGATATAGCACAAGCAATTTTATATCTGATTGATGCGAACTACGTTACCGGGCAAATCATTGCTGTCGATGGTGGTAGAAGTAATCACGGGGGTGAAAAAGCCTAAGGAGTAGGCAAGTGAATACATTTAATAAAACCATATCGTGTCCACACTGCGGACAAAATGTTAATTTTGAGTTTGATGCAAGCAATGGTGATCAAAACTATTATGAAGACTGCCCTGCTTGTTGTAATGCAATACATATGGGCATGCATTTAGATGATGCCCATCAAAAAGTAGAACTGACTATTGATGCTGATGATGAGCAATATTATTAATCATAACCATTACACCAAGTAAAAGTTTATACCTTGGTGTAATGCTGTTTTAAATAGCGCTCTACCGTTTCAACTGTTGAATACGTTTGTTGATCAACTTCAATATTTAAATAATCCCCAATCTGGGCTTCACCTAAGTTGGTTAGTTTTAATGTTTCGGGAATTAAGTGCAAATCAAAGCTATTCGAGCTTGTGTTACCAACCGTAAGACTAGAACCATTAACAGAAACAAATCCCTTATATAAAATATATTTCATCCACTTTGCGTCTAAAGTCAGCGTCATTTTGCAGTTATCTTTACTGTTTTGGATATCCGAAATTTTAGCAACCGTTTGAATATGACCGGAAACAATATGTCCGCCCAGTTCTGTACCAAAGGTAACCGAACGTTCCAAATTAACTTCATCGCCCACATTAATGCTCACTAGATTAGTTTTACATAACGTCTCATCAATGATGTCAAACTGAGCTTGGCCGATAGATTTACCTTTATCTTGATCAAATTGAGTGACGGTTAAACACACGCCATTAATTGCAATGCTTGCCCCAATACTTAGATTATTTAAATATTCACTGGAAACATCTACGGCCAGTGTTCTAAATTTATCATTACCAACAAATGACACCACCAAAGCTTTAGTTTGTACTATTCCAGTGAACATATATTTAGCCTTTTAGAAATTAAATGAAGTTATTTATTGGCTGTGAAAGACCAAGTAGTCATTTTGCTGACCATGCTAGAAATACCAGCTGCTGCAGCTACACCAAGCTTCTCAGCTAGTTTTTGTTTAATCTTATATTCAACTTTATATAAAGTATGATCTTTCACTGCATTTAATACAAAATCATCGCTGGTTGATAATTCATCAACCAGTTTTAAATCAAGGGCTTGTTTGCCATACCAATGTTCACCAGTGGATACCTTTTCAATGTCTAATTGTGGTCGATATTCACTGACAAAGTCTTTGAATAAAATATGTGTGTCAGCTAATTCTTGTTTGAATTTCTCACGTGCTTCATCTGTGTTTTCACCTAACATAGTTAAGGTACGTTTAAAGTTCCCTGCAGTATGCTGCTCTATTTCAACGTCATGTTTTTTTAATAACTTGTTAAAGTTTGGCAACTGAGCAACTACGCCTATAGAACCAATAATGGCAAATGGGGCTGATATAATTTTATTGGCAACACAGGCCATCATATAACCACCACTAGCTGCAACTTTATCTACAGAGGCAATAACTTCTATATTTGCATTGCGTAAACGAGCTATCTGAGATGAGGCAAGACCATAACCATGTACAACTCCACCTGGGCTTTCTAATTTAATCAGCACTTTGTCTTCAGGTTGTGCTATTGAGATAATTGCTGATATTTCTTCTCTTAAAGATTCAACTTCATCGGCATACACGCCACCGTCAAAAGAAATAACGAATAGTTTTGGGCGTTTTTCTGGTTCTTTGTTTTTGCTTTCTTTTTTAAGCTCTTTTTTCAGATTTTTATCAAATGCTTTTAATTCATCTTTATTTAATAACGAACGTTTAAGATCTGTAATTGTATCTTCTATATCTTCAGAAATATTGTCGACATACAATTCACCTTTGCCGCTCACTTTTCCTTTAGAAGCCGCATTAACAATCAGTCCAATGACTAATCCAATTGCAACTACAATGGTAATTGCTTTGGCTACAAACAATCCGTACTCATATAAAAATTCCAAGGTAAAATCCTTACTGTTAAAGTTTTTTACTATATGAGGTTTAAATAACGAATTTAAACCCTAAATTCAAAAACATATGCACATAAAAAAACCAGCCGAGGCTGGTTTTTATTTTAATAAATAACTAATTAGTCATTAAGGATTACAAGCTGCATTTGACGTATCTTGAATAATGCAATTATCAATTATTCCTTGAGAAACTTGAATTGAATGTCCATCGCTTAAGAAGAAATAAGACATCATCAATTGTAGCTCTTGATTAAGGCTACCGTAAATAGTCTTATATGGCTCTGGTAAACTTGTAGACGGAGACAACATAGTTGAGTGAGAGCCTTTAGTGTACCTTACGATACCGCTAACTGTTTCGCTTGAGTTCATCATAGACTCGGTCACACTAGCTAATCCTAATTGGTTAGCCAAACCTGTAGTACCTGCCAATGGATTTGTTGCAATTGAGTTAGGAACAACTTGATCAGATGGATTTGCGCCACCTAACTCAATATCACCAACCATTTCAACCATTAACACAGGAGTATTTGTTGCTTTTAATGTTGCAGCATAGTTGGTTGGGTCACCCGCTTCCAAAACCGTTTGAGCTGCAAAAGCGAACTGTTGTAACCCAGCTTGAATACCCGCTAACTGTTCAGTCGATGCTTCAGATTTAAATGCGTTAAAAGCACAAACCAACGCTGTATTTTGATCGGTGGCTGCAGCTGCACAAGAAGGATTTGCCGCAATAATTGCACCTAGAGCTGTTGGTGTTAAATATGCAGACATAGCTTCTGTTAACTCATTACCTAAACCATACACTACAGATGCAGATACTAAATCACCAAATGAACCTGACTCCAATAAGAAGTTGGCTATTGACGAACCTGGGTTAGCTAACATAGACGCGTTTATTTTATATAAACTAGCTAATTTAGCTGCTGTCGCTTCAGCGGTGGCTAGTCTTAAGGCTTCATCTGCAATATCAGAATCCGCAACTAATGCCGGGTTCACTGGCGAGTTTGCTATTGCAGTAAAGCTCGCTCCCGTAATTGCACCTAGAGAGTGGCCCATATAATAGACTTTTGAGCTATCCACTATATTTCTCACAATCGCACTAGGGTCAGCTAAATTACCGCTAGCATCGACCGCTGCAGTTGCGTCAACGAGTCCATTTAAAGACAATCTTAATTTTAAAGTATCCGCTATAGATTGACGTAAATTATCACGTGCCGTTAATAAACTAGATAAATTTAAATAATGTGTCGGGTCGTTACCTGTAACAGCCGATGATGCATTAATCACTTTAGCCGTCTCACCTTCACCAGAAACAAAACCGCGTGTTGCATGCAGTGGATGATCTATCGCTACCGTGGCAAAACCGAACATAGATAAGAAACCAGTAGCAGCTAACATATCATTTTTGTTTGATGTAATGCCGTGTTGTAGAATAACTACCGGCCAACCAGCGTCTGGCTTAGCCGTAAATGCTGTCAGACCGTACATTCCACGTATTACGTTTGCGTTATCTATATTTGGCAACGTAATTTGTACTTGTACTTTTTCCATACTTTTTACGGCAGGAACTGGGTTGTATTTAGTTAGATGACGTTGTGTATCTAAACCTAGATCTGCTAAGCCTAAAGCTTGACATGTCGCATGATTAGTACCTGGTGTACCAGCTGCTAATTGTTCAGCTGTGGCAGATTTTAAAATTGCACCACTGTCACATGCGGCTTCCCAACGGCCAGTTAAAGGGTTGCCTGTAGTTGTATTCTCTAAATAATAAGGAACATCGATATAACCACCATATATATTGGCAGAGTTAAATAGTGCATAAGGCGTAGATGTTGGGTCATTTTCTATTGCGCCTGCCCCAGCAAGAGCGGTAGCAACGGTATAACCTTGACTTACGATTGGGAACGCCGCCGATATTTGAACCATTGGGTCTTCACTAAATGCCGCATCTGCAAATGATTTAGCATTCAACAATTTTGTAATTTGTAATGGATCAGATGAAGCTACACCAGCAGATTGCACCGTAAATACTTGGGTATAAACAATACTATCTTTATTAGCACCAAATGCCGACGCTAGTGAGTTTTCAAAGTTATTCGTCATCGTTTGTAATAATCGAATACCAGCTTGGGTTGAATTTAACTCTTCTGCGGTTAAAGACGGTAACACTAAAGGAGTTGTTTCAATATCTTGCTCAACTGAACCATAAGTTGAGGAAGGCATTAACGAATTACCGTTAGTATCTTTAATTTCTTTTGTTAAAGCGATGGCATAACTCGCGCCAGCTTTAAGTGCCTTTAATGGGGTTATTGCAATGCTTCCGCCGGCCATTGAAGTTACATAATCAACACCAAAGGTAAGTTTATCTAGACCTTTACAAATCAAACCTGAATATGCAGCGTTAGTGCAATCTGGATCAGTAAGGCTCGGGAATTTCTCAACTTGATAAACAGATACTGCATCACCAGACAGAATAGTTGTTGGGTCAATGGTTACACTTGGATCTGCATAATTTAAGGCGATAGTGAATGTGTTTTGTGTACCCCATCCATCAAGTGCACCGATTGCTGCGGCAGGATTTCCGAAATTGACGGCTTCGCCGGCATTTTTCGCTGAGGTTTCATCAGGCATTTCTAATGTGCCGTCGATTGTCCCGCTTAGTAGTAAATCATTTGGAACTGAGATATTACCCCCACTTGGGTCCCAAACAACACTTACTCGTGGTATAAATTTTTCAGCCGCTTTTGCAGCGACTTCTTGTTGTAATTCTTGAGTTTCCTGTTTTACATCTTCTAGAGTTGTATCTCCACAGGCTGATAATCCTAGTACACTCGAAATTGCTATACTAATCGCTAACTTATTCATATTTCTCCCCTGGGTCCTAATTATTTTTTTACCAATTGATTGGTTTGTTATATGGACACTTTTTTAACAGCTTAGACCAGTTAAAGTTACCTCACTTATTTGTAATAAGCTAGTCAAAAATATTAAATAATATGGTTTTTATTCTCTTTTTAACGCTCGGTAGTGAATTATTGTTTGCAGCACTGTAACATTGCGCCGATTTTAAACATTTAGTTAAGTATTTATGAACCATTTAAACTTTAAAACATCACCAAATGAACTCAATAATAAAGTTATTTTAGTGACAGGTGCCGGAGCTGGGATTGGCCGACAAGCCGCAATCACATTTGCTCAACTTGGTGCTGAAGTCATTTTACTTGGTAAAACCACAAAAAAATTAGAAGCGGTTTATGATGAAATCGTCAATGCAGGATATAAAGAGCCCTCTATCATACCTCTCGATATGAAAGGCGCTACTGTAAAAAATTATCAAGATATGGCTTCTACTATATTATCGGAATACGGCAAACTTGATGGCTTACTGAATAATGCTTCAACATTAGGTGCACTAAGCCCTCTAGAGCATGTTGATGAAGGCACCTTTGATGATGTGATGAAAGTAAACTTTAAAGCAACTTTCTATTTAACACAGGCATTAATTCCAGTACTAAAAAAATCGCCTAGTGCTTCTGTTGTTTTCACATCTAGTAGTGTTGGTAAAAAAGGCCGTGCTTTTTGGGGTGCTTATGGATTTTCTAAGTTTGCTACCGAAGGCTTAATGCAAACGATGGCAGATGAATTTGAAAATACTTCTATCCGGACTAACTGTATCAATCCAGGTGCAACCAAAACTAGCATGCGCTCGAAAGCTTACCCATCGGAAGATGTCAGTAAACTAGCAACACCGGAACAATTAATGCCAAGCTATGTTTATTTGATGGCTGATGAAAGTAAAGGTGTTAACGGTCATTCTTTGGATGTTCAACCAAAATAAAAAAAACCACCCTTGGGTGGTTTTAATTTAAAATTAAAAATAAACCTATGGACAACTTGTTTGATTAAATGGGTCTTTGTCTAACAAATCAATCCATGTCTTAATCAACAAAGTACCTTCTGTGTGTACCAAACTTCGTCCTATCTTAGGCATTTTCAACCCTGCGTCTTCTGAAGTAATTCGTTCATATAAGAAAGAGTTGTCTGCATCACCAGGTTTTATGTCTTTTAATTTACCTTCAAGGCTCGAATTTCCAGGTGCCGCAATAGGATCTTTACAAATACCTGTAGCATTTGATAACTCTCTATTGTTTTCTAAAAATAAACCATAATTATTAGCACTGCCTATTGGTCTATGGCAATGTGCACAATTAATATCTAAATAACCTCTAGCTAAAGTATTAATATACTCTGCAGACCAAACTGAATTTTTTAAGTTTTGTGCATCATCGTCTTGGTAAACAGGTACGGTTGTAATGTCTGATAATTCAAATGGTAAATCCGTTAACATATTTTTTTCAGACCAAGCTAAAAGCTGATTTTTTTCTTGATCTGCATAGCTGTAATCATGGTTTAAAAACCTAGCTTTAGGGCCAATCGGCCAGATTTTTCCAGAACCTGGAACTGCTTTCCCGTTTTCATCGGTATCGAGTAGTTGATGACATTCTCTGCACTGAGTATCACTCGGTACTGTATAAGTAAACTCAAGATCTGTTCCATTATGAGTCAATGACACCGTTTCGCTTTTTCCTCTCGGTTTATATTCAGCTTCTGTTCCTTCAGCATTCCAAACATAAGGTAAAGATGCCCAACCACTGGTTCTATGGATTAATAAACGTGTTTCAATTAGCTTTTCATTTTCATAACCACGAATAGAAGTATCAGCAGGCAAACTAAATGTTTTGATTAAAACAGAACCGACTGGCAAATCCATGACTTCGGAACTTTTAAAAGCCCCCGATTTATCTTCTGGAATTACAACAAAGCGATATTTAGTGGCGTAATCGGTAAACAAAGGCATAGATAAATCATATGGTAACGACTTGCTGCCATTAACACCTGTTGTTGGATTGCTAGGATCGGAAAATAGGTTATATTGAGATAACAATTCACAATTTTCAGACTCTAACGCCTCGAAATTCACCTCTGTGCCTTCTGCAATACAAGCCGTAACCGTCTTTGTAGGATCATTTGGAAATGCATCGGCGTTATCGCCAACACCATCTTCATCTGTGTCTAACGTTTCACTAGCATCATTTGGAAATGCATCGGCATTATCACCTACACCATCTTCATCTGTATCTAACGATTCACTGGCATCATTAGGAAACGCATCGGCATTATCACCAACACCATCTTCGTCTGAATCTATAGTCTCTGATGCATCATTTGGAAAAACATCCGTATTATCGCCAACACCATCTTCATCGGAATCTAATGTTTCACTTGCATCATTTGGGAAAGCATCTGAATTGTCACCAACGCCATCTTTATCTGTATCTTTTGTTTCTTTTGCATCATTTGGGAAACTGTCTAATGTATCTTCAACACCATCACCATCTGTATCTAATGGATCATTGCTGTCTGAGCCACCACATGCACTAAGCGTAAGAAGTGACACCAACAAAACACTGATTAACTTAGAGTACTGCATAATTACACCCTACTTATAAAGAAGCCTTACTTTATAAGTAAGGCTTTGTTATCTAAATATTTAACAACTAACTTTGTGGAGGCATTGCATTAGTGCAAATGTCACCATTGTCATCTTTGCCACAACCAAATTCCACACCTCTAAAAGTTGCAGAATAAGCAGGTAATCGCTCTAAAGGCTCATCACATTTAAATAAGTAACTGCCATCATGGTCCACTTCAAAAGAAGCTGCAGCCAAGTTAAGTTCAAAAGTTGACGTGTCTATAACAGACGTTGCACCTGTATGTTCAATAACAGTCCCTGTAGAAGCGTTTTGTGCCGGATCAACACAGAAATAATCAGACTCTTCATAAGGCATTTCACCAATACTGGCTAAAATATTGTTTGCTGCGAGGTTTTGTCCCATACCATCAGTTAAGACAGCAGGCACATAACCGCTAGTACCAAGGTAAGCCTCCAAGACTCCTGGGGCGCCATCAGTTAGAGGAGCTTCAAGTAAAGCACCTCTAGGGTTGGTACCTGAATTTGTAATCCGATTATTGTGGATATTAATTGCACGTAAAGTTGGTCTCCAGCCATTAGCAATAATTGAGCTATATGCGCCCGGAGCTCCTGTAGCTGGGTTCCCTATATAATCAGTTACATCAATATTAACTAAAAAGTGACTTACCCCTACTACTGAAAATGTCTCGTTGCCAGAGAAGTCATTATCAAAAACTTCTACTGTATCTGATGCTAATAACAGCATACCGGTACCAGGAGGGACCAAACCTACAACTCCATGAGCGGCAAAGTTTTCTTCATTGTTTGATACAGATACATTATTAAAAACTCGAGTACCGACTCCAAACCGTCCATTTGCAATAGGTAGGTCAAATACTAAAATGCCGCCAGTATTCATATAAGCGTAATTGTCATAAACATCAGCATCTTTTGAATTTTCAATTTCTATACCAGCAACATTTTGTACTGCATAATTTCGTCTAACAACTATATTATTAGTTTGACCTACATAGATGCCTGCATCAGCAGAGCCAAAAGAAAAGCTATCTTCAATGATCACATTATCACTTTCAACTGGGTATAAGCCGTATGCACCATTACCGGCATCGGGTTTCCCAGGCCAAATAGCTGCCACATGATGTATATATACACCGTTACTTTCATCAACTAAGATTGCATTTTTATTTGAATCAACAACCGTGAAATGGGCTAATTCTAAATCTTCCGCTACTGAGAAATTTACTGAGTCACTAACGTCATTTGAAGATTCAGTATATGAAAGTATAGTTTTGTTAATACCATGACCTTGCACCGTCAAACTTGTAATACCAGAAAATGCATCACCTGCTAAATCAACTCGTAACGCTTGGTTCATTTTAAATGTACCTTCAGGAAGTACTACCGTTAGATCACCAGTTTTATCTCGTAAGGCAATATCTAATTCTGCCGCAGGACCTTCTGTACCGTCTACCGGATCAAATTCACCAGAAAAGGTTAAATGAATAACATTATCTGAGGCTTCTGGAATAACGACTTCGTGTTCATCTAGCCCGTACCAGAACTGTGTTGTTCCTTCCGCATTCCATGGGTAAGCTAAGTAATTACCTTCGGCATCTTTACCACCAGGTACTGGTATTGTTAAAGCTTCTGTTGTGGATGGTGCATCTAAAGTAGGAGGGATTGGATCCGTACCGCCAGAACCAGTGTATGTAGCCTCTTGCTCTTCCTGTTGTTGTTCTATTTGCTCAACAATGGCAGTTTGATCTTCTACCAGCTCTGCAATATCTTCTGCTTTATCACCACAAGCGGTTATTGACGTTGCAACTGCTATAGCCAACAACGAACGCAACATAGTTTTGTTTTCCATAATTTCTCCTGGTCGATCTTATTATAATTTTTATTTTTGATGACTAAATTTAACACTGAGATTGTGATTTAAATTCAATCAATGCCCTGTCATGATTAAATGAATATCACAACTATTTGATTGGTACAACCAGTTAGTTACATAATTCAAAAGTTAAATAAATATTTAAATTTAAGCTCTATTTTTTTAGAGTTAAAACTCAGCGTCAAATTAAGTTTAATCAATAAAATTAGAGCATTAACTCATATTTAACTTACAAACTCATCAACCAGACCAAGATTAAATATTCATATTTTTCGCATAAAAAAACCAAACTTAACGTTTGGTTTTTTCAAATCTTTACAAGTCTATCGATTATCAATTCGACGCTGTTTATGTTTTCTCACGGCTCGTTTTATACGTGCGTGCTCAACTCGTCTACTCTGAGCATTATCAACAGTAACCGTTGGATTAAACTCTCTTAACTCTCTATCCAAACCAACTTTTTTACGAAGTTTATTTAAATCTTCTAAACCGAGCTCTTTCCACCCACCTTGCATCAAACGTTTCTCTAACGTCACATCTGCATAACGAATTCGAATAAGTCGGCTTACCGTTAACTCTTGTGATGCCCATAAGCGTCTAACTTCACGATTCCGCCCTTCTTTTAGCGATACGTTGAACCAACTATTAGAGTTTTCATCGTGATTAGATTTGTCAGCTTTGATTTTATCAAATTTAGCCATACCATCTTCAAGCTCAACGCCTTTTACTAAATTTCTAAGGTGTTCATCTTGTACGTCACCAAACACTCGCACTGAGTATTCACGTTCTATTTGATAACTCGGGTGCATTAATCGGTTGGCTAACTCACCATCATTGGTAAATAACAATAAACCACTGGTATTTATATCGAGTCTTCCAATGCCAATCCAACGGCTATTTTTAAGTTTTGGTAATCTATCGTAAACCGTAGGACGACCTTTAGGGTCTTTTCGTGTACACATTTCACCTTCAGGTTTGTTGTACATGATCACTCGACAAATTTCATCGGTTTGCGAGCGTACTTCTATAATGTGACCATCAACACGAATTGTCTCAGTACCCTCGACACGATCACCTAATTTTGCAACACTGCCGTTAATACTTACACGATTACTTGATATATAAGATTCCATCTCACGACGAGAACCCACTCCAGATCGTGCTAATACTTTTTGTAATTTTTCACTCATTAATTCTTTACTCTGCTTTTACGCTTAATTCTTCTGAGGTAGCTGACTCAGATACATTTACCTTAGATAGGTTAGTGTTCTCGTCGGCTTGCCCCATAAATTCACTGTCTATTCTTTGTGCAATTATTTCTAATGACTCCGGCTCAATTAAATCGGGTAATTGAGACAAACTAGTTAATGAGAAATAATCTAAAAATTCATTTGTGGTTCCGTATAAAGAAGGCCTTCCAGGTACTTCTTTATGTCCCACCACTTTAATCCAATTCCGTTCAACTAAAGTTCGTATGATGTTTGAGCTTACTGAAACGCCTCTCACATTTTCGATTTCACCACGGGTAATTGGCTGTTTATAAGCTATAAGTGCTAACGTTTCTAATAGTGCTCGACTATATTTTGCAGGCTTTTCATATAACAAATTTGTTAACCATTGCCCCAAATTAGCAGCCGCTTGAAACCGATATCCACTTGCCAGTTTGACTAAGTTAACTCCTCTTGAGGAATAATCACTTTTTATGTCACTTAATATCGAGTTTAGTAAACTGTCGCTTACTTTAACATTAATCAATACAGTTTGTTTTAATTTATCAAAAGTTAATGGTGTTTCTGAAGTAAAAATAGCAGCCTCAACTATTTGCTTTAGTTTAAGTTCTTTTAATACCTGTTTTTCATCAATATTCATATTTTATGCTCAACTCACTTCAGCATGTTTATAGCGGACGTGTAATTGACCGTATGCTGCAGATTGAATGATCTCTAATAAACTCTCTTTCACCAATTCTAAAACGGCTAAAAAGGTAACCACCACTCCAGAACGCCCTTCTGTAACATCAAACAATTCATGAAATAATATAAAACTATCACTTTGGCTTAACCGGTCTAACAGTTGCGACATTCTTTCTCTTGTTGATAATACTTCCGCTGAAATTTCATGATGTGTAAAGGCCGATGCCCTTTTTAAAACGGATTGAAATGCCAAAACTAATTCTTGTATATCTATTTCTGGCTGAGATAACTCAGGTTTCATTGTCTGTGGCATTACCGCTTTAGATATAAAAGTATCACGTTCCATTCTCGGTAATTGATCAATATCTTGAGCAGCCTGTTTAATGATTTCATATTCTTGTAATCGACGAATTAATTCTGCTCTAGGGTCTTCTTCATTTTCATCATCAAAAACATTTTTAGGTAATAATAGTCTAGATTTAATTTCCGCTAACATAGCCGCCATCACTAGGTATTCTGCAGCTAATTCTAATTTAACTTCACGCATTAACTCTACATATTCCATGTATTGCAACGTGATCTCTTGAATAGGTAAATCAACAATATCGAACTTTTGTTTTTTTATCAGATACAACAAAAAATCTAACGGCCCTTCAAATGCCTCTAAAAATATTTCTAACGCATCAGGGGGGATAAACAAGTCTTCAGGCTTTTCAATAACCGCTTCGCCACGAACAAAAGCCAGCGGTAAAGTTTGCTGGATCATTTGTGTCGTATCACGTTCTTGATTTTCTAATGTTGGAGTTTGCGGCTCAGTGGTCATCTATTTACTCAAACTGACTCGTATCGCCTTCGCCATATCGTAAAATATTTGGTTCACCTTCTGAAAAGTCGATTACGCTGGTTGGTTTTTCACCTAAATAACCACCGTGTATGACTAGGTCGACCTGCTTTTCTAAACGTTGGCGAATTTCGTCAGGGTCTGATTCAGCAAATTCATCGCCAGGCAACAATAAGCTGGAAGACATCAGTGGTTCGCCTAACTCCATTAATAAATCTAAAGCAATTTTATTGTTCGGTACACGTATTCCTATGGTTTTACGTTTATCGTTAAGTACTCGTTTAGGAACCTCTTTAGTGCCTTTGAATATGAAGGTATATGGCCCTGGAGTTGCGGCTCTAATCGCTCTAAACGCGACATTGTCTACCCGAGCAAATGTCGCGATTTCCGATAAATCTCGGCATACTAATGTGAAGTTATGGTTTTTATCCACATTTCTGATCGCGATGATTCTATCCATTGCTTTTTTATCGCCAATAGCACAACCAATGGCATAACCAGAGTCGGTTGGGTAAACCACTACTCCACCATTTTTTACAATAGCGGCTGCTTGGGAAATTAATCTCCCTTGTGGGTTGTCTGGATGAATATGAAAAAATTGACTCATGTTTTACTTACTTATTTAAACATAGTTATAAAATAACTATACGCCCATCTTACGCAAATCGCCATTTTGGATGTTGCCAAACTGGTTTGCATTGCTCTGTTAAATATAAACTTTTTCCTAAATCAGTCCAACGAGCAGGTGCATGAAAGTCGGAACCTTGTGAACTGTATAAGTTATTATTATTAGCTAAGGTGGAGATATGTAATCGTTGATTTGGCGATTGCTGGCTTAATCCTACTTCTAAAGCGTCTCCTCCATGTTCCGCAAATTCGGCCACTAATTTAGCTAACCACTTGTTAGACATGTCATAACGGATTGGGTGAGCAATAACCGAAATGCCACCAGCACGTTTAATAATCTTAACCGCTGTTTCAATATCCATCCAACTAGGCGACACATATGCTGATTTACCTTTACCTAAATACTTTTTAAAAGCAGCATCAAAATTGGAAACCACGCCTCGTTGTAATAGTACTTTGGCAAAATGCGTTCGACTTACGCATTTACCCACCGCCATTTCTCGGGCTTCTTGATATACGTTTTCTATGCCTTTTTTTTCTAATTTATCAGACATAGATTGTGCGCGAATTTCTCGATGTTTTAATTGAGTATCCAAACAAGACAATAAAACAGAATCTTCCGGATCAATACATAAACCAACTATATGAATTTCAAAGCCGTGCCATTTGGTTGATATCTCAACCCCATTAACTAACTTTAATTTTAATTTTTTAAGTTCTATTTCTCGTTTGGCAGCAGTTAAACCATCAACGGTGTCATGATCGGTAACTGCTAAAACGCCCACCTGTCTAACATCAGCACGAGTGACTAATTCAACTGGGGTTAAACTACCGTCAGATGCAGTTGTATGGCTATGCAGATCATATATCAAGGTGGGCTCGAATAACTAAAAATAACAATGGCGTAATTATGTCATATAGCGTTTAGTTCTACTATCTCTGAAATAAATAATTGACAGGTCTATCAAAAAACGTTTTTATATAGCCACTTAATCAAAATATTACGAATTTAGGAATTTTCAAACAAATGAACACTTCAACATTCACATGGCATTGGTGGCTTTCCAAGTTTAGCGGGTGAATAAGTGGTGCGCGTAATATTACGACATTATCAAAGAAAACCCGCTTATTTGGCGGGTTTTTTAATGGCTTAAATTTAATAAATAAGAAAAGTAATCAAAATGGTATTTAGTCAAATCACAACAACAATTGGTGAAGTAAATAGTATTAGTATCAAAGCAAACTATTTAAATGATCCACTTGATATATTCTCTCGTTTTACCAAACACAATGACAACGCCTTGTTATTGGAATCCGCAGAGATTGACAGCAAAGACAACTTAAAGAGTTTGATGTTAATAGACACAGCCGTGAAATTTGAATGTAACGGCAATAAAGTTAGTGTGACGGCGTTAGTGGATAATGGTCTTCCTGTCATTCATCATTTATCAAAAACCTTTTCTGAACAATATGCCTCTACAACTAATGTTTCGTTAGAAGGAAAGCTTTTAACGATCACCTTTTTAGATAACGACACCAACGTAGATGAGGATACTCGTTTAAAACAAGCTAATGCGTTTGAAGTATTACGCTCTGCAGTTAATTCTATAAAAGCACCTAGTGATTCACCGTTTGCCCTGTTTTTAGGCGGCGTGTTTGCTTATGATATGTTAGCTAATTTTGAATCGTTACCTGATGTAACTCAAGGGTTAAATACTTGCCCTGATTACTTATTTTACTTAGCTGAAACTATGGTGATCATTGACCATCAATTACAACAGACTGAACTTATTGGTAATGTCTTTAGTGGAGAGAATGCCTACGCCAACTGTTTCTCAATTGGTAAACGGCTAGAACAATTAAAACAGCAATTAGATACGGCAATTGCAGACAGCCATGACACAGACTCACAATCCTTTGGTTTTAATAAAGTGGGTACTAAATCTGTTCTTAATAACTCTGCGATTAGCGTAAATGTGGCAGACGATATTTTCCAACAACAAGTTATCCAATTAAAACAAAACATAGTGCAAGGTGATGTATTCCAAGTTGTCCCTTCACGTTGTTTTAGTTTGCCTTGTTCTAACTCATTAGATGCTTACCGACATTTAAAACAAGATAACCCTAGTCCTTATATGTTTTATCTTAAAGCCGACGATTTTACATTGTTTGGTGCATCCCCAGAATCGGCTCTTAAGTATTGCTCCACAACGAAACAAGTTGAAGTATACCCAATTGCAGGAACACGTATCCGTGGTTTTAGAGCTGACGGTTCAATTAATCCAGATTTAGACTCACGTATTGAGTTAAACCTCAGACATGACAAAAAAGAAGTGGCAGAACATTTAATGTTAGTGGACTTAGCTCGTAACGATGTAGCGCGAATAAGTGAACCAGGCACGCGTTATGTTAAAGAGTTATTAAAAGTCGATCGTTACTCTTATGTTATGCATCTTGTCTCCCGTGTTATTGGTACATTAAGAAATGATCTAGATGCCCTTCATGCTTACCAAGCGTGCATGAACATGGGTACACTCGTTGGCGCCCCTAAAATTAGTGCGGCATCATTAATCAGGGACGTTGAACAAACCAGACGTGGCAGTTACGGAGGCGCTGTGGGTTATATCAATGGCTCCGGTGACATGGATACATGCATTGTGATACGCAGTGCTTTTGTTCAACATGGAATGGCTCATGTTCAAGCCGGTGCTGGCGTTGTGTTTGACTCAGACCCAGTCTCTGAATGTGAAGAAACACAAAACAAAGCTCAAGCTGTGTTAAAAGCGATTCAAGCTAGTGAAGTATATTTAAATCAAACAGAGTCATCTACAACGGAGGTTAACTAACATGAGTAAAATATTTTTATTAGATAACCAAGATTCATTTACGTACAACTTAGTCGATGAATTACGCTGTTTAGACAATCAAATAGAGATCTTCCGTAATACAGTTAACCCTCAAATGATCATTGACCAAATTAATAACAGCATACAAGCCGGTGAAAAACCTTTGTTGTTCTTATCTCCTGGTCCAGGTAAGCCATCTGATTCAGTCTGTATGACCAAACTGATTGAATACGCTGTTGGAACAATACCAATTATAGGTGTTTGTTTAGGCCACCAAGCTATTGCTGAACACTATGGTGCGATCGTTACGTTAGCGGGTGAAACCGTTCATGGTAAGTCGTCAGTCATAACCTGCCAACCACATGAAATCTTTGATGGGTTAGGTACTAACATGTCTGTAGCTCGTTACCATTCACTAATCGTAAAAGATTTGCCAAGTAATATTACTGTGATTGGGCAGTTAGGAGATATCCCAATGGTGTTTATAGATGAAAAAAATAAAACATTAGGCTTTCAGTTCCACCCAGAATCTATATTAACCACCGATGGTTCTCGCTTATTAGAGCAAGCCATAAACTACTTAACTAAATAATTAACGAATCAGCGACACCAGATTAAAAATGGAATGAACATGACGACAACCAACTTAGAATTAATACATAAAGTTATTGCCGATGAAGATTTAACATCTGAACAGACTCATCAATTATTTACCCAAATGGTTAAGGGCGAGTTAGATCCAATCTTATTGTCTTCGTATCTAACGGCGTTAAAGATTAAAGGGGAAACCGTTGCAGAGATTGCAGGCGCTGCTAAAGCATTAAGTGATAATGCCCTTGCCTTTCCTGCACTTGATTTTGATACTGCTGACAACTGCGGCACAGGTGGCGATGGTACGAAAACCATCAACATCAGTACCATGTGTGCCATACTTGCAGCTTCATGCGGTGTTAAAATGGCAAAACACGGAAACCGTGCTGTGTCATCTAAATCCGGTTCTGCCGATGTGCTATCTGAACTAGGCATTAAACTAGACATGACACCGCAAGGTGCAAAACAATGTTTAGAGCAAACTAATTTAACCTTTTTAATGGCACCGGTTTATCATTCTGGTATCCGTCACGCTATGCCAGTCAGGCAGATGCTACAAACCCGAACTATCTTTAATATTCTTGGGCCTTTAATTAACCCTGCCAAGGCTGCAGTACAAGTGCTAGGCGTTTATGCGCCTGAGTTATGCCGTCCAATGGCGGAATCACTTAAATTATTAGGCAAAAAAGCGGCATGGGTCATTCATGGGTCTGGAATGGATGAAATAGCGTTACATGGAAAAAGCCAAATAACTCAATTATTAAATGGTGAAATCACTGAATTTGAAATAACGCCTGAGCAGTTTGGTCTTAAATCATTCCCGATTGAAGCCTTAAATGGTGGTTCACCAAAAGAAAATGCAAAAAATATTCGTCAGGTGTTATCAGGCAAAGGCACTGATGCCCATAATTTTGCAGTTGCTCTTAATACAGCGCCAGTATTATTCCTGTATGGCTTATGTGATTCCTTTGAAACAGCTTTAGAAACTGCCTTAAAAGCAATTCAGTCAGGCCAAGCAATTAAAACATTGAATGATTTTGTTGAACTTAGCAATTCGTGTTCAACCTCAGAATAGTGAATGAATATTAAATGAATGTATTAGAAAAAATCGTTGCGGACAAACAGCTTGAAGTCAACCAACGTAAAGTGGATTTCCCACTCACTGAGTTTATTGAGCAATTAACACCTAACGACCGTGATTTCAAAGCGGCGTTGCAAAGCGACCATAAAAATACAGGCGCAGCTTTCATCTTAGAATGCAAAAAGGCAAGTCCATCAAAAGGCCTGATTCGCCCTGTTTTTGATTTAGATGAAATTTGCCAAAGTTATGGCCAATACGCCAGCTGTGTCTCGGTATTAACGGACGAAAAATACTTCCAAGGTGAATTTGAGCGTTTGCCTTTAGTGAAAGCTAAATTAAGCCAACCTGTATTATGTAAAGACTTCTTTATCGATGAATATCAGGTGTACCTTGCCCGTTACTTTGGTGCTAACGCTATTTTATTGATGTTGTCAGTTTTAGACGATAAACAATATACATTGCTTAATACCTTAGCTAACGAACTAAACATGTCCGTACTAACAGAAGTCAGCAATGAACAAGAAATGCATCGTGCTGTATCATTAAAGGCCGACATATTAGGTATAAATAACCGAAACTTAAGGGACTTATCAACGGACTTAAATAAAACCCCTGAGTTAGTGAGTTTGTTCAAACAATTGGCCAGCGAACAACAAATTAACAACACAGTGTTAATTTCAGAATCAGGAATTAACAATCACCAACAGGTGAACTTGTTAAAACAAGAAGTGCAAGGTTTCTTGGTGGGCAGTTCGTTAATGGCACAAAAAGATCTTTCTCGTGCATGCCATGATTTAATTATCGGTGAACATAAGGTGTGTGGTTTAACTCAAGCCTCCGCTGTTGAAGCGTTAATTGAAAACCAAGTAAAACATGCTGGCTTGATCTTTGTGACAAAAAGCCCACGTTGCGTAACTATCGATAAAGCAAAAGACATCATTGAACAAGACTCAAACGGCCAATTAAACTTTGTTGCTGTTACTCAAGATATGCCGTTAAAAGAACTAGATAAACTGATCTCTGAGTTAAACATTAGCGTAGTACAATTACACGGTAATGAAGATGACAACTATATCGACTCTGTTAGAGAACTCTCTAACAAGGCAAATAAACAAATAAGCATATGGAAGTCCGTTGCGGTTGAAGCTGATAACATTCAAACAAATGCCACTGAAGCTTTACCAAAACGATGGCCAAGCGCAGACAGAATATTATTGGATACTAAGTGTGTTACTACAGGTCAATCTGGCGGAACAGGTAAAACCTTCGATTGGAACTTGTTAAAAGGCATTAACTTAAATTCACCAGCATTTATGTTAGCGGGTGGCTTAAATTTGGAAAATATTAAATCAACACAAAACCTTCCAGTTTGTGGCGTTGATGTAAATTCAGGTGTTGAGACCAGCCCAGGCATAAAATCAGCTCAACAAATTAACCAATTATTTACGTTAGTGAATCGAAAAGATTTTCACTAACTCAATTAAAAATTATATTAGGAATCCCCATGAGCAGCGTTAAAACTAAAAAAACATTAGATGCCTATTTTGGTGAATATGGTGGCATGTTTGTACCAGAGCTTTTTGTTCCTGCATTAGAACAATTAGAACAGGCCTATATTGAGGCTATAGAAGACCCGGCATTTGTAGAAGAATTTGAGTCATTACTAACAAATTACGCTGGACGCCCTACTCCATTAACATTGTGTAAAAACATAGTAGCGGGTACCAAGACAAAACTTTATTTAAAACGTGAAGATTTATTACACGGTGGTGCACACAAAACCAACCAAGTATTAGGCCAAGCGTTATTAACCAAGCGTATGGGTAAAACTCGAGTTATTGCTGAAACTGGTGCCGGTCAGCATGGTGTAGCAACAGCATTAGCTTGCGCATTAATGGGATTAGAAGCACGTATATATATGGGTGCTAAAGACATTGATAGACAACAACCTAATGTATTTAGAATGAAATTAATGGGCGCTGAAGTCATCCCTGTAACCGCCGGCTCTGGCACATTAAAAGATGCCGTCAATGAAGCAATGCGTGACTGGGCTTCAACTTACGAAGATAGCCATTATTTGTTAGGTACTGCAGCTGGTCCTCACCCTTTCCCAACGATTGTTCGTGATTTTCAAAAAATGATTGGCGAAGAAGCCAAACAACAAGTATTAAAAGCAGAAGGCCGATTGCCTGATAAAGTTATTGCTTGTGTTGGTGGTGGGTCAAACGCCATTGGTATGTTTAATGACTTTATTAAAGAACAAGGCGTTGAATTAATTGGTGTTGAACCTGGTGGTCATGGTTTAGAAACTGGAGAACACGGTGCAGCACTTGCTGTTATCGACCAAGGAATTGACTCTAAAGGTATATTACACGGTGCTTACACCCATATAATGCAAGACAAAGACGGACAAATAGAAGAGTCTTATTCTATTTCAGCTGGCTTAGATTACCCAGCCGTTGGCCCACAACACGCTCACTTAAAAGCTATTGGTCGTGCTGATTATGTGGCAATTAATGACGAGGAAGCAATTGAAGCTTTCCAAATATTAGCTAAACACGAAGGCATCATTCCAGCCCTTGAGTCATCACATGCCTTAGCACATGCGTTAAAACTGGCTAAACAAAATCCTGAAAAAGAACAGATCATATTAGTGAATCTTTCTGGCCGAGGGGATAAAGACTTAACACACGTTCATTCAATACTAGGTGAAAAGTTTACCAGCAATAACCCAGAGTCAGCACAGAAGGAGCCAAAATAATGAGCCGTTATAATGAAATGTTTCAACAATTAAATGCAAATAATCAAGGTGCATTTATACCGTTTGTTACCATTGGCGATCCTGACTTGGAAACCAGTTATCAAATTATTAAAACATTAATTGAATCTGGTGCCGATGCACTTGAATTAGGTATCCCTTTTTCAGATCCCATTGCTGATGGCCCTACTATACAAGCTGCGAACATCAGAGCTTTAGATCAGGTTATCTCTACACAAGCTTGTTTAGATCTTGTAGCAAAAATAAGAATAGAGTTTCCAGCTACACCAATAGGCTTGTTACTTTACAGCAACTTAGTGGTAGCAAAAGGCATACAAAGCTTTTATGAATTATGTGCAAAAGCAGGTATTGATTCTGTTTTAGTTGCCGATGTGCCAGTTAGAGAAAGTGAGCCATTTAGACTTGCAGCTAAACAAGCAAACGTTGATGCAGTATTTATTGTGCCGCCTACCATTGATGACAGCATGTTAGAGCAGGTAGCCAAGTTCAGTGAAGGTTATACTTATTTATTAAGCCGTGCGGGTGTTACAGGCGCTGAAACCAAAGCAAATATGCCAGCTGACATAATGATCAAAAAGCTAGCAAGCCATAATGCAGCCCCTGCTATTTTAGGTTTTGGTATTTCTAGCCCAGAACAAGTGAAATCAGCGATAAACTCTGGCGCAGCTGGGGCAATTTCTGGTTCTGCGGTGGTTAATATTATTGAACGTAACTTAGCCAACAAAGACGTTATGTTAAAAGAGTTAGCCGTATTCATTAAATCTATGAAAGCAGCGACATCGAAATCATAACTGTCGAAATACCTGAGTATTAAAACAAAAAAAACCGTTATCTTTGTAGATAACGGTTTTTTTAATTTATGTACTTTACACTACTTATTACAGTATTTAATCGATTAGCTTTAAATAAGTGTCGTTTTCATCATCGATGATGACAGTTATGATTTTAATATCTTCTTCAGTAACATTGAGCATATATGAAGTATTATAGGTTAACTGTATTTCACCTTGTTCATTTTTAAACGTCCAGTTCACATTGGCAAAATGAACATCTTTAGATAAATGAATTGCTTTATTCACTTGCACCTCAACACTAGAAACAGACATTTGTTGAAAAGAAGCCAGTACCTTTTTCAACTTCATTTCTAATTCTAGATTAAAAGTAGCCACGCTTTTAGGCTCATCATGAACAATAATAAACGGTAATCGATAAATCGACTTCAATAACTTTAATTGTCTATTTTGCATGGCTGTTGCGTACAGCTGAAAAAACTCAGTAAATCTTTGTTTCATTATGATGCCTAACTAATTCCTATATATTTATGTACTTGAACCGACAAACGCCAGTTCTTTTCTTTACAGGTTTCTATAGCAAGTTCCGTTGCCGATGTTTTTTGGCTAATAGGTTGTAAATAAATTAATGTGTTTGGTTTCACTGGCGCTTCGATAAGCAATTGCTCTAACTCTTCAACATGTGTTTGTCGTGCAATTGGGTGTTTTATTTCATTGGCCCTTATCATGCAAGATGCTAAAACGGGATAACCGCCTTTCATATTAATTTTTGGTGATACTGTCACCCATGTTTGATCTGGTGCTTGAATTTCAAAGGTACCACTGGTTTCTATTTGAGTGGTGTACCCTTTTGAATGTAATAAATTACATAATGGGTTTAAATCAAACATGCAAGGTTCGCCACCGGTAATAACAACATGTTTAGCTCTATAACCTTGCTCAACAAAAGTGTTATAAATTATGCTTTCATCCGCATCACACCAAGTTGGCGAGTCCGATGTTTTGATAATAATATTTGAAAGTGATTGTTTATCGCTTTCAAGTTGTTCCCATGTTTGTTTGGTATCACACCATGAACAACCAACTGGACACCCTTGTAAACGAACAAAAATGGATGCGGTACCTGTGTATTGACCTTCACCTTGAATGGTCTCAAATATTTCATTTATTTTGTATTTATTCATCGCTTTACTATTGGTACCTGCTAAAAGTTAACTTTCTTCTAAACAGATATTGAATTAACATTCATTTATTCTGTTTAAGTACGAACACCATTGTCTTTTATGTGTTCGTTAATGTTTGCGATTATAACAAAAGTTTCGTTACTTTTTCGCAATTAATTTATAGGTGATTTTGAATGTCAGAAAAAGTTGTTGTCATTTTTTCGGGTGGAATGGACTCATATACCGTGTTAAACCATGCGATAAAAAAAGGGTTTGATGTATATGCATTAACTTTCGATTATGGTCAGCGTCATGTTAAAGAAATTGACTATGCCAAACGTGCTTGTGAAGAATTAAATGTACATCACAAAATTGTCGATATTAGTGCCATAAACTCAATTATTGCAGGCTCATCACTAACCGATAATATTGATATTCCTGAAGGCCATTACGAAGCAGAAACAATGCAAAGCACCGTAGTGCCAAACCGCAACATGATCTTGTTAAGTCTAGCCGTTGGTTATGCTGTAAGTTTAAACGCTACTAAAGTGTTTTATGGCGCTCATTCAGGTGATCATGCTATCTATCCAGACTGTCGGCCAGAGTTTGTAAAACGTATGCAAGATGTTTGTGCAATCGCGAACTACGATGCCATTGATATTGTAGTGCCTTATTTGCATAACGACAAAATAGAAATCTTAGCCGACGGACTGGCTATGAACTTAGACTATAACAAAACTTGGACTTGTTATAACGGTCGTGAAAAAGCGTGTGGGAAGTGTGGTGCTTGCCAAGAACGACTAGAAGCATTTGAAAAAAACAATGCCTCCGATCCGCTAGAATACGAAGCATAAGCGTCTGTTTTGGAAAACTTAGTATTAGATCAAGCAATATTGGACATCATTAAACAAGGTCCAATTAGTGAGTATGAGATAATTACTAAGTTCAAATCCGACCCCTATCACTTATTTAACCATGAGGTTATGTCCAATAACCTCGCTTTATTTCAAACCCATTTTGTTATTTTTAATGCACTGTATCGTTTACGTGATTTAGGCTTACAACATAATCAATATGATATAGATATCATTTCATCCCAAATTACTTACATTCCTTTAACCCCAACACTAACAAGTTCGGAATCTAACCAACAACAATCGAACCCCATCCAATTATCACAAAAGCAACAAGCCATTGAAAAGTTAAGAGCCTATTACCTAGACTGGCGTAATTTTGAAAAAACAGATGAATCAAATGTAAATGATTTAATTGATTCGTTTTGGAAAACCATGTTTTCTCAATCCACTATGCAAATGTCTGAATCAAACCTAGAGAAGTCGCTGTCTATTTTAGAGTTGGACAATTTGCCTACAAAGGCAGATCTTAAACGTCAGTATCTGACTTTAAGCAATACACACCACCCAGATAAAGGCGGATGTACCACCAAATTCCAACGTCTAAATCTTGCCTATAGTTACGTTAAAAAACACATATAAAAAAGGCCTTAATTTAAAGGCCTTTTAGGTTCTAATGTAAATTATGTTTATTGGTTTTTTTTATCTAAAAGCGTTTTAAGCTCTTCTATTTGATCATCGGTTAATTCAGATTTATTGATAAGTTTTTTTAGTACTTTAACCATTTCAGGTTTATCACCGTCTTCTGAAATCCACTTCATACGTTTGTGATTGGCTTTATGATTTCCTTTACCATCCGCGAAGAAAGATTTACGTAAACGTTTTTCATGAAACTTTCCATCCCCTTCTACGTCAATTTCAATATGCATTTCACCTTCTGAGTTACCGGTTTTCACCATAAAGATTTTAGATTCTGATTCACCATGTTTGATGTCAGTGTCTTTGAACTCAACTATTTTTGCTTCATGTTCATTAAGTTGGCCTAATAACTGGACAACCTTATCAAGTGTTTCTTGGTCTAAATCACCTAATTTAGCCTTCACATTATCCATATTTTCTAGCTCTTCAGCGCTAAAGCTATACTTATTTTTTTCTCCATTCTTACCAACAAAGACTTTTACATCAGTGCCCTCTTCAGCTTTAATCTTGATCATCTGACGGACTGGTTTTTCTTTACTATCTTTAGTTCTATCAGCTAACGCATTACCACTTAATAATAGAGTGCCTATCATCATAGATGCAGCGATAACATTTAGTTTTAAGTTTTTCATATTAGCTCTCCTGTTTTAAAGCTTGTTTTGTAAAACTAAACTAGTTAACTCAACTAACGTGCCAATATATAAACACATTATAATTCAATGTATTAGGGTAATATTGAATACAATTCGCTTATACTTCTAATAATTAATCCTGATATAAGGATAAACATTCCTCATTACAGTATTTTTGGTTTACAATTAAGTTAACAATGTTTAATAACATTATGATTTATATCTACTTTTCACTATGGAATAAAGATTGCGTAAATAGCAAAATCAACCAATTCGTGTTCATAATTGAGACCCTATATATATGACAATTCGACGTCACCTATTTTTATTAATCACCGGACTTGTTTTAGTGATTGCCATCGCACAAGTCGCCCTTCTATTCCACTTTAAAAATAATGTAGATGCTGAAATAGAGCAAAGGGGGAAAGACTTTGCTGACCGAATATTAAAATATACGATTGATAGTATTGAAGACGAAGATCATACAACTCAACTTGAAACTAAGCTTGATATCCTCACCTATTTACCAGAAAAACAAGATCCACCTTTTATAGACATGTTAAGAATCCATGTATTAAAAAAAGCAAAACCTCAGTTCAGTTTAAAAATGGAAATTGATGCTGACATATTAAATTCAGATGACAAACTGTTAAATGCGTTATCAAAAGTACCAGCAGAAATAAAACCAACCGTATTATCATTAGCCCAACAGCTTAAATCACAAAAAATGCATAATTTAGAAGTTCTAGAGAAAGGGTTCCGGATAAAACTAGGTATTAAAAAAGCACATCCTAACAAACTGATTAAACGTCATTTAGCCAAACAAATAGAAAATATGAAAAACATAGGTATTGAAAACGACAATATCAAAATTGAAACTACCTCGGAGAACGGCACTAAAAAGATTTGGCATGCTAAGAGTGTTAAAAAACACGATCCTAATGTGATCATCAATAAACGAAAATCACAAATATCTGAATTATTTAACTACATCACATTTGTCATCGTCTTCACTACATTTATTTCAATTCTGTTTGTATTTTGGTTAAGCGCACGATTTAGTAAACCCATGCAAGAATTAATTAACGGATTTAAACAACTAGAACAAGGTAACTTTGGTGTACAAGTAGAACCTCAAGGTGTTGCTGAGGTAAGCCAAACTATCCATAGATTTAACTCCATGAGTAACCAATTAGCAAAACTAGCGGATGCGGAAACAAAATTACAGCAACAAACTCACTTAACTGAGATAAGTGACGTAAGTAAAGGTATAGCTCATGCTTTACGAAATCCTATGCACACCATTGGGTTAGCGATTGAACAATTACAGAGCGGCCAAGTTTCTGAATCCATAAAACAGAAACTGTTTAAACAAATACAAAGTAAAATTACACAGTTAGATAAAAACATTAAAGCATTGTTAACTATTACATCTGATGGACTTGAGCGAGAAGAGAATGTTTCTTTAACCGCAATTCTTAATGATGTAATACTTGAATTAAAACAAACTCACGATAATTCAGTTTGCGTATTAAATGTTGAACTTATATCAGACAATAAAATTAAGATAATAGGTGCAGAAAGTGAGTTCCGTGCTATTTTCCATACATTGATTTTTAATGCCTATGAAGCCAGCTTAGATAAATTACAACATAATTCGTCAGTGGACAAAAACACGCCGATAACTATTATTGTCAAGGCATCCATAACAAACGAACTACCGGTCATAACGATAACTGACTTTGGGTCAGGACTTGATTCGAATATAGAATCACGGCTTTTTTCTGCACACTGCTCTACCAAAGCTGAAGGTGCAGGCATGGGACTTTATATCAGCAAACGTCTAGTAGAATTACATTATGACGGCACATTAACCGTAAATAACAATATAGAACATGGAAAAGTAACTGGAGTCACTGCAATATGTACACTTCCTCGTTCGGTACAACAGGACATCAAATAATGCATGTTTTATTAGTAGAAGATGAACAAGATCAGCGTGAACTTGTTGCCAATATATTAGAAGTCAACGACATTAAAGTAACTCAAGCAGACAGTGTTGAAAGCGCAATTGTTTCCTTAAAAAACTTAGTTAAACAAAACACTTTACCTGATGTTATCTTCTCAGATTGGAAATTAGGTACTTTAACCGGTATTTCATTATTAGAGTACGTTAGAAACAATTCTCTAAATATCGGCTTTGTCGTTGCTACGGCTTATGGTTCAGTAAAACACGCAATAGAAGCCATTGAAAAAGGCGCAGATGATTATTTAAGTAAGCCTTTCCAATCACAAGAATTACTACTGGCTATTTCAAAAGCCAATACGGCAAAGTCACTACGAGAACAAAACCAATCGTTAGAAAAACAGTTAACTGAACAACAAAACATGGTTGATTTAGTTGGTAATGCGCCTTGTATGCAACAGGTTTATGAACGTATTAAACGTGTATCCAATACCAATGCCACTGTTATGATAACTGGCGAAAGTGGTACCGGAAAGGAATTAGCAGCCAGAGCATTACATCAACTTTCTGATAGAAAGAATAATAGTTTTATAGCCATTAATTGTGGAGCTATCCCAGAATCATTAGCAGAAGCTGAACTATTTGGTGCTGAAAAAGGCGCATTTACAGGTGCTATTGCACAAAAAATTGGAAAAATTGAAGCGGCACATCAAGGTACATTATTCCTAGATGAAATTGGTGAGTTACCTATTTTATTACAAGCTAAATTACTGCGCTTTTTGCAGGAAGGTGTGATTACCCGCTTAGGCTCCAATGACGAAATTCAAGTTGATGCCCGCGTAATTGCGGCAACTCACAGAGACATTCCAACCCAAATAAGCAAACAAGAGTTTAGAGAAGATCTCTATTATCGTTTAAACGTTGTACCACTAAGAATGCCTTCTTTAAAAGAAAGACCTGAAGATATTCCAAAACTGATTTTGCACTTTATCAATAAGTTTGAACAACAATACGGCGGTCAATCCGCTAAATTATCAGCGCCAACCAAAAAGCTATTACTTGATCACGACTGGCCAGGTAATGTGCGTGAGTTGAGCAACAAACTAGAACGTTTTGTGTTATTAGGTGATGAACAAGAGTTAATTGAAGACCTAACAAGACAAGAGACTAATTCAACAAACTTTGATACAAACATGCCACAACAAAATGGTGAATTTAACATTCCAGAAAATGGCATGAATTGGGATGACTTTGAAAAACAAGTTTTACAACAAGCCCTACTTAAAACTAAAAACAATAAAACCAAAGCCGCTAAGTTATTAGGCATGGGGTATAAACAGTTTTTGTATCGAATTGAGAAGTTTGAGTTATAGCGGCGAGCGGCGAAAAATATATAAATCCTATGCAGATTGTAATATATAAATATTACTTTGTTCGTGGACAAATAGACGATCTAGTTTCACTTTAAATATTTAGGTCGCCATTTCATTACACCGCATAAACAAACAATTAGATGTTAGCGGCACTAAAATATCACCATAAAAAATAGACATAGAATCACTCGCAATAAATCCATCAGAGTTTGTAAACGACGTTATTGCTTTTACTTACCGATTACGGCTTATAACTTCCGGCTGACTTTTTACTGCTGTTTTTTATATAACTTACAACTTCCCCCATAACAGCGTAAGCTTGCCCCCTATTCAAAATTAAACATTAGGCTTGCACCATTTATTAACATGCGTGCATTAATAAACAATTTATATGCAATTAACAGCAAAACCATCCCTTAATAACGCTTTATTAATTTCCGTTCGTACACCTGAATTTAAAGGGGCTGAGGCTGAAGAGTCATTGGCTGAACTTGCCCGCTTGGTGACAACATTAGGATTTAAAGTTGTTGGTACTCAGTCACAAAATCAGAGTTCTACTAAACGCGTTAATGTTCTTGGGTTAGGCAAGTTAGCAGAAATAGCACAACTTACTGGTAACAAAGGGATAATTGAAGCTACTGATAATGACGATGAACTGGACTATGATTTAGACTTTAATGATATCCCATCAGTAAACCTACCTATTGCTTGTGCCGATATTGTAGTGTTTGACTGCGACTTAAGCCCATCTCAAATGCGTAATGTTGAGAACCAGTTAGGGGTTGAAGTATTTGACCGCACCGGCGTTATTATTGAAATATTTAGCCGTCATGCACGTACCAAAACGGCTAAATTACAAGTTGAAATTGCACGCCTTAACTATGTAGCACCAAGGCTTCGAGAAACCTCAACGGGTGATAAAGAACACCAAATGGGTAAAGGCGCAGGCGAAACTACACTGGAACTGAACCGTCGTAATGTTCGTGACCAACTTGCTGAATTAAAACGCCAATTGGTAAGTGTTCAAGAAGAAATGAAAGGCCGACGTACACAACGTTCTGAACATTTTTGTGTAGCATTGGTGGGATATACCAATGCGGGTAAATCATCAATGATGCGTGCAATTACCGGCAGTGAAGTTGAAGGTGAAAACAAACTGTTTGCCACTCTTGATACTACCGTTCGTGCATTATTCCCCGTTACTCACCCAAGAATATTAGTGTCAGATACGGTTGGTTTTATTAAGAAATTACCACATGATCTGGTTGCGTCATTCCATTCTACCTTAGCGGAAGCACATGATGCCTCGTTACTGTTATACGTGGTTGATGCCTCCGATCCTTCATTTCGCAAGCAACTTGAGGTTGTCAACGAAGTGCTTGAAGAAGTTGGCGTTGAAGGCAGTAAAAAATTACTTATATTAAACAAGTCCGATCAACTAAGCGTTGAGCAACAAGCTCAACTTATTATTGAGTATCCAGATGCGATGCTCACTTCAGCACGTGATCCCAAAGATGTGGCTAAACTGCATGAATATATAGTAGGTATTGCTGAACAAGAAATGATTGAGGAACAAGTCATTATTCCATATACCGCTAAAGGCATTGTTGGCGAGATACGTAACACCATGAGTGTAATTAATGAAGAATATGAATACGACCACATAAAGTTGACTGTACGTTCAAGTGCGATTGACTTAGCTCGATTAAAAAAGAGCATGCAAAATATATAATACATCCAATAATAATAGCGGTGAAATTAACTCGTTAATGTCACCGCTGTTAGTAAATGATTAATGTAAATGAACAGACCGATACTCAACTCTGCATAGATTATATGTCAGTCACCTCGTACATTTAAGGTTTAGTAATTAAACCCCTGTTCAAAGTGCAGATTTCAGTTTTACAATATCTAGTTGATAAACCATTAGTTTATTCTTAGTATGTGTCAAAGTTTGACACTTTAAGGTTATCTATGTCCTCGTCATTGTTTCTAAAGAAGCTCTTAAATTTAACGAATGAAGAATACACGTTGTTTAGTAAAGTGGTTAATAAAGCTCAATGGGATTCATTTGATGAGTTAATTGCATTATTTCCAGAAGATAATACCGATCTCACTGAAATCAGGCGCAAAATTAAAGATTATATTGATACACCTAGTTAATCATTATTTAACAGGTAAAAAAAAGACTGGCAAGCCAGTCTTTTTTTATAGCACAAATGTAGTCTAAGAAATAAATATTGGTTTAATTCTCGTTAACAATTCTATATCTGCTTCTGTGAATATGCCGGCAGCTAACCAAGATTCTAGTAACTCTTGAACATTATATTCAATGCCCTGCTCCATCTTAGCACTCAACATCTCCATTTGAACTTCATTACGTTTAGCTTTATCAACCTCTGGCGAAGTTAATCCAGCAGTGATCTCCATCATTAAGGTGACTTGATGACGATCTTGTTTTGAATTCATGTTAAAAGCATTTTGCCAAGAAGACTTAAACTGACTTAAATCAGCCGCCTTCCCCTCAACTAATGCTTCAACGGCAGAAAACAGATCTACATATATTTGTTGTTCTTGTTTTGCTCTACGTTCAGCAATAGCTTCATCAGCGATCTTAGTGATAGAAAGTACAATACGTCTTAACTTTTCAAACTGAGGTTTAGCAACACCTTTAACTTGAGTTAAGCTTTGTTCAGCCTGATCGATAATAGAACGCAGTTCATTTATTTCAGTCACATCTTCAATTGAATGTTTGAGATCAGATAACATGGCCATATGAGTATCAAATAACTCATTTGCCGCATCCATCTCTTGTTTCTTATCATTATCACGTTGTTCAAATATTGGGTTATTCACCGCTCTAAACTCATTCCAAAGCTTTTGGTCTGTGCCTTTACCTGCAAAACCAACGGTTTTCCACTTAGCTTGCAAACCTTTAAGTTTGTCTGACTTTTGTGTTAAATCCATTTCTTGAGCAGCTAATTCTTGCGCTTGTTTAATTAACGCTTGTTTTGCTTGTTCATTGCTAACGTGGTGCTTAGTAATGGCTTGTTTTATTGGTTTTAATGTTGCTTGATAACGGTTATTAATCTCAGATACTTTGTCTCGGTCGATTAATCCAGTTTCACGCCATAACTTAGTTAACTTCACAAAAACGGACTCTAAGTCCTTCCAGCTTGAAACTTCTGAGCTTTTTAAATTATTAGCTAACGTTTCCAACTGACTAATAATAAGAAGTTTGGCGTCCAAGTTAGCTTGGCGTTCATCTTCTAATTCTTTGTAGTGTTCACGACACGGTACAAAGGCAGTTTCACAAAACTGATTAAACTCTTCGTTTAATGCATTTTCTTGATCATCACCCGCATGGCCTAACGATTGCCAGTTAGAACGTAATAACCTTACACGATGAGCTTGTTCTGTAGGGTCAACCAATGGCGTTTCCGCCAATTTTTTAATATCCGCCAATAGCTCTTGTTTTTTAGGATTAGAAAAAGACATTTGTAATTCTTTTAACTTCTCCATTTCAGATTCTAAAAATTCCCAGTTACGGGCTATCTGATTTTTTTGGTAATCATTTAAGTCGGCATACCAAAAGGTCATTTTTTTATATAAACCAAATGCATTATTAAATTTCCCTTGCTTGATTAGTTCTTCAAGTTCAGGAATTTTGCGACGTATTTGATTGAATATTTGACGTTGTTGTTTCTCAAACTCACTAATCGCATTATCTCTGAGCTTAATTAAACTGTCATATTCACCAGCAATGTCCGTTGGCAGGGAGATACCTACTTCCTTTAAGTTATGCTGCCATTCTTTTTTAAGTTGTTTAAACTCACTTTGAATGGCATTTAAAGAAGTTAAGTCTTGAGGTATTGGTAGTTGTTGTAACTTTTCCAATAATCCTTTGGCCAATAATATCGATTGTTTTATTTTTGGTATTTGATTAGCACGGTTGAAAATTGTTTCTGCACGTTTTAATAACTCAATACGGTTAGTATCATTTAAACTAACTTCATTACATTTATGGGTAATGGTATTGATATCATTACTTAGTTGGCTTTGCTCTATTTCACTGTCGTCAGCAATTGACTGGGTAATTTTAGACTCGACAGCGGCTAATTCAGCACTGATTTGTTCAAAGTGATTTTGTTGCTCTTGAGCGAGTTGCTCGGCTTCTTGCTGTTGTTGCCATTGTGCTTTAAGCGGTGCTTGAATGCGTTCTAGTGTTGCTACGATTTTTTGATGTTTAGCCAGTAACTCGGTTTTCACTTCGTTTTCTAAAATATCAATGTCGTTTACTGCTTGTTGCCATTGATTTTCTATTTCAGCTTGTTTTTCAGCAATCACTGAAAAGTCGCTTTTATCTTTAAGTGCGTTTAATTGTGCTAACACTAATCTAATTTGCTTTTCTAACTTAACTGGTTTTTCCGCATCAAGTTTTAATTTTTCAATTTTTTGTTCAACATGGCTAAGTAAGCTGCCATTGAGTTTTTTAGCTAACTTCTTAAGTTGATTCATATCATTAATATTGGCTAATAAACTTAATTTTGCCTCATCAGATAAGGTACTTTCGGTAATCGCTCTGAAATGTAAAACGTCTTTATTTAAGCGCTCTATGGTACTTAACGTTAATGCTTCATCATTAAGTTCAAATACAATCCGTTCTAACAACTGAGTTTTATTACATTGCTCGATAAACTGCACTTTTAATTTTGCATCTAAATTTGTATCACGAACACCTGTTAATGACT
This sequence comes from Psychrosphaera sp. F3M07, assembly GCF_018860345.1. GTDB lineage: Bacteria > Pseudomonadota > Gammaproteobacteria > Enterobacterales > Alteromonadaceae > Psychrosphaera > Psychrosphaera aquimarina. Next base: position 185,399 of record NZ_JAHKPJ010000021.1, on the reverse strand, counting down.
CAATAATGATGCGTTCAGCATTTTTCTTAATGTTATCTGAGTGATCATTTCTAAATGCCTGCCACCATAATGCAAAATCATTTAATTTTTCTAAGGTTGCGCGTCTTACTTTCTCATCGCCATCATTAAAAGCCAACTCATGTAAAATTGATTTATTTGCTATAACATCTTTATCCAGTTCTGCAACGGCGGCTAAACGTTCACTTACTTTTTCACTTTGCCATTTTTTCTTTCTAAATAATTTACTAAATATCATCTTGGTCAAACCTTGCGATGTCAGTTTCAGGTAAAAATTCGCGTTTTAATTCACGCTTAGATTTCATCACCATTTCACCGTCTTCACCGATGGTAAAATGCTGATTAGATTTTTCAACTTTGGCTTGATACGCCAATACAAGTTGTAAGGAATTATCTCTTTGTTCCGCAGTTAAACGCTGGCCATTTTGCCATTTACCCGTTTCTACAGCGTATTTTAAGTTTTCAAAAACTTCCGGCGTTACTGACGCCAACATTTGATCTAAATTCATTGTGTTACCCACTAAGACTTTTTACGTTTGGACATAATGATCCGAATACGATTAATGATGTACCAGACAAAACCAACAACAATACATGCTTGCGACATGAAATATTGAGGAGCCGTTTTATCATCGCTGTTATAAAAGGTAAAAACCCCCATTAAAAATAACAACATCGCTATGGCTTGGTGAGTCATAATAGACTGACTATTTTTTAATGATTTGATCTTGCTTAATGAATGTAACTTTTCTTCAGTAAGATCATTCATATCTAGGTCGCAATGTGGACAAACCTTTTGTTTGTCCGAGATAGATTTTGCACATTGAGGGCATTTAATAATGGCCATACTACACTCTTTCTAAAAGATATTATTCATTTCATCCGTTGTAAAAATACTGAGGGATAAACGCAGAAAAAGCACCCTAATATTATTAGGATGCTTTTGATACTAATTATATAGTTTTAATTAGTATTTAATGTGGCTTAATTTTATAAAAACAACTTAGTTATCTTTATTTTCACCATGTTCTTTATTGAACTTAACCCAATAGTCATCAACCGTTTCCTTCATTTCTTTACGAAGTAACATGATGCCGAATAAGTTAGGTAAGGTCATAACAACAATGGCAACCGCAGCTAACATCCATATTAATGATGTATCAGCTACCGCAGCCCAAGCAAACGCCGCACAATAAATAACACGATATGGCATAACCGAACGTGCACCTAATAGGTACGTCATTGCTCTGTCGCCATAATACGACCAAGCTATCGCAGTTGAGAAAGCAAATAATAACAAACCAATAGTAACTATGTATTTGCCGTGCTCACCAAAGTAGCCTTTTGTAAATGCTTCTGTTGTTAAAGCGGCGGAGTGAATTAATGAATCACCGCGAACTATAATTTCTTTGTTTTTCAGTTGCCCATCGATAACCTGTAATTTGCCGTTATATAAATGTTCGCCTGGTAATAAGAAGTTTACGTTTTCAGCAATTGAACGTGAATTAATCACAGTGAAATTATCACCTTGAGCTTTACCTTCAATTACTTTTAATTCGCCAGAGAATTTTTCAACATCACTTTCTTGGCCATTTAAATAAAGGTATAGCGAGTTCATGTTTTGTTCAGAGCTTTCAACATATTGTCCTGACAATATTGACATGTCCGAACGTTGGAAATCATTTTCAAACTTATCGTGCCACGCACCAGAAGATAGAATCACCATACCAGTTAAAGTACAAATAATGATGGTATCAATAAACGGTTCTAAAATTGAAACCATACCTTCAGAAACTGGTTCGTCCGCTTTTGCTGCAGCATGTGCAATTGGAGCAGAACCTTGACCTGCTTCATTTGAGAATAAACCGCGGTTAACACCTTTAGTAAATGCATAAGCAAATGCCGCACCGACGAATCCACCTGTTGCCGCAGAACCAGTAAAGGCATCTGCAAATACAGAAACAAATGATGGTACTAAGTTTTCAATATTGTAGAAAATTACGCCTAACGCACCAATAACATAAAAAACAGACATAACAGGGACGATACGTGAAGTAACATAAGCGATACGTTTAATACCACCTAAGATTACAAGAGCTAGCGCTACCGCTAATACGCCACCGGTTATCATTCGTTCAATACCAAACGAACTTTCCATACTTACGGCGATATTATTTATTTGAGGTAAACTACCAGTACCAAATGAGCTAATTACCGTTGCGATCGCAAAGGCAACAGCGAGCCATTTCATATTTAAACGACGATCCATGTAATACATTGGACCACCCGCCATAGTGCCATCTTCCGCTTTCACACGATATTTGTGTGACATAGTTACTTCGACAAACTTAGTCGTCATACCAAAAAATGCCGTCATCCACATCCAAAATAATGCAGCCGGACCACCAATAGATAAGGCTAATGCAACACCACCTATGTTACCTGTTCCAACGGTACCAGATAATGCCGTTGAAAGAGCTTGGAAATGATTGGTATCACCTTCAGCGCCTTTTTTATCATACTTACCAGTTACAACCTGCCAAGCATGTTTAAAGTAACGTATTTGTGGAAATTTAAGGTAGATGGTGAAGAAGATACCGACACCTAATAGCACATAAGGGAACCAAGGAGAGCTTCCTAATAGGCTATCTAGAAAAACGAGTAAATCATTTAGTGCGTTCACTGTTTATTCCTTTTTTATTATAGTTATTGTTACATAAAATAATGGGGTAGTTCCCTACCCCATTTCGAAAGTTGTTTTAGCGTAATTTTTTAACTACCGCTAATATTGCAGTTAATACATCTGCGCCAAATTTAGCAGAACGAACATCGTTCCAACCATAAAACGCATCAGGAGCATCATTATGATCTTTAAATGGCATTTCTACGGTATAAGACAAACATTTAAACTGTTCGCCAACCCAAGCCGCACCAACAGTTGGTAATGCTTGGCCAGGTTCATCTTTGTCATAACCATGAACATCTTGAAACTCTGGTGTGGCTGAAGCATAAGCCGCTTTAAAAGTCTCTTCTAAAGCTTGATGACGTGCATCATAGCTTTTGATACCTTCACAACCAGCAACAAAGTTATATGGAATTGCTTCGTCACCATGGATATCTAAAAACATGTCCACACCCGTCTCGAGCATCTTCTGTCTAACGTAAAAAACTTCTGGGCTTTTATCTAAAGAAGGTTCTAGCCACTCACGGTTTAAGTTAGTACCAACCGCATTTGTTCTTAAATGTCCTCGAGCAGAACCATCTGGGTTCATATTAGGCACAACATAAAATACTGCGTTATCTAATAACAAACGTGACACAGCGTCGTCGTGGTCAAATAAACGTTCTAATAAACCTTCTACGTACCACTCAGCCATAGATTCACCAGGGTGTTGGCGTGCCGTTATCCAGATATTCTTTTTACCTTCAGCTTCTTGGCCAATTTGTAACAAAGACATATCTCTGCCATCAATAGTTTGACCTAAAGTAATAAGCTGAGTATCGGGAGCGAGTTGAGATTTATGAATTAAATCTAAGTGACGTTCATAGGAATAAGGAACAAAATAAGCATAAAACACATGGTCAAAATCAGGAATATGATTAAATTTCAATTCACCGTCTTCATAACAAGTATCAATACGGAACCAAGTTTCACGGTCATACGAAGCCATAGTTCTATAATCTTGCCACCCATCAGGATAAGCCGATTGTTTAGCGTTTAGAATTCTGAACTGGTGTTCTTCACCTGCGGTAGATTCAATTTTAAAATGAAACCACTGATAAAAATCTGAATTATTGTCTTTTGAAATGTTTAACTGAATGTCAGAGGTTGAGTCTAAGCTAACAACTTCAATGTTGCCGCTATCAAAATTACTACTAATTTTCATGGTTTGATCTCATAACTTGTTATCCGGTCAAGACTATCACATAAAATCCACTAGAAACCAGTCGTAAACCGTAATTTGATGATACTTTGCTTATAAAATCATCGACCTAAGTAGCATGCCAATTTCAGTACTGTAACCTAAAGATTTATTTACCACAATTCCGTCTGTGTCAATCACATAATAGGTTGGAAAGGCTTGTATCTTATAATCTTGAGACACATCAGCATTGCCTAATAAGGTTGTAAAACTGTATTCGCGTTGATGCATGAAATTTACTATTTCGTCAGGTGATTGGAAACTTAACGCAACAGATACCACATTAAATTGCTCGGAATGACTTTGGTAAAAATCTTGTACATTGGGCATGGTTAATTTGCATACAGAACACCAAGGTGCCCAAAAAAATAATAACGTAGGTTTATCAGACAATGACGCTAACGTGACTTTTTGGTTATTAATGTCCATTAATTCAAACTCTGGCGCTTTAATATCGCCAGAAGTGGACAACAAACTCGACTCTTTAAACCAACTAATAAGATTAAATATAGCGATAAAAATAAGGGCTTGAACGGTTAAGTTTTTTAACATGTGACTAAAAATACCTTAGGACTATAAAGCCTATTTACAGGGTTAACAGTGATAAGACCGGACGTTCATGTATTTCATTCAAGACTTTTATAATTAATATTAAAATTCATAAGTTAATGTAAATGAAACAAATCTTGTTTGTTGTGGCACATAAAGTTGATTGTCTGTTTGGCTTGGATCATAAACCTTATGCGACTGATCAAACACATTTTCGGCTTTCAAAGACAATAATATACTTCGGCCTAGTTGATAATTAACTACAGCATTCACCAAATAAGTAGCGTTTTGATTAAACCCTGTTGATGCAAAATCACTAGAATCGAGTCCTGCTTTTAGGTCTACAGCTGAGCGTAATATGTTATTAACCCCAATTGTAAATCGGTTGATCTGAGATAATAAACTCAAAGTAGCAAATGTTTGAAACGCTTGTTCGTAGGTATCATTAAAATAATGGGTTAATGTACCTTGTAGTTTGATATGTTGATTGAGCTTATAATCCCCTTTTGCTTCCAAACCGAATATATCTTTATTGTTTAGATTATTATAAAAACGACGTTGGCTGCTATCCGGAAATGTTAAAGCGATGACTTTTGATTGTTGCTGATAAAACGCCGTTACTGTGGCATTCCAATCTTGTTCTGTGTAATCGTAACTTAATTGATAAGATCGTATTTTCTCTGGTTTCAAACTCTCATTGCCATGTAAATAGGGATCTTGTGAAAACAGTTCTATGAAATTAGGAGCGCGAAATGCTTCTGAATATTCAACACTAACATGACTTTTTTGATTTAAAATTCGGTTGTAACCAATATGAGTAGACACATCATCGGCAAAACCGTGGTTGCGCTCTAAACGAATACCCGCTGACACATGATCTATCGGACTCATTTGCCAACTCATACCACTGAATATCCCGTGGCTTTCAATACTCTGTAATAAGTTTGTATAGGGCCCGTACTCAGTGACACTCTGTATAGCGTCAAGATAATACAAATCTAACGGTAAACTGTCTTGTCCATCCGGAGTTAAATGCGAAGTTACTATCCCAGCTTTATCTTGTTCTTGTTGTTGCCATTGAACACCAAATTCAAATGATAAGGTATCTGACCATGTATAATTGGTCATTAAATTAAAATCCAATTTACGCGAGGACCAGTTAGGGCCAAACCAATAATCTTCAGAGAATGGTCTAATTCCAGCTTCGTCTATTCGAGCCACAGATTTAACTTCTGACTCTCCATAAGTTAATTCTGCATTAACATTAAATTGGTCTGTTAGCTGATATTGGTATTGATTCGATATAAAGCGATTTGTCGAGTTAAATTGATTATTTTGATGGTAACTTTGATTATTCAAAAAACCATCTTGTTGATGTTCTTCACTGTAATAATGTAAAACGTAATTACCTAACTGCCAATTGATGCTGAACTGATCATGTTTGTAAGGTTGGTTAATATAATCCTTACCTAAAACATAACTTGCACTTGGTATATTGTCAGAAGCATATTGTTGGCCGTCACCTTGCGTGTCCATAATAAAAAACGAGAACTCACCATAACCAGTATTTCTATATAAACTTGCAGATGCATTCTGATGGTTAAAGTCGCCACCCGCTATAGAAAGGCGGTTAGTCTTTTTAGTAATGATATTGATCACCGCTAAAGCTGCATTATTACCAAACCGAACCGCATTCGGTCCTGTGTATATTTCCACCGTTTGCGCTAACGTTGAATCAAAATAAGGCGAGCCCATCAATACGTCATTTATTAATAAGGTATTCAGTTTAACGCCATCAACCATCAGCACGACATAGCCAGAATCGGCAGCCACGCCACGCACTTGTAATTGGGTATGAGCCGAATTATTGCTGGTCATCACTGCTTGAAACCCAGGAACAAAATTTAATAAATTATATACGTTAGTCACTCCGTGACTTTTAATCTGTTGCTGATCAAAAACGTGACTTGCTTGATTTAACACAGATTGAGTTTGTGCTTCATTGGCCAATACAGTTTGACTTACAACAAGCGACAACAAGATGATTGAATTGAATTTAAACATTAACGCTGAATTTCTCTTTATGTGGATTGGTAGAAATTTAAAACACAATGAACAACGGTATCGTAATTACCTATTCAAATCATTAATTTTATCAAAATAAAAGCGCAATAAAAAAGGCCACAAAAATGTGGCCTTCTAAAATTATGTTTTATGTTATCAAGATTAAGTAGTTGGCAACGATGGATATTTAATACCCGCCATTTCTTGCATAACGCGAACTACTTGGCAGCTATAACCAAATTCATTGTCATACCAAACATACAATACTGCACGGTTATCTTGTACGATCGTGGCTCTTGAATCCACAATACCTGCATAACGGTTACCAACAAGATCCGTAGAAACAATCTCAGTAGAACTCGTGTAATCAACTTGATCTCTCAGCTCAGAATGTAACGCCACATCCAGTAAGAACTTGTTTAACTCATCTTCTGATGTAGGTTTATCTAAATTTAGATTCATTATTGCCATAGACACATTTGGCGTTGGAACACGAATAGCGTTACCAGTTAACTTACCTTTTAGCTCTGGTAGTGCTTTTGATACCGCTTTTGCCGCACCCGTTGACGTTAATACTAAGTTTAACGCAGCCGCACGGCCTCTTCGCTCACCTTTATGGAAGTTATCAATTAGGTTTTGGTCATTAGTATAAGAGTGAACCGTTTCAACATGTCCGTTATCAATCCCATACTCATCATTGATCGCTTTTAGTATCGGCGTTATTGCATTGGTTGTACACGAAGCTGCACAAACGATTTTATCGTCACTTTCGATATCAGTGTGATTTACACCATATACAATGTTTTTAATCTCGCCACCAGCTGGTGCTGTTAATAATACTTTCGCTGCACCTTTGGATTTTAAGTGTAAACCTAAACCATCTTCATCTTTCCAAATACCTGTATTATCAACAATTAAGGCATTATCAATACCATAATCTGTGTAATCTATGCTATCTGGAGAGTTTGCGTATATCACTTGAATGTAAGAACCGTTCGCTTTAATGACATTAGCTTTAGTATCAACGGTAATGCTGCCATTAAATGGTCCATGTACAGAGTCACGGCGCAATAAACTTGCTCGTTTTTCTAAGTCACCGTCTTTACCGCCACGAACTACGATGGCACGTAAACGTAATGTCGCATTAGGACCATTTCTTTCGATTAACAAACGTGCTAATAAACGACCAATACGACCAAATCCGTATAACACAACATCTTGAGGTTCTGGGTGTCCATCTTGGTCTAAAATATCAGCCAATTCACGTTTTAAGTATTCTTCTTTTGAAAGCCCTTCACCTTTGTTTTTGTATATGTAACCAAAGGCCAACTTACCTAAATCAATTTTTGCAGGGTTTAAATTTAATCCCGAAAGGATCTCTAAAAATTCATAACTTTCACGAACTCTAAGTTTGGTGCTCTCGTACTTAGTTACCGTTTTATGAGCCTTGATAATATCGATAGCAGATGCTGATACAAGTGGACGACCATAAATACAAATTTCTATTCCTCGACCACGATACAACATACCAATTAGTGGTTGCATGCGATCTGCAAATTCTTGTCTTTCTAACCAACTTTTTTGATAAGTTTGTTCAGGAGTTAACGTCATTACATCAGCCTTTATAATAATTTAATTCACAAGGTTAAGGTGTTCACCTCAAGTGCGGGCGCATTGTAAATTATTTTTTCGTAAGTTTAAATGTAATACTACAACTTTAGTTACAGAATTTTAAAAAAGTGGATTTAAACCATTACAAAAGACTGACAAATAGCTCACTAGTTTATTAATACAACTCGTTAAAAGTAACTAAATCCAAGTTTTTACAGACTATTTTCTTATTTAGAGCCATCATCAAAGGTAAGTGACACTGAATTAACACAGTAACGATTACCAGTTTCTGTTGGGCCATCTTCAAATATATGACCTAGATGCGCGTCACATTTGGCACAGGTAATTTCAACCCTTACCATGCCTAAGGTTAAGTCTTTATGATACTCAACACTTCCCTCAATGCTTTGATCAAACGACGGCCAACCACAATGAGAATCAAACTTCTGAGTTGAATTAAATAATTGAGAACCACAACACACACATACATATTGGCCTTGTTCATTATGGTCCAAATACTTGCCTGTGTATGGACGTTCGGTTCCCTTCAACCTTGTTACTCTATAGGTTTCTTCATCTAATTCGGCTTGCCACTCTTGTTCTGATTTAGTTACTTTGTCCATTTTTGTCTCGCTTTTAACAATTGTTCTATTAGTGTTAGTCCACTGTAACTTATCTACAATAGTTTACAGGCAAAAAAAAACCATATCCGTTGATATGGTTTTATAAAGGCGTATAAAAACTACACCTTAACGATTGGACGAGCCGCTTGGCTCCATTCAACGTGGTACATTTTGCCATCGGTCTTATCAGCACGTTCAAAAGTATGCGCGCCAAAGAAATCGCGCTGACCTTGTAACAAGTTTGCTGGTAAGGTTTCACTACGGTATGAGTCGTAATATGCCAACGCTGAAGAAAACGCACCAACAGGAATACCCATTAATGACGAGTTAGCGACAGTACGACGCCAATTTGTTTGGTACTTAGCAATTTGCCCGGCAAAAAACGGGTCGATTAATAAGTTAGATAACTCTTCATCACGCTCATAAGCTTTCGTAATAGACTGTAAGAATACTGCACGTATGATACAACCAGCACGCCAAATTTTTGCAATACCAGCAAAATCTAAGTTCCAGCCGTGTTCTTTACCAGCCATGCTCATTAATTGGAAACCTTGCGCGTAAGCACAAATTTTAGAACAATATAATGCATCATGTAATTGCGCGATAACTTCATCTTTATCTAAATTAAATTCAGATAGATCTGGACCCGCTAGTACTTTTGATGCAACAACACGTTCGCCTTTTAGCGTTGATAACGCACGCGCATAAACCGCAGACGTAATAGTTGGAGAAGGTGCGCCAATTTGTAAAGAGCTCACTGCTGTCCATAAACCTGTACCTTTTTGGCCAGCTTTATCAAGAATGATATCAACTAATGGTTGATTCGTATCTGGGTCAATATGCTCTAAAACCTCGGCACTGATCTCAATAAGGTAAGAATGTAACTCGCCTTCATTCCATTTTCTGAAGATGGCTGCAATCTCAACTGGTGTCATGTTTAAACCAGTACGCATAATATTGTAAGCTTCACAAATCAATTGCATATCAGCATATTCAATACCATTGTGAACCATTTTCACATAATGGCCTGAGCCTGTTTCGCCAATGTAAGTCGCACATGGCTCGCCTTCGATCACTGGATTACCAGGCTCATGACGTTCTATAGGTTTACCTGTTGCATCATCCACTTTAGCGGCGATGGCTTTGAACATTGGGGCAATACGAGTCCAAGCATAACGGTCACCACTTGGCATTAATGAAGCACCAAAACGCGCACCAACTTCACCACCAGAAACTGCGGTTGAGAAGAATAAGAAGTTACCTTCAAAGTTCTTTTCACGTTCTACCGTGTCTGTCCACAAACTATTGCCGGTATCAACAACGATGTCGTCTGCCTGAATGCCTGCATCAATTAATTTATGACATACGTCATCAACAGGACGGCCTGCAGGAACGGAAAGAATAACAAGGTGTGGAGATGTTAGTTTAGATAATAATTCTGTATAAGAAGTACAAGGGAAAATTCGTTGTGGGTTATCACCCCTTTCCAATTCGTCTTGCTTTATTGCACTGGCTACTTTTTCAGTATCCAAATCAAAAGCGGCAATGGTGTAACCATTGTCTGCTAAATTAAGAGCTAGGTTTTTCCCCATAACTCCCAAACCGATAAAACCGATATCACATAAAATAGCGTTGTCAGACATACAATTAGCTTCTCTTAGTTTCAATAATGGTGCAAGTGCAATTTTGGCGCGGATTATACAGAATTCACCTTTAAGTTCCTACCAAATAACTTAAATTATAAATTATAAATTATTCTGCACTTGCTTATTTATTCTAAAAAAATTGATTTTTTAATAATCTAATTGCCATAAACTTAGGCTGTGAGCCTTTTGTTTATAGCTGTCTTCCGTTTTTATGATTGGGCTTAATAGGTCTAGTTCAGTATCAATTAACAAGGTCTTTTTACTACTTTTTGGGATTTGATAAACCGAATCTTCATCCGATGCATTTAACAACAATAACATTTTATATTTTTGATCATCGTCCGCCATAACTAAGGCCAAACATTGATTATCGTGATCATGCCAATCGTCAACTTGTTTGGTTTCGCCATCTGGCCGAATCCAATAAACGTGGTGATGTATGGCACTATAATGATAATCATCATCTGGTAACAGGCAATGGGTTAATACTGGATACTGCTTTCTGAGTTGAATGCAATATTGGGTAAATTTATAAAATTTATTCTGCAAATCAGACATTTGCCAATTTAACCAGCTAATTGGGTTATCTTGACAATATGCGTTGTTATTACCGCCTTGTGTTCTAGATCGTTCATCACCGGCTAACAAATGCGGGATTCCTTGCGAGAATAACAAGGTGGCCATCAAATTACGTTTTTGTTGTTCACGCTTATCAATAATATCTTGATCCGTTGTCGGCCCTTCTACACCGTAATTACAACTGTAATTCGCCCCATGCCCATCTCTGTTGTCTTCTAAATTGGCTAAGTTGTGTTTTTGCTCATAACTCACAAGATCATGTAAAGTATAACCGTCATGATAAGCTATATAATTTACTGACGTTATTTGACTGCGTTTGCCTTTTCTAAAGATGTCTCTTGATCCTAAAATCCGACTAGCGGTTTCGGCAACTAACCCTTTATCACCACGCCAAAACTGCTTTAATCCATCTCGGTATTTGTCGTTACACTCTAACCAATAGTTCGGAAAATTACCAAGCTGATATCCTTGAGGGCCTATATCCCAAGGCTCGGCTATTAATTTAGCTCGGCATATAATTGGGTCTTGTTTCATGGCCCTAAATAAAGCACAGCCTTGATTAAAGCGTTCACCATTGCGGCCTAAGGTTGCAGCTAAATCAAAACGAAATCCGTCTACCTGCATGTCTGTCAGCCAATAACGCAAAGAGTCCATGATCATTTTAAGGGCGTAATCGTTATCAGCATTTACTGTGTTGCCACACCCCGTGTAGTTGGCAAAACTTTTTTTATAATCGCCTTCAGTATTCAAATAAAAATCAAAGTTGGCTAACCCTTTGAAACTAATTAACGGACCATTTTCATCAGCTTCTGCTGTATGGTTAAAAACCACATCTAATATAACTTCAATGTCATTTTTGTGAAATTCACGTACCAAGGTTTTAAATTCTGTCACCGCATCACTGACGGCATAACGAGGGTCTGGTGCAAAAAAATTGACTGGGTTATATCCCCAATAATTGGTTAACTCCAACTGTTCTAATCTAGGTTCACTCATAAAGTGAAATACAGGCATTAATTGAACACTAGTCACGCCTAGTTGTTTTAAATAGTCAATAACTTCAGGTTCAGCTAGTCCTAAATAAGTACCTCTGAGTTCGGGGTGAATACTGTTTAATTGCTGAGTAAACCCTTTTACGTGTGTCTCATATAAAATGGTGTCGCTGTTTTTGATGTTTGGTTTCGAGGTATTTTGCCAGTCAAATTCGGCGAGTGTTAAGTGGGATTTTGCAATAAAAAACGGGCTATTATCTTGATATAAATCTTGGTTCCATACTAAGTGACGATTAAACGATTTTGCATAAGGGTCTATTAGAAGTTTTTCACTGGTGGTTAATGCTTTATTTTCATCTTTATTAATTACTTGTAATGCGTAAACCCAAGTTTCATCAATACCTGTGAGATGGCAATGGAATACGTTACCGGTACGGTTATCGGCTTCGATACGGGTGATAAACTCTTCCGTATCTGGTAAAAAGAAATGAATAAATAGGCGCTTAGCATCTGGTGCATAAACAGCAAAATTAAATCCACCGTCTTTTTTATTTACACCTAACCACTTTGCGTCGCCGGAGTCGACTTGTATCGCTAATTCGTTATTCATTAATAACCTATTTACACTGAGTTACGTTAGCGTGATATATAAGGTTGAGAGAGGCGGCAAGTTAATTAACAAACTATGCTCTTTGCCCTGCCAGCCCATACATTCGGTCACGAGCTCAAGTCCTGTCGAATAATTACTGCCCCAGTAGTATTCACTATCTGAATTTAATAATACTTTATATCGCCCAGGATTCGTCACACCTACACGATAATAATCACGTGGAATTGGTGTGAAGTTACTGATCACTATGATTTCGTTACCGTCTTTATCTTTTCTGGCAAACGCTAATACACTTTGTTCTGCATCTTGGTGATCTAACCATTCAAACCCTGCGTGTTCATGATCTAACTGGTGTAATGGCGCATGTTCACAATATAAATGATTTAAATCTTTATAAACGTTTTGCATACCTTGATGTTTTTCATTCGCTAACAAATGCCAATTAATGCTGGAGTTATGATCCCACTCTTTTACTTGTGCGATTTCATTACCCATAAAGTTTAATTTTTTACCCGGATGGGCATACATAAACGCAGCATAACACCGTTGATTTGCCGCTTGTTGCCATTCATCACCCGGCATTTTTCTTAATAACGAGCCTTTTCCATGTACCACTTCATCGTGAGAAATTGGTAACACAAAATGTTCATCGTAGTTATATACCATGGCAAAAGTGATGTCGTTATGATGATAATTACGGTAAGCCGGATCTTTACTCACATACGTTAATGAGTCATGCATCCACCCCATGTTCCATTTAAAATCAAAACCTAAACCACCGTATTGGGTAGGATGAGAGACTTTTGGAAATGACGTAGATTCTTCTGCGATGGTTAACGCATTTGGATGTTTACTATGAACTTCGTCGTTCATCCAACGTAATAAACTTATGGCTTCATAGTTATGATTGCCACCGTCTACATTAGGTATCCACTCTCCATCTTCGCGAGAATAATCTAGGTACAACATCGAAGCGACTGCATCTACGCGTAGTGCGTCAATATGGAATTTATCCAACCAGTACAAGGCTGTTGATACTAAAAATTGTCTAACGGTGTCTTTACCAAAGTCGTAAATGCACGAATTCCAATCAGGATGCCAGCCTTTACGTGGATCATCATATTCATAAACATGAGTCCCATCAAAACGTGCTAAGCCGTGCGGATCTTCTGGAAAATGTGCTGGAACCCAATCGATAATAATACCAATGTCACTTTGGTGGCAGGCATCAACAAATGCCTTAAACTGATCAGGGTCACCAAAACGAGAGGTCGGAGCAAACATAGCGGTTGGTTGATAACCCCAAGAGCCAGTGAATGGATGTTCTGATACTGGTAACACTTCAATATGGGTGTATCCCATTTCTTTTACATAAGGAATAAGCTGATCAATCATTTCAAGATAAGAAAGCGGTACAAATTCGCCATCCACTTCTTTCATGCGCCAAGAACCTAAATGCACCTCATAGATAGCCATAGGCTTATGCACATAGTCTTGTTCTTTGCGAGTTAGCCACTTTTCATCTTGCCACTGATATTCATTATGATCATAAACAATAGAGGCAAATGACGGGTACTGATCTTGGTAAAAACCGACCGGGTCTGATTTGTGCGGTAAGTTGTGACCATGTTGATCTTTGAGTTCAAACTTATACTTAACACCGGCCTCCAGCTCTGGTACCACTATGACAAAGTGACCACATTGTGTTTTTTCCATTGGTAATTGACGACCATCCCAATGATTAAAGTCGCCGATTAAACTACATGTGGAAGCATTAGGGGCAAAAACAGCAAAACGAGTGGCATTCAATACTTTTTTACCAACAGTTAATTGGGTTAACTGTGCACCTAATTGTTGATATATATTCTCTGGTTGGTGGGAAAGGTAATGAACAGCATAAAATGCATCTTGCTTAAATTGATATGGGTCTATCACCACATTTGAGCTGTCGGCATAACTTACGTTAAAACGGTAATTAAAATGATTTTTTCTTCTTGGTAATACCAATTCAAATAAACCACTTTGTTCAACTTGTGTTAATTGACCTAAACTTCGATCTTTAGAAAATTCGATTAACTCAACATTGGTGGCACTAGGGAACCATGCCCTAACAATGAGCCCTTTGCCTTGGGTATTTTCAGATAAACCTAAATAAGAAAACGGATTGGTAACATTGGCATTAGATAATGTACTGGCTAACTCACTTGGGTTCATCTTAGATCCTGTTTGTGATTAAAAACATAGTGAACAAATAAACAAAGTTAATACTAAAAACCATATTTAGTATTAACTATTTAAATCAAATTTATCTATCTTAATTTGTATTTATTTTGACGCTTGTTTTCTGGCTTTGGTTAATTCATCAGTTAAATGGTTTATTTCATTAACACTGAATATGTCTTCTAAGTCCATAGTTAATTTACGACGCCAATTTGGGTATTCATCACTCGTACCTGGAATATTAACCGGTTTGTCCATTTGCAACCAATCTTCTAGCTGTAAACTTAACAAAGCGGCTTGTCCCTTTGCCATATGAATTTGCATACCGTAATTTAATTCTTGTGTCATCCCCACTGTATTTGCGTCGTGACCGATATGTTCTGGTATTGAATGATGACCATGTAAGGTATTTAAAATGGCTTGTTTATCTCTAATACGGTCGCCGTATAAGCTTTGCATTAACTCATCACCTGAATACAGTCCAAGCTCTTTGCCAAGCTCTAAATCTTTACAGTGCCAATAGCCAATTAAAGTTGGCATATCATGCGTGGTTAATGTGGCCATTGATTGCTCAAGGTAATGTTCTGGTGAATAAAACCCACCATCAGCCGCTTGTTCAAAGAAAAATACTTTGTAAGAGTGAATTCCGTTCTCTTGCAGCTTACCCGTAATATCTTCAGGCACTGTACCTAAATCTTCACCAATGATTGAACATTGATTTAAATGACTTTCTAATGCAAGTATCGCCAGCAATTCATCAACAGGGTAATAAACATAAGTCCCTTCTTTTGCGGTGTCGCCTTTTGGAACCCACCACAATCTTAATAATGCCATAACATGATCAATTCGTAATGCGCCACAGGCATGCATATTAGAACGGAATAGATCAATAATCGGTTGATAACCTTGTTGATAAAGCTTGATAGGATCCATTGGTGGTAAACCCCAGCTTTGGCCTAACGGACCTAATACATCTGGTGGAGCGCCGACACTGACGTCAGTACAATATAAGTCTTTATTTGCCCAAATTTCAGTACTGCCTTCACTGACACCAACGGCTAAATCACGGTAAGTCCCCATGGCCATACCTTGTGCTTTACTGAACTCGTTGACTTCTTCTAGTTGAGTAAAAGCAACAAATTGTAAATAAGCATAAAAATCGACTAATTCGGCATTATCTTGTTTAAACTTAACAACGGTGGCTGAGTCGTAATCTTGAAACTCTTGTGGCCATACAGGCCAACCCCAATTGTCACCAATGAAACGACCGTCGGCTTTAAACTTATCTTGTATCGCGTCATAGGTTGCCGCTTGTATTAAACTTTCCTCGCCATTTAATTTAAACTCAGCAAACTTTTTAGCAAGGTCTGAATTGTTTGCGATTTCATGTTTAACAAAATGTTGATAAAGCGGTTTTAGTGCTTTTAACTTTAAATCCATCACAGAAGCATAATCAACCTCGGTAACGGACTTGGCAGCATTAAGTTGAGTTTGAAACGCGTCTGAATTAACCAGTTTTTGTGTTACTAAACATTCTTCGTAACCCGTCACTTGTTGCACATCTATATAAATGACGTTTAACCAACGACGCGACGATGGACTATATGGGCTACAAGAATCCGGGTTATTAGGATACAAGGCGTGTATTGGATTTAATCCAACAAAATCAGCACCTCGTTGTGCTACTTTTTCAATTAAATATTTTAAATCCGAAAAGTCACCAACGCCCCAATTATGTTTACTGCGAACACAGTAAAGTTGTACGCTAGGACCCCATAACTTTTTACCTTGTTCCAACGCCGGCTGTTTATAACAAGACTCTGGCGCGATGATCAATGACCCTGAGCCAAGTGGTTCTTCAATACCCGGTTCTAATAAATCTAATTGGTAATAACCAATCGCCAAATCAAAATCGACAGGTAATGCATAATGTTGAATTTCCATGTCTCGGACTTCAAATGCACCGAGTAACTCTTGATCTATTGGAACAAATTTTAGCTTCTTGCAGATTTTACCATTTTGCTTAATAACGATATGCAGTTCATCGTTGGCAAAATCAATTGGTAATTTAAAGTGTAAAACGTTGTGTTGACCTTGACGGTAAATCGATGCTGGCTCAACAATAGTAAACCAAGACGCTTCTGTTTCAGCATTAACCATATTAACTAAAGCGTCTTCGTCATCAATTGGATAACCCATAGCCGCTAATATTTTCTGTTTTGATTCAGACTTTATGAAAGATTGTTTACCCCATGCATCTGTATATTCGGACTCTATCCCGCGGGCTTGAACTAAATGTTCAATTAAAGAAGCGTGCATTCTTATTCCTATTAACGACTACGAATTTGGCAAAACCATTAAAGAAAATTGTCTTTCAATGATTTATTGATTAGCTCAATTGTATTTACTTTCGGGGTAACTATAAAAGCACTTTATCGTCCTTTACCACTACATACGTTTGCATAAAAAAACTTCCCCTTATTTATTTGCCATTTTACTTTACTTTATGACTCAATGGATGTAATTTTATTACCAATTTGAAATTGTATAACATCATTAACAGGTATAACTATGACTATTCGCGTAGCAATCAACGGTTTTGGAAGAATTGGTAGAAATATATTACGAGCTTTGTATGAATCAGAAAAAAATTACGATTTAAAAATCGTAGCAATTAATGATTTAGGCGATGCTAATATTAATGCTCACCTTTTAAAATATGATACGGCACACGGTCGTTTTAACGCTAAAGTAGAAAATACAGATGACACTATTACTGTTAATGGTGATTTAATCAAAGTAACGTCAGAAAGAAACCCAGCTGACTTACCTTGGAAAGAATTAAACGTAGACGTTGTTTTTGAATGTACAGGTATTTTCCAATCGAAAGACGCTGCAAGTGCACACATTGATGCGGGCGCGAAAAAAGTTATCATCTCTGCTCCTGCTAAAGGTGTTGATGCAACTATCGTTTACGGTGTTAACCACGAAGACATCACGTCTGATATGACGGTAATCTCAAACGCATCTTGTACAACTAACTGTCTTGCACCGTTTGCTAAAGTGTTAAATGACGAGATTGGTATTGAATCAGGTTTGATGAATACCATCCACGCTTATACTAATGACCAACGTTTAAGTGACGTATATCACACAGACTTACGTCGTGCTCGTGCAGCGGCAATGTCTATGATCCCAACTAAAACAGGTGCTGCTGCCGCTGTAGGTTTAGTGGTTCCTGAGTTAGCAGGTAAAGTTGACGGTTTATCAGTACGTGTTCCAGTATTAAACGTATCGCTTGTAGATTTAACGTTTATTGCTAAGAAAGACACAACGGTTGAAGAAGTTAACGAAACTATTCGTAAAGCGGTTGCCGCTGGCGGTCCATTAGCTGAAGTATTAGCAGTAAATGACGAGCCTTTAGTATCTGTAGACTTTAACCACATCCCTTACTCTTCAAACTTTGATGCGACAGAAACACGCGTTATTGGTCGTTTAGTTAAAGTAATGAGCTGGTATGACAATGAATGGGGTTTCTCAAACCGCATGTTAGACAACGCTGTACTTTTAATGAAGTAACTTGTGTTTAAGGAATAAGAGTTTGCTCTTGTTTCAATCTAGTAAAGGTGGCTTATGGCCACCTTTTTTGTTTTACTGCGTTTCATCGCCCTCTCCCAATTAATACCAGAGAAAATAAGAGCAAACATGAACAACCAATTTGTTAGTAAAGAAACACTTAACTCGTGTGTTTATTACAAAATCGAACATCCTAAGTTCGCCGCCACAATCTCAGAGTTTGGTGGGCAATTATTGAGTTTTACTCCTAAAGATAACCAAAATGAACCACAAAATTTATTGTGGCTGTCTGAATCTTCACCTTTAGATGGCAGCAAACCTATAAGAGGAGGCGTTCCTTTGTGCTGGCCTTGGTTTGGCCCTGCACAAGGTGATTTTGTTGGTGAACCGCAACATGGTTATATTCGTTCTGTTCCATGGTCGCTAATAAATGTTGTAGAATCAGATACGAGTGTTGAAATGATTATGCAGCCAAACTTAACAAAAGAACTAAGCCAATCACTAGGGTTGGATGTTCAGGTGCGTTATGTTTTTGCAGATACCGTATCAATTGAATTAACAACTACAAATACATCAACTGAAGCAAAACCATTATCGCAAGCCATACATACTTATTTTGCTCTTGATAACGTTAACGACCATAAAGTACTTGGTTTAAATCAAATCCGCTATTTAGACAAACTAGATAATGCCGCAGAAGTGATTCAAGACGGCGATGTCGTTATAACCGAACACACTGATCGCGTATATTTAACCGCACAAGATAAAGTCACTTTGCTCAACGGTAATAAAAACATGGATATTCTAGGTCAAGGACACGACTCCATAGTAGTTTGGAATCCATGGCAAGAAAATGCTAAAAACATGGTGGATTTTGATGATCAAGGTTATTCCAATATGATCTGTATTGAGATGGCCAATACTCAAGGTTTAGTCTTGCAACCTCAACAAGCTCATAAGTTAGTGCAGTTGATTAAGCCGTAAGCTGTAAGCTGTAAGCTGTAAGCTGTAAGCTGTAAGCTGTAAGCTGTAAAGTTTATAATTGATTAGCTCATAGTCAAATTTTATATAGATTCTGATAAACAAATTTTGCTGTCCGTTTATCAGAATTTTTAATGATCAATTGTCGTTCACTAAATAAACGACTTAGTTTTTCAAACCGATGCCAGGACTGTTACACGCTATCACCGTAAATTTGTATCCGATGGCTTCATTCTCATCAATTTGCATCAATAATAATTGATAATCATTCAATTCCACGACTTTTGTATTCTCTGGATGTTCACACCTTGAATAACTATCAGTCTCATAATAATAGATAAACTCTGCTAGTAATTTTTTTAACGTTAATTCGACGGCAAGACTTTTTTGATAGATCTGGTTTGATAAATCATCATCTGCAAGATTAACACTTAGGAATGATGGCGTATCATCCTTAACTTCATCAAGTTTCTCTTCAATAGACTTTGCTTTATCATCTTTTAGCTCAACAATATCGTTAATACTAGTAACATCCTTTTTACTGGAGCCCTCTGCTTTGGCGTATTTATGTCCACTGACAAAACCTTCAACAACTGAACCAAACACAGGTGTAGTATGATTGATAAAGCCATTATTTATGCTTAAGACAACCGTAGTTATTAATAATACAGAACACCAGATATATCGGATCATTGCAGTGGTAAACACAAAACGATATTCTTTTTGGTGCCAAATACCGTGTAATCCAAATGGTTTCAATAATAAAAGTAATATTAAATAAAACGGGATAAATAATTGAATAACAACCAGAGCTAAAACGCTTGTTAACATAAACCAAGTAGGGATGTTTAATATTAATGCCATATTATGGCTATAAGGCAAGATGTTAGAACTAACTCCGGCGACTTCATTGACCATGCCCGCGGCACTAGCTAATGCGAAATTGGCCATAATTGCGTAAAAAATAACAATAATGGTTTTACCCAGTAAATGGTGCCAAATGATGACAAACTTAGGCCAAAACTCAACAAGTAACGCAACAACGGCAAATAATAAACTAATAGCAAAAAGTGGGTCAGCAGAGCTTTCTTCTTCAAGGTTGAACATTAGCAGTAAAGCTACAAGCACTGAAATAAAGTAACAACGTTGGGCAAAATTAAGTACACGCCAAAATTTAACAAATCGCGTTTTAATATTAACTAAGAATGGGAGCGGGTTGATGACTCTGAAAATGCGACGAACTTTCACAGCCGCCCTTAAAATACGCAAAGGTATGTCCATATAATACTTATAATTTTTCTTATTTATAACGGGATAATAACTGACTATTTCAATAGGGTAAATATCAACGATAAGTTTCGAATTTCGGAAATAAGATAAATAGTTTCATCGTGAAAAATAGTACGTTTAACTATTAACTGCTTAACCCGTTACACTACGGCATTTTATTACTTGGCTCGTTTGGCAATGCCATGAAAGTGGGTTGGCCCACCAGGCATCATAGGATCCATATGAAAATCAATATCTATAATCTCCCAACCTTCAGCACCTAGACTATTTAAATAAGCCTCAGCCTGCTCAACCGTTCTTCCTTTTAAGAAGCCCCCCTTTTCTGCATTATCTGAATCTATAATTTTATATTCCCACATTTTAACGCTTCCTATTAATAACGGTACCTTATTAAAACTACATGAGTTTTGTCGTTAACGCACCGATTTCTATTCTTTTTTGTCCTTATTATCTTTCATATGTATTAACCGGTGTAGAACATTCATTTAGATACAAAAAAACCAGCCTAAGCTGGTTATTTTATAAAAATAAAAAGAAGAAGCTTTTATACGCCTGCCGTTGCCTTTTTAGCTAGTTCAGTGATCTCTGACCAACGTTTGCCTTTGATAATGTCATCTGGGCATAACCAAGAACCACCACAGCACATTACATTTGATAACGCTAAATAGTCTTTATAATTGCCAGGGTTAATACCACCTGTTGGGCAAAAACGAACATCTGGGAATGGACCACCAATTGATTTTAACGACTGAACGCCACCAGATGCTTCTGCAGGGAAGAATTTAAAGTGCGAGTAACCTTTATCTAGTCCTATCATCAACTCGGAAATTGATGCGATACCCGGAATTAACGATATAGAACCAGCGTTACCAGCATCTAATAAGTCAGGCGTTAAACCAGGGCTGATAGCAAACTTAGCGCCAGCTTCTGTTACTTGCTTAAGTTGAGCTGCATTAGTTACAGTACCAGCACCAATAATAGCGTCTGGGCAATGTGTCGCAATTTCACGAATAACATCAATTGCCGCTTTAGTACGTAAAGTCACTTCCAATACTTTAATACCACCGGCCATTAATGCTTCCGCAATTGGAACCGCATCTTCTACATTTTCAATAACTAATACTGGGACTACTGGACCTGCTGCAAATACTTCAGCTGAGTCGATTAACCAATTACGTTCTGCCATTTTAAAACCCTTTTAAACCTTTCTAATATGAGGTTGTTCCTATGAGGAACCTTAATTAAATTTCTTGCTGTAAATATGCCGCGCAACCAATTAATCCCGGTTGTTCTTCCGTTACAACGTATACAGGGATCGTTTTTATGATCTTGCCAAAACGTCCTTTTGCATCAAAACGAGCTCTAAATTCGCTTGTTTTAACATATTCAATAAATCTTGGTACAACGCCACCGGCAATAAATACACCACCGTAGGTCATTAATGTAAGGGCTAAATTACCGCCAAAACTACCTAAGATACGACAAAATACATCTAACGTCTTAACTGCTAATTCATCTGTCCCAGCAATTGCGTGTTGGGTGATGTCAGCAGGTTCATATTGTTTTGCATCTTGTTTGTTGATGGCACAAAGAGATTGATAAATTTGCACTAAACCTAAACCAGACAATACTTGCTCTGCAGATACACGAGCATATTTCTTTTGTAGCTCTTTAAGCACGCCTATTTCATCACTGTCTATTGGTGCAAAGTCAACATGACCGCCTTCGCCACCAATAGGTATCCATTTATTTTCGGCATGGATTAAATTTGCAACGCCAAGGCCAGTACCCGCACCAAAAATAGCAATAGGTGCATTTGGAAGCGCATCTTGTCCGCCAATTTGAACTAATTTGTCTTTGGCTATGTTTGGCACCGACATAGCAATAGCAGTAAAGTCATTAATAACAATTAATTTCTTTAGACCAAACTGCTCTGTAATTGCGGCTTGTGAAAAACACCAATGATTATTGGTTAAGTTCACTTCGTCCCCTACTACAGGACAGGCAACATCTAAGCAGGCATATTCAAACTCTTGTTTAGAATCTTGTTTGTACTGGCTAATTGCGCCATCTACATTGTCAAAATCTTTACATTGGTAAGTCAAAATATTTGATATAGAAAGTGTTTCCATATCCGCCATACCAAGGCGGATATTGGTTCCGCCGATATCAGCAACTAACGCTTTAATAGTCATAATTTACGTCCAATACAGAGATCTAATTACGCATCATGGAAAACGCAAGAAGCGCCTTCTTCTGGCGTTGTCATTACTTGGCGTAAACCATTAAATAACTCACGGCCCATAGCTTCACGATCTTCCGTTAAGTCTTTAACGGTCACAACACGTTTAGCTAACTCTTCTTCACTTACATGAAGTTGAACTATATTTTTGTCTGCGTTGATTTCGATAATATCGCCATTTTGTACTTTCGCGATTAAGCCGCCATCTAATGCTTCTGGATATAAATGAATAGCAGCTGGCACTTTACCTGATGCGCCTGACATTCTACCGTCTGTCACTAAAGCTACATTAAACCCTTTGTCTTGCAATACACTTAACGGTGGCGTTAATTTATGAAGTTCTGGCATACCAACCGCTCTTGGTCCTTGATAACGAACAACAACCACACAGTCTTTATCTAAATCACCCGCTTGGAATGCAGCGTCGATATCATGTTGGCTTTCAAATACAACCGCAGGTGCTTTAACGGTTGTTTTACCTGCACGTAAAGAAGACGTTTTAATTACCGCACGGCCTAAGTTACCTGATAATGCTGATAAACCACCGTCTGCTTTAAATGGTTGTTCAATTGTTGCTAAAACTTCATCATCTAATGATTTAGTTGGACCATCAACCCACATTAATTTGCCGTCACGTACCACAGGCTCTTGGGTATATTTATCTAGGCCTTCACCACAAATCGTCATTACATCATTATGTAATAAACCACCACGTAGCAATTCTTTGATCAAATATGCCATGCCGCCGGCAGCTTGGAAGTGATTAATATCCGCTTGACCATTTGGATAGATCTTAGCTAATAAAGGAGTAACTGATGATAATGCGTCAAAGTCATCCCAGTTAACTAAAATACCTGCGGCTTTCGCCATCGCCACTAAATGCATAGTATGGTTAGTTGAACCACCGGTTGCTAATAAACCAACAATGCCGTTTACCACTGCTTTTTCATCAACAATATGACCAATTGGACGGTACTCTGTACCTAAGTCTGTAATACGAGTGGCTTGTACTGATGCTGCGTCCGTTAATGCGTCACGTAATTCTGTGCCCGGATTAACAAATGATGAACCTGGCAAATGCAACCCCATAATTTCAACAACTAATTGATTAGAGTTAGCCGTTCCGTAAAACGTACAAGTACCAGCTGAATGATATGATTTAGATTCAGACTCTAATAACTCGTCACGACCAACTTTACCTTGAGCGTACAATTGACGAATACGAGCTTTTTCTTTATTTGGAATACCAGACTCCATTGGGCCTGCAGGAATAAATACAAATGGTAAATGACCAAATGTTAATGCCGACATGACGAGTCCTGGGACAATCTTGTCACAAATACCCAACATAACGCCGCTATCAAACATGTTATGAGATAGACCAATTGCAGTACTCATTGCAATAACGTCACGGCTCATTAAGCTTAAATCCATGCCCGGTTGGCCTTGGGTAACACCGTCACACATAGCCGGTACGCCGCCAGCAAACTGAGCAACTGAACCTACGTTTTCAACGGCTTTTTTAATTTTTGCTGGATAAACTTCATAAGGTTGGTGTGCAGATAACATATCGTTATATGAAGAAATGATGCCAACGTTAGCTTTAGTAAGTTGAGTTAAATCCGATTTTTCTTGTGGGCTACATGCTGCAAAGCCATGTGCTAAATTACCGCAAGAAAGTACGCCACGATGTGGGCCTTTTAAACGTGCTTTTTCGATTTTAGCTAAATAAGCAGCACGCGTTTTTTTACTGCGTTCAATTATTGTATTTGTAACTTCTTGTATTACTGAATTCATTACTTTCTCCAAACTAAATCAAGTTATTTTGTTGTGGCTAACATTACTGACATAGGCACATTTGACTGATTTAGAAACGCTCGTATTGGCGCTTGTTTCTCGTCGCTGCCTGCGGCAACGTCTAATAATACGGCTTCTTTACTTTCACCTACTAAATGCAGATATAACTGTTTTGAATTTAACAAAGCAGTCTTAGTAAAGGTCATTCTTTGATGAGGTGCAGTTGTTGGCTCTGTGGCCATAATGTCTTTATTGGTGGTTAATGCTTCTTCTAATTGAGCACAACAAGGGAAAATAGACGCTGTGTGACCGTCTTCCCCCATACCAAGAATAACAACATCAAACGGACGTTTAACCTCTTTAAATTTATCACTTACCGCAGACTCTGCATCAAAGGCATTGTCATGTTCTGTTTTCATTCCAATAAAATTAGCGGCACTGGCTTTGTTGATCAATAGCGCTTCATTTACCATAGCTTCGTTAGAAGCTGGATCAGTCAGATCAACCCAACGGTCGTCAACTAATGCGATGTTGACTTTATTCCATTCAATGTCTTTGTTACTTAACATTAAAAACATAGGTTTTGGTGTGTTACCACCAGACACTAATAAAGAGGCGCTGCCATTTTGATTAATACCGGCTTGAAGTTTGTCGGCTATTTCTTGAGAAAACGCTTCATTTAATAACGTAGAGTTCTCGAATTTATTTACTTGTGCTTTCATATTTGGTCCGTTGCTTTTTAAATTGCTAACTACTTTTAAAAAAGTAAAGTGCGAGCCGTGAGAGGCTTATTCATCCCACTCACGTTCATCTCTAGCTAACATGGCAATTGACGCAACAGGCCCCCAAGAACCAGCTGAGTATGGTTTTGGTAATTCATTTGAGCTATTCCAAGAGTCTAAGATCCCATCAACCCAAGTCCATGCGGTTTCAACTTCATCTCGACGAACAAACAGTGATTGATTACCTAACATAGCTTCTAATATTAAACGCTCATAGGCATCGGCAATACGTGCCGTTTTAAAGGTATCTGAAAAACTTAAATCTAGCTTAGTTTGTTGTAAGTCCATTTGCTCACCTAATCCAGGTACTTTATTCAATAAATGAATTTCAATACCTTCATCCGGTTGAAGACGAATGATCAACTTGTTAGCTGGTAAATTTTGATAAGTATCTTTAAAGATGTTGTGTGGTAACTTTTTAAAGTGAACCGCAATTTCAGTTCCTTTAACTGGTAAGCGTTTGCCTGTACGTAAGTAGAATGGCACACCCGCCCAACGCCAGTTATCAATATCGACCCGGATAGAAGCAAAGGTTTCCGTTTTACTTTCTGTGTTAGCCCCTTCTTCTTCCAAATAGCCAGGTACAGACTTACCATTTACAAAACCAGACGTGTATTGACCACGAACGGTTTTTTGTTGATAGTTTTGTTCTGTAATTGGACGTAAGGCTTTTAATACTTTTAATTTTTCATCACGAATACTGTCGGCACTCACATCAACCGGTGGTTCCATCGCTAACAATGATAAAATTTGTAATAAGTGATTTTGTACCATGTCGCGCATTTGACCTGCGTCATCGTAATAACCCCAACGCCCTTCTACACCAACCTCTTCAGCAACGGTAATTTGAACATGATCAATACATTCGTGATCCCAGTTGTTGGTGAAAATGGCATTAGCAAAACGAAGAACCAACAGGTTTAAAACGGTTTCTTTACCTAAATAATGGTCAATACGATAAATTTGGTTTTCGTTAAAGTATTCTGCAATTTTGTCATTGATGACTTTTGACGACTCTAAACAATGTCCAATTGGCTTTTCAACCACAACACGGGTTTCATCAACCACTAGGCCAGCGAAGTTTAATCCGCTACAGATATCACCAAAAACAGACGGTGGTGTCGAAAAGTAATTCACCATTGTTCTGCTTTCTAAATCAACTAATTCTGCAATCCCCTTATAATCTTCAGGGTTGGTCATATCGACCTGGCAGTAACTTAATCTATTAATAAACTTTTCTTTAGCCGCTTCATTTAGGTCTTCTTTAATAAAACGTTCTAAACTTTCAACAACCGCGGCTTTGTATTCTTCGTCACTAGAAGCTTGACGGGCAACACCGATTACTTTGGTATCTTCAGCAAGTAACCCAGCTAATTCTAATTGATACAACGAAGGTAATAACTTTCGGCGTGCTAAATCACCATTAGTGCCAAACAGCACTAAATCGCATGGCTTATGACTTATATTTGTGGCCATTAGATTCTCCAATAAACAAACTTTAATGATTAAGATGTAATTTAACTACATGTTTCCAATGCTAACTAACTATATCGGTGCATGTAAACCTAAATTATGTAATTTTTTTACATTTTTAGTAAATTTTTAACTTATATTGTTGTTTTTAACTTGTAATTACATTCTAATGCTGAACATAACCTGTTCAAAACTCGTTATTTACTGCCCTATGTTTAAACATCAAGATTAGGGTCTTAAAATAAAAACTAAAATGATAGCCTTTTTTACCTAAAATCCGCTACATAAATAACTAAATTAATGAGTTAGCTTAGTAAAAGTTAAGGACAAAGAATGAATATTCTTGAAAAAATAAATTCTCAAATTACCACTTTCAGTAAATCTGAGAGAAAAGTAGCAGAAGTCATCATTGCAAATCCAGAACAAGCAATTCATTCAAGCATTGCAACGTTAGCAAAAGTGGCCGATGTGAGTGAACCAACGGTTAATAGGTTTTGTCGACGTCTCGATACCAAAGGTTTTCCTGACTTTAAATTACATTTAGCACAAGGATTAGCAAATGGTACGCCTTATGTTAATCGCCATGTGGATGAAAGTGACGGTCCTGACGAATATTGCGCAAAAATATTTGAATCAACGATGGCGGCACTTGATATCGCACACCGTAATTTAGATATTGGTCAAATTAATCGTGCGGTAGATATATTAACTCAGGCCAAGAAAATATCGTTTTTTGGCCTAGGGGCATCAGCCTCGGTAGCGCAAGATGCACTTAATAAGTTTTTCCGTTTTAATGTTCCGGTTAACTGTTTTGAAGATATCGTTATGCAACGAATGAGCTGTATTAATAGTACTGACGGCGATGTTGTTGTTATCTTTTCCCATACCGGTCGTACTAAGCCATTGGTTGAGATTGCTCAAATAGCCCGTCAAAATGACGCTACCGTCATCGGATTAACCGCTAAAGACAGTCCACTTGGTAAAGAATGTAATATGTGTATTAGCTCTGATGTACCTGAAGATACTGACTTGTATATGCCAATGGCATCGCGTATTGCACAGCTAGTCCTTGTCGATATTTTAGCGACAGGTTTCACTTTACGTCGAGGCCCTAAATTTAGAGATAACCTGAAAAAGGTCAAAGATTCATTAAGACCTTCTCGTTTCGAAAAGAAAGAAAACCTGAGTTAAGGTTTATTCTTTTGGATTATCGCAAGGTCGATAAAATGAAAGTTAAACAAAACCATATGTAATAAAAAAAGCAGCGAGAGCTGCTTTTTTGCGTTATCACGTTAAGAATTAACCAATTTAATACAATTAGTCCTTGTAATTTTATTAAATTGTCTCAAAATGTAATTAAATTACAAAGTGTAAAACCCAAACGGAGTTTATAGTCGTCATGTCGAACATATTGAGAAGAACAAAAATAGTATCCACCTTAGGTCCAGCAACGGACAAAGATGACGTTTTAGAGCAAATTATAAAAAGCGGCGTTAATGTCGTTCGCATGAACTTCTCTCATGGCTCTGCACAAGATCATATAGACCGCGCGACTCGAGTTCGTGAAACCGCTAAGAAATTAAATACGTATGTTGCTATTTTAGGCGATTTACAAGGTCCTAAAATTCGTGTTGCACGTTTTAAAGACACTAAAATCCATTTATCTGTTGGTGACAAATTCATTCTAGACGCTGAGTTAGGTCGTGATGAAGGTGATCAACATCAAGTTGGAATCGATTATAAAGAATTACCAAATGACGTTAACGAAGGCGATGTACTTTTATTAGATGATGGTCGTGTACAATTATTAGTTTTGTCTGTATCTGTTTCAAAGGTATTTACGGAAGTAACAGTTGCAGGTCCTTTATCAAATAACAAAGGTATCAATCGTAAAGGCGGTGGCTTAACAGCACCAGCACTTACTGATAAAGATAAAGCCGATATATTAACGGCTGCAAAAATAGACGTTGAATTCCTTGCTGTTTCTTTCCCGCGTTCAGGTGCAGATTTAGATTACGCTCGTTCGTTGGCTCATGAAGCTGGTTTTAAGCCTCTTATTGTTGCCAAGGTTGAACGTGCTGAAACCGTTGCAACTGATGCCGCTATTGACGATATTGTTCAAGCATCTGATGTGATCATGGTTGCTCGTGGTGATTTAGGGGTTGAAATTGGTGATGCTGAGTTAGTCGGTGTACAAAAGAAATTGATTGCACGTTCTCGCCAGCTTAATAAAGCCGTTATTACTGCAACTCAAATGATGGAATCGATGATAACAAGTCCAATGCCAACTCGTGCAGAAGTTATGGATGTTTCAAATGCCGTATTAGATGGTACCGATGCAGTAATGTTATCGGCTGAAACAGCCGCAGGTGATTTCCCGATCGAAACGGTTCAAGCAATGGCAAACGTATGTCGTGGTGCTGAAAAACACCCTACTGCCCAAGTATCAAAACACAGAATGGAAAAAGTGTTTGATAATGTATCGGAAGCAATTGCGATGTCTGCTATGTACGCAGCTAATCATATGCAAGGGGTAAAAGCGATTGTGACGTTAACTGAGTCAGGTGGCACAGCTAAGTTGTTATCACGTATCAGTTCTTCGTTACCAATATTTGCATTATCACGCCATGAAAAAACCCTAAACGTTAGTGCTATGTATCGTGGTGTTTATCCAGTGTTTTTTGACAGCACATTAACCACTGACGACTCTAGAGAAGCTTTAAACACGTTAGTTGAATTAGGTCGTTTGAATAAAGGTGATTTAGTTATCGTTACACATGGCGATACGATGGAAACTGTTGGGGCAACCAATACAGTTAAGATCTTAACTGTTTAATAACTTAACTCAGTATCATCAAAAAAGCCGATGTGAATAACATCGGCTTTTTTTATGTTTTTTTCTAACTGAGTATTAATCTTCAAACTCAGCGTTATGATAAACTTCTTGTACGTCTTCACAATCATTTAGCATATCAATAAACTTCTCAAACATTGCAACATCGTCGCCCGTTATTGTTGTCATTGTGGTCGGTACCCAAGAGATATCTTCAACATCAAACTCGATATTTTCATACTCAGCCTGCAATGCTGTTTTAACGTTGTAGAATTCAGTATGAGGCGCGTAAACCGTAATCTTGCCATCTTCTACTTCAACATCCGTTACATCAACGTCAGCCATCATTAACGCTTCTAACACCGCTTCATCATCATCACCGTCAAAAACAAATACAGCTAAATGATCAAACATGTGTGCCGCAGAACCTTGTGCACCAATTTTAGAGTTGGTTTTAGTAAAACAGTTACGCACTTCCATAATGGTACGGTTGTTGTTGTCGGTTAGGCAATCAACAATAACCATACAACTACCGGGACCAAAACCTTCATAACGAGCCGGAGAATAATCTTCACCGCCACCGCCAGCGGCTTTGTCTAAAGCGTTTTTAATAACATGAGCAGGTACTTGATCTTTTTTAGCACGATCCATCAAACTACGTAATGCTAAGTTACCGTCAGGATCACTTCCACCGTTTTTAGCAACTACGTAAATTTCTTTACCGTATTTAGAATACACTTTAGTTTTAGCGTTGGCTGTTTTAGCCATGGAGTCTTTACGGTTTTGATATGCTCTGCCCATCTCAATCTCTTCTTTAATGTACTAACCTAAAAACGTCAGTGAAAACCCACAAGGTTACTGACATTCTCTTAAATAATAGGCGGTTAAATTAATCTATTTTGACAAAAATTTAAATCTAATTGTGTCATTATTTTGTAAACACAACTGATTTAATCAGTAATTGTTCTATTCTTGTACAACAACGATTTTATATTGCTCACCAGCAAGTGTAACTACATCACCGTCTCTTACTTTTTTGCGGGTTTGCATCGCCACTTTGCCATTAACACGAACTTGACCATCAGCGATGACAAGTTTGGCGTGACCACCACTTTCAACTAAATTTTCAAATTTAAGAAATTTATTTAATTCGATGTATTCAGTTGTGATCTCAACTAAGTTTATTTGGCTCATTAGGATTCCATGAAAAAGTAAAGTTATTGAATAACGCTGATTTATTTTAAATCAATATAAAGTTTGATTATACAGATAACCGTTTTTTGTTTTTGATTTATTATGAAATAAGAGGAGTGTATTTATTAATAGAAGAAGTTTGGAGCGAGTAACGAGGCTCGAACTCGTGACCTATACCTTGGCAAGGTATCGCTCTACCAGCTGAGCTATACTCGCATCACATATATTAATAACTACTGGTATGTTGTTATTAAATTTTCCCACCAAAAGAGATGGTGCCCGGGGACGGACTTGAACCGTCACGCTCTGTGAGCGAGGGATTTTAAATCCCTTGTGTCTACCGATTCCACCACCCGGGCTAACAGGAAGTTTTTTTTATAGTTGGTATCGTAAACCAACTTTGCCAAACAATGTTTGGAGCGAGTAACGAGGCTCGAACTCGTGACCTATACCTTGGCAAGGTATCGCTCTACCAGCTGAGCTATACTCGCAATAACAAGTTGTATCAAGTGTGTTCACCAAAACCCAAATAAAATTTGGAGCGAGTAACGAGGCTCGAACTCGTGACCTATACCTTGGCAAGGTATCGCTCTACCAGCTGAGCTATACTCGCAAATTGGTGCCCGGGGACGGACTTGAACCGTCACGCTCTATGAGCGAGGGATTTTAAATCCCTTGTGTCTACCGATTCCACCACCCGGGCAAACACTTTTTGTACTTCAGAAATCATATGGAGGCGGGTCCCGGAGTCGAACCGAGGTCCACGGATTTGCAATCCGCTGCATAGCCACTCTGCCAACCCGCCCTATATTGATGTCTTATAAAAACAGCCAAGAACGTTAATATAAAACAATCAAAATTTTGGAGCGAGTAACGAGGCTCGAACTCGTGACCTATACCTTGGCAAGGTATCGCTCTACCAGCTGAGCTATACTCGCAAAATTTGATTTCGTCGTTGTCTCTGTGACAACGGGGGGCATTCTACCTTTCTACCTTTGGGAGTCAACATCAAATTTAAATAAAAATGAAATTTTCATACTGTTTGATGATTTTTTAGCTCACACGGTTAAAAATCAATCTTTTTTACCAGAAATATATGGCCATGCCGCTTTAAAATATATTAATAATGACCAAATAGTTAATGCCGTAGCTGAATATAAAAATACATAAGTGGCAATATCCAATAATGGACCTAATAACCAGCCTTCAAATACCCAATATTCATTTGGACGCCACAACAAACCCATCAAGGCTAACATTTGTACCGCGGTTTTATATTTACCTACCGTACTAACGGCCACGTCGGCCCTATTCCCCATTTCAGCCATCCATTCTCTAAGTGCAGAAATGGCTAATTCACGACCAACTATGATAATGGCAGGGATAGTTACCCAGGGATTGGAATAATCATCCACAACAACAATAAAGGCCACAGCAACCATTACTTTATCTGCAACGGGGTCAAAGAATGCCCCAAACGGTGTAGATTGGTCTAACTTACGTGCTAAATACCCGTCGAGTGCATCGGTAATCGAAGCCACCCAAAAAACAGCAAAAGTCACAAAGTACTTCCACGGATAGATCTCCACTGGTAAATAATAGAAATAAACCATTACTGGGATTAAAAAAATACGAAAAGAGGTGAGTATGTTTGGAATATTCCACATAAATTAAAAACTACTTATAATTATGAACGCAAATGAATGATGCCTATTTAATCTTTATCATGCAAGAAAGCATGTATCTCTAACGCTAATTGTTTACTAATTCCTGGTACCTTAGAAATTTGTTCAGCAGTAGCAGATTTTAGACCTTGTAATCCGCCGAAGTTTTTTAACAACATTTGACGTCGTTTAGCACCAATACCGGGCACATCTTGCAATATTGATGTTGTTTTAGCTTTTCCACGTTTCGCTCTGTGTCCCGTGATGGCAAATCGATGTGATTCATCACGAATAAACTGAATTAAATGTAATGCCGGCGATGCTTTCGGCATATGTACTTCTACGTCGCCACCATTCATAAATAAAGTTTCTAATCCGGGTTTTCTGCCCTCCCCTTTGGCAATACCTACAATAACAGGTGCTTTTTCTAGCGGCCAATCAGCAAAAAAGCTTTCCGCTTTATTTAATTGCCCTTTACCACCATCAATAAATAAAATATCGGGGACTTTATTTACGTCGGTGACTTTGGAGTATCGTTTTTCTAGTGCAAATGCCATAGCTCCATAATCGTCACCACCTTTAACGCCTTTGACGTTATAACGTCTGTACTCTGATTTAACCGGCCCTTCTGGACCAAAGACAACACAAGATGCGATTGGGTATTCACCAAACGTATGACTGATATCAAAACATTCCATACGTTCGATTTTAGGTAGTTTTAAAAACTCCGACAATTCTTTGTATTTTGAACTCATGGCTCTGCCATCTGCCAATTTAGTGGCTAAGTCTATATCTGCATTTTTTTGTGCTAATTGATAATATTTGTACTTTTCACCACGTTGAGCGGTAATTAACTTAACTTTATTGCCTCGTTCTAACTCTATAGCTTGCTCTAACTCAGGTAAATTTTCAGTTAATTCCGGTACTACTATGGTTTTAGGTATATTCTGCCCACCAACACCATTTAAATAAAACTGCATAATAAATGACGTTATGATCTCACTCGGTTCAGAATTGGTCGGCACTTTAGGTGAATAGTTTTTACTGCCTAATACTTTCTGATCGCGGATATACAATACATGAACTGAGGCTAACCCTTTGTTACTAGAGAATGCTAAAACATCTATCTCTTCAATTGCCCCACTAACATTTTGTTGTTCGGTCACTTTTTGCAACGTTGAGATTTGATCTCGATAAAAAGCGGCTTCTTCAAACATTAATTGTTCGCTGGCTTTTTCCATTTTAGTAATAATCTGTGCAATAACGTCTTGGCTTTTACCCGTTAAAAACTGTTTTACTAAGTTAACCTGTTCATTGTAATTGTCATCCGTTACGTACCCTTTGATACATGGGGCTGAACATCGTTTTAATTGATGCTGTAAACAAGGCCTAGAGCGGGCTTTATAAAATGTATCTTCACACTGACGGACCGGAAAGACTTTTTGCATAATGCGTAAACTTTCCCACACGGCTCCTGCACTTGGAAATGGACCAAAGTATTCACCTTTATGCCTCTTAGGCCCACGGTGCATAGTTACTCTGGGATGTTTATGCTCCGTCACTAAGATATACGGGTAAGATTTATCGTCTCGTAACAGTATGTTGTATTTAGGTTGGTATTCTTTAATTAAATTATTTTCAAGGATTAGTGCTTCAGTTTCTGAACCGGTAACAATAATTTCTACCGATACAATTTGTGCAACTAGCGCCTTAGTTTTAGCGCTATTCACTTCTTTTCTAAAGTAACTTGATAGTCTATTTTTTAAATTTTTCGCTTTACCTACATAAATAACCGTATTGGTGTCGTCGTACATTCGATACACACCGGGTTTAGAGGTAACCGTTTTTAAAAAAGATTGGGAGTCGAACGAGGTAGTTTTCATTTTAACCGTTTTGGATAATTTATAGCTTATCCATATCTAACATGCCGTATCGAATCGCCATGTGAGTTAGTTCAACATCATTGCATATATTTAATTTTTCAAACATGCGGTAACGGTAACTATTAATGGTTTTAGAGCTTAGACTAAGTTGTTCAGCAATATTTTGTACTTTTTCACCTTTGGTGATCATTAACATGATTTGCAATTCACGTTCTGATAATGAATCAAAAGGTTTATCATCTTTTACACCATTAAATTGGTTCAAAGCTATTTGCTGTGCAATATCTGGCGCTATAAAACGCTGACCAACATTAACAGCTTTAATCGCACTGATCATTTCATCAGGGCCTGTCATTTTTGTTAAAAAACCGTGTGCACCAAGTTGCATGACTTTAGACGGGAATGGGTCTTCGGTATGTACAGTTAATATAATAATTTTTATATCAGGACAATAACGTAGAATCTTTTTAGTGGCTTCAAGTCCACCAATCCCAGGCATGTTCATATCCATTAAAACCACGTCTGGCTCATTTGCTCGACAAAATTGAAAAGCACTTTCTCCTGTGGAACATTCACCAACTACTTTTAAGCCACGTACATCATCGACAATGCGTTTAATGCCAGTTCTGACTAATTCATGGTCATCTACTAATAAAACGTTGATCAATTAAGATACTCCAAACCTAGTTATCAAAAGAAAGTAACACAATAATGTACCGTGACAAATTGCTTATTGCCACTGTTATATCTTGATTATATAACGGCATCATGTTGATTTTCTGGTGCTGCTTTTATGAATTCAGGTAATGAACGACAGTGTTTCACTATGTTGGCTATTTTCGGGTATGGCGACATATCTAATTTAAAGCGCTCTGCATTATAGACTTGTGGTACCAAACAAATATCTGCCCAAGAAACCTTGTCACCAAAACAAAATACACCAGCCGTTTTGTTTAATGTTTTTTCTAAATTAGTAAAGCCAACTTGTAACCAATGAATGATCCAGTCATTTTTTTCCTGATCATTATGTTGCAATTCAGACGTTAAATACTGTAATACCCTTAAGTTGTTCAAAGGGTGAATATCACAAGCAATATCTAACGCAATTGCCCGACAGGTCATTTGTGCTTCTAATGACTCAGGCAATAAAGGTAATTGTGGATACTTTTGTTCCAAATACTCCAAAATTGCCATGGATTGATTTAATGAAAAGTCATCATCTACTAAGGTAGGAACGAGTTCATTTGGGTTTAAAGATTGATATTCAGCACTGTGTTGCTCTCCACCATTTTTAACTAAATGGACGGATTCATGTTCACAGCTTAATTGTTTTAAATTAAGCGCTATTCTTACACGATAAGCAGCGGATGAACGCCAATAACCAAACAACTTCATAATTTATACCTTAATACTCTTTTTATTTATGCCATATTCGCGCAGTTTATTAGCGATTGCGGTATGACTTAAACCTAGCTTTTTAGCTAACAATCTAGAACTTGGGTAAGCAGGATATAACTTTCTTAACAGCCCCGCTTCGAAGCGTTTAACGGCTTGATCTAATGTCCCTTCAAATTCTTTTTCTAAATAGCCAAATTCATTAGTGTAAGTTGGCAATTCTAAGGTTTCTTTTTCAACAATATCAGCATCCAATAAACTAATAGCTCGGTAAATCGCATTTTCAATTTGACGTGTATTACCTGGCCATGGATAGTTTTGTAAATAGTCACAGCAGCTTTTAGAAATGGTTGGCGCAGCTTTACCTAACTCATTTGAAAAACGTTGAACAAAATGTTGTGCTAACGGCAAGATATCTTGTTTACGGTCACGTAAAGGTGGAATTAAAATGCTTAATACATTTAAACGATAATATAGGTCTTCTCTAAATAACCCTTCTTGAACCATATTGGCTAAGTCTTTTTGGGTAGCGCAAATTACTCTTACATTTACATGTACTTCATTTTCGTCTGCAACACGGCGGAAGGTACCATTTTGTAAAAATCGGATCAGTTTAGTTTGTAATTCAGATGACATTTCGCCAACTTCATCTAAAAATACCGTACCACCAGCGGCTTGTTCAAAAATACCTCGTTTACCGACTTCATCCGCGCCTGGATAAGCATTAGGTCCGTAACCAAATAATTCACTTTCGGCAACATTATCAGGTAATGAAGCACAACTTAATGCAAGAAAAGGATGTTCTGAACGATCACTTGCGTCATGACAAGCTCTGGCGATAAGTTCTTTACCTGTGCCCGTTTCACCTTGAATTAGTATTGGTGCATCCAATTGCGACATCTTTTTAGCTTCACGAATGACTCTGCGCATACTGGTGCTGTTGGCTAAAATGTTAACAAAGGATTCGTTATTATCATCTCTAAAGGCATTGATCTGCTGACCTAAACGAGTATGAGATTTTAAATTTACTACCGCCCCGACTAGCTGCACCACACCTTCTTCATCAGTTACGTTAATAGGTAATAAGTCAGTTACAAATTCTTCGTTATTACCGGTTAGTTTTAACGTTTGACTTAATACTTCTTTACCTTCTAACCATTTAACAAAATTAAAACCTTTTAAAAGACTTTGTAAAGGTTGACCTATGATCTCTTCTTCACTGCGGCCTAAGTCAACTAACGACGCTTGGTTAGCGGTTAAAATGTTGCCTCGGTTATCAATTGAGATCACACCATCAGGCAATATTCTTAATAAGGTAACGAGTTCATTATGTTCACGTTCATAAGGTAAAAAGTTTGTAGTTTTAACGTCTGTAACGCCATCAATTCGTCTGATTGCGGCCATAACTCGTTGAAAGGATTCAAATTCAATTTGAGGAAAGGCAACATATAAACAGCGAGAGTGTTTATCAAACTCAATTCCTTTTAAATCAATATCGTATTCAACCAAATTATTTAATACTTCTTTGGCTAGACCCATACGGTCTTCACAAGCAATTTGTAAACGCATATATATTCAATGCCTTAATTGAAATTCAAATTTAAACGCGATGGATTGTAAACCTAAATTAACGGAATTGGCAGCGTTAAAATCAAGATTTGTAAACAAATAATGCCAACATAATAATTAATATTACTTTGCTGACATTATTAAAGTTAGATTTGAGTTTATGCTGCGCTTTTTGGTGGGAAGGTAGGTGGAAACAAACCAAGTTCCATGGCTTCTCTAACGTAAGACATTAAATCTTCCTTTGACAGCTCAATCAGATCAAGGACATTTTCAATTGTATAATACAAAGGCTGCATAATATCGATACGATATGGTGTTCTAAACACATCCATTAAATTTAATCGATTTCTCATTGGAACTTCAGAAGATATTGCATATTCCGTTTCACCCGGTGATGACAAAATACCGCCACCGTAGATCCGCAATTGGTTACCTTTTTTAATTAAACCGAACTCAACGGTAAACCAATATAAACGAGCTAAATACACACGTTCTTCTTTTGTTGCCGCCAAACCTAATTGGCCATACTTATGCGTGAATTCAGAGAACGCGGGATTAGTTAACATGGCACAATGCCCAAATATTTCATGAAAAATGTCTGGTTCTTGTAAATAATCAAAATGTTCTCTTGTTCTTATAAACGTTGCTACCGGAAATTTTTTCTCCGATAACAATTTGAAGAAGGATTCAAAATTGATCAACGCCGGTACTTCAGCACACTGCCAACCGGTTGTCTCTAATAATACTTTGCTTACTTCATGCAATTGAGGAATGCGATCTAGAGGCAAATTTAGTTTATCTAAACCGTCAAAAAACTCATCACAGGCTTTACCTTTAATACATTCCAATTGACGTGTTATTAGCTCATGCCAAATTTTATTTTCGTCATCACTCCAATGGATGTTGCCATGTTCATCGGATTGTTTTGATATATAAGTAGATGTTTTGCTCATTTTAATGCCTAAGCTGTATTAACAGTTATTTAGTTATTTTTAGTGTTCAAGTTTTCTATTGTTGCAAAAGCGTGTTCTAAATCTGCAATAATGTCGTCTGTATGTTCTAGACCAATAGAGACTCTAATTAATCCATCACCGATACCTGCGGCTAACCGCTCTTCTTGTGTATAAGGTGAGTGAGTCATTGAAGCAGGATGTTGTATTAATGACTCTGCATCACCAAGGCTTACGGCTAAAGAAAATAAGTTGGTTGAATTAATAAACTTTCTTCCTGCATCAAGATCACCATTTATTTCAAAACCGATTACGCCGCCAGCACCACGCATTTGCGAGGATAAGTATTTATGCCCTTGATGTTCTTGTAGGCCAGGATAAAAAACGTCTTTCACCATAGGGTGTTGATTTAAGTATTCAGCGACGGTTTGAGCGCTTTTACAGTGACGCTCCATTCTGACCGATAAAGTTTTCAGGCCTCTTAAAATTAACCAAGCATCATGCGGGCTTATGGTGCCGCCAATGTCTTTAAGAATAGTTGATTTAATGATGCCAATATTTTCTTTAGACGACACTATAATGCCCGCAACCACATCGCCATGACCATTGAGGTACTTAGTCGCACTATGAATAATGATATCGATACCAAAATCCACTGGAGTCTGCAAAATTGGAGACATGAACGTATTATCTACAACAGATAACACACCGTGTTTTTGACAAAAATCACCTATCATTTGTAAGTCTAATACCACTAGGTTTGGATTGATTGGCGTTTCTGCGAACAGCAGTTTTGTATTAGGTTTTAATGCCGCTGATAATTGACTTTCATCCGTCATATCAACAAACGTGACGTCAATACCAAACTTTTTAAATTGATGATTAAACAATGCAAATGAACAGCCATATATGGCCTTAGAAACTATGACATGATCACCCGCTTCTACAAAACTTAACACGGCACCAGAAACAGCAGCCATTCCAGTCGCTGTCGCCGCAGCATCTTCCATTTTTTCTAAAGCGGCCATTTTCAACTCAAGTTCACGAGTGGTTGGATTGCCTAAACGGGTATAGATATACCCTTCTTCTTCACCTGCAAATCTTGCGGCTCCTTGTTCCGCACTATCAAATACAAAAGTGGATGTTTGATATAAAGGAGTCGTTAATGCCCCTTTATGGTCACCTTTGGTTTTACCAGCGTGAATACATAAGGTCTCTTGGTTTAGCGATTTATTATTATTTTTTACAATGCTCATTTAACACTCAATATTTACAAAGTTAATGGACAGATATTAAATTTCAGACCGTTAACTTTTTGCTATATCTCAATTAGAGCGCACTTTGCATAATTTTCTCTAGAGTTAATAATCTAAAACCGCTAATAAGTTTATTAGAGCTGTCAATTTTTCTATACAAAGGAACTAGCAAACGCTTATTCATTAACAAAGTTGTTTATAATTTAAGCGGCATTTTGAATGGGGAATTTCAGACATAAAAAAATGACCCTGAAGGTCATTTTTTTTATAGTTTGGTTAAGTTATAGCTTATTGATTTCTCGCGTTAACGTATATTCATTTGACGTAACGTAACCTTCCATATTTCTTACTCTATTTTCAATTGTGTCAAATTGACGAGCAATATCTCTATATGCTTGACGTGGCGGCTCACCGGCTTGCCAAACTTTTGTTTTAACTTCTACCGTTCTATCGATATCTTGCTCTGCGTTAAAACGATTCCAATGTTCTTTTAATCCGCCTTTCACTTTTTCAAAAGTGCTACTTGGCTTTTTATCTAAGATAAACCAACCAGCAATGTAAGCCACTAAGAAAAAGCCGCCAGATAAAACCAAACCACTAAACCAAATAATTCGAACTAACCATGGTTCAGTACCTGTGTATTCAGCAACACCTGCACATACGCCCGCTATTTTTCCTTGTTCAGGTATCCGATTTAACTGCTTTTTTTCTGGTTTTGTCATGATATCCACCTTACGCTTTAGTGCGCCATTCCGGCGCCTCAGCGTCCAAAATAGATTCAAGAGTTTTTACTCTCTCTCCTAGCAGTTCCGCTTTATGGGCTAAACTGTTTAGGTCTGCAATTTCTGATTCTGATAGTCCCTGGCTAACCTGCCTTTTACTTCTGTAATGCATAATTAACCAGACTGGAGCAACAAATATTAGAAATATTATCATTGGTACAATCAAAATACCTGCAATGCCTTCCATTACATATCCCCTCTAAAATTTATTGAATTATTTCTTTTTAGTTGCTTTCGCTTTATTCGCGTTTAGTTTAGCTTTTAACGCTTCAAGTTCAGAATCAACCTTTTCCGACGTTTCTAATTCAGCAAACTCATCAGAAAGTGACTTATTTCCTAAGTCGTATGACTCAACTTCCGCTTCTAAATTATCAATTTTACGTTCGTATTGTTCAAAACGGCTAAGTGCGTCGTTAATTTTGCCACTGGCTAATTTTGATTTAACATTTATACGAGAGCTCGCTGTTTTACCACGCATCAAAATTGTTTTTTGACGTGTTTTAGCGTCTTCAAGTTTGGTTTGAAGCTGTCCAATCTCATCTTGCAATCTAGCTACTTGCTCTTCTAATAAGGTTAAGTCTTTAACTAGCTGTTCAACATTCTCTTCGCTCTTCTGCTTTTCTGATAGTGCTTGACGGGCTAAGTCCTCTCGGTCTTTAGATAAAGCTAACTCAGCTTTACTTTGCCAATCAGCAGCTTCTGCTTGTAAACGTTCGATTCGTCTAACGATATCTTTTTTATCTGCAAGCGTTCTAGCTGAAGAAGAACGAACTTCTACTAACGTATCTTCCATCTCCTGAATAATCAGGCGAACCATTTTTTCAGGATCTTCTGCTTTATCTAATAAAGAATTGATATTCGCATTAACGATGTCTGCAAAACGTGAAAATATACCCATAATTATTACCTCTTAGTTTGAATTCACTTGTTATCAAGTTGTGGTAACCTTATTCAGTTATCTTGCCACAAATTAACTTAATCGTAACCTATTGTTTTAATTAAATAATAAATAAATAAAATGATTCCTTTGCTTTGCTCGCCATTTAAAATACACTACTAATTAGTCAATTTAACCAACAGTTGCACTATGAGACAATTCGGAAATAAAGATAACCTAATAGGTCAAGCCAACTCTTTCTTGGAAGTTTTGGAGAAAGTATCACTTTTAGCACCACTAAATAAACCAGTTCTTATCATTGGTGAACGTGGAACAGGTAAAGAGCTTATTGCAGCTCGATTACATTACCTATCGCAACGTTGGGAACAAAATTATGTTACCTTAAACTGTGCGGCGCTAAACGAGAATTTATTAGAAAGTGAATTATTTGGTCACGAGTCCGGTTCCTTTACCGGTGCGGGTAAACGACATGAAGGTCGTTTTGAGCGAGCCAATGGCGGCACTTTATTTTTAGATGAATTAGCCAATACATCCGGACTGGTTCAAGAGAAGCTATTACGAGTTATCGAATATGGTGAGTTTGAACGAGTTGGTGGTACTAAAACCGTTAAAATTAATACCCGCCTAGTCTGTGCAACAAATGAAGATTTACCGGCGTTAGCCGAATCGGGTGAGTTTAGATCGGACTTGTTAGACCGTTTAGCATTTGACGTAATAACTTTACCTCCATTAAGAGAAAGACAAGACGACATCCTTATACTTGCCGAGCATTTTGCCGTTTCTATGGCAAAAGAATTGGAGTGGGAGTTATTTAGTGGTTTCTCTAGAAAAGCTAAAGAACTTCTATTTAATTATGATTGGCCAGGCAATGTCCGCGAGCTCAAAAATGTTGTTGAACGAAGTGTATATCGCTCTGCCAATCCACATGTACCAGTTCATGAAATCGTATTAGACCCATTTACGAGTCCTTACCGTCCGAAAGGTCGTATAAAAACTCAAGATAGGCAAGTTGCCCCAAGTCAGGCCCCTGTTAATTATGAATCTAGAGAGCCGACTTCTTCCGACAGTCCAATTATCAGTGCTAAGCCGGAAGCTAATCAGTTTAGTTTCCCATTAGACTTTAAACAAACCACTCAAGAATTTGAAATAGATCTGATACAAAGTGCATTAGCAAATAGCCAATTTAATCAGAAAAAAACGGCAGACCAGCTTGGTGTG
Organism: Psychrosphaera sp. F3M07; assembly: GCF_018860345.1. GTDB lineage: Bacteria > Pseudomonadota > Gammaproteobacteria > Enterobacterales > Alteromonadaceae > Psychrosphaera > Psychrosphaera aquimarina. Next base: position 142,781 of record NZ_JAHKPJ010000021.1, on the reverse strand, counting down.
ACCTACCATCAATTACGAGGATATTTGAAAAAATACAATTTGTTGGATAAAAGTGTTGAAGAATAATCCATTAATAAAAGTGACCTTGATTTTCCGTTTAGGAATTACGGCACTATTGTGTTTATCTGTGGTGGCTTGTGGTAAAAACAATCAAGCTGTACTAGCGCATAAAACGTTATTATATTGCAGCGAAGGTTCACCTGAGACATTTAACCCTCAATTGGTTACCTCCGGAACAACAATAGATGCGGTATCTCAGCAACTTTATAATCGCTTGGTAAAGATAAACCCAGAAACCGGTTTAGTGGTCTCTGACTTAGCCAGAAAAGTAATCGTGTCAAAAGATGCCATGCGATATCGTTTTTACTTACGTAAAGACGTCGAATTCCATTCAACTAAGTATTTTACACCTACCCGACCGTTAACCAGCGAAGACATATTATTTACCTTTTCTCGTATTCTTCACTTGGATCATGAATATAATATGGTGGGAGGCGGCCTTTACCCATTTTTTAATGGAATGGGTTTCGATACCTTAATTGAACAAATAATTGTGGTTGATGATTTAACCATTGAATTTAGATTATCTGAACCGCAAGCGTCTTTCCTTGCCAATATGGCGACAGATTTTGCTGTAATATTGTCAGCAGAATATGCTGAACAGTTGATTACAACAGACCAAAAAGAATTAATAGATCAACTTCCAATTGGCACAGGGCCATTTAAGTTTAATGAATATAAACGAGATCATTACATTAGGTACAACGCCCATAAAAATTATTGGGATGGTCAACCTAAACTTGAACAAGTTATCTATGACATTACGCCTAATAACTCAAATCGTGTTGCAAAATTATTAACCAAAGAATGTGATGTACTTGGTTACCCAAGTTCGGCAGATGTTGAGTTCTTAAAACAGAAAAAAGATATCGACATTGTCGAAAGTGTTTCGATGAATGTCAGTTATTGGGCGTTTAATACTAATGTTCCACCTTTTGATAACGCCAATGTAAGAAAAGCCTTGTCTTATGTGGTTGACCGACAAGCAATTATCGACGCAGTTTATTTTAATCATGCAGAACCAGCTTCGACATTAGTTCCCCCTTCTAGTTGGGCTTATTCAGAAGAAAACACCGATGTAGAAATGTCTTTAGAAAAAGCCAGAGCATTATTAATCCAAGAAGGTTTCGCTGAAGGCTTTGAAATGGATATTTGGGCAATGCCGGTTCAACGTGTATATAACCCAAATGCCACTAAAATGGCTGAAATACTACAGCAGAACTTAGCTCAGGTTGGTGTTAAAGCCAACATAGTGAGTTATGACTGGGGCACATTTAGAAAAAAACTAGCAAAAGGTGAGCATGATTCAGTGCTTATTGGCTGGTTAGCCGATAATTCTGACCCAGATAACTTTTATCGTCCGTTATTAAGTTGTGCTGCCGCGTTTTCAGGCTCTAATCGAAGTGCTTGGTGTAATGATGATTACGACAAGAGTATTTTAAATGCATTAACTACCCCCGATCCTGAGATACGAAAAGAATATTACAAACAAGCTGAAAAACTCATTTATGAATATTCACCATTAGTGCCAATTGCCCACGCACTTAGATATCAAGTTCACCGCAATTATGTCGAAGATGTAGAATTTAACCCTTATGGTGGCATTGGTTTTTTCCAAGCCTATAAAGGACAAAACTAATGTTAAATTACTTTTACCGTAAATTATCACTGTTATTTTTTATTACCTTTGGTGTCACCGTTTTTGTATTTTCACTCAACTTTTTGTTCCCTACGGACGTATTATCAAATATGAGTGGCATTCCCAATATTGGTGAAGAAGACTACGCTGCACTAGCAGAGCAATACTATTTAAATAATTCAGTCATCATTCAATACTTTGCTTTTATAGGACGTATTTGGCAGGGAGATTGGGGCGTTTCCTTTATCACTGGCACCAGTATTTACAGCCAAGTATTTAGAGTATTACCCGCAACAATAGAACTTGCCATCTATGCCTTGTTATATAGCTTTATCGTGGCTATTCCGTTAGGCATATTAGCCTCATCAGAAACCTACCCTTGGTTAGATAAAAGTATCTTAGCCTTATCAATTATTGGGTTTTCTATGCCGATATTTTGGCTAGCGCTTTTATTAATTTTGGTATTTTCTATTGGATTAGGTTGGTTCCCAACATCTGGCCGATTAAGTTTAATATATAACATCCCTAGCTCCAGCGGCTTTTTGTTATTCGACATCATTCGTTCTAATGTGGACTATAAAGTAGAAGCCTTTTTTGACGCCTTACGCCATTTAGCCTTACCCACTTTTGTTTTAGCGGCCTACCCGACCACCGTATTGATCAGAACAACTCGTCAATCAATGAAAGACGTAATGAATACCAGTTATGTTAAAGCGGCCAAAGCAAAAGGACTCACGTCTGGTCAATTATTGCGTCGCCACGGTTTACGTAATGGTTTGTTACCTGTTATCCAAATGTTAGGCATGCACTTTGGTACTGTAATTACACTGGCGATGGTAACGGAAGTTATTTTTGCTTGGCCTGGTGTGGGTTCTTGGTTAGTTGATGCTATTCATCAACGAGATTACCCTGCAATTCAAGGTGGGCTATTGGTTATTTCCGGCATGGTATTTATTGCCACTATATTATTTGATCTGCTTTATATGATCTTTGACCCAATTGCGAGGATACGTGGTCATGGTAAAATTTAGGTTCTTTTCTTCGCCAAACAATTCCAGTCCATTTAGACAACTTTGGCGACTTTTCCAACGTAATCACTTTGCATTGGTGGCCAGTTGGGTATTTGCTTTTATGCTCTTAATGGCAATTTTAGGGCCTTTGTTAGCGCCTTATTCACCTTATATGCAACAATCCGATATGTTGTTAGTGCCACCTTCATGGGATGTTAATGGCTTTATCCAATCTCCATTTGGTACTGATGCGTTAGGGCGCGATATCTTATCCCGTATTTTAGTTGGGATTAGTTATTCATTTGGGCTTGGTATTTTGGCCGTTATTTTGGCTCTTTCTCTTGGTTTATTAATTGGTACGTTAGCTGGTTTCAGTAAAGGTGTGAAAGCAAGTTTTCTAAACCATGTGTTAGATATAGCGTTAACAATGCCATCATTGCTTATCGCTATCGTTATCGTGGCCATATTAGGCCCAGGTATCGCCAACTCATTTTGGGCAGTTGTTTTGGCAATGTTACCTCAATTTATTCATCATATTAGAACTGAAGTGACGGACATGCTTGATAAAGACTTTGTTATTGCGTATCGCTTAGATGGTGCCAATAATATGCAAGTATTTCGCTTTGCCTTGTTACCAAACATGATAGAAAACATCATTATATTTTCTACTATGGCCATTTCATCGTCTGTGTTAGATATTGTGGTATTAGGTTTTATTGGAATTGGTGCACAATCACCTGAGCCAGAATTAGGCACCATGATCGCAGATAGTTTAGGTGTGTTTTATCTAAGCCCTTGGACTGTCATGTTACCGGGTATTACTTTGTTTTTATGTATTCTATCAACAAATATTGTTGGTGATGGGCTAAGACACGCTTTAAAAGAAAGACGACTTCAGTAGGTTAAATGTGCGATTACTAGACATAAGAAATTTAAATATTGAGTTGATCACTAATGACTCCAGAATTAAAGCGGTTGAGTCGGCAAACTTCTCTATGAGAATGGCTGAAGTCAGTGGCTTAATTGGCGAGTCAGGTTCTGGTAAAAGCTTAATCGCTAAAGCCCTGGTTGGCATGTTAAATAATCGCTGGCACGTGACAGCTGACCGTTTACATTTTATGGGGCAAGATTTAAATAGAATGTCGGAAACTAAACGTAGAAAAGTTATCAGCGATAATATCTCTATGATTTATCAAGAACCCCGCCGTTGTTTAGATCCTACCTCCAATATTTTCTCTCAATTAGAAGAGTCATTACCCGACTATGAATTTTCGGGCTGGTTTGGTGCTAAAAAAGAGTTAAGAATAAAAAAATGCATTCGACTGTTACATAAAGTTGGTATTAAAGATCACGAAAAAGTATTTAACAGTTATCCCCATATGTTGTCTGAAGGTATTTGCCAAAAAATAATGATCGCCATGGCGATTGCCAAAGAGCCTAAATTATTAATCGCCGACGAACCTACCACGGCATTAGAAAGCACAACCTCATTACAAGTGATCAAGTTACTAAAAAGCTTGAATCAGCTTAAAGAAATGGGGGTTATTTTTATTACTCATAATTTGGTGTCTATCACCAGTTGGGCCGATTCAATTAACGTTATGTACTGCGGTCAGTTAATCGAAAGTGGATTAACCAAAAACATTATTAACGCCCCGAAACACCCTTACACCAAAGCATTATTTGACAGTGAACCCGACTTCAATGCTCGTGATATTAATAACAAACAAAAGTTGTATGCTCTTAAAGGCACAATTCCGACCTTACAACATTTACCGATAGGCTGTCGTTTAGGGCCTCGTTGCCCAAATGCACAAAGAGCCTGTGTAAAAATTCCTGAGCAACAAAAGGTAAAAGGCCAATATTTTCGTTGTCATTACCCGCTAACAGATAATTGGAAAAAAGCATGAGTGTTGAATTTATAAGGGTTAATGAAGTAACTAAGTGTTATAAAGACAAAGCGCATTGGCTAAAAAAAGGCAAAGATGTAGTCATTGGCCCTGTCACTTTTGGCCTTAAAAAAGGCGAAACGATTGCCATCGTTGGAGAAGCCGGTTCAGGGAAAAGTACCATAGCTCGATTATTAGCCGCAGCAGAAACACCCGACTCAGGATATTTAACACATAACGGGATTGAAATAGATTGGTACAACACATCATTTTTTTGTAAAAACATTCGACTGATATTCCAAGACGCACAAAAATCACTTAATCCAACCATAAAAATTGGCCAGCAACTAGAGCAACCTTTAATATTTAATACCAATCTCAATGCAGATGAACGCCAACTTAAAATCTATTCGGCATTACGTATGGTTGGTTTGTTGCCTGAACATGCCGAATATTACCCACATATGTTTTCTGGCGGCCAAGCACAAAGAATTAGTATTGCCCGAGCATTAATATTAGATCCAGAAGTGGTTATTATTGATGAAGCCCTAGCCCCTCTTGATCCGTCATTACGGGCACAAGTCATCAACTTATTGATTGAGTTACAACAGCAGCATCAGTTAACCTATATATTAATTTCACATCAGATTTCATTAATTAAATACCTCAGTGACAGAATCTTAATAATGGATAACGGACAAATAATTGAACAAGGCAATATTGCAGAAATTTTTGCGAATCCAAGTCACGATAAAACCAAAAAACTGCTCAGTTCATTAGATATGTAAAAACGGACAAGTATATGGTTGTATTTTCGCCACATGTATTGAATATTAGGTCCGGATGCAACTGGTCTTATATCTAAAACGATATAAAAGGTTTGTTCAACTTACTAATTTTGATAACCTTACATCTACTTCAATTCAATTTAACATTCAAGGATTGGTTAACATTGAACGTCTATACAGCACGTCAAGCAATATACAATCGAAAAGACAATGTTGTTGCTTATGAACTCTTATTTCGCGATAGCTTAAAAAATGTATTCCCTGGCGTTGAATCCAATTCAGCTACATCCAAATTGTTATTGGATAGCCACTTCAATCAGGGTTTAGATAAAATCACGTCTGGAAAACCAGCTTTAATCAATTACCCTGAACAAGCATTAATAGATCAAGTACCTAGTTTATTACCACCTAATAAAGCCATGGTGGAAATTTTGGAAAGTGTGAGACCCACCCCTGAAGTTTATGAAGCATGCCGCCAACTATACCGTAAAGGTTATAAATTGGTATTGGATGACTTTGTTTATAATCCGGCTTGGGAACCATTTTTAAAATTGATTAAACTGATCAAATTTGACTTACACCAAACTTCATTTGCTGAAATTGAAGTTATATTGCCTAAATTAAGAAAATATAAAAATTTGAAAATTTTAGCCGAGCGTATTGAAACACAAGAACAATACGACAAAGCTAAAGACATGGGTTTTGATTTTTTCCAAGGTTATTACTTTTGTACGCCTCAAATCATTGAACAAAAAGACGTACACGCAAATCAAACTGTTATTTTAGCTATGTACCAAGAAACGTTAAAACTTGATGTTGATTACACTAAATTATCGTCATTTTTTGAACGTGACACGGCATTAGCCTTTAAATTATTAAAATTTATAAACTCTGGTCTATTTCCTGTCCGAGATCCGATATCGTCATTAAAACAAGCGTTAGTTTATTTGGGCGCTGCTCAGGTTAAAAAGTTCGTCACATTAATATTAACGGCTCATATAGCGGAACACTGTCGTGAAGAGTTAACAGAGATGTCCATTATCCGAGCGCGCTTTTGTGAGAATATCGCTTCTAAAGTGGCCCCCTCTTTAGCAGACGACGCTTTCATACTCGGTTTATTCTCTTTATTAGATGTCATATTAGAACAACCGATGGAAGACCTAGTGAAACAATTACCTATTACGGAAGAAGTCTCTGCTGCTTTAATCGGTCACGAGAATACGTTAGGTAATATATTGAGGATCACTAAGGCATATGAATCAGCAAGTTGGAGTGCGATGCGTAAAGCATGTGCTCGCTTTAGAATGGAACAAGATGTATTGCCCGACTTTTATGTAAATGCGGTTGAGTGGGCCAATTTTTACGAAGAATCAAATACCGCAAAATAATAAATAAACTTAAATGAGACTTATAGGTCATTTTTTACCTAATATAGTCTCACTTTTTAACCGCACTGTGCAAAATAAGACCAAACGCTCTGTTTTTTGCAAATTTCTTTAAAAAAGCAGTTGACGATACCAGCCGTCATCAGCATAATACGCGCCATCGCTTGAGGCGGTATTCAAGAGTGGCTACGTAGCTCAGCTGGTTAGAGCACATCACTCATAATGATGGGGTCCCCTGTTCAAATCAGGGCGTAGCCACCAATTCTTGATTACCTTACCAACCTTTAGTGAACAGTATTTGCGGGAGTGGCGGAATTGGTAGACGCGCTGGATTTAGGTTCCAGTATCTTAGGATGTGAGAGTTCAAGTCTCTCCTTCCGCACCATGTATTAATATGTGAAACACATATTCAAAAAGTTTCAGTTGGGATATCGCCAAGCGGTAAGGCAGCGGGTTTTGATCTCGCCATTCCCAGGTTCAAATCCTGGTATCCCAGCCACTTCTCTTTTGTTGGGATATCGCCAAGCGGTAAGGCAGCGGGTTTTGATCTCGCCATTCCCAGGTTCAAATCCTGGTATCCCAGCCAACATTCAAGGCCTCGCATTTGCGAGGCCTTTTTTGTTGTAAAAAATTAAATGACAAAGCTAACTTTTAAACCTTCAGTTTAGAGACTGCAGCAGGATAACTTAATATCCCACCGCTTTTTTAAGCACTTGTTTTTTTGCCCACTCAAATTTATTCGCTAAGGTTAATAATCCGCCTCTTAATAATTTAACTGCCGTTTTATCATTAGAAAACAAATTATAAAAACTATCCATGGCTAAAGACATCAGTTGTGATTCACGTTTTCTGATGTTTTCGTACTGCTTGAGAACCGCCGACAAAGCCTCACTCTGTTTAATATCTATTTCCTCCAATAACTGCGATAAAACTTCAACATCTTTATAACCAATATTAACGCCTTGTCCTGCTAACGGATTAATGGTGTGTGCGGAGTCGCCAACCAATACTACTCGCCCTTTTATATATTGGTTGGCTTGTCGTCGAGTTAATGGAAACGATGCTTTAGCAACAACGTCAAACTCTCCGGCCAAATCAGGGAAACGAGTTAGCACTTGATTTTTTAGTTGTTCATTCGATAACTGAACAAGTTGTTTAATCTCCTCGGCATTGTCATACCAAATCAATACTGAATAACCGTCTTCCAAAGGTAAAAACGCTTTAGGCCCCGAAGGTTGAAATTCTTGCCAAGTAATATGTTGAGTAGGAAAATCGGTTTTAATGGTGAGGCTTAAACAATGTTGTTGATAATCCCACCCTGTTGTTCCTATGTCGGTTAAACTTCGAACTTGACTGAAGGCGCCATCTGCCCCGATTAATAACGAACAATGAAAGGTAATAGTTTCATTGGAAACATGATTTGTTAACAGGACGCTGACCTGTTCATTAGTTTGATCAATACTCGTTAATTTACAATCCGTGATAATATCAACTGCATGATCTGCCGTATTATTAAGCTCATCATATGCTGCTAATTGCAGCGCCTCATTTCTGATCAAATAACCTAAATGCGATTTTTGAATATCAGTGGCTGAAAAAATGACAGGTTTATGTCTTTGTTCCCACGTAGCCAATTGGTTAAACATGCATTTAGATGTTTCGCCAATATGCGACCAAACACCTAATTCTGTTAGATATTGCTCACTAGCTAGGTTAATCGCGGAGACTCTTAGTGGTATTTGCGCTAAAACATCTGAATTTGGAATATATTTTTCAATCACCAATACACGCTTTTGTTGTTTTACTAACGCCGACGCTTGAGCAGCACCAACCATGCCACCACCTACAATCACCACATCATAAAATTGTTCTTTTAAATCAGAGCCTTTGGTCAATGTAAACTACCTAAATTGTTGTGTTAATTAAGTAAAACTTAACAAGGGAATTGGCATTATTATGCCAGAAATAAGGCGAATTAAACCAATTTAAATATCAAGACTGAATAAGATCCAACAAGTTTAGAATTCACCTCTTCCAGTTCAGTCCATTTACTTGTAAAATACGCGCCATTTTGGGGTTTCCCCAACACTAACCAACGCCGTGTTGCGCGTTTGCGTTTGAACAAACAGAAGTAATAGAGAGTACCATGACTAAAAAATTACACATTAAAACCTGGGGCTGCCAAATGAACGAGTATGACTCGCAAAAGATGGCCGATCTTTTGGATGACAGTCATGGTTATGAGTTTACCGACGAAGCTGAAAATGCTGACGTGATCTTATTGAACACCTGTTCGATTCGTGAAAAAGCACAAGAAAAAGTATTTCATCAATTGGGTCGTTGGAAAAATTTAAAAAAGAAAAACCCTAATTTAGTTATTGGTGTTGGTGGTTGTGTTGCTTCGCAAGAAGGCCAACACATTCGTGAACGAGCCCCTTATGTTGATATGGTATTTGGTCCACAAACATTACATCGCTTACCAGAAATGATTGACCAAATTCAAAGTGGCGAAGGCGGTTCGGTTATTGATATTTCATTCCCTGAAATTGAAAAGTTTGACCGTTTACCTCAGCCTACTTCGGATGGCCCGAGTTCTTTTGTTTCTATCATGGAAGGCTGCAGTAAATATTGTACATTCTGTGTAGTACCTTATACCCGTGGTGAAGAAGTGTCTCGTCCTGTAGATGATGTACTGTATGAAATTGCACAACTTGCAGAACAAGGCGTACGTGAAGTTAACTTATTAGGCCAAAACGTAAATGCATTCCGTGGTGCGACCCATGATGGTGACGTATGCCACTTTAGTGAGTTATTACGTTTAGTTGCAAGCATTGATGGGATTGATCGTATTCGTTACACCACATCGCACCCTGTTGAGTTTAGTGACGACATCATTGAAGCTTATGCTGACGTTCCTGAATTAGTTGACCATTTACATTTACCAGTGCAATCGGGCTCTGACCGTATACTGACCCAAATGAAACGTGGCCATACTGCCATTGAATACAAGTCTCAGATTCGTAAACTTCGTAAAGTTCGTCCAAACATTAGTATGTCGAGTGACTTTATTATTGGTTTTCCTGGTGAAACAGCTGAAGATCACGCAAAAACAATGAAGTTAATTGCTGACGTTGGTTTTGATCATAGCTTTAGTTTCATCTATAGCGCGCGTCCTGGTACACCAGCTGCCGATTTACCTGATGACGTCAGTGAACAAGAAAAGAAAGACCGTTTACATGAACTACAGAACTTAATTACGCATCAAGCTCTGCAGATTTCACGTTCAATGTTAAACACTGAACAACGTATTTTGGTGGAAGGTCCATCAATTAAAAACCCATTAGAATTACGCGGCCGTACTGAAAACAACCGTGTTGTTAACTTCGAAGGGCCACATACTTTAATTGGTGGTTTTGCCGATGTTAAAGTAGTGGATGTATATACCAATTCCTTACGTGCTGAATTTATACGCGGCGAAGATGAAATGGGATTACGTCAAGATACTGCGCCGTCTGCTATTTTAGCTAAACGTGCAACCAATCTTGATGAGTTAGGTGTGGCGACATTTACACCTTAATCGTTATTAAAAACATTACTTTGAGGATCACTCTTGTCTAACAAATTAACGACCACTGAAATATTTTTAGAACCGGCTAACAAGGACAGATTAGCCTCGTTAATAGGTCCGTACGACGACAATTTAAAACATATTGAACGTCGTATGGGTGTTGAAGTAACGTATCAAGGTAATCAATTTAAAATTGTTGGCAAGACCGTGAATTCCCTTGCCGCTGCCGACGTTATCAGATCCTTATACGTTGAGACTCAAGCGGATCCAAAAGTTCAGAATAAAGTTAAAGCGAATGAACTGACGCCAGACAATGTACATCTTGCAATTCAAGGTTCTAAGTTACTAGATCAAAGTGATGCAGACTTTAGTAATGATATTGTTGTTCGTACACGTAAAGGCAATATCAAACCTCGTAACCCAAATCAGCAAGATTATGTTGCAAATATACTTAACAATGACATTGCGTTTGGTATTGGTCCTGCCGGAACCGGTAAAACGTATTTAGCGGTAGCTTGTGCCGTTGATGCCCTAGAGCGTCAAGAAGTTAAACGTATTATGTTAACCCGCCCTGCGGTAGAAGCTGGTGAAAAACTTGGCTTCTTACCGGGTGATTTAAGTCAAAAAATAGACCCTTATTTACGCCCTTTATATGATGCTTTATTTGAAATGTTAGGTTTTGAAAAAGTAGAACGTTTAATTGAACGTAACGTTATTGAAGTAGCGCCATTAGCTTATATGCGTGGTAGAACATTAAACGATGCCTTTATAATTTTGGACGAAAGCCAAAATACGACGGTAGAACAAATGAAAATGTTTTTAACTCGTATTGGCTTTAATTCGAAAGCGGTGATCACGGGCGATATTACTCAAGTGGATTTGCCACGAGGTGCTCGTTCAGGTTTACGCCACAGCATCGAAGTATTAGCCGACATTGACGATATTAGTTTTAATTTTTTCCAAGCAAATGACGTTGTACGTCACCCTGTTGTAGCTAAAGTTGTTATGGCCTATGAACGTCATGATGAACAAATAAGACGAGACAAAGCCATTTACGAAGCTGAGAAAAAACAACAAGCTGAAGATCTAAAAAACAACCCTTCTAATGCGGCAAGTGAGAGTAACCCAAATGGTTGAACTTGATTATCAAAATGCCAGCACAAACAAACAAATCCCGTCTGAGCAGCAATGTTTAGATTGGTTAAATCAGTTTTTGCCAGAGTTTCAATCGTTATCTGAACTTACCGTACGTATCGTCGATGAAGATGAAAGCCAAATGCTTAACCACCAATATCGCGATAAAGCTAAACCGACCAATGTATTGTCTTTTCCAGCGGAAGTGCCGCCATTTATTACCGAAGAGATGGAGTTTCCTTTATTAGGCGACTTAATCATTTGTTCTCAAGTAGTTAACCAAGAAGCACAAGAGCAGAACAAGTCGTTTGACGCTCATTGGGCACACATGTTGCTACATGGCAGCTTGCATTTATTAGGGTATGACCATATTGAAGATGAAGAAGCACAAGAGATGGAATCCCTTGAAATAGAAATATTACAAAAAATGGGTTTCCCTAATCCGTATAACGATCAATAATCAAAGTGAGTGGTTTGAACAAAATTCAATCACTATTAAATTTTAGTAACACAGGAGCATTCTAAAAAGAATGAGCGAAGATAGCCCCCATAGTAGTAACGGTTCGTCCAGCAAAGGTTGGTTAGATAAAATCAGCCAAATATTTAGTGATGAACCACAGAGTAAAGAAGATGTAGTCGATGTTTTAGCTCTCGCTGCACAAAATGATTTAATTGATCAGAATACAAAGAACATGATTGATGGTGTTTTGGAGATTGCAGATCTTCGCATCCGTGACATCATGATCCCACGTTCTCAGATGATCACGTTAGATCTGTCTGATAGTCCAGAGCAATTTATTCCTGCAATGATTGAGTCTGGCCATTCTCGATTTCCGGTTGTCGCCGAAGATAAAGATCACGTAGAAGGTATATTATTAGCAAAAGACTTGCTTAAATTATTGATTGACCGCGACAAAGAAATCGTAATCAAAGATTTAATACGCCCTATCGTCGTCGTTCCAGAAAGCAAACGGGTTGACAGTTTGTTAAAAGAGTTTCGTCAAAACCGTTATCATATGGCCGTAGTGGTTGATGAATACGGTGGTGTATCTGGATTGGTTACAATTGAAGATATTCTTGAACTTATCGTTGGTGAAATAGAAGATGAATTTGATTTAGAAGAAAATCAAACTGACGATATTCGTAAGATCTCCAAACATGTATTTATGGTGCAAGCCTTAACTGAATTGGACGATTTTAACGCCTTCTTTAATACCGATTACAATAAAGAAGACGCAGATACCATAGGTGGTATTGTTTTACATCAATTTGGTCACATGCCTGAGAAAGGTGAAGAAGTCGATATCGATGGCTTAGTTTTCAAAGTGCATACCGCTGATACACGTAGAATACAGCAAATTACAGTTACGGTCCCAAAGTTTGAAGAAGAAGGGTCTGAGTCATAGATCACACTAATCAACGCCTAGGAAATTTAAAAAAGGATTGGAAATTAATAATCCAATCCTTTTTTAATACCTCCAATAAACTATTGAGTGTCAACCTACCAAACCTAACCATTTTTATTTTAGGTGGATTATTAACGCTCAGTTATAGTCCATTTAATATATGGCTATTGCCGTTTATTTCTTTCCCAATATTACTCATTGCCATTATCCACTCCCCCAATGTCAAACAGGCAACTCGTAATGGTTTCATATTTGGGTTAGGTTGGTTCAGTTTTGGTCTTAGTTGGATACATAACGCGATAGCTGACTTTGGCGGGTTGCCATTATTCTTCTCATTGTTATTAATGTTGCTGCTAGTGGCTTACCTTGCACTCTTCCCTGCGCTATTCAGTTGGCTAACGTTTAAAACCAAAGATAAATACAGCCTTTTTGTGGTTATTCCACTTTGGTTAAGTGTCGAATATTTGCGGTCCGTCTTATTAACTGGCTTTCCTTGGTTATCCATTGGATACAGTCAATTAACCAGTAGTTTATCTGGTTATGCCCCTATAGTTGGTGAGTTTGGATTACAAGCGATTGTCGTCTTATTAAGTTGTCTTATCGTCATTGCATTTAACATGCATACAACAAAAACCAAGGACAATTATAAATATAAAACGGTGTCCATTGTTGCCTTATTTTTGATCCCACTAGCCGGACAATCGCTTACTTATTATCAATGGAGTGAAGATAACAAAAAACAGATAAACCTTGCTCTGGTACAAGGAAACATTGCTCAAAGTATTAAATGGCAACCTGAAAATGAAGTGCCGACTATGGTGAAATATTACGAACTCACTTCTCCACATTGGCAATCAGCCGATATCGTAATTTGGCCTGAAGCAGCAATACCTAGATTAGAGATATCATCCAATGATTTCCTGAGTGACATGGATAAAGACGCGAGCGAGTCAAATACAGCACTTATTACAGGCATTGTTGATTATCAACCTAACACCACATACGCCTTCAATAACATTGTTACTTTAGGTAAAAAAAATACAACCGACACCTCTGGCCATTATCAATATTTACACAACAATCGTTACAGTAAACATCACCTTCTTCCTTTTGGCGAATTTGTTCCTTTTGAAAGTATCCTTAGGAAATTAGCGCCTATTTTTGATCTGCCATTTTCTTCATTTAATAGAGGGGAATATCAACAAGATAATTTAATCGCTAATGGCTACCATATCGCCCCAGCCATTTGTTTTGAAATTGCGTTTCCACAACAGATCAGTGCTAATTTAACCGACAATAGTGACTTCATCTTAACCCTGAGTAATGATGCATGGTTTGGTGATTCACATGGTCCTTGGCAGCATTTACAATTGGCGCAAATGCGTGCACTTGAATTCGCAATGCCAGTGGTCAGAGTAACTAATAATGGTGTAACAGCGGTAATTGATCAAACAGGACAAATTAGCGCCTCGATTAATCAAAATATTGCAAAGGTGTTAACCTACCCATTAAATTTATCTACCTCACATGCCTTTTATAAACGATTCGGTAATTTAACCACTTGGCTGTTGATGTTCTTATTAACTACCATTCTTTTTTGGCGCCGAAAAAAATAACCTTTATTGTCTAATATATCAGGCAAAAAAAAGCCCAACACAATAGGTTGGGCACAAATAAGGGAATAACAATAAAAAACAACAACAGTGAGCGTCCTGCTCATACTGTGGTTATTATCCCTTATTCGAAGATTAAATCGATAAGGCTCTCCCCTATATTATTAATATTAGTTTACATATTGCATGTTTAACTATTTATTTTTATTACTTCTATTTTTAATTGGTAATAGACATGTATGTTTATGATAGTTAACGTATATTAATACTGAGTTAAATAGATGGATATCAACAATGAAGTTTTCGAAACTAGGTAGCAGTAATATTGATGTTTCTCGTGTTTGTTTAGGTTCAATGACATGGGGCCTACAAAACAGCCAACAGGAAGCCAATCAACAAATTGATTTTGCCCTATCAAAAGGCATTAATTTTATCGATACTGCGGAGTTATACCCCGTCCCGCCCTCAGGCGAAAAATACGGTTTGACAGAAACCTATATCGGCAACTGGATTAACGCTAATCAAACAAAACGTAAAGATATTATTCTTGCGTCTAAAATCGCAGGCGCTGGCCTACCTTATATCCGCAACGGTGGCATCATTACTGGCGAAGCGGTAATTCAATCGGTAGACGCCTCCCTTAAACGCCTACAAACTGATTATATTGACTTATACCAATTACATTGGCCAAATCGAACATCACCGCACTTTTCTAAACATAGGCCCAATAAAATCAACTTCACTAACGTTGACCGTCAACAAGAATCAGCTCAAATGTTGGAAATTTTACAAGCCCTTAAAATTTGTATGGACGCAGGTAAAATTAGGCACTGTGGCTTATCTGACGATACGACCTGGGGCATTAATGAATATTTAAAACTTAGTGAGCAATATGCTTTGCCTAAGATGGTAGCCATACAAAATGAGTTTAATTTACTGCATAACAAAGACTGGCCATATTTAATTGAAAACTGTGTACATGAAGATATCGCATTTTTACCTTGGTCTCCCCTAGCTGGAGGCATGTTATCCGGTAAATATTTAAATGGCGCACGACCTGAAGGAAGTCGTTGGACTATGGCGCAACGCAACGGATTATTTAGAGCCACTGAACAATGCGATTTAGCCATACAACAATACGCAAAGATTGCTGCTAATGCGGGTATCACAACCGCTCAGTTAGCCCTTAATTGGTGTGATAATGTTGACGGTGTCACGTCTACTATCATAGGGGCCACAAGTTTAAATCAATTAGAAGAAAATATAGCGGCGTTTGATTTAACATTATCTGAGCAAACCTTAAGCGCCGTCGATCAAGTTATCAAGACCTACCCTGCTCCTTTTTAAACAAGGGTGTTCCGATAGCATTATATTAATTGACCTTTTAACGGGGTTATTGAACTGATTATGAAAAGGTTTTACTTATTAAGTATCTGGTTATTGTTTGTAACGTTACCAACATGGGCACAACAATTAGCTAAAATTGAAACTAACCTGGGTGACATCACCATTGCCTTCTATCAAGACGATGCGCCAGCCACCGTGGCGCACTTTAAATCCTTGATAACTGAAAACTGGTATAACAACAAAACCTTCTATCGAGTCGTAAAAGGTCATGTTATTCAAGCTGGCAGCGGGGATGACGACGACGTAACCAGCATTAACCGTACGGTTAAAGCCGAATTTAATAAAAACCCACATATCCTTGGCTCGGTTGGGTTAGCCCGGTCAGAAGATCCAAATAGTGGCAGTACTGAGTTCTATATTTGTGATGCAACAAGAAGTCATTTAGACGGTAAATATACGGTGTTTGCTCAAGTAGTTAACGGATTGGATGTGGTTAAAAAAATTAGTAATGTACAGGTAAAAGAGGTTTGGTTGGGGGACAATAAACAAGTTGCTTTTCATCAGCCTTCATCACCTGTAGTCATTCACAAGATCACGTTAATAGACATGTAACAACGGCGTTAAATTACGTATTGTAATGATAATTCATCAAACCAACTATGTGCACTTTTAATATCTTCAAAGTATTTTATGAGTTGTTTATCCGATGTACGAACTCTCGACTCATTTATATTTTTTAACAAAGGTGAAGGACATACGATGGCCTTGGCCTTTAAATTTTGCTCGTCCAACCAAAGGTTAAACTTCCGAGTTTGTTCAAACGCTTCAGGGGTACCGCCATCTGACATGGATAAGTCGATAAGCATATAGAATGGCTGACCATCAAAACCTTCAATGATTTCAGTGAGATTCTTAACCATGCTATTGGTGTCATAATGGTTAAAAATTGTTAATACTGAAATAGAGATTACATAACCCTTAACTGTAATTTGATACTTCATTTAAACCTTCTTTATCCAGCGATATGTAGGAGAACTTTATCTATTATTGTTAGCTCGATATTCTCTATCAACTTGATAACTGCTTTTATGTTGAGGCATAAAAAAAGCAATCAATACATATAAAAGAAAATTTATAATAAGACTGCCTGTGATGAGATATAAGATAACAAAGAATAATACTCTGACAATCCAAGCGTCCACGGATGTGTAACTTGAAATGCCGTCACAAAGCCCTAACAAAATAGGGTTCATGCCTATTGAAAAACGTTTTTTAGTTTCCATTTAACTCTCCTTGTTAATATCAATCCTAATTAAGTGATTTTGCGATGGCTCTAAATGCTTCCACTGCGATAACTTTACTTTCATAACCATTGGCCATGAAGTTAGTATCGGCGCTATTTTTAACAATGACAACATCTAATTTTTTATTAACGTAAATATATTGACCATAAATGCCAATAGCCAAAAATTCTTGATCTGCGTCTAATGGTATCCACCATTGATATCCATAACCAAATTTAACAGAATTATCCGCTCTTCTTTCAGCTTTTAGATGTGGTTCATTATTATTTAAACTGTCTTCAATCCAAGATAAAGGGACTAGTTGTTCACCGTTCAACACTCCATTATCTCTGTATAGTTTACCCATTCTGGCATAATCGCGCGTGATAATATTGAGGCCACCTAATACCATAGGTTCGCCGGTACTGTCCGTGATATAAATTGCTTCGCTTTCGGTACCAAGTTTTGACCACAACTTATCTGCAAAATACTGCTCAATACGTTTGCCTGTTGCCGCACGAAGTACCATACCAACCACATGCGTATCTATACTGACATAATGCATTTCAGTGCCCGGTGTTTTATGGCTTGTTAGCGACGCAGCAAAATCATCAAAGCTCCCCCCTAATGCCATTATCCGACCTAAACGATTAATATCGCTAAAAAAATCGCCATAATCTTCATTAAAATAAATGCCGCTGGACATTTGTAAGACATTTTTTATTGAAACCCCTTCATAACCAGAACCAATTAATTGTGGAACATAATCGGTAACCGGAACATTTAGATCGGGAATAAGTCCATCTTCAACTGCAATTCCAAAAAGCGCACTTAGAAAAGACTTGGCCATCGACCATGAGATTCGATGATCGAACTCCCCTGTACCTTGATAATATTGTTCAAACGTTATGTCATTACCTTTAACGACTAATAATGCGGTTGTGTTTGTTGCAGTAAGCCAGTCTTGCGTGTTTTTACTGTCACCATAATAGTCAAATGTTGCAGGTAGTGCTTTTGGCGAATGATCAAATGTATTAACCGGACCCGTTGGTTTAATAACTTTGGTTTGCACTAGGTCAGGAATATGAGAAAAATTATGTACGATGACATCGGAATTGAATAAACGGATGGTATGAAATAGCTGAATCAGTTGCTGGTTATACACACCAATCAATACTAACAAGGCCAAACTAATTGCAGAAAATATTCTTACTAATTTACTTTTCATCTTGATGCTTCATTTATTAATCCGTTAAAAACTGTAAATCATACTAACTAGTTTGACCTGTGAGGTATAGAAAAATACTCTTATTTTTTAATTATTTAAGTAAACGTAACACCTCATCTTCAAACTTAACACCCGACCATCCTGTTAACATGAAGTTTCTAATATTGGCATGATCTGTCCCGTCAGGATTTAATAATACATCTTTGCGGTAATAGTCACCAAAACACGCTAAGGTTTGTTGTTCATTAAGTTCATGTAGTTTCGCAAAAGCGAATATTTTGCAAGAACCTTCATTGGTCCCTATGGTATTTACCACGTCACCATTGATAAAGCCCGTAGGTGAATAATGATAATTATTATCTATCACTGTGATCACATCACTGAAATTAACCGTGTCAGAGTCCGTTTCTAATTTATTAAGTAATATATTCAAGTTCATAACTTACTCTTGTTCCGTTTGGGCTAATGAAATAATTTGATTTAAGATAGAGGTATAGTTTTCCGTACCTTGCGCCCCTGTCACCAAATGCCTTTGGTTAAATATCATCGCAGGCACGCCTGAAATACCTTGTGATGTCCAAAATTGAGCGATTTGATTTACCTCTGCAGTAACATCTTCTGATAATAAAATTTGTTTCGCTTCGTTTTTGTCTAAATTCACTGACTCAACAATTTCTAATAAACGTTCTTGGTTACTAACGTCGATACCTTGACTGAAATATGCGGTAAACAAGGCTAATTTCAACTCATGTTGTAAGCCTTTTTGTTCGGCCCAATGCAGTAATTTATGAGCGCTAAACGTATTATATATGCGTGAGTTGTCAGTAAAGTTAATTTCAAAATTTAATGATTTGCCTATGCTACTGATTCGTTCTCTGGTGCTAATACTCTCTTCAACGCTGACGCCATATTTTTCAATAACGTGTTCACGAAGATCTTGCCCTTCAGATCCCATTTGCGGATTAAGTTGAAACGGTTGCCAATGAATATCGGCAACTAAACCTAACTCATTTAACGCTTGTTCAAGTTGTTTAAAACCGACGATACACCAAGGGCAAACAACGTCAGAGACAATATCAATGCGTAATGGTTGTTGTGTTGCTGTCATATTATTTGTTCCCTATTAGATACGTTAATGCACCTGTAATTGCTGCCACTTGAGCTACTATGCAATTTTCATCATTTGATGAAGGACTGTCTGGATATACTTCTGTGGTTGACACATAAGGAGCATCAGTAAAACCAGCACATAAACCTAACTCTTTGGTCGGATAATTTATAACGCCAAATTGAGCTAAGTCTGAACCTATTAACTTATTATCTTCATCCGCTGGCGCAATATGTGTCACTTGAGCAACAGACTCTATAATAGATTTTTGGAATTCAGGTTCTGGTTTTAACGTATCACCTACGCCATAAAAGCCATCTGGAATATTCCACGACTTTTGCGGGATGGCATCTCTGGCTGCTAATGCAGGTCTAAACTCCGAGTTATCTGTGTCTGTCGTTTCATGTAAATCAATGTGCGCCAATATTTCCACATTGAGACCCAACACAAAGTCCATGATATTTTTTGATTCTTGAGCTGGACTGTTTTGATAAAACGAACGATTAGGATCAACCGCATTTGGATTCCAACGATTGATGGTTTCAAATCCCCATGGGCTAATACAAGGGGCAACGATGAAATTAAATGCTTTACTGTAATCAGCTAACTTTGTTTCAACAAAGCGCAATGCGCCAAACACGCCACTGGTTTCGTAACCATGTACGCCACCAGTCACCAATATAGTTGGTTTATCATGTTGCCATTGTTTGGACATGAACAACCACAAATCATAATCGCCTGCGTTATAGCTTATCGATCCATAATTTTTAAGTTCAAGAGTACCTGATAAAGATTGATGAATGGACTGGATCTTACGAACAACGAGCTCTTGATAAGAACGTTTAATTTTTTGAGCTTTATACCATGCTAACTTTTCAGCTTCCCCCCATGGAATACCTGGAGTGCCAATACTGTACTGTTGATGAGACGTCATTAAATACCTTAATTACTAAATACACTTATAACTTTTAAAGGTAAATCATAAGCTTCTGGACGTAATAGTAACAAAATACAGGCACAAAAAAAGCCCGGTAAACCGAGCTTTTCTTTCGTTTAATTAGTTAAATACTAATTAAAGAACTACTACATTAGCAGCTTGAGGACCTTTTTGTCCGTCTTCAACGTTGAATTCAACACGTTGACCGTCTTTTAACGTTTTGAAACCTTCAGAAGCGATTGAACGGAAATGAACGAATACGTCTTTACCGCCTTCGTCTTGAGTTAAAAATCCGAAACCTTTCTCTTCGTTAAACCATTTAACAACGCCAGTAGTTTTTGACATGTTTGTAACCTTATATAAAATTTAATTACGGTGAGTATTCACCGGTGGAGCCTTAGAATTTACTTAATTGATTAGAGCTTATGATGGAAATCTACAATCAAATAACAAGGTAATGATTAAAATTTATATAACATAAAGCGGGTAACAAAATAAATATAGCCTCTAAAGGCGGGGCGCATCATAACACAAGTTTGACCAACCACAAGCGTTTATTTTTTAACCAGCAAAATATAACTGGCATATTGCGCGTTAGGCGTTTATAACTGAACCTCATAATTAAAAAGAAGTAATTAAATGAACGGAAATAACAGGTCAAACATTCTCATTGGAATCGCAGTCAATATCGAACAAAAGTTAGATCAAGGTACAGGTGAGTTAACGGAAGGTACTGTACGAAAAATACTGACCAATAGCCCAACGCACCCACATGGTATTAAAGTAATACTTGAATCTGGCGAAGTTGGCCGTGTGAAAGAAATTCTATAAAAATATAACTAAAATAACGATCACTGTCGTTATATAAGGATGCAGGAGATAACACATATCTCCTACATTGTTATCAACACTATGGTTAGTCAGGAAATCAACTAACTCAAGGTTCTATTAAACAATTCCACCGCCATACCATAAACTCGCATTGCTAATGCAGGATCAAATCGGTCGCCTTCATCACGCATAAAAGCATGTTGCGCGTTAAATTCATGCCATGTAAAAGTGTTGCCACTGGCAATTAAGTTTAAATGTATTTTCATTCTTCCTTCATCTGGAACATGTGGATCTTGTTTGCCCCAAATCATTTGCAATTCGGCTTTAATATCTTTAGTACGGGTAAAGCTGTCGTTCCCTTTCTCACAAGGTAACGTATCTGAGTGAATATCCGTTGCGTATAAACAGCAAGCCGCTAATACATGTTCATTTAATGCAGCTCTGTACGCCAAATGGCCACCAATACATACTCCCATTACGCCAATCTTACCCGTGCAGTAATCTTGTGATGTAATAAATTCCACCATTGCTTGCGTATCACTATCGTGATGTTCAAGCGGCTTAGTCCACTTATCCTGATTGCCTTTGTCTTTACCCGCATCGTCATAACCTAAAACAGTACCAATTGGGTTTAACTCATGAAAGACCTCTGGAACTAATACCACAAAACCATGACCAGCCAAAATTGCCGCCGTTCTTTCAATAGGCGCCGTTAATTGAAATATCTCTGAATAAAATACGATAGCAGGATAAGTGCCCTGCTCTTGTGGTTTATACACCTTAGTACGCATAACACCAGTCGGCGTTGGAATATCATGAACCTGATTATGAATGATCATTTAAACTTCTTAATAGATGAATGGATGTTTATAAGCAGAATAATAAATTACTGAATGGCCTTGTAAAGGGATGATTAAATTCAAAAGTTAATTTTAATACTCGTAACTGATAAACTCCCCGTTTAATTTTGTGTTTCATATACAAGTTTCTGTTTCTTATGAAACTTCACTACCAGATTAGAGTTATTCATTTTGCGTTTATTAAAATCCTCAGTTCATCCCGATATTAAAGATATTCATGTTTCAAGTTTTAACCGTAAAGCCACACGGGCTATCGTATTAAATGGTCAAAATATTCTGTTGTTATACACAGAGCGATATCATGACTACAGCTTACCCGGTGGCGGCATAGAACAAGGTGAGGATGTAATATCCGGATTAATACGTGAATTAGAAGAAGAAACCGGTGCGCAGAATGTGACAAACATTCAAGAATTTGGCTTATATGAAGAATTTCGTCCTTGGTATAAACCAGACTACGATATAGTGCATATGGAGTCTTATTGCTTCCTCTGCAATATTGACGAAGTCTTACTTGAACCTAAGTTTGAAGCCCATGAAATTAACAACGGCATGAGCCCAAAGTGGATAAATATTCATGAGGCCATCAATCACAACAAAAAAACCATCAAACACAGCGACAAAAAAGGTATGTCCATTGAAAGAGAAACCTTTTTGTTAGAATTGATCGTGAAAGAATTATTAAATTAAAACCGCGATCCAAACTAATACAGCCATTATCAAACTAAGACCGACAGCTAAAGACCCTAAGTCTTTAGCTAAACCTGACAACGGATGAATTTCTAATCCAACTCTATCTACAACCGCTTCTATTGCGGTATTTACTATCTCAGTGAATATGACAAATAATACAGCCAGAATTAATATAATTTGTTGTGTAATCGTGATGTTTAACCAAAAAGTCACTGGCACAGCCAAGACTAATAATAATAACTCTTGCCTAAACGCAGATTCGTTAGAAAACAACCATTTAAATGCTCTGGCAGAATTTAACGTCGCCCGATAAATTCTTACTAAGCCCTTTGGTTTGTTATTGACATCAAACATGAAACACTACCTTAATTTGTTAAATTTTTAATTTATTTCTATCTATCTAATTAACGATTGTTAGCTAAACAGTATGTTATCTTTTAGCCTGTGAACGATTGCCAGTTCGTTTTCCTGCCGCTCTGCGCCCAGCTCTTTGTTTTTGTGCACTTTTAGTGTTTTTACGGTTATTCGTCGGTTTCTTAGTTAAATCAGGCTCATAACCGGGCAACCACTGTTGTAACAATCGAGTATCCAACACAGCTTCAACTTCTTCCAACAAGTATTCTTCACCAACACTTAATAAGGAAATAGCCAATCCTTGATTACCTGCTCGGCCTGTTCTGCCGATACGGTGAATATAATCTTCGGCAATATAGGGTAATTGATAATTGATCACGTAATTTAAGTTTTGAATATCCAAACCACGCGCCGCAACATCCGTTGCTACTAAGGCTCTAATGGTGCCCGTTTTAAATTGTTCTAAAACTCTTTCTCTTGCACCTTGCGATTTATCACCATGAATTGATTCTGCTTTAATACCATCAAGTTTCATCTCTTTTGCTAACGCATCCGCATCTTGTTTTGTACGTGTGAAAATTAACACTTGATGCCAGTTTTTTGAGCCTATTAAGTGAGATATCAATTCACGTTTTCTGTCTGCATCAATATTGTAAACCACTTGCTCAACTGTGGTAGCAGCGGCATTACGTTGGTTAACTTCAACTAATACCGCATCATTTAATAAACGTTTACTTAGTTTAAAAATGGACTCATCAAAGGTGGCAGAAAATAATAACGTTTGTCTAACACTAGGTAGTTTTTTGGTGATGCGGCTAATTTCGTCCTTAAAGCCCATATCTAACATTCTGTCGGCTTCATCAAATACCACATATTCAACATGCTCTAAGCTAATATTCTGATTATAAAGATGATCTAATAAACGTCCTGGGGTCGCAATAACGATATCAACACCTTGTTGTAAATCATCAATTTGATTTTTAATGCTGACACCGCCATACACTAAGGCCGTTTTGAGAGTTGTTTTGTTGGCATACGTATTTACACTTTTGTGAACTTGTTGGGCTAACTCACGGGTTGGTGTAAGGATAAGTGCTTTGACTCTTTTAATTGAAGACTCATTTGAGGAACCGTCGTCTTCAGATAGTAGTAACTTGTGCAAAATAGGCAAAGTAAACGCGGCGGTTTTGCCTGTGCCGGTCTGTGCACCGGCCATCACATCTACCCCATTTAAAATATGAGGGATGGCTTCAGCTTGAATATCCGTTGGAGTATCATAACCAGTTTCAGTTAACGCATCTAATAATAACGAGTGTAAACCTAAAGTGTTAAACGACATAATTTGAAACGCTCATATTCTAACCAAAACAAGATCTTACCAAATAAACCAATCGTTTTTCAGGTTAATTTATTTAATCTGTTTTAGTCATTGCATCTTATTCAATTCTGACTAATATAAAGATGTAAGCTTTAATTTTTCCACTGTTACATTTGTACTAAGGTAGTTTATGAAAATTAATATTTCCGGTCACCATTTACAAATCAAAGATTCAATCAAAGAACACACTTCTGAAAAACTTACAAAAATAAGCGAGCACTTCCCAGACATCATTGCAGTTAACGTTATTCTATCAATCGACAACAAAAAAGTTGCCATGGTTGAAATGGATACGGTATTTCATTCTCAAAAAGTCACTATTAAAGAAACCAAAGACGACATGTTTCAAGCGGTAACCAGTGCGGTACAAAAACTTCATCGTGTATTATCTGATAAAAAAGGCATAGAACAAGCCATCAGAAATGATCATGTTACTGAAGTTGAACCCGATCATACTCATGAGCATATTCAAAACCTGAATTTATCTCAATAGTGAATTAACCACTAACATTGATTTAATAAAACCAGCTTACGCTGGTTTTATTGGTTTTGTTCACTGCGTTGTAATTTTATTTTAAACACACGGTCTTATTAAGTTGAGGCTCAAATACTAAACGGTTAGATGAGATGGGAAAAGTACACTTGGAAATCAATAGCGCATCATTACAACGCAATGCAAACCGTATTTATGGCGTTATTGTATCGCTCGGCATTTTACTATCGGCATTTGTATACTACTCAACCGATAAAATTGAACGCAGTGCGTCAATTCTGATTGAACATGAGATCCCTATTTTTGGTCAACTACAAAAATTAGACTCGTCGTTAACCGAACAAGAGTTGTATTTAAATGAATATTACGCCAACCAAGATAGTGATTTATATAGTGAGCATTTCAAACAAGCTTCATTAAATATTAATCAACTGTTAAAAGACCTACAAGAACACAACGTCGCCCCGCAACAAATTACTGATTTATCCAAAACACAGAAGAAAATTACAGATCTTGCGGCAATATTCGATGAAAATATGCAATCTGGCGCAGGCGGTAAATGGGATACTGCAAGAGAACATCTAGAAATGTTTTCTATGTATCGTCAGCAAACCAAACCTATTGTCCAAAGTATCGCCGCAGACACCGACAAACGTGTTATGCAGCAGTATACAAATACTAAACAAAATTTGGCTCAAACCTCATATATTGTATTAGCTTACAGTGTTTTGATATTGGTATTAGCCACTTTTATTGGCCGTTATATTAAGAGCTATATTTTGGTGTCGGGGAAAAATAAACGTTTAGCTTTATTCCCTCAACGAAACCCAAATCCAATCATTAGCTTAGATAAAAACAATAACCTAGTATTTTCCAATCCAGCCACGAAAAAATTGATTACAGCTCTAAATTTAAGTGATGATATTTTTTATCAATCTCTTAAAAACCAAGTAATGACTTCACAACAACATATATTAAATTGCAAACAACCCCATCGACGTTTTGAATTCATCATTGGTGGCAAAACACTTGATTGTGAAATTCATTGGCTAGAAGATATGGAAACTTGGGATCTGCATTTATCGGACATTACTCAGCGAAAACTGGCTGAAGATAAGTTGAATTATCAGGCCTATCACGATCAATCTACTGGGTTGTATAACAAAAATAAATTTTATGAAATTTTAAACGATCAATGTGAGCTTAACGCTCACTTTGTAATCGGCTCCATTGAGGTAAGAAATTACAGTAAGTTAGTATCACAGCTAGGGATAGAGCAAACGGGCAAAGTATTACAAGAAGTTGCCGAGTTATTGCAACCTTTGTTAAATGATATTATTGATGATTACCCATTCACTTTTTATAAAACCTCTGAAAAACAGTTTTCTATTATTATAGAAGCCGACTTTTGCACTGAACGTTTACACAAAATAGTGCATCAAATAGAAACTAAAATTGAACGTGAAGCGTTTTGCAACGCAAAACATATCGAATTAGATTTTGGATTCTGTTGTTTTCCTGAACACGCAAAAGATAAAAGCAGTATCATTAAGTGTTTAAATATTGCGCTTGATCAAGCCATTGCAACGGAACACTCATCGTTAATTATTTATTCTCAACCGCTAGGTGAAACCATTTCAAAAGAGCTCGCATTGACCGAGCAACTGCGGGTTGCAATAAGTAACAAAGAGTTAGAATTATATTTCCAACCTCAATTAAATATTCAAAATGGTCAAATTGTTGGATTGGAAACTTTAATTCGTTGGATTACACCAGACGGGTTTATTTCCCCAGCCGAATTTATACCTTTGGCTGAAAAGTCAGGATTAATCATTCCGTTAGGAGAGTGGATCACTATTAATGCCTGTAAACAAGCTAAATACCTAATCGATCAAGGTTATAAAGATATCGTTGTCGCCATCAATATATCGCCACAACAATTCCAACACCCAAATTTCTACGACATGATCGTTGGTGCTTTAGCCTTTACTCAAGTACCCGCTAAAAACATTGAACTGGAGATCACAGAAGGTGTGATCATGTATAACGAGTCCGACACCATTGATTTATTACATAAACTCAAAGCCGTCGGTTTAATGTTATCTATTGATGACTTTGGTACCGGTTATTCTTCATTAAGTTATTTAAAACAGTTCCCTATTGATAAGTTAAAAATAGACCAGTCGTTTATTTTTAATGTAAATACCAATGAAGCTGATAAAGCAATAGTGAGTGCCATTGTCGACTTAGGTAAAAACTTAGGACTGACCTTAATTGCAGAAGGTGTTGAAGAGCTCGAACATTTAAATATATTAAAAGACATGGGTTGTCAGGAGATACAAGGGTATTACTTTAGCCGTCCTTTACCGGTTGCTAAACTGCATACATTTTTGCAAGACAATCAAGACCACAAAGCCTTCGCATAAAAAAACGGCACTTATATAAAGTGCCGTTTTTAAAACGATTTCGTATTATCAAAAATGAGTGTAAAAAGTACCCTTATACCTTTCTAACAATATGTTGATGTAATCGCATCACCACTTCATCTTTCGATTTTTTCCAGTTTAACTGTTCTGTTAATGATTTAGTGGCATCAATAACTTGGTTAGCAAATTTACCGTACGTATTGTTGGTTTCATCCGCATTTACGGCAAAGAAGACCAGTCGAATGTTATCTACTAACTTATCCCCTTCCCACTGACATACAATGCTGCCTTCTTCTTTGTGAGGGTTAAAACCTAACGAGATTAATTCACCATTTAAAATCGCTTTTTCTGTTTCGTCATAACGAACAATTGGAGACAACCCATTGGCGATCATAGCGGCATGTTTCACATCATGTTTGATAGCTGCATCTTTAAATACCTTTTCAAAATTCTGATAAAAACCTTCAAATGGTAAGCTGTTATCATAATCAATATCAACGCCTTTTAGTAAACGTCTGGCCATTGGAATGTTAACTACAGCGTAAGTAATGGTTGTATGATCACCTTCAATTGGGTGACCTTGACGTGTATATCGGTCTGATATTTCTCTGAAGGTATGAGTAATCGTGCCTTTATTGCCTTTTTCTTTCGCATAAATATCGAAAGTAAGATGTTGGTGATCTTTAAGTTTTAAATCACCCGGTTCCAAACCAATTCGTTCAGAGATCTCTTGCACCGCAGCATATATTTTTTTATGAAATTCTGCAGAGTGAACTCGTAACTCATCACCTGTGGCTAAAAATAAAAACTTAACTTTATTCGAACGTTTGCTGCCGTCAAAGTAACCTTTAAAGGTACTGTTATGTTTAGGACTATAAAAGAAAAATGATTGTTGTGCTGTATGTATCACTTGCTGTTCGTCGTTATAACGAACACGTACAAGACGGCTATTAGCAACAAAGTTAGCGTGTTCTATACCGTGTTTTTCAATCACTTCAAACGCAATTTTAGATAGTTTTTGATAAAACTTTTGGTAAGGACTTTTACTTGTTAAATCAACATCACCAACCACGAGTTCTAATAATTTATCGGTTAATGGCATTTCTGCAAGAATGTATTGATTGTCACGTGAATTGCTTGATACATATACTTTTTCAGCCGCGCGATGTTTGCGGATAATTGATGTAGCTCGTCTCATTTTTCCCTCACTTGATAGCGTAGACATTAAATTTTATAGTCTTGTTATTATACCAATTCTATTAAGCATTCTGTCTCTCAGTGGGAACTAAAAGGTATTAAGACAAGAAACAAGATAGAAGGCATAGTTATCCTACGTCAAAATCTTGTGAAGCCGTATTAATACCTTTTAGTCCCATCAAAGACGTCATTCAGAGCTTCTATTTCTTTGTTGCTCGAATTTGAAAGACGTCCAGTATTACTGCATTCGAACGTCTCGAACTAAAAGCTCTGATATGACGCTGAGTGATTGAATACTTAATAGAATTGGTATTAGGCTATAGTAGAGGAAAAACTTGTTAAGTATCAATAGAATCTTTGAGGTTTAAATATTATAAGAAATAATGAAGATTCGGAAATTTCGCATAACTATTCATTAATTGGCCGTACTCATTCGAATACAGCCAATAACGTAGCTAATTGGTGTTATTTAGCAGGTTTGTTCTTTTTTACCACACCGCCTAAACGGCCTTTTTTAAATCGTCCAACTCGCTCAATTTGAGTTTCTGTTGCTTTGTTTGCTCTATTAGGTCTTACTTGCGATTCAATATTTTTAAGTAAGCTACTTCTGTTACTCACTTCATAACCAGGTCTAGAAATACGTTTGATTTTCGTGCCAATCAAACGTTGGATTTTATCTACAACCTGCTCTTCTTCACGGCTAACAAACGAAATTGCGCGACCTTTATTACCTGCTCTACCTGTACGACCAATTCTATGGACGTAATCTTCTGGTAAGTAAGGCAAATTAAAGTTAACCACACAATCTAAACCTTGAATATCGATGCCGCGAGCTGCAACTTCTGTTGCAATAAGCACTTGTACTTTGGCCGATTTAAAATCCGCTAATGCTCTACGTCTTGCACCTTGTTTAATATCGCCATGGCACACCGCAACTTCTATACGCTTTGATTGTAATGACGCTAACAATCTATCGGCTTGTTCTTTGGTGCTGGTGAAAACCAATACTTGGAACCAGTTAAACTCTTCTAGTAAATCACTAAATAATTCAACCTTACGACGCTCCTCAACCGGATACATAACATGTTCAATGGTATCGGCCGTAACATTTTGTTTTGCCACACTGACTACTGTGTGATTTTTTAAAATCTTTTTAGCTAATTCACTAACCGCATGTGAGGTAGTTGCTGAAAATAATAAGGTTTGACGGGTTTTAGCAGTAAAATTCATTAATTTTTGTACGTCAGTAATAAAACCCATATCAAGCATTCGATCGGCTTCATCTAACACAACAAATTCAACTTCAGATAAATCAACGTTACAAACTTCAATATGCTCTAACAAACGCCCAGGGGTAGAAATTAATATATCGACACCCTTTTTAAGTTTGGCCGCTTGGCCACTCATTTTTCCGCCGCCGTACAAGGCAGTCACGTTAAACGGTAAAAACTGAGCATACTCACCTATAGTCTGAGCTAACTGCTCTGCCAATTCACGTGTTGGCGTTAATATTAATGCTCTCGGTCGTTTAGAGTCTGTTGTTCGCGGTCTATCTACTAATTTTTGTAACACTGGGATTGAAAAGGCCGCGGTTTTACCGGTACCCGTTTGAGCATTCGCCAATACATCTTTACCTCTGCGAGCCGGGGTAATGGCTTGCTGTTGGATAGGCGTCATTTTACTGTAACCACATGCATCAATTGCCTGTTGCAATTCTGGGGCTAAATCTAAAGATGAAAAATTCATGCTAACTTGTCCTAATGACTAAATGTGCACAAATGAGTCTATTTACTCTTTATGCAGGGCTACAGATAAAAATGGATGGCGGAGTATACAGGAATTTTAAAAATAAGACTTGTATTGATCAACAATTCGAATAAAAAACATTCTATTATCACCATTTTCATACTTAAGTCGTTAACTATCCCAGTCCTGTTTTATCCAATCACTGGCCCTTTCTGCTAGCATTATCGTGGGTGCATTGGTATTCCCCCCCATTAAATTTGGGAAAACAGAAGCATCTACGACCCTTAACCCATGAATGCCATGTACGCACAATTTAGTATCCACAACAGCCATATCATCCATACCCATTTTACAAGTACCGACTGGATGGTAGATGGTATCTGCTTTGGCTCTAATTTTTTCTATTAACTCCTCGTCTGACAAATGGTATTCATTATCTAATGACGCGTTAGTGTATTGTTTAAGTGGGTTTTGTTGCATTATCTCATTAGATAAACGGACCCCTTTTAACATGGTCTGTATATCTGCTTCATCAGATAAAAAGTTAGGATCGATTACAGGGTCAGTCATTGGATCATTTGACGCTAATTTTACGGTGCCTTTACTTTTAGGGCGCAACACACAGGTATGATTACTAAAGCCATGTATTAACGATGAACGTATTTTCCTAGCATGATCTTCCACTACCGCTACTACAAAATGCAATTGAACATCGGGTCTGGTTAAATTTGGATCTGTCTTAAAAAATGCGCCGGTTTCAGCAAAGTTGGAGGTTAAAATCCCTTTTCGTTTAAATAAGTATTTAATAATTTCTTTAGTAAAAAAGCCGATACCTTTAACAGACAATCCAAATATCTTATGAGTATTCGCTTTGTAACTGGTTATAAAGTCTAAATGATCTTCAAGATTTTCACCTACTCCAGCCAGTTGATGATGATGTTCAATGCCAAAAGGCACAATATCCTGTTTAGCACCGATGCCTGATAATAATAATATTTGTGGGGAAATGAACGCACCGGCGCTTAAAATGACTTCTTTGCTCGCCATCACCGTTAATAACTGGTGATTTGAAATTACTTCTACACCAATGCATTGTTTGTTATCTAATAACAATTTGGTTACACGACTGTCCGTTAAAATCGTCAAGTTGTCACGTTGTCTCACTTCTGGAGTCAAGTACGCTTTAGCTGCGCTACAACGTCTGCCATTTATTTGGGTAACTTGATAACGGCCAATTCCCTCTTGGTCAGCGCCATTAAAGTCCTGATTAACCTTATGACCTAGCAACTCGCCAGCTTTAATAAAGGCATTGGCAATAGGATGATTAGAACGAGAGTTACTGACAAATAAAGGGCCTTGATTGCCGTGAAGTTCGCCCTTGATTGCTAAATTATTTTCCGACTTGATAAAATAAGGGAGCACCTCTTCCCAGCCCCAACCTAAATCTTTCCAGTCGTCGTAATCTTGCTGGTGGCCTCGGGTATAAATCATCGCATTTATTGCACTAGAGCCGCCTAGTACCTTACCTCTTGGTTGATAACCACGGCGATTGTTTAATTGTTTTTGTTCCGTGGTATTAAATGACCAATTTTTATATCTAGTGGGCACCATCGCCACTGCGCCTGCTGGCACATGAACCGCGGCGACGTTTTTATCATCAGATCCGGCTTCAATTAACAAAACATTAAAATGCGCATTTTCTGTTAACCTTGCTGCTAAAACACACCCTGCTGATCCACCACCTACAACAATAAAATCATATTCTTTTTTTAACATTTAATACTCTCGTTTAAGTAAGTGCTGTGTATGTTCGACAAAGCAATATTCAATTAAATAAAAGTAACGTAAATATGTGACCTTTGGCAAACATTTAATAAACAACAAGTTTTTAAAACGTTAAAATCAAAAAAGCAGACTATTAGTCTGCTTTTTTATAAATTATCTTATGGTAGCGATTGATTATTTAGAATCCGCTCGACCTAAAAATCGTTGTTCAGTGGTACTCACTTTAATGTTATCACCGGTTGAAATATGCTCAGGTACTTGCACCACTAATCCAGTCGATAATGTTGCAGGTTTCGTACGAGCAGTGGCAGAACCACCTTTTAACGCTGGTGCCGTTTCTTCAATCACCAATTCAACATGCGCAGGTAAATCTAGTGCAACTGGAGTGCCTTCAATCAAAATAACTTGCAGGCCAACTGTGTCTTCATTTATATATAGAATTTCTTCTTCAATAACGGACGCATTCAGGTTATACGGCGTGTAGTCTTCGTTATCCATAAACACATATTGATCGCCATCTATATAAGAGAACATAGCGGCACGACGAGTAAGGTCTGCAAAGTTCAACATATCGCTGTCTTTAAAGGTTTCATCTACTTTACTACCAGTCACCACATCGTACATACGCATACGATACAAACTTCCGCCAGCTCGACCTTGAGGTACAGAACGCTCAATATCTTTGACGATCATTACTCGACCATTAAAGTCGATAGCTGCATGTTTCTTTATATCACTTGCCTTTGGCATATCACTAACTTCCTAAAAAATTTGCCGAAATTTACCACGAAGTAAACTTGACGCCAATCATTTTACTCTTTGTTTTAAATTTTTTATTGTTTATGTTCACAATATCAATCGAGTTAAGCCACTTTATTTTTAGATTTATGGTTTGCCCTGCCAGCTTTTGCTTTACTCGTATATTTATTTTTACCTTTTGGCTTAAAGGCCACTTTAGGTAACGACGAGAAGTCTTGCTGCTGTGCTTGAGCAACCATAGTGTTCAATACCGACAACAAAGGCTGCATAAAGCTTTGATAATTTACTTTTTGTTCACATATATCATTAAGAGTGGCTTCCCATTGCGCTGTCATGTCTGGGGTTGACGCTTTTTCGGGTAACGCATTAATCAGCGTTTTGCCAACGTCGGTCGACTTAATTGCTTTACCCACTCGGACTAAAAAGCCTCGTTTAAATAACAACTCGATAATACCGGCACGAGTAGCTTCTGTGCCTAACCCGTCGGTTTCCTTTAATACTTTTTTAATTTCTTTATCAGTAACAAACTTAGCGATACCTGTCATTGCCGCTAATAGTGTGGCGTCGGTAAATGGCGCCGGCGCTTGGGTTTGCTTTTCTACCACTTCACCTTTAACACAATGCAGAACATCGTTTAACGCCAAAGGCGGTAATTCTTGTTCGTCACTTTTATTTTTATCTTTAACTTTATCTTTGTATTGAAATAATGTTTTCCAACCGAGCTGCTGAACTTCATTAGCATTAACAACAAATATTCCACCAGCTATGGTTAATTCAACATGGCAATGTTGGTATTTATAAACCGGATAAAACTGCGCTAAATATTGACGACATATAAGAAAATACACGCTTTTCTCAAATGGATTTAAACTGATATTTTGCGATGACTTTTCAGTGGGTATGATGGCATGGTGTGCTGTGACTTTCGCACTATTAAACGCTTTACTTTTTAAACTTGCATCTGCGTTATTTGCCATCAGGCTCAGCTTTTCGTCACAAGACTTTAGGTGCTTAATGATACTTGGCGCTTGAGCAAAATGTTCATTAGGTAAATAACGACTATCAGATCTAGGATAAGTAATAAGTTTGTGTTTTTCGTATAAACTTTGGCATACATCCAACACCATTTTGGCATTTAATGAAAACTGTTTAGCAGCATCAATTTGCAGACTCGACAAGTTATATGGCAGAGGAGGATTGAGCTTTTTATCTTGTTTTGTTAACTCGGTGACCACAGCATCTTGATCCGTTATACGTTTAGCAACATTAAGCGCTAACGCTTTGTTTATAACTCGCTGTTGATTATCACTGTGTGGTAAACAAGCTGCACTCGGTTTCCATTTTGCTTTAAAGCTATGAACCGACTCTCCAAACTCATGACTTACGTCTTTATTTTGAATATACGCATCAACTTCATAATAATCATGTGGGGTGAATTCATCTATTTCTCTATCGCGATTGACGACTAACCCTAAAATAGGCGTTTGCACACGCCCTACCGATAATACACTGTTATAACCGCCTTTTTGGCCTTGTAAACTATAGGCACGAGTTAAGTTAATGCCGTACAACCAATCTGCTCTAGAACGCGCTAATGCAGAAATGGATAAAGGCATAAAATTTGAATTGGGTTGCAAGTTTTCTAACGAGCGTTTAACCGCTGAATAATTTAAGTCACTTATTAATAAACGCTGAACTTGCTGTTTTTTAGTTTTGTTTACTTTCAAATAATCAATGACTTCATCTACTAATAACTGACCTTCGCGATCTGGATCGCCAGCATGTATTATTTGAGTCGCATTTTTTAATAAGCTTTTAATTGCAGTTAATTGTGTACGTGTTTGGATTTTGGGTTGTAGCTGCCACTTTTCAGGCACTATAGGTAAGTGAGCAACATTCCACTTTTTATAATCAGGATTATATTTTTCAGGTTCAGCTTGCTCCAATATATGACCAATACACCAAGTAACCACATCACCATTACCCACTTGAATATGGGTTTTTAAGTTTTTATGTGGTTTGGGTAATGCTGCAGCTATGGCTCTACCTAAACTTGGTTTTTCTGCAATATAGAGTTTCAAACGGTTACTTTTATAATAATCTATTTAACATTTAGTTTAGTATATAGTGCTGTTTATGTATACAGTATTATTTAAAATAGTTATATTTTATCTATCGTGGAATATTTACTTAACGCCTTGAATAGATCAGCTTGTTTGAAAGGTTTGTAAATAAAATCAACTATTCCTAATGACGACGCTTTATCTCGGTCTTCTTTACCCACACTTGCGCTTAAAATAACAATTGGAATATGTTGTAAACGCAGATCTTGTTTTATTTTAGTTGACGCGGTAAACCCATCCATCACCGGCATTTGAATATCCATCAAGATTAAATCTGGCGTATTATGTTTAAGGTAATTCAACGCTTGTTGCCCATCATCAGCAAGATCACAACGGGCTCCTAGCGATACAAGCTGTTTTTGAACTATGGTTTGATTGATTTTATTATCTTCTACAACCAAAACATTCATGTCTTTGATGGCACCAGTTTTAGACGATCCAAGTTGCTGACCAGCACGACTTTCTTTGGATAATGGTACGGATTTAGGTAAGTTTAGTTTCACCGTAAACTCACTTCCTTTAGCAACATCACTGGTTAGTTGTATGTCTCCGCCCATTAACCCGCATAACTGCTTCACTATAGACAAACCTAATCCAGTGCCACCATATTTACGAGTTGTGGCGCTTTCTGCCTGCGCAAAAGAAGAAAACAATCTTTCCTGATCTTCTGGTTTAATCCCAATGCCGGTATCAATTACTTTTAATAATAGGGTTCTTGTTCTGTCAACATTATCAATACACTCCCCCCAAATACTAACGCCGCCATTGTCGGTAAATTTAATCGCATTGTTAAGTAAGTTAATAATGATCTGTTTAAACCTTAATTCATCCCCTTGAACCCAAAGGTCATAAGATGGCGCAAAATCACAGGTTAAACTAATGGACTTTTCTTTCGCTTTACTGTTGAACATTTCAACCACAGAGGTGGTAACGGCAGAAGGTTGAAAAGCGATACTTTCCAAAGCCATCTCACCGGCTTGCATTTTCGTTAGGTCTAATACGTCATTAACTATGTTCAATAAAATATCAGACGCATTGTCTATTTTAGCGAGGTATTGTTTTGCAACTTCGTCCGTTGTTTCACGTTTTGCAATT
Organism: Psychrosphaera sp. F3M07; assembly: GCF_018860345.1. Taxonomy (GTDB): domain Bacteria; phylum Pseudomonadota; class Gammaproteobacteria; order Enterobacterales; family Alteromonadaceae; genus Psychrosphaera; species Psychrosphaera aquimarina. Next base: position 106,646 of record NZ_JAHKPJ010000021.1, on the reverse strand, counting down.
TCGGTAAAACCCATAATTGCGTTAAGTGGTGTGCGGTACTCATGACTTATATTGGCTAAAAATAAATTTTTAGCCTGATTAGCCGCTTCTAATTCATCGTTCTTTTTTAATAACTCAGCGGTACTTTCTGTTACTTTTCGGGTTAAGTTTGAATTAAAGCTAACAATAAAAAAAACAAACATGACACAGATAACACCTATAATTAGGCCGACCACCATGATGCTTAAATGCGCCCAGTTGATCAGTTTATATTCAAATTCTGTTGTACTATCAAATGTTAACGACCCATTCTTATCAAACATAGTAATATCAAATGAATAGGTAAATATACTGTCTTCGTGATGGCTTTCTTGTTTGAATAGGTTGTTGTTATCATCATAACTAAGCTGATAAGTGAAATTCCCTTCACCTAATTGTTTATATATGTCAGAAAGCAGGACATCAATCTCAAATATCACTTCCACCAGTCCAGTAAATTGCTCTATGCCAATTTCATTTTTTATGTAAATGGGATAGTAAACAATAATGCCGGACAGTTTATCTTGTTGTTGAGCTAGGGATAATAATGGCGAGATGGCATAATTTTTATTGTGTATCGCTTTCATCACACTTTCACTGACAACCGGATGGGTAGACACATCTAATCCTATTGCGGATTGATTCTCTTGCATTGGCTCTATATAAAACACGGGGAGGTAATAAGGTTGTTTTAAGGCCGTGATCATACCTAAATTGGTTAATTGGCTAATTTGGGCATTAGTAACACCTTCATTTTTTAACGATTGTTCAAATTCATCTCTTTGTTCGTGGGTAATATGAGGTAGCCAAGCCAGTGCTCTAATTTTAGTATCATCGCTGTTAATCTTATTGGTGAACAATTCAAATTCACTTCTTCCAATATATGAACTCGCTTGAAACAGCCCATCTAAAGACTTTATATGGTGTTTTATTTTGGTTTGAGTAATATTAAATTGCTCAATAAATGGCTCTGTGGTGTTTATAAAGTTTAGTTGTTTTTCTTTGTAATCAATATTGCTAACAACTAAATACAGGGAAGTGATCAATATAAAACTAAACACACTTGTAATAATGGCGGCCTTGCCCCGTCTTGTTCTTCTAACAAAATCATTTTTGTACAAGAACAAAAATATTGGCGTTAAAAATACAATTCCAAAAAACTCGCCAACCCACTTAACCGTACAGATGTACATTAAGACTTCTAGTTCCAGGGCAGTTCCGAACCAAAGTATCACAAAAAAGATAACGCTGAATATGAATGAACTAAAAGGGCCGGTCAGAATTAAAAACTTAATCGTGTTGTAAGGTTTATTAATATTGATAGGCAGTTTGCAAAGTCGAACAATTAGATATTTAGTAAAAACTAACTGAATTATGTTTATGACCGCCAACGACGCCGTTAGGTAATTTGGCAGAAATGCTAAATGACTGTCTTGATAAAAAGCTAATAAAGATGAGAGTAATGCACCTATTAAGATCCAACGACCAAATAAAAAGTACATGCCTAAAATGACGCCTGTTACAGGCCAAACAATACTCGCATAGCCAAAAGGTAATGTGAACAACGAGCCAAACTTCACTAAAACGAAGTGTAAACAAAAAGAAAATATAACTAATAAAATCTGTTTCAAACTAAACTGCTCACATTTAATCTATCCGCGGTTAAACATTACTTGCTAAATTAACTAATTCATTATTAACAAGTATCACAATATTAATATGGCTCCCTTGTACTAAGAATAAGCAAACAAGCCACAGCCTTTAGATCACGACATTGGGGAAACTCGTTGGATATTAACAACTGTTAACCATAAGTCATACCTTTAATATCTACACCGCATTGGAGACCTGAGTTTAGTAATAAGGTAAAACAAAAATAACTGTGAAATATTAATGACGCTTTACTGTTATTGAACCAACACAATTTTGCAACAAATTTGTCATTTGTCGTTGTTAACTTAGTTTAAAACGACAAATGAGAATATTTATGAATGAATTATGGATCGTGTCTTTATTAGGTTGCGTCGCCACCCTTTTACTATTCAGAAAATTTGCTATTCGACTTCGACTGTCAAAAGCCAAACATAAATCAATGCGAGGACATAGCAAATGGTCACGCAGAATAGCAGGATGGATTAAGTTTTTTGAATACTCACCACAACAGTATTTTTGTGTAGATGGTGCACCTGAAGAAGTGGCACAACAACGCATTAAAGGTTTTAACGCACTCACCAATAAGGTAAAAAAACAATCGGTCAAAACAATTGGCCAATACCAACAAATATCCGATGACATTTCTGATGTTCAATTTACCAGTTTGTATCGAGTCCCGTTTCCATTTAGAACCCACCTTCCAGATGTCTTCAAATTAGGATCCATGATTGATGCTAGCCAAGGGGTCAAAGTTAAAGATTTAGATGGTCAATGGCGATATGACTTATCGGGTTCGTATGGGGTTAACGTTTTTGGTTATGAATTTTATAAAGACTGTATAAAACAAGGCAGTGCAAGAGTGGAAAGTTTAGGCCCAGCTCTAGGCTCATATCACCCCTTGATTGCAGACAATGTTGCTAAAATAAAAGCGATTTCACAACTTGATGAGGTGTCGTTCCATATGTCTGGGACAGAGGCCGTGATGCAAGCCGTTAGAATGGCCAGATATCATACTAAAAAGACCCATTTAGTCAGACTATGTGGGGCGTATCATGGTTGGTGGGACGGCGTTCAACCTGGGGTTGGAAATCGACGCAAAGTAGACGATGTTTACACATTAGCAGACTTAAGTGAACAAACCTTAAAAGTCCTATCGACTCGTCACGATATTGCCTGTGTGTTAATCAATCCATTACAAGCTTTCCATCCTAATGCAGATTCAGCATCCGATGCGTCATTAATTGCCAGTGACCGAAACACACATTTTGACAAAACAACCTATACAAGGTGGCTAAAACGCATCAGAAAAATATGCACAGACCGCAATATAGTGCTTATCTTTGATGAAGTTTTCACAGGATTCAGGCTTTCATATCGGGGTGCCCAAGGTTACTTTGGTATTCAGGCCGACATGGTGACCTATGGTAAAACTTTAGGTGGCGGTTTACCTGTTGGCGTATTAGCCGGAAAACACGAGTTGATGAAACGGTTTAAACACGACAAGCCTGTAGATGTCTCCCTTGCCCGAGGCACATTCAATTCACATCCTTATGTATTAGGGGCGATGAATGTATTTCTTGAACGTATTGCAGAGCCTGAAATCCAAAAACTATATCAAAACATAGAACAAACTTGGATACGTAGGGTTGCCCATTTTAATCAGCTTCTAAAAGAGTCGGACATTCCAATCAAAATTGACAATATGCACAGCATATTATCCGTCAATTACTTACAACCCTGTGCCTATAACTGGATGTTACAGTTTTATCTAAGATCCAATGGTTTAGAGCTTAGTTGGCTTGGAACCGGTCGACTTATAATGAGCTTTGATTATACCGACGACGACTTTAATCAAGTGATCCACTTATTCATCGAGTCCGCTATTCAAATGAGAAATGATGGCTGGTGGTGGTACTCCCCAACGTTAAGCAATTCATCCATTAAACAACAATTTTTAAAAGACATGTTAAATGCAAGTCTGCCTTTCAAGGTTAAAGGCAAAAATAAACACCAAGGTAAAACCAACGAAAATGAACAATCTCCAACAAGCTTAACTCACGCTAAAACCTCAAACAGCGATAAGGTATATGGATCATGAACGTATTACATGCAGATAAATCGTCATATCTTGGTTTAACTCAATCTTTTAGCGACTCGCAAATGTCGGAGAAAGGATTTAGACAATCATTACAGGATGAATTTGGCCAATTTATTAGTGAGCAGGAAAAGCGTTTCCCACTTACTGATTGTTTGAAAATAGACTTACATTGTCACGATCACAACAGCGATATCCCTGATGAACTTTGGGGGCGGATATTACGCTTACCAGAGACTTGGCTAAAAACGAAAAAGTTAGTCAAACACCTGCAAGCTAATGATTGTGATGTTATTACCGTCACCAACCACAATAACGCTCGTTCATGTTGGGCACTGCAGGAAAAAAACATTGATGTATTGGTTGCCGCCGAGTTCACTTGTTACTTTCCAGAATACGAATTGTATATCCATATTTTGACTTACGGTTTTGACCAAGAGCAAGAGAAAATACTTAACCAAAAACGTCAAAACGTATATGAATTTGTTCAATATGCTGCACAACAAGATATTGCGTTAATAGTTCCTCACCCATTATATTTTTATACCAAAAACGACAAAATAGACGTGAGTTTATTTGAAAAAATGGCAGTGATGTTTACCCGTTTTGAAGTATTAAATGGACAACGAGACTTATGGCAAAGCGTACTGACGTTAAATTGGGCACAAGGTTTAACGCCAGAGAAAATCAATGAATACGCTAAAAAACACAATTTAAATCCAGCTGATTTTAACGTTGACCCAAGTCAACAAAAGATACTGACTGGTGGTTCAGATGATCACACCGGACTGTTTGCCGGCTTATGTGGTTCTTATCTCTATATCCCAGATTTAGAACAAAGGTTAAAAACACAAAAACCTTCCGAGTTGGCATTAGAAGCCATTAAAAAAGGTAATATCCGCCCCTTTGGTACCGTTGGTGAAAATGAAAAGCTCAGCATCACCTTATTAGATTATTTTGCTCAAGTTGCCACTAAGATTAAAGACCCTGGTTTGTTACGTATTTTACTGCACCGTGGTGGTACTTGGGACAAAATAGGCTGCTTTGTTTTAAGTAATGCTTTACTTGAAATGCAAAAAAACAAAAAAACGATGAAGTTTTTTGAATGTGTGCATGACGCCCTACAAGGTAAAAAACCTAACTTATTAGTTAAATGGAAAATTTCTAAAGATTATCGTTTTTGCATCGAATACTTAGAGCGTATCGCTGAAAGTAGAAACCAGTCTAACGAAGTATTTGTCGAAACCGTAACTGAGTCGATTAATGAGTTATTTACCTTTTTAAATCAATTGATCAAAAAACGTGTAAGCCATGCCTTAGAAAAGAATAATGGTTTTATTCCATCCGATTTAACAACCGAAGAATTAACCCGTAAATTTGAAATGCCAAGCCAGTTAACCGCTTTATTTTTTGGTGATGGTAAAAAACAAGACAACATCAGTAACATACAAGTAGGACAAATATTAGATAACCTCTCTTTTCCAGTATTGATCTCCTCGATATTAGCAGGTGCCACTTTGGCCTCAACTCGGGTGCTATATCAAAACAGAGACCTGTTAAACGAATTTGCTCATTACGTTGGAAAAAATGCCCATCAAAAACGCGCTCTGTATTTAACTGATACGTTAAAAGATAAAAATGGCGTCTCAAATTCATTAAGTGGCAAACTGGCTGAAGTTCAACGTTCAAACTTACCTGTAGACTTTTTAATTTGTCACAACGACGCTCATCCTGAATCTCACCTTCATGTTGTTCGTCCGGTCGCAACTTTCGATATTCCCAAATATGGAGAGCAAGAAATACGAATTCCAGATCTAATGGAAATAACACGTATTTTCTATAAAGGCGGATACGATCGGATCATCTGTTCTACTGAGGGACCAATGGCTGTGGTTTCATTGTTTATCAAACAAATGTTTAACGTGCCAAGCTACTTCTTTATGCATACCGATTGGATTGACTTCATCAAAAGTACAACCAACTTAAATCAATATGAGCGAGACCGAGTACGACGCTTAATTAGAGCCTTATATGAACAATACAATGGCATCTTTGTATTAAATAACGAACATAAAGACTGGTTAACAAGCTTTGAAATGCAGCTTAATCCACAACAGGTCAAGTTAACGGCTCATCACGCTCAAAAGCGAGATCACTCTATTTTACCCATTGCAAAATCAAGCATAGTGAAAGGCGCAACGGAATCCACACCGATACTCTTGGTTGCTTGTCGAGTCAGTAAAGAAAAAGGGTTATTTGATCTACCCAGTATTTTAACCGCGGCCAAACAACAGCTACCTGAGTTAAAAATCGTTGTCGCTGGCACAGGTCCGGCTTCTGATGAATTAAAACAAGCATTACCAGATGCTACTTTTGTAGGTTGGCAAAATAAGACTCAATTAGCCCAACTGTATTTGAGTTTAGATTTATTTATCTTTCCTTCTAAATTTGACACTTTTGGTAACGTCATTCTTGAATCCTTTACCCATGGTATGCCAGTGCTGGCCTATAACTGTAAAGGCCCTAAAGACATCATAGAAGACGGCATTAACGGCTTTTTAGTTGATAATAAAGAACAAATGACAAATAAAGTCCTTGAGTATTTTACCAATCCAACATTACAAGATGAGATGAAAGTTCAGGCTCTTATCCGTGCCAAACAATATCAAGCTGAACCTATTATGGCTGAGTTCTTAACCAACATGGGATTAGACTTACCTGCAGGTTATAACCAAAGTCCACTCTATGCAGATACCTCTCAAAAAGGAATGTCTGAGTCGACCTTGGATTTAAAAGCCAATACCACTTCACCGTTATCGCCCATAAACAAAGCTGCAACCAGCTTAACTGTATAAGGTAATTGGCAATCATAATGAATAAAGCGACGGATTCTTTAACCTTTAGTGAACAAGTTAACTTTTTAGTTACCAACCGATTACCTAGGCGATGGTTAACCCTGTTTATTGGTCGATTCAGCAAAATTGAAAATCCAATTGTCACTAAGCTATCCATCACTGTATGGAGATGGTTTGCTGAAGATTTACGATTAGATGAAGCTAAAAAGTCTACATTTACCAGCTTACACGACTGTTTTACCCGTGAGTTAAAAGACGGAGCAAGGGTTATCGACAAGACACCTTCAGTCGTGACAAGCCCCTGTGATGCCATTGTTGGTGAGTTTGGTGAAGTTATTGACGGTAAGTTATACCAAGCGAAAGGCTTTCCCTATCAAATCAATGATCTGATCCCCGAGGTATACATCAGTGACAAATACAAAAACGGGAAATTCATCACTCTAAGATTAAAATCCAGCATGTATCACAGATTTCACAGTCCGATTGACTGTGCTGTAAGCCAGGTAACTTACATTTCTGGCGATACTTGGAATGTGAACCCCATTGCATTAAAAAAAGTGGAACGTCTTTTTTGTAAAAATGAACGTGCGGTTATCGACTTACATACGGGCTCTGAACAACATCATTTAACCTTAGTTCCGGTGGCTGCAATTTTAGTCGCCTCAATGAAATTTCATTTTATTGAACCAACTTTAGACATGTTATACCAAGGTCCAAACAAAATTGGCTGCCAGCAGTCGTTTAATAAAGGAGACGAAATGGGGTATTTCCAACATGGCTCTACCATCATTTTATTTGCCAGTGCTAATTATCAGTTTTGTGAACAGTTACAAAAAGGGGGGCGTGTGAATGTAGGAAATCCATTACTGCAGGGCCATCCCGTTAATTAATTATAAATTTAAACAATGAAATATTACTAAAAACTCAGGAAATATTATGACATTTTTACAAGAACTAAAAAAACAACGTTGGGATGATCATCGCTTTTATCATCACAATCGCATAAACCAGTTTTTACATTTACTCAGCGCCATGTGTTTTGTTGTGAGTTATGTTTTGGTATTTTATTACCCAGCAGCGGCTGCCCTTGTAGGCTGGTTATTGTCGATGATTTTAAGACAGTCAGGTCATTTTTTCTTTGAACCATTAACCTATGACAAAGTAAATGACGTAAGCCACGAATACAAAGAGGAAGTTAAAGTTGGGTACAACCTGCAGCGTAAAGTGGTGCTGTTATCGATTTGGGCATTAGTACCGCTAGTCCTTTATTTTGAACCTAGCTTGTTTGGCTTATTTGAAGCACATACCAATGGTTATGAGTTTATTAATAACATCGCAATAACTTGGTTGTTTATCGGTATCGGTGCAGTGTTATTCCGAACCTTGCATTTATTTAAATTGATGGGGGTTCAATCAGGGTTAGTCTGGTTTACCAAAATCCTAACGGACCCGTTTCATGACATTAAAATTTACCATAAATCCCCATATCATTTATTAAAAGGTGAGATGTATGACGATATGACGGATTGGTACGAAGAGGTTCCGGCTAGTAATTGATTCTGGTTCAGCCACTCACACTTAGGCGGTAAACTTCTCCAAGATTACCGCCTTTAATCTTATAACCCAGTCGCCCTATAATCTTAAAGCTCTATAACCCTCGCCTTATCGCCTTATCGCCTTTTTGCTTTATTGCCTTATTGCCTTATTGCCTTATTGCCTTATTGCCTTAAAGCTTGTTACCAATTAACGTTTAGATAAACTACTAAACATAAAAACTTCACTCGTTACATTATAAAAAATCATTTATTAGTTAAATTAAACAACACCCTCACCAATTACAGGTATTGATAAATTCGTCCCGCCTTACACAGCCAACGGTCTCAAAAAAAGGGTTTAACTTCCTGACCCCTATTGATTTTTGATAATTTTCAATATCTAATGCCAATACGCTATTTAACGGCTTAAATGATTGTAAATAATGCATTTTTTATCTAAGTTCTTTTTATTGTCCGACGAACAAACGCCTATAGGTAATGCGCCAAACTGGCGGATTAGTGTTTTACGAATTCTTTTGTCGTTAGGCATGTTGTTATGTTTTGCGATAACCCTTCATACTTTTAGCATAGGTATGGAATACAATTTTATTACCGTTTTGATATTACCGGCTTTATTTTTTATCACGACATCCGCTTTACTTTCTTTAAGTGCTCGGTTCTATCATTTTACCGCCCATACTTTTTTACTCGCCATTGTTTTTGCCAGTGTTTGTATGAACTTTTTCTTAATCGACTTAGAACTTGCGCAAGTTGGTTCTATGTATATGTTTGCCTGCCCTATCATAGCGTTACTCTTATTAGGTTACAGAGTCTCATTGTTTTATTCAGTACTTAACTTAGTGCCTTTTTATATTATCCTTAATGATATTAATTTTACTGGTCAGATGGGGATTACAGAGCAACTTCCTAACGCCAGCTGGTACATCCTTGGACTCATTTTTCTGTTTTTTAATATCTGTATCCCACTAGCTATTGCTCGTACGACTGTAGCCGCTAAACGATTAAATCAAAGCATTATTGACTCAAATACACACCTAGCTCAAAAGAATGATCTGTACAGAACATTTTTTGTGGAGTCGAACAAAGCAAAAATAATCGTAGATAATACATTCACAATCACAGACTTTAATCAGCATGCAAAAACCTTATTTAATTTAACAGATAACTTAAAAACCTCGGGGGCAGGCTTATTCCATACGTTCCCTCAATTAACGGAGCCCAAGAATAAAAACGACAAACAGTTAATTGAAATGAACAATGCCTATTTCCAAGTCATGTGTGAAGACGTGAATGACTCCACCTATAAAGTTTACGAGTTTATAGATTGCACACAAGAACAAATCATAAAACAAAACCTCATCAACATTGAACAAGAAAATAAACGATTAAAGTACTGTGACAGTCGAACTCAATTACCAAATAGAGATTGGTTTGAATTTCAATGCGAACGCCTTAGAGAAAAATATTCTAAGCCTTTTTATGTCGTGGTAATGCAAACGGCGAATAATGAATATTTAAATTTAAAACTCAATGCCAATGATGTGAAATCGCTAATAACAGCGGCGTATAAACGGTTAAAATATGATGTTCAAGGCCCCCTACTTTGTTCTCATATTAGCTCTAACAAATTAGCCTTTGTTGTTACCGATGTTTCTGCCCATACTTTAAAACGTCAACTGCTGGTAGAAATAAAACACATTCTTGATCAAGATTATGCCTTAGAAGATCGTAAGTTTAACCTCTCATTCTTATTTGGTTTCGCGCATTCCGATGGTAATTTGAAAAGCAGTACTAACATAATTGCAAACGCCATAAGTGCGTTAAAACAGGCCAACATTAATGAGCCATTCACAGGTTACAACGAACAGACCTCAAACGATTTTGTAGAAAAATACGAAATTTCGATGTTATTAGATGAAGCAATTCAAAATGCTGAATTGGATGTACATTATCAACCTAAAGTTACATCAACAGGTAAATGTATTGGGCTTGAAGCCCTTGCTCGTTGGCACAGTCCAACCCTCGGCACAGTTTCTCCTGATGTGTTTATTGCCATTGCTGAAGAGTACAAAATGATCAGCCGTTTAACGGATTTAATCATCCAAAAAGTGTGTGCACAAATCGCATATTGGTCACAAGGTACAAACCTTACCCTTCCCGTCGCTATCAATATTTCACTTATCGACTTTAGTCAGAAAGATTTTGTCTCAAAATTAGTCAAGTCACTGGCTGACTTTAATGTTAAACCTCAACAAGTTGAATTAGAACTAACAGAAACCTCACTTGATGCAAACAAAGACCATTCGTTAAGCTTAATGCAATCCCTACAATCTTGGGGCTTTACGATATCTGTCGATGACTTTGGTGTCGGATATTCAAACATAGCGAGGCTGGCGGAATACCCGATTAATAAGTTAAAACTCGACCGCTCTTTAATCAGTCAAATTACCGATTCACCGAGACAAAAAAGTCTTGTTAAAGCCGTCCATGCCATGTGCAAAGAGTTAAATATTAAATGTGTCGCTGAAGGGGTTGAAACCGCTGAGCAAGTTAATACCATGGCCCAAATGGGCTGCAAAGAATTTCAAGGTTATTATTTTTCAAAACCACTGTCCGCCAAAGATTTTTCTAATCATATCCAAACTTTTGGTTATGACTTTACACCGAAAAAATCACTAACTGTGAGTTAACTTAAACCGCCACTTATCGGTGGCAGTTGTTAATATATGAGTTATGACACCGGGGTTTGACACTGTTTTTGCTGTTGGCCTTTATCAAAGAACAAAGTAATTTCAGCGACTTTAATGCCTAACTTACTCATACTTGTGCGGTTAAATACTCTATATTGATCAATTTGATACATCCAATCATCCATTTCAAATTGATAAACCGTGTCATCTATCGGCACAGAGAGTGTGTACTGCCATTGAAAGGCAAAACCAGACTGTTGACCACTTGCTACACCTACCACATCCTCTGCGGTACCGGAATACTTCCCTGCGCCTTGTTTAGTTAAATTCCATGTCCGATAGCTAATTTCACCATCATCAAAATAAAACGTTTCGGCTAAGGTGCCTTGTTCTTGTTGCCAATTTGCCGCTAATTCAACACAGAACCGACGGGTAACTTTACTCGAATAATCTTGGATCATGCCCCAAGCAATCATTTCGCCATTAAAGTATTGTTTTATATCAAATGTCGGCGCCTTGTTTTTATAAGTTGAAATGTCCGTACTACAACTAATCAGCAGAATAGAAACCAATAAATAGGTTATCGTTTTACCTATTTTCTTTATGTTTAACACCGTCATTATTTTATTCCCCAATGAGTAGTTTTCTTAATTTAGGCTGGCTTGTATTGTTTGATAACCAGATATCTAAAAACAAATTACTAAAACTTTTGTCGTTAATATTGCCAACTTCTTCATTATTAAAATAAAAGATGGTTGTTTGATTTTTCCTGTATAAGGTTAATGAATCACCTGACTTTATATCTGGCCAAATTGATTTCATTTTAGGAATATAATGCTGGTACTTAGATTCGTCATACTTAAGATGCTGCCATTGCTCGACAGTACGTTTTATTAATTCATCTGCACTAATATCTTTTAAATAATTGATTTTAAATAATAAATCTTGACCACTGTTGTCATCATACTTTCCAGTCTTTGTGAACAAACGACTGTTATAGATATCCCAAAACAAAAATGTAAACGTTGCATTACCAACTTGAACGTAACCAATATCTGTCAAATCATCTGGTAATTTACTGAACAACTTTGACTGTTCATTACCTCTATTCATTTCGGACTTCTCAACTACATTAGCTTGGGTAAATGTTGAGTGGAAAATCAAGATAAATATGATGAAACTAATTCGTAATGTTTTCATCTTCCCCCCTAGGGAAATTTACGTATTGATGAAATTGATAAAACAGCACCATTAACACCGACCACAGTGGTGCTAATATAAAATACGTGACATAAGGACCGAGTGGTAATTCAACCGCATCAAATGAAGCACCAGCTAAATAGCTAAAAGCCGGAAAAACAAACCCGACAGCAAATTGTAAAGGTTTAGATTTTGCTAAAAATGCAAGACTATGAGACACAGTTGCGGCAAATGAAGCCCACAAGCATATTAACCAAAAAGGCAATTGGCTTTGTTCAGGAAAATTAAAAACGCCTAGGCTAATAAGCGTTGAGTCTGCAATTACACCGGTAGCAACTACAAATGAAAAGACTTTCAGTTCAGCTTGTCGATTTGAACATTGATAAAAATGATAAATTAGCCAAACAAAAGTAAAGGGGATGAATTGGTTACCGTATATTACGAGCCCAAACCAAGAGAGATTAAATCCAATTATATTAACTAACATAACGCTACTTTTTGATGAGTTTGTAGAATATACGTAGCTAACCCGAATTTAGTTTAATCGATTTCGAAAAATTATAATGATTAACTTAAATTAAATCCCCTTTGAAAGTTTTTATTAAATTTACCCCACACAAGGTTTTCCTATCCTGTTTTTATTAGGTCATAAAAAGAAATTTACATTTAGCCTTGATTTAAATTTGATTGTATACGAATATCAACTTAATCGATTAAGTGAATTTTTAATTATTGTTGTAAAATAGGTAAAACCATGAAAAACAAAGTGCAATTAATCACCTACGTGGACAGATTAACTGGCTCAGGAATCGCTGAGCTAACAGACTTACTTAACCAACAGTTCTCTGATTTATTTTCTGGTGTGCACTTATTACCTTTCTATTATCCAATTGATGGCAGTGATGCTGGTTTTGACCCGATAGATCACACTCAAGTGGATAGTCGTCTAGGAAATTGGCAGGATATAAAACGATTAGGCCAAAGCCATGAATTGATGGCAGACTTAATTGTTAATCACATGTCTGCGCAATCTAAAGAGTTTCAAGATGTGCTCACTCATGGTAAACAATCTATTTACTGGGAGCTGTTTTTAACCAAAGACAAAGTATTTCCTGATGGGTTAACAAACGAATTAGCTGATAAAATTTACCGACCTAGACCAGGAAGTTGTTTTACCACGTTTGAATTTGCAAACAAAGAAACGGCTGAGTTTTGGACGACTTTTACCGACACTCAAATTGATATAGATGTCATGTCAGATAAAGGCCAAGAGTATTTGTCTCGAATATTGAACACGTTTGCCGACAACAATATCAAGATGATCCGCTTGGATGCCGCAGGTTACGCCATTAAAAAAGCCGGTACTCGTTGTTTTATGCTTGATGAAACCTTTGACTTCATTGATCAATTATCAAAAAAAGCCAATGCATTAGGTATAGAAACGTTAGTAGAAATTCATTCTTATTATCAAACCCAAATAGAAATTGCCAAACGGGTTGACCAAGTTTATGACTTTGCGCTTCCTCCTTTAATTCTCCACAGCCTCTTTACAAAAGATGTCACGGCGTTAGTGAAATGGTTAACGATTTCACCTCGTAATTGCATCACCGTTTTAGATACACACGATGGCATTGGCATCATTGATGTTGGCCCTATGGAAGGCAAGGCCGGGTTATTGACCAATGGCGAAATCGACAACTTAGTTGAAACCATCCACTTTAATAGTGTTAATGAGAGTAAAAAAGCCACGGGGGCTGCAGCAAGTAATGTGGATTTATACCAAGTCAATTGCACTTATTACGATGCTCTAGCTCAAAATGACTTCGACTATTTATTAGCCAGAGCCATTCAATTTTTTGCTCCAGGTACGCCTCAGGTATATTATGCAGGGTTAATGGGTGAAAAGAATGATATGACATTATTAGAAAAAACAAACGTTGGTAGAGATATTAACCGTCCCTATTTAACACCTTCTGATATTGACGAATCATTAGAAAAATCATTTGTTAAAGCGATGATTGAATTAATTAATATTCGAAACACCTGTGATGCGTTTAATGGTAATTTCAACGTTAAAGGCGAACAAAGTATGTTAACCATGAGTTGGGATAACGCACATTGCAGTGCCGTACTGATTATAAACTTAACAGATCGAACATCTTCAATCGAAATAAAAGAGGCTAGTAGAACATATTCAATTTCGTTACAAAGCCTTTTATATTAATTAATATTGGTTTTTAATTAGACTTGGTCTAACCCATTAAAAAGTTAACAAGCCTTTTTAAAACAACAAAGTATACTAACAATCTAACAGTTATGGTTGTTCACTATTTAGTATTTCAAAGTCAATAAGATAGGGTCGTATGTCAGAGCAGAAATCATGGACACTTAAAAGTATTGCTAAGGAATTAGGTATTTCTAATGCCACGGTTTCTAACGCGTTTAATCGGCCCGATCAACTTTCTAAAAAACGTAGAGAAGAGATCCTCGAATCATGTCAAAAGCTTGGTTATTCAGGCCCTAACAAAGCAGCTCAATCATTAAGAAAAGGTCAATCGAATATTGTTGCTTTAGTACTTCCAGATAGTGTCGAATATATGATCTCCGATCCTGTGGCAAGTGATTTTGTTAAAGGGGTTTCTTCAGTTTTAGAAAAAAGTAACGTCAATTTATTATTATTTTCAGGGGCATCGGAAAACATTAATGCCGTATCAGATTTTGTTGATGGTTTTATTTGTTATGGTAGCCCACGTAATCCTAACCTCGTTGAACAATTACGAACCACAGCTAAAAAAGTGGTCACTGCCGATTTTGACATAGACCGTAAAGCGTCTGTGGGTATTGATAACGAACAAGCAGCTTACGATATTTCTAAGTTAGCGATTAAGTCTAAAAATGACGACATAGCTATTTTAGGTTTACGTTTACTCGACTCAAATCTAACCTGCCGTGTTTATGAATTACCAGATGATGAAGGCACACCTTCCATTGCACATAAGCGGTTAGCTGGATACCAAAAAGCCATAAAAGAACATGGTGCCGAGCTAAGAAACGACAGAATTTGGAATATTCCAAAAAGCAGCCATGAAGTCGCATTAATTGCCGCCAGAGAAGCATTAACATCAACGCCTCGTCCCAATGTTATTCTGTGTATGAGTGACCTTATTGCGTTGGCCGTATTACAAGAGATCAGCGCGATGGGACTGAACGTCCCTAACGACATTAGAGTGGTTGGTTTTGACGGCATAGACGAAGCCAGCCGTTCAACGCCCCCATTAACAACCGTACACCAAAATAGTGAAGAAAAAGGCAATATGGCGGCTGAGTTATTTATTAACCGTGCCACCAACGCCGTTGTTATCCCTTACCATATTGAAATAGGTCATACGGTAAATTCCAACTAAATGCAGAGTAACCTAACTACATTTATTTGAGGCTGTTACAACGCCATAAATAAAATAATGCCGGTAATACCAATAAGGTGAGCAACACCGCGCTTAACATGCCACCAACCATAGGTGCCGCTATTCTACTCATCACCTCAGAGCCCGTTCCTGTGCCATATAAAATAGGTAATAAGCCTACAATTATTGCAGCGGCTGTCATCATTACCGGACGTACTCGCATACCCGCGCCATGTAATACAGCCTCTAATATGTCTAATTTGGTCGTGGTTATGCCTTTATCTTGATGTTCAGCAAGCATCTCTTTATAAGCTTGGTTTAAATACACTAACATGATCACGCCAATTTCTACCGCAACGCCCGCAAGCGCAATAAAACCCACGCCCACTGCCACTGAAAAATTAAAACCTTGTAAGTACATTAACCAAATACTGCCCACCATCGCCAATGGTAAAGTTCCCATGATCATGGCCATTTCAATAACATTTCTAAAGTTCAGATAGAGCAGAATCATGATAATGAATAAAGTTAGCGGAATAACATAAGCTAACTTAGCTTTTGCCCTTTGCATATATTCATATTGACCAGCCCAAGTGATGGAATAACCTGCAGGCAACACAAGTTTATCAGCAACGACCTTTTGAGCTTCAACTACATAACTACCAATATCAACACCGTTATCTCCACCATTGTTAATATCAACAAACGCCCAACCATTTAATCGTGCATTTTCAGACTTGATCCCCGGCGGACCATCTTCAATAAACACATTGGCCACATCGCCTAAAGAAATACGCTGTCCGTTAGGTGTCACTATTGGTAACAATGACAGCTTTTCAGGGGAATCTCGGTAATCTTGCGGATAACGTAAACTCACAGGATAACGCTCTAACCCTTCAACCGTATTAGTTACATTCATTCCGCCAATCGCCGTAGCAACCACTTGTTGTATTTCTGCTATGTTTAAACCGTACCTTGCCGCTTTAGCACGTTGAATATCAACTTTCACATAACGACCTCCAGCTACGCGTTCCGAATACACTGAAGCTGTACCGGGCACATCTTTCAAGATATCTTCCAACTGCTTACCAATATCTTCAATAACGGTTAAATCCGCTCCCGCAATCTTAATGCCTAAAGGCGTTTTGATGCCTGTGGCTAACATATCAATTCGAGTTTTTATTGGCATAACCCAAGCATTGGTTACTCCGGGTAGTTTCACTAATGCATCTAATTCTTTTTTTAAGCTTTCAGGCGTTACACCCTCTCGCCACTGATCTTGCGGTTTAAATTGAATAAAGGTTTCAATCATAGTTAACGGGGCTGGGTCGGTAGCCGTTTCAGCGCGACCTATTTTACCAAATACCGTTTTTACCTCAGGAACTGTCTTTATCAGTTTGTCCGTTTGTTGCAGTAACTGCCGAGCCTGACCGATAGATATGCCTGGGTAAGTGGTTGGCATATACATCAGGTCACCTTCATCAAGTGGCGGTATAAACTCACTACCAATTTTGTTTAGCGGCAATAAACCTATTAAAAATACGATAAATGCAATTAACAAGGTGCTTTTAGGAAAACCTAGTACTGCCTTTAACACCGGCATATAAATTAAAGTTAACAAACGATTTACAGGATTTTTATGCTCAGCAACCACTTTTCCTCTTATGAAATAGCCCATTAATACTGGTACTAAGGTAATTGCTAATGCGGCAGATGCGGCCATTGCATAGGTTTTGGTAAAGGCCAATGGCGCAAACATTTTTCCTTCTTGAGCTTCTAATGTAAAAACAGGCACAAAACTCACGGTAATGATCAATAAGCTAAAAAATAATGCCGGACCGACTTCAGAAGCTGACGATATAACCACTTTCCAGCGATTTTCATTGGTGAGCGTTTCTCCGTTTGAAGTCAATTTTTCCATATGTTTATGCATGTTTTCAATCATGACAATAGCACCATCTATCATAGCTCCAATAGCGATAGCAATCCCGCCTAAGGACATAATATTGGCGTTAAGACCTTGAATATGCATAATAATAAAGGCCGTTAAAATACCGACAGGTAATGTAATGATTGCCACTAAAGAAGAACGCACATGGAATAAAAAAAGTATGCATACCAGTGCGACCACCCCAAACTCTTCCAATAACTTAAAGGTTAAGTTATCAACCGCGCGTTCAATTAATGCGGAGCGGTCGTACACTGGGATCACTTCTACGCCATCCGGTAGCCCTTTTTTAAGTTGTTCTAGCTTGTGTTTAACTCGTTCTATCACTTGTTGTGCATTTTCACCAAAACGCATAACTACGATGCCACCAACGGTTTCACCTTCACCGTTTAACTCGGCAATGCCACGACGCATTTGCGGACCAGTGCCTATATCAGCCACATCTTTTAATAATAAAGGCGTACCATTTTCATTAACGCCAAGTGGTATATTTTCCAAATCATCAACACTTTTTATATAACCAGTCGCTCTGACCATATATTCGGCTTCGGCCATCTCGATTACGGATGCACCTATTTCTTGATTGCCTTGTTTGATCGCCATTTGAATATGAGATAGAGGAATACCGAAAGCCCTTAATTTATCGGGATTAATTCTGACTTGGTATTGTTTAACCATGCCTCCAAGTACTGAAACCTCCGATACACCTGGCACCGTTTGTAATTCATATTTTAAAAACCAATCTTGTATACTTCGTAATTGGCTTAAATCATGTTGTCCGGTTTTATCGACCAAGGCATATAAATATACCCAACCAACTCCAGTTGCATCAGGGCCTAATTGCGGTCTGGCATTGGTTGGTAAGTTTGGAGTGACTTGGGATAAATATTCCAGCACCCGTGACCGAGCCCAATACAAGTCCGTATCTTCATCAAAAATGACATAAACATACGAATCGCCAAAAAAAGAATAACCACGTACCGTAACCGCCCCTGGCACTGATAACATGGCTGTTGTCAGTGGATAGGTAACTTGTTCTTCAACGACTTGTGGTGCTTGCCCGGCATAATTGGTCTTAATTATTACCTGTACATCGGACAAGTCTGGCAAGGCATCAATTGGCGTTTTATTTACCGAATAAATACCAGCCCCCACTAACAAAAAAGTGGCTAACAATACAAAGAAACGGTTCATCACCGACCATCGAATTATAGAAGCAATCATTTTTTAACTCCTAAATTAATGGTTTGAGTGATCAACAGACGACGGATTAACATCTGATTTGTTATTAAACATGTCAGGAGTTAATGTCGTTATTTCGGTAATGACAAAATTACCGTCATGTATTTCAAAGGTAAATTCAACTTCATCATTAACGTTAATGCCAATTAAGCTGACATCTTCATCCGCGATAAAGTCCAGGGTTGCAGCGGGTCTGCCCCATTTTTTAATGGCATCTCGACTAATATTGATCATGCCATGTTCGGCCATTAATGAATTAACCTTGCCTTTGACTGTTGCGGTGTCTGGCTTTTGATCTTTAGTACTTTCGTCCTTACTTGTATTCATTTTTTCCATACGTTTAAAATCAGATGACTTGCTCGATTCTGAATCTAGTAAAAACTGAGCCGAACTCACCACATATTCACCATCGTTTAACCCAGCCAAAATCTCAACGTTTTCACTGTCATACCGCCCCACTTTTACCGCTATTGATTTGTAACTGCCTTTCCCTAATGCCAGCACAACTCGGTCTTGAGTACCGGTTCTAATCAAAGCCTCTCTTGGGATCAGTAACGTATTATCATCCCCTTGTGTATGCAGCACTAACTGAGCAAACATATTGGGTTTAAAGTATCCGTTTTCATTATTAAAGCGTAATCGAACTTTAACGGTACGTGTGTTCGGATCCAACATAGGGTAAATGTAATCCACTTGCCCTTGCCAAGCCTTACCTGGCAGATAATCTAACGTCATGGTAACCGCAGTACCGGTTTTTACTTGCCCAGCTTGGCGCTCAAATAATTCACCTTCAACCCAAACCTCCGATAAATCGCCAATAGACATTATGGTTGATCCGGGTTTTACAAAAAAACCTTCCCGAATCTTTAAGTTTTCAACAACGCCATTTTGTGGAGCATAAAAGATAATCCTTTGTTGCACTTGTTGCGTTTTTTTAAGTTCGTTTATCGTCGACTTTGGTATTTGTAGTGCCACCAATCGATTTTGAGCGGCATAGATCAAACGATCATTACCTCGCTCTAACGCCAATAAAAACTCTTCTTGCGCATTGACCAACTCCGGAGAATATATCTCATATAAAGCTTGGCCTTTTTTGACCGGGTCGCCCACCGTTTTAACATGTAACTTTTCGATCCAGCCTTGCACTCTTGGATGAATATGCACTAACTTGTCTTCATCGTAGGTAATATATCCAACTGTGGTTATTTCAGTTTTTAACGACTTATAACTGACTTTAGCGGTACGAACACCTAAATTATTAACAACATTCGCTGCGATTCTAATAGTACCAACAGCTTCATCAGCGCCTTTTCCATTATTAGTTTTACTTAAAGCATCATCAAATACTGGAACTAAATCCATTCCCATAGGGGATTTACCGGGTTTATCTCGTCGATAATTTGCATCCATAGGTGCAACCCAATACAAAGGTTTATCTTTAACACTTTCTGTTATTTCGGCATCGGTTACCTTAGGTATAAACCCGCTATAAACTGCAACCGTTAATACACAGCCGGTTAATGCTGCCATTAGCAGTGGCATTATTGAACGACTAGGATTCTGCTCCGCTATTTTATCTTCAACTGGATTCATTAGTTATCTCCCTTTACCGACCAAAACTGACCACGGTTAGTAACATTTAATTCTGTAACACGGCCACCGTCATTTTTGTTTAACGTGGTCATTAATGAGGCTTCCTTTGGAACGAAGTCACTGCTGATTGAATAAGAGTTACCAATAAATAAGTAATTTAATTCAAGGTGTAATTGTTGCTGCTCAACGTTTAAATTTAATTCATCAATAACCGTATTTAATAAAGCAATTCGTGAACGGACGACGTCAGAAAAATCCCCGTCATCATGGGTGTATGCTGACAATGTGGCTTCTGCATGATCATGTATTTGTGGCAGTAATTTAGACTTGTACAATGCTTGTCGGCGTTTAATGCCTCCCAGTCGCCCAATGGCAGTTGTATAGGCTGAAAGGTGTTGCTTGAGTAATATTAACTTTTCAGTTTTGACCGCTTCAGTTTTAGATATTGCAGCATCTACTTCCTTGTCCTGTTTATTGTCAGTAAACAGCGGTAAATCAAACGTGACACCGATTGAAAAGAAATCAGAACGTTCTATGCCAGATGGCGCATCATCTCGATAACCATAACTCGCATTTACGCCCCATTGTGGATGATACTGTTGCTGCGCCATGGAAATCCCAGTTTTGCTGGCACTGACTTTTTTATCGATAGCGATAACCCCAGGATGAGCGTTAAATATATTAATCAAGCGGCTTGATGTAAGCCTATTCAGGTCAGGTAATTTATGAGGTTCATTCGATGGAATTTGTAATTCAATTTGAGGTAACCGTTCGCCAAAATCGATACCATTTAAAATGACATCATAAGTTTCTTCAAAGTACTTAGACGATTGATATTGACCATCAAAATCAACTAACCACTTAGATAACAAGCCTTCAAATTGGTGTTTTTGCTGGCGAAGTATATCTAGCCGTTCGTCTAACCGGCTTAATTCTAATTGCGCTCTAACGATGTCTTGTTGGCGCGTTTTACCTAGTGCCGATGAGTAACTGGCTTCTGCCACATCGGCTAATTGTTCAAACAGAGCTCTATTTTGTTCTATTAACGAAATGCTCTTTTGTACTCTATACCCATCTAACCACAGGCTGCCAACCGTCAGCGCAATTTTGGCTTTACGGTCCAACCGTTGAAAAGGAAAGGCTTCACTTTGACGCTTAAATCTCTTACTTTTTAGCGCTAACGAATCGCCTCGAGGAAACACTTGAGTTAAGCCAATTTTAACTTGAGTCATGGCTTCCTGTGAAAAATCAAAACCATCCATTGGTAAATTAGCCAAAGTCATAGATACACTAGGATCAGGTAACGAACCTGAGGCTTGAGCCATTGATTCAAGCGCTTGTTGTTGATGCATATTGCCAGCTAACCAAGGATCGATTGTTTGTGCTGTTTTAATTGCTTGTTCAATTGTTAAGACATGAACATTTGTTATTGATGTATCCGTAGCGTTAACCGCCAAACTGATCAACGCAGAAACAAATACAATGTTTACATTACTTTTATTCGAAAACATAACCACCCCAAAGGGACTTCAATGATTAATGGATTGAATAGGTTAATTTTAATCTTTAAATTAATGACGCATTAACTTTGCTTGATTTAAAGATCAGAGAACCTAAAACAGAATATATTCTTTTAAATGAGCCGAATTTTGGACACACTTATTCTGTATTAGCTAATAATGGGAGGTCGGTATAACGATGTTGGTTGTAGGCTCAAGGCCAGATTTGAAATGGAATGTATCTTTGATGAAAATTCAGTAAAAACAACAGTATTAATATCTTTAGTTAACGTGGCGATATTAGAACAACCACCAGTAAAACACTTACACATACTAGGGCAACAATCGCCATTATCTGAATTTGAATCACTTACTTTTACGGTATCAGACATAGTATGTGATGAATGATCCATCATTGGCATATCATGCTGCTCTGATTGTGACATTTGGCGATCATGACTCATTCCTTGCATACTCATCATATTATAAGACATAACGGTAGACGCCATCACTTGACCAATAAAGGCCAAACAAATAAGCAATACCATTAATGTTTTAGATAAGTTTAATATCACAAAGAACCTGTCAATAACGTTGAGAACCAGATTAAGTTAGTACTTAATATGTTACCTAGTTTCATGAGTTAAGCAAATAATTAGAGATAAATTAATATCCTGCATATAAAAAAGACCGGGTTATTAACCCAGCCATTTTAAAAAAATCGATTAAATTAACTAAAATTAATTACGCTGATTTATTCCATGCGAAAGGTTGGAATGGTGCATCAACAGGCGTATTAGCAATATGGTTGGTATAATTACTGATGACTTTTTGTGACAAGCCAAGAATGATCTCTAATACTTGTTGTTCACCGTAACCTGCAGCATAAAACGCAGATAATTCGTCATTAGTTACATGACCACGATTGCGAACAATAGTTAACGTCATATCTTGTAACGCTTGTAATTTTGGCGTGGTTAACAAGCCATCATTACGTAATGCTTCAGTTAATTCAGGGTCAACTTTCATTGAGTGTGCAATCGCAGTATGAGCTGGGACACAATAAGTACAACCATGTTCTACATTGATTGTCTGCCATACTACCGTTAACTCTTCAGCGTTAAACGACGAGTTCACAAACTGTTCATGTAAGTTTTGGTACGCTTGCAAAATGCCTGGAGCACCGGCTAATACACCATGTAAATTAGGTAACATGCCATTAGTTTTAACTGATTTTTCTAAAATTGGTTTGCTTAACTCAGGTGCAGATTCGATTGTATGAATGGTTAAAGTAGTCATTTTATTCTCCGGTAAATTTATAATGTACTAACCAGTACAGTTTATCTTGACCGGCATTGTACTGACTAGTACAATTCTGTCAATAGCAAAATAAATAAAATACTTTCCAATGTAAAAGAAAGTGTTTAGTAAAAAATTACAGGGACTCATTATGAAAAAAACATTAGCCTTTGATGTATACGGAACGTTAATAAACACCAACGGAGTGACTGCACTTCTTGAAACCATGTTAGTTGATCAAGCTGACGGATTTGATAAAAACCAAAGGGTTGAGAGGGCTCAGCGTTTTGCTGATACATGGCGAGCTAAACAATTAGAATATTCATTTCGTAGAGGATTAATGAGGAGTTATGCCGACTTTTCGGTATGTACCAAAGAGTCTTTAATTTTTACTTGTGCGTATTTAAAAACGCCGCTGACAACACAGCAACAGCAGCAACTGCTTGATATTTATAAAACCTTACCTGCCTATAACGACGTTGCACACGGTTTATCATTATTGGTAAAAGGCCATAAGTTAATCGCATTTTCAAATGGGACTTATAACTCTGTACAAGGTTTATTAGTTGCCGCAGGTTTAGACAAATACTTTGCACAAATCGTCAGTGCTGACGAAATAAACACATTTAAACCAAATCCAGACATTTACCAATATTTATTAACCCAATCTGATTCCACTGCTGAATCAACTTGGCTTATCTCCAGTAATTCATTTGATGTGATTGGTGCTAAATCATTTGGTTTACAGGCTGCTTGGGTTAAACGTAATGACAGTGACGTGTTTGATCCTTGGGGAGTGAAGCCGGATATTGTTGTTCAAAATCTAGAAGAGTTAGCAAGTAAACTTAGTCAACAATAACCGCTTTACGTTTGTAAATTAACCAATACCAGTGGGGAATGTAAGTTTCCCCGTAATAATTATTCATCTAACCAAGTAGACCCATTAAATGAAAACAGTTATCAATCAAAAAGTTATTTTAACCGCCTTAATCGTTGGACTTATCGCCAGTGTTGCATTCATTTTCATTCAACCTTTATTTGGGATGTTAACCTTAACCTCAAGACATGCTGCTGCATACGTTAAACTAGGTGAATACGATGCCTCCACGGCGTTATTATTATCATGGTTTGTGCATATGAGTGTTTCTGTGTTTTACGCTCTGCTCTCCACCATTATTTTTAACGTTAACCGCACTTGGCTAGTCAACATCACACAAGTTGTTGCTTTAGGCTGGATAACAACGTTAACTGCGACGCCCGCAAATGAATTTGTTGTAAAGCTTATCACCAGCTTACAGTTTCCAGACTTGGGTACTTTGTCTGCTGTAAATACCGAGATTGGGCCAAAGTTATGGCTGCATATCATGTTTTTTGGGGTTGTTATTGCTGGGGTTTGGCTATTAAATAAAAACGAAATAAGCAAAAGTGAATAACGGCTAGATAACAACGCCAGTAAAATAAATCCAATACTGGCGCTGTATTAAAATTAGTTACACATGTTGATCAATAAGAATGGCATTACCGTCTGGATCTTTAATAGAAAAACTTGAAGGACCAGAATCTCCGGTTATTGACTTATGTGTGATCTCAACACCTTGAGCTTCAAATTCCTTTAATAACTGTCTAATGTCTGTATATGATTCAAGCTTTTTACCGCTTTGGTCCCAACCGGGATTAAACGTCAGGATATTACTGTCAAACATCCCCTGAAATAAACCAATGGTATGCTCGCCGTTCCTTACGATTAACCAGTTTTGAGTTTGATCACCACCAATTATTTCAAAACCTAGTTTTTGATAAAACAACTTTGATTGTTCAATATCTTGAACCGCTAAACTCACTGAAAATGCACCTAATTTCATTTGAACTCCAATATTTATTTCAGTACTTCAACAACATCATCCGTTAACAATACTAGTTGATCTTTCAAAACAGAAAGTCTTCCGGCCGGACTTTTACTCGTGCCTATAACAATCACGTCACAACGATAAGTATACTTGCCATTGATAAAAGTATAATAATGATTGCCACCACTGCCATCAAAGTCCTGTTTGCCATTCAATAAAACCAGATCAGGTTTATCACTGAATGACTTATCCAAACTCCAAGAAGCATATCTAAACTTTTGTTGCCCCAAATCATCAATTCGTACACGAAATTTTGTCGTTTCCCATTGCAATATCGGCTGTTTATAGTTTCTTAAACTCTCATGTAAAGTTAGCTTTTGCTGTTCAACAATCGTTTGTTTTAAGTTTGCTTGGTTTACCGTCTGATGATTTATACTTCTGATCTTCCCACCATCTAACCACAACTTACCATTAAGGAACATAATGCCGCGCCAGCCCTTAGCTTTCCAGTCATTCTCCACATCTGAGTTAGCGATTAGATTTATTAAGTTTTGATCAAACACTTCATCAAATCGATTAACTAATTCTTGTTGATTATTGATTGCAGGAGCAGGAGTCTGACGATTTAAAGGATAAGTTATTAACGTTGAAATAAGCACTTTATCTTGAGCTTTAAAAGCATTAATTATTTTAATTATTTGTTCATTCTGCTTAACATCAAAGGCAAATACATGAGTAACCGAAAGAAATACAATGGCACATAATAATGTGGTTTTAAAATTAGTTTTCATTAAAAGTTTTACTCCAAACCACATAAGGAAATGATGCTCTTGGCTTATAAGGGTGCTTATCCAGTCAACACTAACCCATAATATCGGCCGTTTAAAGTTAACTGTCAGGTTTTGCTTTCATTAGTTACCAATGAATAGGATCAACTTTGTAATACAACTTAAGCTGTTGGTATAACATTGGATAATGTTGATGAAATTTGTGTGCTTGTTCAAAAAACACTTCACTGGTCACTGCAAAAAATTCAGCCGGATTTGTCGCACCATAATAATCAAACAAAGACGGAATTCCGCTATTTTTCTGTTTTCTTAACAATTCATACTGACTAGAAAAAATGTCTGACCAATCTTTATAGTTCTGATCTTTACCTAGTATTGGTGCACCATTAGCACTGCCCTTTTCTTGATCTAACTGATGGGCAAATTCATGGATAACCACATTATGTCCATCATCAGGAATATGGGCCCCCTCAATAGTGTCTTGCCAAGATAAAACAACAGTACCTGAGTCCCATGACTCACCCGACAACGCAATTCTTTGGTGCTGCAAGACCCCACCAGCTTGCATACTTTGTTGTTCTTTAACAAAGGCACTCGGGTAAATGAGTATGGTATGCAATTTAGGGTAATAATCTGTCTTACGGTTAAGTAACAACAAACAAGCTTGCGCTGCTACGGTTATTTTTATTTCGTCTGTGATCTCAACCCCGTTGCAACCAACAAATTTTTTCTCTGCCAAAAACACCTGAATATGTTGCTTAAGCTGCAACTGCAAGTCAGCAGGCATTTGTCTAAAGTAAGGCATACGTTGTTGAAGAATAACGCGCCAGTCTTTCTTAAAAGGTAGTTTCCTTACTTTATCACGCTGATATTCACGCCACGATGGTTTAGCGACAATATAACCAATAAGTAAAACTGCAATAACGATGAGTGATAGAAAAGGTAACATAATGAACTTAAGTGATATGCTTTGTACTGAAATGAGTGCGCTGTTGTGAAATATCAAGTTAACCATTATTTATTTCTAGAAAATTAAATAATGGTTTAGCAAAAGTACGCTTAGTTTTATTAATTTGGCAGTACAATGATCCCTAACGGTTCAAACAATTGTTCTTGCTGCCAGTCGCAAATCTTCACCCCATTTAAGTTAACACGACGGATATCCAAACCATTTAATTCACAGTTAGTTAAATCACAATACTCCATATTAAACTGTCGCCAACTGTCCTCTGAAAATACACCTCGGCTTAAA
This sequence comes from Psychrosphaera sp. F3M07, assembly GCF_018860345.1. Lineage (GTDB taxonomy): Bacteria > Pseudomonadota > Gammaproteobacteria > Enterobacterales > Alteromonadaceae > Psychrosphaera > Psychrosphaera aquimarina. The sequence goes on along the minus strand of NZ_JAHKPJ010000021.1, from coordinate 79,707 downwards.
TCCGAACCTTTAAACGATGCATTTTGCAAGTTAGCCCCCGTCCAACGATTTTCAAATAAGTCACACTTTTCAATGCATTGACGTTCAAAGTCGCTATAAGCCAAATTACAGCCCGTTATATAAACTGAACAAAAATAACTTTGACGGGATATTTGATTCACAAAACTGGTTTTTACAAAACTAGCTCCCTGTAAATCACACTCCCTGAACTCAGCACCAAAACCATTAGCGCCCAGAAAGTTTGCCATGCCTAACTTGCAAGAGTTAAAACTAACATCACGCATATCCGCGTATTTAAATTGGCAACCGAGACTGTCGCCACTTTCAATAAATTTACAATTAATAAACGTTGCATCTCTTAAATCTGCATGGCTGAAGTCACAATGATAAAAATGACAATTTTCAAAGGTTGACTCTTGCAAGTCTTGATTTGAAAAGTCATGTTCTTGAAAGGTTTGATTACTGATCATTCAGTGTCCTAAAGTGGCCTAGTAGTAAATTTCGAGGCAAGACTAACATTGCAAAATAACAACAATCAAGCCTTTAAAAAGGGTTGTTTTTGAAGTTCTAACTAGGCGTTAAATGTCGACTTTAAGGGGGCAGGATGGAGTTTTAAACCTATGTAAATTAACATAATAATGTGTGGTGCAAAAAAAGTATTTTAATTGATTAGGTACGGATTTAAATAAACAGGGTAAATAAACATCAACTCCCATTTAACGCTGCTTTTTTGGCTAAGTATTCCAAAGATGCCATTTCCACTAATCGGCTTTTAGTCCGTTCAAATTCAAACATTAATGTGCCACTGTTATAAAGCTCGTTTTGTGGCACAAAAGCGGTGATAACTAAATTGATATGACAGTCGTAACATTCATCAACTAATGCGATAAATCGTCTAGCGGCATCATCCATAGGTGCTAACACAACTTCCCGCTGACCGGTCTCTCCTGCGGATACATTAATGTTAGAACCATTATCTTCTGTGCCTCTGGCTTTTATTCTTTCGTAGGCTTGTCCACTCATTGGCGGAACATTAAATAACAAGATAGTGTTAAATTGTTTGGCAATTTCAACGTAATCAAAATGACTGCGAGGCCCTTGGCATAGCTCGGCAAATTCAAAACAAATGACACAACTAGCATGTTCTGTATTTTTAGCGATGAAAGTGATGGGTCGGCCTAATATGTTGATTTTAAGATCAATCTTACTTTTAGACTTTTGATTAGTTTGTTCTAATGGCATTAAGTTAAATCTGCTGAGTAAGTTCTGGTGCAAGGATATCTGCTCATTGTTCCCATTAGTTAATTTTAAACTAGGCAGTTCAAAGTAGTTTTGCTCAAAGGTTAACGTACGGTGTCTGTGGTCTTGCTTGCCAGACAAATGTAATACTTGTGTATGTTGTTCTATTGCGGCAATTGCAGGTAAAAACCGCTGACGTTGCAAACCATTTCTGTATAACTCATTAGGGGCACAATTACTGGTACTCACCACCACTATGTTCAGCGCAAACAAGTATTGCAACAAGTTACCTAACAACATGGCATCGCCAATATCAGAGACAAAAAACTCGTCAAAGCACAAAACTTGGTATTGCTGACTAAACTGCTTGGCTATTAATTTTAATGGATCAGGTTTACCTGAAAAGGCTTTTAATTGCTGATGTACATCTTGCATAAAATGATGAAAATGTTGTCTTCTGCATATAGAGTTTGGCAAGCTAGATACAAATAAGTCCATCAAAAATGTTTTGCCGCGCCCTACTTTGCCCCATAAATAAATGCCTTTTAATGTTCGACCACGAACGTGTGTTTGCTGCAAGTCTAAAAACAACTGCTGGAGCAGATTAACGGCTTGCTGTTGGGCATCGTCAAAACGAATTTGTTGTGAGTTAACCAAAGCTTGATATTGACTAAATGGACTAATATTGGGCATGTAATGACAATTGCTTGTTCAACGTTATGGATATCCCAAGTATTGTAACTTATTAAAAGCGATGACGTTAGCGAGTGGCTAAGTCATTTTCTAGATTCGGTAATATACAAAATAACAGACCAACTCGTTGTTATTCTATTCATAAATGTATAATATTTTGACTCAAGTCTAGGTAATTCGCATTCAGATAAGGTGTTAAATATCCATCATTTAAAAGTGAACACAACTAAGGACAGACAAATAACCACTAAGGCTGTTAACGACACTTTCCTTGTTGAATATTTCACAATGTTAACCTCTGCTTCGTTACGTCATCTGTTATTTTCTTCTTATAAATTTGTCGTGTTTAAATGAGAGTTTTAATAATATTTCTTACCTTTCTATCCACTTTTTTGTCTGCACAAATAAGTAATTCAGACGCCAAGCTTACGCTCAAGAACACAAACACGGATTCATCAAATTCTCTTCCAACAAAAGCTCTGACAACAAATTATCAGGCAAAAAATCTCAGCCAATTATCAGATGAAGAAACATGGACAATAGGATTACGCTTATTTGATAACGCAACTGAGTTATACCAACAAAAACGTTATCAAGACGCAATTGAACAATTTACGCTGGCGTCCACTTATTTTGTTTCACCTAATGTTAAAACCCAGAAAAAACGCGGTGGGACGTTTAAAATGATCGCGCAGTCCTATAAACGCCTTAAAAATAGAGAGCAAACCGCTCTTTATTATAAAAAAGCGTTGGATGTGTTTACCGCTATTGACGACAAAAGAAATATCGCACGTACTTTGAATACGCTAGCGGAAGCACAACGTTACTTAAACAACTTAGTTGATGCGTTAGATTATTCTATTCAAGGTTTACAGTTACATAAACAAATTGATGATCCCCAAGGTTATGCAAAATCATTAACCGGTGCGGGTATCATTTATCGACATATTGGCCGGTATGAAAAATCGCTTACTCACATTTATCAGGCTCATTTGTATTACAAACAAGTAAACAACGTAGAAGGCATCGCAAATACATCAAACCAGTTAGGTTTTATCTACATACGATTAAAACAATTTGACCAAGCAACTGCTTTTTTACAAATAACCATCAATTCGCCAACTGACCAAGTTAAACCATTTACCTTAGCTTCCGCATTCAGAGAAATGTCCATCATTTATCTGCAATCTAAAGATTACGAAATGGCTCTGAAAATGTCTGAACGCGCTTACCAGATTTATCAAAGCCTAAACGATAAATTAAGGGGCTCTGTCAGCGCAAAAATTATTGCAGATATATATTTTGCACAAAACAATAACCAACAAGCCACCGAGTTTTATAAAGAATCAATGCGTTTAGCTGAACAATCTGGAGATATAAAAACGAAGATCCAAGGCATGATCACCTTAGGTGTCACACTTATTAATTCCGACATTGAACAAGCTTCCGACTTATTTTATGAATCGTTAGACCTCGCGACACAAATTAATAACCAAGAGCTGATCTTGCTCATCTATTCTAAATTAAGACACGCTGAAAAATTACGAGGCAACATCGACGTTTCGTTACAATACGCTGAACAAGAAATTAAGTTACTCGAAACCATTCAAAACACTGATGATAGTAATAAATACAAACTAACAAAAGCATTTTTATATTCGCATAAAATGGAATTAGAGTTAGAGTCCTTAAAGGAGAAAAACAAACTAGACCAACTCGAATTGGTTAAAAAAGAAAACGAAATTGAAATTGCGAAACAAACTAGGAAGATCACAGATCTGCAACTGGAGCACAATAAAAATACCAATACCCTATTGGTATTATCTTTATTACTTTGCGCTTTTTTGGTTATTTATATTTATCGCCGTTTTATCGTTTCTAAAAAGAAAAACCGTGAACTCGATTATCTCGCCGCACGCGACCCTCTAACCAACTGTTATAATCGTCGAGTATTAATTAACAACATGGATCGTGTTTTTGAAAACCCGAATAAGTTAGATGAATACTGCATTATCATGGCTGACATCGATCATTTTAAAAGCATAAATGATACACATGGCCATAATGCTGGAGACAATGTAATTTGTGGCGTGGCGAATATTCTGCAAACCTGTGTTCGCCAAAACGACATAGTTGCGCGTTATGGTGGTGAAGAGTTTTGTATTATCATTCATAATGTTACACCTCAGCAAGCCATGCACATTGCTGAAACCATGCGCAAAAAAATCGAAGATAGTCGTTTTAACGATGTTGCCGTTACTTGTAGTTTTGGTGTTTCATCAATCAACTATAACGCAACAACATCCGCTCAGTTTATCAGTCAAGCCGATTTAGCACTTTATAAATCAAAGTCACTTGGCCGTAATCAAGTTAACCTTTGGGAAAAAACATTAGAAAAACGTAAATAATCCCAACCTATAGAGGTTAATCTATTCACTATTTGCTTGTTGTTATTTATGTTAAAAATAGATTTTATCGTTTACATTTTATTTACTGATTACGCAAAGACAGGAATATATCTACCATTAACCAGTTAACTTCCACTACAGCAACCACAAATTTGCAACTCAACATAGCCACGTTCAACTTGTTTAATTACCTTGAGCCACCTAATGCTTATTATGAATTTGAACGTATATATAGTGCTGAGCAATGGCAGAAAAAACAAAACTGGATCAGTAACTACTTGACCGAATATCAGCCTGACATTATTGGCTTTCAAGAAGTATTCAGCACTGAGTCATTAAAAAAGCTCGTTAAACAACAAGGTTACGATTATTTTGCCGTTGTTGATGAGCCAGAAGTCATCGATGACTTCATTTACCGTCGGCCTGTTGTGGCCATTGCATCACGTTATCCGATTAAAGACGTGGTGGCCGTAGAGCCTAATGTCGATTTAGTTCAATCTATTGGCGTAGATACTGAATTTTCTTTTAGCCGAAAAGTATTAAGAGCAAACATAGAGATTCCTCATTTAGGTTGTTGCGACTGTTATGTAGTGCACTTTAAATCTAAGCGCTCAATGATAGATTTTGATGACAGCAATACCAATTTATCACCTGAACAAATCATAATCGAAAACTTAAAAGCACAAGTTGCAGGTGGCTGGGGCTCAACTTTGCAACGTGGTAACGAAGCAACCTTGTTAATGGTTGATATGATAGAACGACGTGAGGCCACCGGTTACCCTATGATATTAATGGGCGATTTTAATAATACTTTACATGACGGTGTATTAAGCCACTTACTCATCGATAACCTAAGGTTTGTCTCGGCCTTTGACCAAAACGCCTACCTTGCTAAATACTGTTTAAACGACGCTTGGAATTTGTTTAATAACGTTTATATGAATGAATTAAAGCAAAGCCCAGACTCAGATGATATCAATGAACAAATACAAAAAGCGCCACAACGAGCCCCAACCCATTATTTTAATGGTAAAGGCTCGGTATTGGATTACATATTATTATCTAGTGAATTTGACGCGAGTCACCACAATAGTCTTTATCAAGTCAGCAACTACACAACCTACGACAAACAACTAATCAACCCTGTATTTGAACATGATGGCGAAAGTACGGACCATGGCATTGTCATGGTAGAACTCACATTAAGAAGATAAATCACTTATACGCGGTTATTTAGAAATCGCAAAGTTACCCTCTTCTAACACTTCGGTGATGGCTTTTTCCAAGGGTAAGATCAATGCTTTATGCTTTTGGTTTATAAGGTGAAAACCTAACTTTTCTTGGATCAAAAAGTGATTGGTATATTTTAGGAGTTTCGGCTTTGTATAGGCATCTAATACGATAATCGCCGCATCTACTTTTACTTGATCAAATATTTTGAACAGAGTATCAAAGCTAACCAGTTCAACCTGTTTAATTTCGCTATCGGTTAATAATTCCGAATAAAACTCGTTAGCTCCAATAAGCGCCATACTTTTTTCTGGGTTAGCGAGCAGTGAAAGATCACAAACCTCGTTTTTCTGACAAATCAGAAATACTTCAATGCGGCTAATTGGAGTAGGTAAATATGTGATAGCGTCATAACTATCAATGCTTTCGAGAGATTTTGCAGTATCGGCATCAATCACACCATCATTGAGTAACCTTAATGCTCTTTGATCGTTGATTTGGGAAAACTCAGGCGTGATGCCTAATTTTTTGTAGGCTTTTTTTAATAAGGGAACGTAATAGTTAATGATACCTTCATGTTCAACATAACTAATAATATAAGGTTCATTTTTATCCTGGCTGTAACAAGGTTCACCCCATACACCTAGTGTAACCAAAGCTAATAAAAACTTAATACGATTTGGCACTAAGGTTAAATTCATTCAAACTGCTCCAATTAAACGAGATTAAGAACACACCAAATACCGGTTCCTATAGCTTGATACTAGCAAACATCATTAATTTTTACAGTGGTATGGATTTATATATTTGAACTATAAAAATAAAATAGGCATGACTGATAAAAACTAAATAAAAGATTTCGTCATTTTTGTTCAATCAAAACCAGCACTCTGCATCAGACTTCACGGTTACAACCTGAATTAAAGCGACAAACATAAGCACAAAAAAAAGCAGCCTAAGCTGCTTTAATTTAATGTCTAATTTGTATTACGAATTAGTCTTAGTTTGATGCTAAATCAGTAATGTTAACATTAGTATTGTAACGACCATTGGTTAATACATTGTTGATTTTTTCTGGTGAGTCAGAATGTGTTTGTACAAATTCTAAAATACTTTGGTCATTACAATTTACATTTTGAGCAATATATTTTTTGCTTAATCCCGACTCTTTAATAGCATTGTGTAATTCAACACGACTACCTTGAGCGGCAACAACACATAATTTACTGGTTACTGAGTCGTCTGCGGCAACAACTTGATTAGCTGCGTTTGCCATGCCGATTGTTGATAAAGTTAAAGCAATAGTTGTAATAGTTTTTGTGAAAGTGTTCATAATTGTCATCCTCTTGTTAAGTTATATATGGAATTGCAACCGCGATGCCAATATATTTTACGTAACAATTACAACAACTTAACAGCGAATCGCAAATTCAAGCTGCTTTTCATACAATTACAAAAACCACAAGTTGGTTATTTTGACCACTTATTGGTATTGATTAACTTAACCAATTACACTCACCTTTTTAGTCCTTTAATTAACATTAAAATTCACATGTTACTTGATGGCAAGTTTATTGCTCTTTAGATGTTTAACCCTCACCTTTTTAATTATATTTAGCATTGATAGAATGAAAATAAATATATATAAATCAATAAATTGTATTTTAGTTAGATAGTTTTTAACGTCTATTTAGCAAAAGGAGTTACAGTGACAATTGATACATTATGGCTAATGTTTGGCACCATTTTGGTGCTTATCATGCAAGCGGGCTTTCTTTGTTTTGAATCGGGGCTGACCAGAACTAAAAATTCAATCAATGTTGCCATGAAAAACTTAGCCGATTTAGTCGTCACCTTCATGGTTTGGTGGGCTGTAGGGTTTGGGCTTTCTTTTGGTGACTCATGGAGCGGTACATTAGGCACTAATTATTTCTTTGTTACCATAGATGAAAACTCACCAGAGTTGGGCAGCTTTTTCTTATTCCAAGCTATGTTTTGCGCCACAGCGATCACTATCGTCTCTGGTGCTATTGCAGAAAGAACTCGATTTTCGGCCTATTTATTTATCGCAGTGATTGTCGCAGCCCTTATATATCCTATCTTTACCCATTTAACCTGGGGCGGAGCTTTAGGTGGTGAGCAAGGTTATTTAGGCCGTATTGGTTTTGTTGATTTTGCAGGTTCCACTGTGGTGCATAGTTTAGGTGGCTGGGCATCACTGGCTGCCATATTAATTATTGGTCCAAGAACCGGAGTGTTTGAAAAAGGACGCCAACATATATCCGCCAGTAACCTTACTTTAGCTACCTTAGCTATTATCTTGTTTATCATAGGCTGGATAGGATTTAATGCCGGCAGTACTTTAGAATTCAACAACTTAGTGCCGACGATCATAGTCAACACAATTATGGCCGCAATGGCTGGAGGCATTAGCAGTTATTTACTTAGCATCTTTGCTAAAAATCAGTATGTGCAAACCAGCGTTGCGCCTCTTAACGGTATAATCGCAGGATTGGTATCTATTACAGCTGGCTGTCATGCCGTTGGACAACCTGCCGCCATAGTTATTGGCGCTGTGGGTGGTGTAATTGTTTATTATGGTTCGGCGTTATTAGCGCGTTATAAAATTGATGATGCCATTGACGCGATTCCGGCTCATTTATTTGCTGGAATATGGGGTACGTTAGCAGTAGCCATATTTGCTGATCTATCCCTGTTAGGTACTGGACTGAGCCGTTGGGAACAGTTACAAGCACAATTAATTGGGATTATAGCCTGTGCAATTTGGACGTTTACACTGACTTGGTGTTTATTAAAAACAGCTCGTTACTTCTTCCGATTACGTGTCACTCCCGAGCAAGAAGAGATAGGGTTAAATGTGTCAGAACATGGGGCGCGCACCGACTTAATTGACTTTTTGTTAACTGTAAATGATGCCAATGTAGATAAAGACTTATCCAAACGTTTACCCGTTGAACCTTTCACTGAAGTAGGACAAATCGCACAAAAATACAATCAATTAATGGAACGTGCTGAAGATGCCGTGCAAAAAACAAAAACCATTATTAAAGACGTTCAAGCTGGCATATTAACGTTAGACAAAGACGCAAATGTCATTAATGCAAACCCTGCAGCAAAAGCGATTTTTGGCATTACCGACAACCATCATTTCCCTTTACCACTAAATCAGTTAATTCATCGACAAAAAGCATTAGCGTTGCCACAACAAGTTAATATTACACACTTACCTTGGGTTGCTATTTTTGACACCATTGAAACCGTTTCAGTCGAAGGGGAATTAACAACATCAAAAGAACCTATATTTCTCAATATGACTGCGTCGGAGAGTAGCCATAATCAAGGTGAAACTATCTGTTTTGTGCACGACATTACGTTACAAAAAATAGCCGAGAACGACTTATTTCAAGAAAAAGAAAAGGCCAAGAAAACCTTAGACTCCATAGGCGATGGGGTTATTTCAACCTCTCCTAACGGAAACGTGCAATACATTAACCGAACCGCCGCCAAACTTACTGGTTGGTTAGATAAAGATGCACTTGGCAAACCTTTACATAGAGTATTTTGCGCTGTTGATAAAATCACAGATCACCCTAGTGACCAATTAATTAAGCTGATAAATCAAGATAAAAAAACCATTATCACTCAAAAAAGCCAACTATTGTTTAGTCGCAGCGACGATGTATATGCCATACGTTATACCGCCTCCCCCATTTTTGATAAAGACAACAAACTCTCGGGTATTGTTATAGTGTTCCAAGACATAACTCAATCCCAACAAATACAGTCAAAGTTAAACCATCAAGCAACCCATGATCCGTTAACCGACCTATTTAATCGTCGTGAGTTTGATATCCGACTGCAGCATGTAGTGAATGACGTTCAAACTCATTCCAACATTGAACACAGCTTAATCTTTATCGATTTAGACGAGTTTAAATTTGTAAATGATATTTGTGGCCATGCCGCAGGAGACACTTTATTAAAAGACGTCAGTAATATAATGAAAGAAACCATTCGTCATCAAGACACCCTAGCCCGATTGGGCGGCGACGAATTTGCCATCATATTACACGACTGCCCTATTGACCGAAGCTTGTTAATAGCAGAAAAGATCAGAGAGAAAATAGCTGAGTACAAGTACATTCAAGACAAAAAAGAATTTAGAGTCACCACTAGTGTTGGCGTAGTCGAGATCAATGAACAAACAACCAACGTGCAAGACGTATTAATTCAAGCTGACTCTGCCTGTTACACCTCTAAAAAACGAGGCAAGAACCAAGTCTCCGTATTCAAAAAAACAGATGCAGAAATAGAACAGATAAGTGGAGACGCCCATTGGGCAGGACGCTTGCAAGGTGCTATTACACAAGAAAATGGGTTTGAACTGTTCTTCCAACTTATTACCCCTTCTACAGCACCTATTGCAGGACAAAAACCGCCATTGCACTTTGAAATCTTAATCCGCATGAAAGAAGACGATGGATTAATCATACCGCCTAATGCATTTTTGCCGGCGGCTGAACGTTATGGCTTAATTCACAAAATTGACGCCTGGGTCATTTTCCACACGTTTGCATGGTTAAATAAACAAAGAAAAATACTGGCTGATCATCAAGTAAAATGTGCCATCAACTTATCCGGTAAATCCATAGATAAAACCGAGATCATCGAAGAGATCGAAATTTATCAAAAAGAATTTAACATTAATCCGGCAGATATTTGTTTTGAAATTACTGAAACGGCCGCAATAGGCAGCATTTCAAAAGCGTCTGCGTTTATCGAACGATTACGAGCAGAAGGTTTTAAGTTTGCCCTTGATGACTTTGGTGCTGGCTTATCTTCATTTAACTATCTTAAAAACCTACCGGTTAATTATCTTAAAATTGATGGCAGTTTTATAAGAAACGTAGATAAAGACCCACTTGACCAAGCAATGGTCAAATCAATGGCAGACATAGGTAAAACATTAGGCATTCAAACCGTAGCTGAGTTTGTTGGTTCAAAGGCCATAACAGATTACTTAATTGATATAGGTGTGGACTATTTACAAGGTTTCCACTTTCATAAACCAGAACCGCTAAATAACCTAACGGACTTAGTAAGGCATGATCGATTAAGGAAATAATTTCATTACTATGGCGCTTTTAATTAACTCTATTAATTAGCTCAAATATTTAGCGCCTTAACTAAGGTGTGTGTTTTTGTCTAAACTGAAAACTGGTTATTAATATTATTTCCCGTTAACTGTATTTTTGAACGAGTTTACACATCAACACCTCTTACCAATAAATAACTTATTTACTAAACAGCAGGCTTCCATATACTCACGATTTTTAACTTCTGTTAAAATAATCCAGTCTTTTCATTCTGATGTAGGTAGTTGTTAATATGCTTGGAAATCGTTTTGACAGTATCGACCTAAAAGGCGATATTTTTGGTGGTGTTACTACTGCAATAATCTCTTTACCCCTTGCGTTAGCCTTTGGTGTCGCATCCGGAGCTGGCGCAGAAGCGGGTCTGTGGGGTGCTATTATGGTTGGCCTTTTTGCCGCTCTTTTTGGTGGCTCTTCAACCCTAATTTCAGAACCAACTGGCCCTATGACCGTGATTATGACGGCAATATTAACCAGTATGATGGCCAAATATCCTGAGACTGGCGTTGCCATGTCATTTACCGTGGTCATGATGGCCGGTGCTTTTCAAATATTACTCGGTACACTTAAGTTAGGTAAATACGTAACCTTAATGCCTTACAGCGTTATATCCGGCTTTATGTCGGGGATTGGCGTCATATTAATCATCTTGCAACTGTCACCCCTTTTAGGTCACTCAGCACCTTCTGGCGGCGTACTAGGCACCCTATCGGCATTACCAAACACACTATACAATTTTAAATTTAGTGAACTGTTCTTAGGTGCACTAACCTTAGGGATTTTATTTTATTTTCCAAAACATTATAGAAAGTACGTACCAGCACAATTAGTCGCGTTAGTTGTGGTTACGCTTATCTCAATCATATTATTTGATACCGATACCATTAGACGAATTGGCGAAATCCCAGCAGGTTTACCGTCACTGATCATCCCTCATTTTAACGCCGACATGTTTACCATTATGGTGATTGATGCTTTAGTACTAGGCACATTAGGTTGTATTGATACCTTGTTAACCGCCGTTATAGGCGACTCACTGACTCGTAAGGAACACGACTCTGACAAAGAGTTAAGAGGACAAGGTTTAGCCAATATGATCTCAGGTTTGTTTGGCGCGCTTCCAGGTGCAGGTGCCACTATGGGCACAGTCACCAACATCCAAGTGGGTGCAAGATCACCGTTATCCGGCATAGTCCGTGCCGGTGTACTGGCGTTAGTCGTGATTGTGGCCGGTGGATTAACCGAACCTATTCCCATGTCGGTATTAGCTGGTATTGCGGTATACGTTGGTTTTAACATTCTAGATTGGAGTTTTATACAACGGGCTCATAAAGTCAGTATTCATGGTATGGCCATCATGTATGGCGTTATGTTCTTAACCGTATTTGTTGACTTAATTGCAGCTGTTGGTTTGGGGGTGTTTATTTCAAATATCATCATTATTGAGAAATTAAGTAAAGAACAAGCACGTAAAATCAAAGCCATCAGTGACGCAGATGAAAATGACGTGCCTTTAACCAATGATGAACGCCAATTGTTAGATAAAGCCAATGGCAACGTACTTTTCTTTTATCTGTCTGGGCCAATGATATTCAGTGTATCCAAAGCAATTACACGCCAACATTCAAGCATATCGGACTATCAAGTTATGATTTTAGATTTAACCGACGTGCCCATGATAGATGTCACGGTTGGCTTAGCATTAGAAAATGCAGTTAAAGATGCATTGGACACAAATTGTGAAGTCATTTTGTTGTGCGAACATGTACAAACTCGCCAACAATTAGAGAAATTTAATATCTTGCAGTTAATTTCTGCAAACAGTCAATTAAGCAGCAATGAATTTAAAAACAGAAGTGAAGCATTACAAGCTGCGCTCGAACACGTAGAACGCAATAATTAAACTAAACAGCCAAATATATCTGGCATTGAATTTAATCCGCTAGTTTTTTGCACTAGCGGGTTAAGCTATCAAAGTCATGCGCAGCCTAATCACTTAAATCAAGTTTAAACACACCATAGAGCAAGTCATAATCTTCTGAGTAATCAGGAAAACTGGCTATTTTTTGGAAGTTTGGCTTTAACGCAACCTCTGTATCATTGACGTATTCAGTAAGCCACTTATCCGTCAAACTTTTCTTCCATGCGTCGGCCAACACCACCCCATAAGCAGATTGCGGAAGAACAAATTCTCTAACATCACAAACCGCTTTAAACTGTTTTTTTAGCGCTGCACTGTTGAGCTTTTTGATATCCAAGTTAATTGCATCAAAATTACTCATAATCGCAGCGTTTCTTTTTGCTTCTATAAAAAGCACAGTGTCGTTGGTAATAACAACAGCATCTACAAACGCAGAGTCTTTTTTGGAACTGTATTCAGGAATATGGAACTCTTGGCAGATAATGGCATTAGGATGGCTATTTTTAATCTCAATCAAAAATTGGGTGGTTAAGTTTCGTTCATTCAGTTCGCCACCCTTAGCAAATGGACGAAACGTCTCCAACATACGGCCATAATGTTGAGCGGTTCTTTTAATGATAGATTCTAGTTTTAGCGGCTCATTTAGTTTTACTTTTACATCAAGATTCATTTATTACCCTTAAGGTGCATATTTTGATTTCTTACAACCACTCAATAGTTATAAGCTATGAAATGAGAATTAACTATTACAAAGTGCATAATTTTCTTAAAGGTTTAGGCCTTACTGCACAGACTCAATTTGTTTATTGTTAATACTGTTTAACCTTACTTAGCTGAAATATAGGTTTCGCCCTTACGGCAAGTTTTCTTTTTGCAACAGCCCAAAATGTAAGCGGTTAGTAATAATGAAACAGAGCGCCGCCCGCCACCCAATATTTGTTTGAATTAAATCGAGAACAAGATCAAAAGCAAGACAATTAAAATGCAGGGCGTCTACTAAACTGATTTGGCTTTTTCTTGGACTGGGCACTGTAACCTTAAAAAACAAACCCACTTGTACCGCTGTTGATATAAGTGGGTTTAGTAAACTTTAAAGTCCTGTCAAATTAAGTTGGGGTTTGTCTGATTGACATCATTACCTTCATGCTCAGTAAGCGTAAAAATATATTTTAGCCCTGATTCAATATTTTCAATATCCATACCAGCAAAACCAAGTCTGATAAAGCAGTCTTGGCTATGATTTCTCTCTATTAAAAACTGCCCTTCTTGTTGAATGAAAATGCCATTTCCTAATGCTTGTTTTGCCAATTTCTCTGCACTTTGGTTTACCTCTACCCACATTGCCATTCCACCGTCTGGAACGGTAAATGATTTCACCTTCCCAAGGCTTTGGTAATAGGTTAACTGCTGAACCATAAAATCACGTCTTTGATTATAAACCTTTGTTGCCTTTCTTAAATAACGTTCAAAGTCTCCAGCTTTCATCCATCGTGCAATCGCATCCTGCATTGGCACATTAACTTTATGATTTATGATGGTTTTGTAATTTACTATCGCCTTGCTTAATGTTTTATCCAACGCCATAAATCCAATGCGTGCTCCGGGAAACATGACTTTAGAAAAGGTCGACAAATAGATAACCAATCCATTGGGATCATCACTTGCCATAGGCGCTAACGGTTGACATTTATAATGATATTCGTGGTCATAATCATCTTCAATAATCGCAATATTATGTTCACTCGCAATACGATAAATCGCATGACGTCGGCTCACTGGCAAAGTCACCGTTGTGGGATATTGATGTAGAGGCGTTAAATAAATCAGCTTAATGGGTTTGCTGTTTTTTATTTGCCGCTCAATAGCTGCTTCAAGCGCGCTTGGGATCATGCCTTTGTCATCTTGTTTTATAGACACAACATCGGCTCCAGCGCTTTTAAACGCTTTCCATGCTGGTTCATAGCCCATTGCCTCAGTGGCGACACTATTTTCAGAACACAGTAATATCTGCGATAAAATATAAAGCGCTTCCTGTGAACCATTGGTGATCACTATTTCACGATTAATAAGCGACCTTGCACGGCGAAGGTATTCTGTAATTTGCTCAATTAATGGCAAGTACCCTGCGGTATTACCATAATTTAATTCATTAATATTAGGCCGACTAAACGCCTCGCTGGTGTAGCTTTTAAATTCATTAAACGGGAATAAAGCAATATCAGGCAAACCACCTGCAAAGTTATAACGATAATCTGGCTTTACTTGCACAGCACTAGAGTCAACCGGTTTTGTAAACTGCCAGTTGAAAGATGCTGTTTCATTAGTATCAGTCTCAGTTCCTGTGGCAATACCGGCAGCGCCTTTCACCTGCTGTGAGCTATTTACAGGTAAATCTTCTGCAACAAAATAGCCTTTGCGTTGTTGGCTCACAATCCAACCTTGTGCAATTAATTCATTAAACGCCGCCATAACCGTATGGCGATTGGTATTTAATTGCAAAGCGAGTTGCCTAGCGGATGGCAATTGCTCTAATGGCTTTGCTTTGCCACTTTTTATCGCATCACGTAATGCTTGGCTAATGATCAAGTATTTTGGCGTTTTATTAACGCTGTCATCTTTAAGAAAAGTTGAGTTTGCTGTCAAATTAAGCGTTTTCACTGGTCTAGTAATAAGTTTATTTCTGGTTGTTTTAAACATACCAGACTGAGTAACAATACACACAATATTTACACAAAAAAATTGATTACTTGAATACGATAAGGTGACTAACAATGAAGACAGCTATTAACAAAACGATGAAACAGCCACTGCCTATTACACTTTCTAATGATGTTGTGACATTGATACCAATGACCCAAGAATACGCTCATCAATTTTACGAAGCAGGTAAAGATGAAGCGACTTGGCGTTGGACGCCACCATTCCAATGTGAAACTCTGGAAACCGCTAGGCAATGGATTACCGAGTCACTAATCCAAGTTAAAAAAGGCGAGCAAGTCATGTTTGGTATTATTGATAATGCCAGTGGCGCCTTTGTTGGCAGTACGCGTTATTGCAGTATTGACATTGCAAATAGCGCACTTGAAATCGGCTTTACTTTTATTAACCCTGCATTTCAACGTAGTCACATCAACAGCAATTGTAAACTGCTTTTATTAACTCACGCATTTGAAGATTTAGGCGCTGTTCGTGTGCAATTACGAACGCATGAAAACAACCAAAAATCACGTAATGCCATTGCTCGCTTGGGCGCAACATTTGAAGGGATATTAAGAAGCCAGCGTTTATTATCAACGGGCGAATACCGCAACACCGCTTTATTCAGCTTATTAAAAAATGAATGGTCACAAGTTAAATTAACCCTACAGGATAAAATAGCAAAACATGCTCAAAAAGCTGCCTCCCAAGAAACGGAGACACATGCAGAGCTTGATGAACAAGTTACATCAATAATAAAAGAATTCCCCTTAGCACAGATAATGATTGCAAGTAATGATAATTTGCACGACCAAATCATTTATTTACCCGTACGCTTAGAACAAAATCAAGAGCAAAAGAAAAATGTATTAACAGGCCATTTATTTATCAACAATAAACTGGTTTGGTTATTAGAAAATAACGCTAAAGTCACCGTTGTTTTTCAAGGTGATGATGCTTATATTTCCCCTTTAATGCATGACAAAATCAAA
This sequence comes from Psychrosphaera sp. F3M07, assembly GCF_018860345.1. GTDB lineage: Bacteria > Pseudomonadota > Gammaproteobacteria > Enterobacterales > Alteromonadaceae > Psychrosphaera > Psychrosphaera aquimarina. The sequence goes on along the minus strand of NZ_JAHKPJ010000021.1, from coordinate 63,353 downwards.
GTGCCTACGTGGAATTATCGCCGTGTTCATATAACAGGTCACTTTCGCTTTTTACCGCCAGAGCAAAACAAACAACAAATGACATTACAAGTAGATGATTTAGAGACCGGACAATGGTCTTTGGACGCTCAGCCAGAGCAAATGATCAACGGCATGTTAGCCAATATCCGCTGTTTTGAAATATCTATTGAACGAGTTGATACAATATTCAAACTCGACCAACAAAAACCTTTAAGCGTTAAACAAGCAATTGCAGAGCAGCTTATAAAACAACATAAAGCATCACTAGCAAAAGCTCATTTACCAACTGACTAACAAAAATGTAACCTGAGCCACCTTCTTTAAATAGCAAATTAGATGGTGGCCTTTTTATTTAGCCTTTAAACATAGCTTTAAACATATCTTTGATGCTGGGTTCTTTGCCATACATGTTCATGCCCATTTTAAACACTCTGGCGGCCACAATTCTAAAGTAATAAAAACAAAGACCGCTTAAGGCTAACGACAATATAGGTTGCCAAACCGGTAAGTCTACTAGTGACATTCTCACTGGCATCACGGCAAATGCAGTAATAGGTAAATAACTTAACAAAATAGTAAGCACACCATTTGGTGAGTCGATTAATAGAAAGGTGATAATAACTGGAACTAGAGGTAGCATCATCAACCCGCTTTTACCGCTATGGTTAGGATCATCAATCGCAGATGCAACCGCAGCCATAAAGGCGGCACAAATTGCTAAACCTGCAATAGCAAAAGCAAATAACCAAGGTAACAAAGCCCAATTGATAATAGTTAAATCTACTGGCTGTTGTTTAATGATCACTGAGAAAAACAAAAAAGACAAAACAATGGAAATTAACGTGGTGACTATAGTCTTTAAGGCAAATAAGATCTGACCGAGTAACTTTCCATCAATCCAAGTTTGTGGTGTCATTGTCGCCATTAACTGCTCAGTTACCCTATTTTGTTTTTCACCGGTAATACTGACAAATAACTGCCCAAACACACTAAACACGGCAACAATTAATAAAAACAACACACCAAATGCAGTAATAGTCTGATTGTAATCTGCGTCGTTTTTTAATAAATCATCCAGTATTTTATGCTCAATATGAATAGGCGTACTTAGCGCAACTTGTTGTTCAGCGGTTAAATCCAGTTGATTAAACCTGATGATATTAAGCTCAGAACTGATAAGAGAAACAAGCTGATTTTGCCAAGTAAACTTTTCAGCTGTAATTAAAGTTGGGCTTGAGTTAGCTTTTATCGCCTTCTCATTTTTCTTGTCAGTCGCTTGGGCATTTGGGATATTAGAAGAATTAAGGCCATTAAAAACCAAAACCGCATCAAAACCATTATCATCGGCTAAGCCGTCAATGATCTCAGCCACATTTTCTACTTTGTTAAATTTAAATACATTGGCGTCTGCTGAAACTGACTCAATAACAAACTCTTGATCTGTGGCTATGTGATAAACATCGTCTAGTTTTTGAGTTTGTGTCGCAATAAAATAAATAGTTAACCCCACCGCCAACATAATTAGCTTGCCGATAATTTCTTGCTTCAATTTAAAAAAGTGTAAAAACTCCCACTTAGCAACCGTCCATACCTGCTCAAAGTTTGATGACGTGTTATGACTCATGATATTTCTCCCTGCTGGCTTATCTCTGCGCTTGAACCTTCTGAGCTTGAACGTTCCGTGTTGTGTGCGGCCACCGCATTCAAGTATATGGTATGTAAAGACTGGGCTTGATTTTTTAACTCAACCACTTCGCCTAACGATGCCAACAAAGGCATAAGTCCATTTAGTGTTTGATTATTTTGTAAGGTAATTAACAATTGATTGGATTTCATGGTTTCAACGGCATAGTTATTTTTTAATTCATCCAGTGAAGTTATATCGACTTGGTCTGCATACCTAACATGAATAACAGCAGCTTGTTTAGCCAGCAATATTTCCTCAAGCTCACCGTAAATCACTGCAGTCCCTTGATTAAGTAACAACACTCGGTCAGCTAATTTTTCAACCATCGCCATTTGATGAGCACTAAGTATCACCGTCATGCCTTGTTGTTTAAGCTCCGCCAAAAAGGTCACAACAAGCTCTTGGTTTATGGGATCTAGACCTGAGAATGGCTCATCCAACAATACCCATTTAGGCTGATGCAAAATGGCACTGATTAGTTGGACCTTTTGCTGATTGCCTTTTGATAAAGCTTTTAATGGTTCGTCAATGCGGTCTCGTAAACTAAACTTTTCTAACCAATGTAAACAACGCGCCTCAAAATCAGTTTTGCTTACGCCATGCAGTGTGGCAAAAAACGCTAAGTTTTGTTTCACCGTTTTTTCTGGATATAAACCTCTATCTTCCGGTAAATAGCCTAATAAATGGGAAGGAATATAGTCGTGCGTTTCGTCGCCGTCCGTAAGCGTAATACTGCCTCTGTCGGCTTGAGTAAAACCCACAAGCATTTTAACTAAAGAAGATTTACCTGCGCCATTAGGCCCAAGTAACGCAAATATTTCACCTGGATGAACCTCAAAGGTTAAACCATTCACGGCAGTAACCGATTGATAATGTTTTTCTAAACTATTGACCTGTAACATGCGCTTCCTTGAAACCAGTGTTTATTTCCTTACATTCACAGGTATATGATATCTCTACGATTAAAATCAAATACGAGGAGGTATTCCGATAAATCAATATTGCAGTTATATAATAAAAGAAGGTTAAACGCGAGGAATGGGTTTTTAAACTTTGAGTGATATTTTGAGGAAGATCAAGAAACTAAACAGAGTCACTAAACGAAATCAAAGTGATCTGACCCCATTGGTTTAGATCTGAAATCCCAAATATCACGCTTTTAGTGCATGGAACGAATAATTGTGATTCAATCTACTTCAAGTTACAAATTTTAGTTTTTTATAAAAGGAACTTATGACTAACATAGCATTCAACTCTGAAATCAGCTCAATGATAAAAACTAGATATTCATTATCATTAGCAGTTCTTCCTTTCTCCTTCATGTTTTCTTCATTCGCTGTAATGTGGCTAATCACAAAAATGTTTAGTTTTGATTTGGATAAGTCCATTAATGAGCACGAATACAGTTTAGCCTTGGTAGTATTGTTTATAGTCACCATGGTTATATTTATGATCCTATTTTATTTGTTAGGGTGGTTAGTTAACGCATTGATTTCGCGAACCGTTTTAGGCTGGGATAAAGAAAAGGTTCATAAAGTCTACTTGAAGTCAGAAGTTCCAGATAGCTGGCTGAAGGGTAACAAAACACTTAGTGCAGCGATGACAGAACAAATGGAAAATTGGAAAGAACAAAGACAGGAAGGTGTGATTAATCATGTAATTCAGAATGGCGTATTAGCTTGGGGCTTTATCATGTTCCTAGTATTGGCTGCGTTACCTGCGTTAAAAAGTGAAGAACCTTTAAATTTCTTTTCTCTATTGTCACAAGCTGGAGTTTGGGCGCTAGGGGGCGCTTTGCTTGGGTTTATAAGTTGGAAATCCAAAGAAAAACAATATTTGACGTATATTGAGAAAAACCCTCAACTTAATACCGAAATGACTACTGAACGAGTCAGTTTTTGGGCGAATACGAAACTAAACGGGTACATGATGTTAGCCGCAATGTTCGGTGTTTTCGCAACATCTTGGGCATATAACGCATTATTTAAACCATCATCTCAAAATAGGGCTGAATTTTTGAAAGAAATATCGGAAGGAGTTAATGAAAATCTACCTTTAGAACTTGATTCAGAAACTATTTGGTTTACTAGTTCCGCCACCGAAGATTCATTTACTTACTCTTATCAGCTTCCTAATTACGATAAAGAAAATATAGATATTAAAGGATTCATTGAAGCAATGAGTCCCGGTATAGAAACTGATGCATGTACATTGGAAACAACAAAAAGCTTTAGAGACTTAGATGTAATTTTGTTATACAAATACCATGATACAAATAACTCATTATTTGCTGAAATTAAAGTGGATACAAAAGAGTGTATTAATTAGATACCTTACAAGCTTAGCCAACAGAAGTTTTCTATCATTTGAGTTAGAGAAATCCACCTTAATTTTCGTTTGGATGTGATCAACTAAAAATGGGTCTCTCTTTTATTAATATAAAAGGCATCTATTCGATGCGAGTTTGTTTATATTTATTTAAAATCCAAGGCGACATAAATCCAAAGAAAATTGCACTAATCAATAACAGCGTATGTATATTCCCTGCACTTTTTATCGCCTCAGCCTGATGTATAATCAACGCATCCGCCTGAAGCATTTCTTGTCTCATCTTAACGTTTTCGGGACTAGGTTTATACTTTACTAGTTCGCCATTTTCTTCGACTACTTCAACTATTACACCGTTATCTTGAAAAAACGCAGAGGCCATCATTTTTGTTATTTTAGAGTGTTCTTTGAGGTCTTCATGTTCAGGGTTTAGAAATTCTCTATACTCGGTAAGAATTTCTGGCTTGCCTTTAAATAGTTGCCCTGTCATTGGCGGGATGTTAGCTAGCTGACTTGAGTTATAGAGCGTAAAACCAATAAAAACTAAGTTACCAGTTATAGCTATAGCCACGAATATCAAATGTTTATTCTTTCTTTTCGAAAGGAAATTATTAAGTGGTGATACGACAGCAAAAAAGCAGAATCCCCAGAAGCCAATATCCCTTACAACTCCAAGTTGCCACAAAATTTCCGATTGCTCCTGAGTAATGTGAAGCATGTTTATATCGGAAAGGTAATACTTAACCGCTGCAAGCCCAATAAGGTAGAGCGCAACACTCAAACTAATTATATTATGTAGACTTACTTTAAACACGTGGATTAACTCTCCAAAACATCTAATGAGTCACTTATAACCAAAGGGGAATTATCGCCAGCCTTTATCTCAAAAACCTTCTCAATGCCTTGCTGTGCGATTTCCGATAAATCAGGTAACTCAGCCGTTGCAATCCACTTACCTTGCCCTTTTACTGCAACTTGCTCATCTGGCTCTAGTATTCCTTCTTCAAACTTAATGTTAGCTGCGTATACACCAATATAACTTCGTGGCTGAAGTCCCATCTGTTCAAGAGCTTCTTTCCTTTTATTGTTTTCAGCCTCAGTTAAAAAACCTCCTCTATCACGTTCGTAGTCAGGTTCATCATGTGCAATATCTTCATGAATTTTCATTTGACAGTCGTCAACTCTTATAAGGGCATATTGCTCTCCACACCTAATCAAAAAGTCTTTTGAGTCACTTACAACTTTTATGGTTTCCCAAATTGTTTTCTGTTCAACATGAGTTCCGTGTCCTTTCGTTGTTACGACATCCTCTTGCCTTAGCGCTCGTGTTTCGTATGTTGAACATTGCTTTCTTGAAAACGGAGCAACTAAAGGCTCCCCAATAGACTTTAATACCCCTTGAATTCTTACGACTTGCCCATCGACACAATCATTCAGCGACTTCCGTTCAACTTCTATAAATGTACGGATGAATTTCCTCTTGCCCCAGAAATAAGAGTAAATAAAAGCAATAAGCCAAATAATGCCCATTGTTCCAGAAAAAATGATAAACAGTCGGTTGCCCATTGACTCCCAAACTTCAGCAAACCAATCAAATGTTTCAGCCAGCTCCCAACCCGCAAATATGACTATAAACATAATAGCAAAACCGCCAAAGAGTCCTAAGTAATGCGTGTGCGTTTCAGTCAATTTCATTTAATACTTTACTCTATCTATTTCTTACAAAATATAACGTGGAAATTTACTCTAATTCCCACAAACATTTAAGTCAATTAGTTGCTAGCGAATCGCAAGGTTCGCCCTGCTTTTGCTTTTTGCTCTGCTTTTCCTCCCGATTCAAAACATCTGTATTACGGCTCTGTATAAAAGAAGACTTTTCTCAAATCGGTTGGGCATGGATGCCCAATTGAGGAAAGTGTTTCACATCAGGGATGATGGGATGTCATCAAAACATGGATGTTTTATTAGATGACCAAAGGACAAATGTATTTCGGCTCTGGCATCCTGCTTCGCTCTACCTCCTCCATCCATGGAGTCGTCCGAAAATAACGTGAGAATAACGTGGACATCCACTCTAATTTCAAATACAACTAAGACAATTATTGATGACGAACCGCAAGGTTCGCTTTGCTTTTGCTTTTTGCT
>NZ_JAHKPJ010000021.1:0-56911 GCF_018860345.1 Psychrosphaera sp. F3M07 | reverse complement strand
TGCTTTTTGCTTTTGCTTTTTGCTCTGCTTTACCTCTCCATCACAAAATCGCTTCGTTAAATATTATTTTTATAAAATTCGAAGCATGGATGCTGAGAAAGGACTGTTTGTCAGGGATGACTTTTCAGTCCGCTTTTGTAAACAAAAATAACTATTTAATAAGTATTGGATTTTGTTTGGAAGCGGCCTTTTTCGCCTACCTTTTTTGGCTGTTGAAAAAAGGTATGGTCGCCGAGTGGGGAAACCTATAGTTCAACTAAGCAAGATGAATCAGTTAAAACTCCCAACAAATATACAACCTGCGCCGAGGGGCGAAACAACAAAAGCTACGAGTAACTAGCTACGAGGAAAAAAACCAACAAAAAAGGTGACCTAAGTCACCTTCTCTTCAACACTTCAATATCTTAAAAAGACTAGGAACTAGTCTTCCTTATACGTATCAATGCTCGGACAAGAACAAATCAAGTTACGGTCGCCGTATACATCGTCGATACGAGTTACCGTTGGCCAGAATTTATTTTGCTTAACAGACTCACATGGGAATGCTGCGTAATCACGTGCATACGCTCTGTCCCACGTTGGGTCTAGTACGTCTTCCGCTGTATGTGGTGCAAATACTAATGGGTTGTTGTCTAACGTCCATTGGCCGTTTTCAACTTTAGTAATTTCACCACGTATAGCCACTAGTGCATCAATGAATCTGTCTAACTCTACTTTTGCTTCTGACTCAGTAGGTTCAATCATTAATGTGCCCGCCACAGGGAATGACATGGTTGGTGCATGGAAACCGTAGTCGTTCAAACGCTTAGCAATATCCATTTCTGAAATGCCTGATGCGTCTTTAAGTGGTCGTAAATCAACAATACATTCGTGGGCAACACGGTCGTTACGGCCACGATATAAGATTGGGTAATGTGCACTTAAACGCTCTGCTACGTAGTTGGCATTTAAAATTGCCACTTCTGTTGCTTGGCGTAAACCAATTTTACCCATCATGGCAATGTATGCCCAAGAGATAGGTAAGATACCTGCTGAACCATAAGGTGCTGCTGATACTGCGCCGTTGTTTATGCCTACATTTTCAATGGCGTTATCACCAATGAATTCAACTTTAGTTACCGCATGGTTTGGTAAGAAAGGCGCTAAATGCGACTTAACACCAATTGGTCCCATACCTGGGCCGCCACCACCATGTGGAATACAGAAGGTTTTGTGTAAGTTTAAGTGTGATACGTCAGAACCAATTGAACCCGGTGACGTTAAGCCAACCTGTGCGTTCATGTTAGCGCCGTCCATATAAACTTGGCCGCCGTGTTCATGGATAATGTCACACGCTTCTTTAATGGTTTCTTCGTAGATACCGTGAGTAGAAGGATATGTGATCATGATGCACGATAAGTTCTCGCTGTGTTCTTCTGCTTTAGCGCGTAAGTCAGCAATGTCTACGTTACCGTTTTCATCACAAGCCGTTACCACAACTTTCATGCTGGCCATTTGTGCAGACGCTGGGTTAGTACCGTGTGCAGAACTTGGAATTAAACAGATGTTACGGTGATGGTCGCCGCGGCTTTCGTGGTATTTACGAATTGCGATTAGACCTGCGTATTCACCTTGAGCACCCGAGTTTGGTTGCATAGAGATATTGTCGTAACCTGTGATCTCAATTAATTGATCAGATAATTCACCAATCATCTTGCTGTAACCTTGCGCTTGGTCAGCAGGACAGAATGGGTGCAAGTTACCAAATTCAGGCCATGTTACTGGGATCATTTCAGCCGTTGCATTTAACTTCATGGTACAAGAACCCAAAGAGATCATTGAATGATTCAATGATAAGTCTTTGCCTTCAAGACGACGTATATAACGTAACATTTCTGTTTCGCTGTGGTACGAGTTAAATACTTTATGAGTAAGTACGTCTGTTTTACGTGCGTAAGTCGCAGGTATAGAGCTTTCGCCTGCAACTACTTGAGCGTCTAATGCGGCAACGTCTAAACCATGGCCTTCGCCTAGTACCACGTCGAATAACTCTAAAACACATTCGCGTGTTACGGTTTCATTCATGGTGGCTGATAACTTGCCGTCTAAATCAGTACGGAAGTTAACTAATTTTGCTTTAGCGCGCGCTAAAATTTCGTCTTTGTTATCCGCAGTAAAGGTAATTGTGTCAAACCAAGAGTTGTTAACTAATGCAACGCCTTTAGCTTTAAGACCGGCAGCGAAGATATCAGCAAAACGATTGATACGATTTGCGATAACTTTTAGTCCTTGTGGACCGTGATAAACCGCGTAGAACGACGCCATATTGGCTAATAATACTTGCGCAGTACAAATGTTTGAGTTGGCTTTTTCACGACGGATATGTTGTTCACGTGTTTGCATTGCCATACGTAATGCAGGGTTACCACGACGGTCTTTAGATACGCCTATGATACGACCCGGTAATGAACGTTTATGTTTGTCACTGGTTGCAAAGAATGCTGCGTGTGGACCGCCGTATCCCATTGGTACACCAAAACGTTGCGCTGAACCTAAAACAGCGTCTGCGCCTAAGTGACCCGGACCTTCTAACATTAATAAGCTCATAATGTCAGCAGCAACAATGGCAACGCCTTTAATAGCTTGTACCGCTTCAATTAACGGTTTGATGTCGTTTATTTGACCTTCAGCGCCTGTGTATTGGAACAAGGCACCAAATATTTCGTATTCTGCTGCTTTTTCTGGCGCATCAACAATGATGTCAAAACCAAACATTTCAGCACGAGTTTTCACCACGTCGATAGTTTGTGGCAATACGTCGTTGGCAATAAAGAAGCTGTTGGCTTTTTTTGCTTTAGAAACACGACGGGCAAGACCCATCGCTTCTGCCGCTGCAGTAGCTTCGTCTAATAACGATGCACTGGCTAAGTCTAAACCGGTTAAGTCGATAGTTAATTGTTGGAAGTTTAATAAGGCTTCTAAACGACCTTGAGCAATTTCTGGTTGGTACGGCGTATAAGCGGTGTACCAGCCTGGATTTTCTAATACATTACGTAAAATAACGTTAGGAACTGATACTGGGTGATAACCTAAACCTATGTAAGATTTAGCGATTTTGTTTTCACCTGCAACGGTTTTTAAATACGCTAACGTTTGCTCTTCTGTTTTGGCATCGTTTAAATTCATTTCTGCTGGTAAGCGAATTGAACCCGGTACCGTTTGGCCAATCAGTTCTGCAACAGAACTTACACCTAGGGTCTTACACATTTCTAACTGCTCTGCTTCGCTTGGACCAATATGGCGGCGAATGAAGATATCGTGTTGCTCTAGTTGTTGTAAGCTTGTTTTTTCGGTCATGTTACTAGACTTCCTAAAATTGCTAATTTATAGCGGTTTTAAACAGTAAACATGCAAATAACTTATGCGTGTTTTGAAATTGAAACAGTGTTTAGTCCTTTAAAACGAACAAACCCCGCATTGGTTATCAATGCGAGGTTTTTATGCTCTTAGAAATTAATCTTCGTCAATTGACGTTTCATAACTTTCAGAGTCAAGAAGATCGTCCAACTCAGCAGCGTCTTCTAATTTAATGCGGAACAACCAACCGTCGCCATATGGATCAGCGTTTACTTTTTCTGGAGAGTCTTCTAACTCTTCATTAATCGCAACAATCTCGCCGGCTACTGGCGCGTAAATGTCTGAAGCAGCTTTAACTGATTCAGCAACGGCACAGTCATCACCTGCGGCAAATTCATCACCAACATCTGGTAAATCAACAAATACCATGTCACCTAATAAACCTTGCGCATGCTCAGTAATTCCCACAGTTACAGTACCGTCACCTTCGTTACGTACCCACTCATGAGAAGAAGCGTATTTTAAATCCGATGGAATGTTGCTCATAGTTATGTTCCTTTGGAGCTATTATTTAATAAATTATTGTCAAATATGTTGTATTACTTTGATTGTTCAATCACTTAATGTTCAATTTCTAACCGCATTTTATGTCGCTTAGAAAAGATAAATGTAAGTGTCTGATTGATCAACCCAGTTTTATAATTCTTTTATGTTTTGGCCGATGATAAATATTCATCGACCCAATCCAGAAATACGTATTAACTAAAGTATTGATTTACCGTTACGCACAAAACCTGCTTTGGTTACTTTTACGTCTACTAGTTTTTTACGCATTTCAACTTGCACAGTATCACCAACGGCGGTGCCAGCAGGAATACGAGCCATAGCAATTGAGTAACCTAACGTTGGAGAGAAAGTGCCCGATGTAATCACGCCTTCGCCGTTAGCAGTAATCACTTTTAAACCAGAGCGTAATACGCCCTTTTGTTCCATGACTAAACCAACAAGTTTTTCTGTGCCAGCGGCTTTTTGTGCAACAAGTGCTTCACGACCAATGAAGTTTCTGTCTTCTGGTTCCCAAGCAATGGTCCACGCCATGTTTGCTGCTAATGGCGATACTGAATCGTCCATATCTAGGCCATACAGGTTCATGCCCGCTTCTAAACGTAATGTGTCACGTGCGCCTAGACCAGCAGGTTTAACGCCCGCATCTAATAACTCTTGCCATAAGTCAGCCGCTTGAACCGCAGGAACAACAATTTCATAACCTGCTTCACCTGTGTAACCGGTCGTTGCAATAAACAAGTCACCCGCTTGAACACCAAAGAATGGTTTCATGCCTTCAACAGCAACGGTTTGTTCTGCATGAAGAATGCTTGCTACTTTTGCTTTTGCTTCTGGGCCTTGAACGGCAATCATAGCGAACTCTGGACGTTCACTAACCGTTACTGAGAATGATTCTGCTTGTTTGTTGATCCAAGCTAGGTCTTTTTCGCGTGTCGCTGAGTTAACCACTAAACGATAAGATTCTGGAGTGAAGTAATAAATGATAAGGTCGTCAATCACGCCGCCTTCTTCATTTAACATACCTGTGTAAAGGGCTTTACCTGGTACGGTTAATTTTGCTACATCGTTGGCAACTAATTTACGTAAAAATGCTTGAGCATCAGAACCTTCAATATCAACAATAGTCATGTGGGACACATCAAACATACCAGCGTCTTTACGAACCGCATGATGTTCTTCAATTTGTGAACCATAATTAATAGGCATTTCCCAACCGTGGAAATCTACCATTTTGGCGCCTGACTCTATGTGTTTGTCGAATAAAACCGTTCTGTTTGTCATATTTTTACCTTTGCTGCGTTAAATAGTTACGAACAAGGTGATAAGAATAAGTCGTTGCCACAATTTATAAAACAAAGTGGTAACTCAAGTTCTTCCACTTAAAAATTGCGACGGAGTATAACGGATACAAGCACATTTGACCATCCAATTACCATTAGAAATTTTAATGTTAAAGATAAAACCCGTTATGGCAAATACAGGATAAAAACAGTTAACAATCGGTATTAGATGGTATCTTTTACTTTGGCTAAATCTGGCAAATCACCTGTAATACCCATAGCTTGCTGGATGATCTTATGTTTAACCACATCGGTTTTATTGGTGATTAACAAGCCAAAACCTCGAATTAGTTTTTTGAATTTATTGTCACCTTCAAACAAAGATTTTAATGCCGCCATAGCGGCTATATAGGTTTGTGCTTCTGCCTTTCGCCACCCTTGGTATTTACGTAATTGTTTATTTAACTCACCGGATTTTTCTGCACTTAATAACGTAGGTGTTGCCAAAACTTGCACTAAACTGGCGGCATCTAGCAACCCTAAGTTCATGCCTAATCCCGCTAATGGGTGAATGGTGTGCGCGGCATCGCCCATAAATATTACACCTTGGTTAACCCACTGTTTGGCATAACGCATGGTTAATGGGTAACTCACACGTTGGCTGGTTAATGTGATTGGGCCTAATACACTGTCGGTTGCAGCGGTGATTGACTGGTTGAACTCTTGTTCTGTCATGTCTTTTAATTGTTGCACATGCTCTGGTGAGCTAGACCACACAATTGAACACTGGTTTGGCTCAAGATTATGTTCTTGATCTTGACCAGTTATTTGTAATGGCAGCAAGGCTAATGGCCCAGTGTTTAAAAATACTTGTCTGGCACACGATTGATGTGGCTCTGTGGTTTGTATAGTGGCGACTAATGCATGATGGTCATAATCAGAAAACACCATTGGGGTTTTAAGTTGTTTTCTTACCCAAGAGTGTGCGCCGTCGGCAGCCACCAGCAATTTACTAATAATAGGAGTGCCGTCTTCCAAGGTTATATAAACCTGCTGAGTCTGATTTTGTTGATGGTTAGTGGTATGTAAACTATTTACTTTGTTATCAAACAGTAACTGAATATTGGCGTGAGAGCGAGCAAGGGTAATTAAACTATTTCTAATATTATTGTTCTCAATAATATGGCCCAAACGAGGCTCAGATATTTGCGCTGAATCAAACTCTATTTTGCCAAAACTGTCTTTATCCCACACCGACATTTTAGTGTACGGCGCAAATCGGCTTTGATCTAAATGTTGCCAATTGCCTAACGCACGAAAAATATTTTCGCTGGCAGCCGAAATCGCGCTTACTCGTAATTCAGGTGTGGTTAATTCGGTATGGTCAGATGCAGCGTCGACCACAATTACGTTAAAGCCGTTGTTGGCTAACCCAATTGCGGCGGTTAAACCAACACAACCACCACCAATAATTGTTATATCTGTTGAAATCAAAAGTCTATTTCTCTTATTTAAAACCAGAATTCATGGTTATGTGTCATATCGTTAAACTTTGCTGCTCATAAAATGCAGGGCAAACCATTGCTGTAAGCTGGTTACTTTTTGTAACGCTAACAAGCCTAATGTTCTTGTTAATGCCGGTAAACGCCCTTCTAGTGCAAACATTTTAACTAATAAATCGGTAAAACCGGTAATGCGGTTAATGTCTTTCACTCGGCCAGCTTGGTATTGTTGCAACACAGAAAAGGCACCAATATCAACATTATTATCTACGGCGTGTTTAATCTGTTTGACCAAATAAGCCACATCACGCAAGCCTAAATTAAAACCTTGTCCTGCTATTGGATGAATGGTGTGGGCACTGTTACCTACTAATACAACTCGGTCACTAATAATTGATTCTGCTTTAGTCAAACCAAGTGGGTAACTTTCTCGTTTTGATGTTTTAACAATAACGCCACCTGCATGGCCAAATGCGCTTTGTAACTGCTGACAAAAGTCGGTGTCTGGCAAGCCCATTATTTGCTCAACCTGTTCAGGCTTTACACTCCATACCACTGAGTATTGATCTTTATCTATGGGTAAAAATGCAATTGGCCCCGATGTGGTAAATCGTTCAAAGGCAGTATGGCCGTTTAATTGTTGAGACTCACCATTATGTTTGTTTTGTGTATGTGTTTCGTCTAACGACAATACATCATTTATCTTATTGTTTTTATTTACTTGGATATTGGCAATAATGGCACTTTGCTCGTACGCCTGTGTACTGGTGCTTATTTTTAATGTTTTACGTGTTGGGGAATTTCCCCCCTCGGCCACAACGAGTAACTTGCCTGCTATGGTTTGTTGATCATCTAATACTAACTGTATTTGCTCTGGCTGCTGAGAAACCTGTTTGATGTTGTTGGGTGTGTACCAAGTTAAATTACTATTTTTGTCTTGTATTAGCGTATTTAAACTTTGAGTAAACGCTGCCCCCATGTTTCTCATGGCTGCCACATATCCCATCGCGTTTAAATCGTATTGAGCTGCGCGCATGATGGTTTTGCCAATATGACCACGGTCTGAGGTAATGATAGTTTTTATTGGCCAAGCTAAAGGCTTTAATTGTGGCCAAACGTGCCAATGATTAAGCAGTTGTAATGAACCATAAGATAGGGCTAAACATCTATCGTCAAAATTTTTAGTAGCCTGTTGCGTGTTATTGGTTGAATTTACAGTGATTGGCTTAACAGGCTCAATTATTGCGATGGATAATTCTGGGGTTTCGTTAATTAATCCAATCGCTGTTAACAGTCCAGATAATCCTCCACCTGAAATGATCACATCATATTGTGATGTTTTATTCATAGCCGCCTTCATTACTAATTTCACTCATAATGGATAATTTAACTCGAAATAACACGCTTGTTTTTAACTTAACATTTGGCTTTTAATACCAGCGCATGTTGATTGAATTTTATGAGGATAAATACGTTATATCCGAATGCTACATTACCTTAACCATCATTAACAAAACTATCTGCATAATTAGTGAATTTTTTTAATCCATAAGCGTTTAACAATGGTTGCACTGACTGGATTGTGCGATTAATATTGCCTGTTTATGGCTGTCGATAAATTAACCAGGACGAGTGAGTTTTTTCACTTAGATATTGGTTAACGCCCTCGGCTAACAATGAGATTGAATGATTGACTAATTCCGCTTTTTTGTCTTTGGACAATGTCACTAAACGTTATCAAAACCAAGATGTATTACGTGAATTTGATTTAACCATTAATGATGGTGAATTTTTTACTATTTTAGGCCCGTCAGGTTGTGGTAAAACCACGATATTACGTTTAATTGCTGGCTTTGAAAAACCCGATGAAGGTCAAGTGGTGTTAGACGGGCAAGATATTGCTCATTTGTCCGCTGAACACAGACCCACCAACACCGTATTCCAAAGTTACGCTTTATTCCCTCACATGACAGTATTTGACAATGTCGCGTTTGGCTTAAAGATGTCAGGAGTAAAAAAAAGCGAAATAAAACAACGAGTCGAAGATGCCTTGGCGGTTGTGCAATTACATGGGTTTGAACAAAGATTGCCACATCAACTTTCAGGTGGTCAAAAGCAACGTGTGGCCATTGCCCGCGCCATCGTTAATCGCCCTAAAGTTTTGTTATTAGACGAGTCATTAAGTGCCCTTGATCACAAATTGCGTCAAAAAATGCAAAACGAATTAAAACGCATCCAACGCCAATTAAACATTACCTTTATTTACGTTACTCACGACCAAGAAGAAGCTTTAACCATGTCTGACCGTGTCTTGGTCATTAATAACGGACAACCGCAACAAGTTGGCACCCCTCGTGAAATTTATGAATCTCCAGTTAACTTATTTGTTGCCCGCTTTATTGGTGAAAGTAATGTATTTAAAGCTAGGATTACGGAACGTTTAGAAGACTTTCAATACATGGCTGAAATTCATGGTATTGAGTGGAAAATATTTGCTGATCACAAATTTGATATCGACGATATGGTGCATGTCATATTACGCCCAGAAGATTTAAGGGTTATGTACATTGAAGATGCACCACAAGAGTCTGGCTTTTTAGGTCAAGTTATTGAACGTAATTACACAGGTAAAACATTAGATTCTGTGATCAAACTTGATAATGGACATACCTTAGTCGCGAGTGAGTTTTTTAACGAAGACGATCCTGATTTTGACTATAAGATAAATCAAAAAGTCTGGGTTAACTGGGTACATGGTTGGGAACACGTTATTAAGGCTGATGAACTTAAAAAATGAATAGGTACTCCTCTCCCCTTAACTTTCGCCGATTAGTGATCACTTTAACCTTAACTTGGTTGGGGTTATTTGTGCTGTTGCCGCATTTGATGGTGATTTTGACCAGCGTATTAACCCCTGATGCTGAACACTTAGTGATATGGCCGATTACCTTTGATAACTATTTAAAGGTGTTTGAACCTATTTACGCAGGGGTATTCTGGAACAGCTTATTAATGTCTGGCATTACTACGTTAGTCTGTTTACTGATTGGTTATCCCTTTGCGTATTTGTTAGCCAACATGTCACCAACGATGCGTGTGGTGTTATTATTTTTAATGGTGGTGCCCTTTTGGACCAATAGTTTAATTCGTATTTACGCCATTAAAATGATCTTAGGTAAAAAAGGCATAGTGAACAGTTTCTTAATGTTCACAGGCGTCATTGATAGTCCTGTCCAACTGATTTACACCGACTTTGCCGTCATTATTGGTTTGGTTTATATTTTGTTGCCTTTTATGGTGTTACCTCTGATTGCCAGTTTTGCCAAGTTAGATAGAAGTTTAATTGAAGTTGGTAAAGACTTAGGTGCCTCGCCGTTTTATCGTTTTATTTATATCTTATTGCCTTTAACGGCTCCCGGCATAATAGCTGGTTGTTTAATTGTATTTTTACCTGCCATGGGCATGTTTTATGTGGCTGATATTTTAGGTGGCGCTAAAAGTTTATTGTTAGGGAATGTCATTAAAAATCAATTTTTGGTGGTACGTGATTGGCCGTTTGGTTCGGCCTTTAGTGTGTTTTTAATTTTACTTATGGCTGGCTTATTGATTATTTATAATAAAGCCAATAACTACATTCAACACAAAGGAGGTTTGGACGATGAAAATCTTTAAGCCTTTATTTATTTTATCTGTGTTTGTGTATTTATATTTGCCAATGTTGGTTTTGATCACTAATTCTTTTAACCAGTCTAAATACGGACATAAATGGGCTGGTTTTTCTTGGAAGTGGTACGAAAAACTGTGGAACAACACAGGACTGATGGATGCCTTTGTTAACTCGTTAACCATAGCGGTATTAACTGCCTTTATTGCCACCTTATTGGGAACGTTAATGGCGTTGGCGATTCACCGCTATAAATTCCGCTTAAAAAGCACCACCAGCAGTATGTTGTTTATCCTGATGATGTCTCCCGACATTGTATTGGCCATTACGTTTTTAATTATATTTATCGCGTTGGGCATTCAACTTGGCTTCTGGTCTTTGTTAATTGCACATATTACTTTTTGTTTGCCTTTTGTGGTGATCACGGTTTATGCCCAACTAAAAGGCTTTGATAATAATATATTGGAGGCCGCGCAAGACTTAGGGGCGTCTGAAGGTAAAATATTTAGAGTGATTATCTTACCTATGATTTTACCTGCGGTGTTATCCGGTTGGTTATTAAGTTTTACCTTGTCGTTAGATGACGTGATCATTAGCTCGTTTGTCACTGGACCTGGGTTTGAAATTTTACCGATACGTGTCTTTTCGATGGTGAAAGTAGGCGTATCACCAGAAGTAAACGCATTAGCAACAATATTACTTGTTATATCATTATCAGCAATTGCTGTAATTTCATTGCTTATTAAAAGGAAACAATAATGAAATTTAAAACACTGAACAAATTAGCGACCGGTTTATCGGTTTTGTTTGCGGTAACCTTTTCGGTTGTCGCCGCTGAAAAAGTGGTTGTTTATAATTGGACCGAATATATTCCTGACGGTGTATTAGCTGAGTTCACAAAAGAAACCGGCATTAAGGTTGAATACAATACTTACGAAAGTAACGAAGTCATGTATTCAAAATTAAAGCTGCAAAACGGTAAAGGTTACGACATTGTTATTCCGTCTACCTATTACATTTCAAAAATGGCGAAAGAAGGTTTGTTAGCCAAAATTGATACCGCACAACTGTCTAACTTTACCCATTTAGATCCTGCGTTATTAAACAAGTCTTACGACCCTAACAATCAACACAGTGTGCCATATGTTTGGGGCAGTACTGGCATAGGTATTAATACTAATGAAGTTGATCCAAAAAGCATTAAGTCATGGAAAGACTTATGGGATAAAAAATGGCAAAACAGTTTATTGTTAACCGATGATGTACGTGAAGTATTTCATATGGCATTAAGAGTTAATGGTCATTCTTCAAACTCAACCTCAGAAGCTGAGATCAAACAAGCTTATGAGTTGCTAACTAAACTTATGCCTAATGTATTGGTATTTAATTCTGACGCTCCAAGAGAACCGTATTTAGCTGGTGACGTTAACTTAGGTATGATTTGGAATGGTGAAGTGATCATGGCGCAGGAAGAAGACAGCGCAATTGAATACATTTACCCAACTGAAGGTGCGGCAATATGGGTAGACAGTTTTGCTATTCCAACAGGTGCTGAAAATAAATCAAATGCGCATAAGTTTATTAACTTTATGTTACGACCAGACGTGGCTAAACGCACAGTTGAGTACATAGGTTACGCTACACCAAATAAAGCCGGCATTGCCTTGTTAGATCAAGCCACGCAAAATAACCCGACTATATTCCCGTCAAAACGCATTGTTGAACAAGGTGAATTCCAGACGGACGTTGGCCCAGCCATTGAGATATATAACAAGTACTGGGAAATGTTAAAAACCAGTAAGTAATAAAATCTAATAACGAAAATAAAAAAGCTTCTATAAAGAAGCTTTTTTTGTTTTCATCATTTAACCATGATTTAAGGTTTTATATACCCTCTAGGTTTATTCTCTTTAGAGATATACCTATCACGTAATTTATCTTGTCTTGATTCAGTTGTAACTTGTTCACCATTGATCCATAGCGATTCTACTTTAGAGCTGATCTCAAATGGATCTGCACTCCATAAAACCAAATCAGCGGATTTACCAACTGCTATTTCACCAGCGTCCATGTTAAACACATCTGCAACATTTGATGTCATTGCTTTTAATGCACCTTGTTCAGACATGCCATAAGAGATGGCATTACCAGCGTCTAGCCTTAAGTTTTTAGCCATATGGCTGTCGCTGCTAAACAGTATAACTTTAACGCCCGCTTTTTCTAACTCACCGGCTGTCGTTAATGAAGCGTGTAACGAATCAAAACTGCCAGGTAAATTAGAGACCACTTTGATCATGACTGGAATTTCAGAGTTAGCTAATTCAGATTTCACTCTGGCTGCATCTTCGCCACCAGAAATCACAATGTTAACGCCATACTGTTGTTTAATTTTAATCAACTGTAATAAATCTGACGATCTTGATGCTGATGCAATTAATGGTTTTTCACCGTTTAATAATGCCGTAAGTGTCACTTCTTCATCAGACGGTTCTTTTGCCTTAGCAGGTTTATCACCTTCTGCTTTAGCAGATGCTTGTTCCGCGTCTTTTAGCTTTTTCTGCTGACCCTTAAGTTTTTCAATTAATTCAATTAAGCTACTTGCTCTTGAATCTTTGCTTGCGCCACCAAAATTAGCAATGACCGCCGTCTTAGTATCAATCACACTGTCAAACTCAGAGTTCATTAATATAGTGAAAGCTTGACCTGGGAACACACTGTCCCAAGAACTAGGCGCGATTAAACTGCGAGTGATGCCACCTTTACGAGCAAATGGGATTAAGGTTGTTTCTGCATTGTATGCATATGATGGATCAAAGTTGATATCCGCTTTTTTAGCGCTGCCATCACGAGAACCCGATACCGCACCTACTTCAACTAAACCAAATTGATTCATGGTTGAGATCAAACCCGGTGTTAAAATTTTGCCTTCAGCGTTTATAACCACATCGGCTTTGATTGATGATGGGTTAAGTTCAATGATTTTGCCGTCTTCAAATACAACGCTGGCATTGGTTAATACACCACTATTTCCTGCGGTATAAATGGTGGTATTAGTGATCGCTATTTTTTCTGCCAAAACAGAACAAGAAGTTAATAACGATAAAGCAATTAGAGATGGTTTTAATAATTTCATCATATACTCCTTAGTCTTGACCTAGTAAAAAATCACTTTTAGCTTGATATGCATCGTCATTGATATCAAACACTTTTGCACCATCAATAAATACTTGTTCAGCTTTTGCATAAACACTGAATGGGTTTTGATTCCAGATCACAACATCACCTTGTTTACCGGCTTCTAATGAACCTGTTTTATCATCAATACCTAACGATTTAGCCGCATTTAACGTTAACCAAGTTATTGCTTTTGCTTCATCAATTTTGAAGCCTGCATCGTTCGCACGATACATGATTTTTGCCGCTTCTTGATTTAGTCGTTGAATGGTAGTGTCAGAATCAGAATGAACGATGGCACATGAGTTTTGGTAAGAATCTACCACGGCAGCATTCTCTTGGATCATGTCAAAGGCTTCCATTTTAAAGCCCCACCATTCTGGCCACATTGCGGCACACACATTATTTTTAGCTAAGTCATCGGCGATTTTGTACGCCTCAATTGCGTGATGGAATGTACCTGCGTGATAATTAAACTCTTTGGCTAAGTCCATCATCATCGACATTTCTTCTGCTTTATAACAATGATTATGAATTCTTATATCACCGTCTAAAACCCCTTTTAATGTATCCAGGGTTAAGTTACGTTCTGGCGCAACCGGGTTTTTACCTGCTGCGTAATCACGTTCGTATTTTTCCCATTCACGTTTGTATTCTGTAGCATCAACAAATGCATTTCGGTAACCCGCCATGTTCCCCATACGAGTTGATGGGGTTATTTTTCTGCTGCCATAAACTCGTTTAGGGTTTTCACCACAGGCCATTTTTAAACCATACGGTGCATCTGGGAATTTCATGCCTTGCATTGTTGGTGATGGAATATTTTTTAACGTCACGCCGCGGCCACCAATTAAGTTACCTGAGCCTGGTAAGATTTGTAACGTCGTAATACCACCAGCTCGTGCAGCTTCAAAACCAGGATCTTGTGGCCAAATTGAATGCTCTACCCATACTTCTGCCGTAACAGGGTTTGTCATTTCGTTGCCATCTTGATGAGACTCAACTGATGGACTTGGGTATGCACCTAAATGTGAATGCACATCAATAATACCTGGAGTGACATATTTGCCAGTCCCGTCAATCACTGTAGCGCTGCCGTTTTCAATTTTAGAACCAACGGCTTTAATTACACCATCAACCATTAATACGTCTGAATTAGACAACATTTCTCCGGTGCCCGTTAATACTGTGGCTCCTTTGATTAATATGGTTAATTGTTCCATTGGTTTGTAAGTGCTTGGATATGGATTTTTATTGATACTGACATGTGGATCTTGAGCTTCATTGCCTGAGCAACCAGACAACAGCGCAGCCAATGATATGGCTGTGAAACTTAATGCGAATTTACGCATAACGACATCCTCTTTTTATTATAATATTCCTGACTAAAACAGCAGGTTAAATTGTTGTTATACAATAATTAAAATTATATGCGTTAGCTACAAGAGAATGTCGATAGTTTGCAGGTTTCATAGGAGTAAATTGGCTAAATAAAATTTATTCAAAGTTATGGCAATGATAAATCTTGGTATTACGATTTTTAGATAGTTTAAAGATAAAACTGAACCCTAGTTATTTAGGGTTCAGTTTACAATTGTTAAACGCAGTTTTTACGAGTTAACTGTATATTTTACGTCTTGGTCACGTAATAGATAAAGCGCAAAACAAGCAGCCCACATAGGCCATGCAGCAAAAAATAACAGATTGTTAAATCCATCAATGTACTGGTTATATGACGATAACGTTGATAAGCCATGCATAACAAAAATAGCACCGTAACTAATTCGTTTTTTAATACCCGCAACAAACGCCAACACTAATAAAAGTTGAAGTGCGCCTAAAACATAGGCCACGATGTCAGTGCTACCGCTAATTCCATAAAAATGTTCAAATATTCGTGCGCTGTGTCCTGGATTAACGAATTTATCCAACGTCCACATCAGCATTACAATAAAAACACCTAAACGAAGGGAAAATAAAGACCATTGCAAACGATTTTGCACATCAGGGGTCATTGGGTTTGTCATATTACGTCCTTTAAAAATATATAAATTTAGAATCAATGAAGACCGTCAAAACTGATTATTATTTCAAATTATTTATTTTTAATTGATTTAAATGGCAAATAGCTGACTAAACATACATTTTATTTTGTATAGAGTCATACTAGGTAAAACGCAGCCTAAGTGTTTTTAATGATGAATTGAAAGTTATTTCAAATCACTACGGTCTTATCGCCATCAATATATTGAGCTGTTGAGAGAATTCGATTGAAACAAAATTACTTGGTTATACCTTTAACCTCCTTGTTAACTATCCTATTTGTTAACGTGTCTGCACAAGTGTCACCAAAAGAAGACGGGATAGAAGTCATCAAGGTTGTTGGGCAAGCCACCAAAACTCAAGGTCTTTCTGTTAAAGACGCCGCCGTTGATGGTCCGTTTGGTGATGGTTTGGCGTTACAAGATATCGCACGTTCTGTGACTCCTATTTCTAGCGAATTAATTGAGCAGCTTAATATTACCAACTTACAAGATGTGCTAGCGGTAAGTCCTAATACATACTCAGCTAGTGGTTTTGGCGCACCTAGCTTACCCACGATACGTGGACAACTTGGTGAGCTATTTCAAGATGGCACTCGCCGTCAAGCGGGCAATAATGGATTTGGTGTGCCATTGTCGTTTAACTCGGTAGAGCAAATTGATGTTATCAAAGGCGCACCTCCAGTTTTATTTGGTTCCAGCCAACGTAATGGAGGTTTTGTTAATTTACACTCTAAAAAAGCATCCATTTATGAAACCAAAGGCAAACTAAGTGTATCTGCTGCTCGTTGGGAGCAATATCGTGTTTTAGTGGATTACACTACCCCTATTGTAAAAGACAAAATTGGTCTAAGAGTAAGTGCGGAACATGTGGATAATGATAGTTTTTATGATTTTTCACATACACAAAGTGATAGTTTTTTTGCCGCATTACAAATATTACCCGACGACAAAAGCAGTTGGGACATTAACTTTGAATTTTACCAAGTTGAATTTACCGATAACGCCGGTATTAACCGCCCCACTCAAGCATTAATTGATCATGGGTTATACATTACCGGACAAGGTGTGCAAACAAATGGCAGTACGGTTCCCGCCGCGGGTTCAATTGTGTCACCAACTGGGCTGGTGCATATACATCGCAGCAATGTGCTTACCGACCCAGATAATCTAAACGACGCCAGTACCTATTTAATTCACAGCATATATAAACGTGAGCTGTCTGATTTTTTGTCGGTAAAAAACATCTCATATTATCAGCACTTAGAGCGTGAAGAAATTGCTCAAAACAGCTTTGTTGAAATTATTGACGGCGCGGACACTGCTCAAAACAGAACCGAGTTAGCGTTACAATGGACCCCAAAAGAACAAACTATTTTGGCTTTTGATGTGCGTTATAACAAAGTATTAGGTTATAGCCAATTTACTACTGAAGCGGATTTACCAATCGACTTAACCGCACCGATTCAAAACCGTCGTATTCCGTTAACTGAGGCACAAAAAGCCAGATTAGTAGAGCTGCGCCCAGGAGTATTTGTCTCACCGGGTGGTCAGTATGATATTGACGGTAACGGTACGGGTGACTTCAACATGTCAGACACAACGGACTCGACGTCATGGCAAACGGGTCTCGCCATTCAACATGATTCATATTGGTCAGATAAATTGCACATCAATATTGGCTACCGTGCTGATTTTTATGATGTGTTTGCCCAAGATCCAATAGCTCCAATAGGACAAGTCGCCGCAAGTGATGACATCAAAGAAGTACTGCATTCGTTTCAAATCAGTGCTAATTACAAAATCAGTGACGACTTTACTATTTACCGAGTACTAAGTTACAACGACGCAACATCAAACAGTATGGCTGGCGGAAACGCGCTTAACAGTGACAATATTATAAGTGAACAGAATTTTGCCACAGGTAACAAGTTGCTTGAGTTAGGTTTAAAGTACGGTCCGGCTGACAATAATTGGTATGCTGATGCCACAATTTTTAATCAAAGACGTAGTTTACGTAATCGTGATGGCAGTAATTCGGGTATTGATACTAATGGGTTTGAGGCACAAGTATTTTACGACGCTTATCCATATTGGATAAGTGCAGGATACAGTTATATCCATGCAAGATATGACGACTCAGCCAGCGCACAAGATTCGGCTCAAGTTATTGATGCATTTGATAATTCACGTCCTGACATTGTTAATGGAACTGGAGTTGGCGCTCCGAGTTATACGGTTTTCCCTGCATCAAATCGAACTTTACAAGGCATGCCGCCACAGTCGTTTAGCTTTAACGGAAATTATTCGGTTAATACGAAATGGCAAGTGGGTTTTGCAGGTCTGTATACCAAGAGTTATCCGTTGGACTTTTTAGCGACAGTGCATATAAGAGATCAATACACGTTAAGCGTAAATACCAGTTATTCATTTACCCCTAACACTAAATTACGTTTGGATGTGAATAACATCACAGATCAAGAAAACTGGCGTCCGGTATTTGAAGGTGGCTATTTTGGAGCAACCTTAGTTTTCCCTGAATTGCCAATAAACGCCAAGCTAACGCTTACCCACCTTTTTTAAAGTGAAGCATTAAAGAGATAATAAATGATTAAGAAAATAATTTTGTTGTTAGTAGCAGCAACAATCGTCGGTTTGTTTTTCCATTTTGATTTAAACCAACTCCTTACTCTTGAGGGCTTAAAAGGCTCATTGGATCAATTCAGTCAATTACGAGCGGAGTCCCCGCTGTTAATCATTGGTGGTTTTGTTTTATTTTATGTTTTAGTTACCGCCCTTTCTTTGCCCGGCGCGACTATTCTAACATTAGCGGCAGGAGCATTATTTGGATTATCTGAAGGTTTATTAATCGCTTCCTTTGCCTCTACTATTGGGGCTACTTGTGCATTTTTAGTTTCACGTTATTTATTGCGTGATTACATTAAACAACGTTTCCCAGAACGTTTAAGTGCGATTGATGCCGGTGTAAAAAAAGAAGGTGGATTTTATTTATTCACTTTACGTTTAGTGCCTGTATTCCCATTTTTCTTAATTAATTTATTAATGGGTGTTACCGCTATTAAGTCGTGGACGTTTTATTGGGTAAGCCAAATGGGCATGTTAGCGGGCACATTTGTATTTGTTAACGCTGGTACTCAACTGGCTCAAATAGATAGTTTGTCAGGTATTTTGTCGTTTAACTTAATATTATCTTTTGTCTTGTTAGGTGTATTTCCACTTATCGCCAAAGCTATTTTGAATGTATTTAAAAAACGTCGCGTTTATAAAAACCATACTAAACCTAAAAAATTCGACCGTAATATGATTGTCATTGGCGCAGGTGCCGGTGGCCTAGTTACAAGCTATATCGCGGCGGCGGTTAAAGCAAAAGTAACCCTAATTGAAGCGGGTGAAATGGGCGGCGACTGTTTAAACTATGGTTGTGTACCAAGTAAAGCAATCATAAAAAGTGCCAAAATTGCCGAGCAAATTCGCCATGGTGAAAATTATGGACTTGAAAATACAACGCCACAGTTTTCGTTCAAAAAAGTAATGGCTAGAGTACATCAAGTGGTTGCCGACATAGCACCGCATGACAGTGTTGAGCGTTACACAAACCTAGGTGTAGAAGTCTTAAAAGGTTACGGTAAGTTGATTGACCCATGGACGGTTGAAATCAAACTGAATGACGGAACAACTCAAACCTTAACAGCTCGGTCAATTGTAATTGCTACGGGTGCTCGTCCATTTGTGCCTCCGCTTCCAGGTATTGAAGAAACCGGATATGTAACGAGCGATACCTTGTGGAACAAATTTGCTGAGTTAGATGAAGCGCCTAAAAAGCTAGTCGTATTGGGCGGCGGACCTATAGGCAGTGAATTAGCACAGAGCTTTGCCCGATTAGGTTCAAGTGTGACCCAAATTGAAATGGCTGAACGCATCATGATCAAAGAAGATCTTGAAGTATCTCAGTTTGCTCACGGTGCATTAATAGAAAGTGGGGTTAACATTTTAACGTCCCACCAAGCCTTACGTTGCGTAGCTCGTGATGATAAAAAATACATAGTGGTAAAACATAACGATAAAGAAATTGAAATTGAATATGACGAACTCCTATGTGCCGTTGGTCGTAGCGCTCGTCTTACTGGTTATGGTCTTGAAGAATTAGGCATTGAAACTAACCGTACCATAGTGACCAATGAATATTTAGAAACCTTATACCCTAATATTTTTGCCGCTGGTGATATTGTAGGCCCATATCAATTTACACATGTGGCTGCTCATCAAGGTTGGTATGCCGCAGTCAATGGATTATTTGGTAATCTTAAAAAGTTTAAAGTGGATTACCGTGTTATTCCTTGGACGACGTTTATCGATCCAGAAGTAGCTCGCGTTGGAATAAATGAACAAGAAGCCAAAGACAAAGGCATTGACTATGAGATCACTCGTTTTGAGTTTAAAGAGTTAGACCGAGCCATTACCGACACTGCAACCAAAGGGTTTATTAAGGTTATTACACCTAAAGGCAAAGATAAGATCCTTGGCGTAACGGTTGTGTCTGAACACGCAGGAGATTTAATCGCTGAATTTGTTTTAGCAATGAAACATGGTTTAGGGCTTAATAAAATATTAGGTACGATTCACAGCTACCCAACTTGGGCTGAAGGCAATAAATACGCAGCTGGTGAATGGAAACGAAATCATGCACCAGAAACCGTATTAAATTTACTTGAAAAGTATCATTCATGGCGCAGAGGTTAATTTGCTTGCGGTTTTATTTGCAAGCGTTGCCAACGGTAATGTAAAAGTGATGAAATGAAGATTAGATTATTTGACTACAACTGGGACTTAAATGTCAGTCAATAAAGATTGCAATAGAACGTCTCGACTTCGTTATCGCTTGGATGATTTTTGGTTGTCGATAGGCATATTCACGTTTGTTTTTTACTGCAGCTTAATTTCAAATTACACGTTTGCGAGCCCCGTCTATAACCAACTTTTACAAGGCGGGGTTGCGCAGACAGAACTAGGTTTAAAGCCAACGGCAAACATTAATAAACAAAACCAAGACGTCTATTTTTATGCTTGGGGAGGTGACGCTCAAATAAATGCCTATATACAATGGGCTGCTAAGAAAGTTAACTCTAAATTCAACATCAATTTACATCACGTCAAACTAAGCGATACCAGCGAAGCCGTTAGCCGTGTTTTAGCTGAAAAATCAGCGGGAAATAACCACAATGGCAGTGTTGATCTGATATGGATAAACGGCGCTAACTTTGCCACCATGAGCGAACATTCATTGCTGTTGAAACATTGGGCACATAAATTACCCAACTTTAACTATACAGATCCAACTAACAACCCAGCTGTTACCTTTGACTTTGGGATCCCAACTCAAGGTATGGAAGCGCCGTGGGGACAAGCCTCACTTACCTTTTATTATGACAGTCTTGCAATTGATGGTTCTGTGAATAACCAATTACCAAGAACCTTACACCAACTACTTAACTGGAGTGCTCATCACCCTGGGCGCTTTAGTTATCCCAAACCACCTGATTTTCTAGGCATGAGTTTTTTAAAATACGCGTTAGTGGTATTGCATGAAAATAGCGATGAAACAATAAAAGCGCAATTAAGCCAAGTGGCTAACGAGCAAAATAGCCAACAAGTATTATCGCCGCTTTGGGACTTTTTAAATCAATTGCATCCAACATTATGGCGCAGTGGCCAACACTTTATGCAAAGCGGTGCTCAAATGCGCCGTTTAGTGGACGATACCGAGTTAAGCATTGCTTTTACGTTTTCAGCACCAGAAGTGCCTGCGGCAGTTAAACGATTTGACTTACCAAGCAGTATTCGTAGTTATGCCATGGATGACGGCAGTTTAAGTAACACTCATTTTGTGGCAATTCCATATAATGCAAGCCAACCTCAAGCGGCGCAAATAGTGGCTAACTTTTTACTAAGCCCTGAAGCCCAAGCTCATAAGCAAAAAACGAGTGTATGGGGCGATAAAACCGTATTGATTTCAACCACATTGTCACCTGAGCAACAAGCTTTGTTTAAAACCAAAACCGCACCCCCTAGCGCATTACCTTTTAATAGTATTAAGCGCACGTTAAGTGAACCTCATCCAAGTTGGGTTGAAGTAATTATGACTGGTTGGCAAACTCGATATGGCGTTAATCCATGACTCAGGATGCAAAACCCGATCTATTTACTCAAATAGTAAAATTCAGTCCGCGCTTTTTATTAGCTATTTTAATTTTACCGGTATTCGGTGGCTTAATTGGTGTGTTACTCCCTGCATTTGGCTGGGCACCTGCGCTGAATCATTATAATTTGTCCTTCACAGGATTCTCTGATCTTTGGCAAACCGCTGGGATTGGTAAGATGATAACACTGAGTATAGCTACCGGACTTGTCAGCACTTTACTTGCGTTTGTTATTACTTTAATGATGTTGGCTGCTTTTTTTAATAGCCCTTGGTTACAGCGCATTCAACGATTACTTAGCCCTATTTTAGTAATTCCTCATGCGGCTGCGGCGATTGCTGTTGGCTTTTTGATAACCCCTTCGGGCATGGTTTCAAGATTTATTTCACCTTGGTTTACTGGCTGGGAGTTAGCACCGAATGGTATATTTCCTCATGACTCTTACGGCATCAGTATTATTTTAGGTTTAACGCTAAAAGAACTTCCATTTTTATTATTAATGGCATTAACCGTGTTAGCACAACCTGAGCTTGGTAAGAAATTACGCCAACAACATAAGGTGGCTCTTAATTTTGGTTATTGTCCAATGACGGCCTTTTTTAAGGTTGTATTGCCAAGTTTGTATCCGCTGTTAAGACTCCCTGTATTAGCTGTACTGGCATACGCTAGTGCCAGTGTTGAAATGCCTTTAATACTCGGACCAAACACACCACCTACCCTTGCCGTTGCAATTATGCACTGGTTTAGTGACGTTGACTTAAACTTACGCATCAAGGCGTCAGCCGGCGCCTTATTGCAACTTTTGGTTACCGGCGGTTTACTCGCAATATGGATTGGCGCAGAAAAAACAATTAAGTACCTATTTTCCGATTTACTCACCAACGGTAAACGCGAATACGGCGATGTTATTTGGCACAAAATAACAGCTGTTGTCACAACGTTATTAATTGGTTTTATTTTATTGGCATTAATTGGCTTAGTTATGTGGTCCGTTGCTGGCTTTTGGCGCTTCCCCGCGATTGTTCCCGAGCAGTTTATATTGTCTCACTTTCAAAGCGCACTGATGCAAATGGAGGAACCTTTAATTAACTCTGCCGTTATTGGTTTAATGACAACTGTGTTGGCTATTGTTTTAACCTTGTTATGTCTTGAAGCGGAACAACTTAGTGGTAAAAATCTATCTGGCTTTATTAGCTTAGTCATTTACTTACCGCTATTAGTACCTAGCATTGCTTTTCTATTTGGCTTAGTGTGGTTCCAACAATTAGTAAATAACCAATCTGCCTTTATTAACGTGGCCTTCACGCATTTATTATTTGTTCTTCCCTATGTATTTTTATCACTAACCAGCAGTTACAGACAATTAGATCCTCGTTTCGCACAGGTTGCAGCTAGTCTTGGTGCACCACCAATTAAGGTCTTCTTTAAAGTAAAACTACCACAGTTATTTGCGCCCATATTAATTGCCGCCGCATTAGGTTTGGCCATTAGTTTTGGTCAGTATTTGCCAACATTGCTGGCAGGCGGTGGACGTATTAGTACTATCACAACGGAAGCGGTTACACTGGCCAATGGCGCAAGCAGACGAACGAGTGCGGTTTATGCAATCATTCAAATGGCATTGCCACTGATTGGCTTTATTATCGCTTGGTTATTACCTAAATACTTTTTCAAAAAAGCGCGTATTTAGTTATGTCCAAATTTAAAATTTCTATGTTTATTCAGTACAGTTAGAAAGGTCTTTAATGCAATCATCTTTACACATCAAAAACTTAACCTTGTATCAACAAGGCCAACTATTACTCAAGTTAAATGAGCAAGTGAATGGTGGTGATATATTAACGATTATGGGCCCATCAGGCAGTGGTAAATCCAGTTTATTAAATTGGTTAACAGGCACACTTGGTAATGACTTTAGTGCCAAAGGCGAAGTCTGCTTGAACGGCCAAAACATTAATAATTTACCGGCTCATCTACGCCATATTGGCGTGTTATATCAAGACGCTTTGTTATTTTCACACTTAACCGTTGCAGGTAACATTGCTTTTGCAATGCCTAAAGGTGAAAAAAAACAACGTAAGCAAAAAATAGAACAGGCACTTGAACAAGTTGGGTTAGCGGGCTTGGGTGAACGCCATCCTGATAATTTATCGGGTGGACAACAAGCGAGAGTCGCATTATTACGAATGTTATTAAGCGACCCCAAAGCCATTCTATTGGACGAACCGTTTAGCAAACTGGATACTCAACTACGTGTGGATACACGAAAATTGGTGTTTGACCTGATCCGTGAATATAAGCTGCCTGCCATTATGGTGACACATGATATTAACGACGCAGAAGCCGCTCAAGGTAAAATCATAACACTGCAATCGCAAGATCACTTAAAAGGCAATTCTTAAGAGAAGTCACATGTTAGATAAATTTATTACGCCTGTTATCAAACCCATATTATTACCTGCTGTTAGCTTATTACACAAGCGTGGCGTTACTGCGGATCAACTCACCTTAGTTGGTTTTATTATTGGCATGTTAGCAGTGCCGTTATTAGCATTTGAATTATGGTACGGTGCATTAACTGCGATTGTACTTAATCGCGTTTTTGATGGATTGGATGGCGCACTTGCCCGCTACGCAAACCAAAGCTCTAGTGCCGGTGGTTATTTAGATATTACGTTAGATTTTTTATTTTACGCCGCTATTCCCCTTGGCTTTATTTTGGCCAACCCTGAGCAAAATGCTATAGCGGGAGCTATATTACTCGCTACATTTATTGGCACAGGCTCGAGCTTTTTGGCCTTTGCCATCGCCGCAGAAAAATATAAATTAGAAAAGCCGCAATTTAAGTACAAAAGTTTTTATTATTTAAATGGACTCACTGAAGGCACTGAAACCATTGCTTTATTCATTGCTTTTTGTATTTGGCCACAGCATTTTGTTTTGTTAGCCAGTGTCTTTGCTATCGCCTGTGCGATTACTATTTTCACTCGAATACATGGTGGTTATCATACGCTTAAACAACAAGAATTAGATTTAACGGTAAATAGCGACACTGAAGGAAATAACAAAACAGCAAATCCTACAGCTAAGGTAGAAAATGACTAACGAAGTATGGTGGCGACTTGGTTTCTTTTTCAGCATTTTAGTAATAATGATGTTACTGGAATGGCGGATACCTGCACGCCAATCCCCCATTGAAAATACTAAACGCTGGTTAGCTAACTTTGGCTTAGTATTTACCTCGTCTTTATTAGCAAGACTCGTGGTTCCAATCGGTTTAACTGCGGTAGCTTTGTACAATGCAGAACATGGCATCGGCTTGTTTAATCAACCACTGTTGACGAACAACATTCCCTATTGGCTAATCGTTGTATTGTGCCTTTTACTATTAGATATCTTAATTTATTGGCAACACAGGTTATTTCATAAAGTACCTATGCTGTGGCGTTTACATAAAGTCCATCACGCTGATGCACATGTCGATACCAGTACAGGTCTACGTTTTCATCCAATTGAAATTGTTATTAGCATATCGGTCAAGTTTGTTGCAGTCACCACATTAGGCGTTCCAGCCATTGCCGTGCTTATATTTGAAATTGCGTTAAACGGCTTGGCATTATTCAACCACGCCAACATACGCTTACCTGACGCCATTGAAAAGCCATTAAGACTAGTTCTAATGACTCAAGTGTTACACCGAATACACCATAGCCAAGTTGTAACTGAAACCAATTCAAATTATGGTTTTAGTGTTATTTGGTGGGATAAGCTATTTGGTAGTTATAAGAACCAGGCTAATAAAACTGATGATAAACTTGATATTGGCCTAATTGAATACCCCCAAGCCAAACAAAACGCCTCACTTCTTGGTTTATTAACCATGCCATTTAAGAACAAGTAACAAGCTCTAAATCTTCAAACACTGAATTTATTAACGCAATACTCCTTATCTTAGAAGTAATAGAACTGATGGATTCTGGGGCTACTGCGTTATTAGTGGAAAACGGACGAGACTCACTCTTAGCCGCAAAGAATGCGCCCCCCGCGTGACAGGCCGATGATCTTCATAAAAGCCGAACCAACTGTACTACCGCTCCGCATTGGTAGATTTCACATTTGTTAAAGATGACGGATTTTATTTTTGAGAATGAAATATATGATCTGATTTAAACGTTAGCTTTGAGAGTGAATTTAATACAAGGAGATAACTAGGAAATATGGCACTCTTAATAAGAACAACGAGACTCACTCTTAGCCGCAAAGAATGCGCCCCCGGCGTGACAGGCCGATGATCTTCATAAAAGCCGAACCAACTGAACTACCGCTCCGCATTGGTAGATTTCACATTTGTTAAAGATGACGGATTTTATTTTTGAAAAGGGAATGTATATAAATAGCTTGAAAGAAAAGTTAGGAATTAAAACTAGAGGAATATTACTTGGAAATGATGGCGGAACGGACGAGACTCGAACTCGCGACCCCCGGCGTGACAGGCCGGTATTCTAACCAACTGAACTACCGCTCCGCAGTGGTAGGTTTTACATCCGTTGAAGATGGCGGAACAAACGAAACTCTAACTCGGAACCCGACCTGACAGGCCGCTGCTCTTCATAAAAGCCGAACCAACTGAACTACCGCTCCGCAGTGGTAGGTTTTACATCCGTTGAAGATGTGATTAAGGGGTATTAATCAAAATAATGTCTCAAAAGTGGCGGAACGGACGAGACTCGAACTCGCGACCCCCGGCGTGACAGGCCGGTATTCTAACCAACTGAACTACCGCTCCAGCTTTTGAACACTTTTAGCATTAACATTAAATGGCGGAACGGACGAGACTCGAACTCGCGACCCCCGGCGTGACAGGCCGGTATTCTAACCAACTGAACTACCGCTCCAGTTTAATGTTTCTTACTAATCACAACTTAGTGTTTTTTAACAAATGACAATATAAGTGGCGGAACGGACGAGACTCGAACTCGCGACCCCCGGCGTGACAGGCCGGTATTCTAACCAACTGAACTACCGCTCCCTGACTTACATGTCGTTAGCTTTGCTAAACAACGGCGCGGATATTAAAGTCTGAAGTCCATACCGTCAACCCTTTTTTTCAGATATCTGTTCAAGTGGTCAATTTCTAATCTTCTGGCAGACTTAAGTCTAAAATATCATCAGATTCATCCACTATTGGCGATTTTTTCTCAGGCTTCTCTGTCTTTGGTTTTTCGACAGTTTCCGGCTCAACTGGCGTTTTTTCTTTTTTCTTTATTAAGCCAGCAAATGGATTTTTAATATTTCTTTTTAATACAAATAACCAGATCACTAAGAAACCAAATGCCAAAATCAACACATTCATTAATATAATTAAAGGTAATGGAAAATCTGGCTCAGGCGGTGCAACTTTTTTTACTACCGTATCCATCTCGGTCATTTCAGGCAATTCAATATATTCAATTTCAGGTTCAACCGTCACAAATTGAAATTCAGGTAAATCTAAATATATTTCACGGCCATCTTTTGTCGTCCCAAACACATCCATTTCAACTTTAAACGTACCAAACTCACCATTAAATATTTCTAAACGACGTTCTTGTAACCCATCAATACTAAATGTTTGTTTATCGCCGTTCGGAAATTTAATAGTCCCTTGAAATAACAAACTTAAGTTGTCCACATATGTATCATCGACATTAAAGGTGACATAGTGATAACGCCCTACTTCACCACTTTCCTCATTAATTTCAGCTGGTATAGCAGTAAAGGACACTGGTGAAGGCAATATTATTACAGGCTCTTGTTCTAACTCACGCGTAAATAACTGCGCGTTAACTCGATAATTAGGTATCCACTCACCATAACCAGTGTCAATTTTATATTCTATTGTAAATACACCATCACGAGGCCTTTCATCGAGCCCTTTACCATTATCTAAAAACTCCCCAAACTGATATATGTCTGAACCAAAGTTTTCTTTTTCAGGGTCCTTACTAGGGTATAAACTTGCTTTAAGGGTGATCACTTCATTAAAACTTTTTGCTTTTATCATTTCATTGGCATTAATGACTCTTGCTTCGGCTTTGATGATTTCGTGCTGAAACATGAGTGAAGGAAATAAGTCAGCTTGAAGTTCAATGTCTGATAAAACTAGAATTTTACTGTCCGCTAAGATTCTTCCAACCGCTTGCCACGGTCCAGGCATTGGGTCTTGAAGTTTGATTAAGTCATAACTGATATCAGCGTGCCATTCTATGGTTTTAGCATTGGCATCTTTAGGGTATATCTTTGAACCATCAGGTTGGATTAATACAATAGGTTTGGAGCCATGTTTTCTAAAAAAAAGTAACATAACCTCTTTAACGTGGTAATCCACACGAAAGCGGTTATTTAATATTTTTATTTCATTTTGGCCCTCATAGTTCTTTAGGAACTCGAGCTTTGGTACATTTAATGTTTTGGTTGGATTAACTGGATCGATATTATTAGCGAAACTAGGCAATACCGCTATAAGCGTTAAAATTAACCAGGCATAAATTATTGAATGTTTCGCCACAAACTTGTTCCACCATTTTCTTCTATTAAAGTTAATCTTGCATCGTGATCTAAGATTTCACTTTCAGTTGCGTAAACCACATTTAAATTTCTTTGTTTCACTATTGTC
Organism: Psychrosphaera sp. F3M07; assembly: GCF_018860345.1. Lineage (GTDB taxonomy): Bacteria > Pseudomonadota > Gammaproteobacteria > Enterobacterales > Alteromonadaceae > Psychrosphaera > Psychrosphaera aquimarina. The sequence goes on along the minus strand of NZ_JAHKPJ010000021.1, from coordinate 28,473 downwards.
TGGGTATTATCCGCATTATTTGCGTTTAATAATTGATGAGCCAAATCCATCGCCACTTGTCCACCTGTCATTTGAAGGTAAACATCAGCTAATATTTCCGAGTCTAATAGTGCTCCATGTAACATGCGGTGAGTATTGTCAATTTCATATCGGCGGCATAATGCATCTAAGCTATTTTTTTGGCCCGGATGTTTTTCTCTTGCCATTACTAATGTATCGACCACTGGACAAAAATCTTCAGTTCCAGTCCAGTCTTGCCACAAAATACCGAACTCGTTATCCATATGCCCAATATCAAATGGTGCATTATGGATCACTAACTCTCCGCCTTTGATATAGTCAAAAAACTCATCCGCTACATCTTTAAACAATGGTTTATCTTTTAGGAATTCATTGGTAATACCATGGACACCAATGGCTTCATCTTCTATCGCACGTCTAGGATTAATATAAACATGAAAGTTATTACCTGTTAAACGACGGTTTATCATTTCTACACAACCGATCTCAATGATTCTGTGCCCTTGTCTTGGGTCAATACCTGTTGTTTCTGTATCTAAAATTATTTGTCGTTTTGCCATTTTCTTTTCATTTTATTGTTCTTTAACTTCATTATGGAGTATAACCCCTATTTCTTATGAATATCATCTATTTGGAAAATCTTCCTTATGAAATCAGTTCAACTTTTCACAGATGGCTCTTGTTTAGGCAACCCAGGTCCAGGCGGATACGGTGCCCTGCTAATTTATAACGGCAGTAAAAAAGAACTCAGCCAAGGCTATAAAAAAACCACCAACAATCGAATGGAGTTACTAGCTGTAATTAAAGGTTTAGAAGCGTTAAAGCAACCTTGTACATTAGATATCACAACAGACAGTAATTACGTTAAAGATGGCATTACTAAGTGGATTATTAATTGGAAAAAAAATGGCTGGAAAACGGCCGCCAAACAACCCGTTAAAAATGTAGATTTATGGAAAGCGCTTGATGAACAAGTAAAAGACCATACGATCTCATGGCATTGGGTCAAAGGTCACTCAGGACACCCAGAAAACGAACTTGTTGATGATTTAGCCAGAGAAGCGGCCGAATCTAGTAAATTAATCGATGACGTTGGTTTTAAAGGTTAATCTTATTGTTAAATTGAAGAGCCAGCTAATTGCTGGTTTTTTTATGACATATAGGTGAAAAAGCTAAACTAAATGTGGTACTCCCAAGGCCAGTGTTTGAAAGAGTGAACCCCTGTTACCGCCTTGAAAACTACTCACCTAATAACTTAAACCTAAACTCTAGACGAAAAAAAAACAGCATAAGCTGGTTTCTTTAATGTTACTTCCAAGGCCAGATTATAAGAGTGAACCCTAGGGTTCGATATATCTGAACTTAAATGTGGTACACCCAAGGCCAGAGTTTGTAAGAGCGAACCCCTGTTACCGCCGTGAAAAAACACATCATAAAATTTAAACGAAAAAAAACCAGCTATTAGCTGGTTTCTTTAATGTGGTACTCCCAAGGGGATTCGAACCCCTGTTACCGCCGTGAAAGGGCGGTGTCCTAGGCCTCTAGACGATGGGAGCGTCTTGTTGTCACCTCCCCTACTTATGTAAGGCAAATAACTGAACTTGGCCATTTGAAGCTGTAATCTCAAGCTCAGATTAATATTAGTAACCCGTAGGTACGAAAGCATCTGAAACTTGAAGTGGTACTCCCAAGGGGATTCGAACCCCTGTTACCGCCGTGAAAGGGCGGTGTCCTAGGCCTCTAGACGATGGGAGCACTAGGTACTTCAAATTAGTTTTAATAATTATACTTTTAACATCAGATTTATATTAGCGAACCCGAGGGTTCGAAAGCATCTGAACTTAAAAGTGGTACTCCCAAGGGGATTCGAACCCCTGTTACCGCCGTGAAAGGGCGGTGTCCTAGGCCTCTAGACGATGGGAGCACAGGACAATTAAAACTTTTATAAGAAATGGTACTCCCAAGGGGATTCGAACCCCTGTTACCGCCGTGAAAGGGCGGTGTCCTAGGCCTCTAGACGATGGGAGCACTATGGACTTATTAAATATCAAAACGTTGGTGGAGCTATGCGGGATCGAACCGCAGACCTCCTGCGTGCAAGGCAGGCGCTCTCCCAGCTGAGCTATAGCCCCGCTATTTTGATATGCATTTGAAACAATATATTGCCTCAAACGCGGGGCGCATTCTATGCATTCACTATGAATGCGTCAACCCTTATTTTAATAAAAATGTATTTTATTGGACTGACTGCCTATTTTTTTTACAAACAGGTTAAAATTGATTCTAAATACGTGAATTTATGCCTTTAAATAGCAAAAGCCAGCTTTTAGGCTGGCTTTTATTTATTAATTTAACTTATTCCTATTGAGCCGCTTCACGTGCCGCTATATAAGCTAATGCATCACTAATTCGACTAATTACTTTACCTTTATCTAACAAAACCAAAGTGACATCAAGTGATGGTGAGTTACCGCCTCCCGTTACCGCAACTCTAAGTGGCATCCCAACTTTACCCATGCCAACCTCAAGTTCCTCTGCGGTAGCGTTAATTGCACTTTGTATATTATCAGCAGTCCAATCAACAATCGCTTCTAGTTTCTGCTGAGCTAATACTAACGAATCTTTCGCTACGGGACGTAAATGTTTCTTCGCTGCTTTTTCATCCAACTGTGCAAAGTCTTGGTAGAAATAGGTACTGATCTCTGCCATTTCTTTTAGGGTTTTAACCCTTTCAGCTTGAATTTCAACGATAGACTCTAATTTAGGACCATTAGTTGTATCAACACCTTGATTAGTAAAGTGCCAAACAAGGTGACTTGCTACTTCAGAAGCTGGCAAGTTTTTCATGTATTCTTGGTTCATCCAATTTAATTTTTCAGTATTAAATGCAGATGCAGATTTGTTAATATCTTTAATATCAAATAAATTAAACAATTCATCTTGTGTAAATATTTCTTGGTCGCCATGAGACCAGCCTAAGCGAACTAAATAATTAATTAAAGCTTGAGGTAAATAACCATCATCGCGGTATTGCATCACCCCTACTGCGCCATGACGTTTTGATAATTTCTTACCATCATCGCCTAAAATCATAGAACAATGTGCATAAGTTGGTACGGTTGCACCAAACGCTTCAAAAATATTAATTTGCTTAGCAGTATTAATTAAATGATCTTCACCACGAACGACATGGCTCATACCCATTTGCCAATCATCAATAACAACACAGAAATTATAGGTTGGACTACCGTCTGTTCGTAGAATGATCATGTCATCCATTTCAGAGTTTGAAATTTCCATTTCACCACGAATTGCATCAGTCCATTTAACTGAGCCATTTTTTGGATTTCTAAAACGAACTACATAAGGTGCTTCTGCTGATGGAGCTTCTGCACCATGGCTACATTTACCATCATACTCTGTACGCTGGCCATTACTTTCTTGTTCTGCACGTAAAGCATCCAAACGTTCTTTAGTGCAATAACATTTATATGCTTTATCTTCGTCAACTAACGTTTGTACATACTCTTTATACAAGTCAAAACGTTTAGTTTGGTAAAAGATCTCGCCATCCCCTTCCATTCCTAACCATTGCATACCATCTAAAATAGCTTGAACCGCTTCAGGAGTTGAGCGTTCCAAATCGGTATCTTCTATTCGTAAAATAAATTTACCGTTATTGCGTTTAGCATATAACCAAGAATATAAAGCAGTACGAGCACCACCAACATGTAAATAACCAGTTGGGCTAGGAGCAAAACGAGTGACAACAGACATAGAATGTTCCAACAAAAATGAAATGATATAAATTTGCGCGTATTCTATAGAAAACTTCCTACTATAAACAGTAGGAAATTCTATAAATGAGGTGAATATGAACTACTGGTTATTCAAATCTGAGCCTGACGATTATAGCTTGCTTGATTTAAAAAATGATAAAAACAGCACTGTACGTTGGGATGGCATCCGAAACTATCAGGCTCGAAACTTAATAAGAGATGAAATAAAAGTGGGCGATCAGGTATTATTTTATCACTCTAGTTGTAAAAACATTGGAGTGGCAGGAACAGCTAAAGTGGTATCTAGCCCTTACCCTGACCCATTACAATTTAATCCTGAATCAAAATATTACGATCCTAAATCAAAACCTGAATCGCCACGTTGGGTCAGTTTGGATATTCAATATCAGCAAGAATGTATTAAGTTTGTTCCTTTAGCATTAATTAAAGCCACAAAAACATTAGAGGAGATGGTTTTAGTCAAAAGAGGCCGACTTTCTATTCAACCTGTCACTGAGTCGGAGTGGAATATCATTATGAAAATGGCAAAGCTCGTCTAAATTTCAAACATATTTTATAAATATCAAACGCTTTGTCTAAGATTTAACCGAACGGTAAAAAAGTTTAAAATTATAGTTGACTCTAATTAAGGTCTCCCTATAATACGCCCCCACAGAAGCAGCGCAGTTAGTTGTTATGTATCGATGAAGTTGGGCGGTTAGCTCAGCTGGGAGAGCATCGCCCTTACAAGGCGAGGGTCACTGGTTCGAGCCCAGTACCGCCCACCAAATTATTTTCCCGAATAATTTGTATCAGCTTCATCAGTATTTAGGTTGGGCGGTTAGCTCAGCTGGGAGAGCATCGCCCTTACAAGGCGAGGGTCACTGGTTCGAGCCCAGTACCGCCCACCAATCTAAATACAATAATTAGTTAATATCAATTAATTATATCTCCTTGAAAGTGGGCGGTTAGCTCAGCTGGGAGAGCATCGCCCTTACAAGGCGAGGGTCACTGGTTCGAGCCCAGTACCGCCCACCACTTTCAAACTACACTACTCTAAATGGTTCGAGCCCGCTAATCCAAGAGCAGCGCCCACCACTTTCAAACTAGTAAATACTTTCTGAATACTTTCTAAATACTAAAAAACATTATTCGAAATGGTTCGAGCCCGCTAATCCAAGAGCAGCGCCCACCACTTTCAAACTAGTAAATACTTTCTAAATATTAAAAAACATTATTCGAAACAGTTCGAACCGCTAACACAAGAGCAGCGCCCACCACTTTCAAACTACACTACTCGAAATGGTTCGAGCCCGCTAATCCAAGAGCAGCGCCCACCACTTTCAAACTACACTACTCGAAATGGTTCGAGCCCGCTAATCCAAGAGCAGCACCCACCACTTTCAAACTAGTAAATACTTTCTAAATTCTAAATTCTAAATTCTAAATTCTAAAAAACATTATTCGAAATAGTTCGAGCCGCTAATACAAGAGCAGCGCCCATCTATTTTAAACCAACCACTAATTTCAATTACACTCTAATTAGTAAATGATATTCTTTACATTCATGCGTTGTGATTAGTGGTCTAAACCAACCGATTCAATAGTACTTTGCACTAACAACGATTTACAATTAGTAAAAATATCCATACATAATGCAACTCGTTATTTAATCCCCTATCCTTTTATTTACCAGTGATTTAATGCACATTACGCCTCTTTTTTGTCTTTCTAATATCGTTAGGAAAATATATGAATACGGCTCTTACTGAAGAACAGCAGATGATCCAAGACACGGCTCGTCAATTTGCACAGAATGAATTACTGCCTAACGCAGCCAAATTAGATCAAGGTGATGGACAAGATATCTTATTAAACAACCTTAAACAGCTGGCTGAATTAGGCTTTATGGGACTCAGTATAAATGGCGAGTATGGTGGCACTGAAGCTGGTAGTGTTGCATTTAGTTTAGCCATCACTGAAATTGCCAAAGGTTGTGCTTCGACTGCGGTTACTACATCAGTAACAAACATGGTTGCAGAAGTAATACAGGCTGTTGGTAATGAAGAACAAAAACAAAAATACATCCCCAAAATTTGCTCAGGTGAATACCCAGCCGCTGGCTTTTGTTTGACCGAAGTTGAAGCGGGAAGCGACCCTGCTGGCATGAAAACAAGTGCAATCAAAGACGGTGACGAATACATCTTAAATGGTTCCAAAATGTTTATCACCAGTGCTGAATATGCAGGTGTATTTGTTGTCTGGGCAGTGACTGATGCAACGGCGAAAAAAGGCAAAGGCATTTCTTGTTTCTTAGTGGAGAATGGTACACCGGGATTAATCGTGGGGCCTGCTGAGCATAAAATGGGACAAAAGGCATCAGCCACCAATGAAGTACGTTTTGAAGATTGTCGTATTCCAGCATCCGCGTTAATGGGTAAAGAAAACGATGGCTTTAGAGTTGCAGTTGCCGAATTAGCTGGCGGTCGAATTGGAATTGGCTCTTTAGCCGTAGGCATTGGTTTGGCTGCGATGGATTATGCCCGTGATTATATTTCACAGCGTAAACAATTCGACCAAGAATTATCTAAATTCCAGGGGTTACAATGGATATTAGCAGACCGCTATACCGACTTAGAAGCGGCAAGATTATTGTTAATGAATGCTGCTTGCCTGAAAGAACAAGGCCAAGCATTTTCTAAACAAGCTTCCATGGCTAAGTTATTTGCATCAGAAAAAGCCAATATCGCCTGTTACGATGCATTACAAATGTTGGGTGGTTACGGGTATATTAAAGAATATCCACTAGAACGGTTAACTCGTGATGTCAGAATCACTTCAATTTATGAAGGTACCAGCGAGATACAACGTATTGTTATCGCTAGAGAATTATTAAAAGAAATTGCCTAATTAAAATATTGAATACTCATAGGATATATTATGGATTTACAAAATAAAGTTGCGGTTGTTACCGGTGGAGCATCAGGTCTTGGAAGAGCAACCTGTGATCAATTAGTAGCACAAGGCATTAAAGTTGCGATATTTGACTTAAATGAAGACGCGGCAAAACAAGCGGTTGCCGAATTAGGTGAAAACAATGCTATGTATCAAATTGTGGATGTCACCGACGAAACATCGACTGAACAAGCTTTTGAAAAGGTAATAGCACATTATCAAGCTATTCACATTTGTGTGAATTGTGCAGGTATTGCCCCCGCAGCTAAAGTATTAAACCGTGATGGCGACCCTATGCCATTATCAAAATTTGCACAAACCATTAACATTAATTTGATTGGCACCTTTAATGTTGCTCGTCTTGCTGCATTTTACATGGCTAAAAATGAAGTAATGGGTGAAGCACTCGAACGTGGTGTTATTATCAATACAGCATCTGTTGCTGGTTATGAAGGTCAAATGGGTCAAGCGGCCTATGCTGCCAGTAAAGGTGGCATTATATCTTTAAGTTTACCTATGGCGCGTGATCTCGCTAAAACCGGGATTCGAGTCAATGCGATTGCACCTGGAATAATGGGAACGCCAATGTTGTTAGGCATGCCTGATAACGTTCAAGAAAGTTTAGTTTCAAACATACAATTCCCTAAACGTATGGGCTTACCAAAAGAGTTTGGTGATCTTGTGGTACATATTGCAAGTAATGCTTATATAAATGGTGAAGCGATTAGACTCGATGGCGCTATTCGTATGCAACCGAGATAGTTTGAAGGCTTTAAGGTTTGAGCTATAAGCCTGTAAAGTATTGAGGTTTTATATGGAATAGCCTACTTGTTTATTTATGTAGGCTATTTCATACAAACAATTAAAGTTAAACCTGAGCGGTTTTAAATAACTGTTTAAAGTTATTGGTCGTCACTTCAGCCACTTCCTCTACAGAGACACCTTTTAACCCAGCAATAAACTCAGCTACATGTTTCACATAGGCAGGTTGATTTTGTTTACCACGGTGCGGCGCTGGCGCTAAATAAGGCGAGTCAGTTTCAATTAATAATCTATCCAGTGGGATTTTTTTCACTACATCTTGTAGTTCTACTGCATTTTTAAAAGTCACAATGCCAGAAATAGATATATAAAAATTAATATCTAATGCGGCTTTTGCCATTTCCCAGTTTTCAGTAAAACAATGTAAAACGCCTTGGCACTTATCTGCATGATTACTTTTTAAAATATCTATTGTGTCTTTACGGGCATCTCGAGTATGAACAATGAGCGGCTTATCTAACTGATTCGCTACATCTATGTGGTGTTCAAAAGAAGCTTGTTGCTCTTTAATACTGTCTTTTGAATAATAATAATCCAAACCAGTTTCACCAATAGCCACCACTCTAGGTTGGTCTGCTAATGTTTTTAATTGCCCGAGTGTGTATTCTTTATCTTCACCAACATGTAATGGGTGAACCCCACAAGAAAACGATACGTTATTATACCCCTGTGCTTTTTCAAACATAGAAGGAAATTGATCCATTGAAATCGCAACACATAATAAGTGTTGTACGTCTGCTTGCTCGGCATTTTTGATTAATTGTTCAAAATTTATCTTTTCTTTTTCAAGGTCTATTCTGTCTAAATGACAATGAGAGTCTATTAATTGCATCGTATTCATAACCAATTGGAAAATATCTGTTGATGCAATTATCCATCAAATAAAACTATAAACCTAGCCCTTCCTTTAAAAATACACGTTACAGCGATAAATCATATTCACAATGGGTTATTTTCTTTAACGATTTAATCGATAATACACTTTACAGACCGCTCGGTCGGTTTTATACTCCACACACTTTCAAAACGCACTTAAATTCAGAATTAAATTAACGAAGGAGGCTCCATGTTAAAAACTCTAACATTCATATTTAGCTTAACGGCTACGACTTTATTGTCCACTTCAAGTCATGCTGTATCGATAGATTCAAGCTCTCCTTATTTAATGATTAAGAGTGTTGGCGAACAAGTTTTTCAATCCGTTGGCGAAGCTAAAGCCAAAGCCCAAATCAATGAAAAAACAATGCAAGCCATTATCGAATCAACCTTGATGCCTTACATCGATGTTACTTTTGCATCATATAAAATTCTGGGCCCACAGTTAAAAAAGACCAGCAAAGAACAACGTGAAGGTTTTGTTGAAGCGATGACTGTGAACCTTATCAAAACCTATTCATCTGCATTATCTCAATACAATAACCAAACGGTTAGATACGAAGCAGATAGAGATGTGGGTGATAAAAGTATGATCGACATTAAAACTGAATTAGTTTCTAACGACGCTCAACCTATTAATATGATCTTCAAGTTACGCAAAAACAGTAAAACAGGTGAATGGAAAGCTTATGATTTAATCGTTGAAGGTATTAGCTTGATAGATGCTAAACGCTCTGAGTTATCTAAACCTTTACGAGTTAACGGCATTGATTACGTAACGAATATGTTAGTTAACTAACCCTCTTCTCGTCCCTCCTATTTGAATACTTGATTCAAAGACGATTGGTTTGCCGGCTGTTATAGCCGGCTTTTTTTATAAATACTATTACCAACCTTCTATACCTCTTATATTAGTAACCCCTTTTAAGTTTAAAGACGTTATTTACCACCAAACCTCACATAAAATAGTCACCCAAATAACATTGCGATTTATTGTGGTGATCAAAAAACGCATAAGATATAAATAATTTGTTGGATATTTACTCAGCACTTGTTAACTTACTAAAATAATAACAATAAAAAAAAAGGTGGTTATTAATGGATGTAACTCAAAACATGACAGAAATTGATGGAATTAAAGCGGTACTGCTTAGCGCGGAAGATATTAATTTAGCTGCATCACTATTATTTGTCTCATATCATGACGACCCTGTATTTTTAGATATCTTTCAACATAGTAAACCCGATTATGATCAACGATTACGTGGAGCAATTCGAGAAGAACTGGCCACATTCTGGAATACTCAACAACCTATGATTGGCTTATTCTCAGGCAAACATTTATTAGGCGTAGCTTGTCTAATCGAACCGCAAACCGGATTGGAACCTGAACGATTTTGGCACTGGCGTTTAAAAATGATGTTAAATGCGGGTTACTTAAGCACCCAGAGTATGATTGAAAAAGAAAAGCGTGTCGCGGCTGCTATTCCACATGAGCATTATCATTTATTAACCTTTATCGCGATCCACCCAGACCACCAGCAACATGGTTTAGGCCATTATTTAATTAAAGCGGTAGATACAATTGTGGATGAAAATCCTATCACCGAAGGTGTTGCTGTGTTTGTCACTAAAGAAAAGAACCAGGCTTTATTTAATGACGATAATTACAAAAAATTAGATACCATCAAGGTGGGTGAAGTTACCGGTACATTAATGTTTAGAGATAAATAATATGACTGATACTAAAATTAATTCGTTTAACGAATTTTATCCAATGTACTTAAGAGAACATAGTAATCCTGTATGCAGAGCGCTACATTACATCGGTAGTTTTCTTGTACTTGTTGTGCTGTATACTGCACTAACCACGAGTGAATATAAGTTATTATGGCTATTACCAGTTATAGGTTATGGCTTTGCTTGGGTAGGACACTTTTTTATCGAGAAAAATAGACCTGCAACTTTCACTTACCCGTTTTATAGCTTCATTGGGGATTGGGTAATGTTAAAAGACTTTTTAACAGGACAGATCTCAAATAAATTAAAAGATGCAGGGGTCTCTCTGTAATAATTTTTATCAGACAAAGATGTCTAGATGCTCTACGCCATCTTTGTCTTTAAATTTACCTTTTCCTTTTGGCTCTTCTTTCTCTTCCTTTTGTTGTTGCTCGTTGCCCTTTTGATTTTTGCTTTCTTGTTTGGCTGAGCTTGGATCGTCATCTTCTACACGTTTTAACCCTGCATCTTTAGGTGCCTTATCGACATGATAGGCATCTTTTTTGTCGGGTTCGTTAGGTATTGGCCTTGCCATTACATTGTATAAAATATCAACCATCTCTCTTCTCAAACTTTTGTGTAAAACAAATCAAACTGTTATCTTATAGATAATATACTTTTACTCGCATTATTGTACATTTATCGACCAATATACTATTTGGTTTAATATATTTCAGTTTAGTTCTAAAAAAATGGTTGCAATAATTTCGTTCTCGACATAATTTGAATAATAACTCTAAATAAGCAAAAGATATAAACATTATGAAAACTAACATGAACTGGCATCATCATCATTTTCCATCGAGATAGTTTTCAGCTTATTTCGCTGGTGGCTATTTGAAATTAGAAGCCTCCACGCAAAAATAAAATAAAACCCTGGAGGCCAATCTTCGGGGTTTTTTTTCGTTTTAAACATATAAAAAATTGGACAATCAAATGACAGACTCAACAAGACTAAGAATTGCAGTACAAAAGAAAGGTAGATTAAGTGATGAGTCACTTAAATTATTAAAAGCGATTGGCGTAAAACTTTCTATTCGTGACCGTTTATTAATCGCACACTCAACTAACCTTCCTATTGATTTATTATTAGTACGTGACGATGACATTCCAGGTCTTGTAATGGACGGCATTGCTGACTTAGGTTTCATTGGTGAAAACGAGTTAGAAGAAAAAATGTTAGAGCGACAAGCGGCTAATGAACCTGCAGAATATCAATTATTAAAACGTTTAGAGTATGGTGGGTGTCGTTTATCAATCGCAGTACCAAATGAGTTTAATTATAAAGGTTTAGAATCATTTGAAGGCAAACGTATTGCAACTACCTACCCACAGCTTCTAAAACGTTACTTACAAGAAAATAACGTAAATGCCTCTCCGGTTATGTTAACCGGTTCTGTTGAAGTTGCACCAAGAGCAGGTATAGCGGATGCAATATGTGACTTAGTTTCTACTGGTGCCACTTTAGAAGCTAACGGCTTATATGAAGCAATTGAAATCTTCCAATCAAAAGCCGTATTAATTCAAAAAAATGGGGCATTAGAAGAAAACAAACAAGAACTTGTTGATACCCTACTTCCTAGAATAAATGGTGTTATGCAAGCGAAAGAGTCTAAATACATCATGTTGCACGCGCCAAAAGCAAAACTAGAGCAAGTGAAAGACTTATTACCGGGTGCTGAAAACCCAACGGTTCTTCCATTATCTGGTAATGACGACCAAGTGGCTATCCACGTTGTAAGTAAAGAAAACTTATTCTGGGTAACGATGGAACAATTAAAACAACTTGGTTGTACTTCAATACTTGTTATGCCAATTGAAAAAATGATGGGGTAAACCTCATGATTGTTTGGCAACAACTCAATGAGTTAGAAAAACAACAAGTGTTAGCAAGACCAGCGATGAGTAATAAACAAGACTTGTCGCAGGCAGTATCAACGCTTATTGAGCAAGTAAAAACCAATGGCGATGAAGCTTTGTTATCTCTAACTGAAAAGTTTGATGGTATTAAACTTGACCAAGTTGCGTTATCACAAACGCAATTTGAAACATCAATTAGTTTACTTACTGACGATACAAAACAAGCAATTGAATTAGCTTACAGCAACATTTTGAAGTTTCACCAAGCACAAGTTAGCAAAGACATCGAAGTAGAAACGAGCAGCGGTGTGTTATGTCAGTTAATCACTAAACCTATAACATCAGTAGGTTTATATATACCTGGCGGCAGTGCGCCACTGCCTTCTACTGTATTGATGTTAGGTGTCCCCGCTCAAATTGCTGGTTGTAAACGAGTTGTATTATGTACGCCACCAGACACGTCTGAAAATAACTTTGGTGGTATTACGGCAGAGATATTATACGCCGCTAAATTGTGTGGCATCACTGAGATTTATCGAGTGGGTGGTGCGCAAGCGATTGCAGCTCTTGCCTACGGCACAGAATCTATAAGTGCAGTCGATAAGATATTTGGACCTGGCAACAGTTTTGTTACCGAAGCAAAACAGCAAGTCAATCAAGACCCTTATGGTGCGGTTATTGACATGCCAGCGGGTCCATCTGAAGTCTTAGTTATTGCAGATGAGTTTGCTAATCCTAGTTTTATTGCTGCTGATTTATTGTCTCAGGCTGAACATGGTCCTGACTCACAAGTGATTTTGGTATGTGATAACCAAGATGTTATTGAACAAGTACAAGTGCAATTAGAGCAACAGTTAACATTGTTGCCACGTGCTGACATTGCCAGAAAAGCCTTAGCCCACAGCCAATTGATCTTAACTGACAATTTAGCTGAGTCTGTTTTGGTCAGTAATTTATATGCGCCTGAACATTTAATTGTGCAGACAGAGCAACCTAGAGCGTTATTACCTGAATTAGATAATGCAGCATCTATATTTCTTGGTGCATATACACCTGAAAGCGCGGGTGATTATGCCAGTGGTACTAATCACGTATTACCAACGTATGGGTATTCAAAAGTACTAAGTTCACTTAATCTTGCTGACTTCAGTCGTAAGTTCACGGTGCAAGAAGTATCAAAACAAGGCATGTTAAATATTGGCCCAGCCATTATGACCTTAGCCAGTGCCGAAGGTTTAGATGCTCACAAACTTGCGGTGAAGGTCAGGTTAGATCAATTAGAAACAGAACAAGCTTCACTTAAAGAGAACAACAATGACTGATTTAGTAAATAAATTGATCAGAACGGAACTGAAAGCGTTAGTCCCTTATGAATCTGCTCGCCGTCTATTTTCAATGGCCAGTAGCAGTGAAGTGGAAACCACTTGGTTAAATGCCAATGAAAATCCATATGTGCCTAACGTTTCTATTGATCCATCAATGTATAATCGTTACCCGGACTTTCAGCCAGAGCCATTAATAAATGGTTATGCGAGTTATGCAGGTGTGTCTGCTCAACAAGTCTTAGCCACACGTGGCGCTGATGAAGGTATTGAGTTATTAATTCGTACCTTTTGTAGCTCAAACGACAACATTATTATATGTCCGCCAACTTACGGTATGTACGCCATCAGTGCTAAAACACACGGATGCGGCGTTATAGATATCCCACTGTTAGACGGTATGCAACTAGATGTTAAAGGTATCTTAGCTAATAAACAAAAAGCGAATTTAATCTTTATTTGTAGTCCTAATAACCCAACGGGTGATTTGGTCAATAAAGCGGATATCATTAATATTATCGAGTCCGTATCTGATGACTGTATTGTGGTACTAGATGAAGCCTATATTGAGTTTTGTGCAGACGCCACCAGCGTGTCACTGATTAACCAATTCAATAACGTTGTGGTATTACGTACTTTGTCTAAAGCCTTTGGTTTAGCTGGATTACGTTGTGGGTTTACCTTAACCAATGACAATATCATTCAAGCATTAAAAAAGGTGATTGCGCCTTACCCTATTCCTGCGCCTGTCGCGCAAATAGCCACACAAACATTGTCAGCAGACGGTATTAACTGGATGCAAAACAAAGTTGTTGAATTAAACCAATTACGTGATGACTTCATCAAACTTGCGGCCACTTGGTCTTTTGTTGAACATGTATATCCATCACAAACTAACTTTGTATTGTTAAAACTAAAACAGCCTTTAACGGCAAGTTCAGTTATGCAGACATTCCAGCAACAAAACGTATTATTAAGAGATCAATCCAAACAATTAATGTTGGGCAATACCGTACGAGTATCTATTGGTAACCCACAACAAATGGAACAGGTCATTTCAATATTTTCAAAGGTTGAACAAACATTATGACAACAAAACAAAAAATCTTATTTATCGATCGTGACGGCACCTTAGTAGAAGAGCCTAAAATTGATAAGCAATTGGATACCTTAGAAAAACTCGTTTTTGAACCTATGGTGATCCCAGTTCTTACTCGCTTACAAGCCAAAGGTTATAAATTAGTAATGGTCTCTAACCAAGATGGTCTTGGTACAGATGCATTCCCACAAGCGGACTTTGATGCCCCACATAACAAAATGATGGAAGTGTTTGAAACCCAAGGTGTCACTTTTGATGACGTACTGATTTGTCCTCACTTTGATCACGAAAACTGCAGTTGCCGTAAACCAAACTTAGGTTTAGTAAAAGAGTACCTGCAAAAAGGCTTAATTGATTTTACCGACTCATTTGTTATTGGCGACCGTGAAACAGACATTCAACTTGCTGAAAATATGGGTATTGTTGGTATTAAATACGACCCAATTGACAACAACTGGTTGAAGATAGAACAAAGCTTTGGCAAAAAAGGCCGTACCGCCAAAGTGGTACGTACCACCTCTGAAACTGACATTAATGTATTTGTAGATTTAGATTCTACACAAAAACCGGTTATTAACACTGGCATGGGCTTTTTTGATCACATGTTAGATCAAATCGCCACACACGGCGGTTTCTACCTAAACTTAACCACCAACGGCGACTTACACATTGACGATCATCACTCAGTTGAAGATACCGCTCTTGCCTTAGGTGAAGCGTTAAAACAAGCCCTTGGTGACAAACGTGGTATCGGCCGTTTTGGTTTTGCGCTTCCTATGGATGAATGCAAAGCAGAATCAACATTAGATATTTCAGGTCGTCCATTCTTAGTATTTAATGCGGAATTCACCCAAGAACGTGTAGGTGAAATGTCGACTCAAATGGTTGAACACTTTTTCTATTCGTTAACTCAAACTATGGCTATTACTCTGCACTTAAGCACGTCTAAAGGTAATGCACATCACCAAGTAGAGAGTTTGTTTAAAGTATTTGGACGAGTTTTACGTCAAGCCATTAAAGTAGAAGGTGATGTATTACCTTCAACCAAAGGAGCGTTATAAATGCCCTTGAGTACGACTGAGATTAAAAACCAGAAAATCGTCATCATAGACACGGGCTGTGCCAATATATCTTCGGTTAAATTTGCCGTTGAACGTCTTGGTGTTAAGGTCATTGTCTCTGATGATCCAAGTGTAATACTCAGTGCTGATAAAGTATTTTTGCCCGGCGTTGGCTCTGCCTCTTCGGCCATGAACAACATTAATCAAAAGTTATTAGTTGATACTATCCAGCAAATCACCAATCCAGTTTTGGGTATTTGTTTGGGTATGCAGTTAATGACTAAATTCTCACATGAAGTTCCTGGTAGTCATATTACTAGTAATGAAATAAAAAATGTGGATTGTTTAAACCTTATTCCAACGGAAATAACTCGTATGGATGCTGGTGAATTAGTCTTGCCACACATGGGTTGGAATCAAATTAAAGTAGAACAAGACAACCCATTATTTGCGGGGATTGAAGATGGTAGTTATTTTTACTTTGTCCATAGCTTTTGTGCACCTATGTCTGACTATACATTAGCAAGTTGTGAGTACGGTCAGCCCTTCTCTGCTGCTATACATAACAAAAACTTTTACGGTGTACAGTTTCATCCTGAACGTAGTGGTGAAGCAGGCTCTACCTTATTACAAAATTTCATAGGGATGTAATTCATGATCATACCTGCAATAGACTTAATTGACGGCTCAGTCGTTCGCCTTTACCAAGGTGATTATGCCCAAAAAACGGAATACAGTGTCGATCCTGTAACACTGGTAAACCAATACGCAGACGAAGGCGCACAGTGGTTACACATCGTTGATTTAACCGGTGCAAAAGACACAAGCAAACGTCAACTTACGTTAATCAAAGCAATGGCCGACAGCAAACGTATGAAGTTCCAAGCCGGTGGCGGTGTAAGAACAGAAGACGATGTTAAACAGTTATTAGCCTCTGGTGTCAGCCGTGTGGTTATTGGTTCACTTTCGGTACAAGAACCTGAACTGGTTAAAAGTTGGATTGAAACATACGGTTCAGAAGCCATAGTGTTAGCGCTGGATATTAACATCAATCAAGACGGTAAAAAGTGCATAGCCACGCACGGTTGGCAAAAAGATTCGGGCGTTGAACTTGAGCCTTTAGTAAACGACTTTTTAACAGTAGGTTTAAGACATGTATTGTGTACCGACATAGACAAAGACGGTACGTTACAAGGTCCAAATCAACAGCTTTATAAAGAACTCGCGGCACAGTTCCCTACCATCAGCTGGCAAGCCTCTGGAGGCATAAGTTGCTTGAATGACATAACACAGCTTAAACCATCGTTAATCGGCTCAGGAACAGATAACGCAACACCTAGTGGTGTCATATTAGGTCGCTCATTGTTAGAAGGTAAATTTACCGTATCTGAAGCACTTAACACATGGGAAGTAGCCAAAAGCGTTTAGCTTTGGCGAAAGCACTGAATTATGACTAATCTTAAACTAGTTCGGTATTCGGTGTACTTTTCCATATGACCCCAAACAACCAAATGCGTCCAAGCAGATTGTTAAATTACATCTGTGCAGTCATACTCTTTACCTTGTTTAGTAAGGTGTACGCTGCACAGGTTCCAATCTATATTCGTAATGACGTTTTTAATGACTATATAGAGTTTTTAAACGATAGAAATGTCATAAATATTGAAGACTACAGTGGCAAAAACGCAAGACGTGATGTGGCCGATATCATTATTGCACTGCAAAGCTTGCACTTAGGAGGCTTTAAACACAATTTCGATATCTCTTCAGGTAACGTCAACTTTCGAAATACCAAAATGTTACAAAGCGGTGAGTTGCTTATTAGTTTAGACAGTTATTGGCTAACCGATGCTAAAGCTATTGAGCAAGATGTATATATTTCTAGTCCGGTTATTAGACAAGGCGAATACGTTGCCGGTGTTTATACCAGCCCCAATAATGTTAAAACCTTAGCGACACAGAGATTAACTGACTTTCATAAATTAACCGGCGTCTCTACCCCAAAATGGCGTACCGATTGGGAGACCATGACCAGTCTTAATCTCGCCGAATTAATTCAAGAAGACCAGTGGATTAGTATGGCTAGATTAGTTAGCCAAGGCTGGGTTGATTTTATGTTAATGCCATTCCATCAAGATACCAAACAGGACTATAAAATATATAAAGTGCATCTTGTTCCTGTGCCTAACATTGCCATCATGCTGAATGGTTCAAGGCATTTTGTTGTGAGTAAACACCACCCTTTAGGTGAAAGCTCGATAAAAGCGCTTGAAAAAGGCATGGCAATACTACGCCAACAAGGCAGAATAAAAAAAGCATACATACAAGCTGGCTTTTTTGTCGACACAAAGGAAGTCAACATTTTAAACAAGTAACCCACTTTAACCTCTGCCTTTAGTTATTCCCCGTAATGAAAAAAAACTAATAAAATCAATGCAACTAACTGAATACCTGTTTATGCTAAACGAAAAAATATTTTAGGCTTTGGTGCCTAATTTTAATTTGAACTCATAACATGGGACCTGTATGAACGTACCTACTTTATTAAGAACGTCGATGTTCTTATTATTTGCTGCTTGCCTTTGCTCTTGTGCAAATACTGAAACAACCCCCGTTAAAATAGAAAAGCCAATTTCTCTACAAACAGCGGATTGGAATATAACCCCATTTAACAAACTCAGCTTTGAACAAGCGGTAAAACTAAGTCCGGAACAAGAACAGCACTTTTTAACCTTTTATAATTCAACTTATAACGAGGGCATTGCCCCTCACCAAAGACTTTATACATACCTAAGTCGCTTTGTTGATAACTTCAGTTACCAAAATACAACTTTATCATCGAACCAAGCGTTAACTGAAAAAACAGGCAATTGTATGTCACTAGCGCTCGTTACTACGTCACTGGCAAAACTTGCAGGTTTAGATATTAGTTATCAAGTTATCAATACGGCACCGGTTTATTATAAACAAGGGGAAAATGTGGTTGTTTCGCAACATATTAGAACCAAGGTTTACGCAAAAGATGAACCCATAGACGAAGATACTATTTACTTTGGACGCACTCATATAATAATTGACTACTACAAAAACCAAGTAGACTTACCCGGCAGAAAAATTGCTCATGATGAATTTGCCTCTAAGTATTATGCCAATCTTGCGGCTGATGCTTATGCAAATAAAGACTTTGAATTAGCAAATGAATATTCATCTAACGCCATGTTCTTATTTCCGAGTTCGGCCGAAAACATCAATACACATGCCCTTGTACTTAGACGACTTCAAGGCCTTGATAATGCGATTAATTTATTAGATAAAAGTTATCAAAAAGGGATCACCTCATTAAATTTAATGAGCAATTATAAAAGCTTTTTACTCGCTAAAGGTGATAAAGAGAAAGCGACATTAATAAGCAATGATATTAAAAATATTACAGACGATAATCCGTATCAATGGTTAGAACTGGGTGATGAGCTTTATAAAAAAGGAAAATATAACGAGGCACTCAGTTATTTTGAAAAAGCAGAAGCACTAGCACCTTATCTAGATGAAGTGTTCTTGGCACAAGCAAAAGCAATATTTAAACAGGGAAATAATCCGCAACTGGTTAAACAAAAGCTAAATGCCGCGCTCAACGCCCCGATTAAAGTGAACGAGGTTAATTTATATCAAGCAAAACTAGCCGCATTTGAAAGCCATTAGTATTATTTAATTTGATACAAACTACAGCGTATTGGCCGTTCAAATACGCTGTAGCCTTATTACGATTATTTTTCTAAAGCAAGCTCACGCTCGGTTTTAAACCCTAACACTTTTTTCATAATAATTGACGCTGGACAAAAGCCAGTGAAACTTTGCTGAAATAAATTGGCACCAATAAACACAGTAAACCACATAAAGTTTTCATGTACGTTTACGGTTAACACAACCGACAATAACACCATAAATCCAGCAAATGCATTTAACGCTTTTTCTAAAGACATAACGATCACTCCAACATTCAAAATTAATAAACTATATGCTCTTGCATACATTAGAATTCTCTAATACAGCCACTATACATTAGATATTCCTAATTTATAAATAACTTATATTAGATTTTTCTAAATTAATATAGTTTCTAGTTATATTGAATTAGGGATTTTTAATTGATGATTGCTAAAGATTTAAAGATTTAATGGACGGTTAATATAAATACGATGTATCAGCAAAGCTTCGAGTCACGAGAGACGAGTTGCGAGTTGCGAGTCTGATCTGCCCCAGAAATAATAGCCCCCACTCTTCCAGCACCAAAAAGCGAACTATTTTTGTCCATTTAATTGCCTTGTGATGTTTCGAGGACTACAATCAGACCTAATTAAAGACCACTTTAAAGTACTGAGTAAAGTATGACGACTAGAATATTAACGGAAGCGGCGGTTAGCATAAGTGAATTGAAAGCGAATCCTATGAAAGTAGCGATGAGTGCAGACGGCGATGCCATTGCTGTTTTAAATAGAAATGAACCAGCCTTTTATTGCATACCAGCAGAGACTTATGAATTTATGATGGATCACATGGAAGATCTTGAGCTATTGAGTATTGCTGAATCTAGAAAAAATGAAGAAAGCATTAAGGTTGAGTTAAATGACTTATAAATCGGCAAGTTATAAATCATGAGTTATCAGTTAGAATTTAAAAAGACAGCTCTAAAGGAATGGAAAAAGCTTGGCTCTACTGTACAAATACAATTTAAAAAGAAACTAGCTGAAGTTATAGAAAACCCTCATATCCAAAGTGCCAAGTTATCTGGCGCCAATGACCTATATAAAATAAAATTGAGGCAAGCGGGCTACCGCTTAGTTTATGAAGTAAATGACAGTATCATTACCGTCACTGTTATTTCAGTCGGAAAGCGCGACAGAGGTAAAGTTTATAAAACCGCAATAAAACGCACAAACTAGAGTAGCCATACATAAAATCAACGGGTCAATTGAATAGCAGTGAAACGGCTGTAGTTATGAGTGTCGAGTGTCGAGTAAAAAACAAATAAACAAAAAAGCCACTCTAATTTATTTATGTACGGAAATAATCTCTTGTGAGCCTTAACTTGTAGAGCGTTGCATTTTATTCGCAAGAACAGGTGTTCCATTATATGTTGTCTGGAACTGCGACGTATTTTCAAATCCATATTTTTGGTACAACTTAATGGCTGGGTAATTTGATGATGCAACATAGAGAGTTGCAGAGCCAACAATATTAGAAAGCATAAACTCTAGTAGTTTAATGCCAACCCCCTTCCCTCTGGCTTTAGGGTGAACAAATAACGCTCTAATTTCTGTACCTTTATAAGCACAGAACCCAATAACATCTTCACCACCATAAATGTAGATGTCTGACTCTAATATTTGAGTGGAACGTACAACATCTTTTTCAAAAGGTAATAGCTCAAACTCAGCAGACTCAAATTTTAACTCATCAAGTTTAGAGCTTTCATAAATAGTTAAAATACTTTGATAATCACTCTCTAAATATTCACGAATACTCATAGACACACCTTAAAAATAACGAGCCATCCCACTTTATCCCAACTCATTAATCGCCTGCTTAATGCGTTTAATAGATATTGGATATTTAGTGCCTATGCCTTGGGCAAACAGAGACACTCGTAGTTCTTCTATCATCCAATATATGTCGGTGATCTCAGAAGGAACGGGTAGCTCTTTTGGCAGTTTGTCGGTTAACTTGTCGTATAAGTCGTAAACTTTGTCTAACTCAATTTGGTTCATTCTGTCTTTGTTCGCGTCTATTTTGATTTTCTCTAGACGTTTTTCTAGCGCTAATACATAACGATAAATATCTGACAAGCGGTCAATTCCACACTCACTAACAAAACCTTTATAAATCAGCGAGTCTAAATGTGCTTTAATGTAAGCATTAGCTTGGATCATATCCAAACTTACCTTACCTTTTAATTGTTTAGATATTTTGTGGCCAACCAACAGGATTTTTTCAACTTGCAGTGCCGCGTCTAAAACCGTGTCGTTTAACTCTGCACGTATTTTATCGCGTAATTGGTTAAATGCGTCTTGGCTACGCGGCACAGTTTGTTCAACTTCTTTATGGATAACCGCTCTAATACAATCACTAATTAATTGGTCTATCTGGCCAAACGGATTAAAGTATAAAACTAACTTAGACTTGTTTGGTAGTTTTTGTTGTAGGTGTTTTATTGGTGATGGCAAAGTTTTAAAAATCAGCTCTACTATGCCGGACAAGTGACTGGCTTCTGCCACTTCTTGATGATCAAGCAACTCTACATTCACTTTGTTACCTGACTTCACCAAAGCTGGAAAGGCTTTTATTTGATAACTCCCCTGCTTTTTCATGTAGCTTATTGGTAAGTCACCAAAGTCCCAATCAGTTACGTCCGTTTGCTCAATATCGTCTGTTGCTACGGCTTTGATGGTGTTTTTAACTTGCTGCTGTAACGATGCTTTAACTTGTTCTAAGTCGAAACCTTGACCTATGATCTTCTCTTTATCATCCACCACCCTAAAATTAATTTTTAAATGTTTGGGTAAGTTGTCTAAGACCCAATCTTCTTTATTCAGTTTAACGCCTGTCATTCTAAATAACGCTTCTGTGATCACGTCAATAAATGGCAGAGTATGATCATCATGTTTGTCTTTTAATCTTTGTAATAAGGCGTCAGCGTAGTTTGGCGCTGGGACAAAGTTACGCCTTAATGTTTTTGGTAATGACTTAATTAACGCCATGATCAACTCATGACGATAAGCAGGGATATGCCAATCAAATTCGACATCTGTTATTTGATTTAATAACGGTAAAGGGATACGTACCGATATACCGTCGGCAAATTCTTCACCTGGCTCAAAGTCATAATCAATCGGTAAACGTAAATTGCCTTGTCGCCAATAATCAGGATACGAAATAGGTGATAGCTCAGTGCCATCCGACAACATAAAGTCTTCTTTTTTGGCTTTAAGCAGCTCTTGGTCGTTGTTCTTTATCCATTTTAATAAATCGGCTTTGCTGACGATATTGGCCGGTAACTTTTTGTCATAAAACGCAATTAATTCTTCTTCATCAACTAATAAGTCTCTGCGCCTAACTTTGTTTTCAAGGCGTTGAATGTCTTCCATTAAATCATTGTTATGTGTTAAAAACGGTAACTTTTGACCTAAGTCATTAGCAACTAACGCATCACGGATAAATATTTCGCGGCTTGCAACTGGATCGATATTACCAAATACCACGCGGCGTTTAGGGACAATCACTAAACCATATAAAGTTTGTTTTTCAAACGCTTGCACTGTGCCTTGTTTGGCACTCCAATGAGGCTCAGAGTAACTTTTGTTAATAACATGTTGTGCTAGTGGCTCAACCCATTCAGGTTGAATGCGAGCTGCATAACGAGCAAACAACTTAGACGTTTCTACTAACTCAGCGGCCATTACCCATTTGGCTGACGTTTTAAATAAATGCGACCCTGGAAATATATGGAACAAACTGTTTCTTGCCCCTTCATATCCTGGTAAACCGGGACGTTTCTCTTTACTTTTTTTATCGCCGTCTTTTATTTCTTTTTGACCAATATGACTTAATAAGCCTGATAACAAGGCTTGATGTATGCCTTGGTAATTTCGCTTTATGGTAGGTATGTCATTTAATTCGTCGTCATGATTATCTTCATCGATGGCATTATTCAGTGCAATGGCTTGCGCTTCTAGACTGTGCGCTTTAGCCGCTTTTACATTAAACCCTAACTCAGACACACTTTGTTCAATTTGATAAACCAAGTCTTGCCACTCACGAATTCGCATATAGTTAAGGAATTCTTGTTTACATTGTTTCCTAAACTGGCTACCAGATACTTGTTTTTTCTTAGCGATTAAATAATCCCAAAGATTAAGGTAAGCCACAAAGTCCGAATCTTTGTCTTTGAATCGTTTGTGTAGTTCATCGGATTTTTGTTTAAAATCGGATGGTCTCTCTCTTGGA
Source organism: Psychrosphaera sp. F3M07 (assembly GCF_018860345.1). GTDB lineage: Bacteria > Pseudomonadota > Gammaproteobacteria > Enterobacterales > Alteromonadaceae > Psychrosphaera > Psychrosphaera aquimarina. Next base: position 4,898 of record NZ_JAHKPJ010000021.1, on the reverse strand, counting down.
TCTTGAATACTTAACGCTGCAACGATGACGATAATCTCATGTAAACAATTAGTTTTACCTGCCGTGAAGATCATCTTAGCTAACCTTGGGTCGACAGGTATCCGACTCAAGCTCTTACCCGATGGTGTTAATTTATATCGGCTACGATCATTTTTATCTTTGTTAGGCGAAATTGCCTGTAGTTCTTCTAACAATCGAATACCGTCATTTATAAAGCGACTATCTGGCTTTTGTATAAACGGAAAGTTTTCTAAGTCACCTAAATTAAGCGACATCATCTGTAAAATAACAGAAGCTAAATTAGTTCTTAATATTTCTGGCGCTGTAAACTCAGGACGGGATAAGAAGTCGTCTTCACTGTATAAACGGATGCATATACCCGCCTCAGTACGACCACAACGTCCTTTTCTTTGATTGGCACTGGCTTGTGATATTGCTTCAATCGGTAAACGTTGTACTTTAGATTTATAACTGTATCGAGAGATACGTGCAGTACCAGTATCTATGACGTATTTAATACCTGGCACGGTTAACGAGGTTTCTGCCACGTTGGTTGCCAATATGATTCGTCTGTTATGGTGTGGCGCAAATATGCGGTTCTGCTCCGCTGCAGATAGTCGAGCATACAACGGCAGTATTTCAGTGTTACCAATTTTACGTTTGGATAGTGCATCCGCGGTATCTCTGATCTCACGTTCACCATTCATAAATAACAGAATATCACCGCTACTTTCGCGGCCCAATTCATCAACCGCGGCAAAAATCGCATTCATTTGATCGCTGTCATTATCTGAATTATTACGCGAATCGTCGTTTAAATATTCTGATGACATTTCATCTAAAGGTCTATAGCGCACTTCAACCGGAAAGGTTCTGCCCGTTACTTCAATAATTGGCGCACCATTAAAATGTTTACTAAAGCTTTGTGGGTCTATGGTTGCAGACGTAATAATAACTTTTAAATCTGGACGTTTGGGTAACAGCTCACGTAAATAACCCAAAATAAAATCGATGTTTAAACTGCGTTCATGGGCTTCATCTATGATGATGGTATCGTATTGATTTAAATATCTGTCGTGTTGCATTTCTGCTAACAACACACCATCAGTCATTAACTTCACATAGGTATTGTCACCCACATGATCCGAAAATCTGACTTTGTAACCAACAGCCGTGCCCATTTCACAACCGAGCTCATCACATATACGTGTTGCCACACTTCGGGCAGCTAAACGTCTAGGTTGTGTATGGCCAATCTTACCTTCAATGCCTCTGCCCAACTCCATACACATTTTTGGTATTTGAGTTGTTTTACCTGAACCGGTTTCACCCGCAATGATCACCACTTGATTTTCACTAATGGCTTTTTTGATCTCTAAATGCTTTTGACTAACCGGTAATTGTTCCGGGTATTCTATCTTAGGTAAACCGTCTATTCTCTGTTGTCTAAGAGCAATAGACTTGTCTATTTCAATTTGTAATTTATCTAATGCTTTAGCTTGTTTATCAAGATCTTGAATTTTTTGAATTCGACGTAAACGACTCGATAACAAATGAAGATCTTGTTTTAACACTTGTTTAATATTTGATGTTTTAATTTCAGGCACTTTTAATTCAGACACAGTAGGTAACAAGATTGGAGTGTAATTACTTGTATTCTACCACTTTTACGCACATACAAAAAAGCCCCAAACTAGAGTAGATTGAGGCTTCAATAATATAAACGTGTTTACACAAACCGAGTACCTTGTTCATATATTGAATGTAAGTGCATATCTAAAGCTTTTAGAACGTTAGTACGATTGATACAACCTATGAGTCGGTTATCATCATCAACCACAGGATACGTTTTCGGTTTAGTGCCAGACATTTCATCCGCTAACTCTAAAATACTCTCATATGGCTTTTTGGTTAATACGTCCGTTTTCATAACGTCCGCGACATTTTTTGAAGATTCACCGCTATGGTAAGAAGAGGACAACATAGCTTTGATGCAATCTTGTTCGGAAATAAACCCTATAATATTACGATTAATGTCAATTACTGGCCCACCTGTGGTTTGGGACTGCAGTAAGCGTTCAACGGCTTCTACTACGCTTTCTGAGCCTTTAAAAAAGACCGGTCGGTGATTCATATAGTCTTCGATTTTTAGTGATTCCATCCAATTCCCCTGCAGTTATTCTTTTTATTTGGATTTTTAAAGGTTACTCAAAACAACGTTATTTCTATTCTGGTATATCAACAAGATGAATACCTTAATAGTCTTCTAATTCAATGATATGAATAATGTTGAAGTGATGAATATCCCTTACTGTAAGACTAGAAGTAAAATCCTAACTTTGCCTTGTTTTTATTAAACTTTTTTCAATTAATTAAATCTTCACTTCAAAATGAATTCGCTTAATCTGAAACATTTGAATTACAACTAAGTTGTCTTAGATCAAGTAATAAAAATAACGAAGGTTTATGCTATCAATATCACTAATAACCCAATTACTGAACTATGATGCACCAAGAGATATATCAATTAATGAAGTATAAACGCGACGAACTCAGTGCACGTCTAACCAATATACAGCAGGATTTTTGTGCAGAATCCCCAGTAGACGATGTACTTTTCACGGTTGCTCATCAAACCAAGATTGAATTGCATGAAGTTAAAAAAATAATTGATGAAATAGAACACGGTAGTTTTGGGTATTGTCAGACATGTAAGTTGCCTATAGAAGCGGAATCATTAAGCAAAAACCCTTTTGAAACGAGCTGTAATAAATGTAAATCCGCTAACTAATGCCTTTAATGCTGTAAATTTGGGCTTTTGTTAAACTATCTCCAGAATCACTTTGACATAACCGACTGTAACCCTTTAAAGTCATGTACTTTGTATATTTAGCAGACCTAAACATCATGACTGATCCTTCATCTACTTTATATTGGTACGATTTCGAATCTTGGGGGACAAGCCCTAAAAAAGACAAACCATCACAATTTGCTGGGATAAGAACCGACTTAGACCTAAATATAATTGGTGAACCTTTAGTAGAATATTGTCAGATCCCTAACGATTATATACCTCATCCTGAAGCTGCATTAGTCACCGGTATTACACCGCAAAAAACACTGCAAGAAGGCTTAATAGAGCCTGAGTTTATTAAACGAATTCATCAAGAGATCAGTAAAGCTAATACAACCTGTGTTGGGTATAACAATGTTCGCTTTGACGATGAAATGATACGTTACACTCTTTATCGTAACTTTTATGACCCATATGCCTACAGTTGGCAAAACGGTAATTCACGTTGGGATATCCTAGACATGGTTCGAGCCTGTTATGCATTAAGACCAGAAGGAATTAATTGGCCTACTGATGATGAAGGTAAACCTAGTTTTAGATTGGAGTTGTTAACCAAAGCAAATGGCATAGATCATGGGTCAGCTCACGATGCCTTATCCGATGTTATCGCCACTATTGAACTGGCTAAGTTAATTAAAACCAAACAGCCAAAATTGTATAATTTTTTGTTTGAACACAGGAATAAACAAAAACTTGGTGAGTTAATCGATGTTTACCGTAGTACCCCACTGGTTCATACCACAGGTATGTTCTCGCCTTGGCAAGGTTGTACATCTTGGGTTGCCCCAATCGCGTTTCATCATAAAAATAAAAACGCAGTGGTGGTTTACGACTTAACAAAAGATCCAACACCGTTAATATCATTAACTGCACAAGAGATCGCTGATAAGTTATATACCAAAACGGAAGACTTAAACGGCGAAGAAAGAATCGGATTAAAACAAGTTCACTTGAATAAATGTCCGGTATTAGCACCAGCTAAAACATTATTACCAGAAAACGCTGAGCGTTTAGGCATAGACAGACAAGTATGCTTAGATAACTTAGCCATTATCCAAAAAAATCCAGAGCTAAAAGCAAAATTAGCCAGTGTATTTGAATTTGAACGTGAATTTGAGAAAGAAACGAATCCAGAATACCGCCTGTATGATGGTTTTATTTCCGATGTAGATAAACAACAAATGAATTATATCCATTCATTTCCGGTTTCAGAACATGGCAAACTGGAACCACAGTTTAAAGACCAACGTATGATCCAATTATGGAAATTATATAAAGCACGTTACTTTACATCGAGCTTGTTACCGGAAGAATTAAACTGGTGGCAGCAATATAGAACGGATAAGCTAATGCATGGTGTCGATAAACCAAACTTAACCTTTAGTGAGTTCCAGCTTAGCTTAGAGAATAATGCAGAAGCCAATCAAGATAACCCAGCAGCAACTGCTATCTTGAAGTCGCTATACCACTACATACAGACGCTTTAGATTAATTAAACGTTAGCACTTATCAAACAGGCCATTAATTTGGCCTTTTTTGTACCTGAGTTTTACTAGAGGTTTTTATTAAACTCCAGACATAAAAAAACGCCCTAAGCATTAGCTTAGGGCGTTTAGAATGGGTACTTGACAGTGAACTACTCTCGCATGGCGACTGCCACACTACCATCGTCGCAACTGTGTTTCACTTCTGAGTTCGGAATGGATTCAGGTGGTACCACAGCGCTATTGCCATCAAGCATAAACTGGTAAGTTTTAAGTAATTTGAGAAAATAAGAGACTTAAAACTAAAAACGCTCCGAGCAAAAACTCAGAGCGTTATAATAGGAGTCTGGCGGTGAGCTACTCTCGCATGGCGACTGCCACACTACCATCGCCGCAACTGCGTTTCACTTCTGAGTTCGAAATGGATTCAGGTGGTCCCACAGCGCTATTGCCACCAGACAAAAGCGTTATTGCGTATTTAACAATGGAAAGCTTCTTAACTGACGTATCAGTTAAGTAAAAAATAAAGAATTTGTATCATGTTTCAAGAACACTTAAGC
>NZ_JAHKPJ010000028.1 GCF_018860345.1 Psychrosphaera sp. F3M07 | reverse complement strand
CTTTATTCTTTACTTAACTGATTATTCGGTTAAGAAGCTTTCCATTGTTAAATACGCAAACAGCTTTTGTCTGGTGGCAATAGCGCTGTGGGACCACCTGAATCCATTTCGAACTCAGAAGTGAAACGCAGTTGCGGCGATGGTAGTGTGGCAGTCGCCATGCGAGAGTAGCTCACCGCCAGACTCCTATACCAACCCCATGCTCATTGAGTGTGGGGTTTTTTATTGTCTAAAATTTAAGTTCAAATTAGCCGCGAGTTACGAGTTACGAGCCTCGAGCTACGAGAAAGAGCAAAACAAACCCACAAGGTTCCTATTTGAGCTGCGGGTAGATATGTATCGCTATTTAACTAATTCAAGCTTCACAATATCTTTGAGGCTGCGGCGTTGTGAATAGATGACTCGACCATTCATTTGTTGTAATTTCGAGATTTCCATATTTCAACCTAAATTGCAGAAGGCAGACATTTTGATGTGACAATGCAAAAGCTATAGACTTAGCATTAGTAGATGCAATTCCATTTTCTTCACACCAAACAAGCTTGATACTTTAAGTGATATTGTTTTCAATGCTAATGGATGTACATTGTAATTAGTATCTAATTGATAAGTGCTTAATAGAATGTGTTGACATATTATTAAGTATTGTTAGATATAATTTCTTTACGGAAAGGTAAACAGAGTTATATATATCAAAGGTGCTATTAAAACCCTTAGTATATATGTGTATTAATGCAAATTTCCCCTTTTATTAGGTGCTTTTTTGACATTAATCTGTTTAAATGTGCACCAATAAAAAACTAAACACGGATGTAACAATAATAATAAAAATAATATATTGTGTATTTTCGTATTTGTCTTTTCTTAATATCTTTAATAGCATTTAATGTTGATGCGGATTGGTATCAAAATCAATTTGATGTGGGCGTCCTCACATCTCAAATAAATGTTAACCATCAGTTAGCGACTTCTAATCAATCTAATTTAGGCTTAACAGCAAAAGCAATACAACTTTACGATGGTTGGGGCTTTTCCATTGCCAATACATCTCTGTATACGTCGGTTAAAAGTGATAAAAATCATACCTTTCATAATAGGAACTCTGCATTTCAATTCAAAGGTTTTATAACAGATAATACTGATATTCTATTTGGTATACAGGACTCGTCTGAACTTGATACTGCTGCAATTTTATCTACGCATTTTTTAGACAAACCTAAAAATCAACTGATAGCCACAGCATTTAATTTGAAGGCTAATCTTAATTTAGGTAATGACCAAGATTATTGGTATATTAAGTTTGCTCTTAATAATACTCACTCTGAGAGTGAAGACCCCCTGACCGATAATATATTTAGCACTATTGATAATGATTCGTTAGATTTATCTCTAGGGTGGAAGATTACAGAAGACAGTTATTTAACATCGAAATTGATGCAAGTTGAAGGTAGTAATACGCAAGAACAAGGGGAAAACTCTAGCTCAATTTTGTCTTCATTTGTTGGTTTTAGAACACGTTATCTCGGCTCTTCTTCGTTGAGTGTAGATTTGGGTAGTTCGGCAGTAAAAGGCGGACAAAATACCCTGTCTTGGATAATCAACCATAAAACCGAATTGACCGAATATTCTAGTATTACATTAGCTAATGGTCGTCGTTATTCTGTATCTGGTGATTATCGATTTAATACTGAACTTCAAACCAATACCAAATTAAATTTTGCTATAAAACCGACAAATTATTTATCACTTTTATTCGATGTTAATTACATCACAGGTGTTATTGGTGGTGCTATTGATTCAGAGAAATTATCCATTAAAAATGCATACAATTTAGCTTACAGCTCCAATTGGAGTAGTAATCTTTATGTTCAATATGATGAATACAAGGATGATAGAAGTATATTTGATTATGAACAAACGGTAGTCGGTATCTCTGTTAGTAGAGATTTAATATGATTAAATATCTATGTTTACTATTCTTTTTCACTAATATCGCCCTTGCTAATAACAAAGAGTATCAATTGGGCCCTGGTGATGAAATTGAAATACTGGTTTACCAAGAATCAGAATTAAAAACCCTTACTAAATTAAGCCAATCCGGACAAGTCGACTTACCTTTAATAGGACAAGTGAAACTAGAAGGACTAAGTGTACAGCAAGCTAAATCTTTAGTGGAAAAAAGATATGCGGATGGTTATTTACTAAATCCGGATGTGACGATCATGGTTAGAAGCTACCGACCATTTTTTATTCATGGTGAAGTGAAAACCCCAGGCAGTTATAAATACCAAGCAGAAATTAATTTAGAACAAGCCATAGCTTTAGCTGGCGGGTTAAAAGACCGGGCTTCAGGCTCTCATTGGGTTATTTGGCGTGGGTTTCCTAGGCAGTCGTTTACTGCACAAAAGAGTTCTCAAATTTTACCAGGCGATGTAATAAAAATTAATAAGAGTTTCTTTTAATGGAACAAGTTAATGAAAATTACAAAGATGATGAAATAGACTTAGGTGAATTAACCAAAGTACTTTGGCATAGGAAATGGTTCATTTTAATCTTTGTTATCCTTACTTCCCTGTTAGCCAGTATATTTATTTCTCAAGTGCCTAATGTTTATCAATCGAGTGTATTGATTATGTTTAAAAAGGCAACTCAATCAGCGGATCCTTTGCAAAGTCTCATCAGTGGATCTATAACGGCAGCGGATAATACCGAAACTGAGCTAGAGTTGATCAAAAGCAGACGATTTGCCGGTGAAATAGTTGATAGCTTGGCATTAGATAAACAACCTGAGTTTGATATTATTTTTCCTGAAAATACATCAATGACGATTGATGACTTTAATAAACTTAGACGTAAAACAACGATAGATAACGTATTAAGTAATATATCGGTCCAGCAAAAATCAGGTACAGATTTAATATCAATCTCTTATCAGTCAACTAATCCTAAGTTAGCAGCCCAAATAGCCAATGAAGTGGGTAGTACATTTGTTACCTTTAAAGAGCAGCTCATGGCGGGAAAGCAGAAAGCAGGTTCGAAACTGATTGTTGATAAAATAAAATCAGTTCAACAAAGTTTGGATAAAGCTGAATTTAAGATCGTTGAATATCAAAATGAACATGACTTTATAGATATTCAAACTGCAATCGCGTTCAGTAATACCAAATTAGTAAAAATGCACGCTCAAAAACAAGTGTTAGACAGTGAAATTGAACAATCTAATATTTTGAAAAGTCATATTATTAAAAGTAAAAATAATGTCGATGCCTTATTAGCCATTCCCATGTTAGCAAAGTCAGACATTGTAAATTCAGGCAAAGATGAAATAAAAGCCCAGCAAAAAATATTCGACAAAATCAAACTTAGATACGGTAAAAAACACCCAAAGTATATCGAAGCGAATCGCTTATTAAATGATGCAAAATCTAATTTATTGTCTGAGATCACTAAGCAAGTTAATCAAATCGATAAGCAATTACAGTTTTATCAAGACAACTTAGTGTTTGTTGAAAAAGAAATAGAAGAAAATACGATAAGACTAAGACAGTTGGGCGTCATTGAATTTGATTATCAAAAATTAAAGCGAGAGTTTGATGCTTATTTGACTTTATATGAAGCCTTGGTCAAAAAACAAAATGAATCTGATTTAATGCAGGACTTATCTAATACGTCAAATATCATTTTAGTTGAGACCGCAGAAGAAAATAGTTCGCCAGTAAAACCTAAACGTAAATTAATGTTAGTGTTGGCTGTACTTGGCAGTTTTATGGTGTCTGTTTTAATTGTATTTATCGAAGTGATGTTAGGCGATAAAGTGATCCAATTTAGGCGAATGGCATTAAAGTTCAAAACAAAAGTTATAGGCACAGTGCCTAAGATTAAAATGAAGAAGTCACTTAAAAATGATGTTCTTACTCATTTAGATAGAGCTAAACACGCTGGTTTTATTGAGGCAATCAGAAGTATCAGAACCAATATATTATTGGATAAAGTCAGGTCTAAACAGAAAGTGATTGCGATAACGTCGATAAATCCTAACGATGGTAAATCATCTTTATCTATCCAACTGGCCGATTGTTTCTCAGAACTAGAAGATGTCGTGTTAATCGATGCTGATTTACGCTTTCCTTCTATAGCCAAAGCATTGGGAGAGGATAAAGACCGACCAGGCTTAACGAACTTAATTGCCAAAAGTCACACATTAGAACAATCGATTATTAAACAAGAACAATATAAATTTGATGTGATCGCTTCCGGTAATGTGCCCAAAAACCCGTTGGTGTTTTTGTCCAACCCGAGACTTCAAGGGATAATAACTTATTTAAAATCTCACTATGAGAGAGTTATTTTGGAATGCCCACCAATCATGTCTGTCAGTGATGCTTATGTTATTTCTAAACATGTTGATAGTGTATATTTGGTTGTAGACGCTGAAAAAACAGATACTAATATGTTGGGCAATGTATTAGAGGAACTGCAACAGGCCAATGTAATTGTGGGCGGTATATTGATTAATAAGGTTAAGGAAAGTAATAATTATTATTCGACCAAATATTATAGCCGACAAAACATTGAACCTAGTAAAGTTAAGGTAGCTTAACGACTAAGCCAATCCTAAACACGTTGATATCTACTCACCGCATTAATATCTAATAAAATTGCGCCTCGACACGCATTTAATCATCCACTAATATCCACCTATTCCGTAAATTCAAAAAGCAATGCTCATGTTTAAATTAGACCCTCGAATTGAAAAAGACTCTATATTTGTCAAAGAATTACCTTTATGTCAGCTGCGCTTACAAAATGACAGCCGTTATCCATGGTTTGTATTATTACCGCGGGTAAATGAATTAACGGAAGTACATCAACTGTCCGAGCATGAACAAATGCAACTGATGAAAGAAAGTGCTTTGGTATCTAAAGCATTGACTGCAACAACCCAGTGTAAAAAGATCAATGTCGCGAATTTAGGCAATGTTGTTGCACAATTACATTGGCATGTTGTGGCCAGATTTGAACATGATCAAACTTGGCCAGGTCCCATCTGGGGGATAGGGGCAAGTATTGCTTGGCAAGATCAAAAAAGAGCCGAATTTATCGACTCTTTTTTAGAAAACTTATCACAACTAAGCCAGTTTAAATAACGGATTAGATGTTTTCAGTTAAGAACTCGGTTAATTGTGTTTTGCTTAATGCGCCAACTTTAGTTGCAGCTACCGCACCATTTTTGAATAACAACAATGTAGGTATACCACGAACACCAAACTTAGGTGGCGTGTTTGGGTTTTGATCTATATTTAATTTAGCGATTGAAACAGTGTCAGCCATTTCTTCAGCAACTTCATTAAGAATAGGGGCAATCATTTTACAAGGACCACACCACTCTGCCCAAAAATCAACTAAAACAGGTTTATCACCATTGATAACCGACTCAAAACTATCATCTGTCACTGCAATAATTTTATCGCTCATTTAAATCTCCAAGTATTTATTAAATTTTATAACGCTATTTTGAATAAATTGTTTCTTATTGCAAGGGTTAAGGTTATTCTTATCCGCTATGACTAAGACACATTTAACAGAAACTAAATTCTCAGACTTTTCAATACACGAAAGTGTATTAAAAGCATTATCCTCTGCTGGTTATTCGCATTGTACCCCTATTCAAGCTATGTGTATGCCTCTTATAGAAAAAGGCGCAGACATAGCAGGACAGGCACAAACAGGTACAGGCAAAACCATCGCGTTTTTAACTGCAACATTTAACAGATTATTAGCTAATCCTGATGCTAAAGGGCAGCCGAGAGCAATAATTTTAGCACCGACCCGTGAACTTGCTATCCAAATCCATAAAGACGCGATTACCTTTGCTGAGCAAAGTGGTCTGTCTCTAGGATTGATTTATGGTGGCGAAGGTTATGAATCTCAACGCCAAGTATTAGAAAAAGGTGTTGATGTACTGATCGGTACTACAGGCCGAGTCATTGATTACCATAAACAAGGTGTATTCAATTTAGACTCAATAGAAGCTGTTGTACTTGATGAAGCCGATCGTATGTTCGATTTAGGCTTTATTAATGACATCCGTTACTTGTTTAATAAAATGCCTGATAGAACGTCAAGACTAAATCTTGTTTTCTCAGCAACCATGAGTTTCAAGGTAAAAGAACTTGCATACTCACACATGAATGAACCGACACATTTGCAATCAGAACCAAATCAAATGACCGGCGTTCGTATTCAAGAAGAATTGTTTTACCCACAATCCAATCAAAAGATTGAATTATTGCTTTCTTTAATTGAAGAAGATTGGCCAGAAAAAGCAATTGTTTTTACCAATACAAAACATTCGTGTGAAAAAGTGTATAACTGGCTAAAATCAGATAAACATAGAGTTGGCCTATTAACTGGTGACGTTAACCAACGTAAACGTTTAAGTATTTTAGAGTCTTTCTCAAAAGGTGATATTGATTTCCTAGTTGCAACGGATGTTGCTGCTCGTGGACTACATATCCCTGAAGTATCTCACGTATATAACTTTGACTTACCTGATGATCGTGAAGATTACGTGCATCGTATAGGTCGAACTGGACGTGCTGGTGCAAGTGGGCACGCAATTAGTTTTGCATGTGAATCATATGTATATAACTTACCGGCGATTGAAGAATATATCGGTCACAGTATTCCAGTAAGTCAATATGATGCCGATGCATTATTAGATGATGTTCCACGCCCAAAATACCAAAAGCGCCGTAATAATCATCACGGCCAAAGACGTCGTAACTAATTGAGCAGGTAGTTCTTTAATGGAAAACAATAGTAGTTATGCCGTTATTGATTTAGGCTCAAACAGCTTCCATATGATGATTGTTCAGGTGGTGGCTGGTAGTGTTCAGGTAATTGGCAGAGTAAAACGTAAAGTTCGATTGGCCGCTGGGTTAGATGCAGATATGAATCTATCTAACGAAGCGATGTTAAGAGGATGGGAATGTTTAAATCTGTTTGCTGAACGTCTACAAGATATCCCTTCGCAGAATCTAAGAATTGCCGGAACGGCAACTCTTAGATTAGCAAAAAATGTCGATATATTCTTAAAACAAGCCGAAAGTATCTTAGGTCAAAAGATCAGGGTTATTTCTGGTGATGAAGAAGCAAATACCATATATAAAGGCGTTGCATACACTTCAAGTAGCAAACAAAAACGTCTTGTCATTGATATTGGTGGTGCGAGTACTGAACTTGTTGCAGGTGAGGGAGATACCCCACAAATTTGCAATAGTCTCAATGTTGGCTGTGTTACATTTTTAGATAAATACTTTCCTAATGGCGAACTGTCAGAACAAAACTTTACTAATGCAATTGGTGCTGCTGAGTTAGAAATCGGCAAAATTCGTGATTTGTATAAAGATTTTGAATGGAAAGAAGAGGTGGGTGCGTCTGGCACTGTGCAAGCTATTCAAGAAATTCTTATGCATCAAGGTCATGATGAAATCATAACCTTGCCTAGACTTATCTCTATCATGCAACAAGCTATCACTTATGGTTCTATCAACCGACTAAATATCCCAGGTTTAGTTCAAGAACGTAGATTAGTATTCCCAAGTGGTCTAGCTATATTAATAGCCATTTTTAGACAACTTAACTTAGTAGGTATGACATTAGCTGGCGGGGCATTGCGAGAGGGCTTGTTGTATTCAATGTTACCGGATTTAACGAAACAGAATGTTCGAGAGCGTACCTTAAACAGTGTAATGACTCGTTATCATGTCGATTCGGAACATGCTAAAAGAGTTGCAGAACTCACTATTAATTTAGCGAATCAAGTTAACTCTAAGTGGGATATGGAGCAATTTGATGCATTAGACATATTACGGTCTGCTGCACTAGTACACGAAGTTGGATTACAGGTTGCTTACAAAGATCAACAAATACACGCGAGTTATTTGTTAGCGAACACTAACTTACCCGGCTTTACCGAAGCTCAGAAAAATCTCCTTACTGCGTTAGTTCGAAATCATAAAGAAGATATCGATCAACATTCATTATCAAAACAAAGTTCAACCTCGGTACTTTTGGCTTGTCGATTATCCAGAATATTACGTTTAGCGGTTATATTATCGTTAAGACGTAAAGATGAAGTGATGCCTAAAGTAATAGTCACAGTTGAAAATGAAGTGTTGAAACTAACATTGCCTGATAATTGGATTGGGAATAACCCGTTAACTGAAGCTGAACTGGCACAAGAAGCAAGTTACCAATCGGCACAAGGTTGGCAATTGGTAATAGAATAAAGTGAAAGGTACAGCTTATGTACCCTTCACATAGTTATTTTATTGTTGTTGTAACCAAATCGCTGCTTTCTTGGCAAAATACGTCAAAATGCCATCTGCCCCTGCTCGTTTAAATGCTAATAAAGATTCCATTACTATGGCTTCTTCTGCTAACCATCCATTTTCAATAGCAGCCATATGCATGGCATATTCACCACTCACTTGATAGGCATAAGTCGGTACTTGGAAAGTTTGTTTCACACTACTGACAATATCTAAATATGGCATACCTGGTTTCACCATAACCATATCTGCACCTTCAGCTAGATCTAATGCAACTTCACGCAAAGCTTCATCAGAATTAGCTGGGTCCATTTGATAATTCTTTTTATCCGCCCCTTTTAAATTACCAGCTGAACCAACGGCATCTCTAAAAGGCCCGTAATAACTGGATGCATACTTAGCCGAATAGGCCAAAATAGAAGTATTAATGTGGCCAGTGGATTCCAGCGCCTCTCTAATAGCGCCAATACGGCCATCCATCATGTCAGACGGTGCAACCACATCTGCTCCCGCTGCGGCATGGGATAATGCCTGTTTTACCAGTATTTCCGTCGTAATATCATTTAACACATATCCATTCTCATCTATGATCCCATCTTGACCATGTAGAGTGAACGGGTCTAAAGCAACGTCAGTAATGACACCTAATTCAGGGTATGCCGCTTTTACTGCTTTTACGGCCCGTTGCGCTAACCCATCTGGATTATAAGCTTCTTCTGCAAACTCTGATTTCAGACCTTGTTCAGTCACTGGAAATATAGCGATAGCAGGTATACCTAAATCAACTAACTCTTTGGCTTCTTTGACTAACAAGTCAATCGACATTCTTTCGATGCCTGGCATTGAAGATATGGACTCTTTGCGGTTCTCACCATCAAGAATAAACATAGGGTAAATCAGATCATTAGTCGTTAGAACATTCTCGCGCATTAAACGGCGTGAAAAATCATTTTTTCGCATTCTACGCATGCGTGTATATGGAAAACTGCCTAAGTCATTATGTAACACTAGATTACCTCTTGATATGTTTGGACTTGATTACGGCCACTTTGTTTTGCTTTATATAAAGCGCTATCAGCCATTTCGATAAATGAGTTTGGTTCAATTGCTTTGGTGGAGTCATGAGTTGCGACACCTATGCTTATTTTACAAGATAAGGTTTGTTCGTTAAGCGTTATTGTAAGGTTTTCAATCGCCGCACGAATTTTCTCCGCTAAAGTGAGTGCCCCGGGTAAATTTGTATTGGGCAGTAACACCGCAAATTCTTCTCCACCATAACGGAATACTTCGTCCGCGGTTCGGCTTAGTTGTTCTGCAGCACACATCGAAATACAACGAATTACTTCATCACCAACAATATGGCCGTAAGTGTCATTCACTTTTTTGAAGTGATCAATATCAAACAAAATCAAAGACAATGGGGTTAACTCACGACGACCTCGACGTAATTCAGCTTGTAAACGTTTATCAAAATGTCGTCGATTATAAATACCTGATAAAGCATCTATGGTATTAAGCTTCTCTAATTGTTGGTTTTTTTCTTCTAATTCCCTTAAAGCAAACTGTAGCTCCATCATTTGTTCACTATGTAACAACGCTTGATCTGTGGTCTCTTCATCATTGCCAAAAACATCATATTCAATTGCTGATGAACGTGTGACAGCAATTGCTAAAAATAAAATATGAATAATAAGAGAAAGTTGCAATAAATTTAGATTTGAAATAGGGAGACTAAACGGAGAAAAATTATTTACACAAATAAGTAACAAACAAATTAATAAAACGGCAAGGCCATAATTAAACTCTTGATGTTCATGCAAACCATGGTTCCATGCCATCACTCCGGCGTACAAATGACAGATACATATAATTATTGATATCAGAATTATTAAATATAAACCGGCTTGATAACTTAAATATAAGGTAGCAGGCAATAACAACACAGCGAATAGCGCGATATATTTAAACCAAGACATAAGTTGGTGGTCTTGGTAGAAATGTTTAAGTGTTTCTCTGGCCAATAAGGCTGAAAATAGGATACTTAGGCAAGTAAATATATAAAATGCATGTTGTTGTAATACGGGCTGATTTGGCCAAAAATAGTGAAAAGCAAATCCATTCAAAGTCAAAATAATCATTAAAAAAGAAACTATAAATCCTGCATTTAATAACGATGATTTTTCTCGACTCACGCTGAATGTAATTAAACAAGCGATTATAGCTGCAACAATTAATCCTATAAAACTACCGGTTAACAAACGCTGGTAGTTTTGTTGCTCTTGAAAGTACTCTTTTTGCCATAAAGTAATTGGTAGCTGAGTGCTGCCTGAGGTTTGTGTCGCGATATATATTTCTAATGTTTCACTGGCATGCAAAGAAATTGGGATAATAAAGGACTCATGTAATACAGGTCGTAGAGGAAAAACTTGATTATCACCTAGACTTTGAACACTGCGGACACGCCCTTGAGACAAAATGTAAAATGTAATGTTATCCAATAACGGTGCATCTAATTCTATATAGTAAGACTCAACTTGTGCGGATGGGTTAGCAAGTTCAAAACGAAACCACTGAACGCGATTGTCAAAGCCCAACTTGATTTGAGAGTATGTAAACTGTGACCAACCTTCTATTGGTGGAGCTTCAAGAGGGTCATGATCACCAATATTATATTCAATGTAAGGTGTGAGGTCAGTTTTACCTTGTAAGTTTGAAATGTCATAAGTCGCCGCGTTAACTTGCAAAAGCAATTCAACGAAGATAAGTAAGAAAATGACAAATTTATTAAACAAAAACTGAGCCTTTTTATTAAAGTTCGATAATAGGACAATATCAGCAGTTTATTAAGTAATCTAGTGCGCTGGAACTCAGGTGGCACAGGATAGGTAAAACTATTAATTATCCGTTATTTCTTCGTTAGGTTGTTTCACCTTAATGGCTCTTGATAATACTAGACCTAACTCGAACAACATCCACATCGGAATCGCCAATAATGTTTGGCTGATCACATCAGGCGGCGTTAATAACATGCCTAGAACAAAAGCGCCCAATATTACGTATGGCCGTTTTAATTTTAAATTATCGACAGTAGTTACCCCAGATAGACACAAAATAAAAACGACTACCGGTACTTCAAACGACAAACCAAAAGCGATAAATAATTTAAGAACAAAGTCTAAGTAACTACTAATATCTGTCGCGATGACTATATTTTCCGGTGCCACACTGGTGAAAAAAGAAAACACTAATGGGAACACAATAAAATAAGAAAAGGCGATACCGAAATAAAATAATAAAACAGAGGTGATGAGAATTGGAGCTGCAAACTTTTTTTCATGGTTATATAAACCCGGCGCAATAAACCCCCACACTTGATGTAATAAATAAGGGAATGCGATCACAATAGAAAGCATAAAAGCTAATTTAAAGGGCGCAAAAAACGGGGCTGCAACATCAGTTGCAATCATATTAGAGCCTTCAGGTAAAACATCTAATAAGGGGGTAGAGACTAAGGTATATAAATCATTGGCAAAATAAGCTAATCCAGCAAAACACAATAAAATAGCCACAACGGAGCGAATTAATCTCTGTCTTAGTTCGATCAGGTGATTTAAAAAAGGCGGTTTATCATTTGTCATGTTTAACATTATCTACTGCAGGTTCTGATAGTGTTTGTTGCACACTTTTTGCGGCATTAGTGAGTTCATCAACAGATTGTTGTAACTCAGGAGATAGATTTTCCATCCCTTGTTGTTCTGCTTTTTTTAAGTTTTCGTGCAGTTCATGCACTCGTAACTGCTCATTTACCTCAGCAGAGACACCTTGCACCATTTGACTAAATTGGCGTTTCATTTGGCTAAAGCGCCTAATAGCCGAAGGAAGTTTATCAGGACCAAGAACGATGGTGCCTACGACGGCGATGACAATAAACTCCCAGAAACCCATATCAACTAGTCTTTTGTGTTAATTTTTTCGTGTTTTTCTGACTTGGCAAAATCAGCATCATCATTGTTTTTAGTTTCAACGTTCGGTTTGTCGTCAGAAATCGAATTTTTAAAACCTTTAACCGCTGAACCTAAATCAGAACCCAAAGACTTAATCTTTTTAGTACCAAATAGAAGTATGACAATGACTAAAACAATAAGAAGTTGCCAGAGGCTTATACCACCAAATCCCATTTTAATATCCAATTTGTAATAAACTGACGATAGTATAAAGTTTAATTAAGTGAAATAATATATTTAGATATTCAATGATGAATAATAAGACAAAAAACATGGAAGCTATTTATGAGAGTTGAGCAATTAAAGTGTGTATTATTGTGCCTGTTTATGACAAGTGCATGGTCTCTTTGTGCACAACAAACAACTCAACAATCAACGACTCCAAAGTGTCTACCCTCAGAACAAAAGTTAGATCCAAAAGCGGCCAGTGAAAGTCAACACTCTAATGTTAAATGCAATACACAAACAGTAGCTACGGCGAATAATGAACTAACGGTTATTGAGAAAAAAGTTGAGCAAGAACGTTTAAAAGTACTATTTGTTGACGTAAACAGTGTGGTTGAAAATGTTGGTTATTCAATGGACTGGACTGCAAATTTATTAGATGGTTTTTTTGCTAAAGATGAAAAAGGAAAAAACAAAGCGAAAACATGGGGACATTTTATTGTCGGCTGGGAACCCAGAGAAGGTGAGGTGTTCACAGGGGAAAGCTTCCCGATAAAATTTAAAGTAAAAGCCAAGTTACCAAACTTGGAAAATAAAGTAGAGATCATTCTATCAGACGGTGAAGATGATGATTTTAAAACCTTACCTTACGAATCAGTAAAACCAGAAGCATTTAAATTGAGCCAAAACTCGTTGGGTGCAGCCGTACGTTTTTTACATACTAAATCAAATGATATCAGTACATCGGTTCGAATAGGTTGGGGGGAAGACCAACTTTATACACGAGCCTCCGCGGTTTATCGTAAAAAGTTTTTAGATAATAGAGTGACATTTAATCTGCAACCCGCGCTTGAATATTATGTAGCGGATGGTTGGGGAGCAAGGTTCTTAGTAGATACAGGTTACAAGTTAAGCCAACAATCTGAAATACGCTATAACTTTTCATATCGTGATTTAGAGTCTTATGAGTCGCCAGAATGGCGTTCTGGATTGTTCCAAATAAGCTCTGTCGGAGAAAAAGCTGCGTTGATAATAGGAATATCATCATTTGGATATGTTGAACCAAAGCCGGATGCACAATTACATAGGTTTAGTATTCGATATCGATTTAATGCATTAAGGGATTGGTTGTTTTTTGAAGTGGAGCCTTTTGTCGAATTACACAAAGAAGATCCATTAGAGCAAGAATATTATAATCCGTTATCCAGTGACTTTAGACGAGACTCTGGTATTTCGTTTCGGGTAGAGTCTCATTACGGCTTTTTATAAAGTGGATTAACGTATTTTTAGCCACACTTTAATGGCGTTGATAACCGTGACTGCTGCGGTAATAACACCAGCAACTTGCCAGTAAGGATTGTCTAAATTACTAAATATGGCAATCAGTAATGAAGCTAAAAATCCACAACCTGTTAATGTAAGTTGCAGTAAAAATCGTCTGTGTTGCTTTTGATGTTGTAAATACTGCTCAACTAAGTCTTGTTTTAGTTGTGGCATGTTATTCAAATTTGTCAGCCCAGTATGTAACATCTCAGGGATTTCTGGTGCTTTCTCAAGCCAATAAGGCAAATTCTCTTTGCTAGATTTATAAAATGCTCTAAAACCCATCTGTTCATCTACCCATTGTTCTAAAAACGGTTTGGCGGTTTGCCAAAGATCTAATTGAGGATAAAGTTGACGTCCCAATCCTTCTACATATAACAGTGTTTTTTGTAATAATACTAGTTGAGGCTGAACTTGCATTTCAAATTGTCTGGCGGTATCAAATAAACCTATTAGTACTTGGGCAAATGATATTTCGTCTAATGGTTTATTAAAAATAGGGTCACATACGGCTCGGATGGCAATCTCAAATTCTTCCACGTTAATATGACTAGGGACCCAACCAGATTGCACATGTAATTGCGCCACTCTTAAATAATTACGATTAAAAAAGGCGACAAAATTTTCAGCTAAATAACGTTTATCTTGTTCATTTAACGTTCCCATGATGCCAAAATCAATCCCAATGTATTTAGGATCATTTGGGTTTTGTTGCTCAATAAAGATATTGCCTGGATGCATGTCGGCATGAAAAAAGCTGTCACGAAAGACCTGAGTAAAAAACACTCTAACTCCGCGTTCAGCCAATTTCTTTAAATCAGAACCTTGTGCGATAAGCGCATTCGTATCAGATACCGGAATACCATAAATACGTTCCATCACTAAAACCTTAGACGTACATAACTCTGGGTATATTTGTGGAATATATAAGTCATTAGAATCTTTAAAATTATCACGTAACTTGATGCCATTATTAGCTTCTAACTTAAGGTCTAACTCATTTAAGATGGTTTTTTGATACTCTTGCACCACTTCAACCGCGCGGAACCTATGTCCTTCTTTGGTTTTAGCAATCAACCCAGCAAACATTAACATTAATGAGATGTCAGAGATGATCTGTTGCTCAATATTAGGACGGATAACTTTAATAATCACCTTAATAGGGTCTTGGCCTTCCACTAACGATAATTGTGCCCCATGCACTTGAGCCATAGACGCTGTGGCAATAGGCGTTTGTTCAAATTGGCAAAAAACGTCAGATAGTGAGTTGATCTCTAGTTGTTGGCAAATCGTTTGTTCCACGATGGACGTGGGATAAGGGGTCACTTGGTCTTGTAACTTGGTTAATTCAGAACTTAATTGCTCGGACAATAAGTCTTTTCTGGTAGATAACATTTGACCTAACTTTATCCAGACCGGGCCTAAGTGCTCTAATGCAATTCTAAGATTGTGAGCGGAATGAGTTTGTTTTGATGTTTTTGGGTACCAGAAAAAGAGGGTAACCATTACCTTTAATAACCAAGGTGTTTTCTGTTTTGGAATTAATTCATAAAGACGATAATAAAGAAAAACATGAATTATTTTGCTGATGCGAGAGAGTGTTTTCAATGTTATCGAGACTCGTGTAGTTTGGTAGTTAATGCACTTATTGTTGCGGCTAACTTGTCTGTTTTTGCAGACAAGACATCAACTTGATCAATAAAAAGACTAACTTCATTATAATGTGGACTTAATTTTAACTCTTCGGTTATGGCTGTGGTTAACGTGTAATCCATATCTTTCGTTTTTATTTTTATATTACTTACTAACGCTTGAATCGCCGTTACCATTTTATGAGCAATAGCGTCGCCAAAATAACTCGATAATAGTTGTTGCCAATCTATGTTGTTATTCATTAATAATTCAGAAAAGCCCTGCGCGATGGCGAGATCACCATCAAGCTCCAAACTATCTTGTTTAATCAATTTAGTAAGCTGTGACGCATCCGATAATGAGCGTAAATACTGGCTGCTGGTGGTCACTAAACAATCGTAACCTTCCGTATTGGAAGATAATAATACCTCGTTATCTAATACCTGAAGTTTAATGTTCAGTGATAAGTCAGTTAAACAAACACTCAAACTCTTACCTTCTAATTTAACCAGCTTAATATGTGCTTGGTCGTCAAAGGTAAGAAGTTTATTTATTTTTGGCTCAATAAACGAATGGGCCAATTGTTGAAGCAGTATCAAAATTTGAAGCCTTTATGCAAAGCAACAATACCGCCTGTCATATTGGTATACGATACTTGATCAAAACCAGCCGTTTCCATCATTTGTTTTAACGTATCTTGGTCTGGATGCATTCGAATCGATTCAGAAAGGTATTGATAACTCTCTTTATCACCAGCAATTAACTGACCCATTTCGGGTAAAATCTTAAACGAATAAAAGTCGTAGGCTTTATTAAGCCATTGTTGTTCTGGTTTAGAAAACTCTAATACTAATAATCGACCACCAGGCTTAAGTACTCTATATATAGAACGTAATGCTTCGTCTTTGTCTGTGACATTCCGTAAACCAAATGCAATGGTGACTAAATCAAAGGTGTTTTCAGCAAAAGGCAACGCCTGCGCATTCGCTTGCACATATTCAACATTACTTACAACGCCTAAATTATGCAGTTTTTCACGACCTACTTTAATCATAGAATCGTTGATATCAGCAAGTACCACTTTGCCTGTTGGGCCAACCGCTTGACTAAATTTACGTGTTAAATCACCGGTACCGCCTGCTAAATCTAGGACTTTGTTCCCTGGGCGCACGTTACTGGCATCGATGGTAAAACGTTTCCAAAGTCGATGTATGCCAAAAGACATTACATCGTTCATGATGTCGTATTTCGCTGCGACGGAGTGGAATACATCCGCAACCATAGCTTGTTTTTGTTCGGACTCTACGGTTTTGTAACCAAAGTGTGTTGTGGATTGTTGATCGTTTTCAGTAGTCATATTTTTATACAGGCAAGAGTAATTAAGGCAAGTGTACTTAAATGTTGGCTTAAAACCAACAAGGCAAAAGGGATTAGATCATTATATTTGTATATTAAAACAACGTATATTTAATAAACTGAGGTTAATCTGTGTAAACTCTATTACGGCCTGTGGCTTTAGCCATGCGTAATGCTGAGGTGGCTTTTTGAATAGTTCCGTCCAGACCGATCTTCTCACAGTATTCTGTAACGCCAATCGACACCGTGATTTTAGGCAGGCGTTCTTTATTTTTGGCATTAATAAACTGTAACTTTTCGACACCTACTCTGACCTTTTCGGCAATTTCTTTGGCCGTCACTGGGTTCGCATCAGGGATTAATACTAAAAATTCTTCACCGGCAAGTCTGACTGGCAAACCGCTGTCAGAAACATAACTTTTCACTTTTTGTGCTACTTTTGACAGAATGACGTTCCCGATGGTCATGCCATAATTATCGTTAAATTGTTTAAAGTGATCTAGATTAATCGCTAAGGCGGCAATATTCTTAGTGTCGTTATTTACCCACATATCAACGGTTTGACTCATTACTGAACGGTTATATAAACCGGTTAATGCATCAAGTTGTCGGTTGGCATGTAAATCATCGATTTGTTGTTGCAGTTCGTTTGATTTGGTTTGTGCTTGTTGTAACGCTTTGAATAACATTTGTTGCGTTTTTTTAGCGTAAGTTGTCGCTTTTATTAACTTCTCAATCACTAGTTTTGACGATTCAGGATCTGAGTCGTTCAGCAGTAGTAAACCTTCATCTAAAATATTAGCGTAATGGCCGCTGTCTCTTTGTGCTTTTTGAGTATGTCTTTGAGTTGAGTTGATAATAGAGGAGGCGTGCTGAACAACTTTCTCCGAACTTTCATCAGAACTGAGTATGAATTGACGGTATAACTCTTCCATTAAAAATGAATCTATTATGCAACCGTCGTTAATATCTTTATTAATGCAGTTAACGATATCATCGTTTTCCCCACTGGCGTACTCATAAGCAACGCTATAGTTTATAGGGCTGGCAGCTAATCTATGTTGCTTTAAAAACACGAGTGTCTTTTGCAACTTAGACTCAGCTTGCTCGATGGTATCCTGGTACTTCATTAATTGGGCTCCGGAACAACTTTTATATGGGAACTATACTCAAGTCGCTATTTTAACTGTAGAGCCACTAATGGCAATCAAAATACGGAGTTGAATACGCGAAATTTTATTATTGTTATTCGTATATAGCGTATAGAAAAATTATTATTATCTGTAAACTAAGATTCTTTTATTTTAAGGTCAAGGAATTACTGTAATATTAAGTGTTAAAGTTGTAAAAAATTCAAAAAAATAGTTAGTAGATACTTATGGAAATAAAAAAAGCTAAAAATCAAAAACAAAAACTGCAAAGAGTTAATGGCATTTTGGCGGCAGCGGAAGCACTATTTGTTGAGTCTGGGGATGAATTACCCTCTGCAATACAAATAGCTAACAAAGCGGAAGTGGCTAAAGGGACTTTATATATTTACTTTAGAACTAAAGAAGCTATTTTTTTAGCTCTGCTGGAAAAACACCTGCAAAATTGGATCATTTCATTTGAAACGGCAACGCGTAAATATGAAACCATCACCGTTGATGATATTTGCACCTACTTAACCCAGTATTGGGTAGAAACGCCTCAATTTGGTCAACTGTGTCGTATTTCAGATTCACTATTAGAATCTAGAGTTGAAGAGAAAGTATACATAGGGTTCCAAAATAAAACCGTTAATGGATTAAAACGAATGGTTCCCGCGTTAAAAGAATTAAACCCAGATGTAGATTCAAAACAATGGTTAAGTTTACTACAACGTAGTTATCAATTATTAACGTTAGCTTGGGTTGAAAGTCATCCTAAATTTCAGATTGCAATGACTGAAACCCCTAACTTTGAAAAACTCAGTAATGAGTTGTTAAGTCCATTTTGGCAAGAGTTGGTTCAATATCGTAAACATGTGCCAAAACAAAAGTCAGGCTGGCGTAAGTTGTTGGGGAATTAATCTTGGTCATTAACAAATTAGCCGCATTTTTAAGAAAACACTTTATTCACGTATCTTGGTTTTCTATTTTGATGCTTTTAGGTTTCCATGCCATTTTAAGTTGGGTGTTATTGTATTTAGTTGGTGAGTATGAATTAACCAACTTTAGTTCATACCTTTATTATTATGTCGTTACCACAAGTACGGTTGGTTATGGTGATTTAAGTCCCACATCATTTGAAGGTAAATTAGTAGTCGCCTTGGTTCAAATTCCGTTAGGTTTAGCCATATTTGGCGCACTATTAGGTAAGTTAGGACGTTCAGTTAGCAGAGTATTGAGACAAATTATGACTGGTGAAAAAGATTTTAGTGAAGAAGATTCACATATATTAATTTTTGGTTGGCACGAGAACAGAACTGAAAAGATGGTGCAGCATATTTTAGGGGATAATAAACGTCAAAAACGAAAAATATTGCTGTGTGTAACTAATGATCTGGAACATCCATTTTTAGATAACCCGCTGGTGGAGTTTGCTAAGTTAAAGTCATTGACTCAAGACGATGAACTGACGCGTGTAGCAGTTACCAAAGCTGACCGTATTATTGTTGATTGTGATAATGATGATCAAACCTTCACCTGTGCCTTGAAATTGAGTTCTTTAGTTAAAGACGAATGTCATATCAGTGCTAACTTTAGTGACGATACTAAAATAGAAATGTTAAATCGTTATACTAAAAACATTGAATCAAACTCATCTAGAACGGCTGAAATATTAGTGCGTTCCATGCAAGACCCTGGCAGTAGTCGATTACAAGAAGAGATGATGTCTACACTAAGTGGCCATACGCAATTTTCTACACAGATGCCTTTTGATATAGGCGCACATAAATTTGGCGACTTATTTTTCCATTTAAAACAAAATCATAATGCAATTCTTCTTGCTGTCGCTGAAGACAGAATCGGTGTCAAAATGCACTTAAACCCTGACAATGATTTTAATGTCATGCCGGGTCAAGTTTTGCATTACGTGGCGCAAGAAAGAATCATAGCCGACGAAATTAATTGGACCCAAATAGCAGTTAGAGAAATTTTATGAGCCAACAAGCATTAGAAACCTTATTAGATCATCTTAAACTAGAGAAAATAGAAGAAGGCTTATACCGGGGACAAAGCCAAGCCTTGGGCTTTGGCCGAGTATTTGGTGGTCAGGTTATTGGTCAAGCACTTAGCGCCGCCAAAGAAACCGTAGATAATCGATTTGTGCATTCATTTCATAGTTACTTTTTACGTGAAGGCAATGACCAAACCCCCATAGTATATGAAGTGGAAAATATTCGAGACGGTGGTTCGTTTAGTACCCGCAGAGTCAGAGCAATTCAGTTTGGCCAAACCATATTTTATATGACAGCATCTTTTCAAACCGAAGGTGAAGGCTACAATCACCAATCAACTATGCCTAAAGTCATAGGGCCAGAAGGTTTGATGTCAGAATTAGAGTTTTATCAAAAAAATCTAGATAAAATTCCTCAACAATTTCATGCCAAAGCATTGGCTGATAAGCCAATTGATATGCGCCATGTGCAGCAAATTAATCCGTTTAAACCAGATAAAATGGAACCAGCTTGTCAAACTTGGATAAAAGCGAATGGGACATTGCCAGATGATCAAAGAGTTCATCGTTATTTATTGTCTTACGCATCCGATTTTACATTTTTGCCAACAGCATTGTTACCTCATGGTGAAAGCTTTATGCAACCAAAAATGCAAGTGGCTACCTTAGACCACTCCATGTGGTTTCACCGTCCATTTAGAATGGATGAATGGATTCTATTTAGTAAAGAAAGTACCAGCGCGAGTAGTGGTCGAGGCTTAGTACGCGGTGAGTTTTTTAATCAAAATGGTGAGTTAATCGCATCTGCGATGCAAGAAGGTGTTATTCGTGACCATGAAAAATTCCCTCGCAAAAAATAATATTATTTAAAGGATAACCGCCAGTCGATGCTTCATATTGGCTGGTGGTTATTTATATTTTTTGATGAAGCCCTCACAATCGCCCGGATGTGAGTTATCTATTAAATAATGTATTTTCCATTCATTATTCTGCAGCACTAATTGAAAGCTATTTACTCCACAGTGACTTAATTTGTTATCTAAGTAAAAGGCGTAAGGCGTCCAAACACTGGCGAGATTGTCTTGAATTTGCATTTGAATATCTAATAAATGCTCATCTAAATAACGTTCGCTGCTGTTAATGCTGTTGGCAAATTGTTGGATATCACTATTCTCAATAGAACCATCACTTTTTGCTCTTTGCAGTAAAGCACTTGCCGTAAATTGTTGTAGCAGTTTAGCACCATCGTGACTCCTCATCGCATCAAACAGATTAGTGATTGGTTTAGTCACGGGATTGGCAAACGAATTTAACGCCATAAAAAATAAACTAAATATAAAAACGTTTTTCATTATCTGTTTGCCTTTTGTTATCTTGAATATAAAGAGCGCTAAGCGCTAGCCTAATGAGTTTAACGATTGCAATAGTTCAGCGCTTAACAAGGAGTTAATAGTATCTGAGGTTGCCTTACCAGAGGTGGTTAAGTGCATTAACCCCGCCTCATCAACGCTTACATATTGTTGTTCACGTAGACAAGTCACAAAGTTTGATATCACTTTTTTATCGAAATATTCTGGTGCTTTAATATCGTGTAATTTTAATAAACGCCCCGCCAGTTTTTGGCAGTCGCTTTCTAATTCACTGCGTTGAATACCTTCAACCTGTTCTATACGAATAAAACCAAGAGCATAACGTTGTAACGTATCTTTCATTATTTTAGCTAATAAATTTAGTTGTAAATAAGCCATGGAGTTTTTAGCGGTTACTGATAAAGAGCCATTTGTATCTTGAACTAATTCTTGTTGAATGAAAAAGTCGATCACTTGTCCACAATATTCATCTACGTTAGTGATAGTGATAAATAATTCATTTTTTAACAAAGGTAATAAATGATTAACTTTAGCCAGTATCAACTCTTTTGTGGTGTTATTTGAGTTAACGATAACTCCAGCAATAATCGCTGGAATAGCAAATAAATGAACCACATTGTTACGGTAGTAGCTCATTAAAATTGCATTTTTGTCATCCAATTTGATGATAGTGCCGTATTCGTCACTTTCAGCTTCTACCTTTTCAAGTTGGATAGCCTCTTCAATTATTTCATCAGCGGTTTGGGTTGGTACTTTGATATTGCTAGCATAAGGTACTTGATGATTTAACTGCATATAAAAAGTTAACAGCTTTTGCATTTCGGCTCGTGGTAAAGCGTGACTATCAGAAGTTAACAAGGTAAGGGCACATAGGTTCACCGTATTCAATACCGCAGCGTCATTAATTGAGCTCATGATGGTATTAGCGGTGTGGTTTACAACCGGGGTTAACCAAGTTGGTTTCACAACATCAACTGGATTAATTAACTCGCGCCATTCAGGTGCTTTGTCATTCAGGATGTCATTTAAGCTGATTGGCTCGCCAAAATTCACATCGCCATGGCCATAATTTTTAAGATTTTTAAGGGCTTTAAATATTCCAAAAATGGATTCACTTTCTTTGTTCTGGCCTTGCAATTCTTTTAGGTAAGTATTTACTTCCATTACATGTTCATAGCCAATGTACACAGGAACTAAAGTAATAGGTCGGTCTACGCCACGTAACATCGCCTGAATAGTCATGGCTAACATGCCCGTTTTTGGACTTAATAAACGGCCGGTACGTGAACGTCCCCCTTCGGTATAATATTTAACCGGATAACCTTTTATGAACAACTGACTTAAATACTCACGAAAAACAGCAGAGTATAATTTGTTGCCTTTAAAACTTCGGCGTAAGAAGAATGCACCGGCTTTTCTAAACATAGGACCGGCAGGCCAGAAGTTTAAATTTATTCCAGCGGCAATATGTGGTGGCACTAACCCTTCTTTATATATGACATAGGTTAGTAATAAGTAATCCATGTGGCTTCGGTGGCAAGGTACGTAAACAATTTCATGACCTTTTTGTGCTAACTCTCTCAAATTGTCAGCGTTATGGACACGAATACCGTTATAAATTTTGTTCCATAACCAGGTTAATAAACGTGCGCCAAAGCGGATATAAGATTCTCGGTAATCTCCGGCAATCTCATCTAATAGCTTAATGGCATTCTTTTTGGCTTGCTCCATAGAGATGTCTTTGGCGTTCATCTCTTCTTGTAATGCTTTTTTTAGTGATGGGCTAGCCAACAAGCTATTAAACATGGCGGTACGTGCCATTATCTTAGGTCCTGTTGCAACAATACGTTGGCGTTCAAAATGAATTCGCGCAACACGGATTAACTTATGAGCTGCCGCTTCAGATGTACCGTGTTTGTTGACCATTTCAATCAATGAAACGGGTTTGGAAATGCGAATGAAATTACTGCGACCAGAAAATAAAACAATGATCAGTTTTCTAATCCAGCTAGCTTGTAGGTTTTCTGCGATTAAGTCTTTAATGCCAATTTTTGTATTTTCTTTGGTTTTTTCAACACCGGGAGCACGGCCCCAACAGATCATGACTGGTACAAATTGCACATCTTGTTGGCTACTTGCAACTTGAGTTAATAATACTTGGCTATGTTTTAACATCTTAGCGTCGTGTTTTTCAGCCGTATTAAAAAACGATTTTATATGTTTTACGCCTATGGTTCTGGCAAGCGAATATTCACCCACTTTTAGCGTTTTAAATGGACTCGGTAACCCTTGATTTCGGCATGCTTGTTCAAGCGCTAATTTGTCAGCAAACGAGTCTGTGACTAATACATATTTGATGGGTTTGGTGAGATCTACTGATAAATCACTGTCAGATACGATATTTACTTTAATAAACGGACGCGTGATCCAATAAAAAAGGTAAGAAATATAAGCCATTACGTTCAATCTCGAGAAAATATAAAATTCAGTCAGTAATTTTAACAAATTGTTTTGTAAACCCGAACTAACATTTAAGTTAAATTTGCAGTTTTAAATTTGCTGTATATACTAACAGTCATTATCACTGTATGGAAAACCAGATTATGCGTCCACTAACCGATCGTCAAGCTCAAATCCTTGAGTTAATTAAACAAGCGATAGTTTCAACTGGCATGCCTCCAACTCGAGCAGAAATTGCTAAACGTTTAGGTTTTCGCTCTGCTAATGCCGCGGAAGATCATCTGAAAGCATTAGCAAAGAAAGGATATATTGAGATCCTTGCAGGCACGTCACGTGGTATTCGGTTAACTGAAGATATTTCAAATATAGAAGCAGGAATTCCCGTTGTTGGTAAAGTTGCGGCCGGTTCTCCTATATTAGCGATGGAGCATGTTGAATCACACGTGAATCTAGATCCTATGATGTTCAGTCCATCGGCTGATTTTTTACTGATGGTTGAAGGTGAAAGTATGCGCGATATTGGCATCATGGATGGAGACTTATTAGCGGTTCATAAGACTCAAACCGCACGTGATGGTCAAGTGATAGTGGCAAGAGTTGAAGAAGATGTGACGGTAAAACGTTTAGAAAGAAATGGTAGCCAAGTTATCTTACACGCAGAAAATAAAGAGTTCGAACCAATCAAAGTAGATTTAAACTATCAGGACTTTGCAATTGAAGGTTTGGCCGTTGGTGTAATTAGAAACAGCTCATTAATGTAATCGCTTAATAAATATAGATAAAACCCGCTTGGTTAAAAAATAATCAAGTGGGTTTTTTTATGTCTTTTTGTCCGGTGATTATTTGCACAATTGAAATAAAGGGTATAGGTTAGACTGGTTGAACAAAAATAATACAAACAAAATATCAACATAAGTCAGCTACATAGACTGATATAAAAATAATAAAAACAAACATTTTTTGGGGATAGATATAAACCGATTAATAATTGGTTTATATGCTGGTGTGGGTTGTACAGACATCCTCTTCTTAATGTTTTAAATAGGGAGGGTGTTTAGTGACTGCTAAGCAATCAAGTTGGTTAATTCCAGCTGCAGTATTTGCGAATAATGCTGTTGCGGATGAGATGCGTCTTAATATGACCAAAGGCGTAACGGATATCAGTGCAAGTGTTTACGATTTGCACATGATCATTTTCTATATCTGCTGCGTTATTGGTATTGTCGTTTTCGGGATCATGTTCTGGTCCATAATCCATCATAGAAAGTCCAAAGGGGTGAAACCTGCAAATTTCCACGAAAGTACCAAAGTGGAGATACTCTGGACGGCCATTCCATTTGTCATTTTGATAGCGATGGCATTTCCCGCTACAAAAACCTTAATAGAAATGGAAGATACTTCAGATGCTGATCTGACCGTGCAAGTTACGGGCTCTCAGTGGAAGTGGCACTATCGATATTTTGAACATGAATTGGACTATTACAGTCTCCTCGCTACGCCTCAAGCTGAAATCAGAAACGAACGAGCAAAATCGGCTAACTACCTTTTAGAGGTAGATAGACCGTTAGTGATCCCAACAGGCCAAAAGGTTAGATTTTTAATTACCTCCGATGATGTTATTCATTCGTGGTGGGTACCTGAGTTTGCCATCAAAAAAGATGCAAACCCTGGTTTCATCAATGAAGCATGGACTCGTGTGAATGAGCCGGGTATCTACCGTGGTCAATGTGCCGAGTTATGCGGTAAAGATCATGGTTTTATGCCAATCGTTGTTATTGCAAAGGAACCTGCTGAGTTCAAAAAGTGGATGGCAGAACAAACGGCTATTGCGAAACAAGCGAAAGAAGAAGAGCAAAAACTATTGGCAATGAACATGTCGATGGAAGAGTTAATGACCTTAGGTGAAAAAGCTTATATGGCTAATTGTGCAGCGTGTCATCAAGCCAATGGGCAAGGTATTCCAGGCGTATTCCCAGCTTTAAAAGACAGTGCAATTGCACTGGGTGATGTCAAACAGCATATTGATATTGTTGTTAACGGCCGTGCTGGAACCGCAATGCAAGGGTATGGAAAACAGCTTGGTCTTAAAGATTTAGCGGCAATTGTGACTTACGAGCGTAATGCTTGGGGTAACAATACAGGTGATGCAGTGCAAGCTGCAGCGATTAATGAATTTCTGGCCGGTAAATAGGAGGAGCACGTTATGAGTACAACAAATTTAAACGCTGATAACCATGCCGAGGAACATCACGGTGCACCTTCAGGCATTATGCGTTGGTTATTAACAACGAATCATAAAGACATAGGTTCATTATATCTATTATTCTCACTACTGATGTTCTTCATTGGTGGTGGTATGGCTATGGTAATCAGGGCGGAATTGTTTCAACCTGGATTGCAAATAGTTGAACCTGACTTCTTTAACCAAATGACAACCGTACATGGTTTGATCATGGTATTCGGTGCGGTTATGCCAGCTTTTGTTGGTTTAGCCAACTGGATGGTTCCAATGATGATAGGTGCGCCAGATATGGCATTGCCTAGAATGAATAACTGGAGCTTTTGGATACTGCCGTTCGCATTTTTAATTCTGTTAATGTCTTTGTTTATGGAAGGAGGTGGACCTAACTTTGGTTGGACTTTCTATGCACCATTATCAACAACATACAGTAATGACAGTACCGCCTTGTTTGTATTCTCAGTTCATATTATGGGGATATCCTCCATCATGGGGGCGATTAATGTCATTGTAACTATCTTCAACCTTAGAGCGCCAGGCATGACATTCATGAAAATGCCGTTGTTTGTGTGGACTTGGTTAATCACTGCTTTTTTATTAATTGCCGTTATGCCTGTTCTTGCTGGTGCTGTCACTATGGTACTGACGGATAAATACTTCCTAACCTCATTTTTTAGTGCGGCAGGTGGTGGTGATCCGGTTATGTTCCAACACATATTTTGGTTCTTTGGTCATCCAGAAGTGTACATAATGATATTGCCGGCGTTTGGTATTATTTCGCAAATAGTGCCAACCTTTAGCCGTAAAAAGCTATTTGGCTATTCTTCCATGGTCTATGCAACAGCATCGATAGCACTATTGTCATTTGTTGTATGGGCGCATCATATGTTCACAACGGGGATGCCGTTAGCGGGTGAACTCTTCTTTATGTATTGCACTATGCTGATATCAGTGCCTACCGGTGTAAAAGTCTTTAACTGGGTGGCGACCATGTGGCGTGGTTCTTTAACCTTTGAAGTACCAATGATGTTCTCTATCGCATTCATTGTACTGTTTACCATAGGTGGGTTTTCCGGTTTGATGCTGGCAATTACACCAGCCGATTTCCAATACCACGATACCTATTTTGTGGTAGCACATTTCCATTACGTTTTAGTAACAGGCGCTATATTTTCAATTATGGCGGGTGCTTATTATTGGTTACCCAAATGGACTGGATACATGTTTGACGAAAAATTAGCTAAAGCGCATTTTTGGTTATCACTGGTATCAGTAAACGTATTGTTCTTCCCTATGCATTTTGTAGGCTTAGCAGGTATGCCAAGACGTATTCCTGATTACGCTACTCAATTTGCTGACTTTAATGCCGTGATAAGTATTGGTGGTTTTGCCTTTGGTTTATCACAATTGTTATTTGTAGCGGTTGTTTACAAATGCATTAAAGGTGGTGAAAAAGCAACGGACCAAGTGTGGGAAGGGGCAGAAGGTTTGGAGTGGGAAGTTCCATCTCCAGCGCCGTATCATACGTTCGAAACGCCGCCAGATATCAAATAAAGTTTAATAATTTAACATTTAATGGTTTGAGTTTTAGATGACAGACAAACAGACAGCACAACAAGATACAAAAAAACTCGTTAAGAAATTAGTGTTAACTGTGTTTTTTATGTTTGGTTTTGGTTTTGCTTTGGTTCCGTTATATGACGTGTTTTGTGATATCACCGGATTAAATGGCAAAACCAGCAATGTGGCTGCTGTACAGTCAGATTCTGTGGATAAAACAAGAACCATAAGTGTTGAATTTATTGCACGTACGCAGGGTAATTTACCTTGGATATTCAAACCAGAAGTAAAAAAAATGAATGTTCACCCTGGGGAAATGCATCAGCTTAATTTTTTAGTAAAAAATAACTCAGTTGACAATATGGTGGTTCAGGCAGTGCCATCTGTAAGCCCAGGTATTGCAGCTGCATATTTTAATAAGATTGAATGTTTTTGCTTTAATCAGCAGCCCTTAGAGCAAGGGCAAGCGGCTGATTTAGGGTTACAGTTTTATATCGACAAAGACATACCGCCTGAATACACAACGGTTACTTTGTCTTATACCTTGTTCGATATTAGTAAAAATATAGAACAAGACGAATTTACAAAACTGTTTGCTGATAACAAAAACTAATGCTCATTTTGAGAGGGCAGTTATGAATAACAATGAATATGAAAAGTATTATGTACCAGCACAAAGTCCATGGCCGATTGTGGGCGCTATTGGACTATTTTGCATAGCATTTGGTGCAGGTAATTATGTTAATGATGTAAAAAATGAAGTGACAGGTTTCGGCGGCTATTTATTACTCGCTGGTATCGCCATTATTATTTTTATGTTGGTGGGATGGTTCAGAAACGTTATTGATGAATCAATGGCGGGCATGTATAGCAAACAATTAGATAGATCGTTTCGACAAGGGATGAGTTGGTTTATCTTTTCTGAGGTCATGTTTTTCTGTGCCTTTTTTGGCGCACTATTATACGCTCGGGTGTTCTCCATACCTTGGTTAGGCGGGGCGAGTAATAATGCTATGACCCATGAGGTTTTGTGGCCTGCATTTGAAGCCATTTGGCCGTTAACGACTACGCCTAGTGGTCAAGTAACCGAAGCGATGGGCTGGAACGGCTTACCTTTAATTAACACTATTATTTTATTAGTCTCTTCGGTTACCTGCCATTTTGCTCATGTAGGTTTGGAGCAAGATAAGCGTAAACAACTTAAATGGGGTTTAGGGATCACCGTTCTGTTGGGTGTGATCTTTTTATTCTTACAAGTAGAAGAATATACTCACGCTTATCAAGAAATGGGACTGATGTTATCCAGTGGTATGTACGGCAATACCTTTTACTTGTTAACCGGTTTTCATGGGTTACATGTGACATTGGGTACTATCATGTTGTTTATCATGTTCTTGCGAATCGTGATTAAAGATCACTTCACGCCAGAAAATCACTTTGGTTTCCAAGCGGCGAGTTGGTATTGGCATTTTGTCGATGTAGTTTGGGTCTGCTTGTTTATCTTTGTTTATATTATGTAGTGTGGCAAACCCTGCTTACGAACGTTAGGCAGGGTTTCTTTGTGTATCAGATTTATATTAATAAGGTCTAGGATTTGGTTGTATTACGCCGGTCGCTAAACAAATCAACAAAATAACAATCAACAGTCCAGAGTACATTAACCTTCTGCCAATAAAATGTGACATAGGTTTTTGATCTGGTTCTTGTTTTAACATTGATTTCATTGCTTTAAATAAATTAAAGACAATAGAAATTAATATTAATCCGATAACAATTTTGATGATGAGATCCATTTATATAATTACCTATATGTCAGTTTTTGGGTTGTAGTATTTTGATAATGTTTCGTCGCTTTTCTGTATCATTTTTCCCTTTAGTGGTTACTTTGGCCGCTTTTGTTGTAATGTGCAAGTTAGGTTTCTGGCAACTAGAAAGGGCCGACCAAAAGAGACAACAAATCCAATTGTTTTCTCAGCAAGGGGAAATAACCAACAAGGCGTTCACTCAACTCTCATCGTCACAAATCACAGCCCTAAACGGTCGAACTGTTAATTTAACCGGTCGTATCTTGACTGATAAAGTGTGGTTGTTAGATAACCAAACTTATCAAGGCAAAGTAGGTTATAGCGTTATCACACCCGTAGTCTTAACCGGTAACCAGCAAAGGTTATTGGTCAATTGGGGTTGGATTCAAGCTGGTAAATACCGCTCTGAACTTCCTAATGTGCAATTACCAGAAAAGATAAATTTGACTGGGATAATAAGAACCACTGACTTTGAGCAATTCACGTTACAACAAGTCCCTAATGAAAGTGGCTGGCCAAAACGTGTGCAATCGGTGTCGAGTATTCTTGTGTCATTAGATAGCACTAGCGTTTTGCCTGTCGTGATATACGCAGATACGCTTGAAGGTATCAACTATCCGCAAACGTATAAACCTGTCGTGATGCCCCCTGAAAAACATCAGGCCTATGCCGTTCAATGGTTTTTATTGGCATTGGCGAGTGTGGTTGTTTTCATCTTTGCTAGTTACAAAAATGGCAAACGTGTTCAGCAAACATCAAAATTATAGTTAGAGGAAAATAATGAAATCTAAGTCGTTTTTTAGCATTTTCGCCGTCATGGCTGCAGTACCGTTAGTTTTAGCCTTTATGGTTTTAAAGTTTGGCTGGTTTACTCCTGGAGCAACCGCAAAAGGTCAGTTTGTTGAGTCTGAAATTACCCTTGATTTAAAAGATATGGCTGAGAAACCTATTTGGAATTTAGTATTTCAGCCAAGTGAGAAGAATTGTGACCAAACTTGTGAAGAGCAATTGTATGGATTAAATCAAACTTACATTGCGTTAGGAAAATTACAAAAAAGAGTGAATGCAGTGGTGTTAAATGAATCCATAGCGTTAACTGAATACCCTTTACTCAAACACCATCAAGCAAGAAATGCTGAGTTAGACGTTGGCCATATCTACTTAGTGGACCCGTTTGGTAAGGTGATCATCAAGTATGCCGGTAGTACAAAACGTGAACAAACCATTAAAACCAGTAAAGATATTTTGGCCGATGTGAAAAAACTATTAAATTATGCCCGAGTCGGTTAATAATAGATTGTCATGCTCAAAATAAGAATAACAAGGAGCAATTTCGATGGTACGAACATTATATAAACTTAATTTAATTGCAATATTGGTTGCAGCGATTGTGGTCATTTTGGGGGCCTATACTCGTTTAACGGATGCCGGTTTAGGTTGTCCTGATTGGCCTGGCTGTTATGGCTTTTTGTCAGTACCAACTCATGCTGCTGATATCGCACATGCAGAAGGTGCATTTCCTGATAGACCTGTCGAACATGCGAAAGCTTGGAACGAAATGATCCACCGCTATTTTGCTGGTTCATTAGGCTTTCTAATCCTCATCATGTTTTTACTGAGTTTAAAAACAAAACAGAGAATGGCATTACCCACCATATTATTACTGACCGTTTGTTTTCAAGCATTATTGGGCATGTGGACGGTGACAATGAATTTAATGCCGTTAGTGGTCATGGGGCATTTATTAGGTGGGTTTACTACCTTCTGTTTATTAGTCATTTCAGCTTTAACGCTCAGTCGACAAATTAACGCTGGTCATATTGCCTCATCACCTTCTTCTTTATGTCACCGATTATATCGGCTGTCTCAACTCGCGTTTATCTGTTTAGTTATTCAAATAGCATTAGGTGGCTGGACAGCATCCAATTATGCCGCCGTGGCATGTACTGAGTTACCTATCTGTGAGGGAAACTGGACAGAAAAATTTGATATTAAAGAAGCGTTAACCATTCCTACTGGGCATGATGATTATGAATATGGAGTGATGCATTACGAGGCCAGAATGTCTATTCATGTCTTGCACCGATTTGGCGCCATATTGGTATTGTTTGTGTTTATTGCGCTAGCGTTTAATTTAATGAAGTCTAAAAGCACTGAACTAAAACGATTTGGCATGATATTAACTTTGTTAGTATCTACTCAGTTTTTATTAGGGGTCAGTAACGTGGTATTCCAATTACCACTATTTATTGCTGTGAGTCACAATTTTGTCGCTTTATGTTTGCTCGCCAGCTTAATTACACTAATGTTTAACTTAAGTTCACAAGGGCGCCAACAGGCATCCTTTAATACTTGGATAAAAGGGTGAATATCATGAGTAGCTCAAAATCATTTCAAATTCCATTTATAGACGCTGTGTTGCAAGTGTTTGCCGATTTATACGAAATAACTAAACCAAAAGTGGTTGCCATGTTAGTGATCACGGCCATAGTAGGAATGGTGTTATCACAAGATACCTTGCCTAATTTATGGTTAATGGCCATGGCATCGTTAGGTATTGGATTATTATCTGCTGCTGCTGCGGCATTAAACCATATTGTTGATCAGAAAATAGATTCGCAAATGGCGCGCACATATAATCGGCCATTAGCGAAAGGTCGTATCAATAACTCCCAAGCCATTTTCTTTTCTCTTTTGCTCGCAGTAAGTGGTTTTGTACTTTTATATTTTGAAGTTAATCCGCTTACCGCTTGGCTGACGTTAGCCAGTTTGTTTGGTTATGCGGTGGTATACACGCTCGTGTTAAAACGTTTGACCCCACAAAATATTGTGATTGGTGGGTTAGCAGGAGCAATGCCGCCGTTATTGGGGTGGACATCTATTACCGGTGAGTTACACCCACACGCCTACTTTTTAGTCATGATAATATTCACTTGGACACCACCTCATTTTTGGGCGTTAGCGATACACCGTAAAGAAGATTACGCCCGGGTAAATATCCCTATGTTACCTGTGACCCACGGCTCCCAATTTACTAAGATGACGATAGTGTTATATACAGTACTGTTGTTATTAGTGTGTTTATTACCGTATTTGGTGGGTATGACTGGGTTAATCTACTTGGTATCATCTTTGGTATTAAACTTAATGTTTTTACGTTATGCCTGGTTACTTAAAACAAGCGAAGATAAAACATTAGCGATGGAAACATTTAGATTTTCAATTTGGCATTTACTTGTATTATTTGTTGCCTTGTTAGTAGACCACTTTTTTAAATTTTAAGGTTGTAAATGAAACTTCAAGAAAAACTCGGGTTATTATTCGTCGCCGCTATCGCATTGTTTGCGGGGCAATTTTACTATCAGACTAATCAACAAAAACAATACTCAGAAACGACATTAGTCTATCAACAACCTAGAGCGATAAACCCATTCAAGTTATACGACCAAAATAACAACTTGGTCAATAATGAAAGTATTGCAGGGAAATGGAATCTGGTTTTTTTAGGTTACCTTTCTTGTCCTGATATTTGCCCGATGACCATGGCAAAATTAAGCCGACTATTACCTGAATTAAACGAAATCTCTCCAGTACCTGTACAGGTATTATTTGTGTCAGTAGATCCAAAACGAGATAGCGCGGAAAAACGCAAACAATACGTTGATTACTTTAATCCAGATATTCTAGGGTTAGGGGCGGAACACGTAGACTTATTTCCGTTTGTAAGAAACTTAGGGTTAATGTACTCAGTTCCAGATAATGACGCACAAGATTACTTTGTCGATCATAGTGCATCAGTGGTATTAATTGACCCTAATGGCAACACGGCCGCTATTTTCAAACCTGAGATAAAATTAGGCCAAGTACCGACGATTGATACTGCAATTATTACTGCAGATTTTAAAACGCTTATCCAATAAATGAGGCTGGACAAGCGTAATATTAAAAGCCGTGCATTGATTTATTTATAGGTTAATAAACAGTTTAGACATCCAATAAAAACGTCCACTGTGCGTGATTGAAGGGGCTGTACAGTTATATTTAACTCGGCCTTTTGGAATATCATTGTCAGAGGCTATTTTAAACTCAAGATCAGACACCCACTCCGGTTTCTGTGGTTGACTTGACCCACTAATAAAACAGGCTAATTGAGATTGATAAAAGTCTCGGTTTACCAAGCTTACTTCTAATAAAGGTCTGTTACTCATAGGTTTAGTATCACTTGGTGAGATAGACTTAATATTAAACGGTATACTGTTTAACTTTGCCTTTAGGGTTTTAGGGTTGGCATATATGCCATTGGCAGGAAAACGAGATAAGGCAGTAAGCTCACTGGTTTCGTTTATTGCTCCGGAATGCTGGGCAAATCCAACATAACCTAATTTGTGTAAGTCTTTTTTGATTTTCTCATCATATTCACCATACGGGTATGCCAATAACTTATGTGATTGATTCAACTTTTCTAAGATCATTTGTTCAGCTTGTTGAATATTTTCAATCATTTGCTCGTCGGTTAAGCCATCTTGTACTAGGTTTTCGTGAGCCATCGTATGGTTAGCAATCAAGCCTTGGTGTTTACTTAGCTCAGCTAATTGGTCCCAATCTAAGTACAATTTACTTGGGCCAACCATTTTTGGATTTACAAATACAGTAAATGGGAAGTTATACTGTTGTAATAATGGCAGGGCATTGTCATATACACTGTGATAACCATCATCAAATGTTATGGCGACCCAGTTATTATCGACAGGGGTATTATTTTTAATGGCATTAGTAATGGTCGTTAACGGAACTACCGTTAGTTTGAGTTCTTTAATTAACTCTAAATGTTGTTGGAACTGTTCAGTCGTAACACTGGTAGATTTAGGTGTTTGATCACTGACATGATGGTAAATTAATACGGTAGCTGCATGTGTTTTAAATAACAAACAAGATGCAACAATAATAGCAATTAACGCTTTCTGAATGACACTTTGGTTCATAATGATAACTTCAACTTTTCAAATATTTAGTTTAAATACAATGAGCGCAAGAAAGATCTGGTTGCTTGCATGGCCTATGATCTTAGCAAATATTAGCGTACCACTGTTAGGATTTGTTGATGTCGCAGTAATAGGTCATTTACCTTCACCGTCTTTTTTGGCTGGCACGACCTTAGGTAGCTTAGTGATCATGGTGTTATTTTGGTTGTTAGGCTTTTTACGTATGTCCACTACAGGCTTAGTTGCACAAGCTTTTGGTGATAATAATCCACATCAAGAAGCCATTGTAGTGTTACAAGGTGTGTTCATCGCTCTTGTTTTGAGTGCGGTAATATTAATTAATCAAAACCATTTATTCAGTTATTTTGTTTCATTGTTATCTACCGATGTTGATTTGTCTGAGTCTATTCAGGCTGCACAAACCTATTTTTCAATTAGGGTTTGGTCTGCACCCGTCAGTTTAATCAACCTTGTTTTAACCGGTTTCTTAATTGGTAAAGGTCAAACTAAAACGGTGCTCTATGCCTTATTGGTTTGCAACCTAGTCAATTTAATTGCTGATATTATTATGGTACCTGTGTTGGGGTTAAATGTGTCTGGTGTGGCTTATGCCAGTGTCTTGGCAGAAGTGACTTTATTTGTCTTTTTGTTGAGCCATGTATACCCACAAATAATTCAATACATGACGTTTAACCTGTCCATCTTTCTGGGCAGTCAGCAGTTACTGTCATTAAACGGACTGCTTTTTATTCGCTCTATGTTGTTACAGCTATGCTTATCGTTTATTACTATTTATGCCACTCGTTATGGTGAAGTTGCCGTCGCGACAAACGCGATAGTCATGCAATTTTTTATGTTTATTTCGTTTACGATGGACGGAATAGCCTTTGCGTTAGAGTCTTTAGTTGGTCAAGCATACGGTAAAAAACAAAAGGTTAAAGTGACACTGTTTATTAGAACGGGGTTACGTTTAGCTACTTTTGGGGCGATCGTTTATTGTCTAGCGTATTGGCTGTTGGGTGAATATATTGTTTATATGTTAACGAATATAGATACCTTACAGACAGCACTAGAGAGTTACTATGGTTGGATAATCTTATTACCATTAGTAAGTTACATGAGTTTTATCTTAGATGGTGTATTCGTAGGATTAGCGTATAGCTACAAGATGTTTAAAAGTATGCTCATTGCTGCAATTACTTTTTTTGTGGTGTTCTACTTAACCAAAGAGTTAGGCAATCATGCGCTGTGGTTGGCATTTTGTAGTTTTATGTTAGCACGTGGGTTATCGCAGTTGTACATGGTAAGAAAAACCAGCTTTATTTAATGTTCTTATATTTGTCTCTATTAAGTTTGGCTTGGTGTCGAAAAAACGCTATGCGATTTGCAACAATGCCAATGTAACCTCTAACTGCAAATACAAATGAAATACATATAACCGTTAAACCTAAAATTTGCACAAATGTAGGTTGATCAATGCCAAGGTAAATTAAACCCACACCAATCAAAAATAACACTAAACCAATCAGAAAATGCTGAACACTTTGCTGTGGATTAGAGCCTTGTTTAACTAAAAATTTTTGTAATTTATCGGTTGGCATAACAAGATTTACACTTTCGAGTAATGGCAAATAAAAAAGGCAAAACAGAGTTTTGCCTTAAAGGGTATTAATAATAGGAATGTTCACCAGCTTGGTGTTCTGTTGTATCTTTAACACCGGTGATTTCGCCTTCAAATTCGGCTAACATTTGTTTTTCGATGCCTTCTTTAAGCGTCACATCAACCATTGAGCAACCATTACAGCCACCACCAAATTGCAATATCACTAAACCGTCTTCAGTGATCTCTACAATTTGTACATTACCGCCATGACTCGCTAGACCAGGATTTACTTCTGATTCAATAAAGTACTGAACACGTTCACGTAAAGGTGAATCGTCGGATACTTTTCGAGCTTTAGCATTTGGTGCTTTTAACGTTAATTGAGAACCCATTTGATCAGTAACAAAATCAATTTCAGCGTCTTCCAAAAATGGAGTGCTTTCATGGTCTAAAACAGCTTCAAAGCCGTTGAATGCCAAAATGGTATCGTCTTTTTCTACTGATTCTTCAGGGCAATAAGATACACCACATTCTGCGGTACGAGTGCCAGGATTCACAACAAAAACACGAATTCGTGTCTTAGGCGCTTGTTTATCCAAAAGTTTAACAAAGTGTTCTTGAGCTGATTCTGAAATAGTGATCATACAAATAACTGACTAAATTACTAGGGTATAACTATGATACGTTTATTCGTCGCTTGAGCCAAGTGGATCGACTAATTAATTAGTTATAAATTTGCGATTTAACCTAGATAGTTGGTAGGGTTACGCAACTATAAAAAGGGTGTTCATCTTCATGTTACGTTTTACTACCAAATGTTTTATCACTATCTCACTAATTTTGAGTGTTTTTGCGGCCACTGCGGTGGAGTTGAATTTTTATTTACCAAAAGAAAAGTTAAATGAAAACATTCCAACTCCTGAGTCGGTTCTGGGTTATCAAGTAGGAGATTGGCATGTAAGACATGACCAACTGGTCATGTACTTTAAGGTTTTAGCTCAACATTCAGATCGAGTGTCACTTAAAGTGATTGGTAAGTCACATGAACAGCGTGAATTGTTACAAGTTACGATAACCTCTAGTGCAAACCATAATAAGTTGGACTCAATTCAGCAACAGCATATCGCTCGACTGTCGAGTTCAAAAAAACCGAACTCGGATACTTTACCTTTAGTGGTTAACCTTAACTACAGTGTGCACGGGGATGAGTCATCGGGAAGTAATGCGTCTTTGTTAGTGGCCTATTATTTGGCGGCTTCAAATAACCCAGAAGTGCTAAAGTATTTGGATAAAATGGTCATCTTGTTAGATCCAAGTTTAAATCCTGATGGCTTGAGTCGTTTTGCTCAGTGGGCTAATCAACACAAAGGTCACAACTTAAATGCCGATCCAAATAATCGTGAACATGTGCAAGATTGGATCAGAGGTCGAGTTAATCACTATTGGTTTGATTTAAACCGTGACTGGTTACTATTACAACACCCTGAATCTCAAGCACGTATCGCACAATATCATCAATGGCGTCCAAATGTGTTAACTGACCATCATGAAATGGGCCCACACAGCACGTTTTTCTTTCAACCAGGTATTAGTTCTAGAAAAAATCCGTTAACACCAGATAAAAATGTGGAGTTAACTAAACGTCTTGCTACATTCCATGCTGATGCTTTTGATGAGCAAAATAAATTGTATTTTACCGAAGAGTCATTTGATGATTTTTATGCAGGAAAAGGCTCTACTTACCCGGATTTGCATGGAACGATTGGTATCTTGTTTGAGCAAGCGTCTAGTCGTGGTCATTTGCAAGAATCAATCAATGGTTTGTTAGATTTTCCTACAACCATCAAACATCAAGTGATGGCTTCTTTATCAACGTTAAAAGGCAGTCTTGTAAATAAAAATGACTTGTTGGATTTCCAATATGAATTTTCACAACAGTATAAAGAGCTAGCTAAAGAGATAGATTTCGACGGGTATATATTGTCAGAGCAAGATGATAAAACGCGTTTTTATTCTTTATTGAGTTTATTACAACAACACGATATTGAAGTGTATCCGTTAAGTAAAAATACCGAAATAAATGGACGGCAATATGACCAACAAAATTCCGTTTATATTCCACTGAAACAACCGCAAATTAGACTTATCCAATCTGTATTTTCGACTCGTAAAAGTTTCAATGACAATACGTTTTATGATGTATCTAGTTGGAATTTAGCGATGGCGTTTAACATCACTTTTGACAAGGTAGAATCGAAACGTAAAGTTAAGCTGGTGGATCAAGAGTGGCAAAGACCAGAGCGTAAACCTCATGCGAACATATTGGCCAATTATAGTTATGCGATTGATTGGGCTGACTACCATGCACCTGCGTTAACCTACGCGTTATTAAATGCTAATTTTAAAGTTAGAGCTGCGTTAAAACCATTTACAGCGAAAACACCAAATGGCGTTAAACAGTTTGCCGCAGGGACCATGTTAATCAACGCAGGTTTGCAACATGGCGATTGGGTGACCATGTTTAATCATATAGTAAAACAGTTTTCAGTACCGGTATCTGCAATAACAAGTGGCTTGACGCCAACGGGTATAGATTTAGGCAGTCGCAATATGATGCCGGTTTATAAACCTAATGTATTAGTTGTCGGTGGGTTTGGCACCAACTCATATGAAGTGGGTGAGACATGGTATTTGT
Source organism: Psychrosphaera sp. F3M07 (assembly GCF_018860345.1). Taxonomy (GTDB): domain Bacteria; phylum Pseudomonadota; class Gammaproteobacteria; order Enterobacterales; family Alteromonadaceae; genus Psychrosphaera; species Psychrosphaera aquimarina. Next base: position 157,399 of record NZ_JAHKPJ010000028.1, on the reverse strand, counting down.
TTGATAAACAATTAGGTTTTTCTCCAACGATTATTGAAAAACGTTGGTTATCTAAAACAGATTTAGACAAATATACTCATATTATTATGACAGACGGTAGTTACAGCAAAGATGATGACAGTCTGATAGATAAACTAAAAGTGTGGACCAAAGCGGGGGGCGTTTTATGGTCACAAAAACGCACCGCATTATGGTTAGCTAAAAATGGCGTGTTGAAGTCAGAGACGTTAACGCAAAAAGAAATGAATGAACGATTTGATAAAACTCAATTAAATTATTCAGACATGGAATCTATTGCAGGAAAACAAAGAATTGCCGGTGCTTTTTTCAATCTTAAGTTAGATTTATCCCATCCTTTGGCATTTGGGTATAACAAGCCAATGTTACCTGTATTCAAAAACCGCACAGACCTATTAGTTGAGGGGACCAACCCTTTTACTAACGTTGCCAAATATACTGATGCGCCTTTAATCGCTGGATATGCTGATGAAACAAATGTAAATGAAATTGCTAATGCTAGCGGGTTAGTCGCACATAAATATGGCAAAGGCGTGGTGATTGGCATGACAGACAACCCTAACTTCCGTTCAATTATGTATGGCACTAACAAGTTGATGTTTAATGCCCTGTTTTTAGGCAAAGCAATAGAAGCCAAATAAAAACTAAGTATATTTTCTGATGGCAACCGCTGCTAAATATACAGCGGTTGCGCCTGCATCTAACAAAGCTTGAGCTGCGGCGTTTGCAGTGTGTCCGGTTGTAATCACATCATCCACCAATAAAACCCTTTTTCCCTTAACCGATTCGTCACAACTGAAGGCTTGTTTCATATTCATTTTCCGCTGAGTTTTATTAAGTTCGGTTTGTGCTTGGGTGTATTTGGTTCTTGTTAAACCGGTACATATGGTTAACCCTGATGAATAATCAATAAACTGGCAGAGTAAATCGGCTTGGTTGTACCCACGTTCTTGCAACCGTTTATGGTGAATTGGCATAGGGCATAATAAATCAGGTGTTATCCACTGTGTGTGTTTGAGGTGTTGGTTTAACAATTCACCCATGACTTTTGCGCTATTAATTTGGTTGTGGAATTTTACTTGTGGTATCCATTGCTCAAATGGCCATTGGTAATTACTGACCACGGCAAGACCAGATAAAGCATCGTGTTTTATATGATCACAGATATTGGCATAAGACATTAATAAATCACAACCAAGAGGAAATAACTCTAAATCGGATAAACATATATTACAAATTAACTGGGACGGTTGTTGAGTGATTCCGTCACATAATAAGCAGTCATTAATAAAATTGTGGGTGATATATTGCAAAAAAACATCCTTATTTTTTGAAGCAAATGGGTTGTCATCGTAGAATGTATTTTTGCCCTTATGATGAATCACATGTCTACTCCAATTAGTTATAATTTAAGCACTGAAGAAACACCAATTATTTTATTGCATGGTTGGGGAATGAATAGGCAGATTTGGGGGGAGTTATACACCTTATTGCCCGATGAAATTCAGCAACGAATTAGGTGTCTAGATCTACCTGGGTATGGTGATAATAGAGTTGAATTAGCTGAATATGACCTATGCTCATTAACCGATTGGTTAGCTGCTCAAATAAATGAACCAAGTGTTGTTATTGGCTGGTCTTTAGGTGGGTTAATTGCGCAAAACTTAGCATTTCATTATCCGGATAAAGTTAGCAAAATTGGCTTGGTCTCGACTAGTCCTAGGTTTATGCAAGATGAAACTTGGCCAGGAATAAAACCCGATGTGTTAACTCTGTTTCTGAGCCAATTAAGTCAAGACCATGTTAAGACGGTAGAGCGTTTTTTAGCAATTCAAGCCATGGGCAGTGATTCTGCAAGACAAGATATTACGGCCTTAAAAAATGTTGTTTTAAGCGTTTTACCACCAGAACAAACTGCATTAAAAAAAGGGCTGAATATTTTGCAACAGGTAGATTTAAGAGAACAACTTAAACAACTCGCTTGTCCAGTTTTTGCTTTGTTTGGCAAATTAGATTCTTTGGTACCGATTTCAGTTGAGCACGAAGTCCTGATGTTAAACCCAAACATTCAAACATCACGTTTTGAAAAATGCTCACATGCGCCTTTTATCTCAGACAAAATTAAGTTTAAAACTTGGTTATTGGATGTTATTGCCGCATAACGACATTAATTGTTATGTTTTTAACGATTAACCAAATTAAAACTTTATATATTTACCGTATTGGTTAATAATTATACATAAGGTAGTAGTAGATATAAGTTGAGATTATTATGCAAATTGATCAAATGCCAACCGCGTTTAATTCTGGTTTAAATGGAATTAAAAAAGCGGAACAAGGTGTAGAAGAAGCTGCAGTACAAATTAATCGCTTAAACACCGAACAAGATCAAGTTCAAAGTGTCAAAGTTGATAATAAAGAAAAGCTTGCGATGGCAGACTCACAACCTCAACCGTCATTAACCGAAGAAGTTGTTAAATTAGCTGTTAATGAACATTTAGCAAAAGCGAATACTAAATCTATTAGAACGGCCGATGACATGATCGGTACATTAATCGATACAAAGGTTTAATTTGTTATGTCGATGAACATTCCTCCTCATATTCCACAGGTCGTTGTTAACTCAGCAGCGCCTGCTACGGAGTCATTGGCAAAAGCTAATGCGCTGAGAGAGGTTGTGCCTCCAGCAGTCAAACCAGCTGCCATCGTTCCGCAAAAGTCTAGAGAGCAAGATGTTCGTCCTCCAATAAACCAACCTTCGGTTTCAACCTACGAAAATATTCAATCAAACCGTTATGACTCTCAAGTTATTCCTGAGAGTGATGAACAGTCACAAGGTGAACAAGCCTCAGACCAAGAACAAGATTCACCAGAAAAAGGGTCTGAACAAGCTAATAAAGGCGCTACAGGTGCATCTAACGATGAATCTAACTCGTCACAATCTACGTCAATTAATAATGCTGGTTCAGACGACAACGCGTCGGATGAACAAGCACAAAAGCAACAGCAGCAAGAACAACAGCAAGAACAACAGCAAGAACAACAGCAGATCCAACAGTTACAGCAAAGAGATAATGAAGTAAAAGCGCATGAACAAGCTCATGCTGCAATTGGGGGGACGTATGCTGGAACACCAAGCTATGAGTACCAAACAGGTCCTAATGGCCAAAAATATGCTGTTGGTGGTGAAGTTTCTATCGATGTTTCAAAAGAAGCAACGCCTGAAGCGACAATACGAAAAATGCAAACGGTGCAAGCTGCTGCATTGGCACCTGCAGAGCCATCTTCTCAAGATCGTAAAGTAGCGGCCCAAGCAGCAAGAAACATAGCCGACGCTAGAGCAGAAATGGTTCAACAAAATGCGTCTGTCAGTACTGAAAAAGAGGGTTCAACAAGTCCAAGTTCTGTTCAATTAGGAAGTGTACCAGCGTCTGAAATTGGGGCCGTAGAAGGTGATTTTGACCAATCAGGTTTAGATTTTGTGTCGAGCACGTCGGTTGATGACAATGGTGAATACCCAAATAAAATGGCATTAGCTAAAGACGCTGAACAAATTCAACAAAGCCAGGTATTTGAAAGTAAAACGGCTCAAGTTATTTCAAATAGATATGCAACCGCTACCATCCCACATGAACAAGGTTTTAGCGCGGTCGCTTAATTAAAGTCGCCTAGCAGAAGATACCAACCTCAATAGTTAAAGTAACGTCAAAGCATGGCTATGTTCAAATAACCATTTTTTACTTAGATCACAATGTTCACAATATTGTTTATTTAATTGCCAAAAAGCGCTTGAATGATCCATATGAGTTAAATGACTCAACTCATGGATTAACACGCAATCTATCACCCAATGTGGTGCGCCCATAAGCATAGGATTAATTCGGATGAGTCCAGAGGCGTAACAACAACCCCAACGACGTTTATATACTTTAAACTCTAATGCCTTTGCTTGCAGGTTCATTTCCTGCTGGAGTTGCTGCAACTTTGGACTGACATATTGTTGTGCTTGTTGAATGTAAAACTGGACAAGTTTACTGCGAACATACTGTTGTGGTTTTTTGATATGACGAGGAATCGTCATTATCAAGAGTCGTTCGTCGTTAGTAAGTGACAGTTGGAATTTAGAACCATGATTAACCGTTAATGTTAACCAATGACCAAACAATAAAAGCTTGGAACCTGTTTGATAGGTGTTTAGATTGACTGGGAAAATACGTTGTTGCTGTTGCTTTTCTATTATCCAACTTTGCTTTTTAATTAAGAAGGACTCGATAACGTTGAGATCGCTCCAATATGGGGCTTTGACTTGGATTTGGTGTTGTTTGATTTCTATGCTTAACGAGGTTCGGCGTTTACTTAGTTTAAGTTGATAAGTAATCGTCTTGTTTTCAGTGGGTAAATAAAGTTGATGTTCTCCTTCAACTAACTCGGGTGAGATACTTGAAGGAGAAGTAAACGTTCGTTTAAGTAAATCTAACAATCGTTATTTTTTCTTTGTTAATTCTATTGCTGCAGCTTGGATTTGTGCAAAGTATTCATCATACGTTTTTGCATTTTTGAATCCGCTATTTAAAATCTTATATTTACCGTTAACAATAAATGTTGGAACACCGGTAAGAACACGACGACGAGATAAAGAGTCTTGTTCTTTTTTCATTTTATTCGCTGCTGCTTTAACGGCAAAGCTGTTAAAGGCTTTATCAAATTTTTCACCATCAACATTGTGAATTAAAAACAGATCACGAATGTCTTTTTCTTTAGTGAATACACCACGTTGATTATGTATATATTCAAAAATTGCTTTAGAAGCCGCTGGAACATTTAATACCTCAGAAGTAACCAAAGCTTTAGTTAACATCATTTGGATGTCCGGTCCTGCTGCTGGTAAAAAATCTACGTGGCTTTTTACAAATTTAAAGTTATCCGTTTTCGCGGCTTTTTTAAGGCTATCAGCTAGAGGTTCAAAGTTATGACAATGTGGGCAGTAATAGGAAAAAAATTCTTTTACTTCTGGAGTTGCAGTTGTAGTGGTGGCAATAACTTCATAATGCACACCCTCTTTTATTTCTTCAGCAGATGCAGTGGCAACCATAAATATTGCCATAACTATTGTGATTAACTTTTTCATCGAATGTATTTCCTATTTGAAAAAACTGTGTTGTATTTAAAATTGAATCGTTAACGAATTATTACTTTTGTAATAACACATTACAACCTTGGTTAAGTTATTTGATATGTCGTTCTTCTGACTATGGGAATAGCTTTAAAGTTGCTTCGTTTAACGCTGCAATTTGTTCTTTCATCGCTAAAATTTGTTGTTCCCAGTATTTATCAGTAGCAAACCAAGAAAAGTTACGAGGGAAAGCAGGATCTGACCATCGATTAGAAATCCATGCCATATAATTTACCATTCTTCGAGCACGTAATGGCTCTATTAATGAAAACTCAGCGTGGTTAAAATCATGGAACTCTTCATACGCATTGATAAGTACATCAAGTTGCATCAATTTTTCTTGCCGATCACCATTTAACATCATCCATATATCTTGGATAGCTGGGCCATTTAAACAGTCATCAAAATCAACCAAAATGGCATCACTTTTCGCATCATGAGATTGCCACAAAATATTCCCAGCATGGCAATCGCCATGTAACTTGATCGTTTTATAATTAGTATTGTTATGCTCTAAAGTACGTTCAGTTAATAAGGCTAAATCACTAAAAAAAGTATTTTGTAAATATGGAGGAATAAAGTTTACTTGTTTAATTACCTCAGTTGAGGCTTTCAGTTCTTGCTCAATATTGATGGTATCTCTGGATTGAAACAAGCTGTTAGAACTGGCCTTATGTAATTTACCCAATAAACGTCCCAACCATTCAAGTTGGTCTAAGTTGTCTAATTCAAACATGCGACCACCAACACTTTTGAATATGCAAAAGCGGAAGTCGTTAAATTCAAATAAAGTTTTCCCGTCGATTTTGATGGGAGCGGCTAGTGGCACATCATGAGCTAATAAATCATCACAGAACGTGTGTTCCTCTAAAATCGTGTCATCACTCCATCGTTCTGGACGGTAAAATTTAACAACATAACGCTGACTATCGTCGGCTTTAAATTGATAGACACGATTTTCATAACTGTTAAGGGGCAACAGCCCAGATTCAGGATAAATACCGACAGATTCAATGGCATCTAAAATAAGATCTGGGCCAAGATTTGAAAAATCAAAATTGCTCATTAACGTCCTTTGAAGAATCGAGACTCTTCATACACTTTCACTTCACCATCTTTAGAGGTCACCGTGATTACTATGTTAGTAACTGGTTTGTCTAAATCGTATGGGTCAACGGCCAAACTAATAGGCAGAGTATAAGCTTCCCCAGCTAAAACATTCACTTCTTTATCACCGAAATATTTAAAATTATCCAACCCTTCGATGTTTACCGTATAAGTATTGTCTTGTTGGCTCTTATTTAAAATTAATAACGTGAACGTATTTTCGATTAACCCTTCACTATTTTCTCGATACAGTGCGGTGCGATCTCTGTCTATATTTAACTCTAAAGGTTGTCGAGAGGTGATTTGCCAAACAAAAGCCACCGTCATAATAATAATAACGAGCAAGTAACCAAATAATTTAGGTCTAAGAATATGAGTTTTTTTACCTTCTAAACTATGTTCAGTGGTGTAGGAGATCAGTCCTCTTTCATAATTCATTTTATCCATGGTTTCGTCACAGGCATCGATACAAGCACCACAATTTATACATTCGTATTGCAAGCCATTACGGATATCAATACCGGTAGGACAAACTTGAACACACAAGTTACAGTCAATACAGTCACCTAACTCCAACTCTTTGTGATCTTTTTTACGCGATCTTGGCCCACGTTTTTCACCACGTTTTTCATCATAAGTAACCGTAAATGTGTCTTTATCAAACATAGACGATTGAAAACGCGCGTAAGGACAAATGTGTAAACACATTATTTCACGCATCCAACCAGCATTTGCGTAGGTACAGCCAGCAAAAAATAAAGTCCAGCCCACAATAAGACCTGAGCTTTGTAATGTGAAAAACTCTACAAATAATTGATCGATTGGCACAAAGTAACCAATGAAGGTGAGTGAAGTTAATAACGACACTATGACCCAAGATGTGTGTTTAAGGCCTTTTTTCCATACTTTTTCAAAGCTCAAAGGCAAAGAGTCTAAGCGTTTACGTTTATTTGCCGTCCCCTCAATTTTCTCTTCGAACCATATAAACATAAAGGTCCAAACGGTTTGTGGACACATATATCCACACCATACTCGCCCATAAAAAGTAGTAACAAAAAACAGTAAATATGCAGATATGATAATTAACGTGGCAAATAAAGTCAGGTCTTGAGGCCATAAAGTAAGACCAAAAATATTAAATTCTTGGTTGGCAATATCAAATAAGATTGCTTGACTGTCGCCGTACTGAATCCATGGTAATAATGCAAACAGTCCTAAAGATATGATGCCAATTCTGCGCCTAAGCATCTGATGTAAACCTTTCACTGCTCTTACATAGATTCGGCTTCGTAAATTGTACTGTTGTACTTTCTCAGCTTCAGGGCGGTAGACTTTTACGTCACTTGGGATATTTTTTATGTCTATTTTATCACTCATGGGATGATCCAGATTTATAAAAATAAAATACAACTCAAAAGATGATGAGTTAATAAGATTAAGTATATTACTTTATACTAATTTATTGCTGAAAGACTTGATCTAGCTCTAGTTTAGGTAACTAAAAGTCGTCATAAGGCGCAACTTTAGTACCCACCATAGTGTAACCAACTTGCGCTAATTCGCCTTTCCATTCTTCAGTGCTCAATGTACCGATTACCCATATTGGATCGTACATCGCTTCGGCAGGTGCGCCTTCAGGAAAAGTAACATAGATTAGTTGGTTTGATGGCGGCGGCGGGACATGAACACATGCGCCAAAATAAGGAACAAGTAGAAACTCAGTTACTTTGTTGTCATCACCTTCAAGCGGCACAACAAAACCTGGTATTTTAATAAGTTGACCATCTAATTCTTTTACTACAGGTGCATTAATTGTCTGCGGTCCTGCCATCGCTTGGCCTATATGTTCAATATCAGGAGTGCCAGCATCAAAACCTTTAGGCACTAAATCTGACCATTCTAATTCTTTGGGGATAGGATCTGCATTAACTAGAGGTGTAACAATTAGAAAAATAGCAATAACACAGTACAGAACTCGTAAAAACATAATACGTGACCAATTAGAAGGCTAAATATGGGGGGTAGAATACAGCGCGAAGTGATTAAAGCCAAGTTATACGTTGGCAATTTAATTAAACCGCGTTAAATTGTAGTCATCATTTATTGGCTAAAATTTAATATGAAAAAAAACTTAGATTGGCATGTTAAACGGTTTGATCAACTCACGACCGATGAACTATATGACATATTAAAATTACGCATTGACGTGTTTGTTGTTGAACAAGAATGTTATTACCCAGATTTAGATGAAATTGACAGAGATCCACAAACATTACATGTGTTTAATTATCAACAAGATAACCTTACAAGTTACTGCCGAATTTTAGCCCCCGATGTGGTTTATAAAAATGAATCAGCCATTGGTCGAGTGCTTGTATCTGACAAATTCAGAGGACAAAGTTTAGGGTATGAACTGATGCGCGAAGCGTTATCGCATGCGGACACCTTATGGCCGCAGCACGCTTGTCACATTTCTGCCCAACAGCACTTAACTAAATTTTATAATACGTTAGGTTTTGAGCAAATTTCAGACATGTACTTAGAAGATGGCATCCCTCATATAGCAATGAGACGTCTGACCAACAAATAACCCTAGTAATTTAACCTATAGATAATTACACTTCCCTACGAATACCAAGGAGTGTTCAAACTCAATGGAGAGTTTGGACTGAGATGCGCAAGCAAATCCTTAGAACCTGATCCGGCTTGTACCGGCGTAGGGATGGAGGCATAACACGTTCAATGTTATGCATTAAAAAACACATCAATTTATCCTCGCTTACGACCGGCTCTTTTGTCTTTCAAATAGAACAAACAAGAGAACCAAATGAAAACATATGCACCATCTTTAATTGTTGTCAGCTTAGCAATGGCTTTGCCTGTTATTGCAGATGAAAATTCAAAAAAAGAAATCGAAAAAATTGTAGTTAAAGGTGAGTTATTACCAACCTCAGCTAAAAATGCCGCTAATTCAATCGACGTAATAAACAAAGCTGCATTAGAAAAAAGCGGCGCAGACCATATTCAAGATGTTTTACAACAAGTGGGTAATATTAATTATTCGTCAGGCAGTTCAAGAGCGCGCTTTTTTCAAATTCGTGGTATCGGTGAACGTAGCCAATTTGTTGATCCGGTTAACCCTTCAGTCGGTGTGGCTATAGACCGTATCGATTATTCAGAAATTGCTAATGCCGCTACTTTATTCGATATTGACCAAGTAGAAGTTTTCAAAGGGCCTCAAGGCACCAGCGTTGGTGCAAATGCCATGGCTGGGTTTATAAACTTAGCGAGTACCGAAACGGGGTCTGGTCAAGAAGGCAAAGTTAGAGTTTCTATGGGAAATTACGGTTTTCAGCAATTGGCTGCAGCGTATGGTGGTGACATAAATAACAAAGCAGAATATCGAGTATCCGTTAATAAAGTAGACGGTGACGGTTATATAGAAAATACCTACTTAGGCCGTAAAGACACCAATGGTATTGATGAGTTGTCTGTTCGCGCTATGTTAGATGTGGAAATGAGCCAAGAATGGACAATGAAAGCGGTTTTACATAAGTTTGATATTAATAACGGATATGATTCATTTTCATTAGATTTAAATCGCACTACTTTGTCTGATGAGCCTGGTTTTGATAGACAAGATACCACTGCAATAGCACTGACAAATAAATACCAAGGCTTTTCATTTGCTGATGCAGAATTATTTATTAGCCACTCGAATTCGGATCTAGATTATGGTTTTGATGAAGACTGGGCTTACGGTCAATACAACGACGATTGGTCATTTACTGGAATCCATCCAGACGGGTATTCAAGTACCGATTATTACTTTAGAAAACGTACTGCAGATCAACTTGATTTACGTTTAACAAGTAAAGACAAAGATTGGGTGGTTGGCCTATATAACCAACAAAAAAATGCAGATTTAACCCGTCAATATACTTGGAACGAGTCTGACTTTTTAAGTGATTATGACGTCGCGAATATCGCGTTATATGGTGAAAAACGTTTTGCTTTGTCGGACAGTATTAACATTACGGCGGGCTTAAGAGTTGAAAATTATCAAGGTGATTATGCCGATAGTAACGGCACGGTAAGTTCGACTGATGACACTATGTGGGGCGGACATTTCACTGCGAGCAAACAATACGATGATGCATTTTTAGCTTATTTTAGGCTCAGTCAAGGTTTCAAAGCCGGTGGCGTAAATGGCGAAGCATTAAGCAAACTTAATGATGCGAACTTACAGCAGTTTTATTTTGAATTAAGAGAACATGCGAGCTTTAAACCTGAAACACTAACTAATGTTGAGTTAGGTTTAAAATATAACTCAAACGACAATAAGTTAAATGCCGTGGCGACCTTGTTTTACTCAACACGTGACGACATGCAAATTAAACAATGGTTAACGGATAACAGTGTTGTACCTGTGTTTGTTGGTTATTTGTCGAATGTCCCTACAGGTTCAAATTACGGTGTTGAAACCAGCGTTAATTATAAATTAACCAAGAGCATCAAGGTATTTGCTGGATTATCGTTACTAGAAACGGAAATAGACAATATTGACCGTCTTGAAGAAGATCCAGTCACTGGCGAAGATGTATCTGTAAATATAAGTGGTAGAGAGCAAGCCCACGCGCCAAAATATCAGTTTAACTTGGGTGCCGATTGGCAACTGACGGATAATATCATTGCTAATGTCTCTTTTACTGGCAAAGACGAGTTTTATTATTCATATAGTCACGATGAAACGGCCGATTCCGTAGTCTTAGCTAATGCCAGCTTAACTTACAAAGGTGACGTTATTGATGTCACATTATGGGGGCGTAACTTAACTGATGAAGAATATGGTGTACGAGGTTTCTATTTTGGCAATGATCCTAGAGATGGTTGGGTTGCGAAAAACTACGAGCAATTTGGTGAACCAAGAGTTGTAGGCATTAGACTCGATTACCTATTTTAACGCCTGTACATTTAACGTTAATAAGTTATCAACATAACCTTAAAACAGTACTCACATTAGGTTTCTCTAATGTGAGTGCAACAAGGACAAAAAATGCAATTAAGTGTAGAAATAAGTAAGTACCCTTTAGCTGAGGTAGATTACGTCGCCGCAATACAAAATTTCATCGATCGCATCAACACACATCCAAATATTACTATCGTCACGAATGTGATGAGTACTCAGCTTTTTGGTGATTACGATGTGGTTATGAAGGCATTAACTCAAGAGTTAAAAACCAGTTTTGAGTTATACGGTACCACCGTATTTGCTTGTAAATTTATCCCAGGTAACTTGTACCAAAAATACGCAAGTTAACTGTGTTTAGGAATAAATATGTTTGAGCAAATATTAGCTGGCTTTGAAGCTATGTCAGGTTGGGAATATGTTGGGGTGTTTCTAGGGCTTGCCTATCTGATTCTAGTAATGAAAGAAAGTTTATGGTGTTGGCCGGCAGCCTTTATCTCAACCTTAATTTATACCATTTTATTCTGGCAAGGCGCATTGTTAATGGAGAGTTTGTTAAGCTTCTATTATTTGTTAATGGCCATTTATGGCTGGTGGCAGTGGCGTAAAGCTGATAAAACGGCTAGCGCGACAGACAGTTCCAGTATAGTAAGTTGGGCGGCTACAACACATATAAAATGGATTGCTGCAGCTACGGTCATCTCTGTTGTATTAGGCTACGTTATGGATGAACACACCCACGCAAAAATGGCTTATCTAGACTCATTCACCACGGTGTTTGCGGTGATGACAACCTACATGGTGACGCAAAAAGTATTGGAAAACTGGTTGTATTGGATAGTCATCGATCTGGCATCGATATTTTTATACGTAGAAATGAACTACTACCCTACGGCAATATTATTTGTTTTATACACTGGGCTTGCATGGCAAGGGTATTTAATTTGGCGTAAACAACTGCCGGTTAATCAAGCAATACATTATGAATCATAACTTAATAACGGCTGAGTTTTGGTTAAATTATTTGCCAGAGCAGTATGCTGATTATTTATCATTCTCAATCATAGATTTAGGTCGACACCCGTCGGCCTTTCTGACGTATAAAGACAAAATTAGATTTATTAAACAAGTACCTGAGCATGTTCAACAAAAAGAATATGCAGTGCTTTCTTGGTTAGAGCAACTGCAATCTAAAACAGAAACGTTAACGTCAGAGCGATTGGAAAAAGCGCAACCCCCTTTAGAATTACAACTCCCGCAGCCAGAGTTTATTCACTCAAGAACCGATTTACTGGTGACATCAAAACTCGATGGTTTCCATCTCACTAAGCTGAGTTTATTGGAACAATTACCATTGGTTTGTAAAGTGTTGGTATATATTCATCGACTGATAGAAGTAACGCATTTACCTAATGTCATAGTGCAATCGTTAAATTATGAATTACCCTGTGATATTAACGATGTCGCTCCAGCCTATAAAAACGTATTTCAACAAGCCAAAGATAATATAAAAAACAACGTGGCTATATTAAGCTTTATTCATGGGGACCTGTCAGACGGAAATATCTTAGCCAGTGATTTAACTATTGGGTTAGTCGACTGGGAATATGCAACGGTACGAGATGGTCGTTGGGACTTAGCTACATTAGCGGTGGAATTTGAATTAAATGCCAAGGAATTTTCAGGGTTATGCGAGGTGTATTTAAAACAGAGAGATTTACAGGAAAAAAGTTTTACTTCAGTAGCACAAAGTTGGTCAGTGATATACGCATTAACCTGTTTGTCATGGGCTCAAAAAAATAACCAAGAAACAAACAGGTATATACGATTTCTACAGAATTTGGAGTATTAAAGACCGCCCAAACGTAAAGCGATTTCTTTATATTTTTCAACATCGGCTTTGTCGAATAACGGTTTGTCATCCGCATCTCTATCTGCCGCATTTAACAAATGCTCACGCTCTAAACGAATAACACGAACATCTTTCACACCTAGGAATTCAGCAACTTCATCAATTGTCATTAGTGACATATATCTTCTCCAAAGAAAAATAAGATAATTTGTAATTAAAGCTAAAAACACTGAAATTACTAGTTTAAATTACTTTTATACTAAGCCAAATCCATTACTTTTGAAAAGTAAAAATCACAATAAATATAAAACTTGAAGTATTAATCGCCAAATTACACCATATTTAGTAAATATAGGTACAGGTAGAGGGCAATTTGTGGTGTTATTAATTGCCGATCAGTATGAAGTTAATCCTTTATAAACTAGCCAATTCTTATTTAATTGATTAGAATGCTCGCGCTTTAGGTCAAGCCTAATGCAGTGCGCTCTCGTGGTGAAGTGGATCTCACGCGTCCCTCCGGAGGATGCGACGTTTTCAAAACGTAAAAATGAGGGATGCGGCTTTTTCAGCTGTTTCACGCCAAACACAAAGATACTCGACTGCACAAAAAGTAAGTAAACGCTCCCGTGGTGAAGTGGATATCACGTGGACCTCCGGAGTCTAAGTCACAAGTTCGATTCTTGTCGGGAGCGCCATTCTACAAAATTCCAACCTTTAAAAACCGACGCAAACCTTGTGACCAAAAATCGCTGAAAACTGGGTCTGTGACCACTGTGTGACCAAAAGTTTTTAAACGCGATGGGTTGGATACGGTGGAGCGCTCTGTATTGTAAACCACGTATTTGTTCAAACTAATTTGAATATTTCACCATCAAAAATATGATTGAGCTCAATATCGCTTGGTCTTGTAGATAAAATTAATTCGTATGGGTTAGAGTTAGTTCTATAAATTTTACCATTTAGTTTAAAAAAGTATTCTTGAACAAACTCTTCAAGTTGCTCTAACGAAATGAACTCTTTTTTGTAAAAGACAAAGTTATTATTCATGAATTTGACAAAGTCTGATCGTATAGATTGTTGGATAGATGTTTTAAGTAATACACTCGAAGAGCGGTTAGCGTATGAGCTTAATAAGTATAAGTAATTTACGTTATAGCTTAGAATAAAGTAAGTGTTTGCATCATGTAAATTATTATACTCTTGATAAAACGATTGAGTTTCATCTGAGTCAAAACTAAAACCTGGATCCGAGAAACTAGCATCACTATGAAGTCCAGCTCGAATAAAAAAATTAGGAATTACATTATAACCTTTGGTTATTTTGTCTTTATATTTGATATATTTATTACTTTCAATGTATCTGGTAACTTTGTTTTTATATTTTAAACTAGATAGATAAAAAGCTTGAATGTTTCGCGCATAAGTAAATTGCTTAAAAACCGACCCCTTATCAATTTCGTTAGCAACTTTGTAATATTTACTGTCTCCAATATAATGAATTTCTTCCGAGACATCGAATAACCCTTGCCCTAAATAAATATGATCTAGTTGCTTTCCATCCGGGTGATATTTGAGAGCTTTTAAATCATTGTTTATTAAAGAGTCCGAAATTAAATAATCAACCATGTCTTCAAAAATAATGTCATATGAGTTTAATACAAGGTATTCAGAAACGTTATTACTTTCATCTACAGATTGGCTGAGTTCACAATAACTCTTTACTAAACTGAACATTGACTTTTCAATATCTGAAAAATATCTGTATTGTATTTTGCGAAGTAAGTAAGGAGCGCTTTTTATAGCTTTTTGTAGTTTTTTGCCTGAAATCCTAACAATAGGACTTTCTATTTTTACAGATAATCCAAATCTTTTTATCATATCCGTTAGAATCGAGTAGAATAAAACAAGTAACTCCTCCTCATAATAAGGCTCTTTTTTCGAGTTTCTTATAGAGAAGTAGATTGGTGTTTTTTCATCTGTAAATGCAGGAAACTCTTTACTAACTGTGCGTGACCAATTTACGTTTTTATGAATCTTAGATTTATGTCTAAATAGATTGAAGAGAAGAAAGTTCTTGTTTTTTCTATAAAAGTTGACAAACTCAAGCACCAACTCAATTATATATTGATGTTTATTGTTTGCTCGGTTTGAAACTCTTAATTGCTTTTTTTCTTGCAGTATCGTAGTTTCGGGATTTCTCTGTTTAAAAGTTTTTATACTCATTATGTGTAAAAAAATTACTTTCTGAATATAACTTATTTTGCTTTCATTTAGATCTTTTAGCAAAAAAGGGACTCCTTTTATTCCATCAGAACAAGCGAGTTTGGAAACCGCAAGATCCAAAAGAAAAATTTTCGGAAGTATGAAAATAGGGTCTCCATTTAAACAAATATAACCAACTTTTCGACAAATTAGTGAGCCATCCTTTGTTCTGGAATCAAAAAGATTAAAGCTGTTTGTTTGGTAGTTTAAATCATCCTGATTGCAATATCGCAATCCTTCTATAAATAGCTTCATATTAGTAGAGATTTCCGCCTATACTTTGTCCTATGGAGTCGTCTCAATTTGTTTGACACTAAGTTTTGCAAACATTGACTTGATTAAAGTAATTGCATTGGATGCATCAAAAAAATCATCATAAAGAATAGTGTCACCGTTCTCATTAGTTAAAAACGAGTCAGTCTCTTCTTTTAAAATATCATTCCACAAATAAAAAAGAATTTTATTTATGAATTGTTTTTGCGAGATGATACCCTTTTGCTCTGATTTATTTGCGTTGATAAACCAGTTACCAATTTGTTTATCAGGAGACAGTGTGATTGAAACTATTTGCTTATTAACCTCACGAATAAATTCGAGCCATGAATAGCTGCTTCCGTCTTTTAGAACAATTTTAAAGTTTGAATCCGTGCAGTCGTAGTTTATAGGAACGTAGACCCAGTCCCACCGTCTTTTGAATGCGCTATCCATTGGAAATAGAGATTGATCTGAAGTGTTCATTGTTGCCCAAATAAATAAATTATTAGGTAACATTAACTTTCCGCTATCTAGCGACTTTAGCAAAGTAGGGTTATCTTTAAACTCAACGGCTAAGTACGCCAAAAGTTCTGTGCTAGCTGATATTTTATAATTTGGATCTCTATCTAATAGCTGAAAAATATCTCCAAATATCTCCGCACAATTGCCTCTGTTTATTTCTTCAATTTGTAGTACAAAATTCTCGTTTGGATTAAGCCAAGCTCTCGCGTAAATCTTTATAAATGATTGAGGAACGAACCTGTATTGAATTGAGTTAGATGTGTTTCCATCAAAAACAGAAACAGGTTTATAAGTGCCAATAAAAGATTGATAATCAAACTCAGGATGAAAAGTAACAACTTCTATATTTTGAGGAGGTAAATTTAACTTTTGAATATTTTTTAGGACTAATTGTGATTTTCCGGTTCCAGGAGGGCCGTAAAATATTCTGTTGTCACCAACTGCTAGTTCTTTGTTAAAATAATTAGCGTGAATTTCCTCAACTTTAATACTAGAAGTTATTGTTTCTTGGTCTATTTTAACAAACAGGTCGTCTAAATTGATATTCTCTAAATCAGTTGCATTAACTAAAAGACTTTCATATTTAATTAACTTCGTCTTAATCTTTTGGATATAGTCTGTACTTAGTTTGATGTTACTCTGAGTCACTACAAGAAAAGGTAAATTTTTAAACAGAACGTTGAACCGATTTCCTTCAGTAACTGTTTTTGGTAAATGGCTAGATTCTTCAAACTTATCATATAAGTCATTTAACTCTTCGAGTTCAAATACACTGTTATCTTTCCTGCTTTCGATTATTAAAGCTATAGTCGTAAACCAGTCTTGATATCTTTCAGCTGTTCCTACAAATAATCTAAATTCATTTAGAGTAATTTCTGGTGCTAAACCAAGATCATAAAGAGAAGCCAATATTTTATAAAGAAATAAAGTGGGGTGAAGTCTTATATTTTTTCGTAAGTCGTCATTTTGTTCATCATGTTCTGCAGATATGAATATTTTCTCAATAAGCTTGATCATAATCTCTTCATATAAATCGACATTTTCAAACTTGCCCTCACATAGTTTCTCAATCTCTTTGTACTCTGAAGTGATATAATAATCTTCGAATTTACTTCCACTTGTTTGACACAATCCGACATAAAGACAATTTCTTGTCATTCGATGAACTGTAGAAATATTGTATTCCGCTGCTTTTTCTTTAAAGAAGCTTTCGAAATTAATATTCTGATCACTTCTATCTTTAAATGTGTTTACTATTTTTGCTGCGTAGCATAAATCTTTGAAATCTAAAGATTGGCGTGTGATGTACCAACACTGATCTTTCTCGAGGCTCTTAATGTTATTAATTCTTTTATCGAGCTCTTTAATCATTTAATATTCCTTATTATAAGACCTAAAAATTCTGCTAATAGTGGAGGGACTGCGTTGCCTATCTGTTTGCAAATTGATGACTTTGAACCTAAGAAAACAAAATCATCAGGGAAAGACTGTATTCTAGCGGCTTCCCTCGGAGTTAGAGTTCTGTCTTTTTCTGGGTGAATAAATCGACCGCCGGAGGGTGTATCGAATCTAGTTGTAATGGTTTTAGTAGGTTTATCCCAAGATAATCGGCCATATGCACCGCTGTGAACTGATTTTATGCTTTCATGTTCAATTAAGTTTTTCCAATTCTGGTTTTCTTTAATTTGTTTTATGCGAGTCAAAGCGAGGTCTGTATGTTTCGGAGCTACATGATTAAATAGTTTCTTTGAATTACCTCTCATAGCTTTTTGATAATTTGAGGTTACAGTAGTGGTATATTCTTGAATCATATCGCCTTGGCCAGACTCCAAGTAGTTTAGGTCATAGATGGCATCGGACAAACTTACTTTATTCGTAAAACGTTTCTTCAATTCAGGATCTAAATTTGAAAGTGTTCGCTTGATTAATTCGTCAAATTCTACTGGTTTTTTTGAACCTAGAATTATTACTCTCTTACGCTGCTGTGGAACCCCATACTCGCTGGCATCAAAAACTTTTATAGTTAGAAAGTACCGGCCTCTTTTAAAATTACTTTTTTCAGAGAAAAGCAATTCAATTTGTTTCAAAATATCTCCACTTTTCATACTGAGTAAACCTACTACATTTTCAAAAAGGAAGTACTCGGGTTCAAATTTTTGAATGACTTTAAAGTAAGAATTAAACAGAAAATTACGTGGATCATCCAAAAATGATTTACTTTTTCGTATTCGCTCGCCTGCCATACTAAAACCTTGACACGGAGGGCCGCCTACAACCAGATCTATATTTGCCAATTTTCGCTTTACTGTACTTGCATCAAGGCCGCTTTCGTTTAGATACAGATCTATATTATCGTCTATTTGATTTACAAATTTATTAATGTCTAGATTTATCATCAATGTTTTAGGATGATTTTTTTTATAAGTATGGGATATGGACGGATCTAATTCATTAGCAAGAACTATCTCAAAACCGCACTGCTCGAGACCTGTGGAAAACCCACCAGCCCCTGAAAAAAGGTCTATTACATTCACTTATTATTTGCCTATCATATAGTTTTCAAATTCGTCGTTGAGTCTATACTTTAACTGATAATTCCTAATATAATTCTTTTCTTGATTATTGAAGTTAAAGTAGTTAGATAAAATATCATCAATTTTGTCGATGGTATGTTTGATTTTTTTATGTTGATATTCATAGTCAGTTTGAACTGACCCAATGTATTTCTTCGTTTTTTCTAGAGATAAGTTAATCTCGTTGCACAATTCCACTGCTTGGCTTAATTGAGCGGAGCTAAACTCTTTAAAATCCACTTTGAAGTTGCTCAAATCTTTGTTTGTTATATGCCATGCGTCAGAAATACTCTCCCAAAAAAAGAAATAAAGGTTTGAATTCACAATAAGTGTGAACAAAGCTGCTTCTTCCGCATTGGCGAAATTAAATTCTTTATATTCACGAGATTTTTGAGGAACATTGAATGCTTTGCCCCAGAAGGCCATTCGCATATTCAAATACACCTTATGAGAACTTTCAGTTACGCAGTTGTCAATCAAGCAAATTCTAGAGCGATTAATAATTTTATCTATTATTTCATGTTCTAAGGTGTTTCCGATCTTATAAATAAAATCGTTACTTTCAATAGTATTTTTAATGAAATAAATTTGATTAAAAAGATCTACACTTTCTTTTTTTAGCCAATGCTTATAGTTACTTGTATAAATATCTGTTGAAACTGAAGACGTTTTCTTTTGTAAAAATATAATATTCAGTTTCTGGTGCACTCCATTGAATAAACATGAAGGCCTATCTGCGAAACTAGCACAGAAATGTATCTTACTATTTTTTATTAGTAAGTCCCTTATAGGAAACATTCTTTTTGTTGAAATATATGAGATTGGAATTATCATGCCCATATACCCACCTTCTTTAAGTAATCTCAACGATTTTTCGAGTACAAACGCATATAAGTTGTTGCATTTTTTAACCTGATAGTTTGCTAAAGAGTATTGATGTTTTACTTTCCTGTATTCTAAATAAGGGGGATTTCCAATTATGCAATCGAATTTATGATTATCGAAAATTGATGAAGTCAATGTATTGTCACAGTAGAAATTGTTTGCGAGACCTGAACAGTCAACATTTAGTTTTAGTCCCTCAATACAAAGTCTGATAGTTAGAATTTCAATAGCTTCTTTATCGAGGTCAATTCCAAAGATATTATTATTCATTATAAACTGGAAAGGCTGCTTACTCTGAATTCTCAAAAGGTTGTGAACTTTTTTGATTACTTTATATGCGGAGAAAACAAAGGCGCCAGACCCACATGTTGGATCTAGTACTTTAATGGACTTAACAATCTCCCTTATCAAATCCAAATTATTTGAATTAGTTACTAAATCCTGGAGTAATATAAATAATGAGTTGTTTTTTGCAATGTAAGTTTCTAGGCTGTGGCTCTCAGGCGCAGAAATATACGTTTCAATTGCTTTATCTTTTGATGCCCATGAAACAATAATGTTAGAGAGAATAGAGGTTTCTGTAATATATTGAGTGGTATTTATATCTGTGTAATATGCACCGGTTTCTTTTTTATTTATATGTTTTTCAAATACCTGTCCTAAAACATTATTAATCACAAAGTTGTCCGGTTCACAAAATCTCTCTAAACCCATTTTTGCTATAAGTGGAGCAATGCCTTCCATCATGCTCATTGAGTAGTATTGTGCCAATTCAAAAGTCGAACTTGCAATAGTTAAAAGAGGGATTGAAATTAGCTCTTTACATTGTCTTTTTTCTGGCTTTTTTAGCAACTCTCTTAAAAGTAACTCAACGTTACCTTCTTCAAACATTTTCGTTGTTATAAAATTACGAGAAATAGGGTAGGTTTTCGAAACTACTTCTAACAATATCAATATAGTAGTTAATTGGTTGGACTGATAGATGAGAACATTCTCGCTATTTTCTTGGCTAAGGTGGGCTAGAATATGGCGTTGAATTTTATTAAAGTAATTGTAAACCTTGTTTATCTCTTTAGTAGAAACTTCAGAGTTATCGGTATCATGTATGCTTTTCGAACTATTATTCACTTTTTCGCTCTATGTATTGCTTAAGTTTTCAGAAATAATTAATGTCAATCTCGGTATGTGCTCAAAGCTAAGGACTTACTCGACTTTCTCCAACAACTCCCCAACTTCACAATCAAACAAATCACACAATTTATCGACTGCATCTAAGTCGATTCTTTGTGCTGTTTCTTTATAAAGTAACGTTACCGTATTGCGATTAAGACCAGTTTCGCGTGCTACGTCCATTATTTTCATTTTTCTTTCGCCCATAAGGCGAGCCAAGTGACACCTAATCATGCCGATTAACCCCGTGAATAGCATAATGTTATCCAGAATAACAAAAAGTTACTGACAATTGCATTTTGGGATGCATAATGTCATTTAGGATGACAAATTGAATTTGTGAATGAATATTTGTTGCCTAACTTAACATTTGTTTTAGGAGATAGCTATGCAATTGAGTTCAAATTTTGTTACGACATTAGAACTTTCAAAGTTGATCAAATACGACACTCGCACCATTCGTGAACGTCTAAAGGATTCTGTTTTGCTTGAGGAATTCATTATTTTCGACCATTTGGTGGCCGTAAAATTTTGTATAACTGGGAAGTGATTCAACGCGACATGTGTAAATTTTCACAGCAAGCAATGGCCATTCCTATGACAAATGGAAGTTCAGTTATGGGAGGTCAACATAATGGCTAGTATCAATGTCCGAAAGGAAACTAGAAAGTTGTATATCGACTTTCGATATCGAAATATTCGCTGCCGTGAGCAAACCGAGCTTAACGATACGGCGCAGAACCGAAAACGTCTACGTGCATTGTTAGACAAGATAGAAGCGGAAATCTTACTGGGTACGTTTAATTATAAAGAGACATTTCCTAATGGCTCAGCGATTAAAAAGCTCGATGCGGTAGCGCAAAAAGTGCAGGGAAACTCAGCGATACCGACGGTCACTCAGTTTGCAAAAACTTGGTTTCAAGAGAGCAAGGTGCAGTGGCGTAAGAGCTACCTTACAACAGTCACCAATATCATCGAAAATCGCGTGATCCCATATTTTGGAGATATTCCGGTAAATGAAGTGACTAAATCCCAAGTTCTTCAATTTAGAGGGCATCTTTGTAACCTAAAAAAGAGAGATGGAGCAGCATTTTCACCTGGGCATGTTAATCGCCACTTGAAGATCTTTCGAGCCATTATTAATGAAGCTGCTGAACGGTTTGATTTTATATCACCTTACAAAAGCATTAAGCCTTTAAAGGTCCCGAAGACGGATATCAAGCCTTTTACGCCGGAAGAAATTAAGGTGATTCTTGATAACTGTCGCCCAGACTTTAAAGAGTATTTCTTAATTCGGTTTTTTACCGGTATGCGAACCAGTGAGATTGATGGCTTGCGTTGGAAGTATGTCGACTTTGAGAAGCGCCTGATCATGATCCGCGAAACTATTTCGGCAGGTGAGGCCGCTTATACCAAAAACGACTTTAGTCAGCGCGAGATCTACATGAGTGATCAAGTCTACAACGCCTTTAAAGTTATGAAGTCACGTACCGGCAGTGGTGATTATGTTTTTGTCACTAAAGCGGGCCAACCTCTTGAGTACAACTCTGTCACAAAGCATGTCTGGTATCCCTTACTTCGTTTAGTTGGAGTAGAAAAACGAAACCCTTACCAAATGCGTCATACCGCCGCGACATTATGGCTCGCCTCTGGTGAGTCACCAGAATGGATAGCACGTCAAATGGGCCATGCAAATACCGAAATGCTGTTTCGTGTTTACTCGCGATATGTCCCTAATTTAACTCGGAATGACGGCAGTGCGATGAACACTTTAGTAGAAAAACTTTTTGTAGATGACAAAAAAGGTGACCAAGATGAAGATCAATAATTCTATACAGCCATGTTTAAACGATGCGACGAATTTCATGCGTTTTAAAGGTATTTACTTTTTAGTAGGGTTTGTTGCCCGAGTCGATAAGCACGGCCAGCCATATTGGGAATTGACTTTGACTGATCACAAAGCCAGCGTCATTGCCTACTGCTTTGATGAGCAAAACTTCTTTTCTAAATTGCAGCCACAGCAATTAGTTCAGCTGGAGGTGGCCAAAACATCAATCGGTGCTAAACAGTTTTTCCGTGTGGTTTTAGCAGAGTCTGCAGCTAAAGACAGCTTAATTGCTAACTATGGGCATTTAAAGTGGGTGGCAATGTAATTCGTAAGTTTCATTTAAAGTGGGTGGCAATGTAATTCGGTAATAATTTAAAGTGGGTGGCAATGTAATTCGCAGATATAGGTTTTGTCGATGGGTGGGGAACTTGTATTGATCAACTCGCTAAACTGTCGACTGAACTGTTGTATTTTACGCATAACAAACGCGTGAATTAAGACGCTCACAAGTTCGCGCCTATTACGCGGGCGTTCTGTGTATTAGTGACCATGCCAAATCGGCTTAAATTTTTAGTGTGGGCATATATTTCCCAGTAAAGGAGTTCTCAGGTGTCAAAGCAGATTTTTATTGCTCACAGTGGGGGAGCGCAAGGCAGTCCAGGTCAAGGGAGTCATGACTTTGTCGAGTGGCTAAGTAAGTCACTTGGGAGTGGCTATGAAATACAGTGTCCAATAATTGAAGATCCAGAAGCGCCTGAATTTTCTATGTGGAAATCAATGTTTAACCATAAACTTGCCAACCTAACAGGAGAAGTTATTTTAATAGGCCACTCGTTAGGGGGAAGCATGTTGTTAAAATATCTTTCCGAAGAGGAAACCGAAACCAACTTACGTATAAAAGGCCTTTTGTTAATATCAGTACCATATTGGGGAAGAGACGGTTGGAATGTGAATGATTTTACTTTGAAAGGGAATTTTCAAGACCATCTTCCTGAACTTCGCAAAGTCCATCTCTATCATTGCCTTAATGATCCTATTGTTCCTTGCGACCACATGAAGCACTATCAGACACATTTCACAGACGCAATTGCTCATCAACTTAGCGGTAACGATCATGCATTTAAAAACGGATTGCAAAAGGTTGTTGAAACCATAAAGAGCTTAGAATGATCTGCCACATAACAATAAATTGCAGCCGACCGCCTTCGGCGCCGGCTGAATTGAACGTTCAAACTCACTTTTGTCCAAAGATAAGTTAGCTGGACACCCACTTCTATTCAGAAACGAGTTACATTTATTCTCAGCCGTTTTTAAAGTAAAAACTTTGCGTCTATACATCACTAATCCAATCAGTGTAATACAAGCTAATGCTGTTACTGCAGGGAAAAAGACAGTGGTAACAGAATAATGCTCTAATGCCAAAATTGACATTAAGTTGCGCGGTGCCAATATAATAAAGAAGCTCAAGTTTTCTGATAAAGGTTGGTGATAAGACTTAAAATTAAGTATATGGATATGTATTAGATAACTTTTGCACTAGCAGAAGCCATTTAACCTCGTAACGTGATAAACCAATAATCTTCATTTCAATCGGTTTAATTCAGATCTGACCCCGCAATATCGACTTTTAACGCACCCCTATTTGCCATATATCAAATCGTCTAGTTACAGCTAGTTCTTGCGATTGACTTCTTGCACCTCAGTTACTAAATTTGTCCGGACAAATAAAAAGAATTTATGTTCCTAGGGGAAAAGCATGACGACTATCATTGTATTGTTTAATTTAAAAGACACGGCTCAAGTTTCAGAATATGAAAGCTGGGCAAAAACAACTGATATTCCAACGGCCAGTGGTTTGCCATCGGTAGATAAGTTTGCCGTATTAAAAGCGGAAGGGCTTTTAATGTCAGAAGATAATTCGCCATATCAATATATCGAAATATTAGAAATTAACGACATGGAACAGTTTGGTAAAGATGCGTCCTCTGCTGTTATGCAAAAAGTAGCTGGCGAATTTCAGTCGTTTGCCGACAACCCTTTATTCATCATGACTTCAAAAATAGAGGCATAAACTATGTCTCAAACATCTCATATTCAATATCCAGAATTACAAGGCAAGGTTGCTGTGATCACAGGCGCAGGTCGTCATGCTGGTTTAGGCGAGGCCATGGCTAAACGTTTAGCTGCAGAAGGTTGTAAAGTCATCATCACAGATATCGGCAAAGCTGCCGGTGCGCATATGCCAGAGTCTGCCATAGGCACTACCGATGAAATGCAAAAGATTGTCGATGACATTAAAGCTTCTGGTGGCGAAGCCTCTTCATTTATCTGTAACGTATTAAATCCTGATGAAGTAAAAGCGGCAGCACAATTTGCTGTCGACACATACGGAAGTTTAGATATATGGGTTAATAACGCAGGCATTGGTTACTTAATGAAACCTATCCTAGAAATGGACGTAGATGAGTGGGATGCCGTTCTCAACGTAAATTTACGAGGCACTTTCTTAGGTATTAAGTTTGCGGCAGAGAAAATGGTTGAGTTAGGCAATGGAGGCAAGATCATCAATATTGGTTCTCAAGCTTCAAAATCTGCCTTTGCCCATGCATCAGCTTATACCACATCAAAACATGGCATGAATGGCTTAACCCGAGTATCCGCACAAGAGTTAGGTCAATACAAAATCAATGTAAATGAAATTTGCCCAAACCACGTAACCACAGGGTTGGGGGCATGGCAAAACTCACACTTCTCAGAAGTAACAGGTAAAGGCCACGACAAATATATGCAAGACATGCGAGATCGTATTCCGCTAGGTCGTCCTGGACTGCAAGAAGACACAGCCAAAGCTTGTGCGTTTTTATGTTCAGACCAAGCCAGTTATATCACAGGTGAATGTATGAATGTTTCAGGTGGTGAAGAGTACCACTAGCTGCATTTTTGCCAATTGTTGTCCGTAAATAATCGTTAATTAAGTATTAGTAAACCGAGTTTTGCTCGGTAAAAGAGAGAATGAAATGCCAAATAATTATCAATGGCCTGAAGGTGCAAGACTGGCAATGTCAGTGGTTGTGAATGTTGAAGAAGGTTCTGAATACACTGTTAAAGATGGTGATAAAGGCATGGAGCCCGTTGATGAACTCATGGTGCACCTTAAAAAACCAATGCGTAATTACGGTAACGAATCTAACTATCAGTACGGTATTAATGAAGGTGGCCCGCGCATCATCAAGTTATTGGATGAATACGATATACGTGCAACGTGGACAGCTGCTGCCGTCAGTTTAGAGCGAGCGCCTTATTTGGCTGAGGCAATTGCCCGTCGTGATGATGAAACCTGTTCGCATGGGTATCGCTGGATCCATCAATTCCGTATGGATGAAACCGAAGAGCGTCAATTTATAAAAAATGCCGTGACGAGTATTGAAAAAACGACGGGTAAACGCCCATTAGGTTGGTTGTCACGTTATTTATTAACTGAAAATACCCGCCGTTTATTACAAGAAGAAGGTTTCTTGTACCACATGGATGATTACAGTTCAGATGCGCCTTTTTGGGATACCGTAAATGGGTCAGATGAACCTATGGTGATAGTGCCTTACGCATTAGATTCTAACGACATGAAAATGTGGGTTGCTCCGTCGTACACACCAGAAGCTTGGTTGAAGTATGCCAAAGATACCTTTGATGTTTTATACGAAGAAGGTGCAGAGCAGCCGCGCATGATGAGCATAGGTTTACACTTACGAATTATTGGTCGACCTGGCCGTATTTGGGCACTAAAAGAATTTTTTGAATACATTAAGAGCAAGCCGGGTGTGTGGTTTGCCACTCGTCAGGATATAGCGGAACACTTTCAAGCTAACGTGGCCAAAACGGACGACTCAACAAAGGCAGTAAAATAATGTCTGACATTATTCGTTCATTATTGTTTGTGCCGGGCTCAAAACCAGACCGTTTTGCTAAGGCGCAAAACGCAGGTGCAGATTTAACCTGTATTGACTTGGAAGATGCGGTACTACCAACAGATAAAGACTCCGCTCGCCAAGCGGTAATCGAATATATACAAGCGGGCAACCGCGATGTGTGTGTTCGTATTAACCCTTTGGTGACTGAGCTTGGTTTAACAGATTTGCAAGCATTAGCCGCAGTAAACCCGGCTTACATTATGTTAGCCAAATGTGAAAGTGCCGACGAAATTGCCAAGGCCAGTCAAATTCTTGCAGATAACAATTCTCAATTAATTGCATTAGTTGAAACCCCAACGGGTTTAGATAATGCCTATTCAATTGCCTGTGCATCAAAAAAAGTAGCAGCGTTAATGTTTGGTGGAGCCGACATGTCTGCCGAATTACGTTGTGACTTTAGCTACGAACCGCTGTTGTTTGTTCGTAGTCAGCTGGTGTTAGCGGCAGCTAAGGCCAAAGTTGACCTTATCGACGTGCCTTACGTCAATATTAAAGATGAGGCGGGTTTAATCAACGAAACGCAAAAAGTGAAGGCGTTGGGTTATACCGCAAAAGCGGCGATACACCCATGTCAGATAGCGGCTATCCATCAAGCATTTTCACCTACAGCAGAGCAAATCGAATATGCCAATGCCGTGATGTCTGCGGTTGACGGTAAAGAAGATGCCGGTGTGGTTGTGGTCAATGGACGCATGGTCGACAGGCCAATCATATTGGCTTCAAAACGAATTTTACAATTAGCAGCCGCGGCTAATTAAACCCATTTAAAACTGATTTAGAGACTAAGTCAGTAAACAAAATATTAGGTAAAGAGGTAATTATTATGGTTCAAAAATCAAAGAAAGTAGGTGAAAACCGTTATCGCGAAACGTTTGGTCGTTATTTTGAAGAGTTTCACGTTGGCGATATTTACGAACACCGTCCGGGCAAAACCATTACTGAATACGATAATCACCTGTTCACATTAATGACAATGAATACCCATCCAATGCATTTTGATGAAGAGTTTGCTAAGAAAAGTGAATTTGGTAAATGCATAGTTTGTTCACCATTAACGGTCGCCTTAATGGTTGGCATGAGCGTGACGGATTGTAGCCAAAAAGCCATTGCGAACTTAGGTTGGGATGATATCCGTATGACTCACCCTATGTTTGTTGGTGACACCTTATACGCAGAATCAGAAGTATTAGAAAAACGTGAATCTAAGTCACGCCCTACACAAGGTATAGTGACTATTAGAACTCGTGGTATTAACCAAGACGGCGTTCAGGTATGTCAGTTTGTTCGTAAAATGTTAATCGCAAAAGTGGGTCATGCGGTTGAAGATTTGGAGGACTAATCATGTCTGAAGCTTATTCAAAAGAAGATGAAATAGCCATTATCGATATGATCGATAAATGGGTTGAAAACGAAGTTCGTCCCATTGCACAAGAATATGATCAAGCGGACAAATACCCGCATGACTTAGTTGAGCAAATGAAAGACTTAGGTCTGTTTGGTGCAACTATCGGTCAAGACTTTGGGGGCATGGGTTTACCTGCCTCAATTTACGCCAAAATAGTAATTAAAGTGGCTTCTGCTTGGATGGCTCCGGGGGGAATTTTTAACTCGCACCTTATACAAGCATCTTTAGTTGAACGTTGTGGAACTGACGCACAAAAAGAACGTATTTTGCCTCGTATGGTAACAGGTGAATTACGTGGCGGCATTGCATTAACAGAACCCAATGCAGGTAGTGATCTACAAGCAATCCGCACTGTCGCAGTGCGTGACGGCGATGATTACATTATCAATGGCGCTAAAACTTGGATCACTAACTCATTAAACGGTAACTCTTTAGCGGTATTAGTGAAAACCGATACTGAAATACAGCCACGCCATAAAGGCACCAGCATGTTTTTTGTTGAGACCAAAGATGCCGAAGGAAACTTCCTTCCGGGTATCGAAGTGATCAAAATGAAAAAACTGGGTTATCGCGCTATTGATACCTGTGAAGTGGTATTCACTAACTTCCGTGTACCAGCTGAAAACTTAGTGGGTGGTGAGGAAGGCAAAGGATTCCTCCAAGCCATTGGCGGTCTAGAATTAGGTCGTATAAATGTTGCTGCTCGTGGTGCTGGTATCGCTCGTGGTGCGATGGAATTAGCGGTGCAATATGCACAAGAACGTGAAGCCTTTGGTACGCCTATTTGTAACCATCAAGCAATCCAATTAAAACTGGGTGAAATGGCCACTAAAGTTGAAGCATCAAGATTGTTAATAGAACAAGCAGCTGAGAAATACGACGCCGGTGAGCGTTGTGACATGGAAGCGGGCATGGCGAAATACTTTGCCTCTGAAGCCGGTGTATTTTGTGCCAATGAAGCTATGCGTATTTTTGGTGGTTATAGCTACTCAGTCGAATATGACATTGAGCGTTATTACCGTGACGCTATGCTGATGTGTATTGGTGAAGGTACCAATGAGATGCAGCGTATTATCATTGCTAAGCAACTTGTAGAAAAACATAAAATCTAATGGCACATCCTAATGGGCCTAACGTTAAGTTAGGCCATTAGTGTCACAATGAATTCAAGGTTCAAACGAACCCAAGGACAACGAAATGAGTACACATTTACCGTTAGAAGGTATTCGCATTATTGCTGTAGAGCAATATGGTGCAGGTCCTTACGGATCTATGTTTTTATCGGACATGGGTGCCGAAGTTATTAAAGTGGAAAACCCTAAAATTGGCGGTGATGTATCTCGTCAAACTGGGCCTTTCTTTTTGGGCGAAAATGACAGTTACTTTTTTCAAACCTTTAACCTAAATAAAAAGAGTATTACGCTAAATTTAAAATCAGAAGAAGGGCGTAAGGTTTTTGAACAGTTAGTCAAAACTGCCGATGCCGTGACCAATAATTTACGTGGTGATCAGCCGGAAAAACTAGGCATTACCTACGACGCGTTAAAACATATCAACCCTAAGATAGTTTGTGGTCATTTATCTGCATACGGTCGAGATAATGACAGAGCAAATTGGCCGGGTTATGACTATTTAATGCAAGCAGAAGCTGGATTAATGTCTTTAACGGGTGAGCCAGGCCAAGCACCTGCACGTTTTGGCGTGTCTATGGTTGATTTTATGACGGGTGCTGTTGCCTCATTAGGGTTAACCGCTGGTTTGTTAGGCGCTTACCGAACAGGTCAAGGTCGTGATGTGGATGTTTCTTTATTCGACGTTGCTTTGCATCAGTTATCTTACCCTGCAACTTGGTACTTAAATGAAAACCACGTAACAGAACGAGTTGCTCGCTCTGCACATCCAGCAACTGTGCCTTGTCAGCTATATAAAACAAGAGACAGTTATATCTTTTTAATGGCCATGACAGATAAGTTTTGGGACATCTTAATGGACTTGTTAAATGACGATGTATTAAAACAAGAACGCTTTAAAACCGTGGCTCAGCGTCGAGATAATCGAGATGTGTTAACGGTAGAAATAGACAGGGTGATGGCCGCTAACAATACCGCAGATTGGTTAGAAATTCTTAAAGGTAAAATCCCTTGTGCACCGGTCTATGACTTACCGCAAGCTTTGGAAAATCCATATATTCGTGACATTGGTATGGTGCGTAAAGTGCCACATCCATCAAGTCCAGACATGGAGATATTGGGTAACCCAATCAAAGTGGATGGTAAACGCCTTGAAGGTAAAGCGTGTGGAAAAATGGGTAATACCACCAACGAACTAATGGCAGAGCTAGGTTATAGCGAAAGCCAAATAGCGGCTTTAAAAGAGCAAGGTGCAATTTAGTCATTCTTTAAATAGGCCGTAACATGGCCTTTTTAACGCTAATTAAATAAGTATTTAGAGATCTATGTTATGAAACTCGAAGGCATAAAAGTTTTGGATTTATCCCTGTTTTTACCGGGACCTCACTTTACTATGATGATGGCCGATCACGGTGCAGAAGTTATTAGTCTTGAGCCTCCGGGAGGCGAGCCGGTTCGTCAGGTTGGCTTAACACAAAACGGTGAGTCGGTTTGGTTTCGTAATGTATTTCGTGGCAAAAAATCGATTAACCTAAACCTCAAATCAGAAGAGGGCAAACAAGCCTTCCTGAAATTATGTGAGTCAGTAGACGTGATTGTTGAAGCGTTCCGTCCTGGTGTTGTAGACCGTTTAGGGATTGGTTACGAGCAAGTTAAAGCAATAAACCCCGGTATTATCTATTGTTCAATTTCTGCCTATGGTCAAACTGGACCAAAACGCTTAGCGCCGGCTCATGATTTAAGCATTCAAGCAGATTCAGGTGCCGTATTCATTAACGAAGGTTTAGATGGTCAGCCAGCACAACCAGCAATGCCAGTTGCGGATATGGCTGGCAGTTTGATGGCTTTTTCTGGGGTATTAATGGCGATTATTCGCAAACAACAAACTGGTCTTGGAGATTATATGGATATCTCAATGCAAGACTCGTTAGTTGCTTGGTATGCCAATGTTATGGGACCTCCATTTGCCGAGTCGCGTTCGCCTGTACCAAAACAGGAGCGCAGTTGGGGCGGCTCAGCTATGTATAACATTTATAAAACTGCGGATAATAAATACTTAACTTTAGGTGGTTCAGAGCTGAAGTTTACCCATAATTTATTAACGGCGCTGTGTGACAATGAAACACAACGTGATGATTTATATGCCTTATGTAAGTTGCCACCGGGCATTGGACAAGACCCGGTAAAAGCATATTTTATAGAAACATTCAGCACTAAAACGTTAACAGAATGGGAAGTGTTTTTAGCGGATGTTGATGTATGTTGGGCGCCGGTTAGAGACTTAAACAGCGCTATGCGGGAGCAGCACCTGTTTGAAAGAGAAATGTTAATAACAGACAAAAACGGAAATAACCATTTAGGTGTGCCAATAAAATATCAACAAGAACCAGCACAACCTAATTTTGATTTACCGAGTTTTAGCCAAGATACAGAACAGGTTTTAACTGACTTAGGTTATAGCCCAGACGCTATTAAAAAGATGAAACAGAACAAAGCTTTTATCTAAACGTCATCAAATTCTGCGGGATTGATATTATTAACCAGTTAATTCCGTAATGATGTTTTTCATTGCGAATATAAGGTTATCGACTTTACTTTTATCGGTTGCATCCGGATGTGGGTCTGCAAACTGTTGAGCGTCGTTATCAAAATATCGGCCAGAAGCATTTGAAAATACATCTTCAAGTGCCAAAGCACTAACAATATTAGCACCAATACTTAGGTCATTACCTGCAATGCCAAAACCTTCGGTTACCATTTTACTGGCTAATAAAGAACCCGGATTAACAGCTATAAATGCAGGGCTATTAATTGAGTTTTGCCCATATTTTTCAGCTAAGAATTGTGTCCAAAATACAATGGCAAGTTTACTTTGTGCATAGGCAGAAAAATCATCAGTAATAGCCACTTGACCTAATAATGCAGGAATATCAACAGGGGCTTGTGCCGCAGATGACAAGTTAATGACTCGTCCGGTTTTAGACATTAAAGGCAGTAATAATTTGGTTAATAAATACGGTGCTATGGTATTAACCACAAATCGAACATCCAAACCCTTTTTTGTGATTGGTTCAGGTGTTTTAAATACGCCAGCATTATTGATCAATACATCAAGCGAGGAATGTTTTAGTTTTACCGCGTTGGCGAGTTTAATTACGTCATGCAAATCAGATAAATCCGCAACATAACATGCTATTTGTTCTGGCTGTTTGGTTATGTTTAACAAAGATGTTTTAACCGCTTCAAGTTTTTCACTGTTTCTGCCGTGAAGTAAAACGGTATGCCCAAGTCCTACTAATACTTTTGCTGTCGCTAGGCCAATGCCATCCGTCGCGCCAGTTAGGAGAATTGTTTTTTGCATTTAGTGTGACCTTATTAGTAGGTGGTATTACACAAGTTTGATTTGTCAAAGTTAGTGTAAAGCTTGAGTTATATAGTTCAAGGTTTATAGGTTACTTCTGTGAGTCTTTTGATGACAGAGCATATTGTGACAAAAGCCTATAACAGAACAGATCTATCTCCTAATTGACATCCGTCATTGGGCAAGAACACCTTATCTAGGTAGATTGCTACAAAGTCAAAAAGGATAATAATAATGAAAAAGATAATATCAGCAGCATCTATAACGTTAGCGATTACGTTAGCCCTTGGCGGTTGTGCAGCAGTAGAGCAAACTTCCACACAAAAACCAGTAGACGATCCGATTAAAGAGCAACTTTTCCATAACTGGTTTGCTGCTGAGTTTGATAATCATGAACAAAACTGGCAAGACAAAATAGACAAAGTAAAAAATGAAGAACTACAAGTGCATGAACATATTCATCATATATTTGCACCAGTGCCAACACCGGCTTTAGAAGGAAAAACCTATTTTGTAAAACAGTACATGGACGGCGATGTTAATAAAGTCTATCGCCAACGTCTGTATCAGTTTATCCGTAACGAAGAAAAAGGTGCGGTACAACTTAATATCTATCGTTTTAAAGATGAAGCTAAATACGCAGATGCACATTTAAATCCAGCCATTTACCAAACCTTAACAACCGATGAGATTACGACCTATCCAGGTTGTGAAGTATATTGGCAGTGGAATACTAAAGGTGAATACTTTGACGGTATTATGGGTGAAAACACCTGTGCTATTAAATCTAAACGTTCTGGCAAGATGATGTACTTTAATGACACGTTACGCTTAACCGACAATGAAATTTGGATTTCCGATACAGCACATGACGAAGATGGCAAAAAAATCTTTGGTAATAAACAAGGCATTGCTCATATCAACCGTAAAGTAACGTATTTTGAAGGTTGGGGTGGTAACCGTTTAGGCGGAAAAGACGCACCAGACGATGCAAAATGGGGCTTTAATCGCGGTATTACAATACACAATGAAGGACAAATCTGGCCTTTAGTTGATAGTAAAACAGGTGAAGAAACAGGCTATTCAATTCAGCTAGCGCAATTAACGTATCAAAATACAACAGATCCAATTTTAAAGTTTGGTTTAATCGATAACAAAACGGGTAAAACCATTACCTATATCTGGGGTGATAGAACCACGGTAAAAATTGGTATGAACTTACGTTGGATGCAAGCAGGGTTAAAAGTTAAAGAAGTTAATCCACACTTTGGTTTTTAACTAAAACTTAATGTAATAAAGCCATCTATTGTGAATTAGTAATAGGTGGCTTTATTTTGTCTGATTGCTAAATGGCAATTGTACCTTCTGGGTATACCCGTATTATCTGTATTTAATCATTGCGACAATCTAGTTAAAACTAAATAACTGGTCATAGAATAATTCACAGTAAACGTAATTAAGTGAAGTATATGAATATAGAAGTATTAACATCTCAGCTGATAGCGCTTTTGGGGTCTGAACAAGTATTAACGGACGAAGCTAATAAAGTCTTATATGCACAAGATGTATATTGTAAAGAGTTGCCAGCAGGTTTGGTGATCCGCCCAGACTCAATTGAAAAATTAGCCGAAGCGATAAAATTAACCACATCTGCGGGAATAGCTGTTATTCCAAGAGGTGGTGGTATGTCGTACACCAAAGGTTTTGTTCCAAGTGAAGAGAACAGTGTGATTGTGGATACTTCTGCCTTTGACAAAGTATTAGAAATTAACACCGAAGATATGTATGTCACTATGCAAGCGGGATGTACATGGCAAGAACTGCATAAAGCCTTGGAGCCTACCGGTTTTCGTACGCCATATTGGGGCACGTTATCCGGCAGTAAAGCCACAATAGGTGGCGGATTATCGCAAAACTCAATATTTTGGGGCAGTGGCCAATATGGTTTTGCTGCTGATTCCGTTTTATCTGTTGAAGTTATTTTGGCCGACGGGACCATTATTAATACTGGCAGTGCCGCACAAGTTAATGGTTCTGCGTTTATGCGTCATTACGGTCCAGACTTAACGGGGTTATTTTGTTGTGATAATGCGGCGTTAGGTTTAAAAACCTCAGCGACATTGCGTTTAATACCACAACTAAAATACAAAGATGGTGTGTCATTTTGTTTTGATACCTTTGAGCAACAATCAAAAGTCATGTCAGAAGTAGCAAGACAAAATTTAAGTACGGAATGTTGTGGGTTTGACCCATTTTTGCAAGCGCAACGATTAAAAAGAGAGTCATTAACCGCAGATGTGAAATCATTAGTTGGTGTGATGAAGTCAGCTGGTGGCATAGGTAAAGCATTAACAAAAGGCGCTAAAATAGCTTTGGCAGGCCGTAACTTTGCAGAAGCTGAATCATGGTCAGTTCACTTTTGGGTAGAAGACAGATCAGAGGCGGCAGTAAAAGAAAAACTATTGGCGATTCGTCAAATCGCCAAAACCCAAGGCGCAAATGAAGTCGCCAATACAATACCGACTGTATTAAGGGCTAACCCATTTGGTCCTGTGAATAACATGATAGGCCCTAACGGTGAACGTTGGGCTCCTGTGCACACACTCGTCCCTCATTCAAAAGCCATCACGGCTTACCAAGCTAGTTGTGATGTGTTTGCTAAACATCAAGCCAACATAGATAAGTTTAATATTGGAGTTGGTTATTTGCTGGCATTGGTATCTACCAATGTATTTGTATTGGAACCGGTATTTTTCTGGCCAGATGAATTAAACGAAATACATCATTTTGCGATTGATGCCGCTCACATTAAAAAAGTAAAAGGTTTTGCTAAAAATCCAGCAGCAACCGCTGCGGTACAAGCTATTCGTATAGATTTAGTAAAAGCTTATAAAAAAGTAGGTGGTGTACATATGCAAATTGGCAAAACCTATCAATTTAAAGAGGGCATAGCAGAAGTTAATTTTAATTTACTGAAAAAACTGAAAGCAGAATTAGACCCTACAAACCGCTTTAACCCAACTGCATTAGGTTTGTAATTATGTCTAACCGTGTATCAAAAACTAATCTCGAATCAAAAGCTAAAAAGCAATCAGCGAATACGGTAAATCGTCACTTTTGCTCAATTAGATTAAATGAGCAGGAGCTAAATATTCATTACCGTACTGTGGGTAACAACACAGACCCAATGGTTTTTTTATTGCATCCATCACCATTGTCATCGGCGTTTATGTTGCCCATTATGCAAGTGTTTGCACAAGCGGGTTATTATGCCATCGCATGGGATGCGCCGGGTTATGGTGATTCTGACAAACTATCAACCGGTGGCGAAACGTTAAAAGAATACTGCGATAGTTTAGCTGAGTTTATCCAGTGTTTTATCACTGACGATAGCAATACCGCCAAAATATATGGTAATGCCACGGGCGCTCAAATCGCCATTGAATTTAGTAAACAATATCCAGAACTTTGCCATCAATTAATTTTGGAAAATGCCGCTATTTTTACGGATGATGAACGTGATGAATTTATGCAACACTATTTTCCTGATTTATCACCTAAACAAGACGGTTCACATTTAACCACTACATGGCAAATAGTTAACCAGTTGTTCCAGTATTTCCCATGGTATGACACTAGTGAAAAGGCAAAGTTATTAACGGCTAAACCGCCATTGTCAGTATTACAAGCAACTTTTGCAGACTACCTTAAAGCGGGTGAGGGTTATGGTAATGCCTATAAAGCGGCGTTATATAATGAAATCCCAGCTCAAATTCAAAGTGTTACCTGTAATTCCGATATCGTCCTGTGGAATGACAGTATGTTGAAAAAATACAGTGCTCGGTTATTGGATGTGGCTTTACCAAAGAATATTAAATTGCATTTAGTTGAAAGCGGAATAGAACAACGATTTGCTACTTTAACTGACCTTATTAAGAAGTAATTATGACCATAGACTCGAATATCTCATACCAACAAACTACTCAAGTCACATTGGCTTCTTATCCTGATACCTATCCAAGTGAAGAGAATTTTGCCGTTAATACAGTGACATTACCTGCTTTACAAGATGGCGAAGTAAAAATTAAACACACCTTTTTATCTTTAGACCCATATATGCGTAGCCAGATTGCAGGTCGTCATGTATCTGGTTCTATAGAGCTAAATGGTCTAATGTTTGGTGAAGTGGTTGGTGAAGTTGTGGAAACTAAATCAGCCAAATTTAACTTAGGCGATCAGGTACGTTGTATGGGCGGTTGGCAAACAGCCAGCATTCAAAAAGACAGCGCAGTATTTGCGATTGGTAATATAGAACAGCCATCACATGCATTATCTGTGTTAGGTATGCCGGGCTTAACCGCTTACGCTGGGTTGATCTGGCAGGCACAACCACAAGCAGGAGATGTTGTTGTTATTCCAGCGGCAACGGGCGCTGTGGGTGCAACGGTTGGGCAATTAGCTAAAGCAAATGGCTGTACTGTGATTGGCATTGTTGGATCGGATGAAAAAGTAGATTACGCCATAAACCAATTGGGTTATGACGCTTGTATAAATCGTAAGACACAAGATGTTGAACAAGCGTTAGATAAACTTTGTCCTGAAGGCATCAACATTTATTTTGATTTAGTCGGTGGCGATTTATTACATTCAGTTTCTGCACGTTTGGCCATAGGTGCAAGAGTGATCTTATGCGGTATGATTGCAGAAACAAATTCTAAAGAACGCATGGCAGGCCCTTCGCCTGGTATGTGGATCAAAGCGCGCGCTATAGTTTATGGTTTGGTTGTTTATGATTTTGAGCCTCGTCGTCAAGAGTTTATTGATGCTTGTGCCGAGTTAGTGAACGCTAACAAATTAATAATGAAAGAAGATGTAAGTGTAGGAATAGCGTCCGCACCAGCTGCGTTTAGTCGCTTAATGCGCGGTGAAAACATGGGCAAAGTTATTGTAAAAATCTAAGCCGACTTATTACATACTTAGATCCAAAAAAGGGATCGTTTGATCCCTTTTTACATATAAAGCTAATTATTCAATTAACTAAGTTTAGTCTTTATCGCTTGCTGGTTTGTCCATGATCTTATTTATTTCTAACCAATAACCATCTGCATCTCTAACCATAGTTTGCATCACTGAAATTTTACCGCCATTAGCTCTTGGGTAAGTGATCACTTCAGGTTCTTCAATTACAGTAACACCAGGTGTTGCTGCCACTTTTTCCCAGCGGGTTTCTAAATCTGTTGCATTAATGACAACAATTGGGTCGCCTGGTACCGGTTCGTCAAATGACTCTTTACGTTGCGGTTTAAGAGGGTGAATATATTCTAGAATGCCAATTGCACCGATAAAGTCATCGTTGGCACGCATTAATACTAAACGGCGTTTTCTGGTTTCACCATTTGCCATTGGTGATTCAATCATTTGATCATAAATAACGGTTAACCCCAACGCATCGCGGTATAACTTTAATGATTTTTCGGCGTCATTAACGATGAAAGTAGTACGGCGAACATCGACAGGAATTTGTTGGTCAGGGGCAACAGCTTTAGCGGAAATCTGTGAGCTTATTAATATGCTCACATAAGTTATCGTAATTATTAGTTTTTTAATCATGTTCATTTCCAATGTTTATTGAACTTACCAATATAGAAGTCATGGCGTACCTTACATTGATAAAGGTCAAAATGCGTTAGGTATAAAGTCCATCCAACGTTTTCATGTGCCAATAGATTGCTTAATATGAAGATAATTAAAATTATTGAGAATCCTATATGTCAGAAATTGAAAGAGAGTTCATGGACTTTGACGTGGTTATTGTCGGAGCTGGACCTGCAGGGTTATCCGCCGCTATTCGTTTGATGCAAAAAGCACAACAAAACGAACAAGAGTTGATGGTTTGTGTAGTAGAAAAAGGCTCAGAAGTGGGTGCTCATACATTATCAGGTGCCGTGTTAGAGACAACCGCATTGGATGAACTTATTCCAGATTGGCTGGAAAAAGGCGCGCCAATAAGCACCAAAGTTACCCATGATGAAGTGTACTTCTTAAGAGGTGAAGACAAAGCCTCAAAAGTGCCCGGTTTTGCCTTTCCAAAGACTATGCACAATGACGGAAATTACGTTGTGTCTATGGGCAATGTTTGTCGTTGGTTGGCTGAACAAGCAGAACAAATGGGCGTAGAGATATTCCCAGGATTTTCTGCCTCTCATATTTTGTATGATGAAAGCGACAATGTGACGGGGATTCAAACTGGAGACATGGGGTTAGACGAAGCTGGCAATGCAAAAGATTCATACATGCCGGGAATGGAGCTAAGAGCCAAATACACAATTTTTGCTGAGGGTTGCCGAGGTCATTTGGGTAAAGAATTAATTCAAAAATATGACTTAGACCAAGGTAAATCACCACAACACTATGGCTTAGGATTTAAAGAAATTTGGGATGTGCCAGCGGAACAGCATCAAGAAGGTTTGGTGATTCACAGTGCAGGTTGGCCGTTAACCGATGGTGCTTCTGGTGGTGGGTATTTGTACCATGCTGAAGGCAATCAAATTGTTTGCGGTTTGATTGTCGATCTTAACTATGACAACCCATACTTGAATCCATATGAAGAGTTTCAACGTTTAAAACATCATCCTGTTTATGCCAAACATTTAACTGGTGGTAAACGTATTGCTTATGGCGCAAGAGCCATTGCCAAAGGTGGACTGAATTCGTTACCAAAAATGTCATTCCCTGGAGGTTTTTTAGTTGGTTGTAACGCAGGAACGTTAAACTTTGCAAAAATCAAAGGCAATCATGCGGCAATGAAATCAGCCATGTTAACCGCTGAAGTGATCGCCGATGCGTTGAAACAGTCGAATGTTGGCCAGCAGGACTTAACCCAGTTACAAACGGTATTTGAACAATCTTGGTTGTATGACGAACTTAATTCAAGCCGCAATTTTGGCCCTGCATTACATAAGCTTGGTACCGTTATAGGGGGTGCGTATAACGTTTTAGATCAAAACTGGTTTGGCGGAAAATTACCGTTTAATTTTACCGACGATACACCGGATCATGAAATGTTAAAACCCGCTGCAAAATGCAATAAAATTGAATATAACAAACCTGATGGTCAATTGAGTTTTGATAGACTTTCATCTGTGTTTTTATCTAATACCAACCATGAAGAAGGCCAGCCTGTTCATTTAAAGTTGATCGATGCAAGCATACCAGTGACGACAAATTTGAATGTATACGACGAACCTGCGCAGCGCTATTGTCCAGCAGGCGTTTATGAGTTTGTAGAAAATGCCGATGCAGACAAGCAGTTTCAAATAAACTCGCAAAACTGTTTGCACTGTAAAACCTGCGATATTAAAGACCCAGCTCAAAACATTACTTGGGTAACGCCAGAAGGCACGGGGGGGCCAAACTATCCTAATATGTAATTGGGTTTTGTAATAAAGCTAAGAACACAAAACAAACTTCGGTTTTGTGTTCTTAGCTATTTATATAGCGGGTAATGAATAATGCAGAAACGATTAACTTTCTGAGTAAGCAAATAATGCGTCTCGGTCTAAGATAGTGATTTGATAGTTACTCTCAATATGGATCAACATGTCCTTTTTGAGTTTACTAAATCCACGACTGCTGGTTTCTAATGACATACCTAAATAATCTGCAATATCTTGGCGGCTCATAGGTAAATGAAATTTACTCGAACCGTGTCCTAGTCTATGTTCCATATCTAGTAGAAAATGTGCAATACGTTGATGTGCGGTTTTTTGCCCCATCACAAAAAGCTGATCTAAAATTAAAGACAAGATGTGATTGGTCACATTCTGATAACGTTTTGCTACCGTAGGGTGTTTATCAAATACATTACGGATTATTTTTTGATGTATCTTAATAACCGTTGATTCCGTTAACGTCTTGGCACTAAAGCTATAACTTGCGGTTTCAGAAATACCTAATAAGTTGCCAGTAAACAGAAAGGCAAACACT
Source organism: Psychrosphaera sp. F3M07 (assembly GCF_018860345.1). Taxonomy (GTDB): domain Bacteria; phylum Pseudomonadota; class Gammaproteobacteria; order Enterobacterales; family Alteromonadaceae; genus Psychrosphaera; species Psychrosphaera aquimarina. The sequence continues at coordinate 116,935 of NZ_JAHKPJ010000028.1, read as the reverse complement.
TGTCTAGAACCTGTCGATGTTGATCGTTCCAACATAATTGAACCAGAAACTGGAATGTATACATAATCACTAGAGTCTTTTTCTCTAAAAAGATATTCAGCGGACCCAACGGTAATTTCTTCAGCCTTGTTGGCTAATTCATCTAAAAACTCTGCAGAGGCTTCTTCGTCTTTCATTGTTGAGCCAAAACAACTCGCTAAAGAGGTTTTAATGGCGACTTTATTTATATCTAAGGACATTGTTTTTCCATTTAAGGTGTGGAGTTTTGATAAAACTCCAACCATGTATTATCTGGGGTTCTAATAGCCAGAATATCCACCAAACCGTATGGAGGCAAACGTAATTTTTGTTTAGATACAATGTTTATGTCATTTGACCGTAAATGGGTCTCCAACTTGTCTAAATTATCGACAGGAAACCTGAGCATAGCGATGCCAAGATTAGGCGGCTTAGCTAGGTCGGAAACATTACGACCGGTCGCACCATGAAATTGTAAAATTTCAACAGAGCCTTCATTAATGCCGTCAGGATGAAGGATATAGACAGAACGAACCACCTCAGTGGCAATATTGTGTGGTAAACCTAAAACATTTGGCTCTGCCGTTTTACTGGCGCCTTTGTGTTCTAGGTAAGTTTTAAAGCCTAAAACGTCACGATAAAAATTTAATGATGTTTCTATGTCTGCAACCACTTGAGTGGAGTTAAATACTCGGCTGAACTCTTTAACATTAGGCCAACCTTCTAGTTCAGGTTTGATCCGTTCAATAATGGCAAAAGCAATGCCATCAGCGTTTTTAACTATCCATTCTTTTACTACAAATGGACCAAATGAAAACTGGACGGGATCGGTTGAGGCAGTCCATCCTAGTTTTTGCATTTGTTTGGACTTTGCATCCATATCTTTTACACGGACGTTGACATCAAATATGCCACCTACATCCCAAGATTGGGTATTCGATCTAATTAGTTGCTGTTCTACGCCTGCTATTTCAATCAAACGTACATAACCACGGTTTTCACCTTTATTGGCCATGACGATTTGTTTGATACTTGCAGACGTTGGTAATTGCCATAATAGTTTGAGGTTATCATCGACTTTGTCAGTAGAGCGAACTTCCCAGCCTGCTACGTCTTTATAAAACTGAGCAGCCGCTTTAGCATCTGAAACAATAAATAAAGTTTCAGTAAATCCACCGAGTTTAAAATCTACAGCAGTGGCAGACAGCGAAAATACACAAACAATACAAGCTATTAATTTATTCATGTTATAGCGCCTCGAACACTTCGATTAAGAACCCGTTTGGTGCTCTTAATGTTGCAACTTTAGCTTTACCAAACATAGGGCTGTCCATTTCTACTACGCCACTGACTATTTCACTGCCGTATTGTTTGGCGTTGCTCAATACTTCATTAATATCGGTCACTGGATAAGTCCACATACCTAAACCAATGTTAGGAATAGTGGGTTTGTTGGTTGGACGTACAGGCTCTACGTTTCTAAAATCAACAAACAGCATATGTCCTGTGGTTGCACCTTTACTGTATACAATGGCAAAACGGAATACGGTGCCGTTTGGTAAATTCATAGCGCCTTTGTCACCTGCACTTTTAAATTCACGATCCGAACGAATTTCTAATCCCAATACGTCGGTGTAAAATTTTAAATGCTGAGGAGAATTTTCAATTATTTGAGCCGAATACGCTGGCCCACCAAGACCATCTTTAGCAATAGGTCCTAATGGCGCCATGCCACCACCACGGGTGATCGCAACACCGTGTAAGAAGTCAGGTGCATTAAAAATAGTTTCATCGATTTGATAAGTTGTACCGTCGGTTCTAGGAATTGGATAACTCTCCAATACATTTAATGCGCCAAATCCTTTATCACGAATTTTCTTGTCGAGTTTAATCGTGTTGTCATTTGGAAAGCCTAAAGAAAAAGGCCCTAACTCCATGGAGTTCCAGCTGTCATGAATGGTTGGCGTTGGTTTGTTTAATACTAACAGTTGAATTTGAATAGCTTGGCTGATGCCTTTGCGATAAAGCTTATAGGTTTCCCATTTTATATCCGTTGGGATCTGCCACAACTTTCGTTGAGTATCTATTTGAGATTGTGTGAGTTTGATAGGACCTTCAACGGTCATACCCATGCCATCACGGTAAAATAATAAACTTTCTTGTAATGACACGGTTGCAATCGTTGCTGTGTGTAGAGGGAGTGCCAAAGCATCCTTGACAGAACTTTGTGGTGCCAATGCATCTTTTGTTTCGGCGTATGAAAAGCCACTTGTGATAATTATCAATAAGAGCGCGATATAGTGTAGAGAAGACCATGTTTTCATCTTGTTATTTGTCCGTACAAATTCTAGTGTGGCAATGTAAGCACATTAATTACGTAAAGGTAAATCAAATGAAAAAACTTGTTATTGGCTTTTTGACTATTGTCATGAGTTGCATGATTTTTGTACAAGCAGAAACGATTTCCCCTCCTAATACGGGTGTCAGTGGTGTATATGAGGTGATGATAGGTACGGATGACGCCAAATCATTACTGGAGTTGCTCAGCCACTTTGGTTTTGAACTAAAACAAAAAGGTCAATTAAGCGCAAGTAAAGCACAGCAACTTTATGGCGTGGATAGTGAGTTAGTATCTTACCGATTGCAAAATGGTGAGGTAGACAGTCATGGTTTAATTCGTGTACTTGAGTGGTCCAATATTCAAGGTGAAGGTGTTGGTTATGCTCAACCTGAAACGGTTGGCCAGCGTATGTTAGTGATGAGAACGAATGATATTTTCCGCTTACATGATATTTTTTCTGACGCCAGAAAGTCAGGCGAGAAGTGGTTGCCTACAGAACCGGTATACGATGACTTATATAAAATGACCGACGGTAAACTTAATATATTAAACCGTCGTATCGGCGTACGTGAAATGGCCGCATATGGTGATTTAGTTAATATTGTATTTTTTCAGCGGTACGGTTACACCATACCGGGTTACGGAACTATAAATGGTTCAACACCATTAAGAACTAGTGAAGTAACTCATAATGACTTTATTATTTCAGGGTCAACCAAACAAGATATGTTAGATCAAACTAACTATTATCGTGATGTTTTAGGGTTTAAACCAGAAGGTGATGTGGTATTAGATGGTGATTGGCAGCAGGGGCCAAAACGGGTATTTAATATGGCAGATGGAAGCAGTCATTGGTATCGAGGTTTTGTTAGCCCCAATAATATATCAGGTAAAATGAAGTTTTTTGTTAATCCAGATTCAAGACCTGATCGTAGTTCTGAACAAAAGCCAGGTCATAAAGGCATCACATTACACTCGGTTTATAGTGCTGATATGGCAAAAATTCACGATTTGGCTTTACAAAACAAGATTGAAACCACAACAATTCTTCACAATGAATTTGGCGAAAAAGCGTTCGTGATCTCGGGCCCTGATGGTTCTACATGGCAGGTATTGCCTAAGCCTCTGGTTAATAATTCGCCAAAATTAGAGTTAAATTTTACCCAAACAGGACAATAAATAATCGCCCCCCATTATTGATAAATATCAATAATGGGAATGCCAATTAATTTTGTCCGGACAAATTATGTGTCATGTTGATCTTAGGGAGAGAGCTAATTTTTGATAGTTAGTTTAATCGAATAATAACAACAATATAAAAACAACTAAGAATATTAACCACATAAAAGGTCTTGGAATATGAAAAAACAATTCGCCCACCGATTTGTTACACATGCAGTAAAAGCTGCATTGCTTTCATCAATAATTACGGTTACACCACAAGTATTTGCTGAAGATAAAGATGATGCTGTAGAAAAGAAATCAACTAAAATTGAGCATATTGAAGTAACGTCACGTCGTCGTACTGAATCATTAAATAAAATACCGGTATCGGTTGTATCATTTAATATGGACGAGATGGAAAAGTCAGGCATTAAAAACATTAATGACTTGGCATCAAATGCAGTTGGTTTTTCTATGGAAAAAACCTTTGGTCGCCAAGCTGATATACCGGTTATTCGTGGTGTATCTTGGATCCCAGGATTTGGTTCGCAAAAAGCTTCATATTTCATTGATGGAATTTATTACGCAGGTTCAATTCAAAGTCTTCCAATGGATTTGATTGAACGTGTTGAGATCATTAAAGGTCCACAAAGTGCCTTATTTGGTCGTCGTACTTTCTCAGGTGCTATCAACTTAATAACTCGTCGTCCTAATGATGTAATGTCAGGTTATGTGAATGGCACAATTGGTCAAAACGGTAATCAACAATTTGGTGCTGGTGGTTCATTACAAGTGAATGATGAGCTTGCTATTCGTGCGTCTATCTCGACTGAAAGTTACGATGGTGATTGGACAAATGAGCGAGTCGATGGACCAAATATTGGTGGTGAATCATCAGATTCTATAATGATAGGTGCATACTATACACCTTCAGATAAGACTGAAATTAGCATTAACTATGTGAACAACAAATTTGATGATGAACATCAAGTGTTCATCTTCCAAGGTGCTGACGAAAACAACTGTTACTTAGATACTCGTGCTTATTTCTGTGGTGAAGCTAACTTAGATAACCCAATTGCAATTGGTGGCATTTTAGATAATGACGAATATGGTCTACGCGGAACACGTGAACATTTAAGTTTTAAAGTTGAGCATATATTTGATGCGGGTACATTAACTTGGATGTCTGGGTCTAATACTTATGACGCAGAAACTGGGATTGACCAAACGTATGCAGGTTTAGATCAAGCGTTTAGCTTTGGTTATTTTTATGGCGGACCTTATTTAGAAGATGCGTCGTCATGGCATTCATTTGATGAAGCAAAATCTGACGAATACAGCCATGAAATTCGTTTTGCCTCTTCAGCTTTTGACGAAAAACTATTGTGGTCATTGGGCGCTTATTTATGGCATTCAGAAAATGATCCAGATGATCCAGACGCTTTTGTTTCTACTGAAGAAAACTCGGCGTTAATGGGGATGGTTTCATACCAATTTACGGATCAATTTAGCTTATCAGCTGAACTTCGTAACTCAACAGATAAAATTACAACAGAAGCGTATGACAATCTAATTCAAGACCCAACGTATGCAAATACGAGTAATGAGTTTTCAAGCACAACGACACGTGTTATTGCTGAGTATAATTTAGATAAAGATACCATGATGTATGCCACTCGTTCAGAAGGTAATAGCCCAGGTGGTTTTAATGCGGACTCTACTTTACCAACGAACTTAATCATCGTTGAAGAAGAAGAAATGGTAATGTTAGAAGCGGGGGTTAAAACCACAATTCTTGATGACAGCCTTTATCTTTCTGCCGCAATCTACAACATGGATTGGGACAAACAGCAGTTAACGGATAGTTATTTATCGGAAGAAGGTGCGCCTCCTGCGTCGTATACATCTAATGCGGGCAAAACCGAAGTTAATGGTCTTGAAGTTCAAGGTAAGTACATCATTACTCCAGATATGAGCTTGGATTTCGGCTTCTCTCAAACTGATGCGACGTTTGTTGAGTTATTTGATGGTAATCATTGTCGTATCATTTCTGGTTTAAGCACCGCTGAGTGTAATCAACCAAGTAATTTAACGACACATGGTGACTTAAAAGGTAATACACCTCCACAAGTGCCTAAAAATGAAGTATCACTTGGCCTTAATTACAGCACGGCATTAACGTCTGACTTTGATATCTTTACACGTCTAGATGTGAACTACGATTCAACACGTTACGCACATGTTCATAATTTAATTGAAACGGGTGCTCGTACATTAGTAAATCTAAATGTTGGCGTTGAAAACGAAGATTGGCGTGTAACAGCTTGGGTTAAAAACCTAACTGATGACGATACTCCAACGTATGTATTCCGTTACGTAGATGTACAAAGCTTTGCTTATGGTAGTCGAGCATTCCCAATCGCACCAAGTCGTGGTCGTGAAATGGGCATCACCTTCTCATATATGTTTGAAGGTATCTAAACCGTAATTTAACTATACCAAAGCGAGCTTAATGCTCGCTTTTTTTATACAAAAAATTTAACTAGATGAGTCCCAATATGAAATTAACACCTATTGCATTACTCCTATCGTTAATGGCGTCTCCAGTGATGGCCAATGAAAGACCAACAGATAAATTATTGTTAAAGTTTGACCGTTTAATTCAAGGTGAGTTTGATAATTACAATCAGGTAAATTTTGAGTCTAATCAGTTTTTAGCCGTGAATGATGTACCAAAGCAACACCACGCTCGTTTGTATCAACGCATTGTGAAATTAGATGTACCGCAGTTAGGGCAATATGTTTATTACCAACAAGTACATGATGGCGGCAAAGATAAAGCGATTTATCGACAAGCGCTTTTGATTGCACAAGCTAATCATACCAATCAAACCATAGTGGTAAAAAACTTTAAGTTTAATAATCCAAAGGCTTATATAAACCTATGGTCAGAAGCTGAAAAGACGATAACTTTGGCCGACTTAAATGAATTGGGTAGTGGTTGTGACTCAATCTTTCATTCTATTGGCAATGGCTTTAAAGGCGGTATTAACCAAGACGATTGCGTAATCAAAACAACGAAAGGCAGTGAGATACATATAGCAACAGAACAACTAATAAATGAAGATGAGTTTTGGCATTTAGAGGAAGGTTACTTAGCTAATAACAAAGAGTTATTTGGGCGTGAGGATAATGTCCCGCATAAACTTAAACGCGCCAGAAACTTTAAATGTTGGGCCGCGTTTAAAACAGATAAGCTAAAAGCCAATGGTGAGCATGAGTGGGACTTTTTTGCCAACAGGATAGTGCATAACCAAGGCGATATAGCTCAATTTACCACAACGGATGAAATTCCAAAATCGTATTTTATTCGCTTAAAGCAAACCGAGTTTCCTGCGGGGAATAGGCCAGATGTATTTGAAATGTTTATTCATGAAGATTCTGAACAAGCTAAAAAAAACTATAAAAAAGCACTGTCTTATACATGGACTAATAGGGAGGCCGAACGTTTGGGTATTAACTTGCGGTGGATGCAATCAAGCTGCTCGTTGATCAAGTAATTTGATTTATTCGATTGAGTATAGGGTTCAACAAAAAAAGCCGCTTAGAACCATATTCTAAGCGGCTTTCCAATGTATATTTTAAAGAAGATTAAACATGTTTCTTAATCTGACTAATTAATACTACCGCTAAGGCTGTAAGTGCAGTGAACACAATAAATGCAGGTTGGTATGAGCCGTAAACGTCAAACATCTTACCGGTTACAAATATACCTAGACCACCACCAAAAGCATCTAATACCGTAATTGTTCCAAGTAGTTTACCTGAAGCTTTTAAGCCAAAACTGTCGATGGCATTAAGTTGGAATAAGGTATAGAAACCACCCCAAGCAAAACCAATAATAGCAACGGCGAGTAGTACCGTGTCTTTACCTGAAAAAATTAATGCAATTAAGCCAACTAACATTAATGATAAATTACTATAAAGTACTTTTTTACCTTTGATCTTATCGGCAATAAGACCGAAGGCAAACTTACCAATCAGGGCTGGTGTGAATAACATTGCAAGGCCAGCAGCAGCCGATTGGATATCAAACCCTAAGTCTTGTAGATGTAAAATTAAGTTAGCTTGCAGACCTAATAAACAATAAAAAGTAAACATAGCGATCAAGGCAATAGACCAAAATGACTTGGTTTTGATCGCGTCTTTATATTCCATTCCATGTTGAGAAATGTCTTGTTGTTCGGCGTTACTGTTTTCCATACCGTAAGCAACTAGACCAACGTCAGCAGGGCGGTTTTTAACAAGTAGCGCGGCTAATACGAATAACACAGTAGGGATAAGTGCCGCAAGTTGAAACGCTTCACGCCAGCTCATGCCATCTGCCATCCAGCTACCAAACAAAGGTGCTAACAAAGCACCACCTAGAGAAGTGCCCATTACTGCAATACCAATAGCGGTACCACGTAATTTAACAAACCAGTTTGAAACCAAAATAACAGCTACGTTTAAACCACAAGCAAGTAGTACAACACCAAATGCCATATGGATGTAATACATATGCTTAATTTCAGTTATGGTGCCATAAGCAAAGGTTGCAGCACCTAGAATGACAGAACCTGCCATGATCAAAGACTTAACACCAACGCGGTCAATTAATATTCCAATTACAGGGGCTAACAAACCAGTAACCACCAAGGTGATGAGACCGCGAAGTTTCAAATCGCCACGTGACCAGTCGGTAAACTCTGCCAATAATGCACTATCAAACGCGGTGATTGCGGTCAATGTCATACCGTTTGATACTAATAAACACAGCATAGCAACGAGTACCATTGCCCAGTGCATTCGTTTATTTTGTACACTTTTTTGTTCGTTTAACGCTGATGTTTGTGATGTCATAACTTCTCCTTAAGTAGACTAGTTGTTGTTTGCGCCCGGCCAGTTTTGACCGCCAACCCAAGTGCCCGCGTAGTCTTTAAATTCTGTAATGTCTATGCTGTGCCAAATGGCAGCAGCATAATATGGATCTGAATGTAATAGTTTTGTCGCCTGCTCAATGGAGTCAGCTTCAAAAATATATAAAGAACCAATATGTGTGTTCTCTGAGTTACCCACTAATGGGCCCGCAACTTTTATATTATTCATATTGTGCGTCACCCATTGGAGGTGCTGATTGAGTAACTCTAACCTCTTATTCTGGTTGTCGCCGTTGTCTAAACATCGAAAAGATACCAACATCAACGATTCCTTTAGTAGTAGATAGTCGCCAGACGTTATCCCACACCAAACCAAAATGTGGTTTGATAATTATCAATTGCAGACTATTCGGGAAACAGCACAGTGCTGTAACTGAAACGTTTAGCTGGATAAATACTTTCAGACACTAAAATGATATTAGTTTGACCTTTATCGTAATAATGACGAATGATTTGCAGGGCTGGAGAATTCGACTCGCTACCGATTTTGTTGGCAACTAATTCAGGCATTAAAATCGAGGTAATAGTTTGTTCAACTTTGCCTATTTTATTACTGTCCAGCGTTTCTTTTATTGTTTTGATTGCGCTGGTTATATCTTTTAACCCAACATCGACATGATCCTGCTGAGGTTTACGATAAATATAGGTATAACAGATTGGTTTTTTATCGTGTGGTTCGTGACGTATCCCCCCTAATTGAATATAGGTATCACCTTGATTGGCATTAATAAGCTCAGCTTGTTGTTGAGTTAGCAAAACAACATCAGATTTATCTAACTTAAAAATAGTGGCATTACCATGCTGCAATAAATCTTGTACTGAACCAATAAATGGATTGATTGCTTCAGGCATAGAAGTACGTAAAACATTTGTTCCAGAACCTTGTCGTCGCTCTACCAAACCAGTATTGGTTATATATCGGAGTGCTTCACGGGCCGTATGTCGGCTGATTTTAAAATGTTCACACAGTTCTTTTTCTGTCGGCAAAGAATCTCCCACACTAAATTCACCATTTAAAATGCGATTAATAAATTGCTCACCTATGATTTGATACTTAGGCATGGATGTTTTGATATTTGTCATAACTCAATTCTATTATTTTGCTATTTGATTGTTATTATCAATGTGGAATATGTCCGGACAAATTTAGAGTAATCTAATTTTATATAAAAGCCAAATATCATGAATTTACAACCATCATTAACACGTCAATTATTAACACAGTTACACCGTCGTCCTATTACGGCGCAAGATCGAAAACGTGCGGCGTTACATGTTTTAGACTGGATTAGCTGTGTCAGCTTAGGGAAAAATTCAGAAGTAGGAAAAGTATTCCAACAATTTGTCGATGATGAAGTGATTGACTCAAACCGAATGGCGACTAACTTGTTTTCCGGTTACGTCCATTGGCGACAAGCCTTAACGGTTAATGCAGCTCTTGGCAATGTTTTGGAAATGGATGATATTCATCGTAGTTCTATATTACACCCTGGACCTGTTGTGATCCCAACGGCTTTAGCCTTGGCCGAACGTTGTGATAGTTCGATGGAAGTGTTTCTTGATGCGGTTATTTGGGGTTATGAAATTACTATCAGATTAGGTGAGTCTATTGGCCGTAGTCATTATAAATTTTTTCATAATACGGCTACTTGCGCGACATTTGGTGCGGCATTAGCGGCCAGTAAAATATTAGATTTATCAGTACAAAAAAGTGTTTGGGCATTAGGTAATACCGGCAGTCAAACTGGTGGTTTATGGCAAATGCGCAATGAAAAAGTACAAACAAAACAATGGCACAATTCGCAAGCCGCATTAGCGGGGGCAAACGCAGCACTATTGGCCAACAAAGGACTTTCTGGCCCTGAATATATATTGGAAGGGCCTCAAGGTGTGTTAACGGCAATGTCTCAAGATGCAGAGCCTGAGAAGTTTTTAGCAATCTCAGAGAATTGGCGTATGTACGATTGTAGCTTTAAACCTTGGCCCGCTTGTCGTCATGCACATCCGGCAATAGACGTGATATCTCAAACATTAATAACACATCCAAACATCAAAGCTAACAACATAATTAGCGTTGAAATACATACGTATAACGATGCAGTGGTGTTCTGTGACCGGCCAATTCCTGAAACAGAATTGCAAGCTAAGTTCAGCATTCAACATGCGGTATCTGCGTTGTTATTGTGGGGTGAGCCAGAATTACAACATTACCGCGAAAGTCATATTAATAATGAACAAATAGCGCTCATGAGAGAGAAAGTTACAGTTCTTGTCGATGATGATATTGAGGCAGATTATCCTTTTCATTATGGTGCTAAATGCGTGATGTCACTTATTAGTGGTGAACGTATTGAGTTGTATCATCGAGATACTTTGGGCGATCCAGAGCGTCCCATGTCAAAACAACAAATAGACGATAAAGCTCATAAATTGATGGGTGAATCCGGTATTCCTGCAGACACAATTAAAACCTTATGTTCGTTAGAGTGGGCAGATAGTTCTGCATTACACGACTTAACAAAATTATTGGGTAAGGGTTCTAAGTGACAGATATAAATAACACCGCTATACAAAAACTTATCTCGCATATAGAAAATACGGATTATGACGATTTACCAGAAAGTGCGGTATTGGCTGCAAAAACATTTATTTTAGACTCAATTGGCGTTGGTATCAGCGGATCTCGTGTTGATAAAGTGGATTTGGTCAAACAAGGTTTGTCCCACTATGGAGCGTCAAAACAAGCACAGATATGGGTTACTGGTGAGTGGGTACCAACCAATGTTGCAGCAGCAGTTAATGGTTATCAAATACATAATCAAGAATGGGATTGTGTGCACGAACCTGCGGTAGTACATCCAATGGCTGTGATCTTATCGGCATTAATGTCCTACGGTCAGCGTGAAAATATCAGTGGTAAACAGCTGTTGTTAGGTTGTGTGATTGCGGTAGATGTCGCTACGTTAATTGGTGCGAGTGCTACGTCAGGATTGAAGTTTTTTAGACCATCAGTGTGTGGCTGTTTAGGCGCAACTGCGGGTATTTGTGCCATGTTAAGTATTAAAGGCGAAACATTAAAAAATGCATTAGGCATAGCTTACAGTCAAATCAGTGGAACGATGCAAGCTCATGTTGAAGGTTCGCCGATGTTAGCGCTACAGATCAGTGTAAATTCAAACAATGCAATCAATGCCGTCGATATGGCAAGAGCTGGTTTTGAAGGCCCCAAAGATATTTTGGAGGGACCTTTTGGTTATTTTAATTTGTTCGAAGATAGCCACGATTTAACCTACTTCAATCAAAATATAGGTAAAAATTTTCAAATAGAACAAGTTAGTCACAAGCCATTTCCAACCGGAAGAGCCGGTCACGGAACGGTGGATGGGCTACAAGAGTTACAAACCAAACATGGCTTTAGGGCAGAACAAATAAAACAAATTCGTGTGAGCGCGACACCGTTAATCAATCGTCTGGTAGGACGCCCTATTAAGCCTGATATGGACGTCAGTTATGCCAAATTATGTAACGGGTATATTGCCGCCACTGCCTTGTTAACCGGCACCGTTACTGTGCAAGATTTTGATGCGGATAAACTCATTGATGCAAAAAGATTGGCTTTGGGCGCTAAGGTCATTACTGAGTTAAATCAGGTTAGTGATCCTAATGCTTTAGCGCCGGTTTCGGTCAGCGTAGAGTTGAATTCTGGCCAACAGTTTACCATTAGCTTGCCTGCAATTTTAGGTAATCCACAAAGGCCGCTTTCGCGAAAAGCTCAAGAAGATAAATTTAGGGCTGCCTGTTTAAGTGCTAAAACGCCATTTAACGCCACTCAAATAGATAATTTGATAAATAGCATAGACGAATTAGACCAGATCCAAAATATTAGTACCTTAACCGCGTTAACCATAAATAATTAATTAGGCAGATAAAATGAGCAGTTACCCTACCTATTTTGAATCTTTCGATCACAAACAAATGTTACAAGATTACCCATTAGGGGATGAGTTTGTTGAACGTTTTAAAGGCATGAGCCAAAACGAATTAAGAAAGTTACAAAATGAAAGATTCATGCATGTTGTTAATCGTGCATGGGATATTCCTTTTTATCAGCGAGTCTGGGGCAATGCAGGGGTAAAAGTTGAAGATATTAAGTCACTAGACGATATTGAAAAACTGCCTTTGATTTCTAAATCAGACATTATGGATAGCGTTGAAAAATTTCCACCAATTGGTGATTTTCATGGCTTAGATGCTATCCCAAAAGAACAAAGACCACCGATAGTATTTCATACAACCTCAGGGACAACAGGTACACCACAACCATTAATCTTTGGCCCTAAAAGCCGTGAGATTCAGTCGTTATTGGTTGCCCGAGGTTATCGTTTTATGGGGCTAAAACCGGCAGCAACGGTTCAATCTTGTTATGGTCACGGTATGATAAATGGTGGCCATTATATTCGCGAAGCCGTTACTCATTACACTAATGCTATGTTTTTATCTGCGGGAACAGGGGTAGAAACGCGTTCAGTACAACAAGTTAATCTAATGAAAAGTTTTGGTACTAATGTCCTGGTGGGTTTTGTTGATTACATTAAACGCTTATCTGATGTTGCTCGCGAAGAAGGCATTGAGCCCGGTAAAGATATCAAAATCGACATGATCATAGGTCATCTTGGTATGGAAAGCCGCGAAGCCATTGCGCAAGCATGGGGTAATGCAGAATATAAACCTGAACTATTTGATTGGTATGGTGTGGGTGATACAGGATGTATTGCTGCTGAAGGTCCGGATCATGACGGTATGCATGTATGGGAAGATGCGCAGTATTTAGAAGTCTTAGACACAGAAACTAACCAAGCTGTAGCCGATGGAACCAAAGGTAACATGGTGGTGACGTGTTTATACAAAGACGATGTTTACCCAATCATTCGATTTAATACCCATGATATAACGGAAGTTGTGCCAACTAAAAATAGCACAGGGTTACCATTTAAACGAATTCGTGGTTTTATGGGGCGTTCAGATAATATGGTTAAGTTACGTGGAATCAATATTTATCCACAAGGCATTGGCCCTATGATGGATGAACAAAACGAATTCTTAGGTGAGTTCATTTGTAAAGCCGTGCGAGATGTTAATGGACGTGATGAAATGATCGTGATGATAGAAGTCAGCACACCTGAAAATGAACGTGCCAATGTACTCCCTACATACAAAGAATTATTAAAACGTAAAATTGGTATTGAAGTGTTAGTTGAACTGGTGGGTGAAGGTGAACTTACCCCACTTACCCAAGTCGACGTAAGACAGAAGCCAATTCGTTTAATTGACGATAGATTTTAATTTAGTTGGTACTCGGATGATTGATATAAAACGATTAAGTTCTGATTTAAGCGCGCAAATCGCCGGGATTAAATCCGGCCAGATCAGTGCCACTGATTTAGCTAAACAACAAATGGCTCTTATCCAGTTAGTGAATGACAAACTGAATGCGTTTATATCGATTGCACCTGATTTTGATGTCACAGCCAGTAAAATATATTCAACTTCACCGCTCGCAGGTATAAGCGTGGCGGTGAAAGATAATATTGATGTGTTTGGTTTTAACACCACTGCAGGGTTAGAGATTTTACGCCATAACCAACCGCAGCAAGATGCGTTTGTAATTGAGAAGTTGCGTAATGCTGGTGCTGTTTTTAGTGGCAAATTAAATATGCACGAAGGCGCGTTAGGGGCAAGTAACCACAATGCGCATTTTGGCAATTGTTATAACCCAAATGATTTAACCGCAACGCCGGGTGGTTCTTCTGGTGGTTCTAGTGCAGCGGTTGCCGCATGTTTAACGCCGTTAGCTTTAGGCACGGACACTATGGGGTCGGTACGTATTCCTGCTAGTTATTGTGGTGTATTTGGTTTTAAAGCAACCCGCGGAGCAATCAGTAATAGTGGCAGTGTGGCGTGTAGCCGTATGATGGATAATATTGGTTCTATTGCACGTTCTGCCCGAGATTTATCTTTGGCATTTGAATTGATGCAAGGTTTTGATATTGATAATGCAGAATCTAAATCGTTAGACTATCAAGATCAATTACCGGCCAATCCAGTGTTATTAGTCCCTGATAATTTGTTGGAATTGGGTGTTGAAGCTGATGTTATTACTGACTTTGAACACAACATCAAAATATTCGAACAAATGGGCTGCAGCATAAAACGCTTTAGTTTTGGCGGTTCTGTAAACGGCCAATACGACTTTGGTGCAGCACGTCGAGCAGGGTTAATTATCTGTGAAGCAGAAATGCGAGTTGAACACGGTTATGCTTGGCAAAATCAAATTGAAAACTTTTCTCCTTATCTAAAAAGCTTATTAAGTTACATTGACCAAAAGTCACCAATGGATGTGATTAAGTCTCAACGTGACCTTGAAAAGGCCGTGGTATTAGCGCGTCATTTATTCACCCAAGGTGACTTTTTGTTGATGCCAACCGCACCACAACGTGCATTTAAAATGAATGAACCAGTCCCAGCCAATCAGGCCGATTTAACCAGTTTTGCTAACCATGCAGGTTTATGTGCTGTGTCTATTCCTATGATAACGGAACATACGATGCCAGCCGGTATGCAGATAATGGGCGCGCCAAATACCGACAGACAAGTATTATCATTAGCTGAACAATGGCAGCAACTTAGTGGCTTCGAGTATCAAGTACCCGCCATAGTCCAGCAACTTATCCAAGAATCAAATTAAGAGAGTAGAGTGATGGCAGGTCCATTAAGTGGGATTAAAGTATTAGATTTAAGTCGTATTTTAGCGGGACCTTGGTCTACTCAAGTTTTGGCTGATTACGGTGCGGAAGTATGGAAAGTAGAACGTCCAGAAAAAGGCGATGATACTCGTCATTGGGGGCCTCCTTATGCCAAAGATCAAGAAGGTAACGCCACGGCAGAATCAGCATATTACTTAGCGGCGAACCGCGGTAAAAAATCAATAGAATTGGATATCACTAGCACAGAAGGCCAAGCTACAATTTATAAGCTAGTAAAAGAGGCTGATATATTAGTCGAAAACTATAAAGTAGGCGGTCTTAAAAAATACGGCCTTGATTACGATTCTATAAAAGCGATTAAACCAAACATTATTTACTGCTCTATTACAGGTTTTGGTCAAACCGGCCCTTATGCTAATAGAGCGGGCTATGATGCTATGATCCAAGCTATGGGTGGCTTGATGAGTATTACAGGTGAAAAAGATCAATTACCTGGAGGCGGCCCGCAAAAAGTGGGGGTGGCGGTTGCTGATTTAATGACGGGCATGTATGCGGTTTCCGCTATTTTGGCTGCGCTTTATCATAAAACGCAAACCGGCCAAGGCCAGCATATCGACCTCGCATTACTGGATACTCAAGTCGCATGGTTAGCAAACCAAGGCAGTAATTATTTAGTGTCAGGTGACGTGCCAGAAAGACTGGGCACCGCCCATCCAAACATAGTGCCTTATCAAAATATGAAAGTGCAAGACGGTTATATTTTGTTAGCCGTCGGTAATGATGGCCAATTCAAAAAGTGCTGTGAAATAGTCGGGGCGCCAGAATTAGGCACTGATCCTCGCTATGCCAGTAATGGATTACGAATTGAGAATCGAGATGAGCTTATTACGAAACTTGAAGCTCTGTTTGTGCAACAACCATTGGAATATTGGTTAGAGCACTTATCTGCTGCTCATGTGCCATGCGGTCCAATTAATTCAATAGATCGTGTGTTTGAAAATGAACAAGTGATCCACAGAAATATGCAGTTTGATTTAGCCCATCCAACGGCTGGTAAAGTACCGCAAGTGGCTAATCCCGTTAAATTTTCAGAAACCCCCATTGAATACAAATCCGCTCCACCTACTTTAGGGCAGCACACCAAGGAAATTCTAGGCAAACATTAAGTTTGCCTTTTTATTTTACAAATTTGTTTTTGATAGATTGTGATTGATATATGTCACTGAGTATCAATCGCTAATTGATATTCGTCATACTGCCATGTCCATTATTTTCCTACGATCCACTCTGCTAAACCGATATCCATACTAATGTGGAAATGAACAAAAAAGTATCGCTAACATATGAATTGAGTTGTTGAAGATGGTGCCATTAACATCATCAAAGACAATCACTTAATCCTTGATATAGCCAATATTTTTGGAGGTCATTAATCCCTTTATGGAATTGCAGTAAAACAATTTTAGCGTTGTAAATTGCAATACATGCCTTGTTGGCGCAATTAATTATGGCTCTTTAATTAGAGTTTATACAAAGCCTGTTTGAAATTGACAATTCGCAATGTTGAACCGGACAGGCTTGTATAAGTTATCAAACAGAATAAATAAAAGGGTTGGACTATGTCATTTTTTGAAATGTATGAATTACCAATTTTACGCTGGGTGCACATAGTTGCAATGGTGTACTGGCTTGGTGGAGAGTGGGGAGTGTTTCAAACCTCTTTCCATGTGGTGAATCGTAAATTAGCAATGGAAGAGCGTAAACGCCATATGGAGACGGCGTATAGAATCGATATTCTGGCTCGAACAGGCATTATCATTTTACTGCCGTTAGGCATGCATATGGGTAATATTTGGGGTATTCAGCCGTTCGGTGGAAGCTTCTTAGTCTCTATGTGGGTATTTTATTTTGCTTGGTTAGGTTTATGTTGGGCGGCTTATTACCACAGAGAAACAGATTTAGGTCTTAGATTGACCAAAGCAGATGAATTGATACGTTATTTTGTCATTCCTGCCGTCTTTGTTGCTGCCGTTGCTTCTTTGTTAGGTTATGGACCTTTCAGTGCAGAAATGGGGCAAAAATGGTTCTCGATTAAATTAATGATCTTCTCAATGTTGTTGGTGATTGGTTTGTTATTACGTTACATAATGCGTGAATGGACAACGATGTTCCGTATCTTAGCGCAAGGTAAAAACGAAGAGGTAGAAAACAAGTTAGATACATCGATTCGTTTTGGACGTCGTCTAGCGTATATATATTGGATTGGTATTTTAACGGTCGCATTTTTTGGTGCAGTGAAACCAATGTAAACATGAACTTTCGTGTGTTGTAGTTTTAGCCTCCTTCATAGGAGGCTTTTTTTATGTCGTCCAGTTATCCCTGTAAAACACAATAGCAACCCGTGAAACCAACTGAACTAGGTGAAATCAATGGCAAGAGAACATGTAGAATTCATTCAATCGCAAGTATTAGATTGGCAGAGTTGGCCACACTTAAAGGGCATTGAATATAAAGAATTGAGTACTGATAAAGAAACCGGAGCCACCACAGGTTTGTTTAAATTTCCTGAAGGCTGGAAAGAAAAACAAGCTTATTGGATGGAATCTGAAGAAGAGTTTTTTGTGGTTGAGGGTGATATAGAAATTAATGATGTGCATTATTCTGAAGGGTGTTTTGGTTATCTGCCTGCAAGGTATTTACGTCGTACGGTTAGAGCCAATAAAGACACAACTATCATTCGTTTTCTAGATCAAAATCCAGCACCAACATATTACAACTATGGCGATCCTTTACCTGAAGTGGGCAAGGCGCCAGTCGAATCGTTAAATACTTATGAGATGGTCTGGGATAAAGGGGTTTTGGATCCAAAACTTCTGCATTTGGATTTTGGGCGTAAGATATTAAGAATCGACCCTGAGACTAAGTCGAAAACATTTTTATATATGGTATCGCCTCAAGTACGTCCAGAGTCATGGAGTGGGCCAAGAGAGCATCATCCCACCGTAGAAGAGTCGTTTACATTATATGGCACTTTAGCGGGGGATCGTGGGGTTATGCGTACAGGTTCTTACTTTTGGCGTCCACCGGGTATTCCTCATGGCCCTTATGGTTCAAGAACGGGTTGTGTATTGTTAATCCGTTTTGTTGGTGGAGCACATGTTAATCATTGGTCAGAAAAGATGTATCCATTTAGTTTTGATGCACCTTATCGACCAATATTGCCAAAACATTTACGTGGAAAAGGCTTAAAAGAATGGAAACCCACCCCATTTTAAACAGGGTGGTGTTTTGACCAAATGTTAATTTAAACGTTAGCCAATCAACTCGATTAATTCACCAGCTGCACCTGTTAATATAAGTACTTTATTAGCCGGATAATAATCATCTTCAATGTGTGTGATGGATTTATTAAACGCCTTAGCAATTGTGTCTATATTTTTCGCCCGACAGCTGATCATGGCAATACCTGAAGGTAAAGAGTTGTCGTTGGTAATGACGGGTTGGGCTTGGGTGACCTGATCAATTTCAAATAAACATAAACCGTCTAGTTGCAAAGTAGCCACTGGAAATTGATGTTCTATATCTAAATGCCACGCATTGTTTAAAACCGTGACTTTCGTATCAAATTTAAGAGCTGAATCCGCAGCATTAAGCTTTTCATAAAACGCGACGGACTCATCTCTATTAGGTGTGTTTAACACCGGAATAAATAAACTCCCAGTTTCGGCATCGGACATAGGTAATTCAAATGGCGGTACCGGTCGTTGCACTTCCGTTAAATAGGCAACTTCTCCAGCTGGACCTATAACCTGCATTGCTTTAATGGCATCACTGACTTGCAGGTATGCAGGTTCTCCAATTACTTTAAACGCACTATCATCGGTAAAATTTTGTCTGATTTGATCAACATCACCCACATTATTTTCTAATGACATCCAACCGTGTGTTTTTAAAGGTTGTGCAGACTTACAGTCTTTGTCTTCAATTATGCGTAACCAGTTGTCGCCATTAGCGGATTTTAGTGTACAAGTTTTACAACCCAATAACTTAGGTGCAGACCAAAGGTTAGCTAATTGTTCAGTTACTAATCCTTGAGAAGTGATCTTAAAGTTAAGTGCGGTTTGATAGGCACTAACAACCTGTTGTAGGTTAGAAGTTAGTAAAGTTGCCCCAACAATTGGACCGAGTTGACGCACCTTAGTTTGGTTATTCATATCACGATCAAGCCTCGTATTTTTTGCCGTAAGCTAGTATTTCAGGCGTACCTAATAGCGCATTTAAACTGGTTAAATCTAACATGCGATTACGGTACTGATCTGTATTGCCATTTTCTTTTAATGAAGCTAAAAACTCTTGTGCCATAAAGGTATAAGCACGCACCATTGCTCCTGGGAAAATAGCGATGCTGTAACCCATGTCTTGCAAGTCAGAGGCTTTTTCAATTGGCGTAGAACCACCCTCAACCATATTTGCGAGCAGTGGGATTTTGTCTTTGAATATTTCGTTGATCTTATGCATTTGCTCAAGGTTTTCTGGCGCTTCAATAAATAACATATCGGCACCTGCTTTGTAGTAGGCTTGGGCACGCTCAACGGCAGCATCAAATCCTTCAACCGCAATAGCGTCAGTACGGGCAATGATCATAGTGTCTGGGTTTGTTCTCGCATCTACAGCTGCTCGCACTTTACCAACCATCTCCTCTTTACTGACCAGAGACTTACCTTTTAAATGACCACAGCGTTTAGGCATTTGTTGGTCTTCTAATTGAATACCCGATGCACCACAACGTTCAAATAATTTAACCGTACGTTGTACATTGATGGCATTGCCAAAACCGGTGTCAGCATCCACTATCATAGGTAACTTTGTACGCTCACGGATAACTGAAATGGTGTCGGCCACTTCACTCATAGAAACCAGGCCAATATCAGGTCGACCAAAACGTGTGTAAGCGATACTGGCACCGGATAAATACATGGCTTTAAAGCCACCTTTTTCTATTAATGAAGCAGACAAAGCATCGTAACCACCAGGGGCGACTAATATTTCTTTAGCGTTAATATAATCTCTTAATTTTTTAGCGTGCATATTGATTCTCTTAGTAAATACAGCGGTTACTGCTTATTAAATTTGTTTTTCAAAAATGGCATTAAGCCCCCAGCGTTAACAATGGCCATTAGTTCCGCTGGAATTGGTTCGCAAGTAAATACTTGGCCTTTGGTTTTGTTTTCAACCACCCCTTTAATTGGGTCGACGGCGATGACATCGCCTTTTTCTATGCCCTCTAAATCAGGACAAAATAGAACAGGTAAGCCAAGGTTTAATGCATTACGGTAAAAAATTCGGGCAAAGGATTTAGCAATAACGGCAGCAACACCGAGCTCAACTAAGGCTTGTGCAGCTTGTTCTCTGGAAGAACCAATACCAAATGCATCGCCTGCCACGATGACATCACCTTTGTTAACTTGAGAGGCAAAATCAGTATCAATGGCTTCCAAACAATGCGCAGCTAACTCTGACAACGTTGATTTCATATACGCACCGGGGGCTAATAAGTCGGTATCAATGTTATCGCCGTATACCCAAGCGTTACCTAAAATAGAATCTGACATAATGTTTCCTTAACTTAATCTTTTGAAAGGTAGTCGCGTGGATCGGCTAATGTACCGGCAACGGCACAGGCCGCTACGGTGTAAGGTGAACCTAGATAGACATTTGAATCTGGTGAGCCCATTCGGCCTTTAAAATTACGAGAAGTTGACGATATGCAATTTTCACCATTGGCGATTGCACCGGCTCCCATACCTGCACAAGCACCACAACCAGTAGGAAGGATAATGGCACCCGCGTCGGTCAGTATTTCTAATGTACCGTCTTTAGTAGCCGCATTGGTGGTCTTAATTGAAGCTGGAGCTATCAATAAACGTGTGCCTTTAGCAACCTGCCTGCCTTTTAGTACTTCTGCCGCCATACGTAAGTCAGATAATTTTGCACCAGTACAGGCACCTATATAGGCCTGATGGATTTTAATTGGTTCAAATGAATCGATTGGATGTGTATTTTCAGGGCTATGAGGTGCGGCAACTTGAGGTACAAGTTCAGATGCATCAAAGTTATATACCGTTTCGTATTTTGCATCATCATCACTAACCCAAGTTAATGCATTTTCCGGGGCGGTTTCGCCAGTATTATTAATCCAATCAACGGTCGTTTGATCTGCTTCAATGATGCCTGTTTTGCCACCTAACTCAGCGGACATATTACATAACACCATACGTTCATACATGGACATATTACGGATAGTGTCACCACCAAATTCCATCACTTTATAATTGTTGTTCATGCCTAATTGGGCACATAAAAACAACATGATATCTTTTGCGCTGCAGCCTCTAGGAAGTGAACCTGTCCAGTTAATGCGAATAGTCTCAGGAACTTTTATCCAAATTTCACCGGTGGCTAATGCACCTGTCATTTCAGTTGCACCTATGCCAACCATGAAAGTACCAAACGCGCCGCCAGTCGGAGAGTGAGAGTCTCCACCTACTAAAAACATACCTGGTTTTAAATGCCCTTGCTGAGGCAACATAACGTGACAGATGCCTTGCATGTCATAAAAGTGGGCAATTTGATTGTCGCTTGCCCATTTACGGGTTAACGCTAATATTTCTGCACTCTCAGGGTCAGTAGCAGGAACAAAGTGATCACTCACTAATACCACTTTTGAAGGGTCAAAAACACTAGCACCTAGCTCTTCTAAACGTGCTTTGACACGACGAGGACCACTTGAGTCGTGCATCAATACCATGTCTAACGCACAAGTCACTATCTCGCCGGGCAATACACTGGATTTTCCACTGGCTTTAGCAATGATTTTTTGCGCTAAAGTCTGTGCTTGGCTGTTGGCAGAATTCATAGTTGTTTTTCCTATTTAATTAGCACTAACCTGATTAAGCATAATTTGCTTTATGACAAATTAGCGATTGTAAAAGCTTGAGTATTTGCTTAACTGGGTGTTATTACTCGTGTAGCAATTACAATTTATTCAGTCGGTGCGAGTTGTGACCAATGTTGATTCATGGGGGTTGGGATTACAACAAACACCCGAGCTGACCTAGGAATTTTTTGATAAATGTCAACAGTTCAACTTAGTATAGAAGGGCAAATTGCCCGAATTTTCATTAATAGAGCCGATAAGCACAATGCACTGACACAAAGTATGTGGCAGCAAATTTCTGATTATTGTGATCAATTATCCAATACCACTAACATCAAGGTCTTGATTATTAGTGCCGCGGGTGAAAAAGCTTTTTGTGCGGGCGCTGATATTTCAGAGTTAACTGAAATTATCCAAGATGAGTCTCGACTAATTGCCAACAATAAAGTAGTGCAACAAGCCCAATTAACACTACAAAAATTACCTTTTCCCACCATTGCTGCCATAAACGGAGCTTGTATTGGCGGAGGCATGGGTATTGCGCTTTGTTGTGATTTTCGTATTGCGGTGGAACACGCTAAGTTTGGCATAACACCTTCTAAATTAGGTTTGTTATACAGCATAGAAGACACCAAACGTGTGACTGATCTGTTGGGTGTTGCTAGAGTCAAAGAGCTGCTGTATTTAGGCAAAATCATAACAGCATCACAAGCCAATGATTGGGGGTTACTCACTTCATTAGCAGCGGCATCAGAGCTAGATAATGAAGTTAATGAGTTAGTGCAACAAGTGTTGTCAGTGAGTAGTTTCTCAACTTCAGGTGTTAAAAAAACCATTGAATATGTAACCGGTACAGTTGCTCACGATGAGACAGATGTTCGGAGCATGTTTAATCAAGCTTTTGCTAACCAAGACTTTATTGAAGGGGCGAATGCCTTTTTAGCTAAACGTCCCGCTAAGTTTAAATAATAGGGTTTAATATGACTGATTCTTTGTTAAACCAAGGTTTTAAAATATGTGCCAATATGACGGGGTTCTCCGAATTGATGGGGCCGTTTTATGAACAGACTCCAGCACAAAAAAATACTGAAATAGTCAGAGCCTTACCTTTAGAAAAACATCATCTAAATCCGGAAGGGGTGGTGCATGGTGGTGTGGTTTTATCTTTTATGGATTATGTTATTTACCGTGGTATTGGTGATGTAGTAAGCCATGACATTCAGTTTGCCACTATAAACCTGAATACTAACTTTTTAGCTGCTGCTAAAGCAGGTGAAGTGCTTTATGGTACTGGCCGAATTACTCGTCGTACTCGCAGTGTGATCTTTGCCGAAGGCATTATTTATAATAACGAAAGACAAATTATGACGGGCAGTGGAATTTGGAAAGTGATTGGTCAAAAGTAAATATTTAGCTGCTTGATTGACATATCTCAAAGCGAATAAAGCCTGTTCGACCAACACTAGAGCCAGTATTAAGAAGGAAAATAGAATAATGAAAATAAAAACAATATTAACGGCGTTGTTACTGTCTGGTATTTCTGCCACGGCTGCAGCGAGTGCAAAAATAGATTTAAATACGGAAGATGGCAATACTGCTGCAATGCGTAAAATTTTATGCTCAATGGAAGATGGCAAAGTAAGTTATTACAAATGGCAAGGTAAAGCTTATTCACGTCGCATGGGTGAAGCGGACAAACATATATTTGACGTTGAAGGCATGAGTGCGCGTCGTTGTGGCACTGTGGACGGTGGTATACAGGGTAAAACGTATAGATTAGTGACACGTGAAATTTTGTTATACACAGACCCTAAAACAGGCAAGCCAATGAAAACATGGGATAACCCATTCACTGGCGAAACCGTTGATGTTATTCATGTAACTAATGACCCTGTTAACCAAGGTCCAAGTTTCCCACGTAATAAAGAGGGTAAAACATACCCTTGGAAAGCTAAATTTGGCGGAAACGTAACAGGACCAATTTGGTCCATGATGTTTGATGTGCCTTTGTTTTATCACAATGTATTAGCTGGCGACTACCAAAGGCAAATGGGTGGTGTATACCATGCAACAGAAATGTTTGATTTCTCTGGTGATAGCAACAGCTTAATCAATGATGAGTTTGCTTATACACATGTTGATTGGGTGCGTATTTCTGATTGGCTACCGTGGATGATGATGACTGGCCGTGAAGGACAGATTTATATTCATGCATCAGGCACGAAAGAAGCTAATTTTGAAGACTTACAACCTGTAATGAAAGACTTTATTGAAGCTGAAGCGCCCATTTATAAAACAGCGCCTCCAGTGGATGATACTCGTCCAAATGAAACAAGTTGGTCGACATATAAAGATGATGTTAAAGGTGGACCGTTTAAACGTTCTCGTCATTAATATGATTTAAGATATAAAAAAGCCGCTATTGATATCATTTCAATAGCGGCTTTTTTGATTGCTTAGTTCAGTTCAGCCCAGCTCTAAAATAGTTATTGTTGAGCTTTAAAACTCGACAAAATATCAGACGCCGATGCCGTCCATACATTTTGCGACATGACGTATTCTAATATTTGTTCTAACTTAGCGATGCGATGCGGTTGACCTAACATCCAAGGGTGAATGTTTAACGCTAAAATACGGCCACCTTTACCTCGATTGTTTTGTAAGCCTTTTGCTTCTTTAATTAAAAAATCACAGGCATCTTTTATTTGTTCTACATATGAATCTTCAGAGTGTAAGTTATTCATGAGAACAAACTTATCTTCAAGCTCATTGGAAAGCGGCATAGCCCATAAGTTGCCTTTCTGGGTTTTAAACTGATAAGGCATATCGTCATTAACCCAGTCACAAAAGTACTCAATACCATTTTGCGCTAATAACTCAGGGGTATTTTCGCTTTCGTTACGGGCAGGACTTATCCAGCCTTTAATGTCTTGGTCGGTTAGTATTCTTAATTGTTCTATTGACGATTTAACTAAGTTACTTTCCTCAACTATATCCTGACCGCCGTAATGTAACGCATCCATATGTAAACCATGGCACATGATCTCGTCACCACGTTCTTTAATGGTGTCGAGTAAATAAGGTGTCCGTTTTGCAAGTTCAGTATTGATCGCAAATGTAGGTTTTATACCGTATTTATCAAAGGCTTTTAAGAAACGATAAATACCAACTCGGTTGCCATAATCGCGCAAGCTATAATGACGTAAATCCGGATAAGGCATGGTCATGCCTCCGGGGACTTTAAAAGGCACGCCTTTTTGATCCAGAGGAAAAAACTGTAAAGGCACATTGACCCACAAGGCGACTTTTTTGTTATTTGGCCATGACACAGGTTTTTGTTCAGCAAGTAATTGCCAATCGTATCGGTCGTGATCCATGCCATGACTACGGTGTGGATAATCAAAATATTCTTTATCTAATGCCATGATTATTTGCCTCCCTTAGATTTGATATCGGCTAAGGCGTCGTCGTAATGATTGTCAATAAAGTGGTTGGCAATTTCACGACCTGTAGTGATCCAAATATCATCATGACTGGTGATGTATTCTAACGCTTCTTCATAAGCTTTCATTCTATGTGGGCAAGACACTTGATAATTATGAGTTGGAATACACATGATAGTGCCGGACTCGTCAGCCTCTTGGTACAAGCGGTCAAAATTATCTTTGAGCATTTGACCATAGCGGCGAGGCTCAACTTTATTCACCACAAAGGCGATGGTGTCGTTCATTTCTAGTGAATAAGGAATAGAAACAAACTTTTTACCACTACGAGTATGGATTGGCGTAGGTTGATCATCATGGAATAAATCGCAGGTATAAATCCCACCTTCATTGCCAAATAATTCAGTGCCTACCTCAGCAAATAAATCTAATGTTTGTTCTGAATGTGACAACGCAGGTGCTAAATATCCAGCACACTTTTGACCTGTGTGTTTATAAATGGACTCCATTGAGTCTTTGATCATGTCACGTTCTTGTTGCTCAGACATGCCATAGGTATAACGCGTGTTATAAATACCATGACTGAAAAATTCCCAATCACGTTCTTTACACATTTCTATAATTTCAGGATGGTGATCACACAATGCGGTTGATAAGGATATTGATCCCCTAATACCGTATTTTTCTAATAATTCCATCTGACGAATATGACCCACACGATTGCCATAATCACGAATGCTATAACCTGGCGTAGCAGGGTATGGTTGTGGCCATGCTGCACGATGCGGATTAGTTGGTGGATTTAATTCGTAAAACTCAATATTAGGTGCTACCCAAAAGGCCATTTTTTTGCCTTCTGGCCAGCGGATCTTTGGCCTGTTTTGATATGGCCAGTAATCGTAAAAACCTGGATCACTTTTCATTATGCGTCCTTACTTTTGTTGTTCTAACCAAGTTGACACTTCGGCAACATCTAAGACATCTGCATATTTAAGAGATAAGTCAGTTAAGTTAGCAAAGTGATAACTTTCATGTTTATCCGCCACACACTCTTCCGGCACGATAGTGCGGTAACCTCTTGATAATGAATCTACCGCCGTTGCTCTAATGCAGCCAGACGTTGAACCGCCAGTTAAAATTACTGTATCTACTTGATGCCAAACTAATAATGATTGCAGCTGAGTTTCAAAAAATGCAGAAGGCATTTTCTTTAAATATACGACGTCAGTCTCGCGATTGATCTCTAACCTGTCATCAAACTCACTGCGGTGTGAACCAAATTTAATGTTTTGTAGTGAATCTTCAGTGTCGGTACGTGTTCCCCAAATACCGGCATCACAAGCATCTGGCATATAAGCAACATGAGTCCAAACAACAGGCCAACCTAACTCTCTAAATTGTTGTGATAATTTATTCACATACTCAAGTTGTTTTGGGTCGGTTTCGTAGGCGGTTTTATAAGTGCCAACTTCGGTATACGCTTTTTGTGGATCTATGTTGACCAATACGGCTTTTTTACCAAAACCAAATTTCTTACGAGCTGGATTATTCTTTACGTCGTAGTATATTTCACGAGCAGTTTTATTACTTAATTCCATGTTTGATACCTGAACTTATTTTGATAATTAGTTAAATCTAGATTAACTGGAATAATCTAAGAGGTCAGCCACTGAAGGTAAGTGAACTTAGTTTGTTTTGATTTTTATCAAGGGTTTTCGGCGAATATTAAACAACAATGGCGACATTACAGACAAAGAGACAAATTTATGAGCAATGAATTAAGCAATTGGGATGACATATTATTATTGAATGATCAGTTATCTGAAGACCAACGAATGATCCGCGACATGTCTCATGACTTTTGTCAGCAAGAGTTGATGCCTGGCATTTTAATGGCTAATCGTGAAGAAAACTTTGATCCAAATATTATGCGTAAATTTGGTGAAGTAGGCTTATTAGGCGCAACCATTAATGGTTATAACTGTTCAGGCGTTGACTATGTGAGCTACGGTTTAGTGGCTCGTGAAGTTGAACGTGTTGACTCGGGTTACCGTAGTGCTATGAGTGTGCAATCTTCTTTAGTTATGCACCCTATATACAAGTTTGGTAATGAAGAAACCAAAGAAAAATATCTGCCAAAACTAGCAACGGGTGAATACATAGGTTGTTTTGGGTTAACAGAACCAGATTCAGGTTCAGATCCAGCAAGCATGAAAACCCGAGCTAAAAAAGTAGACGGTGGATATCGTTTAACGGGTTCTAAAATGTGGATTACAAACTCTCCAATCGCGGATGTATTTGTTGTTTGGGCTAAAAATGAAGCGGAAGATAATAAGATCTGTGGTTTTGTTTTAGAAAAAGGCATGGCGGGACTATCTGCACCAAAGATTGAAGGTAAACTCTCTTTACGTTCTTCAATCACAGGTGAAATCGTGATGGATAACGTATTTGTACCAGAACAGAATATGTTCCCAGAAGTACGCGGTTTAAAAGGTCCATTTAGTTGTCTAAATATGGCGCGATACGGTATTTCATTTGGCGCGCTAGGTGCTGCTGAATTCTGTTGGCATGCAGCTCGTCAATACGGTTTAGACCGTAAACAGTTTGATAAGCCATTAGCACAAACTCAGTTATTCCAAACTAAGTTAGCTAATATGCAGACTGAAATTACTTTAGGTTTACAAGGTTCGTTACGTGTAGGTCAAATCATCGACTCAGGTGATTGGGATCCAACTATGATTTCATTAGTGAAACGTAATAACTGTGGCAAGTCGCTAGATATAGCTCGCATGGCGCGTGACATGCACGGCGGTAATGGTATTGCTGATGAATTCCATGTAATACGTCACATGATTAACTTAGAAACGGTTAATACCTATGAGGGTACCTATGACGTTCATGGTTTAATATTAGGCCGTGCTCAAACTGGTCTACAAGCATTTTATTAATCCAATCTAATTAAACCAAACTAACTTAGGTTTAATAAAAGGTTATCGAAGAAGCTCCTAAACAGGAGCTTTTTTTATGCCAAATTTTCGCCTCTTCATGCACAAGATGACTCTACAAGAGTTAATTTGACAAAGGTCAACGACTGAAAAATACATAAAGTCCAAGATGATGGAAGTTAAGTAGATTTTAAGGCAGACCATGAAACACAGAACAATACGCGGCACAGTGCAATACACCAGTAAAAAGCCTGAACGTTTGGATCAAGAGCGGGGTCGTGAGTTTTTTACAATTACCAAACAATCCGACGGCGTGAAAGTATTACAAGCACATTGTGAAATAGATGACGAACCTAATGTTATTCGTGATGTTGTATTAGCCATGAATCCAGATGCAAGCCCGATAGATTGCAGTGTCCGTTTATCGGTAGGGGATAAATACGAAGGTTCTGGTTGGGTGCGTTTTGTCAAAGATTATGTTGAATGTGAATCTCATAACCAAAGAGACGGCCGCATTACCCAAAAGATAGATATAGATAAACCGGTTAAATGGTTACAAGCCCATCCAATTGTTGGCGATGCATTATTGATGCGTATTTATGACTTGTCTCAAGGGCCGGGGAAAACATTCTTCCCAGATTTATTGTTAACCTCACCGGATCACCGCGGCGCTACCGGCCCATTGTTATTCAAAACCGGATTTGGTATTCGTTATGTTGGAGAAGAAGAGATAACGGTTAAAGCGGGTACTTTTCAAGCTCGCCATTTCCAAGTTGTAGATACTGCAGGCAACCTTCCAGAAGAACATCCTCCTTATAACCTATGGTGTACAGCGGATGATGATTATTTGTTTTTAAGAGCCGGCGTCGAAGGTTATATGCAAACACATTATGAGTTAGTGGATGTTCAAATAATTGAAGCCACAGCTTAATCACTATTTAGAGAGGGCGATTATATGACTGCAGCAAAAACGTTACCTTCTTGGGACGTGTTAACTAAACACGGTGTATTCCCTGAAGCCAATCATGACGAAGTAGCACGTCTTAACTTTTTAACGCACTTAAATGTGCATTTAAGTGCGAGTATTTTACCAGGCGTAAAAACGGCGTTTGATACACAAGTGAAACCTGAATTTGAAAAAGAACATGGCAGAGAACCAGAGTCTCGTCACGAAGTTCGCAATGCCATGTTAAAACATCCATATTTTCAAACATGGTCAGCGTTACGCCGAAATACGATGGAGATGCGTCAACAGGCTGGTCGTGCACAGGTTTTACGTCAAATCGAAAATTTGGTAGAGAAAGTAGACGGTTATAACCAAGGTGCAGAGTCATTAATCTTAGATGATTCAGTACAAATACCTAATAACGTAGGTTCAGTAGATATTCATTGTCAGCCGGGTTGTTATTACACTGAGTATTTTGAAAATGATGTCACGGTAGCGGCGAGTTATGATTTAGGTTTGTTTGTAACAACAGCGGGTTTATTAGGTACGTTAAGTGATGGTGGCGGTAAAGCGGTAGGGAATTGGTTGCAAGATAATCATCCTGAGTTTATGCCTAAACGTATTTTGGATATTGGCTGCACTATAGGTCACAACGCCGTACCGTTAGCACAAGCTTTCCCAGATGCTGAAGTGATTGCGGTTGATGTTGCCCGTCCAAGTTTACGTTATGCCCACGCTCGAGCTAAATCTATGGGGGTAAATAACATTACCTTCATACAGGCAAATGCAGAAACATTATCGCAGTTTGAAGATCAATCATTTGATTTAATTACCACAGCTATGTTTTGGCATGAAACGTCTCATAGTGTGATGCCCAATATTCTTAAAACAATCAACAGATTGTTAAAAACCGATGGTTTAACTTTGCATTTAGAACAACCCCAATATCATGGTATGGGCGTTTATGAGCAATTCATTCGTGATTGGGATACCTACTTTAATAACGAACCCTATTGGGGGCCAATGCACGAACTTGACCTTAAACAGTCATTAAACGATGCAGGTTTTAACGGTGATGACATGTTTGAGACAGGTGTTGTTTCATCAGTAGATGAAAAAATATTTGGTAAGCGAGAAGCGGGCGATGCTGGAGAAGATTACGGTAGAGCGCCAGTCTGGAATGCATTTGGGCTTTGGAAAAGGTAATGAAAATGGCAGATATTAATAAATTAGACTTAGCTGGCACAAAAGCAAAAGGCCAACGTCCTTATTTTATGAACGACAAACAAACGGAGCAGGTCATGTCCATCACGATGGCATTGGCTATGGAGTTGTCGGTTACTCGTGAACGAGTGTCAACGTTAGAATGTTTGTTAGAAGAAAAGGGCATTTTAACGCGTGAGGAAGTTGAAAATTACTCTCCGGATAAAGAAGAAGTCGCCCGCAGAAGTGCATCAACACAAGAGTATTTAGCTCGAATTTTGCGAATTCTTCAACAAGATAAAGAACAAATTGACGGGAGTGACCCTAGTGTTGAGGACATCCAGGACATATTAACTAAGTCTTAGTTGTATTAGCTTGGGCATATTCGGTTGGGCATATTAAGTGCTCGTGCAATAAAAAAACCTCATAATGTTCATTATGAGGTTTTTTAATTTTAGCTATTAGGAAAGTTGGCAGAAATAATTCAGATATGTTTCCAATTCAAATTGCCAATGATCAAATTCAACAGTCATTTCTTTTTTATAATTAAAGGTTATCAGTTAACTTGAGTCTAACGTGTTAACTGGGTGTAAAACATGAGCGCATATTTAATTATTCAGGCCACAGTAACAGACTGGCCTAACTTCAAACGTTATACCGATGTGGTACCGGCATTAATCAAAGAATTTGGCGGCGAATACGTGGTAATGGATGGAAAACCTGAACTGCTAGAAGGCGATGAAGCCCCCGGCAGTGTTGTGGTATCTAAGTGGCCATCAAAAGAACACGCAAATAATTTTTGGAATTCTGAACAATATAATCAAGCTATTAAACTTAGAGCCGGGACGGGAACGTTTCATGTCATGTTAGTTGATAGTTTGTGAGGAAATATAATGTCTAACGCTTATACCGCAGTCGCTTTACAAACCCGTTGTTTTGCAATCAACAAGTTAAATGAACTTGATGCTAGAGCCAAAATCATGGCCAATATTGAGCGTGTTGGTGGACAAATCCAAGGCACTAAGGGCTTTGTTGGCCCGTCGGTTAAATTAGTCGTCTTACCTGAATACTTTATGACAAGTTTTCCATTGGGTGAGTCTTTTCCTAGTTGGCAAGCTAAAGCTTGTATTGAGAAAGATGGAAAGGAATACGAAGCATTAGGAAAAATAGCCCAACAAAATGGCATTCATTTGTCGGGTAATGCTTATGAGTTAGATGATAATTTTCCGGATTTGTATTTTCAAACGTCATTTATTTTAAACGACAGTGGCGATTGTATTCACCGATACCGACGCTTGATCTCTATGTTTGCCCCTACGCCCCATGATGTATTAAATAAGTATTTAGATATTTATGGTTATGAAGGTTTGTTCCCTGTCACTAAAACTGAATTAGGTAATTTAGCGACCATAGCTTCAGAAGAGATTTTATACCCTGAAGTTGCCCGCTCATTAGTGATGCAAGGTGCTGAAGTGTTTTTGCATAGTTCTTCAGAAGTTGGTGCGTATGACTTAACACCAAAGGATATTGCCAAACGAGCACGAGCCGTTGAAAACTTGGCGTACGTTGTATCATCAAATTCAGCAGGTATTGCAGATATAGATTTTCCTGCAGAATCTACTGATGGATTATCTAAGCTGGTGGACTTTAAAGGCCGAGTCATGGCAGAAGCTGGCATGGGTGAGTCTATGGTTGCGAATGCCGAGATAGATTTGGACGCTCTGCGCCGTTATCGCAATAAACCGGGCATGGGTAATATTTTATCAAGACAGCGCAATGAACTGTTTGCACCTATGTATCAACAATCGGTTTACCCAGCTAATAATATGTTGGATGAAAATAATAATGTTAAGCCATTGGAAAGAAGCCATTTTATGCAAACGCAAATGGCGACAATTGCGAATTTACAGTCAAAAGGTTTGATTCAGGAATAATGATTAGATGAATACATTATCAATACGTAACCCAAGAACGGGTGTACAAGACTTTAGTTTAGAAGTGTTTGATGCTGACAAAGTTGAGTTTATTGTCGCTGAACTTCGTCAAAATCAATCAGCTTGGTTTTTGATGGGTGTTGAAAAACGAGTGGCACATTTAGCGTTATTTGCTCAGGCGTTAACCGATAATAAACAAGCTTTAGTGGATGCGTTAGTTGCTGATACTGGTCGATATACAGAGTCAGTATTGGAAGTGGATGTCACTATTTCTGGTATTCAAAGATGGTGTAAACAAGCACCTGAATTGTTTACACAACAGAGTGAACGACAAGCTGAAATCCCGTTTTTAAATATTAAACAGAGTCAGTTACCTTATCAGTGTGTAGGCGTGATCAGCCCTTGGAATTTCCCATTGTTATTGTCTTTAGTTGACGCTATTCCTGCCCTTTTAGCAGGTTGCTCAATTATATTAAAACCAAGCGAAGTCACCTCTCGATTTGTAAAACCTTTTATTGCTGCTTTAAACAAAGTGCCTGCATTAAGGCAAGTTTTTTCAGTGGTGACTGGTGCGGGTGAAACCGGCCAGACGTTGATCAATAATGTGGACTCTATATGTTTCACTGGCAGTGTGGCTACCGGAAGAAAGGTTGGAGAAAGCTGCGCGAAAAGATTTATCCCTGCATTTTTAGAACTAGGCGGGAAAGATCCAGCAATCGTTTGCGGAGATGCAAATGTTGATATGGCTGCTAAAGCGTTATGTTGGGGAAGTATGGTTAATGCTGGCCAATCTTGTATGAGTATCGAACGTGTTTATGTACACCAAGATATTGCCGATGAATTTAAGCAAAAACTAACGGCCAATGTTGCTCAACTTAAGCATAACTATCCAGATTTACAACAAGGTCAAGTAGGGCCTATTATTTCTGATAAACAAGTTGCCATTGTTAAAGCGCAATTAGCAGATGCAAAAGCGAAAGGTGCAACCTTCTTGTGTGGTGGTGAAGTGCTTGAGTTAGGCGGCGGACATTACTGTCAGCCCACATTAATCACGGATGTTACACCAGATATGTTGGTTGTGAAGGAGGAAACCTTTGCGGCTGTGTTACCAATATTTGTGGTCGCGTCAGATGAAGAGGGTGTACAAAGGGCTAATGACTCTATTTATGGTTTATCTGCGGCTGTGTTTAGTGAAAATATTCAAAATGCTGAAATGATTGCAAGTCAACTTGAAGCTGGAGCGATAAGTATAAACGACGCGTCGTTAACTGCGTTAGTACATGAAATTGAAAAACAGTCATTTAAGTACTCAGGTTTAGGTGGTTCGCGTATGGGTAAAGATTCTATTAACCGTTTTGTACGTAAAAAAGCGTTTATTCGTAACTCAGGAGTTGATTCGCCTTGGTGGTTTTAGTCTGTTCGTTGTTAAGAGAGTAATACAAGATTACTCTCTTAACATCTCAGATTATTGGCTTTTTCATTTATAACCAGTTAGCTTATCTAAAATATTTATTATTAAGATCGGCTGAATGAAGAAGTTTGAAGTACTTACCTTTATGTTATTAACAGTTAGTTTTGTAACACTGTTAACAGGTTGCGGCCAATCCCAATCCCCATTTCAGTCTCAAAGCCAAAAGCAAACCTCTCATAACATTACCTTTGAGTTACATTCCCCAACGTTAAAACCCAATGCTGAAATATATATTACTGGCTCAAGCCTAGTGTTAGGTAACTGGCAACCTGATTCAGTACCGCTTAGTTATATAAGTGAAGACAAATGGCAGATCACTTTGCCATTTAACATTAATGAGTCGTTTGAATATAAGTTCACTCAAGGTGATTGGTTAGTTGAAATAGCAGACAAAACCGGAAGTGTGTTACCAAACTTTGCGGGATTAGCGGATAAAGATAAAACCATTGTGATTAAAGCGGAACAGTGGGCAAGTAAATCTCAAAATACGTTTTCAGGACAAATCACAGGCACAGTTGAATATCATCAACACTTCAGTAGTGAAGGCATTTTAGAGAGGGACATCATAGTCTGGTTGCCACCTGGTTATAACAAAGACATTCAACAGTCGTATCCCGTTTTATATATGCATGATGGCCAGAATATTATTGATCCAGCTACCTCTTCATTTGGTGTGGATTGGCAGATGGATGAAACATCCACGGATATGATGAACAATAATGAGATGGAAAAAATCATCATAGTTGGGATTAATAACAGTAAAGATAGAAGCACTGAATTAGATCCCACGCTAAAACAAGGTCAGCAGTATATGGACTTTGTGATCAACATTATTAAACCATTTATTGATAGCAATTACCGCACTAAACCAAAGGCCGAATATACAGCGGTTGGTGGGTCTTCAATGGGCGGCATAATGTCGTTTGCTATGGTGTGGCAATATCCTCAAATTTTCAATAAAGCTATTGTTATGTCTCCGGCACTAAAAATTGACCATATCGATTATGTTTCTGTGGTGCAAAACTCAAACAAACCATCAACCCCTGTGTATTTTTATATTGATAACGGCGGTATAGGATTAGAGCAAAAATTACAGTCTGGTATAGATGAGATGTTACAGGTACTAACAAAGCAGCATAAGTTTGAACAGTTTACTTGGGTTCAAGATGTTGATGGCCGTCATTCAGAAGCCGATTGGGCTAAACGTTTACCACAGGCGTTTAAGATTTTATTTCCCAAAGTAACAGATAATAAAAATAATTAAGAGAGCGTTTTATGAAAGCATTTGTGACAGGTGGAACGGGGTTTTTAGGACTAAATGTAATTCAACAGTTACTTGAGAAAGGTTGGCAAGTTATTGCTATGCACAGACCGAATTCAAATATTAGTGATTTAGCTAATTTGGGCGTGACTTTAGTTGAAGGGAGTTTGACCGATATCACCTCATTACAGAAAATAGTGCCAAAGGATTTGGATGCAATATTTCATATAGCGGGTGATACCAATATGTGGAGTCGCAATAACGAAAGGCAGTTTCAAGCAAATGTTGTTGGTACTCAAAACTTAGTAGAAGTGGCGTTAGAAAATAAAGTAGGCCGATTTATTCACACCTCATCAATATCAGCCTATGGTTTTCATGACTCAATAATCACAGAACAAGATACAAGTACTGCAATGCAAAGTGGCGTTAATTATTTAAAGACTAAATTCTTGGGTGAAAAAGTAGTTAAAGATGCGGTCAAACTAAGAGGGTTAAATGCGGTTGTGTTAAATCCTTGTGCGATTATTGGTCCTTATGACAGACATAACTGGTCACAATTATTCACTATGATCCAAAACGGCAGTTTACCCGGCGTACCTCCAGGAGAAGGATCATATTGTCATGTAAAAGAAGTGGCCGCGGCACATATAATTGCGTTTGAAAAAGGCAAAAATGGTGAGAACTATATATTGGCAGGCACAGATTGCGCCTTTTTAGAAGTGGTGACAAAAATTGGTAAATTAGTAAATCAGCCAACGGCAGATAAAACCGTGCCTAAGTTGGCGTTAAAAATTGTTGGATATGTATCTTATTGGTGGTCATTAATTACCAACAAAGAACCAACAATGACACCTGAAAAAGCCACTATGGTATCCAAACGTGTTGTCGCATCAAGTAATAAGGCGGTTACAGAATTAGGTTATGTCGATAATATTTCCATCGATGTGATGTTAGAAGATTGTTACAAATGGATGAAATCGGAACGGCTACTCTAAGTATGTAATTTAGCTTAAGTCATTTATTGGCTTAAATGGGCTAACAAACGATCCATCGCGCGGTAATTTAATGCTTCAGTGAGATGGCCTCTATTAATGTCTTTAGTTTGTTGTAAGTCAGCTATGGTGCGGGCCACCTTTAAAATTTTATGATAGGCGCGTATCGACATATTTAAGTGATGGATCGTGTTTTCAAGAAACAGTTGATCATCTTTGAGTAAGATACAATATTTGGCTACTTCTTTACTGGATAATAACGCATTGGGTTTTCCGGCTCTGGCTAACATAATTTCTCGAGCTTGATTCACTCGTTGTTTAACTACGGCAGATGTTTCCCCAGTATGATTATTTCCCGTTAACGCACCTTTTGGTAATGCAGGCACATCTATTTGTATATCTATGCGGTCTAATAAAGGCCCTGATATTTTGTTTAAATACCGTAATACCTGATCGGACGTACTACGACCATCGTTATAATGTCCTGTTGGGCTAGGATTTAAAGCACCTACAAATTGGAATCTGGCTGGGAAGTCTGCTTGTTGGGTGGCTCGCGATATTGTGATCACACCGGTTTCCATGGGTTCTCTTAATACATCTAATACTTTACGATCAAATTCAGGGAGTTCATCTAAAAACAACACGCCATTGTGGGAAAGTGAAATTTCACCAGGTTTAGGCACACTACCGCCTCCAACTAAGGCAACGCCAGAAGCTGTGTGGTGCGGATTTCTAAATGGTCTGGTTCGCCATTTGGTAAAATCAAATGGTTTGCCACTAACTGAATGAATAGCTGCAGTTTGTAACGCTTGTTCAATAGACATTTCCGGTAATATGCTGGCAAGGCGTGACGCTAACATTGATTTGCCAGTGCCTGGTGGACCTAAAAACAGCAGGTTATGCTGACCCGCCGCGGCAATTTCTAAGGCGCGTTTAGCCATTGTTTGCCCAATCACATCATTTAAGTCATGACCACTAACCATGTGGGTGTTATCTGAATTTTTATTGGGAGGATGAAAGGCTAAGTTTTGCTGTCCGGTTAAATGGTGGAAAACTTCCATTAATGTTGATGCTTCTAGGATTTCAGTGTTTTCTACTAAACCAGCTTGGCTGATATTTTCTTTAGGCAATATACAAATACGTTGGGCTTTGCCACAAGCCATAGTTGTGGGTATTTCACCAATAATGCCACGTACATCGCCATTTAATCCTAACTCGCCATAAAATTCATATTGTATGAGTTTATCCACTGGCACCTGAGCTGATGCGGCAAGAATACCAACCGCAATGGCAAGGTCAAATCGTGCACCTTCTTTTGGAATATCAGCAGGGGATAAGTTTACGGTTAATCTTGTTTGTGGAAATTGAA
The DNA here is from genome assembly GCF_018860345.1 of Psychrosphaera sp. F3M07. Taxonomy (GTDB): domain Bacteria; phylum Pseudomonadota; class Gammaproteobacteria; order Enterobacterales; family Alteromonadaceae; genus Psychrosphaera; species Psychrosphaera aquimarina. The sequence goes on along the minus strand of NZ_JAHKPJ010000028.1, from coordinate 79,165 downwards.
AGTCACTATTTACTAACGCACTACGAACTCTATCTCTTGACTCTCTTACGCTAGCATCGGGTAACCCAACGATTTGAAAAGAGGGGAGGCCGTTGGATATATGGACTTCAATCGTCACTAATGGGGCATTAATACCTACTCTGGCTCGGCTATAAACAGTTGCAAATGACATTACAAATTCCAATTTCCCTATTATAAGAACAAAATATAGTTTGAAACTAGGAATGTTCAATATTGTTTCTTATTTGCACAAGGATATTTAAAAATAATTGAATTGATCTCTTTCATTTTGGATAAAAAGTTAATACACTCACTGGTAAGACATCAGACCAGTTAGATGTATAGTTGTACTATATTTAGTAGGTCTGGCACCAAGTATTAACACTTGGACAACCATAAAACAGAATAAAGAGGGGCAAATTATGAGCCTAAGAACGTCATTTAGAAAAATCTTACCTGAAATTTCTCGCACTGAACAAGAAGCATTAGACGCTGGAGATACGTGGATTGAAGCTTCTATTTATCAAGGTAAACCAGACTTTAATACTTTGTTACAGACTGCCCCTTCAAAATTAACGGAGCGTGAGCAAGCCTTTATTGATGGCCCGTTAGCAGAATTATTAGAAATGTTAGATGATGTTGAAGTGCATAACAGCACACATATCCCACCACGAGTGTTACAGCATTTAAAAGATAATAAATTTTTCTCTTTCATTATCCCTCAAGAATTTGGCGGATTAGAGTTTAGCGCATATGCAAGTTCTACTATTGTGGCGTCAATCTCAACAAAGAGTAACCCAATTGCGACAACGGTTATGGTTCCTAACTCATTAGGTCCTGGCGAGTTACTAGCGCATTATGGTACAGATGAGCAAAAACAATATTATTTACCGCGTTTATCAGACGGTTTAGAAATCCCATGTTTTGCATTAACTAGCCCTGAAGCTGGTTCTGATGCTGGTGGTATTCCAGACAGAGCAATTGTGACTAAAGGAATGTATAACGGTGAAGAAGTTGTAGGTTTACGTTGTACGTGGGACAAACGTTATATAACGTTAGCGCCTATTTCAACAGTACTTGGCCTTGCAGTAAAAGTATTCGATCCAGAAAACTTAATTGGTAATGAAGAAGACTTAGGTATTACTTGTCTATTATTACCGACAGATTATGAAGGTGTTGAAATTGGCAATCGTCATAATCCATTAGGCGTTAAATTCTACAATGGTACGACTCGTGGTACTGATGTATTTGTTCCTATGGAATTTGTTATCGGTGGAGCGAAGAACATAGGTAAAGGTTGGCAAATGCTTGTATCTTGTTTAGGTGCAGGTCGTGGTGTTTCGTTACCAGCAAATGGTTGTGCAACAGGACATGCTTCACTTAAATCAACTTCTGAATATGCTGCAATTCGCGAACAGTTCGGTATGCCAATCGGAAAGTTTGAAGGCATCCAAGAGCAATTAGCATTAATAGGTGGTTTGACTTACAACTTAGAAGCAATGCGTCACTTAGTATTAAATTCATTAGATGCAGGTTTAAAACCGTCTGTTATAACTGCGATGGCTAAATACCACATGACTGAAATGGGTCGTACTTGTCTACAAGCGGCTATGGATGTGCAAGCAGGTAAAGCAATTCAAATGGGTCCTAACAATGTATTAGCTAGCGCATATTTTGCTACGCCAATTGGTATTACGGTTGAAGGTGCAAATATCTTAACTCGTAACTTAATGATATTTGGTCAGGGTGCCACTCGTTGTCATCCACATGTACAAGACTTAATTTCTGTTATTCACTCTGAAGAAAAAGGCGCGGATAAAGAATTTAACAAGTTAATGAGAAAAACGATTGGTTATAGCACGAAGAACTTTTTACGTGGTGTCGCAACGGCTTATTTACCTGGATTTGGCAGCGGTAAAAATGCCGACCCTATGGTAAAGAAATTTGAAAAACAAATTAATCGTTTGTCTTCAGCATTAGCAGTTCAATCTGATTTTGCATTGTTAGTATTAGGCGGCGACTTAAAACGTAAAGAGATGTTATCTGCACGTTTAGGTGACGTTATGAGTTACTTATTTATGGCAATGGCTAACATTAAATTTTATTTACAAAGTGACTGTCGTGAACAAATCACGCCTTACTTTAACTACGGTACTACTTGGGCATTAAAACAAGCTGAAGATGCATTGTTTGCTTACTCAGATAACTTCCCAAATAGATTAGTTTCTGGTTTATTAAGTGCGAAATTAGGTATGCCGTTCATCAAACGTTCAAAAGTGTCTGATAAAATGATCACTGATTTGGCAGAAGCAACATTAAAAGATGATGATGCTAAAAAATCATTAACATCTCTAGTTCGTATGGTTGGTCGTGATGGCTTTACTGTATTGGAAGATGCGTACAAAGCGAAACTGGATGTATTACCTTTGTTAGACAAAATGAAATCAGCCGTACGTGCCGGTACTATCAAGAAACAATTAACGTTTGCTGAATTAGTGGATGTAGCAACCGCTGCTGATGTACTAACAGCAGAAGAGAAAGATAGATTAAGCGCTTATGACGTTAAACGTAAATTAGCTATCGCAGTTGATGAATACACGTTTGACTTGGAACTCATCACAAATATTGATGTGAAAGAACCATTATTAAAATCAGCTTAATTAATTAGTTTTATAAACACTTAGAAAGCCTCATTTATTGAGGCTTTTTTATTGCCTGTGATTTGTTTGTTCATCGTTTGATGTAGGTAATGACAAAATATATATTTGCAGTACAATCCATTCACTACAGCTGCTTATTGAATTTTTAGGTCACTCACCTTGGTCGACTTCACCCTTTTAGCGATATTTATTCCTACTTTTTTTATTGTCAGTATTACGCCTGGCATGTGCATGACGTTGGCAATGACATTAGGTATGTCAATTGGTGTACGTAAAACCATGTGGATGATGTGGGGGGAGTTATTAGGCGTTGCTACCGTTGCGATAACCGCGGTGGTTGGTGTTTCTGCGGTAATGCTGCAATATCCTTTGATTTTTAGCTTCTTGAAAATAGCAGGGGCGTTATATTTATTATGGATAGGCGTCAATATGTGGCGCTCAAAAGGGAAATTAGCGTTATCTGATACCCCATCTGAATCAACTCGTATTAGTAAGCTAACTTTGTTTAATCAAGGTTTTTTAACGGCCATTGCCAATCCTAAAGGTTGGGCATTTATGATCTCTTTATTACCGCCCTTTATAAATCCAAATTTATCACTGTTGGGACAGTTAACCGTGTTAGTCGTAGTGATCTCTTGTTCTGAGTTTATTTGCATGATGTTATATGCAACAGGCGGTAAAACCATTGGCAAAGCTCTAACTCAGCAAAATAACGTTAAAAAACTAAACAAGATATCTGGGTCATTAATGATGGCCGTGGGGCTTTGGTTAGCGCTCAGTTAGCATATATATTAATGTTGTTTTAACCAATCGACTATTTCTGGAAAATGGTCTTTTGGTGCATCAGGATGGGTTAAGATATTAATATGGTCATAATCGACTTTGTAACCAGCCTTTTTAGATAAATTACTGAAACGCGCCGCATGTTTACAACTTTCATTAATAAACAGTTTTACATCTTGAGCATGACCTAACGCGAAGTCTTTTACGCCAGTTATATGCCAGCTTTGTGGCCATTCTATTTCTTTTGCTGCTTGTCCATAATCGAAGTTATCTATAGGGTCAATCCACTTAGATGATTTAATCCAGTCAAGTGATTCAAGTATCGACTGGTGTGTTTCATTGTCTGAACCGATACCAAACTTAACTGCATTTAAATAACCAGTTCTTTTAGTGACCAAAGGAGTAAACAAGCTCCACACTAAACTCACTTTAAGAAATCGCTCCATGTTCCATACGGTTACCCGTCGTTTTGTACCAAAGCAGACTTGTGCTCGAATATGAGGCAATAAAGCAGGAAACCTGGCTAATGCGCTGCCAAATAAAACACCTCCCCAAGAATGACAAACTACATGCATTGGTTGTTTAGTTAATCCATAAACATATTCAATCAAAGCTGGAATATCTTGCACTATGGTTTCATGTTGACCAAAATTTGAATCTCCGCTTATTGCAGGTGTACTTGCCCCTCGACCACGAAAGTCGACGACATATACATCAAAGCCTTGTTCAGCGAGATAACAAGCAAAACCTTTACCAGACTCGGTGTAGAAAATCTTTCCGTTTTCAATGGAGCCATGAAACATTAATACGGGTATACCATTGGTTGAGGTATTTATGTTGCGGATGTGTAAAGTATGGTTGTTTTGAGATAAATAAAGCGATTGTTGAAACATAATCATAACTGGTCGGATGTTTTCTAATGTACCCAGTTTAAGTATTTACATGTTCAATACAAGCTTTGATTTATAAACATAAAAAAAGACTGCACTAATGCAGTCTTTTAAATTTATGAATTGTAAATCGTATTTAAATCAAGGTTAAACTCGGGTATGCCCGTCACCTAACACAACAAATTTTTCTGTTGTTAACGACTCTAATCCCATAGGACCATATGCGTGTAGTTTACTAGTAGATATACCAATTTCAGCACCTAAACCCAGCTCGCCACCATCACTGAAACGAGATGATGCGTTAACCATAACCACAGCAGAGTTAATCTGTCTGATAAATTGGTTGGCTAAGCTAATGTCTTGAGTAATGATTACTTCTGTATGGCCTGAACTAAAGCGTTGGATATGCGAAACGGCTTCGTCGTATGAATCTACAACTTTGATCGCGATCTCTAATGCTAAATATTCTGCATCGTAATCTAAATCCGTTGCTAAATCGGCATTATCAAAGTATTCAATCGCCTGTTCACATGCATGTACACGAACCTTCTTCTCTGCGAATGTTGCTGCCACTACAGGTAAAAACTGCTTAACAACGTCTTTGTGCACTAATAAGGTTTCTAAGGCATTACACACACCTGGGCGTTGGGTTTTACCGTTTACTAAAATGTTTAACGCTTTCGTTAAGTCACCAAATTGATCAACGTATAAATGGCACACGCCTTTGTAATGTTGGATTACTGGAATTCGACTGTTTTGACTTACATGTCTAATTAAGTTTTCACCGCCACGAGGTATTAATAGATCAATCTCTTCGTTTAAGGTTAATAGCTCATTCATGATCTCACGATCTGGATCTGGAACTAGTGAAATTGCGTGCAATGGGATATCAAACTGCTCAAGTGCTTGATGAATAGAGTCAGCTAACGCTAAGTTACTGTGAAGGGCTTCTTTACCACCACGAAGTACTACGGCATTACCTGCTTTAAAACATAAAGAGGCAGCATCAACTGTAACGTTAGGGCGTGATTCATAAATCATGGCTATAACACCAAGAGGTATACGTTGTTTCGATACATTTAGACCGTTTGGTAAACGTGAGGTTTTAGTCACTAGACCAACAGGGTCAGGTAAACTAGCAATGTGTTCTACCGCTTTGGCGATATCAATAATACGTTCTTCAGTTAATAACAATCTATCTACCATAGATTCGGATAAGCCATTTTCTTTTGCAGCTTTCATGTCTAATTGATTTGCAGCTAAAATTTTTGTGGTGTGAGCTTGTAAGTTGGCAGAGATAGTCATTAAAACCCGATTTTTAGTTTCGGTGCTCAGTGTTGCCACTACATTTGCTGCCTGTTTAGCTTGTGAAGCCATGTTCTGAATAGAAAAAGTCATTCTGTGTTTCCTCATCTAGCTGTTAAATAAAACCAAATCATCCCTGTGGATGATCTCTTCTTTGTGCCTAAAACCTAATATGGACTCAAATTTCGCACTGTCTTTGCCTGCAATTAAATCCAATTCAGATTTTGAATATTGGCTTAATCCTCGGGCAATTATTTCATTGTTGTACTCAATATCTATCGCTTCTCCACGGATAAAATTACCTTGTGTAGATACGACTCCTTTTGCTAACAGCGAGGCACCGTTGCCTAATAAAGCTGTTTTTGCTCCCTCATCAATGACTATTTTTCCACTGGCGTGCAGGGTATATTTTAGCCATTGTTTTTTGGCGGTATCTTTATTGTGTACCGCTTTAAACCAAGTGCCGACATGTTGTTTATCCGACAACTTAGAGAATGTATTTTCTGTTTTACCGTTGACAATAAAAGTGTGAATACCATTGTTTGTGGTTTTTTCGGCGGCTTGTAACTTGGTTATCATACCACCTGTAGCAATTTTATTCTGGGTGTCACCGGCTAATGCGTATATTGCAGCGTTAATTTCGTCAACAATTGGCAACAGTTCAGCACTAGGAGTCGTTTTCGGATCGGCGTTATATAAGCCATTAATATCACTACAAATAAATAAAATATCTGCATCACATATTAAGGCAACTAATGCCGCCAAGTTATCGTTGTCACCGACTTTAAGTTCTTCTGTGGCAACGGTATCGTTTTCATTAATGATTGGAATAATATTGTTGGCGAGTAGTTCTCTGACCGTATTTTTGATATTAACGTAACGTCTTCGGTCTCTTAAATCACCATGAGTAATGAGCAGTTGGGCACAACTGACATCAAAAAAACGTTGCCAGTTAGCCATCATTTTAGTTTGACCAATGGCGGCCATTGCTTGTTTCTCAGCAATAGTCACACCTTGGTTGTGGCATTTTATTTCATTTCTACCTGCTGCGACTGAACCTGAAGAAACTAATATAACTTCTTTACCTTGTGCTCTAGCATCATTGATAAATTTAGCGATTGGCAAAATAAATTGACCACTCACTTCACTGCCATTTGGCGCGATTAATGCGCTGCCAATTTTTATAACGGCTCGTTGCCAGCCGGTCCAATCTTGAGTGTTCATACCTTGAATGTTCTATAGTGAGAAATTTGAATAAATACTTTAATTTTACTCTAACTGATAACGCTAACGAGATCGATACGCAATTGATATGAGTTAGATAATTATCTTTGAAGGTGTCTATTTATCATCATAATTTGATTCAATTTTGAAAAAATTTAATTTAATTTAGCATTTGTTTGCATATCACCTTTACCCTGGTTAAAAATGCTGCTAACTTATGTGACAAGTTTGGAGCGTTCCTGTCCAAATTCTAATCACTAACTCCTGAATTCCACATCAAAACAAAGACACATCTATGTATTTAAGAGAACTAAAAAGTAAGCCTATTAGCGAATTGGTCAAATTAGCTGAGACTATGGGTCTAGAAAACATGGCCCGTCTGCGTAAGCAAGACATAATTTTTTCCATTTTAAAGAAACACGCCAAAAGCGGTGAATCTATCTATGGCGATGGTGTATTAGAAATACTGCAAGATGGATTTGGCTTTTTACGTTCAGCTGACTCTTCGTATTTAGCTGGCCCAGACGACATTTATGTATCCCCAAGCCAAATACGACGTTTTAATTTACGTACAGGTGATTCTATATCGGGAGTGATTCGCCCCCCGAAAGATTCAGAACGTTATTTCGCATTATTAAAAATAGAACAAGTAAACCACGACAAACCAGAAATCTCCCGCAACAAAATCTTATTTGAAAACTTAACTCCATTACATGCAACATCTCGTTTTACTATGGAACGTGGTAATGGTTCTACGGAAGATATTACGGCTCGTGTTTTAGATTTAGCATCACCAATTGGACGCGGTCAACGTGGTCTGATTGTCGCTCCACCTAAAGCGGGTAAAACAATGTTGATGCAAAACATTGCAACTTCAATTGCGGCTAATCACCCTGAAGCTGAATTAATGGTACTTCTAATTGACGAACGTCCAGAAGAAGTTACAGAGATGCAACGCTTAGTAAAAGGTGAAGTTATTGCTTCAACATTTGACGAACCAGCTAGCCGTCACGTACAAGTTGCGGAAATGGTTATCGAGAAAGCCAAACGTTTAGTAGAACACAAAAAAGACGTCGTGATCTTGCTAGACTCCATCACGCGTTTAGCTCGTGCTTATAATACGGTTATCCCGTCATCTGGTAAGGTTCTTACTGGTGGTGTTGATGCCAATGCACTACATAAACCAAAACGTTTCTTTGGTGCGGCTCGTAACGTTGAAGAAGGTGGTAGTTTAACTATCATAGCAACTGCTTTGGTAGATACAGGTTCTAAGATGGACGAAGTAATCTACGAAGAATTTAAAGGTACAGGTAACATGGAATTGCACTTAAATCGTAAGATTGCAGAGCGCCGTGTATTCCCAGCCATAGACTTCAATCGTTCTGGTACTCGTCGTGAAGAGTTAATGACTTCTAAAGATGAATTACAAAAAATGTGGATACTTCGTAAGATTGTTAATCCAATGCAAGAAGTAGAAGCTATGGAGTTCTTAATTGATAAATTAGGAATGACCAAAACTAACGATGAATTCTTTGAGGCGATGAAACGCCAAAAAAGTTAAACGCTTTGTTAGGTTAAATGATTAAACCCCAACTTAGCTTTGGGGTTTTTTACTATTTGGGTAGTTAAAAGAAGTGTGTAAATGAAATATAAAGACTTAAGAGATTTCATCGATCAGCTTGAAAAACAAGGCGAACTAGTTCGGGTTACAAAAGAGGTGGATACCCACCTTGAAATGACGGAAATTGCCGACCGAACATTACGCGGTAAAGGTCCTGCCTTGTTATTCGAAAACCCAAAAGGGTTTGATATCCCAGTATTAGCTAATTTATTTGGTACACCTAAACGTGTTGCTATGGGGATGGGACAAGAAGATGTGTCTGCCTTACGTGGCGTAGGTGAAACGTTAGCATTTTTAAAAGAACCAGAACCTCCAGCGGGCTTTAAAGACGCGTTTTCAAAACTACCTATATTCAAACAAGTATTAAACTTGTCACCAAAAGAAGTAAAAAAAGCACCTTGCCAAAAAGTCGTGTTAGAAGGCGATGATGTCGATTTAACTAAGTTACCAATTATGCATTGTTGGCCAGGTGATGTAGCTCCATTAGTGACTTGGGGATTAACCGTCACCAAAGGTCCTAATAAACCACGCCAAAACTTAGGTATTTATCGTCAGCAGTTATTGTCTCGTAATAAATTGATCATGCGTTGGTTATCCCATCGCGGCGGAGCATTAGACTTTGCTGAATTTAAAAAGTCGAACCCAGGTGAAAAGTATCCAGTTGCCGTCGCATTAGGTGCCGATCCTGCCACTATATTAGGCGCGGTTACTCCTGTTCCGGACACATTGTCAGAGTATGGCTTTGCTGGCTTATTACGTGGTGATAAAACCGAAGTCGTAAAATGTATTTCGAATGATCTACAAGTTCCTGCCTCTGCGGAGTTTGTATTAGAAGGGTATTTAGACCCAAATGAAACGGCACCTGAAGGCCCTTATGGCGACCACACGGGTTATTACAATGAAGTTGAAGAGTTTCCTGTATTTACCGTAACTCATTTAACGCACAGAAAAGATCCTATTTATCACAGCACATATACCGGGCGTCCACCAGATGAACCTGCTATTTTGGGTGTGGCGTTAAACGAAGTATTTGTGCCATTAATTCAAAAACAATATCCAGAAATTGTCGACTTTTACTTACCGCCTGAAGGGTGTTCGTACCGCATGGCCGTCGTAACCATGAAAAAACAATATCCAGGTCATGCTAAACGGGTGATGATGGGAGTTTGGTCGTTCTTAAGACAGTTTATGTACACTAAATTTGTTATTGTTTGTGATGACGATGTTGATGCTCGTAATTGGGAAGATGTGATGTGGGCAATCACTACTCGCATGGATCCTGCTCGCGACACTGTGTTAATCGAAAACACACCTATTGATTACTTAGACTTTGCTTCTCCTGTTTCTGGTTTAGGATCAAAAATGGGGATGGATGCCACTAACAAATGGCCAGGCGAGACTGATCGTGAATGGGGTGAACCTATCGTCATGACAGAAGAAGTGAAAAGCCGAGTTGATGAAATTTGGGATGAACTAGGTATACCGTTAACTGAAGAACCAAAGGCAAAACTGTGACAACAATTACCATCAATCCAAGTGGTATTCAGTTTTCCGTTAAGGAAGGCGAGACGATACTTGAAGCAGCAGAACGTAATGATATTAGTTTTCCATTTCGCTGTCGCCAAGGGGTTTGCACCGCGTGTGTATGTAAAACAGTAAATGGCGAAGTTAGTTATGGGGGCCGAGATGAGTCCACATTGTTAACTCAAGCCGATAATGAACAAAAGTTCACTTATGCTTGTATTGGTTACCCAATCACAGATATGACATTACATCATCCGTTTATTAAATAAATACTTTAATTGTTGAGTAAAACAAAAAGAGAAATTCAAATGCCACAAACTATTTTAGCCGAAGTTTTATCAATCGAAGCGGCTACCAACTTTGTTAATATTGTAAAACTAAAACCACTAATACCGGCAGAGTTTCAAGCTGGCCAATATTTGCAAATTGTATTATCGGAAGAAGACAAACGTATTTTTTCGATAGCCTCGGCGCCAGGCGCTGAAGTCATAGAGTTGCATATCGGTGCTGGACCTGATGACTCTTATCCTCGCGGTGCGCTCGATCACATGTCAGTTAATCGCGAAGTTATTTTAGAAGTAGGATTGGGTAATGCTCATATACAAACTAGCTCTGATCGTCCAATTATCTTGATGGCTGGCGGAACTGGTTTTTCGTATACTAAATCCATCGCAGATCACTTAACTAGTATCAAGGCAACCACTCCCGTTATTTTGTATTGGGGTGTAAAAGAAGAGTCTGCTTTATACGCCAGAGCTGAAATGGAAACGTGGGCAGCTTCACACAGTCACTTTGAATTTATACCAGTTGTCGAAAACCCATCAACGGAATGGCAAGGCAAAACAGGCTATGTACATCAAGCGGTAATGAACGATATTAAAGATTTAGCCCCATATGACATCTACTTAGCGGGACCTTTCAAAATGGCGGGTATCGCGCGTGAAGACTTTATTAATAAAGGTGCGATTAAAGAACGTATTTTTGCGGACGCTTTTGCATATATTTAATGGTTAATGAAATAAAATAAAGTAACTCAAGGTCTTAGTTTATTACATAAATTAAGACCTTTTTTATTACTGAAGGAAGAATAATGAACCACAACGTTTTAACAAAACCATTAGTCGCCGTGATGACTGCATTGTCACTATTTGCTTGTGGGCTTATCGGAATTACCGCAGCGGATGATAGTCATTTAGAGCAATCCTATTCGGACCTAGCCGTATCTTCTATAATGACAGGCAATGCGCCAAAAGACTTTACCTTGAGTGATAGTTCAGGGCAGCAAGTGAATCTTGAGAATGCATTACAAACACAAAATATATTATTAATATTTTATCGTGGTGACTGGTGCCCGTATTGTATTGATCAATTTAGTACGATCCAATCCGTGTTGCCAGAGCTAAAAGAGTACAATGTCAAATTGCTAGCTGTGAGTCCTGATGAAGTGAGTGCAGCAAAAAATACTAAACGTCAGTTTGGACAAGGTTATACATTTTTAAGTGATAGTAAATTAGAAGTAACTAAAGCGTACGGAATTGCATCTGAAAAAAGCTTACCTCACCCAGCGGTTTACTTGTTAAAACAGGCTGACTCAATAGCTGAGTCAGAGGTTGTTTGGATGTATGCGTCGACCGACCATACAACGAGGCCAAATGGTGAACAGCTATTAGCGAAAATCAAAACGGTATTTGCAAAAGTACAATAATATTAAATTGATGCTGAACTAAACAGCTGGATCCAATAGACTAGGCTCTAACATTAATTTAGAGCCTTTTTTTATGTCAGTTGAAATTTTACAAGCCGATTACACTAATCCACAACATGCCGAAGATCTTGTTACTCTGCTTAATGGTTATGCATTAGACCCAATGGGCGGCGGACAAGCATTATCTGAATATACGCAACAGAACTTAGTGGCAGCACTAATCAATACCCCTAACGCGGTTTCTGTCTTATGTTATGTTGATGGAAAACCCGCAGGTTTGATCAACTGCTTTCAGGGATTTTCGACTTTTAAATGTAAACCTATCCTGAATATTCATGATGTTACGGTAAACAGTGAATTTAGAGGGTTAGGCTTAAGCATGAAGATGATGGAAAAAGTTGAATCCATCGCTAAAGAACGTGGTGTATGCAAGCTAACTTTAGAAGTCCTAGAAGGTAATGTGGTTGCAAAAAATGCATATATTAAGTTTGGCTTTGCAGGTTATGAACTAGATCCTGAAATGGGTAAAGCCATGTTCTGGGAAAAAGTACTTTAACTTATGCCCACTTAAGCCAAAACAAAAAATGCCAGTTTATTAACTGGCATTTTTTGTCACTGGCAATATTAAACTAACAAATGTTTGATATTAGCTAATTCCGTTTTACCCTCAATCAACTCTTCTGTTGTTAAGCCAGACAACTCATGTGGGAAAACTAACCATTCTGCACTTTCATGTACGAAATAATCTGGTTTAATATCCACTTGGTTGTTGGTTGGTTTATACCAAGGACAAGCGATACGAATATCTTGAGGTGTATTAAGACGAGATAAAGCCTTTATTTGTTTAATTAAGGCATCAATACTACGTCCAGAGTCAAAAACATCGTCAACAATTAATAATGAATCTGAGGCGTTGGCATTTTCGATGAGGTAATGAAGTCCATGTACTTTAATTTCTTTTGATTGCAAACCAATACCATAATAAGACGAAGTACGTACCGCGATGTGATCCGTTTCTACTTTTTTAAAATCAAAGAACTCTTGAACTGCAATCCCTATTGGTGCGCCGCCACGCCAGATACCAATGATAAAGTCGGGACGGAAACCGTCTTCAAATACTTGATGAGCCAGTCTAAATGAATCTTCTAGTAGCTCTTGTGAAGTAATAAATTTTTTTGTGCTCATCTATTTTTCCAATTACGAAATATGACCAAATTATAGATTATTTATCAGGTGGCTAAAACGTAATTCTTTAATGAACTCAAGAATATCACCTAATGTGGGAATATTTATTCAGTGAAAAGCAAAAACGGGGAAAAGTAACTTAAATTAAAGTATGTTCTGTTGCTTTTGTTCGTAGTCATAGGAGGTATCTACAAAGGGCTCAAAAGTAGGCATAGTGAGTTCTTGCACTACATTATGATCAAGCTCTTCATTCATATCATCTTCTTGTTCTATGACTTCAGATAAAGCGTCTAATGAATGAGTAAATTTTTCTAACACACTGGGTAAAGTAATATTATAAAAGTGCGCATTAAAATCACGTGCGCTCGTAGGGATAGAATTCACGAACTGTTCAAACAAGGGCGGAAATTGTTCAGGGTATTGAGCATTAGCTAAACGGCATTGAGAAAATGCAGAGCGACATGACTCAACGGTTAGCAGCAAACGTTCTATATTAGGTTCGCTAATGGGTTGAAAAACAAAAAAGTTAGTAGCAATCGTTGTTAGTCTTTGTTTTGTCATGACATTAACTATATTGTCGGTATACAGTGGTAAAACAAGCTCTCTAAAGTCAGATTGAATCTCTCTAAACTGCTGATTTAATGATTTGTTTTTCATTTCAGTGAGCCATGCAGTTCGCATTTGTAGTAAAGTGAGGCCAATTATAAATACAAAGATCACGCTTAAAATACATGTAACGATAAATACCACGAATAGAGCCTCCTAATGTGAAAAATTAATGGTTTATTTTAATTAATTCCATGTTGAAAGAACATCTTTATATTGATAAGTGAAATTATTAAGGGCAACAAATTGAGAAAAAGCAGACATCACCAAGACAATACCCCTGTTGAATTTAGTTGGCGTTCGGTTAAGTCTTTAATTCCGTATTTAATGGAACATAAGTCTAGGGTTGTTTTAGCATTAATTTGTTTAGTTTTAGCTAAAGTCGCCATTGTTGGTTTACCTTTTATTTTAAAAGAAATCGTTGATTCCTTAGAGCAAGTAAACGATGGATTAACCAGTATAATAGCGGTGCCAGTTACCTTAGTTTTATTGTACGGTTTACTCAGGTTTTTCAATGTTATTTTAGGTGAGATAAGAGATACCTTATTTGGCCGTGTTACAGAACGCGCTATGCGCCGAGTGGGATTAAAGTTATTTGATCACTTACATAATTTGGATTTGGATTTTCATTTAAATCGTCAAACGGGTGGTTTATCCAGAGATATGGAGCGAGGGACGTCTGGCATTAGTTTTTTAATGCGGTTTATGGTGTTTAATATTGTCCCAACCTTGTTAGAAATTTTGTTTGTCGTAGCTATTTTCTTTCATCAATACGGCTTAAATTTTGCGTTAATCACGTTAGGTTCCATTGTGTTATATATCGGGTTTACCGCTTATGCCACAGAATGGCGTACTAAATATATTCGCGAAGCCAATCAAGCCGATTCGTCCAGCAACTCCCGAGCTATCGACAGCTTATTAAATTACGAAACCGTTAAATATTTCAACAATGAACAATACGAATCACAACGTTACGATGAAGAATTGGCTTTGTGGGAAACCGCTCGCAGGAAAAACCGATTAACCCTATTTGGTCTAAATAGTGGACAAGCCCTGATCATAGCGTCGGCGATGACTTCAATGTTGTTATTGGCCGCCAATGGTGTTGTAGCAAAAGAGATGACTTTAGGTGACTTTGTATTGATTAACGCATTTATGATGCAACTGTTTATGCCGTTAAACTTTTTAGGATTTGTTTATCGCGAAATTAAAGGATCGTTAGCGAATATTGAAAAAATGTTTGAGTTATTAGAACGTGTACCAAAAGTAACCGATAAAAAACAAGCCAAAGAACTTAACATAGGTGATGGCACAATCAGTTTTAAAGATGTCAGGTTTGAATACGACCCAAGTCGGCCTATTTTGAAAGGCATTAACTTTACGATAAACAGCGGTGAAAAATTGGCTGTGGTTGGTGAAAGTGGCTCAGGCAAATCAACCCTAGTTAAGTTGTTATTCCGTTTTTATGACGTAACTTCAGGTTCAATCGAAATAGACTCGGTGAACATAAAAACGGTAACCCAACAATCGTTAAGAAAACATATGGGGATCGTGCCTCAAGATACCGTGTTATTTAATGATTCTATTTTTGAAAACATTCGGTATGGCAACCCGAATGCTGATGATGATCAAGTTTGGCAAGCCATTAAACACGCACACTTGTATGATTTTGTTCAAGACCTGCCTAAAAAAGAACAAACGGTAGTTGGAGAACGTGGATTAAAATTATCAGGTGGTGAGAAACAACGTGTTGCTATAGCTAGAACTATTTTAAAACGTCCACCAATACTAATTTTTGATGAAGCGACGTCTTCCTTAGATTCTGGATCTGAGCAAGCTATTTTGGCTGCATTACAAGAAATAGCCAAAGGCCATACTTCATTGGTGATTGCTCATAGATTATCCACCATAGTGGATGCAGATAAGATCATTGTCATGCACCAAGGCGAAATTGTTGAAACCGGTAACCATCAACAGTTATTGTTAGCGAATGGCCGCTACGCAAAAATGTGGGCTATGCAACAAGATTAATTGAGTTCAGCTTGTGTTGATAACTGGAGTCGGTAATGGTGTTCGTTATGCTTAGCACCGTACAGTTGAGGTAAAAATGAGTTCAGACTACCTACTTCTTCAACTTGATGCCTAAGCCATTGTTTGATCATAGGCTCAGGGAACATTTTATAACGAATGACTAAGTTAATAATAGGGCCTAAAACGGGCAGATCTGAACCAATTAGAATTTTTACTGTGTATTGGCTGCCTTTATTCGTTTGAATAAACGAGTGTTCAATCTGACCAAAGTGCAATCCAGCTAACTCAGGTTTAATAGTCATGCCTTGTTCTGAAAAGTTAATTATGCGCCCAGCTCCTTGGCTGTTGAAATCACCAAACCACTCTTTTCTTTGAATTAGAGCACCAACACCCATGCCAGGTAGGTTACTAGTAGCGGGTTCTACAACATTTATAACACCATGTTCTGTAGGGTGAAAGATGTGGTACCAAGGCAAGGTTGTTTGATCAATTTGTACTGTTGAAATAGGTAAGTTTTGATAAAACCAGGCTAGCATTTTAGGTGTTATATTGATAAGTGGGACATGCGTTATTTCTATCAATATTTGACCATTATCTAAATACTGATAATTTGTATATGCTTGGTTAATATCTGGTAATGCCCAAGGTAACTCCCTCGGTGATGAGTGTTCAAAGCTGGGCATAGGTTTGAGTAAAAAACCTATGATTAATAAAATAATCATATACGAGAAAACTTTAAACGTTGATTTAATCAATTTTTCTACCTAAGTAATATATATGTCATTATATTAACGTTTAATTTTCATATTTAAAATCAACAAATAACTGTACGTTTTTTCGTTAAATTTCGATAAAACAAACGATATAACTTAATTAATCTGATTGGCTGCCGTTTGAATATTCAATTTATCTTTCGTTCTATCATTATTCTTTTAGTCATTAATGTCTCTTCATATGCGATAGCTGAAGTTGGAGCAGGCAGTTGTGAAATACTAGAAGTAATAGATTGCGACAAAAACCTAGCAAATTTAACCTCCGAAAAGGGTAAGTGGATTTTTGGGGTGGGGATAGCTTCAGTAAATGGTGTACCAGAGTATATTGGCTCCGATGAAAGCAGAGAGTTATTACTGCCAGTACCATATATTTATTATAACGGCCCAAAAATGAAAATTAGCCAAAGCGGAATTAATGGCAAATTATTTAACAGTGAGAATCTGTATGTATCATTAAGCCTTTCAGGTGCAATTCCAGTAAACAGTGATAAAAATAAAGCCAGAAAGGGAATGGATGATATTGATGGCGTAATAGAATACGGCCCCAGTTTTAAATATTTTCTGAAAGGAGGTGATACCAAAAATAATGCATTATTTATTGATATTAACTTCAGAGAAGCTAGGACGTTCAAAAATGAATCGTTAAACTTCAGTTCTAGTCCAAGCATAGTATTTAGAAAACGCTTAGATAAAGATTATTTTTTAGGGCATGTCAGTATATCTGGTTCGTTTAAATTTGAGTTTGTTTCAGACAAATATGCACAAACGTTTTATGGAGTAGATCCAATTTTTGCGACGGCAACTCGTGAACAATATACGGCTTTAGGTGGTTACGCTGGTTTTAGATTTAATACTGGTTTACGTTGGCAAAAGGACAATCAAATTGTAAGTTTATTTTTTGCGCACAGTGATATAAGCGCGGCCAAATATTCGTCTTCACCATTGGTGAAAGTCACCACCCATAACTTATTTGGTGGATCATATTTTTGGTTATTTAATTAAGTCATTAGAATAAATAAGTACACTCGCTTTTCGGCATTACATTTTCTTCAATATCAATAAAAAGTGGAAGTTTATACTATGGTATCTGGTGTTATTTCAGAGTTGGTGATTTACCCGGTAAAATCGTTACAAGGGATCAATTTGACACAAAGCTTACTAACAGAGAAAGGGCTTCAGTGGGATCGACATTGGATGGTTGTTAATGAAGATGGATTGTTTTTAACACAACGTAGTTGTGCAAAAATGGCGACAATACATACGGCGATAACCGAGACTCATTTAGTATTAACCCACCCAGATCATACACCTTTAGAAATTGCATTAAATTCTGACTTAACTGAACAGAAAACCGCAACGGTTTGGAAAAGCGAATGTCAGGTTTTAGATGAAGGAAAAAAGGCATCAGACTGGTTAGTTAATGTACTTGGTTTATGGCGTGGACAAACACTCAGTTTGGTAAGAATGAATCCCAGTTTTGAGCGTCAAGTTAGTGTAAAACACAGTCAAGGTAATAAAAACACCACACACTTTGCAGATGGTTATCCGTTTTTACTCACAAATACAGCGTCACTCGATGTGCTAAATAGTCAATTGCTATCGCAGCAACTTCCAGCGATCCCAATGAATCGTTTTCGAGGAAATATTATTTTAGATAACGTTCCTGCATTTATAGAACATCAAAGTGAGAGTTTAAAAATTACAAGGCATGATGATAATCAAACTTGTACCATTGATTTTTGTAATCCATGTGAGCGCTGCAATGTACCAGGGATAGATCAATTAACAGGCCTTGTACCAACTGCACAGCAACCACTAAAAACTTTATTTAATATGGAACATGTTGATAAGAAAGGTGCTTTTTTTGGGCAAAATGCAGTGTTAGCAACAAGCAGTAAAAATATGGTTGGGCATATGATTTATGTTGGCGATAAAGTTAGCATCATCTAGTTAAACAAGCCCCGTTAATTGAAGTTAACGGGGCATTGTAATTAACCTAGCTAAGGCAATCAGCTTATACCTGCTTGCTCGTATTGTCTGTTACATTTTCCTCGTTATCAGTATTATCTTCATTTCTTAAATAGCCAGCTTGCTCCGTTAAAGATTCCTGATTTTTACTTAGGAATTCTCTAGATTTATTATTCACTTCTAAGATCTGCATTGTGTTATCTAAATCTTGAGTGTTCCTAAGCGCGGCAATGACTTCTCTACTGACCAAGAATGTTTTCATCTCTTCAACGATTTGTTCCATTTCTAAATCATTTTTGTTCATACTCATTATATAGCGAGGAGTTTCTAAATTATTAGAGCCAGATGTCGCAAATACACAGCTGTCGATTCGAGACGTAATTAACCAAGGAGTTATGGAAGAACGAACAACAAAATTTTCGCTCCTTGTTGAGTCGTTAATACCCATACCTGTTGCCATCTTACTTTCTGTGTATGTACCTTCTACTTTTAGGTTCATCAATAAAGAGCTAAAGTGTATTTCTCCCCAAAAAGTGTGAGAACAAGATTCTAGAATGCGAGAGATTGCTTTGGTGCCACGCCAAGCAAAGTAGATGAAGAGCAACTTACTAACAAAACCAACAATGGGAATTAAAAATACTGAATTCATAAGTTGATTAGATGCGGTTTTATTTGCCAGTATGACTGGCTGTAAGTAAATGTACAGCTCAATAGCTTGAAATATAAAGGCACAAAGTAATACTACAGTTGCGACCAAGCCGACTTGAGAAAATAAGGTGAGAAGTATTTTATTTGTCTTGTTTTTCACTTCGGTGCTAGTCAGTTCAGGCTGCGTTTCTATCAATAATTCGCCATTAAAAGTCCCTTTCTTGTCACTTTCAGGCACGAGCTCTGGATTGAATTCTTTGTATATTCGATTAGGGACTTCTTTAACTCTTCGGTTTGCCAGAATAATATTTTCAACGTTTATAAATATTTCTTTTGGATGAACATTTTCTTGTAAATTATCTCTATATTCTGAAACTGATGTTTGAGGATTAGCATCGTTCATACGACTTAATAATAATGGAACTATTAATCCTAATAACACAAAAAGAGATACAAAAAATATTCCTAGGTTGCCCCAAGCACTAAACATATATTGCTCTAATTTTAACTCTGCGAGCACTTCCATACTTACAGGAATTAATTCATCTAGATAGAAGCCAGCTAACATAGGAATTACAAATGATAGAGCTATTAATCCAATAACAGACTTCCCAGCGATTTGATTCAATTTATAGTTGTTAGCACTTTCTAGTGAATGGGCTGATGATTTCCAAGTGGTAATTAAATATACCAGTAATAAGGCTGAAAAAATTGGCAACATGAAAATTTGCGCTTTTTCACCTGCTAAGCCTGATAAGACTACAAAACTTGCAATAGCGTATGCAGCAATAGCTGTAATTGTGTTAATTACAACCGAAGCCAATTCCTCAGCTGTATTTCTTAATGGGTAAGGCAAAAATGTTAACTTAGGAAGGATGGTATGTATAAAACGTGACAACCAACCAGTCGGCTCAATAAAGGTTGAGTTTTTTCTACCGAGTAGCATTGAATTTAGTTCTTGGTGGTTGTACAGAACTGCATCTTTTTCCGCTTTAGCATTATCGCTCTCGGTTTTACTAAAGTTATATGATAGAGAAATTGGAACAGAACGTCCGACAAAATATTTGAATAACTGATAAAGGCCGGCACTACATCGTTTTAGACCTGAAATAATTAAGATAAACCCTAATCCTGCATATACCCAACCTAATACTTTATCCACTTTTAAGTTTTCAGGTACCTGAAGTAAAATATAAACCCCAATAATGGTGATAATTAATCCAGCAATGGTTTTTATTTTTCCTTCGGCTTTAAATGGATTTTTTATTCCTAATGATTGGGCTCCGAAATCGTATGCCATGTTTCTATCCTTAAATAAATTTTACTAGTTTGATGATATAAAACCAGATCACATTCTAATGATAATAATTTTTTTAAGGAAGTTATTTGTTGTTTACTTATTGATTTATTTAGGAAAGCTTACCTAGAATAGATTTGTTAATGTATTAAAACCAATGTTGATTTTAATACTAGCTTCTGCCATATGAGAGATGAATTCCTAGGGAGTTTTAACGCGCTAATAAAGTTAATAACAGCTTAATTTACTATTTGTTTCGTTGCGGTGGCAGCCTGATTTTATAGAACTTATTGGGTTAAAATACATATTGTAAAATGCGCTCGTCACGGTTGTTGAATAGTATGTTGCAAAATTAGCTTAGCTAACTTATCTGCTTCAATAGGTTTAGAAGCGTAATCGTTCATCCCCGCCGCGTTACAAATGTCGATGTCTTCTTTACTTACATTTGCCGTTAACGCAATAATCGGTAGGTCTTTAAACATTGCTTTGGTGCGTAATATCTTAGTTGCTTCTACCCCGTCAAGTACGGGCATTTGCATATCCATTAACACCACGTTAAATGCGTTATGTTGGGATTCTAATACTTGAATAGCAATGGCTCCGTTATCGGCTACTTCGAAGGTGGCGCCCAGTTTTGACAGAATTTTGCCACAAACGGTTTGATTAATACGATTATCATCCACAATCAATACATGAATCCCATCTAAAATTAACTCATCTAGTTTTATAGTGCTCTGAGTTTTAGGAAGGTGTTGATTGTTGGCTATTGAAAGTTGCTCATTAACAGCATCAAATACATCTGACGGCGTGATAGGTTTAATTAACAGTTTATTAATGCTGCCTGAAAAACCTTCTTCGCGCATAATTTCACGCCCGTATGCCGTTTCCATAATAATGACAGGTTTTTTTTCAGAGCAAAGCGCTGACATTTCTTTCGCAATGGTTAAACCATCTTCTCCTGGCAATCGCCAATCCATAAATATCAGATGGATTGCAAAGTTGGACGCTAAAGATTGTTTATAAAAGACTAAGCTATCTTCACCGGTTTCGAAGGTGGTTACATTACAGCCAAAACCTTTTACTATGTTGGCAAGGTAATCTCTAGCGACGGGATCATCGTCAACAATAATGGCATTGAGTTGGCTGAAATCAACTTGATCATAGGGACGATAACTGAGATGAGTTTGACTGCGTTCAAAGGGGATTTCGATAGCAAAAGTTGACCCTTCATTAACTACGCTCGTTATTGAGATGTTACCACCCATTAACTTAGTTAATTGATCAACAATTGAAATACCTAGACCCGTGCCACCAAAACGTCTTGTTGTCGATGTATCCGCCTGTTGGAATGGATTACGTATTAACTCAATGGTTTCTTCTGTCATCCCACAACCGGAATCGGAAATAATAAATCGGGCTAAAATAATATTGTCTTTGACCTCGGTACTTACGTCTAAAGTAACGTGGCCTTTATGAGTAAACTTAATGGCGTTGCTCATTAGATTGATTAAAATTTGCGTTAATCTAAATGCATCGCCAGATAATTCACAGATTATGTCATTGGAAAACGAAGTTAATACTTCGATATCTTTATCTCTGGATAATTGTCGACTTATTCCAGCTATATTGTCTAAAACTTCATGGAGATGAAAATCTTCTTTTTCGAGTTTGAGCATATTGGAGTCGATTTTAGAAAAATCTAAAATGTCATTTACAATCGACAATAAGTGGCTACAACTAGACTCAAGTGTATGTATTAACTTAAGTTGCGATGGTGTTGGGTCATCATTTTTTATTAAAAATAACATACCAACGATCGCATTTAAGGGGGTTCTGATCTCATGGCTCATATTGGCCAGAAAACGACTTTTAAACTCCGCACTGCCTTTGGCTTCAGCTAATGAATTTACAATTTGTGCCTGATGTGCAGATTTAATATTACGATAACGTAGGGTGATAAAGGCTAGAATTGAAAAAATAACAATTAGTGATAAAAAGTACAGTACGTATGTAAGTTTCAAGCTTAACATCGCCGAGACGACACGTTCAGCCGGTGTTGAAATTGCAATATAACCAGAATGGAGTCCATTGTTAGGACTGTATTGGACAGACAGTATGGAACCTTCGTTGCATTCAACGGTTTGAATTCCCTTTAGGATAGGCGCTATATCTTTAGTGATGGTTTCTGTAATCGTTAAATGTTTGCGTTCCGGGAATATCCCACCCCATCTAAGCGCTTCAATTGGATGAAATGAAAAATGCCCTTGTTTGTCTGTGTGGAAAAACTCTAACTCTCTCGATTCGACAAAGGTATTTATTTTTTTGTATAAATTATTGAGGTCGAGATTTAAAATAACAATACCTTTGATTTCTCCTTGTGTATTCCTAAATACTTTTGCTGCTCTGGTTGTTGCTATATATGGTTGTTGAATAACGCCACGTTCCATATTTAAGTCAATTAAAGACCAATACACCTGATTGTCGGTCATGGTTAACGTGTCGTTAAAATAATCACGAGACGATTTGTTTTGTAACTCGGATGGGCTAGCGACTTTCGTGTTTAAATGACCATTATCCACTCTAATTATTTCCATGCCGGATAAATCAATCACTCTAGCTTGCAAATATAAATTTTCTCTTGCGCTTAATAAATTTTGAAATAAAGACGTGAGGAAGGTGGGAGTATCAAGGTTTTGTTCATAAGTTGCGACGAGTAACGTTAAATCTTGTTCAACAATATTTTGCAGTTCTCTGAAAGAGTCCTCGGATAAGGCTAAGGCGGATTCTCGCTGGTTTTGGAACTCAAGTTTAATCAGTTTTTGGTCTTTTACATAATTAAAAAACAAGACTAAAACTAATAATACAAATGCTAATAGCAAAGCAACTACACCAAAAATGCTATCTTTAAATCTCAAATCATGACTCGTTATCGGTTTATTTCAACGGCGAAGACTATAACACTAAAAGGAAACGTGGCACTACTGCAATTCGCCTCTTGTTAGGGATGATGTGTTGCTTTATTTTGTTGTGTGAGGTCTTAACAACACAGTTCAACTTGATACACTTCAATATCTGTGGTCGTTACTTACCATGTAGGTAGAGCAAAATAAGCATTTTACCGCTATGCTAATGAAATCTTAATAAAAGTTGTGATCAATGCGAAGTAAAATATACCTACTCACTTTGTGTATTGTTTCATTATTCAGTGAAGTTAATGCCAATGAAAATGATATAGAAGTGATCGAAGTAACGGCGCAAAAGCGTAGCCGACCAATTCAAGATGTTCCTATTTCAATGCAAGCATTTGATGGTGAGGCTTTGGAAAATTTTGGTGCGGATGACGTCAAATCTATCCTGAATATATTGTCAAATGTCTCCTCTAATGCGTCTAGCGATTTAAATTCGGGTATTACAATCCGGGGTGTCGGTACGAATAACTTTCATGCAAATGTTAACCAAGCGGTTGGCGTTTACATAGATGAAGTATCAATGAGTTCACCATTTTCAGGAGCCATTGGCTTATTTGATGTACATGCCGTTGAAGTCTTAAGGGGACCGCAAAATAGTTTATTTGGTCGCAATACGACAGGCGGTGCAATTAACTATACTTCCAATAAGCCGCTGTTGGATGAATGGTCTGGGCGTGTGAAAATTGGACTTGGTAATGCAAACTCACAGGAATTATTAACGGTTTTGAATGCGCCGATTGGAAAAGATATGGCGCTACGATTTGCTCATCAATCACAAAGACAAGATGGCTTGTTTAAAAACCTTGCAACTGACAACAATGCCCAACCTCTGGGTAAAACAAATTTGGGTGATAAAAAACGAGATTCATCTCGGTTGCAATTTAAATGGGAACTGCAAAGCAACTCTGAGTTATTAGTCAACTGGCAATCAGCGAAAACCGATGGTTCTAAAATGGGTTATAAAGCCATGGGTACTCGTTCAGTCGATGACCCCTACTTATTTATTAACGGCAAACAGGACTATATAGACGCATCTGAAATAGACGATAGGGCACTAATTAGCCCTTTATTAACCAATGTTAATTTTGACAGTTCATCAAGATTAAACACTGTTGACCGTAATGGTTTTAACCCTGCAACGGGCAATAAACATCAAGCGTATAATGTATCAAGTGGTACTGCACTGGTAGAAGTTGAGGGTAGTTTTATTAAAGCACAACATGACTTTGACAGTGGGATGCAGTTTTTGTCCATAACTAGTGCGAACAATATTAAGGTTAATAATGCAGAAGAGTTATCTGGCACAAACTCGCTGCAATTTATCGCCTATCAAGATGGTCGTTATCAACAAATATCGCAAGAGTTTAGATTGTTGTCTAATGACGATGCTGAAATTAACTGGTTAGTCGGCTTATATCTGTACCAAGAAAATATGGAGCTATATACGATTGTTCGGCGTTTTAATTACATTGGACCAAGTGGCAATATACCTCGTGAGATAATGCCATTTAATTACTTGGATCAAACCGATAAAGATATTTCAATTTATGGGCAAACTTCCTGGGCATTATCCAATAAATTAAACGCTACGGTAGGGCTTAGGTATTCCAAAAATGATAAAACGGCGGAGTCTACATTTGGCGTAGCGGCAAATTATAATACCCCACCGAGTAACAATACTAACGGATCTAATATCCCCTTTAATACCGCTACGGATCTCATTTTTGATAATGTGCCATTAGATCAATTTATCTCAGGTGAATTTATTGAATCTTGCCGGGAAAGAGAAGCTGGAGGGTGTTTTGTTGTACCCTCGACTCAGTCATTGTACGAGTTAGAACAGTCACTAAGCGAAATTTCTGGTAATGTCATTTTGGATTATCAACTCAAACCTAACACCCTTATTTATACAAGTTACAGCCGAGGGTTTAAATCAGGGGGATTTGATACAAGAGCATTATCCTCGTTATTTGGCGATGGCGCGGAACAAGCATTTAAACCTGAATTTTTGGACGCTTATGAGTTGGGAATTAAAACGAATATCACATCAAATTTTCAACTAAGTGCCGCGAGCTTTTTTTATCAATGGCATGACTTACAAACCTTTGGTGTATTCGAAGGGCAACCACAATATGTAAATATTCCATTATCTGAAATCGTCGGATTAGAGCTCGAAACCAAGTGGTTACCTGCACCTAGTTTGGATGTGCAAACCTCATTGGGATTATTACAAAGCGAAGTGGTTGATGTTGGTGGATTAACAGCAGCCGATGAAACTCACCAACTGACTAATACACCAGAAACCACATTTAATCTGTCAGTAAATAAAGCGATTGAATTTGACAGCAGCTATGTACTTTTGCATTTAGATAGTCGATACGTCAGTAAGCAACTCGATAGCTTAACATTTGATAGAGATTTTTATTCAGAGAAAAGCGAGCAGTTTTGGCTTAATGCATCCGTCGGTTATTATTTTGGTACAGAGCAGCAATATAAGTTAGGCTTACAACTAAATAATATTACAAAAGAATCGCATTGTATTGATATGGGAGGGATAGACTTTTTTGCTCCTAATACCAGTGCTGACTCAAGTTCCACAGGTATAGACTTAGCATCTACAGTTACGTGTTTACCTTCAGAAACTAGCGGTCAGCAGATGATAGGAGCTAGTTTTGATTACCACTTTTAATCCAATAGTGCAGGTTATGTATACATTACAAAGTTATCAGCCAATATGAAAATATGGCATGTGTTACTTATTCTATTGCTGAATATTCCCAGCGGTCAGCTGTTGTCGGCACCTGCAGATAAATCAGAAACTTTTCAAGTATTGTACATTAGTTCAATAGACTTATTTCTTCCTTGGCAAACCAATCTGATAAAAAGCATGCAACATCAGTTAACGTTTAGTCAGAGTAATATTAACTTGTATGCAGAAACCTTAGATAAAGGACGGTTTAATAACGATAAAAATGTTCACAATTTTGCGCATTATCTTAAGCAAAAGTACAGCGATGTAAAACTAGACTTAATTATAAGTGAAGGGCCTGCAGCGGCCTATTTTTTGAGAGATCTTGGAGATAACTTAAAGAGTAAGAAGCGGATTTATGTGAGGCCATCAAGTACGTTTTCAAAAGCGTTGCCAGCGGATCAAATTGCTATTACAACAGGGAATGATTACGAAAAAGGAGTTAAATTAATAGTAGATTATCATCATCCAAAACAGGTCATAATAGTGACTGACAACCAAGGGCATTTATCCTTCGATCACTATTTAAATTTGACTAAGTTGTTTAATGAAATTGCCCCTAACATACCAGTAAAACCTTTATTTAATAGGTCATTAGCAGAGCTTGAGAATGATTTATCAAATTTACCCTCCGATTCTGTGGTTATTTTCACACCAGTGTTTAAACAACGTAATGGTCATAATTTAACGCCATACCAAGTGTTAAATATAATTAGCAAAGGAACATCAGTACCCATTTTTTCTTTTTGGAAATCCTTATTAGGCTCAGGAGTTCTTGGTGGCTACATGTTGTCAGCTGACTTAATTGGTAAAGAGTTGGCAAATATAATGATCGACATTCAAGCGGGGAAAAACTTCAACCATAATAAGTTAGAAGGTATAAATTCCATTTATTACGATTGGCGACAATTGAAACGTTGGGGGATATCGATTGAGCAAATACCAGAAAGTGCCGAACTTGCTTTTTACGAACCTACTTTTTTTGAGCAATACAAAACACAAATTATAATGATCATTTTCGTGTTAACTGCGCTAGTTTTGTTAGTGTTATTGTTGCTTAAAATCAACCGCAAGCGATTGTTAGCAATTGGTGCTTTAAATAGAGAACGCGCATCTTTGGAGGATAGGGTTGCAACTCGTACTAAAGAGTTAAGTATTTCGAAAGAAGCCGCGGAAAAGTCTTTGTTAATAAAGTCTGAATTTCTCGCTAATATGAGTCATGAGATTCGAACCCCAATGAATGGTCTTATTGGTTTGTCGCAACTACTGATGAAGACTAATTTAGATGAACAACAACAGGATTATTTAGCCAAAATAGAGATATCAACAAAACACTTGTTGGTGATCATAAACGATATATTAGACTTATCTAAAATTGAGTCGGGTAATATCCAACTCGAACAAGCACCATTTAGCTTGTATAACGTGGTGGAAATACTTCAAACCTCGTTTGCTGCATTATGTGAAAGCAAAGGTATTACTTTTAGTATTGAGATGGATAAAAA
The DNA here is from genome assembly GCF_018860345.1 of Psychrosphaera sp. F3M07. Classification (GTDB taxonomy): domain Bacteria; phylum Pseudomonadota; class Gammaproteobacteria; order Enterobacterales; family Alteromonadaceae; genus Psychrosphaera; species Psychrosphaera aquimarina. The sequence goes on along the minus strand of NZ_JAHKPJ010000028.1, from coordinate 51,722 downwards.
TATTGTTCATGAATTAAATGGTGATGTAGTGCGTGTAAACCAAGTACTATTAAATCTATGTTCTAACGCTGTTAAGTTCACAGAAAGTGGGTTTGTTAAAGTTCATATCAGTTCAGAAGTAGTTAGTAACCAAACACCACAGTCGATAGACGTTCTTTTTTCAGTTGAAGATTCAGGTATTGGAATACCCGCAGACAAATTCTCCACGTTATTTTCCTCTTTTACCCAAGTAGACAGTAGTACCACAAGAAAATATGGTGGCACTGGTCTGGGATTATCTATTAGTAAATTGTTATGCAAACAAATGAATGGGAACATTGACGTGACAAGCACTGTGGGTAAAGGCAGTGTATTTAAGGCTAAGATGCGTTTCAATCATAGCCCAACTAATTTACTACAAGATTACGACATCACATTTAAATTTGATGTACCTATTAGGGCGTTAGTAATTGAAGATAACCTAACCGCACAACAAAATTATCGTGAAGTGTTAGATAAAATGAACGTATCTCATACAATCTGTAGTTCAGGTAAAGAAGGAATTGATAATTTAACAGCTGGGGCGTTACCTGATGTTATTTTGTTAGATTGGATCATGCCTTCCATGTCAGGTTTTGGTTTTTTAACTACGATGCGTTCATTAAAATTAGAGACTGAACCAAAAGTGATTATTATTTCAGCGTTGAATAAACATTCCGTTAATACACAGTTAGACGGTATGCAGGTTCAAGACATTTTAGAAAAGCCCTGCTCAAGCTCTCAGTTATTTCAAGCATTACAACAATCAATTGAACAGACTATACCAAAAGCGTTAAACGCTGAATTGCCCTCTAATCGGTTGCAAGGCTTGCATATTCTGTTAGCGGAAGACAATCTTATTAATCAATTTGTCATGCAGCAGATCTTACAGCGAGAAGGGGTGGAATTATTAACGGTCGCCAATAATGGCCAAGAATGTATAGATAAACTAAAGCAGTTAGATAAAGTAGATATTGTTTTAATGGATATTCAAATGCCGGAGTTGGACGGTGTTGAAGCCACGAAAAAAATTCGTGAATTAACTTTTAAACACCAAAACGTGCCTATCATAGCGTTAACTGCAAATGTATTAGAAGTCGACGTAAATGCATATTTGGCAGCAGGGATGAACGCACATTTGCCAAAACCGGTTAATTTAGAAAATGCGGTGGCGGCAATTTTAAATTGCACAAAAAAATGAATTACTCAAAGCGAATAGTTAGTTAACACAAGGACAAAGTTTTCCTTGCATTAAAATGACGCTTAGCTATCTTCGATAGTTAAGTATTTCAATTTTTACCATTTAAGGTTCGAGATGTTTACTAAAAAAATGATGGAAGATGAATTTCGTGAAGAAGAGTGTATTTTGCGAACTAAAAGTGGTTTAACTATGGTTGGAGTTACTGAAATTTATACGGATAAGTTCATAATATTTAGACCTGAGCCATCAAATGTAAACGATGATGATAGCGCTGAAGAAGACGATAACGAAGTAAGTATTCTAGAGTGTAAACGTATTTTTATACCTTATGACACTATCGAAATGGCCGCATTGCTCGATTAGGAACGACCCTGTAACTAAATCTGTGTAACTGCCAGGTTTTAGGTAACATCTTTTCTTTGGTTTTCGAATTCAATCAACTGAAGTTTGTATCTCAAGGGATATCTAACCTCAACCCAAAGGGGGATATTTATCACCCCAACGTCGTTATCAGCTTATTAAATAGAACGACTATTGTTAAATCTTCTGCCTAGCTGGATGCAATAAATAACCGCCAGAATTGCAGAATATGAAAGCTAAACAGCCCCTAGTATTCATTCCATTTAATTTCGCTTTGTTCAGGTAAAGAGCTTTTTACCTCTAATAACTTTCTATCTATTAAGTCGTTAGTGTTTCTGGTTATTGAGGTAAACAAATCTTCATCTACACAGCTTATATTCTCCAGTCCGACCCATGTATTTTTAGCTGAATGTTTAGCTGCGTACAAACAATGATCTGCAATATCTAATACACGCTCCCAACTTAATCCTGTTGGGTTATTTATAACAAACGGGAAACTGGCAAAGCCAATTGAACATGTCTTGTTGAGTATAGTGTTTTCGTCAATTACAAAATCGTGCATTTCAACGGATTTCCTTAGCTTTTCTGCTAGGGCCGCTGCATTTCGTCGATCAGAAAAGCGAGCAACGACTAGAAACTCTTCTCCACCCCAGCGGACAAGGTAATCAGTTTCTCTAAATACCTTAGTTAAAATAGACTTGATTTGCATTAATACCGAATCACCTGCAGAGTGACCGTAGATATCATTAACGAGCTTGAAGTTATCTAAATCGATTAAAAAAAAGATTAAATCTGATTCGTTATTGTTAAGGTCAACGGTAACGCCTTCCGCATTTAATGTGCGGTTTTTACGCAAAATAAGGTCAATATCACTTTTTAGATGATTGGTAACAAATCGCCGATTTTTTAATCCTGTTAATTCGTCTGTAACGCTAATTTTAGCTAACTCTTCATTTGCTTTTTGCAAACCTAGTGTTCGTTCCACCACTTTCATTTCTAATTCTTCATTGATTTTTTGAATAAAAGTAATTTTATTACGTTGGGCACGTACAAAATACAAGGCAATAACAATGGCAGTGATAAAGTACAAGGTATACGCCCACCATGAAAACCAAGGGGGAGGTAAAACAGTAATGTTTAATGATGCGCCTTCTTCGTTCCAAATGCCATATGGGTTACTGGCTCTCACCCTTAATATATAACTGCCTGTTGGTAAGTTGGTATAGGTTGCTCGTCGATTTTTATAATCTGTTTTTATCCACTGTTTATCAAAGCCGTCCATTTTATAAGTGTATTGGTTTTTGGTTGGATTAGAAAAATGCAACGTACTAAATTCGAAAGTAACTAAATTTTGTTGGTGAGTTAAGATTATGTCAGATGTAGAGTGAATGGCTTGTGTTAGAGAATATTTATTGTTCAACGCATTCTTAATGATTTGAATATGATTAGAGTCAACCATTTCTGAGCTACTGACCGGAACCGATTGGTTAGATAGCAGCATGTCGGTAAAAGTTACTTTAGGGTATTGTGTATTAGCTTCTATTTTGTCAGGAAAAAAACGATTAAAGCCATTAATGCCGCCAAAAAACAATTCTCCCTGTTCATTTTTAAAAGAGGCATCAGCATTAAACTCGTTACTTTGTAACCCGTCACCCATATTGTAATTTTTGAACGTATTTGTTTTAAGGTTAAAGTTGGACAGCCCCAAGTTAGTACTTAACCAAATATCCTCGTTATGGCCTTCTTCTATACGATAGACAACATTATTTGCTAGTCCGTCTTCTTCAAAGAAGTGAGTAAATTTTCCAGTTTTGGTATCTAATAAATTTAAACCACTTGCTGTACCTACCCAAAGGTTTCCCTGTTGGTCTTCTTTTATTGAATAGATAGTATTGTTACTTAGACTATTAGGGTCTGATTCTAAATGTTTATAATGGGTAAATTGTTCCGTTTTGGGATTGAAGTGATTAAGCCCGCCCCAAGTCCCCAACCAAAGATTGCCTTTACTATCTAAGGTAATAACCCGAACACTATTATTACTTAAACTGTTTGGGTTAGATTGTTCCTTTTTGTAATGAGTAAAGGTTTGTGTTGATGGGTTAAATTTATTAAGCCCTTTCCAAGTACCGAGCCAGATATTACCCTGTTTGTCTTCCGTTATTGCGCTTACTGCATTATCACTTAAGCTGTTAGTGTCATTGGGGTCATGTCGATAATGACGGAAGGTTTTGGTGGTTGGATCAAATACATTTACGCCTCGACTGTCAGTACCAATCCAAAGGTTGTTATGTTGATCTTCAGTGATGACATAGATTTTATCATCGTTCAGAGCGTTTGGGTTTTGAGGATCAGAACGGAAATGGGTAAACTGTCTTGTCTCGGAGTTAAATCGATTTAGTCCTCCCCCCCAAGTACCAACCCAAAGATTACCTTTATGATCTTCAGTTATAGCTCTTATTATATTATTACTTAGACTGTTAGGATTAGAGTCTTGATGGCGGTAATGAGTAAAATGTTTGGTGAGTGAATTTAAACGATTTAACCCTCCGCCGTCAGTACCAATCCAAAGATTACCCTGCTGATCATAAATGATGTCCCGGATAATGTCATTGCTAAGACTATTGAGGTTAGTTGATTGATTACGATAATGAGTAAAATGGTTAGTTTTAGGGTTAAAGTAATTAAGGCCACCTCCTAGAGTTCCTAACCAAAGATTACCATGCTCATCTTTAAGAATCGTTTCAACTTCATCATTGCTTAAGCTATTTTGATTTGTTTTGTCATGACGGTAATGAGTAAATTTCTGAGAATTTTTATCATAATAATTCAATCCACCTCCTTTTGTGCCTAACCAAAAGTTACCATGTTTGTCTTCAACTATGGCGGTGACGGTATTATTACTTAAACTGTGAGGGTCGCTATTTTGATGATTATAGTGAGTAAATTGTTGTGTATCTGTATTAAAATAATTAAGGCCACCACCCCATGTACCAATCCAAAGGTGACCATTTTTATCTACTGTAATTTCACTAATGGAATCACTACTTAAACTATTCAGGTTCTTTGTTTTGTGCCGGAACTGTGTGAATTTTTCAGTTTTAGAGTTAAAGCGATTTAAACCCGCGCCATTCGTTCCTATCCAAATATTCTCTTGCAGATCTTGAGCAATAGCATGGATGCTATTTCCACTTAAGCTATTGGAATTATTAGGTTGATGCTGGTAGTGAACAAACTTTTCAGTAATAGGGTTAAAGCGATTTAAGCCACCATTTCTTGTTCCTATCCAAATATAACCTCGTTTGTCTTCAAATAGAGCTGTCACATAATTATTTGATATGGATTCTGAACTGTCAGAATTGTTTTTGAAAACTTTAAATTCGTAACCGTCGTAGCGCGCTAATCCTTCTTCTGTTCCAACCCATAAAAAACCTTGCTTGTCTTGTATGATGGCTTTAGCACTGCTTTGGGGGAGTCCATGTTCAATAGACAATTGTTCAAAACGAGTAGATGGTCCCGATGCGATAGCTGATGATAATGAGAGCACAATGGCTAAACAAGCTAATAAGAGAAGTCTAAGGTTTTTTGTCAAAAGTTTGAATTCCATAATATTTCAATTGAGAAATTTAGTATTAATAATTCTAATTACAGTTATAGCTAAATTAGCATTGCCATTAGTAACACAAAATACCAGTCCAATGTTGCACTATTACAACAAATCGTGAATAAGGTGGTTATTTGTACTTAACTCAATACTCCCAAGTATAGCTTACGATGTAACTAGCATCCTGCCGATAACTATGAACAGCTACACATTGATTACCTAAATGACTGCATATTTCTAGCTAAAATATAAAATAAGTATTAAAAAAGCCCGTAAACACAGTTTACGGGCTTTCTTGCATCATGTGAAACTTAATGAGTTTCTATGAAACGGTGTGATGTTGTTTACATCATGCCGCCCATTCCACCCATTCCGCCCATGCCACCCATGTCAGGCATAGCAGGAGCAGATTCTTGTGGTGTGTCAGTGATCATCGCTTCTGTTGTGATCATAAGACCAGCAACGGATGCTGCGAACTGTAACGCACTACGAGTTACTTTAGTTGGGTCAAGAATACCTAAGTCTACTAAGTCAGCAAATGTGTTGTTTGCTGCGTTGTAACCGTAGTTACCTTCACCTTCTTTAACTTTATTAACAACAACTGAAGCTTCATCGCCAGAGTTGAATGCGATTTGGCGTAAAGGCGCTTCCATTGCACGTAGGGCAATTTTTATACCGTGAGTTTGGTCTTCGTTGTCACCTGTTAAACCAGCTAATTTAGCTGCAACACGTACAAGTGCAGTACCACCACCGGCAACAATACCTTCTTCTACCGCTGCGCGAGTCGCGTGAAGCGCGTCGTCAACACGGTCTTTCTTCTCTTTCATTTCCATTTCAGTTGATGCACCAACTTTAATTACGGCAACACCACCAGAAAGCTTAGCTAAACGCTCTTGTAGTTTTTCTTTGTCGTAATCAGATGTTGATTCTTCAATTTGAGCTTTAATTTGAGCAACGCGGCCATCAATACCATCTTGTTCACCAGCACCATCGATAATAGTTGTATCGTCTTTAGTGATAACAACACGTTTAGCAGTACCTAGGTCTTCAAGTTGTGCTTTTTCTAGTTCCATACCGATTTCTTCAGAAATAACAGTACCACCAGTTAATACAGCGATGTCTTGTAACATGGCTTTACGACGGTCACCAAAACCAGGTGCTTTAACCGCTGCAACTTTAACGATACCGCGCATGTTATTTACAACTAGAGTCGCTAATGCTTCGCCTTCAACATCTTCGGCAACAATAACTAATGGCTTACCCGCTTTAGCTACGCCTTCTAATGTCGGAAGTAATTCACGAATGTTAGAGATTTTTTTGTCTACTAATAAGATAAACGGAGAGTCTAATTCAACTGAGCCATTTTCTTGATTAGTCATGAAGTAAGGTGATAAGTAACCACGGTCAAACTGCATACCTTCAACAACATCAAGCTCTGTTTCTAACGCTTGACCTTCTTCAACAGTGATAACGCCTTCTTTACCTACTTTTTCCATTGCTTTAGCAATGATGTCACCAATTTCAGTGTCAGAGTTAGCTGAGATAGTACCTACTTGGGCAATTGCTTTGCTGTCTGAACATGGAACTGATAATTCTTTTAATTCTTCAATTGCTGCTTTAACCGCTTTGTCGATACCACGTTTTAAATCCATTGGATTCATATCTGCAGCAACGGCTTTGATGCCTTCACTAATAATAGCTTGTGCTAATACTGTTGCTGTAGTTGTTCCGTCGCCCGCTTCATCATTGGCTTTAGAAGCAACTTCTTTCACCATTTGAGCGCCCATGTTTTCAAACTTGTCTGCAAGTTCGATTTCTTTTGCAACAGATACACCGTCTTTAGTGATCGCTGGGCCACCAAAAGATTTGTCTAAAACCACGTTACGGCCTTTAGGACCTAATGTTACTTTTACTGCGTCTGCAAGTACGTTTACGCCTGCTAACATTTTGATGCGTGCGTCGTTACCGAATTTTACGTCTTTAGCTGCCATTTTTATTTCCTATATATTCTTTTAATTACTTAATAATAAATAGAGTGGTGAGCGGTTACTTAGGGCTCACTACAATGAATAATTATTCTACAATTGCTAAGATGTCAGATTCTGACATGATCAAAACTTCTTCACCGTCTAACTTTTCAGTTTTAACGCCATAACCTTCACTAAATATAACCGTATCACCAACTTTAACGTCTAACGCTCGCACGTCTCCGTTTTCTAAAATACGGCCATTGCCTACTGCAATTACTTCACCGCGAGTTGATTTTTCTGCTGCTGAACCTGTTAATACGATTCCGCCAGCTGATTTAGTTTCTTGTTCATTACGTTTAACAATTAAACGGTCATGTAGAGGACGAATAGTCATTTATCATAATCTCCAGATTTAGGGTTTATATTATGCTCTAAGGCATTCTTTAAGTTGCAACTATAGTGGGGGTGTTTACTTCAATTCCAAGTGATAAAAGTAAAAAATGTTGTGATTGCAGCTGACAATATTATTTAATGCACATGCCAAGAAGGTTAAATATAAAAAGGAATGATTTTGAAGCACTGGATTTATCTATTCATCACGTTGTGGTTAATGACAATATCAAGCTTTAGTACTGCCAAGGTGGAATTACAAAAGCGTAATAAGGATTGTAAAAAAGATTGTTCTCAGTCGTTAATTGTAGGTGAACAACGGTTTTACTATAACCACAAAGCAAGATTACAAATCGGTGCTATTTATTCTGATATTGAATGGGCATTGGTCTCTTTACCGGTTTCGCGCGGGAAAAAAACAGTCACACATTATTATCTACACAGTTCAAAGAATCGGAAAAAATTTAGCACAACTAAAATGTGCTCGGGGTTAGATAGAGACATATCGGTACTAGGGGAAGTGGTTTGCATTAAAGAGAATTCAATTGATGTATTGGGCCGTTTTTCTGGTAATCAAAATTACCAATTTTCATTAATCCCCAATGTAAAGGTCGCGGTGATAGATCACTATCAAGGCGGAGTGATAAATTTTGCCTACATAAGTGAACATGCCAATAAGTATGATGAAGAACTATTAGAATATCAGTTACATGTAAACGATTTGAATAGTCTTAAATCATCAGATTCGAGCTGGTTAACGGCTCAAACTAATTTACATAAAAACAGTGATTTTGGAAATATTTTAGGCGTGAACTCCAGAGGTGATCGTCAGTTCTCAGCTGCTCTTTACGAATGGGTAAACGCATACAATAAAGCGCTAGTAGCTTATAACTTTTCGGCCAGTGGTATAGCCAATGTGGGCAAAGTTAATGCCAGTGAATTACACAATTTCGGTTTTGAACCTAATGTGGAAATGACAAAAAAAGACGTCACCTTTAGTGCCTTAAATAGTACAAGTGGTACACGTGAAAAATTTAGATACACCAATATTGAGTTAACTCAAATGCAATATGAGCAACACGAGTTTGCCAATGCGAGTTGGATGGAGTTTATGATTGGTGCTGGGTTCCAACCTGCGTTTTGGCATGTAAATCAAAAAGTAGAGGCGTCAGAGCAGAAAAAAGCGGTAACTGAGTACGATATGAATACCAACGTTTTAACATCGTATTATATGCAGGGACGATGGGGAGACAGTCAATTGGCCGTCAGTTTGTTGCAGAATAAGGCCAGAAAAACAGTTGATAACACACTCGAAAATGATGTGTTGCAAGAAGTGGTTAAAGAGTTTGTTGTACAGTATGACTATCACGGTCTTTTCTCCGGAGCTAATACCCTAAGGTTAGTATACGGGTCATTAAATGCTGGTGGCACGGCAAAGTATCAACTAGGCGAACAAGAACAGTCTCAATATGTATTTAATAGTAAAAGAGTGGTTTACCAAGCTTTAGTCATGGCGGAAAGGGGGATTTACTGGGGAGGATATTATTCTACTTATGCTTCGCCAAGTATGGTTGGTTTTGCTGATAACAATCGTCGTTTTGCTGGATCGGCATTTGATAAAAACTTTAAGCTGTCTAAGTTGGGTATGGTCATTGGTTATGACGAGGGCTGGTATGCGAGTCGTTATGAAACAGATTATAACCGTTGGTATGTCAGCGGTGAGTTTGGCTTAGGCGTCGTGCGTTTGCATTCGGGTAAAGCAGCTTTGTTAGATGCTGTGGGGACTGCAGAAGGTGATGTTCATGGTAAAAACAGCATTGATATAAAGGCGGTGTTGGATGCGGGTTATATATGGCAACGTCGGATTAAGTCTTTAAAAGGCCTTGGACTCTCTATTCTTGCTGGTTATAAATTTCAATATGAATATATCAGCCAAGATCCCGAAGATTCAGAGAAAGGTGAAGAGGATGGTTGGATCATTAATTACCAGCGACAAGACTTGATACATGGTCCGTATATTAAGTTAAACGTCATTTTTTGAACCTTACGCAGATAAAAAGAAACACGCTTAATCAAGCAATATGATTAGCGTGTTTCTTTAGTGGTGCGTTTTAAACGTTAAGGCGTAATTAATCTTTACGTTCAAACTCGCCATCAAGAGTATTGGGTTGATGGTCAGATAAATTTTTGTTTTGACTCTGATCTGTATGAGAAAACTCACCATCATAGGTGGAATGATTTTGTTGATGAAAATGAGCAGACGAAGCCGCTTTAAATTTAATTTTACTGCCAAGCTGCGTATAAGCAAGGGTTCTAAATGCAGGCGTTAGTAATAACATACCTATCACGTCAGTAATTAATCCAGGGGTTATTAACAATATTCCTGAGATTAATATGCAAATACCGTCAAACAAGGATTGGGCGGGCAATTGCCCAGTTGCCATTTCTTGTTGAATTTTACTCCAAGTTTGAAGTCCCTGTTGCTTAACTAATTTAGTACCTATTATAGCCGTGGCGATAATGATCAAAAACGTCCAACCTGAGCCTATGATGCCACCGACTTCTATGAGTAACATTAATTCGATTAACGGCACGATAATAAAAACTAAAAATAACGGCATAATAACTTCACTTTTTAAAAATATGAGCTCTATTTATATGGGACATATAAGCGGTTATCAAGTAAAGTAATTAAAGCGTCTTATAATTAAACCTAATTAATAAGTAACTAAACGTAAATTAAGCAAAATGACGTACAAATTAATATTAACAACCTGCCCAGATTTAACGAGTGCACATTCCATCGCCGAAGAACTGGTTAAACAGGAAATTGCGGCATGTGTTAACATCTTGCCAAATATGGTGTCGATTTATAAATGGCAAGGGAAAGTAGAGCAAGCTGCGGAATGCCAATTATTTATTAAAACCAATGAAATTAATTGGCCAAAAGTAGAGTCTTATATTAACACTCACCATCCTTATGATGTTCCAGAAATAATTCAATTAGATATATCAAATGGCAGTTCAGAGTATTTATCTTGGATGCAACAAAATTTACAACAAGGCGAATAAAGATGTTTCGAACTTTGGTTAACAAATTCAACCCAATTCTATTATTGATGACATTGATGTTCGCTACAGCATCAATCGCAATTCCAAGTCCAGATAAAGATCCTTTAAAAGATATCTTTGCATCACAACAAAGTTTTTTAGAGGTTGATGAAGCTTTCTTATTCAATTTTGAACAAAAAGGCACAAAGTTAACTTTGTCTTGGGTTATCGCAACGGACTACTACTTATATAAAGATAAGTTTAAATTTGCAGCAGAAAACGCAACTATCATTAAACAAAGCCAACCAGAAGGCAGCCAAATTGAAGACGAGTTCTTTGGTGCCACAGAAGTTTACTTTTTTGAAGCTATCATTGAACTTGAATTAGATAACATTGAACCGGGTGCGCAAATTAAGATTCGTTACCAAGGTTGTGCCAATGCAGGCTTGTGTTACAACCCTGTGACTAAGGTGGTAGATCTAGACACCGTGGACAATGCCGCCGCACAAACAAATAGTGACTCCACTGCGGCTAATTCAAGTTCTCAGCAAAACCAATTAGCGGAGAGTTTAAACAGTGGCAGTTTTCTGGTTAGTTTATTGATCTTCTTTGGGTTAGGTGTTGGCTTGGCTTTCACTCCATGTGTCTTTCCAATGTTTCCTATTTTGTCAGGCATTATTGCTGGCCAACAAAACCTGACAATAAAAAAAGGATTATACCTAGCCTTTATATATGTACAGGGGATGGCGTTAACTTACTCTTTATTAGGCTTAGTTGTTGCAAGTATGGGAGTGCAGTTCCAAGCTTATCTCCAGCACCCATCGGTATTGATTGCCACCAGTATTATCTTTGTGCTGTTAGCGTGTGCTATGTTCGGTTGGATTAATTTACAACTCCCAGCGTCTTGGACTTCGAAACTCACAGAAGTAAGCAACAAACAAAAGTCAGGCAATGTGTTTGGCGTATTTGCCATGGGCTTATTAAGTGGTCTTATTGCTTCGCCTTGTACCACTGCGCCATTGACCGGAGCGTTATTATACGTAGCGCAAACCGGTGATTTGTTTATTGGTTTTATTACCTTATATGTATTAAGTCTTGGTATGGGATTACCATTATTGGTTATTGGTGCATCTGGCGGGAAGTTACTGCCAAAAGCGGGCGCATGGATGGATATGGTTAAGGTTATCTTTGGATTTATCTTATTGTCTATTCCGCTTATATTATTAGAACGTATTGTTGAGTTGTCGGTTGTGCTTCAGTTAGCGGGTGTACTGTTAGTTATTTTAGCTGCTTACTTAAGATTCCAATATTTAAACAATGGCAGTAATCAGGCTAAAAGTATTTTTTGGACGCTTTCAATCACACTGTTGCTAAGTGGACTTGTTTTAGTGGCAAAACCTTGGATGGGTAACCTCACTTATGCCGGTAATGCACAAACTACGGAAACACATACAGATACTTTTATTCAACTAACTAGTTTACAAGAAATACAGCAGCAAGTTGCTCAAGCCTCCGCAATGAATAAAATAGTTATGTTAGATTTTTATGCGGATTGGTGTGTGGCATGTAAAGAGTTTGAAGCTTATACATTCTCTGATACTGACGTAAAAGCTAAGATGGCTGACTTTGTATTGCTACAAGTTGATATGACTGAAAATACAGATCAAGATTTAGAAATACTCGAGTATTATAATATTCTAGGTTTGCCTACTATTATGTTTTTTGACCCTTTAAAAGGTGAGTTAACGAACAACCGAGTGACAGGTTTTATGAATGCAACTTTATTTAACCAGCACTTAAAAGTGATTACAGAAAAATAGACCGGTTATCCTTCGGCTCATTCACTTCAATTCTTCAAATTCACTCTCTGGTTTATCGACTTAATTAATAAACTAGAGAGTCATGGTTGAGCCTAAAATTAGGTTCTGACAAACAAAACGATGCCAAAATGGTGAGGCATTCGACTTTAATCCTGTGGTTTTAACCGCCTCACCTCCCACTCCGTGTCATTAGACCAGTATTTTGCTGCTAATTGTGTTGATTTCTCTATAATACCTAGTTAATTTCTTTACATGCTTGTTTTCCAGTCAGTAATGAGGTGGAATAACAAAAAAATAAATAAAAATGCATGATAAGAGAAAAAGGTGGGTAGATGACTACAAATAGCAGCGTTTTATTGTTAAATGGGCCTAATTTAAATTTGTTGGGCAAACGTGAGCCTGAAATATATGGCGCGCACACGTTAGATGAGTTAGTTGCAGAACTTAAAGAGCAAGCGTCATCTAATAATGTACAACTGTTCCATAAACAATCCAACTCGGAAGCTGAGTTGATAGATGCTATCCATCAAGCGATGGGAAAGATAAATTTTATTATTTTTAATCCCGCTGCTTTTACACACACAAGCGTTGCATTACGTGATGCATTGTTAGGGGTGAACATTCCGTTTATTGAAGTACATATTTCAAATGTTCATGCCAGAGAAGAATTTCGCCATAAATCGTTTTTATCTGACATTGCTCAGGGCGTGATTTGTGGACTTGGGACAGATGGTTACCGCTACGCATTAGTGCATGCGATGAACCATTTATCAAAATAGTATTTAATAAATTAGCTTTTTATAAGTAGGTAATTAAGATGGATATTCGTAAAATAAGAACATTAGTTGATATGGTTATTGAATCTGGCGTTGGTGAAATTGAAATCACTGAAGGCGAAGAGTCAATACGTATTTCTGCTGCAGCGCCAGCTCCAGTAATGCAAGCTGCACCAATTGTTGCTGCTCCTGCACAACAAGCCGCTGCGCCAGCACCAGCTGCTGCCGCTCCAGTTGCTGATGCAGCTCCTGCTGTAGCATCTGGTCATCAAGTTAAATCACCAATGGTTGGTTCTTTCTACCGAGCTTCTTCTCCTTCTTCTCCTGCATTTGCTGAAGTTGGTCAATCTGTTCAAGTTGGTGATGTATTGTGTATCATCGAAGCGATGAAAATGATGAATCAAATCGAATCTGACAAGGCTGGTGTTATTAAAGCTATTCTTGTTGAAAACGAAGACCCAGTAGAATTTGATCAACCTTTATTCATAATTGAATAAGTAGGGGCTTCACATGATAGATAAAGTCGTTATTGCAAACCGAGGTGAAATAGCACTTCGTATTTTGCGCGCATGTAAAGAGCTAGGGATTAAGACTGTTGCAGTTCATTCTGTTGTCGATAAAAACCTAAAACACGTATTACTTGCAGATGAAACTATTTGTATTGGTAAAGCATCAGCTCAAGACAGCTATTTAAATATTCCACGTATTATTGCAGCTGCAGAAGTAACAGATGCGGTGGCGATACATCCTGGTTATGGATTTTTAGCTGAAAACGCCGATTTTGCTGATCAAGTTGAAAAAAGCGGTTTGATTTTTATCGGGCCAACAGGCGATACCATTCGTTTGATGGGTGATAAAGTTTCTGCAATTGAAGCAATGAAAAAAGCAGGCGTTCCTTGTGTTCCTGGTTCAGATGGTGAACTTGGTGATGATCCAGCTGTTAATAAATCAATTGCTAAACGCATTGGTTATCCATTGATCGTAAAAGCGGCTGGTGGCGGTGGTGGTCGTGGTATGCGCGTGGTAAGAAGCGAAGCAGAGCTAATTGACTCAATAGCGTTAACCAAACAAGAAGCCGGTGCTGCATTTAATAATGATGTGGTTTACATGGAAAAATTCCTTGAAAATCCTCGTCATATTGAAATTCAAGTATTAGCCGACGGTCAAGGCAACGCCGTTCATTTAGGTGAGCGTGACTGTTCAATGCAACGTCGTCATCAAAAAGTAGTAGAAGAAGCGCCAGCGCCAGGCATTACTGCTGACTTGCGAAAATACATTGGTGATCGTTGTGTTAGAGCTTGTATTGAACTTGGTTATCGTGGTGCGGGTACTTTTGAATTTTTATACGAAAATGGCGAATTCTACTTTATTGAAATGAATACACGTATTCAGGTTGAACATCCAGTTACGGAAATGGTAACTGGTGTTGATTTAATAAAAGAACAATTACGTATTGCTGCAGGTCAGCCGTTATCGCTTACACAAGACGATATCGTTATCCGTGGTCACGCTATTGAATGTCGTATTAATGCTGAAGATCCTGAGTCATTTATTCCATGTGCAGGGGAAATTACTCGTTTCCATTCACCAGGTGGTTTAGGTGTTCGTTGGGATTCTCATATTTATACCAATTATAAAGTGCCGCCTAACTATGACTCAATGGTTGGTAAACTTATTACTTACGGTGAAAACCGTGGCATAGCTATTAAACGTATGGAACATGCATTAAACGAGCTGTTGATTGAAGGCATTAAAACCAATGTCCCTTTACAGCAACGCATTATGGATGATGAACATTTCCAAAATGGTGGAACAAACATTCACTATTTAGAAAAAAAATTGGGTATGCAGAAATAGAAGTTACTTTGTTGTAAATCTATTATTAAAAACCGAGCTAAGGCTCGGTTTTTTGTGTTTGAAATATTTGATATTGGACGGTGAACCCAGTAATTTGAACTATAATTATAACTGCCTTAGATATTTGTGTTAGCGAGTGAACCGTGTCGATTTCTAATTATTCTGTCACTGCAGGAGTAGAGCAAACTAAAGTTGCCTCTCGTGTTGCGGTACGCACTAAACAAGCGGAAATCATCGATAAGGTAAGTCAGATCCCAACAGCGGCAGAGTTAACAAAACAAAATAGTCAAAATGTACATATCTCCGGTAATTTACCACAAGAACCACAGATAGAGTCGGAACAAGTGAGAGTGAGTTCGACGACAGGACAAAGTGATATACGAGGAAATTTATCTCCGGTCCAAGCCGCTAAAATATATGAAAAAATAGCTCGTTTAATTTAGTCAATCACTCCCATTGAGAAAAAGGTTCCACCACTGAATATACCTAAATGAGTGACTCCCTCAATTGTTTTTTCCTGAGCCGTATTAATCCACTGGTAATATACATTTCTATGCACTTTTGCCTTTAAACCACGGTGTAATTCAACATAAAGTTTGGCTTGTTGTGACTCTTCGTTATTAATTGTTAATGGATGCGTTGATGACAAAATAGCCTTATGGCCAAGATTTGATATAACTTGTATTGCATCTTCTTTGTTGGTTTTTAAGGTTTGCCAATCAGTAATGATAAAAGGTGCATCTTCTACTTTTATTCCGATTTTCTCAGCTGGGGTCTTAAGAAAATAATTAGCATTTTCTTTGATCAGAACGGTAGAAAACAGTTTCACTAACTTCTCTCTGGTTATCGGTGTGCCCATATACCACCAACTGCCATCTGACTTAATAACCATGTCGATGTCGCCACAATTTGGTGGATTCCATAACTCAAATGGAGGAGAAGATTCGAGTGCATCGATCTGCTTGACCAAATCATTTAAATCCATTGTGCTTCCTTTAATTATTCTGACATAGTTCATGAATCGTAGCATAATATGCCAATGCGGAGTATTAATTGGCCTAGCAGAGGTATTCGTTGAATAAAATAGGGTATTTTGTATTAGCTTGGACAAGTCTAATAATAGGCATCGTCGGAGTTATTTTGCCGTTATTACCAACCACGCCATTTGTACTGCTCGCCGCTTTTAGTTTTTCTAAAAGCTCACCTCGATTTCATCAGTGGTTATTATCTCATTCAGTTTTTGGCAATATGATCCAAAATTGGGAAAAGTATGGGGTTATCACTTTAAGAGCCAAAATCACAGCAACTTGTAGTGTTATTATTATGCTTACTATTTCATTCTATTTTGTAGATATGAATAATACCGTTAAGTTAATAATTGCTGGAATTATGTTTTTGGTATTTTCCTTTATATGGTCAAGACCATCACAAATTAATAAGAAATGAATGTGAAACAAGAATATACATATAAATTAGTGAAAGAAGGTGAGGTCACCAATGTGGAAGTGACACCTCATCCTGATTGGGAAGAGTTTGATCAATTTGTCGAGTTATTTATTGATCATGAAGGTGCAACCTTGATAGCACAGGATATAGGTATGGATAGACACCAAGTAAGATACCGTAAAGGCCAACATCAATTCATTTTACAGTTTGAGCATTACACAGGTTCAATTTGGATTGAAACTGACTTTTAAACAAATGTTTTATTTTCACTTCTAAAGCAATAGCGAGTTAAGTAAAATACTCAAGTAACACAACACAGTCATCGATATCGACTTACCAAATTCAACGTCTATTTTTAAATTAAGAAGTGAAGAGTAACAACGTGCAGAACCTGTTAAAAAATCTAGCTGGATTATTTATAGCCATAATTTCTTTAAGTTTCTATATATTGAATACTATATTTTGGTGCATTCCTATATTTGTACTGTCTGTTTTTAAGTTGATACCTATTACTTGGTTACGAGCAAGTATCGGAAGAGTATTAGATACCTGTGCCACCGGTTGGGTAACGGTAAACTATTTTATCCAACGCATATTCAGTCGGATGAATGTAAACGTGTCAGGTAATTATGAATTATCCAATAAAGATTGGTACCTTGTCGTTGCTAACCATCAATCGTGGGTTGATATTGTTGTTTTACAGCGTGTATTTAATCGTAAATTACCATTTCTAAAGTTCTTCTTAAAACACCAGTTAATTTATGTACCATTATTGGGTTTAGCGTGGTGGGCGTTAGATTTTCCGTTTATGAAGCGTTATAGCAAATCATTTTTAGCAAAAAATCCACATCTAAAAGGCAAAGACTTAGAAACGACAAAAAAATCGTGCGAGAAGTTTAAACATACACCAGTATCGATAATGAACTTTATGGAAGGCACTCGATATACGGATGAAAAACATGACATGCAAAACAGTCCGTTTAAAGGTTTATTAAAACCAAAATCAGGTGGGGTTGGTTTTGTATTAACAGTGATGGGGGAGCAGTTACATAAAGTCGTGGATGTAACGATATATTATCCCAATAAAATTCCAACTTTTTATAACTTCTTGTCAGGCCAAGTAAAAGAAGTATTCATGCATGTAGACATCCATGACATTAACAAAGAGTTAATAGGTGATTATTCAACCGATAAAGAATATAAAAAATATATTCATAATTGGGTGTCGGGGTTGTGGCAACAAAAAGAGAAAACACTTGAGCAATTGAAACTACAAGCGCAAAACCAATAATTAGTGTTAGGCTTTTGTAGAATTAAAAAAGGGAAAAACATAGTTTTTCCCTTTTTACTTTGTAGCCCAAGCTTAATTACTTTTAATATCAAACTCGGTTAATAAGTGATTAGTATCTACTACGATTTGTTCAGCGTATTTTTGTTCCGCTTCCATTCGCTCTAGATCTAATTTTAATATTTCTTTTTTATTAAACTTCTTTCTAGCGTCATGGGTAGGCATATCTTTTATCTCAGAATATAACGACCAATAACCCGGATACACTTCTTGATAGTCCTTAGGCTCTGGCTGGTCATTATTATAATGCTCTAACAATACCCAAATTCTTAACACACCCTCAGACGGTTCGCATTGTTCAGCTTGCATTGCTTTAGCAATATGGAAAATGCTGTCTGTGATATAACTAAGTCGTTTTGTTTTTTCTGCCGCTGCTGTTTTCTTTTGTTGTTTCACTTGCCAAATCAAAGTACCTGCGTAGTAAGAAAGACCGGCAATGATCACAACAGCTAATGTAATAATAATATACAAAGTTGATTACCTATTTGTCGTCGAGTAAGTCATCCCATTGATTAGACTTAAGGCCTTCAATTGGATCTACGTCTTCGTCAAAATCATTTTCGTCGTCTTCAACACCAAGAATTTTAAGTAATTCAGCATGACGATCCATTAGCTTATTAAAGTATTTAGCTTCTTTACCTGTCAGTAATTCACCGTCTTCAACTCGTTCAACTAAACCGATTAACATTTCATCAGATTCAATATCCGTTAATTCAACGTCCGGTGGTATAACATCCATTTTTGCTTTGTTTAATTTTGCAGAAGGTTGATTTGTCGAATGCTTGATTTCTTTTTCAACAAGATCTTTTTTAACTTCGCCTGTAAGCGGTATTGGTTTTTTGCTGCCGTGTTTTGGATCTTTTTTAGTCGTAGTGCCTGCAATATGAACTTTACTTTCTTCAACTAGACTATTTCTAGTTCCTGATTTTTGGCCTTTGGGTGTTTTTTTACGACGATTTTGAGTAGGCTTTTCAGAGCGAGTATCTTTACTCTTAACTCTTATCTCAGCTACTTTTCTGCTTTTTTTCTGGCGTGTCATTATTTATCCGACATATGGGTATTTAGTTAATGTGAGTTTACTGAAGAAATTGTATTTATGGAATAACAGGCAATAAAAAAGGCGACAGTGTGACAACTATCGCCTTGAATTTGTGATTGTGTTCAAACTGAGTTTGACACCTCTTCTATTTAACTTCGATTATTCCTTCCGAACGCATGACAACCTTGTCTAGTCACTCATTTAATAATCCGTTTTATTTTTATTTAATATCCGTATATGTCTTTATTAATTATTGGTCATCTTGACACTTTATTAGTTCTTCCTTGGGAGCCCATACAATACTCCGCTAGTTAGTATCCACACCCACTTCCTTGAGTCGCATCCATATTTTTATTTGCTACGTGGTAACGGAGGTTAATGTACTCTTATTGATAAAAGTCACAAGTAAATATTTACTTTTTTTTACATCTTGATCATAAAAAATACAAAATATTGTTGTTTTACATAAGGTTAATTAATATACGATTATTTTTATCAGCAATGACTTACATAAAGTAATGGTTAATATCTCACAAAATGTATTGGTTAATGGATTACAATTAATCGATATAAAAAAAGCGTCAAAAGGACGCTTTTTTTAATTAAACAATTTGATCAAACAGACTAGTGAAGTCCAGACATGTATTTAGATAATATCTCGATGTCTTTATCTGTTAATTTAACAGCAATGTCACGCATCATACCATTCATGTCGTTAGTTCTAGTGCCATCTCTGAATTTTTCAAGTTGAGCTTTAATATAGTCAGGGTGTTGAAAAGAAATTTTTGGAAAGCCCGCAAGGCTGTGTCCAACACCTCTAGGACCATGACATGCTAAACAAGCTGGAATTCCACGCTCCATATCGCCGCCGCGGTATAAGTCTTGACCAACTTCAACGACATCTTCTGGTGTACTACCTGAGCTCATAGTTTGAGATGCAAAGTAAGCAGCCACATCTTTCATATCTTGATCTGACAAAGGTGCTGCCATTCCGCTCATGACAGGGTCATAACGTCCTTCTTTACCACTAGAGGTCATGCCTAATTTAAATTCTTTTAACTGCTTATATATGTATCCGGCATGTTGGCCAGCAATTTTGGGATAAATAGCGACAGCTGCATTACCGTCGGCGCCATGACAAGCAGCACAAGTAGCAGATTTTGTTTTACCGGCTTCGGCATTTCCTTCAGTTGCTTGAGCTGAACCAATGAGTCCAACTAACATGGTAAGTGTAAATGCAATATTTCTCATAGTATTGTCTCTATTATTTAAGTTATCTCAAATCCTTTGTCTATGAAGCAGTTCACGCAAAGAGTATAATTAAGGATATTCTACACCAAATGTGAGAATGTGAAACATTCTTAGAGAGTATATTTAACTCAAGTTGTTGAATTATTAAAGTTAGATAACAAATATATAGAGGAAATGCGGTGTCTAAATCAATTATTAACTATACCAAAGCGTCTTTTTTAACGTCGGCGCCTGATATTCGCCGCTTGCCAATCGATTCAGGATACGAAGTTGCGTTTGCTGGTCGATCAAATGCGGGCAAATCAAGTGCGTTAAATACATTAACCGATCAAACTGGATTAGCCAGAACCAGTAAAACGCCTGGGCGAACACAATTAATTAATGTGTTTGATGTGGGCAATGAACGTCGTTTGATAGATTTACCAGGATATGGCTTTGCTAAAGTGCCTTTAGCGATGAAATTAAAATGGCAAAAATCCCTTACTGAATACCTACAAAAACGTAACTGTTTAAAAGGGTTAATTGTTTTAATGGATATTCGCCATCCGATGAAAGACTTGGACAAAGACCTTATCCATTGGGCGGTTGAAGTTGATCTACCTGTTTTGGCTTTATTGACGAAAGCGGATAAATACAAATCGGGCAAACGTAAATCTGAGTTATTACGAATTAAAGAGATGGCAAAAGAGTTCAATGGTGATGTATCCGTTGAAACTTTTTCTTCTTTGAAAAAGCTGGGGATCCCACAGTTATCTAAAAAGTTAGACCTTTGGTTTGATGCTGAAGAGTTAATCCCTCCTGTACCTGAAGATTCTGAGCTTTAATTTCCATTAGCAACACTTACAGCTATTAATAATAAGTTAATAGTTGTAATCAAATTACAGAATAGTTTTAAAACCAAATAAAAAAGCAAAAAAAAACCGACGCTTTAAGGGCGTCGGTCATAGCAAATTGGGGAGAGGCTATAAATTCTCGTCAAATATCAACAGGGTCAACTCGTTAGAGAGACTGTAGACATAATAACGCTTTAAAATTAAAAGTAAAGTCTTTACTCTAAAAAAATCGAGTTTTTATACTTTGTCAAATGCCTTTATTTTAAAGGGGTATGATAATTCTTAGTTAAATTAAATTTAAATAATTAAATAATTTACTCTAATAGTTTGTTCGTTTAATCGTAGACTTTTTTGACATTAATCAGTGATATATTCACAAAAATTTATTTGTATATGATTATGTTTAGTGGCTGAGGCAAAAAAAACGGCCTTGTAATTAAATTACAAAACCGTTTATCTAAATGTAATTTTATTTTAATTAATGTGCTTGGTCCCAATTATTACCAATACCTGAGTCTGCAATTAATGGCACATTCAAACTTGCTGCGCTTTGCATTAGGTCAGTTAAGATTGGTAAATATTGTTCTACTAGATCCTGATTAATTTCAAAAACTAATTCATCGTGAACTTGCATGACAAGTTTCACCCCGGCGATATTATTCGTCGTTAACCATTGATAAACGTTAATCATTGCCATTTTTATGATGTCTGCTGCGGTACCTTGCATAGGCGCATTAATTGCTGCACGTTCCGCAGCTTTTCTACGAGGTACGTTACGAGCTGTGATATCTGGTAAATATAAACGTCGACCAAACAAAGTTTCTACATACCCTTGTTTTTCAGCATTAACCCGAGTGGTTTCCATATACGTTAATACACCAGGGAATTTTTCAAAGTATTTATCTATGTATGATTGTGCTTCACCACGTTTGATGCCTAATTGGCGTGCTAAACCAAATGCAGACATTCCGTAAATTAAGCCAAAGTTAACGGCTTTAGCTGCTCGTCGTTGTTCAGTTGTGACGTCATAAAACGGTGTTGAAAACACTTCTGAAGCGGTCGTTTTGTGAATATCTAAGTTATTAGCAAACGCCGTTAATAGGCCTTGGTCGTTGCTTAGATGCGCCATGATCCTCAGTTCAATTTGAGAGTAATCAATAGCAACGATTTTGGTATTTGCTGGGGCAACAAAAGCTTCTCTAATACGACGGCCGTTTTCATTTCTAATCGGTATATTTTGTAAATTAGGATCAGTTGAACTCAGCCTTCCGGTCGCCGCAATAGCTTGATGATAAGACGTATGTACACGGCCTGTAGCTGGTTTTATCATTAATGGTAATTTGTCGGTATATGTTGATTTGAGTTTACTTAACCCTCTAAATTCCATAATAACTTTTGGCAAGTCGTAATCATGAGAAAGTTCCAATAACACTTCTTCAGCTGTGGAAGGTGCACCTTTTGGTGTTTTCTTAATAACTGGCAGCTCTAACTTTTCAAATAGAATAACTTGCAGTTGTTTTGGTGAAGCTAAGTTAAACGCTTCACCTGCAATTTCATGTGCTTTTTGTTCTAACTGTTCTAGTTTAAGTGAAAACTCACTGCTTAATGCATGCATTTGGTCTGCATCAATTAATACACCGTTGTGTTCGATATGAGATAAAATTGGCATTAAAGGTAATTCAATGTTTTTCATTAACTCATTCAAAGGCGAAATGTGTTGGAGTTTTTCATTAAAGAATTTGAATAACCTTAACGTTATATCCGCATCTTCTGCGGCATATGGAGCGGCAGTTTCAATGGGAATTTGATTAAAGGTTAATTGCTTGGCTCCTTTGCCAGCAATATCTTCAAAAGAAATGCAACTATGGCCAAGATACTTTAACGCTAAGCTGTCCATATTATGTTTTGTCGCGGTACTATTAAACACATAAGACTGCAACATAGTGTCACCGACTACGCCATTAATAACTAAGTTATATTTTGCGAGAACGTTGATATCATATTTAAGGTTTTGACCTACTTTATGGATGGAATCATTTGCCAATAATGTTTGTAAACTAGGGGTGATCTCTTCTAACGTTATTTGTGAAGGCGCGCCTTCATAGTCATGTGCTAGGGGGACATAAATCGCTTTGATATCATCGTTGAATTCATAAGCTATTGATAGACCAACAAGTTCGGCGTCCATGTAATCTATAGATGTGGTTTCGGTATCAAAAGCTATTAATTTAGCCTGACTAACTTCATCTAGGATGGATTGCCATTGAGGCAAAGTGAAAATGGTTTGGTATAAACTTTTATCAATCGTTGGGGCATTGATTTGAGGTGCGTCTTGTTCACTTGGTTCAGGTTTTTTAATAGAACCAACCAAAGGTGGCTCAGAGTTATCATTACCAGCAAGAACTTCGGCTAACCAACGCTTGAATTCACACTCTTTATATAACTCAGCTAGTTTTTCTTTATTTGGCGACTGTATAAACATGTTGTCAGCAGAAATACCGTGATCAACATCGAGTTTAATGGTGGCAAGTTGATAAGAAAGCTCTAGTTGCTCTTTATTATCAATAAGCTTAGTCGGCATTGTCTTTGAGCCCCGGAACCCTAATGCAGCGACATCATCGATATGCTGATAGATGTTTTTGATACTGCCTAATCCTTGGATAAGGGCCACGGCAGTTTTTTCACCAACGCCAGGAATCCCCGGGATGTTGTCTACCTTATCACCCATTAATGCCAAGTAATCTATGATTAATTCTGGTTTAACACCAAATTTGGTCTCAACCCCTTCAGGGGTCAAGATTGTATTTGTCATGGTATTAATAAGCGTGACATGTTCGTTAACAAGTTGTGCCATGTCCTTGTCGCCCGTACTGATCAATACTTTATTGCCTAATTGAGATTGTTCGTGAGCAATGGTTCCAATGACGTCATCGGCTTCAACGCCTTCAATAGCGATAATGGGTAACCCCATAGCTTCAATTATTTTATGTAAAGGTTCTATTTGATATCTAAGATCATCAGGCATTGGCGGTCTGTTTGCTTTGTATTCAGCATACATATCATTTCTAAATGTTGGACCTTTAGCATCAAATATAACTATCATTTGTTGAGGTGAGTACTGTCTAACTAAACTTTTAAGCATGTTGATCACGCCATAGATAGCACCGGTTGATTCGCCACGAGAATTAGTTAAATGTGGAGGTGAATGATAAGCACGAAATAAGTACGAAGAACCATCAACTAAAATTAAAGGCAAATTAGGGTCTGAAATGCGATCAGTAGTCATGTGGATTATTTCCAGATTACTTTGAATAAATTAGTGAATAAGAATGACATAAAATGTCGAAAACCGCTATAGGCATAGCGTTCAACATGATATTAAATTTGTGAATAACATTTTAAACTTGTGGATAAGTAGGTGAATAAAAATCTACTTAGTTAAGCAAATGTTTTAAATATATAAAGATGTATTAATTGTATATAAGCGTCTATGACGGCTCCGATATTGTTATTATTATACTCCATTGGTGAACCTCTAACGGGTCACTTTTTGTTCTGTTTGTGAAAAACAGGACAGATAACTTACACATAAAATTGAGTTGGATCTAGCTCTTTTTTATATTATTTTACAATAATAATATTTAAACACAGCTGACTACAGTCTAAGTAGTTAATTCCATATAAAAAAATAAATAAATATAGGCATTTACTTGATTTGGTAGGGGTTATAAACCCATAATATCGCAGTGGATATTCAATCGATAGAAATTACAAGGTACAATACGTTTGTATCTTAAATAATAGGTGAGCTCACAATGAGAAAAATACTTGTAACACTTTTAACTGTTCTGTCTATAACATCAGTTCTTGCAACTGAACCAACTAAAAATGATGTTGAGAAAAGAATTCAGCCAGTTGGACAAGTGTATCTTGCTGGAGCAGAACCTGCAAAGCCAGCAGAACCTGCAGGACCTAAATCTGGTGCAGACGTTTATCAACAATCTTGTTTCGCCTGTCATGGTACTGGCGCTATGGGTGCACCTAAAAAAGGCGATGCTGCAGCATGGGGACCAAGAGAAGCGAAAGGTATGAGCACATTGTTAGATCATGCTATTAACGGTTTTAATGCAATGCCGCCAAAAGGAACATGTATGGCTTGTTCAAATGATGAAATTAAAGCAGCTATTGAGTTTATGTTAAAATAATTGAATTAATTCAATTGATAAAAAAGGGCATTTATTGCCCTTTTTTATTACTTATTTTTTGACTCTCAAGATCACTGTATACCACAGACAGCGATCTATGGATGCATTTAAACAGGCCTGATGCGGATAACATAGACGGATTGCTATAAATAGATTGCTGGCCGACTAAAAATTTTGTTTTTATGGCCAAGAGCACGGATATACACAATTTAAACTATAGCAATTTACAGCTTTAACAAATAATGAACAGTTCCCCTAAACCTTATCTACAACTCTCTTAAGTTAATGTTTATATATTCAATAGAGCGGATATATAAACCAAAATATTAAAATACCTTACCTTCTTCGACTTAGTCTTTTTACTAGGTTCAATAGCTAATCATTTAGTCAATCTTTAGAAAAAACACCCAAATAGGGAATACTATATTCCTCTTCCTGTCTTTAGTGTTGGTAAAATATTCCCAGCGGGTGAAAAACATACAATGTTTGAGTGTTTAAACCTATTTAAAGGGACGTGTTCTGGTTAAAAGTATCACTGTCATAAAGGAAAACTAAAATGGATAGGTTGGGAAAAATTGGTTGTTTCATAATATTGCTTTGCTGCGGTTCTAATGTATTGGCTTCTACATTAGGTGTTGAACATTTGGAAAATCAGAACTTTCAAAGTGAGTTAATTCAAAACAGAGCTGAATATAAATACTACTTTGACTTAGCTTATAAGCGTTATCCTATATTGCCTGATGGTATATTGGAGAGTTTGGCTTATACCGCAAGTCGTTGGCAGCATCGAATACCTTCTGATTCTATTATTCATGATATGCGTCCTCAATCCATTGGTCTTTTTGGTTTGTACAACACAAATAACTTTGGATTTGTAAATACTCTATCTCAAGTAGCCAAACATAGCGGAGTAGATGAGCAACGTCTTATCGATAATGTTGAAGAACATATTTTTGCTACGGCTTCTTTTTTAGCTCACAAATTACATTCTTCAAAAAGTATTGGTAAAGGACTGGCTAGTACTCGCAAAGTGTTAGAACACATGTCGGGGATAAGCGCTTCAACTCAAATTAATAACTATGCCCGAGAAAGTTATGCTTATGACGCTTTATTAATCGCCAATAACGGTATTCTAAAAGATGGCATTATGATCAAAGCACAAGCTATTGATTGGTCACTTGCTTTTAATAAAAAAGAATTACAGCAGTTGCAAGCGCCACATATGATTTTAGATGCCAGTAAAAAGAGTATTAGAGTTAAGCAGTCAGAAGATTTTATTGAAGAATCAATTAAACAAGAACAAGAACCAGAGAATCAATCGTTTAATAAATCTAGCAAAACATCAGATAATAAGTATCAAACTAGCTCTGTAGTTGTCGATTATGAAGGTGCAATTTGGAAAGAAAGTCCAAACAAAAGTTCTCGTAGTGGTAGTCAAATAAGTCATATCGTAATTCACACGACCCAAGGTTCGTATTCAGGTTCAATTAATTGGTTAATTAATCCAGCCTCACAAGTGTCAGCACATTACATAATCCGAAGCTCTGATGGGCAAGTTACGCAAATGGTCAGAGAAAATGATAAAGCATGGCACGCAAGGACAGCGAATCCATATAGTATTGGTATTGAACATGAAGGTTGGGTTGATAATGCCAGTTGGTATACCGAGGCTATGTATCAATCTTCGGCTGATCTTTCGTTCGATTTATGTAGTCGAAAAAACATTGATTGTTCCAAGGCTTATCAAGAGCAAGCACACCATAATGTTGTTACTTTGGAGTACGAAATATCGGTAAAAGGGCATCAACATTATCCAGATCAAACTCACACAGATCCTGGTATAAATTGGGATTGGCAGGGATATTATGCGAGAGTAAACCCAGATGAAGGAGACCTCCCCCCTAACGTTGCACCTGAAGCTAAATTTACCTATTCATGTATTGAGCTAAAATGTCGGTTTGATGCGAGAGCCTCAACCGATAGTGATGGTTCAATTGTCGATTATCAGTGGGTTTTTACTGGGAGCTCAAGCACTTCAGGTAACCAAGTATGGCATGAGTTTTCGGATTCAGGTGATTATGAAGTGACCCTTACCGTTATCGATAATGATGCCGCCAAGGATTCTATAATACAGCAAGCTACAATCATAAAGAAAAGTAGTGGAGGCTCAATGAATTTACTTTTAGTTTACTTAGTTGCACTTAGTTTTATAAGGAGAAAGGTTAATAATATCTCATCTATATAATTTACGTTCTGATTTAATATCTTAATAATAAAATAGCCGTAAATTTACTTTTTAAGCATGGCTCTTAAATTTGCTATATTAGTTTTGTTTTTTTCTTTTCGTTGCGCTTCTGGTACCGCTTGTCCGCTTTTCTCCCATCTAAGATCTTTTTGATCAAGTTCTTCAATAAATCGAGATGGTTCACTCATGACGGTTTCACCGTATTGTCTTCTTTCTTTGGTGTAAGTTAATACCAACTCTTTTTGTGCTCGAGTGATACCTACATAAGCAAGGCGTCGTTCTTCTTCAATGTTGTTTTCGTCAATGCTTGATTGATGTGGTAGAAAGCCTTCTTCCATACCAACCATAAATACGTAAGGAAATTCTAAACCTTTGGACGCATGCATTGTCATTAATTGAACTTGGTTGTTACCTTCATCTTCGTCTTCATTACGTTCCATCATGTCACGTAATGTCAGTTTGTTTACAACTTCCGCTAATGTTAACGGCTCGTGTTCACTGTCGCCTTGCAACATTTGAGTAACCCACTTGTATAACTCACTGACGTTTTTCATTCTCATTTCGGCGGCTTTAGGACTAGAACTTGTTTCGAATAACCAATCTTCGTAGTGAATGCCTTTTAGTAATTCTTTTACCGCATCTAACGGTTCACTACGTAATACTTGATCGCTTATTTCAACAATCCAACGCGTGAAATATTGCATGGCCGATTTAGCTTGTCCGGTAACCATACCAATAAATGCACTATCAAATGCAGCTTCAAATAAACTAATGTGTTTGTCATTCGCTAAATGACCAAGTTTTTCTAATGTTGTCGGTCCGATTTGTCGGCGGGGAGTATTTACAATACGTAAAAAGGCGTTGTCGTCATCTTGGTTAACAACAAGACGTAAATACGCCATAATATCTTTAATTTCAGAGCGAGAAAAAAATGACGTACCACCACTGATTTTATAAGGGATCCTATTGGTGGTTAACAGTTTTTCAAATATACGACTTTGATGATTGCCCCGGTATAAAATCGCGTAATCACCATAGTGGGTTTTATTGGTAAATCGGTGACCGATAATTTCAGCGATTACACGTTCAGCTTCATTGTCTTCATTTTTAGTTTGAATGACGCGTATTGGATTACCATATTCCATGTTGGTTTTTAATTTTTTATCAAACACGTGTGGATTTTTATCAATCAATACATTAGCTGCATGCAATACACAGCCTACAGAACGATAATTTTGTTCTAGTTTAATCAGATTAAGATTAGGAAAGTCCTTACTTAATAAAACTAAGTTCTGTGGTTTAGCGCCACGCCAAGAATAAATGGATTGGTCGTCGTCACCAACAACAGTAAATTGCGCACGTTTACCCACCAACATCTTAACCAATTCATATTGGCTAGTATTGGTATCTTGATATTCATCCACTAATAGATAGTGGATTTTGTCTTGCCAACGCTCAATAACTTCAGGGTAGTTTCTGAATAATAACGTGGGTATTAATATCAAATCGTCAAAATCAAGGGCATTGTAGGCACGCATTTGTGATTGATATCTTTGGTATAATTCAGCAAGAAGTGCGGTTTCTGGGTCGGTGGCTTGGCTGATGGCAGCTTGTGGCAACATTAATTCATTTTTCCAACTAGATATCTTATTTATCAGTTGGTAAATGCTTTCTTTATCTTCGCCTAGTTCCGTTTCGGTTAGTTCTTTTAATAACGCAAAACAATCTTGATCATCGAATAACGAAAAGTTTGATTTATAACCAAGGATCTTAATTTCCTTTTTTATGATATCTAAACCTAAGGTGTGAAAAGTAGAGATTTTTAGTCCTTTCACCTTATCTTTATCAATTGATTGTTTTACCCGCTCTTTCATTTCTCGTGCCGCTTTATTGGTGAAAGTCACGGCTGCGATTTTATTGGCAGGAACATTACAATTTTCAATCAGGTGCCCAATCTTATTGATAATAACTCTGGTTTTGCCTGAACCGGCTCCAGCTAGTACTAAACATGGACCGTCAACGTATGTTACGGCTAATTCTTGTTCTGGATTTAATTTCACGTGGCACCCTTTTGATTAGGGGCGGGATATTAACAAATATGGGTGACAATAAAAAATAACTTTAAATCAACACAAGTGAATTTTTTACTATAAAATTCTAAGATTCAGACTTATCAACAATCACATCAGTAAAACGTTGGTTTATTCAAAGGAAATTCATGTACAAGTCGTTGATAACTATTGCAACAATACTGGGGCTAACAAGTACGTCGGCATTGGCATATGATCATTTTTTTCAAACTGGCAGGTCACTGGGATATGGCAGTGCCGGTACTAGTTCTGCTCATTGGTCAGCAGCGGGAAGTTATAACCCTGCCTTAATTGGCACTGCGGCGGGAACATCAAATGATTTTTTCTTAGTTTTTAATATTCGTGGTCAAGCCGTTGATCAAGATAACACAGTTAAAACGTTAGATGACTTTGTGCAAGAGACTGAACAATTCGATGAGTTCTCTAATGAAGATTTGTTAGAAGGCGATATTAATTTATTACAAAACAACATTAATACCGTTAATGCTATTGCTGATGCGGTGGATAAGTTAAATGGAATTGGTGCCAATATAGACTTAGGTGGCAACGCTGGGATAGGCATGGCTTTTGACCGTTTTGCCGTTTCATTTCAATTAAATTCTCAGTTTAGCTTTGGTGGTACAGCAATAGTTGACCCAGCGGACACTAACTTAATTCGACGTTTTAGTCATTTGGGGCAATTTTTGTTAGATGATGTTCGCCCATTATTTGATGATAAAAATAGATTAGAAGGCGACTTAACACTTGCTGCTGCTGAATTAGAAGAGTTTAAACAATTAGTTGAAACTGACCCTGATAGCGTATCACAAGCTGACCTTGATGCCGCTCAAGCTACTGCGACTAATGCGCAAGGCGCATATGATGAGGCATTGTTATTAGTCGACCAAGCCAAGTCTACTGAAGAAAAATTATACCAAGAATATGGTGATATTTTCGATTTTGATACCAACAGTGTGCAGTTCGATAGTGATGATTTAAAGTCTAATGCACGCTTTGCTGCCATCGGTTGGTTTGAAGCTAGTATGACAATTGGCAGTAATTGGAAATATAAAAGTGGTCGAACACTAAGTGTCGGCACCACATTAAAATCAGTTCATTTAGAGTTTTATGATTATCAAGCGTCAGCGACGGCTTTTGACGAAGATAAGATAGATGGTGATGATTACCGAAATTCTAAAGACTTTTTTACTGCAGATTTAGGTATGATTTTAAGCTTAGATAGAGCGAACAGATGGCGTGTTGGTATTAGTGTTAAAAATATTATGGGCACTGAAATAGAAAGTAATCCGGTGCGTTTGGATGAAGAGCAAGCATCTTTATTTTTTAAAGTTGAACCCCAATTCAGATTAGGGACGAGTTATAACGCAACTTGGTTTAGAGTTTCTGCTGATATAGATGTCACTGAGTCTAAAGGACCACAATTCGCTGATGGCTCTGAGTTTTTTCAGGGTTCCCAATTTGCAAGTGTAGGCGCGGTCATTAATGCATGGGATGTTGTTGAGTTAAGAGTGGGTTATCGCCATAACTTAATTAGAGCCAGTGACGTCTTAGGATCTAATTCATCCTCAAATAACGCAGATACCCTCACATTAGGTGCTGGACTTTATTTAGGCCCAGTTCAATTTGATTTAGGTTTGCAAGCGGCAAAAGATAGAGTTGGTGCTGGTTTTCAAACTATGATCGCATGGTAATTGTGTAATATAATTCAAAATTTATAATAATCGTATTTGTAGCTAACAAAAGGAAATAGATAAATGATCAATGCTAAAAAAATAGAACAGTTGGCCGAACAAATAACCAATGTTATTCCGCCAAGTGTAAAAAACATGGCCGACAATATTGAAGATAAAGTGAAAGCGGTGTTACAAGCTAAATTAACTCAACTGGATGTTGTTAGCCGAGAAGAATTTGATGTGCAAACCCAAGTGTTAGCTAGAACTCGTGCTAAGTTAGATCAACTTGAACAAGTGGTTGAAGAGCTAAAAAACAAGTAAGTGTTATTGCAGGTAAATAGTGCTGTTGTGATGAGTAATCAGTGTTTATTGGTTGTAAGCGTTATTTAGCTTCATTGCATTCTTCTATGCCTTCGGGAAAAGAAAAGTGGTTTATTTTATTCACCATTAACACTTTGTTCATCATTTCTGGCACGGAAAACACGTAATGTTTATTGTTAAATGTGTGTTTTAAAAACGTACCTAGTTGCTCAATCTCTTCATCGCTCTGGGTTAAACAGTTAATGATTAACCAACCATTCGGATTAATTAATTCAAACAGTTGCTTATATAATGTTTGGCTTTTGATTAATACTGGTGACTGATCACCTTGAAATAAATCACACATAATCCAATCAAATTTTTCTGTGTTGGCAAGCGCGGATTCAATAAAGTTAAAAGCGTTTTGTTTAATCACGGATGGGTTGTTTATGGCTGGAAAATTCTCATCAACAACCGATAATACTTCTTGATTATTTTCTATACTGGTCATCTTAATAGATGGGTAAGCATGGCTGAGATAACGCTGAATAGATAGACCACCTGCCCCTAACTCTAGAATCGAATCAGGTACTTTGTGGTGAATAATCGGTAATAACATGACAAAACAATATGATAATACAGGACGGTAAGGCAGTGTATTTTCTATGGCACTTTGAATGACGTCATCCACCACCAACCAAGTATACTTTTCGTTTTTATATATAATTATTCGACCATTTTCAGAACTATTCATATATATTATTTTAGCTTCTGTATCTGGAGATAGTGTTTGCGCTAAGTTCATGAATAGTCTTAAATGGTTGAAACAATAGTTATTTGTAACGTAAATAATAAGAAAAATATAGATAAAACATTAATGCGTTATTGTTATTGAGGGGAAAAATATGTACCAAGTGGTTGCACCACAAACAGAGCAAGAGTGGGAACACTACTATGAGATCCGCTGGCAAGTTTTAAGAGCGCCATTGCAACAACCTCGTGGCTCAGAAAAAGATGAATATGAGCAACACGCTTGGCATCGAATGGTAATAGACGAACAAGGTAATGTAGTAGGGGTCGCAAGATTACATCTGGTTAGTACCGATGAAGGTCAGATAAGATATATGGCTGTGATTGAACAGCATAGACGCAAAGGATTAGCGACGGTAATGCTTGAGTCTTTAGAGGCCATTGCGCGTCAAGAAAGTGTAAAACGAGTCATATTAAATGCCAGAACCAGCGCAACTAACTTTTACGAAAATCTAGGTTACCAAGTCACCGGTGACGCCCCTGAGATTTTTGGACAGATCCCTCATGTACAAATGTGTAAACCATTAGATGAAGTTGAAGTCATCATCCGTAACCCTCAATGGTGCTTGGATCTACAAAATATTTGGCACCAACAGATCCCAATAACTCAACTTATGGGAATACGTGTATATCAATATACGGGCACAACGTTTGAAACAAGAGCAGCGTTAAATCCTAATATGAACCTACATGGCACTATGTTCGCTGGTAGTATCTACTCTCTTGCAACATTAACGGGGTGGGGACTTGTACATTTGATGATGAAGGAGCAAAAAATCGAAGGTGATATCGTTTTAGCTGATGCCGATATTCATTATCATAAACCGGTGACTGAGCTCCCTCGTTCCATTGCAAACTTTGAAAATATAGAAGGTGACTTTTTACCATTAGAAGAAAACAAAAAGGCGCGTATAACCGTTCAAGTAGAAGTGTTAGATGATATGACGCCTGTCGCTAAATTTGTTGGTCAATATGTGGTGATGCCAAAAAAAACAGATTAGTCAATTAATAGCAATTGCAGGCTTATATTACTTAACAGCCTTTGCTAACCACTGATCTAGTTGGTTGGCAAATTGTTGTTTGTCTTTATCACCATATTTCGCCTGGCCAGAACTGTTTATTCCGCTTGAGCGCATCGTATCCATAAAGTCACGCATGTTCAGTATTTGTTTAATGTTTTGACTGGTATAAAGCTCACCTCGTGGGTTTAATGCTAAGGCGCCTTTATCAATGACTTCCGATGCAAGTGGAATGTCCGAAGTGATAACGAGATCATCTTGTTGCACACGTTTGACAATTTCATCATCTGCAACATCAAATCCGCTTGGTACTTGGATCATTTTAATGAACCTAGAAGGTGGAATATTGATATATTGATTGGCGACCAATATTAACTGCGTTTGCGTGCGCTCAGCCGCTTTAAATAAAATCTCTTTTGCTGGTAATGGGCAAGCGTCTGCATCTATCCAAATTGTCATAGTTATAGTCATTCATCTTTGATCATGTCGGTCAGTATTAATTTTGTTTTATTTTTAATGATTTATCTATCTCTTTATCAAATAAAAAATGAGAAAGATGATAAGCATGGTCTATATTTTGTAGGTATTGTTAGGGCATTAAAAATAAATTCAAACGTTTGTTTTAATTTGTTCTTGATGTATAGTTTGTTAACTTTTGATCAATGAGTGAAGAAAATGAGTAAATATTCTGCCCCAGTAAATGACATGAACTTTTTATTATTTGACGTATTTAAGGCAGACCAATTTTGGCAATCAAATGCCACATTGGCAGAAAATATTGATCGTGAAACGGCGAATGCAATTTTACAAGAAAGTGCAAAAGTTACAGAGAGTGTAATTGCCCCCAATAGCCGAAATGCGGATGAAGAAGGTGTCACTTGGAATGATGGCCTTGTCACAACACCTAAAGGGTTTAAAGAGGCATATAATGTAGTTGCAGAAGGCGGTTGGGTAGGTTTAGCTGGCGACCCTGAATATGGCGGTATGGGTATGCCCAAAATGTTATCGGCTATGCATGAAGAAATGATGTGTGGCGCGGATCTTGGCTTCTCTTTATATTCAGGGCTAACTGCCGGTGCATGTGTTTCTATTAATGCCCACGCTTCGGATCAATTAAAAGAAACCTTCTTACCTAATATGTATGCAGGAACATGGGCAGGCAGCATGTGTTTAACAGAAGCACATGCTGGTACAGATCTAGGGTTAATCAAAACGAAAGCCGAAAAAAATGAAGAAGGCAGTTATAACATCACAGGCAGTAAAATATTCATCACTGGTGGTGAACATGATTTAACTGAAAATATCATTCATTTAGTATTAGCAAAATTACCTGGAGCTCCAGAAGGTTCAAGAGGGATCTCTTTATTTATTGTTCCAAAATATAACGTAAATGAGGACGGAACTTTAGGTGAACACAACGCATTAGGTTGTGGCTCAATAGAACATAAGATGGGTATACATGGTAGCTCAACTTGTGTCATGAATTTTGACGGAGCTAAAGGGTATCTAGTAGGCGAAGAAAACAAAGGTCTAGCCTGTATGTTCACAATGATGAACTATGAGCGTTTGTTTGTAGGTATTCAAGGATTAGGCGCATCAGAGCGTTCTTATCAAAATGCGCTGGAATACGCTATAGATAGAAAACAAGGTAAGGGTTCGGTAAAAACGGCGGATAAAAAGCCAGAATCTATTATTGTGCACCCAGATGTTCGAAGAATGTTATTAAACATGAAGGCATTAAATGAAGGGGCAAGGGCATTTAATACATATGTTGCTATGCAATTAGACATTGCTAAGTTCTCCGACGATTCGGAAGTTGCAAAAGCTGCATATTTAAAAGGCCAACTATTAACACCGATCGCCAAAGCATTTGTCACTGATATGGGTTTTGATTCATGTGTTGCCGGTCAACAGGTCTTTGGTGGGCACGGTTATATTCGTGAATGGGGACAAGAGCAATTAGTTAGGGATTGTCGTATTACGCAAATATACGAAGGCACTAATGGTGTTCAAGCACTTGATTTAATCGGTCGAAAAGTAGCAATGGACAATGGTAATACTGCAAATGTATTAGCTAAAGAAGTTATTCAATTTGCTAAAGATCATGAAGCGGAATTTCCAGACGAGCTTAATCAGCTTATAGCAGCGGTAGACTTATTATCAGCGGTAACTGTAGACGTATTAAAGAAAGCATCAAGTAATCCAAGTGAACTTGGTGCCGCTTCGGTTGAGTACTTACATCTATTTGGTTATGTCTTGTTTGGTTATATGTGGGCGAAAATGATGGTAGCCGCTAAAAATGTTGAAGATAAAGCTTTATCACAATCTAAAATAAAAACGGGTAAATATTATTTTGCCAGAATATTACCGAAGATAATGAGTTTGAAATTACAAATAGAGTCCGGTGCAGATATGTTGTTCACACACAATGTCGAAGATTTCTAGCAATTATAATTAACTTCATAAAAATTAGATTATTTAGCGTCAACAAAACGCCTTTAATCGCCTGATAAACGGCTACATGGATGTGGCCAGCAGGTCAATCAGGAGACAATGCCGACACCATAAGGATATGTAAGTTAGGTCAAAGCCGACAATAGTTGTCTTATTCTCTGGCGTCTAATCAAACTATAATCAATTATTAAGTTTCTTAATAAGTTCTGGGTATTGAGTTCTTCCAAGGTCTTGAGTCACGTGGTTTAACCTGAGGATCGTTATCCCGTCATACCCATCATTAAGTAGTGCATCCGTTATATTGTGCCAACCTGTTAGTGTCGAAGTGCCAGCTGACAGAGCATTTTCGCCTTTAACAGTAACCCCTTGTCTTTTTGCTTCCTTACCAACCCAAGCGACAAGTGTATTTGCCAATGAAAAAGCAGGTGCAACTGGCTGATCTGACATTTCTAAACAGGTGAAATGCAAAATAACTTGGCGTTCATTAGTTGTATATTTGGCTGCTAACGCAATAGCTGCGCGATATCCATGACCTTCAACTTGCATTTTACTCGAATTAAAGCCGGGTGAAATCACACCTGAAGCTAACTCTGCCGCTCGCATTAAAGGCAAAGGTGCTGACATTAACCAGTGTATACCTGGCACTTTATAACCTAAATCAATATGCTTAAAGGCTGTTGAGAAACCATTTGAAGCTGCGGATAACATTCGTTCACCATGTTGCATCAAAGCTTTATGATACCAATCTAATATATCTAAACCATATGTTGTATTAAGGTGTTGGCCAGTTATTACAAATTCCCCCATATTTTTTGGCAACGCGAGTTGCTTAAGTGATGAATATGAGGTTTTCCATGCTTCATTAATTTTAGTTAATTGTTGATATTTTCTAAGCATAGATTGTTGAAAGTCAATAATGGCCAAACGACCAAAAGATTGAAACGCACCACGTGTTGGATATCCAGTGTTGTTGTCGTGGCTATTATAAGAAGGGTATCTCAACTCTCCGGCGGGCCCCATACTTATGTTTAATTCATCAAAGTTTGGAGCCATACGACTAAAGTGAGATTCAAAAGCAGACATAAACTCTATGTATTGTGGGATCACAAATTTGTCCGCCCAAAGCGAAACATATTCGTTGGAGTAATTACCTTGTTCACTTTTGAACATGAGGTCATAAGCTTGGACATTTGACCCAATCGTATTAAACGCTGGAGGTGTACCTTTGTTATTAAAGTGGTGCCAAATCCATTTGGGAATAGGAATGTTGCAGACATCACCAACGTTACCTCCACATTGATGAAAAGACATTATGGGTACTATTCGTAATTTTGCTTCTAAAATAGCCATAAAAACTTTGTCGTAATAAGACCAGTCGAACAACTGATCTCCATTCTTTTCAACGGCTCCCCACCAAACGTCAACAGTGACTGCTTCGACGCCCATTTGTTTGGCGGTTTTTAGATCGTCACGAAAGTCGTGCCATTGTTCTTGAGTGTCTAACCATAAAGGACCCATAACGTTAACCGAGGCTGAAAGTGCGGTATGACTCCAAAGGACTAGTGTGGCTATTAATGTAATTGATTTGAATAACTTAATCATAACGTCCATTGAATGATGTAATTAATGCATCTAAGAGTGTCTGAAAACTTGCCTTGATGAAACAGCCATACGTATGCGTAATGCTGGAATGCATGGACTCCGATTAAAATACAATTTATACAAATAAACTGTTGCATTTATAGTCAAGATCTATAAAATGCGCTCTCCCGTCTGTACTAGTTGCAGGCATATGGGCAAACCAATAATTAAAAATGTTCTTTTCATTGGTTTGAAAGATTAGCGATATGTTAATCAGTACAGGGGTTCCGATTGGGAATCCAACTAAATAGATAAATTTACACCGCTTAGATTTCTGATGAAGAAGGCTAATGCGATGTTTTTTTATGCTCTTTCTAAAATGCTCTTTTGAGGTAAGTAATGAACAGTCAACGTATTCGTATCCGATTGAAAGCGTTCGACCATCGTTTAATCGATGTGTCAACACAAGAAATCGTAGAAACGGCTAAGCGTACAGGCGCGCAGGTTCGTGGTCCTATTCCACTGCCAACTCGTAAAGAACGCTTCACTATATTGGTTTCTCCGCATGTAAATAAAGATGCACGTGACCAATATGAAATTCGTACGCACAAGCGTTTAATCGACATTGTTGAGCCAACAGAAAAAACTGTTGATGCATTAATGCGTTTAGATCTTGCTGCTGGTGTAGATGTTCAGATCAGTCTGGGTTAATCGAGAGATTAAAGGGGTTTCAAAATGACTATAGGTCTAGTCGGACGTAAAGTAGGAATGACACGTATCTTCACTGAAGATGGTGTATCAATTCCTGTTACGGTTATTGAAGCGACACCTAACCGTGTTACTCAAATCCGTAACGAAGAAACCGATGGTTATCGCGCATTGCAAGTTACTGCTGGCACTAAAAAAGCGAACCGCGTTACTAAGGCACAAGCAGGACATTTTGCGAAAGCAGGTGTTGAAGCTGGTCGTGGTATGTGGGAATTCCGCTTAGCTGCAGGTGAAGGCGACGATATCGTAATTGGTAGCGAAATTACTGTAGAAGTATTTAATGACGCTAAAT
Source organism: Psychrosphaera sp. F3M07 (assembly GCF_018860345.1). Lineage (GTDB taxonomy): Bacteria > Pseudomonadota > Gammaproteobacteria > Enterobacterales > Alteromonadaceae > Psychrosphaera > Psychrosphaera aquimarina. The sequence goes on along the minus strand of NZ_JAHKPJ010000028.1, from coordinate 13,324 downwards.
TAGTAGACGTTACTGGCACGTCAAAAGGTAAAGGTTTCCAAGGTGGTGTTAAGCGCTGGAATTTCAGCATGCAAGACGCAACTCACGGTAACTCACTTTCTCACCGCGCACCGGGTTCAATTGGTCAAAACCAAACTCCAGGTCGTGTATTTAAAGGTAAGAAAATGGCTGGCCAAATGGGTAACGTACGTACAACAACTCAGAATCTTGAAGTTGTACGTGTAGATGCAGAGCGTAACTTACTATTAGTTAAAGGCGCTGTACCTGGTTCAATTGGCGGCGACGTCATTGTTAAACCTGCTGTTAAAGCGTAATCCGGAGAATAGTGATGAAATTAGATTTTGCTGGCGCTAAGGGCGCTGTTGAAGTTTCTGAAGCTACCTTCGGTCGTGAGTTCAACGAAGCATTAGTTCACCAAGTAGTAACTGCATACGCTGCAGGCGCTCGTCAGGGTTCTAAAGCTCAAAAAACTCGCTCAGAAGTTAGCGGTGGTGGTATAAAACCATGGCGTCAAAAGGGAACAGGTCGTGCTCGTGCGGGTACTATTCGTTCTCCAATATGGCGTTCTGGTGGTGTTACATTTGCTGCAAAACCACAAGACCATTCACAAAAAGTGAATAAAAAAATGTATCGTGGTGCTATCCAAAGCATCCTATCTGAATTAGTTCGTCAAGAACGTTTCGTAGTTGTAGAAAGTTTCGAATTAGAAACGCCTAAAACTAAAGCACTAGCTGCTAAATTAAACGAAATGAGCTTGAAAGATGTACTTATCATAACTGAAGAAGTATCTGAGAACTTATTCTTATCAGCACGCAACTTATATAAAGTTGATGTACGTGACGTTGCAACAATCGACCCGGTTAGTTTAATCGCGTTTGATAAAGTTGTAGTAACTGCTGGTGCCGTGAAACAAATTGAGGAGATGCTAGCATGATAAGCGAAGAACGTTTGTTAAAAGTATTAGTAGCTCCACATGTTTCTGAAAAGAGCACATTGGCAAATGAAGCTAACAACACGTTAGTATTCAAAGTTGCTGTAGACGCTACAAAAGCAGAAATTAAAGCTGCTGTTGAAAAACTTTTCGAAGTTGAAGTTACGAAAGTAAATTCACTTAATGTGAAAGGTAAAGCGAAACGTACTGGTGCACGCATGGGTCGTCGTAAGAATTGGAAAAAAGCTTACGTGACACTTGCTGAAGGTGCTTCTCTTGATCTTGAAGACGGCGCAGCCGAGTAATAGGAGACTAAAAAATGGCTTTAGTAAAATGTAAACCAACTTCTCCTGGTCGCCGTCACGTAACGAAAGTAGTTAATGCTGAGTTACATAAAGGCGCACCATACGCTCCTCTTTTAGAGAAAAAATCTAAATCAGGTGGTCGTAACAATAACGGTCGTATTACTGTTCGTCACATTGGTGGCGGTCATAAACAACATTACCGTGTTGTAGACTTTAAGCGTAATAAAGACGGAATTCCTGCGAAAGTAGAACGTCTTGAGTATGATCCAAATCGTAGTGCAAACATTGCATTAGTTCTTTATGCAGACGGTGAACGTAAGTACATCATCGCGCCTAAAGGTCTAAAAGCAGGTGATCCAGTAATGTCTGGTATCGATGCCCCGATTAAACCTGGTAATGCTATGCCTATGCGTAACATGCCTGTAGGTAGCACAGTACATAACGTTGAGTTGAAACCTGGTAAAGGTGCACAGCTTGCTCGTTCTGCAGGTGCTTACGTACAAATCTTAGCATTTGATGGTCAATATGTAACAGTACGTCTTCGCTCTGGCGAAATGCGTAAAGTTCTTGCTGATTGTCGTGCGACGTTAGGTGAAGTTGGTAACGCTGAACATATGCTTCGCAAGCTTGGTAAAGCTGGTGCAAGCCGTTGGCGCGGTGTACGTCCTACTGTCCGTGGTGTTGTAATGAACCCGGTAGATCACCCACATGGTGGTGGTGAAGGTCGTACTTCTGGTGGTCGTCACCCGGTTACTCCTTGGGGTAAACCGACTAAAGGTGCTAAGACTCGTAAGAATAAGTCAACGGACAAGTTTATTGTTCGTCGTCGTAATAAATAATTAGTGAGGTAATACCATGCCACGTTCTCTCAAGAAAGGTCCTTTTATAGACCTACACTTGCTGAAGAAGGTTGAAGCAGCCTTGGAAAGCGGGAACAAGAAACCAATTAAAACTTGGTCTCGTCGCTCAATGATCATTCCTGATATGATTGGATTGACCATCGCTGTCCATAATGGTCGTCAACACGTTCCAGTATATGTTTCTGACGAAATGGTTGGACACAAGTTAGGTGAATTTTCACCAACTCGTACGTACCGCGGTCACGCGGCTGACAAGAAAGCTAAGAAGAAGTAGGAGTAGAAAATGGAAGCTTTAGCTAAACATCGTTTTGCCCGTACTTCTCCACAGAAGGCTCGCTTGGTAGCTGACCAGATTCGTGGTCTACCAGTGGACAAAGCGTTAGAAGTATTGACATACAGCAACAAGAAAGCAGCTGTGTTAGTGAAGAAAGTTTTAGAATCTGCAATCGCCAATGCTGAGCATAACGACGGTGCAGATATCGATGAACTTAGTGTTGCGAAAATCTTTGTGGACGCAGGTCCTACAATGAAACGCATCAAGACTCGTGCAAAAGGCCGTGCTGATCGCGTACTTAAGCGCTCTTCACACATAACTGTTGTAGTAGCGGATTAGGAGATTAACTAATGGGTCAAAAAGTACATCCTACGGGTATTCGCCTAGGTATCACTAAACCATGGGTTTCTACCTGGTACGCGAATACTAAAGAATATGCGAGTCACTTAAATGGCGATATAAAAGTCCGCCAATTTTTGACTAAAGAATTAAAGAACGCTTCAGTATCAAAGATTACGATTGAACGTCCTGCTAAATCTATCAAAGTAACAATACACACGGCTCGTCCAGGTGTTGTTATTGGTAAGAAAGGCGCAGACGTTGAAAAACTTCGTAATGTTGTTGCTAAATTGACAGGTGTACCTGCTCAAATCAACATCGCAGAAGTTCGTAAGCCTGAGTTAGATGCACAGCTAGTAGCTGACAGCATTTCTAGCCAGCTAGAACGTCGTGTTATGTTCCGTCGTGCTATGAAGCGCGCGGTACAAAACGCTATGCGTATTGGTGCGAAGGGTATCAAAGTTGAAGTTAGTGGTCGTTTGGGCGGAGCAGAAATTGCACGTTCAGAATGGTATCGTGAAGGCCGTGTACCTCTACACACTTTACGTGCTGATATCGACTATGCTACTTCTGAAGCATTAACTACTTACGGCATCATCGGTGTGAAAGTATGGATCTTTAAAGGTGAAGTACTAGGTGGTTTCGGTTCTGTTCAAGTTGAAGAGCCAAAGCAACCAAAGCCAGCGAAGAAGCGTCGTAGCCAGAAAGCTAAGTAGGGAGTAGACTATGTTACAACCAAAACGTACAAAATTCCGTAAGCAGCATAAAGGCCGCAACCGTGGATTAGCACAAAACGGTAACAAAGTTAGCTTTGGTACTTTCGGTCTTAAGGCTACTGGCCGTGGCCGTATGACTGCTCGTCAAATCGAAGCAGCTCGTCGTGCTATGACTCGTGCAGTAAAGCGTCAAGGTCAAATTTGGATCCGCGTTTTCCCTGACAAACCAATTACGGCAAAACCGTTAGAAGTTCGTCAAGGTAAAGGTAAAGGTAATGTAGAATATTGGGTTGCTGAAATTCAACCTGGTAAAGTACTTTACGAGATGGATGGTGTTAGTGAAGAACTAGCACGTGATGCATTTAAACTTGCAGCACGTAAATTACCATTCAAAACCACTTTTGTAACTAGAACGGTGATGTAATGAAAGCTAGCGAACTTAAAGATAAATCTGTAGAAGAGCTAAATGCTGAACTACTAAGTTTGTTACGTGAGCAATTCAATTTGCGCATGCAACATGCTTCGGGTCAACTAGCTCAATCACATTTACTGAAAATAGTACGTCGCAACATTGCACGTGTTAAAACAGTAATTGCACAAACTAAGGCAGGTGCGTAATGAGCGAAATCCGTACATTACAAGGCCGCGTAGTTAGCGACAAAATGGACAAGTCTATTGTTGTTGCTATCGAACGTAAGGTAAAACACCCTATTTACGGTAAATTCGTTAAGCGTACAACTAAGTTGCACGCACATGACGAAACTAACCAATGTGGAACTGGCGACACGGTAACAATCCGTGAATGTCGTCCACTATCTAAGAATAAATCTTGGACGTTAGTAGACGTAATAGAAAAAGCAAAAGCTCTTTAATCTGATTAAAGAACTTTTGTAATGAAAACCGGAGCTTAGCTCCGGTTTTTTTATACAAATACAGAGTAATAATGAATCTGTATTTTAACCCTTACTTCGCGACCAGTCGGTCAATAGTATGGTTTTAAATCGTAATTGAACAAATCTTAAACAAATTCAAAACTTAGGTTGAATTCGTTAGGAGGTTCAGTTACACTTGCGCGCCCTTTTTGAGGGTAACCTTGTAAAGGTTTGGAACGTAGCTTTGTCCGAAAGGGCAGTAGAAGTAAATTTAATAGTGGAGCACTAAACATGATCCAAATGCAAACTACGCTTGATGTGGCTGACAACAGCGGTGCACGTCGCGTACAGTGTATTAAGGTTCTAGGTGGCTCTCACCGACGTTATGCCCGTGTAGGCGACATCATTAAAGTTACTGTTAAGGAAGCAATTCCTCGCGGTAAAGTTAAAAAAGGTGATGTTCTTAACGCGGTGGTAGTTCGCACTAAAGCAGCCGTACGTCGTCCAGATGGTCAATCCATCCGTTTCGACAGCAATGCAGCTGTTATATTGAACGCCAACTTGCAGCCAATTGGTACTCGTATTTTTGGACCTGTTACACGTGAATTACGTAACGACAAGTTCATGAAAATCGTGTCCTTGGCACCTGAAGTAATTTAAGGAGCTAAACATGGCAAGCAAAATTCGTCGTGATGATGAAGTCATCGTAATTGCCGGCAAAGATAAAGGTAAAACTGCTAAAGTTTTAAAAGTTATCGCTGGTACTGAACGAGTAATCGTTGAAGGGATCAACTTGATCAAGAAACACACTAAGCCTGTACCACAACTACAGCAGCCTGGTGGAATTATTGAGAAAGAAGCGTCAATCAACGTATCAAATGTTGCGATTGTTAACCCAGAAACTGGGAAAGCAGATCGTGTAGGTTTTAAATTTGAAGATGGGAAAAAAGTTCGTTTCTTCAAATCTAATGGTAAAACTATCTAATCTTGGAGTATACGATGGCGAAACTGCATGATACTTATAGAGACAGCGTAGTGCCTGAATTGATGAAACAGTTCGGCTACACATCTGTCATGCAAGTCCCTCGACTTGAGAAAATTACCCTGAACATGGGTCTGGGTGAAGCCCTAGCTGACAAGAAAGTTTTAGAAGCAGCAACTTCTGACATGCAATCTATTGCTGGTCAAAAGCCTGTTGTAACTAAAGCTCGTAAATCAGTTGCTGGTTTCAAAATCCGTGAAGGATACCCGATCGGTGCCAAGGTAACTCTACGCGGTGAGCGTATGTGGGACTTTTTAGAGCGTCTAATTACAATAGCACTTCCTCGTGTTCGTGACTTTCGTGGTTTAAACCCGAAATCATTTGATGGTCGTGGTAACTATAGTATGGGCGTACGCGAGCAAATTATCTTTCCTGAAATTGATTATGATAAAGTAGATAAGATACGTGGTTTAGATATCACTATTACTACTTCAGCAAAATCAAATGAGGAAGGTCACGCTTTGTTAGCTGCTTTCAACTTCCCATTTAAAGGATAAGGTGTAGAGTTATGGCTAAACAATCAATGAAAGCACGTGATGTAAAACGTGCCAAATTAGTTGCTAAATTCGCTGCTAAACGTGCCGACTTAAAGGCTACTATCAATGACGTTAACACGTCTGATGAAGACCGTTGGGCAGCAGTGCTTAAACTTCAAGAGCTTCCTCGTGATTCAAGTCCTTCACGTCAACGTAATCGTTGTAACGTGACCGGTCGTCCTCATGGCTTTTTACGTAAGTTCGGCTTAAGCCGTATTAAACTTCGTGAAGCAGCTATGCGTGGTGAAGTTCCAGGCCTTAAAAAGGCTTCTTGGTAAGAATCTGGGAGTATTGAAAGATGAGCATGCAAGATCCTATCGCGGATATGTTCACCCGCGTTCGTAACGGCCAAATGTCTAACAAGGTTGCCGTTACTATGCCTTCATCAAAGTTGAAAACAGCGTTAGCTGAACTTTTGAAGAGCGAAGGTTTTATTGCTGATTACGAAGTTTCTGGTGATGTAAAGCGTGAGCTAAACGTTACTTTGAAATACTTTGAAGGTAATCCAGTAATAGAAACAATTAAACGCGTTAGCCGCCCTGGTCTTCGTATATATAAGAAGACTGGTGATCTACCTAAAGTAATGGGTGGACTTGGCGTAGCTATCGTATCAACATCGAAAGGTTTGATGACTGACCGTGCTGCTCGTAAAGCGGGCATCGGCGGAGAAATCATCGGCTACGTAGCTTAATAGGAGAGTCATAATGTCTCGTGTAGCAAAAGCACCTATTAATGTTCCTGCCGGTGTAGAAATCGCCGTTAATGGTCAGGACGTACAAGTTAAAGGTAAAGTAGGCGAGTTAGCTATTAGTGTTAACCCTGCTGTTGAAGTGGTTGTTGTTGACAACGTAGTTACCACTGTTCCACGCGAAGGTTTTTCTGACGCATGGGCACAGGCGGGCACTGCTCGAGCTAATATTAACAACATGGTTGTTGGTGTTAGTGCTGGTTTTGAAAAGAAACTTATTTTAAACGGTGTTGGTTATCGTGCAGCCTTAAAAGGCAACGTACTTAACTTATCACTTGGTTTCTCTCACCCAGTTGATTTCGAAGTGCCAGCAGGCGTAACTATCGAAGTACCTACCCAGACAGAAATCTTGGTTAAGGGTGCTAGCAAACATCTAATTGGTCAAACTGCAGCGAATATTCGCGCTTATCGTGAGCCAGAGCCTTATAAAGGCAAGGGTATCCGATACAGTGATGAAATCATTCGTCGCAAAGAGGCTAAGAAAAAGTAGGGTAAGACGATGGATAAGAAAACAGCTCGTTTACGTCGTGCCAAACGCACTCGCAGAACGTTTATTGAAAACGGTGTTACTCGTTTAGTAATGCACCGTACGCCACGCCACGCTTATGCTCAGGTAATTTCTCCTGAAGGTAAAGTGTTAGCGGCGGCGTCTACTGTAGAAAAAGATATCCGCTCAGCGGTTTCTTCTACAGGTAACGTTGAAGCTGCGGCTGCTGTTGGTAAAGCAATTGCAGAACGTGCGGTTAAAAATGGCGTTGAGAAAGTGTCATTTGACCGTAGCGGTTTTAAATATCACGGCCGTGTGAAAGCGTTAGCAGACGCTGCTCGCGAAGCCGGTCTTCAGTTCTAGGAGTAGCTCATGTCTAATGTAGATACAAAACAAACAGAATTCGAAGAAAAGCTTATCGCGGTTAACCGTGTATCAAAAGTAGTTAAGGGTGGTCGTATATTCTCGTTCACTGCTTTAACTGTTGTTGGTGACAAAAACGGCCGTGTAGGTTTTGGTTATGGTAAAGCGCGTGAAGTTCCAGCTGCTATTCAAAAAGCAATGGAAAAAGCGCGTCGTAACATGGTAAATGTAGAGTTAACTAATGGTACATTGCAACACCCAATTAAGGGTCGTCACTCTGGATCTAAAGTTTACATGCAACCAGCTTCTGAAGGTACAGGTATCATCGCCGGTGGCGCAATGCGTGCCGTCCTTGAAGTAGCAGGTGTACATAACGTACTTTCAAAATGTTACGGTTCTACTAACCCAATCAACGTAGTTCGCGCTACAGTAGATGCTCTTGCTGGAATGAAATCTCCTGCACAAGTAGCTGCTAAACGTGGTCTTAACGTTGGCGAAATCTTGGGGTAATAAACCATGGCTAAGAAAACGATTAAAGTAACACAAATACGTAGCTCTATCGGTCGTTTACCGAAGCATAAAGCTACATTACGTGGCTTGGGCTTACGCCGTATCAACCACACAGTAGAGTTGGAAGACACTGCTTGTGTACGTGGTATGGTAAACCAAGTTCAATACATGATTAAAGTGGAGGGGTAATCGATGCGTTTGAATACTCTATCTCCAGCTCCAGGTGCTAAAACAGATAAGAAACGCGTAGGTCGCGGTATCGGTTCTGGTTTAGGTAAAACTGGTGGTCGTGGACACAAAGGTCAGAAATCTCGTACTGGCGGAAGTGTAAGACCTGGTTTTGAAGGCGGTCAAATGCCTTTACAACGTCGTCTACCGAAATTCGGTTTCACTTCTCGTAAATCGTTGGTTACTGATGAAGTAACATTGTCTGAAATCGCTAAAGTTGAGGGTGACGTAGTTAGCCTTGAGTCGCTAAAAGCGGCAGGTTTAGTGAAGAAAGACGTACTTTTCGTAAAAGTTGTAATGTCTGGTGTTGTCTCTCGTGCTGTAACTGTAGCTGGTCTACGTGTTACTAAAGGTGCGTTAGAAGCTATCGTTGCAGCTGGCGGAAAAGTAGAATAAGGATAAGTACATTATGGCTAAACCAGGATTAGACCTACAAAGCGGACAAACCGGCTTTGCCGAGTTGAAACAACGCTTATGGTTTGTATTGATTGCAATCGTTGTATTTCGATTGGGTTCATTTGTTCCAATTCCTGGGATTGACGCCGCAGTACTAGCTGATTTATTCGAGCAGCAAAAGGGTACCATCGTAGAAATGTTCAATATGTTCTCCGGTGGTGCGCTTGAGCGTGCTTCAGTATTAGCGTTAGGTATCATGCCGTATATAACTGCCTCTATTATTATGCAGTTGTTAACGGTAATGCACCCTTCTTTAGCTGAGCTAAAGAAAGAGGGTGAGTCTGGTCGTAAGAAAATCAGTCAGTACACGCGCTATTTTACGCTGGTGCTAGCGACATTCCAGTCGTTTGGTATTGCTACCAGTTTACCAACTATGATGCCGGGACTAGTAATTAATGCTGGGCCAGGTTTTTATTTTACTGCTGTTGTAAGTTTAGTAACTGGAACCATGTTTTTAATGTGGTTAGGCGAACAAATTACAGAACGTGGTATTGGTAACGGTATTTCAATATTGATCTTTACTGGTATCGTTGCAGGGTTACCTTCAGCAATAGGACAAACAGCAGAACAAGCTCGTCAGGGCGAAATTCATTTGTTAGTTCTAATGTTGATTGCAGTTATTGTTTTTGCAGTTACATACTTTGTTGTATTTGTTGAACGTGGACAACGTCGTATCGTCGTTAACTACGCTAAACGCCAACAAGGCCGCCAAGTGTTTCAAGCACAAAGCTCACATTTACCGCTTAAGGTAAATATGGCTGGCGTAATACCACCAATTTTTGCTGGTAGTATTATCATGTTTCCAAGTACAATAGCGGCTTGGTTCGGTACAGGTGAAGGTGCTGTTGCAGATTTCTTGCAGCAAATGTCTTTAACTCTATCTCCAGGGCAACCCCTATATGTAATGTTGTATGCGGCTGCTATAATATTCTTCTGTTTTTTCTATACGGCGTTGGTTTTCAACCCGAGAGAAACAGCTGATAACTTAAAGCGCTCAGGTGCATTTATTCCGGGTATCAGACCTGGTGAACAAACGTCGAGATACGTAGATAAAGTAATGACACGTTTGACACTAGCTGGTGCTATGTACATCACATTTGTTTGTCTTGTACCAGAATTTATGATGATAGCTTGGAACGTCCAATTTTATTTTGGTGGCACATCGTTGTTAATCATCGTTGTTGTTGTCATGGATTTTATGGCTCAGGTTCAAACGTTATTGATGTCTCATCAATATGAATCTGTTCTTAAAAAGGCAAACCTAGCAGGAAACGCTTTAGATAAAGCTAACCTGAAAGGTTATAGCCGCTAAAATTGCGGAGTATAAGCAATGAAAGTACGTGCTTCCGTTAAGAAGATTTGTCGTAACTGTAAAGTAATTAAGCGTTCAGGTGTTGTTCGCGTAATTTGTACAGACCCTAAGCATAAACAGCGTCAGGGTTAATACGACATAAACTTGATGGGCGAGAATATTTCTCGCCCTTATTTACAATCGGTCAGAGGTCGAGTATCCTAACGGGCTTTTCGACTGACCCATAACTATAGGAGATGTGTTAGTGGCCCGTATCGCTGGCATTAACATTTCCGATCGTAAACATTCTGTAATCGCACTTACAGCGATTTACGGCATCGGTAAAACACGCTCACAAGCTATTTGTGCAGCAACCGGTATCGCAGAAGATACGAAAATCGGAACTTTATCTGAAGAAGATTTGGATAAATTACGTGAAGAAGTAGGCAAGTACACTGTAGAAGGTGATCTTCGCCGTGAAGTAACATTGAATATTAAGCGTTTAATGGATCTAGGTTGTTTCCGTGGCATACGTCACCGTCGCAGTCTTCCTCTACGCGGTCAGCGCACTAAAACTAATGCGCGTACCCGTAAAGGTCCACGTAAACCTATTTCAAAATAAGGCGGAGGTAGCAAGAAATGGCAAAAGCTCCAACTCGTTCACGTAAAAAGGTAAAAAAGCAGGTTGCTGATGGTATGGCTCATATCCATGCGTCTTTCAACAACACAATCGTTACATTAACCGACCGTCAAGGCAATGCATTGTCTTGGGCTACGGCAGGTGGTTCAGGTTTCCGTGGTTCACGTAAATCAACACCATTCGCTGCACAGGTAGCGGCTGAACGCGCAGGCGAAGCAGCAAAAGAGTACGGTTTGAAGAATATTGAAGTTTTCGTCAAGGGCCCTGGTCCTGGTCGTGAATCTGCAATCCGCGCATTAAATGGCGTTGGTTTCAAGATCACTAACATTACTGACGTGACACCTATTCCTCATAACGGTTGTCGTCCGCCTAAAAAACGTCGTGTATAACGACTGTTAGTGGAGAAAGAACATGGCTAGATATTTGGGTCCAAAGCTAAAGCTTAGTCGTCGCGAAGGAACAGATTTGTTTCTTAAGAGTGGCGTACGTGCTATAGAATCTAAATGTAAAATCGATACTGCACCAGGTCAACACGGAGCTCGTAAGCCTCGTTTGTCTGATTATGGTTTGCAGCTTCGTGAAAAACAAAAAGTACGTCGTATTTACGGTATTTTAGAAAAACAATTCCGTAACTATTATAAACAAGCGGCTCGTATTAAAGGTAATACTGGTGAAAACCTGTTGCAACTTTTAGAAAGCCGTTTAGATAACGTTGTTTATCGCATGGGTTATGCAACTACTCGTGCAGAAGCTCGTCAACTAGTTAGCCACAAAGCAATTGTTGTTAACGGTAGCGTAGTGAACGTTCCTTCCTACAAAGTGTCTGCAGAAGATGTTGTTGCTATTCGTGAAAAATCGAAGAAGCAAGGACGTATTGTTGCAGCTCTTGAGTTAGCTGAACAACGTGAAAAACCTACTTGGATTGAAGTAGATAATAAAGCTATGTCTGGTGTTTATAAATCAAACCCAGAACGTACTGATTTATCTGCAGAGATTAACGAACAGTTAATTGTTGAACTTTACTCTAAGTAAAGTTGAAACATAAGAGGATATATAATGCAGGGGTCTGTAACTGAATTCCTTAAGCCAAGGCTTGTAGATATAGAACAGGTGAGTCCAACTCGCGCTAAAGTAACACTAGAGCCACTAGAACGTGGGTTTGGTCATACTTTAGGTAATGCGTTGCGCAGAATTTTGTTGTCTTCTATGCCTGGTTGTGCAGTGACCGAAGTAGAAATCGACGGTGTTCAGCACGAATACAGTGCAAAAGAAGGCGTACAGGAAGATGTGATTGAAATATTGTTAAACCTTAAAGGTTTAGCAGTTAGCGTAGAAGGGAAAGACGAAGTAACTTTGACTTTAACTAAGTCAGGTAACGGCCCTGTTACAGCTGGTGATTTTCAGCACGATGGTGATGTAGAAATTATCAACCCTGAACACGTTATTTGTAATTTAACGAGCGCAAGTTCTGAAATTTCAATGCGTGTTACAGTGCAGCGTGGCCGTGGCTATGTTCCTGCATCTGCGCGTGTGTCCTCTGACGATGAGGATCGTCCAATCGGTCGTCTTTTACTCGATGCTTCATTCAGCCCTGTTGAGCGTATAGCTTATAATGTTGAAAGTGCTCGTGTAGAACAACGTACTGATTTAGACAAATTGATCATTGATATGGAAACGAACGGCACATTGGATCCTGAAGAGGCTATCCGTCGTTCATCTACTATTTTAGCAGAGCAATTAGAAGCGTTCGTAGATTTACGTGATGTTACTGAAGTGCAGCAAGAAGAAGAGAAACCAGAATTTGATCCAATTCTATTACGTCCTGTGGACGATCTAGAGTTGACTGTTCGTTCAGCTAACTGTTTGAAAGCTGAACAAGTACAATACATCGGCGATTTGGTTCAAAGAACCGAGGTTGAGTTACTTAAAACTCCTAACCTTGGTAAAAAGTCTCTAACAGAAATAAAAGACGTGTTAGCGTCTCGCGGGTTGTCACTAGGCATGCGTCTAGAAAATTGGCCGCCAGCTAGTCTGTTAGAAAATGACTAAACCGAATTACGGTTAAACGAATTAGTTAGAAGGAAAAGCTCATGCGCCATCGTAAGAGTGGTCGTCAATTAAACCGCAACAGCAGTCATCGTCAAGCGATGTTCCGTAATATGGCGGGTTCTTTGGTGAAGCATGAAATCATCAAAACAACTTTGCCAAAAGCTAAAGAATTACGTCGTGTTGTTGAACCATTGATCACAATGGCTAAACAAGACAGCGTAGCTAACCGCCGCTTAGCGTTTGCTCGTACGAGAGACGCTGAAGTAGTTGGTAAGTTATTTAGTGAATTAGGTCAACGTTACAATGAACGCCCAGGTGGATACACACGTATCATTAAGTGCGGCTACCGTACTGGTGATAAAGCACCAATGGCCTACATTGAACTGGTTGAAAGACCAGAACTTGATGCAGATGCTGAAGTAGTTGAAGCTACTGAAGAATAAAGAAAAGCCGGGTTTACCCGGCTTTTTTCTTTTTTACGATTAAAATCTTTATAACAATACATCTTCTTTTATATATCTCCTCCTATATACATACATAACTTCTATTCAGCGCATAGCTAGTAAAGTTTATAACTAAGCTGTTTATTTGTTATAACCGTTCAATATTTCATCAAAAAGTACCTTTAAAGCATTAATTTACCTAGTTTTGCATGTTATTTGACCAAACAAACAAAA